>NZ_JBIVCZ010000002.1:542422-741217 GCF_044746965.1 Promicromonospora sp. NPDC090134 | reverse complement strand
GGTGGTTCAACCTGCGGGCGTCCAACACCGAGCCGCTGCTGCGGCTGAACGTCGAGGCCGCCGACCAGGACATCATGGAGAAGGTGCGCGACGACATCTTGTCGCTGATCCGGCGGGACTGAACGCCCTCGATCCTGGTGGGCGCCGCCTCCCGAAGTCACCCGGGTGAACCTTAGCCTCTTCACCCGTAAACGGCTTGGGCAGACTTGGGTCACTTGTAACATGAGTCGACCAATGGCGCATCTTGAACTTCGGCGCCGTAATTTTCGCCCGACGGGTGCCGCTTATCTTGACGGCTCTCGGGCAGACAGGGACATTCTCGCGGTGAAGGATCGTGCATACGGCGTGGTGCTCCGGTTCCGTCGCGCCGCGTGGCACCTCCGGCACGGTGGCGTCGACCAACTGCGTACGTATCTGCGTAGGCAGCGTGTCCCGATGGCCGGTCAGGTGGGCGGCTCGCGCCGGACGAAGGACGGCCTGACGTTCGACCAGTGGCCGGACCGGCCCGTTTCCGGCCTGGCAGGTGGTGCCGCGGCAGGTGCTGCCACCGCGGGGCGTGGCACCGTCGGCGGGCCGCGTAACGTGCGGGTCGGCGTCATCCTGGACGATTTCTCGCGGCTCGCGTTCGCGCCCGAGTGGGACCAGGTGGCGCTCACGCCACAGACCTGGCGCGACAAGCTGGCGACGGGCCTCGACTTGCTGTTCGTGGAGTCCGCGTGGAACGGCAACGCCGGCGCGTGGCAGTACCACCTGACCGGCACGTCGGCCCCGCGCTCTGCCTTCGTCGAGCTCGTCGAGGCCTGCCGTGCGGCGGGCGTGCCCACGGTGTTCTGGAACAAGGAGGACCCGGTCCACTTCGCGGACTTCCTCGACGCCGCCCGGCTGTTCGACCGGGTCTACACCACCGACGTCGACCGCGTGCCTGCCTATGCCGAGGCCCTGGGTCACGACCGGGTGGGCGTGCTGGAGTTCGCCGCGCAGCCCGCGATCCACAACCCGGTGCGGCTGCACGGCCGCGGCCCGGAGCGGGACGTCGCGTTCGCGGGGATGTACTTCGCGCACAAGTACCCGGAGCGGCGCGAGCAGATGGACTTGTTGCTCGGCGCGGCGCTCGACGTCTCGCCCAAGATGGAGCACGGCCTGGAGATCTTCAGTCGGTTCCGCGGGAAGGACGAGAAGTACCAGTTCCCCGCGCCGCTGGACGGGCGCGTCGTCGGCTCGCTCGACTACGACCGGATGCTGACCGCCTACCGCGAGTACAAGGTCTTCCTCAACGTGAACTCCGTGGTCGGCTCGCCGTCGATGTGCGCGCGCCGGATCTTCGAGATCACCGCCTCCGGTACGGCCGTCGTCTCGACGCCGAGCGCGGCCGTGGGGGAGTACTTCCCGGGCGACGAGGTCTTCGTCGCCGAGACCCGCGAGGCCGGCGCGCACACGATCCGGGCGCTCGTGCGCTCGCCCGAGCTGCGTGACCGCGCGGTCCACAAGGGCCAGCGCCGGATCTGGCGTGAGCACACCTACGCCGCCCGCTCGCAGAAGGTGCTGGCCGACGTGGGCCTGGCCGGCTCACCCGTCGTCGCGCGGCCGACCGTGACCGCCCTGGTCTCCACGAACCGCCCGCACCAGCTCGACCACGTGCTCGGCGTGCTCGGCGCCCAGGTGGGCGTGGACCTGCAGGTCGCGCTGCTCACGCACGGCTTCGAGGCGGACGACGCCGACATCCGCGCCCGCGCCAAGGAGGCCGGCGTCGGCTCGCTGGAGCTGCTGTCGGCGACGGCGGACGTGCCGCTGGGCACCTGCCTCAACCTGCTGCTGGACGCGGCCGACGGCGACGTCGTGGCCAAGATCGACGACGACGACCTGTACGGCCCGCAGTACCTGTCCGACCAGCTGTACGCGCTGGCGTACTCGGGCGCGGACGTGGTGGGCAAGCAGGCGCACTACATGTACCTCGAGGGCGCCGACGCCACGATCCTGCGGTTCGCGGATCGGGAGCATCGGTACACGGACCGGGTCATGGGGCCGACGATCGTCGCTGCGCGTGAGACCGCTTCCACTGTGGGCTTCCGCCCGCTGGGGAGCGGGGAGGACACGGCGTTCCTCACCGACTTGGTGGAGGCGGGCGGGATCGTCTACGCCGCCGACCGCTTCAACTTCATCCAGGTGCGATCGGATCCGGGCGGGCACGCCTGGTCCGTGACGGAGGCCGAGCTGCTCGCCAGCGGCGAGCTCCAGCACTACGGGCGTGCGGCGACGCACGTCATGTTCTGAACGTACGAAAGAGAGAACTCAATGGGTATCAGCACCGTCGCGGTGGTCGGCCTCGGATACATCGGTCTGCCGACGGCTGCGATCCTGGCGGCCAACGGAGTACCCGTGACGGGCATCGACGTGAGCCCGGCGACGGTGGAGGCGGTCAACCGTGGCCAGGTGCCCTTCGTCGAGCCGGACCTGGCAGGTTACGTATCAGACGCTGTCTCCTCCGGTCGGCTCCGTGCGGTGCCGGCACCGGAGCCCGCCGATGCGTACATCGTGGCCGTGCCCACACCCTTCATGGATGACCACAAGCCGGATCTCTCCTACATCAAGGCTGCGGCACAGGCGATCGCGCCTGTGCTGCGGGGTGGTGAACTGATCGTCCTGGAGTCCACGTCCCCGCCCGGGACCACGCGCCGCATGGCGGAATGGGTGCTGGACCAGCGGCCCGACCTCAGCCTGGACGGCTCGGGAGACAAGCCGGTCATCTACTTCGCACACTGCCCCGAGCGCGTCCTGCCCGGCCGGATCATGGTGGAGCTGGTCACCAACGACCGTATCGTGGGCGGGCTCACCCCCGAGGCCGCACAGCGCGCCCGGGAGCTCTACCAGGTGTTCTGCCAGGGCGAGATCCTCCTGACCGACGCGGTGACCGCCGAGACGGCCAAGCTCGTGGAGAACTCATTCCGTGACGTGAACATCGCGTTCGCCAACGAGCTGTCGCTGGTCGCCGACCGTCTCGGCGTCAATGTCTGGGAACTCATCCGCCTGGCCAACCACCATCCGCGGGTGAACATCCTGCAGCCGGGCCCCGGTGTCGGCGGACACTGCATCGCAGTCGACCCTTGGTTCATCGTGGACGCCGCGCCCGAGGAGGCGCGCCTGATCCGAACGGCTCGCGAGGTCAATGACGCCAAGCCGCGCTGGGTGCTGCACAAGGTGCTCGACGCCGTCGCCGGGATCGAATCGCCGGTGGTAGCCGCGTTTGGCCTGGCGTTCAAGCCCAACATCGACGACCTGCGCGAGTCTCCCGCTGTCGAAATCGTGCGGGACCTGGCGAGGACGTTCCCGCAGGCCACCGTGCTGGCGGTCGAGCCGAACATCGAGGAGCTGCCCGCGGAGCTGGTCTGCCTGCCGAACGTCCGGCTGGTCGACGCCGACGAGGCGCTGGCCGACGCTGACGCACACCTCCTGCTTGTGGACCACACGGTCTTCCGGTCGGTGGTCGGGCGGCTTGCGCAGAAGAACGTTATCGACACGCGTGGAATGACAGCCGAGTCGCACTGAGCGGTGCCGTGCCGATCGTCATGACATCCAGAAGGAAGGCAGACCAACTGCAATGGTGACAACTCCTGCCACCGCCTCCGGGCCGCTCCTGTCCATCGTGATCCCGACCCACAACGTCGAACCCTGGCTGGACGACTGCCTGAACAGTGTTGTTGCGCAGGGTCTGGACCAGGAGATCATCGTGGTCCTCGACGCACCGACCGACGGTTCGGCGCGGGTCGCCAGGGAGTTCCGCGACCGTCATCCCAGTGTCGTGCTCATCGAGAACGAGACCAACCTGGGGCCTGGATCGGCCAGGAACGCGGGGCTCCGCAAAGCGCGAGGGCAGTACGTCACCTTCCCGGACAGCGACGACATCGTTCCGTCGGGTGCCTATGCGGCGATGGTCGCTTCTCTGCAGCGAACGGGTTCCGACTTCGTCACCGCCCGGGCCGACGAGTTCGGGCGACAGAGCGGACGGGCGCGCTACTGGACCCTCCAGCACGACGTCTACGACATCGGTGCCGAAAGGACCACGCTCGCCGAGCACCCAGAACTGATCTACGACCACACCGTGTGGACCAAGGTCTATCGGACGGCGTTCCTCCGGGAGCAGCAGATCGTCTGGCCGGAGGCGACGCTCTGCGAGGACGTCGTGCCGTGCACGCAGTCCTACACGCGAGCGGCATCGATCGATGTCCTGCCTCGGACCACTTACCTTTACCGCCGTCGGCCGGGCTCGATCACGACGACCCTTGACGCACAGGACGTTCTCGCTGACTGGGCGCGGCAGACGGCGGAGGCGCTGAGGGTCGTCCGTGAGTCGGGCAATGGCGCGGCACTGCAGGTGTTCGTCGAGAAGATCCTGCTCTTCGAGGTGCGCAACCGTGTCGCTCCGCTCCGGGAGGCGACCGACGCGACGGTCGTGGAGCTTGCCCTTGCTGTCATCCGCGACGTGGTCCGGCTCGCCGAGCTGAGCACGCTCCGTCGGATTCCGGGCCCGATCCTCGAGACGGCGCACGAGGTTCTCTCGGGCGAGGCCGGGCTGGGTGAACTGTCGGAGACACCGGAAGTGCTGCTCCGTGTACTGGGCAAGGACGCTGGCACTCCCGAGTCTGCGCTCTCGCAACCGGGCTCCGCGCTCGTGGCCGTATCGGTGGTCCTGCCGACCCACGACGTGGCTCCTTGGATCGACGAGTGTGTGCGATCGATCCTTGCCCAGGACATGGCGGACTTCGAGCTCATCGCCGTCGACGACCACTCCACGGACGGCACCTGGGAGAAGCTAGAGGCGTGGGCGCTTCGCGACCCGCGGGTGACCGCCATACGCAACCCGGGGCGGGGCGGCGCCCAGGCCCGGAATGCGGCGATCGAGCGTGCCGGCGGGGCGTATCTGACCTTCTGCGACGGTGACGATCTCGTGCCACGTGGTGCGTACTCCGCGATGCTTGCGACGGCCACATCGAGTGGCGCGGAGGTGACGATCGGCGGTTTCCAGAAGTTCTACGCGTCCACGACGTGGAGCAACCTACGTGAGTACGGTCTGGATCGTCCCTATGAGCGGACAACCATTGACCTCGTACCGCGGCTGGTGCGCAACAGGACTTGCTGGAACCGCTTCATCCGCCGCGACTTCTGGATGAAGCATCGGCTGCACTTCCCGACGACGCCGCGTGGCAACGACATTCTTCCGATGTCCATGGCGCTTCGGATGGCGGAGCATCTGGCGATCACACCAGAGATCGTCTACCACTACCGTGCTCGTCCAGGAGCGTCGTCGATGACCGCATCGCTGAGCAGTGTCGCGTCGGCCGTCGGGTATCTCGCTCAGGAGCGGATCTGTGCGGCTGTGCTGGCCGACGATCCGACATCAGACCTCACCCGCGAGTACTGGCACATGGCGCTCGGCTCTGACGGCTGGTCCACCGTCGGGAAGCTGCTCGGCGATGACGTGTCACGTTTCACTCCCCGTGAGCGCGAGGCCGTCGTCTCGGCGATCGCCGATCTTGTCGAACTCGCTCCCGCGCAGGCGCTGCGCCGCGTAGGCCCACGCCGCGCACTCGTGTATCACCTGATCGCACGGGGTGACCTCGAGGCCGCCCGGCAGGTCTGGCTTCGTGAGACCGAGGGCATCGACAAGCACGCGACGCAGACCATCACCACCATGGTCGATGCGCTCGACGCCGGCCTGTCCTCCGGTTTCTCCCGTGACCTTGCCGCACGCGTGTTCCACGCCGACGTGCTCCGGCCGTTCATGGACCGCAGCGCGCCCTGGGAGGACGACCTTGCCGACACGGTGTGCGAGTTCGTGGCCGAGTCCGGTCTGGAGACGGCGGACGTCACCACGCCAGGAGCCCGTGAGGAACGAGTGTTTCGAGCCATGAGGTCCGGGGACCGCGGTCTGCTCTGGCGCCAGCGCGCCCAGGACTCCTGGCGCTACCTGCCACGGTTTACCGCCGACGTCACCAGCGTGAAGGGCCGCAGCGTCGCTCTTCAGGGTGACGCGGTCCCCGACGGCGTGGTTCTGCATCACCTGGAGGTTGTCGGTAGCCACGGCAGGCGTCAGGAGCAACGGGTGCGGATCTTCGGCAACCTGACCGTCGATGCGAACGGCTGGCGACTGGCCGCGGACCTGTCGACGCTGGCGGCGGGCTGGGACTGGCGGCTGAGGGTGATCGCGGAGGACTCGCTCGGTCGAGTGGACGTGCCGTTGCAGCTCACATGGGCCTCTGCGAGCACGGCGGGTTCCGTCAGGCCGTGGTCGGACGGGACGTCCGCCCTCGGTTTCCGCACCTACAAGAGCGGCGTGGCGCGCGTGACACGCGCGGTCCAGTGGCGTGTGGAGCGGATGCGCAAGGCGCGCACCGTTGCCCAGGTGAAGGGGGCGCGGCGATGACCGTCGACCAGAGCGCAAGGCACGGCGCGGCGACGACGAGGGTGTCCGGAGTTCCGGTGGTCCACTGGAACCCGGTCCGGGACGGGGCGCCCGTCGCGAACTTCGGCGACCTCCTTGGCCCCGAGCTGGTGTCGCGGATGGTCGCGGGAAGGGATCCGGCGCCGACGGACGGGACGCCTCGGGCGCTCGTCTCCGTCGGTTCCGTCCTGCACCTCGCGCCGGAGCATGCCGTCGTGTGGGGCACGGGTGTCAACGGCAAGAACCTTTCTGACCGTGACACGTTTCCCGGTTCACTGGACGTCCGGTCGGTGCGCGGCCCGTGGACTCGTCGCTACCTGCGGTGGCTCGGTCATGACGTGCCTGACGTCTACGGCGACCCGGCGCTGCTCTTGCCGTACCTGATGCCAGAAGTGGCCGGGTTGGTTCGCGCACCCCGCCGGGACGCGCTCTTCGTACCGAACCTCAATGACCGGGACGAGCTCTCGGCACAGGCCCGGATCCTCGGTGTGCTCGTCCAGGATCCGCGCGACCAGATCCACTCGGTGCTGGCCCAGATCGCGGTGAGCAGATTCGTCGTCGGTTCGTCATTGCACGCTGTCGTCGTCGCCGAGGCCCTCGGCGTTCCTGCGAGGTTCGTGGCATCCGAGCACGAGCATCCGTTCAAGTATCGCGACTACCTCGCCGGGACCGGTCGTTGTTCCGAGCCGGTGGCGAGGACCCTCGAAGACGCACTGGCTCTGGGTCCGATGCCGGAGCCACGGTACGACGCTGACGCGATCCTGGACGTCTTTCCGCACGATCTGTGGATGCCCGACTCCAACGGCGGGGCAGATCCGCCCAGACCGGTTCCGCTGACCACACCAGGCACAGCCGACGCCCTGCTGGGAGCCGCCGCGGTCGGCCACCTTGTCGGTGACACTGACTGGGTCACCTCGCTGAGCACAAAGCACGAGATCACGGCCGATGTCGCCCGGTACGAGGCCAACCTCCGGGAGGCGGTCGAGTCGGTCGATACCGCGGTACCGGCAGGCATGCTCGACCGGCTCACCGAACTCCGTCAGTGGTTCTACCCGGACGTGCGTTCCGACCAGCTCGCGGTGGGCCTGCGCGACGCCGACCGCGCCGTACTCTCAGGCTCCGCGGAGCACTTCGTCAGCGGCGTGCGCCGGGCCGACACCGGCCTGGCCGCCTGTGCCTACGCGGCGTTCCGGCAGCGCTCCTCGACAGTACTCAGCTTCTTCGTACAGCTTGTCGACTCGGCACGGCCGATCGAGGAGGCCCGCCTGGTGAACGGGAACGCCGTGGTCGTCGTGAGCGGCATGGTGCTCCCGAACGGAGCCGCCCAGCTCGACCTCGACATCATCGTGCCGGTGAGCTGGGGAGATCCGCGGGACCTCGATCTTGTGCTGGACATCGACTTCGCCGACGGCGCCACGGAGTCGACACCCTTGGCGTGGGCGAACCAGATGCCTCGGCTCGACCAGACCGGAGCCAAGACCATGGTTGCCGCTGGCCAGGAAGGTGCTTGACCGATGCCGCAGATCTACCCGTTCCCGTACTGGACCACCAACCCGTACCTGAACATGCTCTACCTCGAGGCGCGCGCCCAGGGGTGGCAGGCGAGGGGACGCTGGCGCTACGGCGAACTGATCGACGACCTCGGGCGTCTGGCGCCAGGGGACATCGCGCACGTGCACTGGACCGGACCGATCTCGGACGGGGTGTTGAACGCGGCCGACTTCCGCGTTCGGATCAATACCCTCGACGCCGCCCTCGGCCGCGCGGCCGCTCGGGGGGTGCGGCTCTTCTGGACCGTGCACAACACGGTCGCGCACGATGCCAAGTACCTTGCCGAGGAGGTCGAGCTCGCCAAGGTGCTCGCTCGGCGCGCCGAGAAGATCCTCGTCCTCAACTCGCAGACGGTGACCGTCGCGGCTGAGCACTACGAGATTCCGGTCGAAAAGGTGCACCGTATCCCTCATGCCAGCTACCTGGGCATCTATCCCCAGCCGCATGGGCGGCGGGCGGTGCGCGAGTCCCTGGGGATTCCCCTGGGGGAGCGGGTGGTGGGGATCGTCGGTGGCCTCCGGCCCTACAAGGGTGTCGGGGTTCTGCTCCGGGCGGCGGGACTGCTCGCCGAGCGGCATCCGAACGTCTCGCTGCTGCTCGCCGGGAAGACCGATCCTGCGGCGATGCGGGAGATCGAGGAAGCGCTGCCGCCCGGCGTCACTGTCTATCGGCGGCACGCCGAGCTCACCGAGGACGAGGTCGTGACCTGGTCCGCGGCGTGTGACGTGCTGGCGTTCCCGTACACCCGCATCCTCAACTCGGGCAGCATGCTGCTCGCCTCGACCATGGGTGTTCCGTGCGTGGTGCCCGCTCTGCCCCACCTGATGACGGACTACGGCGACCAGGCGTGGGTCGAGTTCTTCGACGCGGAGGCCGAGGACAGGCCGGCGGCGCTCGCCGCAGCCGTCGAGCGGTGCTTCGACAGGCAGGGTGGTGCGCGGACACGGGCCGCCAAGGAGTTCGCGGCGGCCTACACGATGCACGACATGGCCGCGGACTTCGCGGAGCTGCTTCATGTCTGAGCACGAGCACTCGCCCGTCGACTTCGTCCAGTGGGGCCGTCCGGTCCACCGCTGGGTGAGCTCCGAGGCCTTCCTCTCGAGGCCGCAGCACGGCTCGGGGCTGCACTCCGTCACGTATGCCGGCGGGACGATCGACCTTGGGTTCAACGGAGAGCCGCTCGGTGCCACGCGTCAGCGTGCGATACCCGTGTTTTTCCTGGGACTCACGAAGGACCGTGACGGTGCGCTCGGACCGTACTTCTCGGGACTGAACATCAGCGCCGAGATCGGCACGTCGTCGATCATGGTCGCGGACCCGACGATCAGCGACCACGGGGACCTGACGTTGGCCTGGTACGCCGGCTGCTCTGAGTTCGAGGCCACGGCTGCGCTGCACCGCCTCCTCAAGGGGATCGCCGAGCGCTACGACGTCGACCTGCTTCTCGTCGGCGGCAGCGGCGGCGGGTTCGCCGCGCTGTCCGCCGCCCAGGCGATCGGTCCGCGCGCTCAGGTCTTCTGCTGGAACCCGCAATCGGACGTCCTGCGGTATGTGCCGGAAACGATCTCCGCGTACCTGCGCAGTGCGTACCCGGCTTCTCCGGTCGCCTACCTCGATCCTGCGGTCGACGACGACCGTGAGAAGATCCGCGACTACTTCGACGAGCGCGGGATCAGAACCGTCGTGGGTGACCCGGACGACACGTCGAGGGTTCTGCTCCTCCAGAACGGCAGCGACTGGCACGTCCGGGCACACTTCAGGCCGTATGTCGAGCGTCGTGGGCTGGAGCTCCTGCCGGACCTGCCCGCCTATCACCGAGGTCCGGCGGTGGCCGCGATCGGGAGCTGGGGTCAGGGTCACGTCTCCCCGCCGCGGGACGTCACCGTGCGGGCCGTCCAGCTCATGCTGGGCGGAAGAACGGCCGAGGAGACGATCCGCGATCTCGCCGGGGAGTTCGGTGCCTTCTTCCCGGACCGGCCCGAGCTCCGGTCGGGACCGTCGCGTTAGCTCGTGCGGAGCCGGGCGACGACCGTGCGGCCGGCCGCCGCCGGCCGCACGGTGAGCTCGAGGTCGGAGCCGAAGGACCGGACCGTGACAGATCCGTCGGCGTCGCCCGGACGCAACCGCCCCTTGCCGGACAGCACGAGCCGGATCGGGGCCGCGCGGCGGGCGAGGTCGGCCACGGCGACCGTGAGACCGTCGTCGGACTCGCGGGTGACGACGGAGCACGGTGCGTCCGAACGGAGGCCCGGGACTTCTCCGGGCTGCCAGAACGTCGCCATCGTGATCCCACTGCCGTCCTGGGACACGAGGTGGTGCGCAGGGCGCGCCGCCCCGACCCAGATGTCCCTCCGTCCGGCCAGCGCGGCCGTCTCAGCGGCCGTCGCCCCTGGAACCACCAGGTAGGCATAGCTCGCCGCCGAAGGGCGAGTGCCGTGCTCGATCACGATCGAGACGTAGGTGCGGGTCACGGCCTCTGTGCTGCCCGCCTCGTTCACGTCGGCCCAGCTTCCCGACCGTTGCCGGTGCTCCGCGCGCACGGCGGCGTCCCCGAGGAAGACATATCCGCCGACGCCCTCGAGATGAGCCCAGTCCGGGTTCTGCCAGGTGCGGGTGTCTCCGGGTTCGCTCACGGCCTGCTCGCCGTCGACCGTCAGACTGCCGATGTTGCCAGCGTGGAACAGCCGGTTCTCCACGGTCGTCTCGACCGCCTCGGCCGCACCGGAGCTCAGCCCGGTACCGAGCGCGAGCACGTAGTCGTCGAAGCAGAACCACGACGCGTAGCCGGTCAGGTCGGATGCCGCACCGGAGACCGTCATGGCGGCTGCCAGGTACGTGTCCAGCACGGCGCCCCCGGCCCAGGCACCGACCGCCAGCGGCGACGGAACGCGCTGGTCGGGAGCCACGGGTGCCTGGACCACGGTGGTGCCCGGTAGACGGTTGGGGTCGACCGTCGGCCAGAACTGGTCGGTGAACTGTCCGTCGTCACCGTCGTAGAGGTAGGTCATGCCGGCACCGGTGTGGGCGGCCCGGAGGTTCTCGCCGTTCATCAGCTCGTAGCGCGCGACGTGCTCTGCGGCCATCGACACCGCGAAGGCCCAGCCCGAGCGCCGGTGGACGGCACGCGCCGAGTCGGGGAAGACGACGCTCGAGTCGGGCTCCGGGAGCGCGGCGCCACGGTCGGTGTCGAGCAGATCAGCGAGGGCCTGCGCCGTCGAGACGTCCGTCCCCTGGAACGGGTCGTAGTCGGGGCGGGACCGGTCCACCCAGCCCCTGCAGCGCTCCCTCCAGGACCGGACGGTCCGCGGGGAGAGCTGAGGCAGCTGCGCGAGGCGCAGCATTGCCACCATGGCGGTGGCGGCCGCGGAGTGCTCCGTCGATCGCTCCCGGGAGATCTCGCGGCCGCGTACGAAGCTCATGAGCCGTCCGTCGTGGATGACCGGGGCGAACGTGTCGTCGACGGCGAACCGGAGCACGTCCAGCGACTCCCGGTCGAGCTGCCAGCGCGTCCCCATGAGCAACCATGCGATCCGAGAGACGCCCTCGAGCCAGGTCACCCCGTAGGCCCCGGTGTACGGCACTACCGAGTGCTGGAGGTACGAGCCGTCCCGATGAAGGCCGTCACCCTCGTCGGCGAACTGGCATGCGAGGCGCAGGGCTGCCGCGGTGTCGCCGATCCGGCCGGGGTCCCTTGTGACCAGGCCGTGCACCAGGACCGTGCGGCAGAGGTCGACGAGGTTCGCACCGGTGGCCTGGTGCGTCTGCGAGTCGGGCCCGTCGTATCGCGTGGGATCGGGAACTGCTCGCGCGATCGTCCGGGCGTACGCGTTGCGCGTGTCCTCGGTGAGCACCCCGTCCAGCAGGACGAGGCAGTCGGCCAGAGCCTGGGGGCTGCCGATCTCACGGTCCCACCAGTTGGTCCAGGCGGAGGCGGGCGGGTCGCTGCGGTAGACCTGGTCGTCCATCTGCCGGAGCCCTTCCAGGATGGCAGCGAGCAGGGGTTCCGAGCGATGGGTCGATGTGTGCGGCGTGGCCCACGCGATCGTCATCGCCCGCAGCCTGTGCAGGGTCTCGGTGAGGTGGGCGGAGTTGGTCGTGGGGTCGAGCACGAGGTCGTCGAAGACACGTGGGCCGCTGCCGCTCGTCGTTCGCCCGAGGAGGTCCCGGGCACGGTCAGCGACTCGGCTTCGTGCCGCCTGCACGCCCCGTCCGTCACGCGAAGTGCCGACAAGATGCGTGATCCATCGCTCCTGCAGGGCACCGAGCGCCTCCGTCGCCTGCTGTGGTGTCGCCACGGTGAGCGCCGCGGCACCGGTCAATGCGGCTGCGCCGACCAGCACCGTGCGACGGGTGATCAACCCGTGCTTCGGCTTCTCCCGGGTCATGGCTGGAGCCGGACGGCGACCTCAGCTCGGGACATGTTCGCCTCCGCCCTCGGCTGATGCGAGGGTCGCTGGGCGGGCGAGGTCGTCCGGCACACCTGGGGGAAGCTCACGGATCACTCGTGCAGGAACGCCTCCGACGACCGTGTTCGGCGGTACGTCCGCGGTGACGACCGCACCGGCGGCCACCACGGCTCCGTCGCCGATGGTCACACCCGCGAGGATGGTGACCGACGCACCGATCCAGCACCCTGACCCGATGGTGATGCCGTCCCACCGAACCGGTCCGGCCCTGCGTTCGGCCGGGCCGATCGTGTGTGTGTCCGACACGATCCGTGAGAACGGCCCGATAGCGGTGCGCGCTCCGATCACCGTGTGGGGTCGGATGTAGACACCACGGTTGACGTAGACGTCGTTCTCGATGGTCACCGGGCCGAGGATGTCGACGTCCCTGGTGACGTGCGAGTGCGCACCGATCTTGATGGTGCGGTCGTCGGAGTGCATCAGGGTCGCCGAACTGTGGACGGTCGCGCCGGTACCGAGCTCGATCGCCATCAGGCGAACGCCCGTCGAGCGTCGGTCTTCCCGTACAGCGCGGGTGACGTCACGTCCATGGGCGCTCTGCCCTCTTGGTCGATGGCGCGCCGTGCCTTCTTGATCGCGGTGACGAGCTTCTTGATCGTGGCCTCGTCGACGATCTCGTTGACCATGCCCACACGCGTGAAGTGGACCCGGTCGGACTTGTCACCGATGTCCTTGAACGCGATGTCACCTGCCCGGAGCAGGGCTTCGAGGTAGGGAAGGTACTGCTTGTCGCGGACGACGATGTCGACGACGAAGGTGTTGTCCTTGGCATGGATGTCGAACGCGAAGGTGATCCCCTGCGCCACGAAGTCGTGCGCAGAGACGGTGTCCTTCCACACCGCGTGCTTGGTCCAGTGTCCGGGGAGCTCCTTGCGGAGCCAGCCGCACACGGCCGCGAGCTGGTTGCCGCGGATCTTGTCCTCCGGCGTCAGGTCGGATGCCGGAGGGTTGTCAGCCCCGCGGACAGCCCTGTTGCTCCCGGAGTACCCGGCGCCCGTCGGCAACGCGGCGGCCTCGCTCCCGGGCCCCCACACCACCCGCCCCTCGGTCCCCGTCAGCCGGCGCACCGTCTCCAGGTACACCTTCTCCGCGTAGTGGAACGGCGCGTCCCCCCACGGGTGGTGCGGCCCGGACATGACCTCGGCAGGGTCCATCGACACCACGTGAGCACCCAAGGCCTGGGTGGCGACCTGGACGTAGGGCCGGAAGATCGCGTTGGCTTCCGAGGCCTTCAGACCGAAGCTGTCAGGCGTCTGCGTCCCGCTCTCGGACCACTCCGCCCATGCGATGTCGAGCAGCACGGTCGTCGCCTGCGGCATGTGGTGCTGGACGCGCTCGCCGATGTAGTTCATCGCGGTGCTCCAGTACTCGAAGTGCTGCTGGGTGCCGAACGCGATGTGCTGGGTGCCCTGGGGCAGGTACTGCTCCGCACCCGATTCGATGAGCTCGACCGAGCGGGTCACCATCGACCCGTCGGGCAGTAGGTACGCACCGAGTCGCTCGTCCGTCAAGTCCACGAGCACGAGATCGGTGGCCGAGCCATGGGTGGACAGCAGCGACCGGAGGCTGGAGGAGAAGTCGCCGGTGACCATCCGCTGCTGGAAGCGGGACTCCAGCGTGGGCGGAGCCATGAGCTCGACGGGCTTCGTGTACGCGCTGAGCACCGACTGCCTGGCCACGTACTGGACCAGCTCGAACTGCTCCGGATCGAAGTGCTCGAACGTGTCTCGTGACACGCACGAGCCATAGATAAAGACCCTGGTCTTGCTCATGCTCCACCCTCTGCAGTAACGGCAGTGAATTCTTCGTCCAGGTCGAGGTCCGGCAGCAGGCCGGGCAGCTCGGGTGCGAGCATGCGTGCCGTCGCGTCCAGCACCCGGCTCGCGCTGCGTCCGTCACCGTACGGGTTGATGGCCTGCGCCATGGCCGCGTAGGCCGTGTCGTTGGTCAGCAGCCGGTTCACCTCGGCGACGATGCGCTCCTCGTCGGTGCCGATGAGCCGGGCGGTGCCGGCCTCGACCGCCTCGGGGCGCTCCGTGTTGTCGCGCATGACGAGCACCGGCTTGCCCAGGCTTGGCGCCTCCTCCTGGAGCCCGCCCGAGTCGGTGAGCACCAGCGTCGAGAGCGACAGCAGGTGCGTGAACTCGCCGTACCCGAGCGGCTCGGTCACCGTGACGTTCGCCAGCCCGTCGAGGTGCGGCAGCACGGCGTCACGCACCACGGGGTTGCGGTGCACCGGCAGCACGATCTCGGTGCCGGGGAACCGGCGGGCGATCCGCGCGAGGGCGCGGCCCACTCCCTCCATCGCAGCGCCCCAGTTCTCCCGTCGGTGCGTGGTCACCAGCACGATCCGGCGGCCCGACGCCGCGACCCGCTCGACGGCTGCGTCCGTGAACGCCGTCCGGCGCTCCACGGCGAGGTACAGGGCGTCGATGACGGTATTGCCGGTCACGGCGATGTCCTCGAGCTTGACGCCCTCCGCCACGAGGTTGGCCAGGCTGCGCAGGGTCGGCGCGAGGTGCAGCGAGGCGATCTGGGAGGTGATCTTCCGGTTCGCCTCCTCCGGGAACGGCGACATGATGTCGCCGCTGCGCAGGCCCGCCTCCAGGTGCACCACCGGGATCCGCCGGTAGAACGCGGCCAGCGCGGCCGCCGTCGAGGTCGACGTGTCACCCTGGACGAGGACGACGTCGGGCCGCCGGGCCTCCAGGATCGGGTCGAGCCGGGACATGACGCGCGCGAAGATCTGGCCGAGCGTCTGGCCGTGGCTCATGACGTCGAGGTCGTGGTCGGGCACGATGCCGAAGACCTCGTTGACCTGGTCGAGCATCTCGCGGTGCTGGCCGGTTACCACGGTCACGGAGTCGAACCGGTCGTCGGCCTCGAGCGCCGTGATGACCGGGGCCACCTTGATGGCCTCCGGCCGCGTCCCGTAGACCGTCATGACGAGCGGGCGGCTCACAGATCGCTCCTCTCCGCGCGGATGGCCGCGGCACGGGCGGCGGCGGCCGCGGCCTGCTTGGCGTCGCGGCCGGTCGGCCGCGCGTGCCGTTCCCGCACCCGCCCCTTGGGCGGTTCCGGCGCGTCGATCCGAACCTGCGTCTCCCGGCGTTCGGCGAACGCCTCCTCGAGGATCCGCCTGGCCTCGTCGGGCTGGTCCTTGGCGAAGGCCCAGGCCCACTTGCGGTAGCGGACGGCGACGTCCTGCGCTTCGCCGTCGAGCACCAGACGTCCGTGGTGCAGCCAGATGGCGCGAGTGCAGGACTCCTCGATGGTCTGCGCCGCGTGGCTCACCAGGAACACCGTTCCCGCCTGCTCCCGGAGCCTCGTCATCCGGGCCTCGCTGCGCTCCTTGAACGCGGCGTCGCCGGTGGCCAGGGCCTCGTCGATGAGCAGGATGTGCGGGCGTGCCGCCGTCGCGATGGCGAAGCGCAGACGTGCCGCCATACCCGAGGAGTAGGTGCGCATGGGCAGATAGATGGACTTGCCCAGGCCGGCCAGCTCGATGACGTCCGGGATCGCGGCCTCGGCCTCGGCCGGGGACAGCCCCATGGCCAGGCAGCCCAGGCGCACGTTCTCCTCGCCGGGCAGGTCGGGCACCAGGGCGGCGTTCACGCCGATGAGCACCGGCGTGCTCTCGGCGAGCACCTGACCCTTGGTGGGCTTCTCCAGGCCCGCGATGATCCGCAGGAGGGTGCTCTTGCCGGAGCCGTTCTGTCCCACGAGGCCGATCTGCTCGCCGGAGTTCGCGACGAACGAGATGTCCGTCAGGGCGCGCACCGTCACCTTGGGCTCCTGGCCCAGCACGTTGAGCACCGCGCGCTTCACCTTGGCCCGCCGGCCGTTGGTCGTGTCCGTGGACGGCGTCCGGTAGAACATCCGCAGGCCCTGCACCGCCACGGTAGGCCACAGCACGGGAGTGCTCCCTGACCGGGGCCCCACCGTGGCGAGCTGGCCGGTGTGCGGCGGCGCCTGGACGGACATCGGGATGGCGCCGGTGAGCGGGCGCGAAGCCGACTGAGCGGGCAGAGGCATCGACGCCGGGCCGTTCTGGCCCAGCGGCGGGGGCATCGGGTAGTCGAGGTCAGCGGCCATAGCTCTCCTCCGCCCGCCAGAAGACGACGAACCCGACGACGAGCAGCCCCACGCTCCAGCCGCCGAGCCAAACCCAGCGGATCAGGTCGGGCGTCGTGGCATACAGCACGCAGTCCCGCACGATGTCCAGCACGATGAACATGGGGTTCGCCTCCAGCCACATCCGCTGGACGGGGTCGTCAATGAGGTTGTCGAACGAGAAGAACACCGCCGAGGCGTACAGCCAGACGCGCATCACCATGCCGATGAGGTTGGTGATGTCCGGCAGAGCGGCTGCCCATCGCGCCACCAGGAGCGCGAGCCCCGTGGTGAACATGACCTGGAGTGCCAGGGCGACGGGGACCAGTGCGATGCGCCAGGTGTACTGCTCGGCCGGCGCCGTGAGGTAGATCAGCGCGGCGAGGGTGACCAGCGTGGGCCCGAGGTTGAGCAGGTTGCGCAGCACCACGGAGATGGGCAGCGCCGCACGTGGGAAGGTGAACGCCCGGATCAGGTTCTTTCCGGTCTGCACCGACCGCGCGCCACCGTTGATCGATTGCGTGGTGAACTGGAAGAGGAACACGCCGATCAGTAGATAGCCGATGAAGTTGTCGATGCCGTGCGAGCTCTTCATCAGCACGCCGAACACCAGGTAGTAGACCGTCCCGTCGATCAGCGGGTTCAGCACCAGCCAGGCCTTGCCCAGCAGGCTCTGCCGGGTCCCGCTGGCGACCTTCGCGCGGGCGTCCGCCCACAGGAAGTGCCGGCGCTCCCACAGGAGCCGCACGTACTGCCCGAGCGGCGGTCGCGCTCCCACGCGCGACAGGTTGCCGAGCGTCACCAGCTTCGTCGTCGTCGGTGAGGCGTCGAACAGGGCCGCGTACGACCCGGTCTCGGGACCCGCGCTCATGCCGTCACCCCCAGGCACTGCCGGTAGACGCCCAGGTAGGTCTCCGCGTTACGCACCCATGTCCTCTCCGTAGCCACCCCGTGGCCCAGCTCCACCAGCTCGGCCCGCCGTCCGGCGTCGCCCAGGAGCGAGCCGACGGCGTCGGCCCAGCCCTCCAGGTCGCCGGCGTCGACGTGCAGTCCCGCACCGCCCACCGCCTCGACGAGCGCGGGCAGCGCGCTCGCCACCACCGGCCGTCCCACCGCCATGGCCTCGACCGGCTTGAGCGGCGTGACCAGGCGCGTCACCTCGTGGTCGCGCCGGGGCACCAGCACGACGTCGAGGGCGGCCAGCCACGTCAGCGCGACGGCGGGCGGCACCCGGCCCGGGAGCACCACATGGTCGGCCACCCCGAGCTCGCGCGCGAGCCGGGCCAGGCCGGGCCGCGAGACGCCGTCGCCGACCAGCAGGCCCGTCACGTCGTGGCCCCGCGCGCGGAGCGTCGCGACCGTCCGGACCACGGTCTCCAGGCCCTCGTAGTCGACCAGGCTGCTCACGGTCCCGATGGCGGGGCCGGAGGGCAGCCCCAGGGCAGCGCGCGCCGCCTCAGGCGTGGGGTGGTGCGCGGTGAGCAGCGCGTCCGGCACCGCGTTCGGCACCACCGTGATGTGCCCGGCGGGCACGCCCCGCGCCACGAGCGCGTCGCGCATCGTGCCGCTGAGCGTCACCACCGCGTCCGCGGCCAGCGCCAGCTCGGTCTCCTTCGCCTGCATCAGTGCCCGACGGCGGGACGCCGCCGCCCGCGCCCGGGCCTCCGCCGTGCCGTGCGCGGCGACCCAGGTCTCCTCCGGCAGCCCGCGGACCTCGTAGACCCACGGGATCCCGGCGCGCCGCGCGGCGGCCCGGGCCAGCGACCCGACGGCCGACGGCGTGGTGGTGTGCAGCACGTCCGCCCCGACCTCGCGGGCGGCCGCGACCAGCAGGTCCGTCTCGTGCGCGGCGCGGCGTGCGGCGTCGGGCTCCGCGCGGGCCGGGACCAGCCGGCGGTAGGCGACGCCGTCCACGACGTCCGTGCCGCGCGCCGCGAGCGAGCCGATGGTCAGCGGGTATCCCGGCCGCGTCGTTGCCGACGCCGCCAGCCCGTGCGCGCGCTGCGCCACGAGGATCGCGTGCGAGCGCAGCGTGTAGCCGCTCTGGGTGTGCGGCAGCGAGTTGGTCAGGTGGTGCAGCACGGTGAGCGCGCCCGACGTCGTCCCCGCGGCGCGGGCGGCCGCTGCCGCCTCGTCCCCGGATGCGGGCCGCAGCTCGGCCACCTGGGCGCGCAGCCCGGCCGGCGCGTCCGGCCCGATCGATTCGACGTCGCCCAGCAGCCAGGCCGCGCGGTAGCGCGCGGGGCCCGCCGCGGCGACGCCGTCGACCAGCTCGGGACGGCCCACCGCCACCGCGACCTCCGCCGCGATCCGCCGGCTCCGGCCTGCGGGGCGCGCCAGCAGCGCCTCCGCCTCACCGGCGGCGCCCGTGGTGTCGCCCGCGAGCATGCTCCCGAGGGCGTGCCGCGCGGACGGCGTCGGCGCGAGGCGCAGGGCGCCCACCAGTGGGCGACGCACCCGCTCGGGCGCCCGCCGGGCGGCCTGGACGGCGAGCCACAGCGGGTCCTCGACCACGGTACGGGCCACGAAGGACGTGGTGAAGCGCAGGTTGCGCGCGAGCTCGCCCGCGCGCCGGAACGGTCGTGCCATCAGTACCGGGCCCCTCGGTCGGCGGGCTCGGGCCGCAGCGGGTGGGGGAGCAGCTCGTCGAGCAGCTCCGCGTAGCGGTGGCCCAGCACCTCGTCGCTCGCGTGCTCGGCGACCCACGCGGCGGCGTCGGGCGAGGCGGCGGGCACCACGCCGTCGGACAGCCAGCCGCACCACAGGTCGGCGAGGCCCTCGACGTCGCCGGGGCGTACCACGGCGCCCGCGCCGTTCGCCGAGACGAGGCTGGCCGCCTCGCCCGCGAGGCACGCCGACGCGACGACGCCCGACGCCATGACCTCGTACAACTTGGACGGGACGGTCCACTCGAACGGGGCCCAGTCCCGCAGGGAGACGACCGTGGTGTCGGCCCAGGCGTACAGCTCGCGCACCTGGGTGGACGGCACGGACGGCTCCACGCGCACGGGGGCGCCGAGCTCGGCGGCCAGCCGGCGCAGCGGCTCCAGCTCGTTGCCGTGCCCCACGATCCGCACGTCCAGCGCGTACCCGCGCTCCTGGACCAGGGCGGCGGCCCGGACCGCGACGTCCAGGCCCTGCGACCGGCCGACGGTGCCCGCGTACACGACGCGCAGGGGCCGGTCGCCGAGGACGACGGGGGTGTGCTCCCGGACCGGCTCGAACGCCGTGCCGTTGCGCACCACCGCGACGTTCCGGACGCCGCGGGAGCGCAGCACCTCGGCGAACGCGGCGGTCGTGGTGACCACGAGGTCCGCCCGGGCCTGCAACCGGGTGACGGTGCGGTGCACCACGCGCGCCGCGAGGTCGCGGACCACGCGGCGCAGGTCGCCCGTCCGGCCTCGGCGCAGCAGGATGCCGCTGGGCTCGATCAGGTCGGGCCAGGCGTCGCGCATCTCCACGATCAGGCGGGCCCGGTGCCAGCGGGCGAGGGCCCAGCCGGCCACGACGCTCGGGATGCCCGGAACGGTGGCGATCACGACGGCGGGCCGGCCCGCGGACGGCCGCACGCCGCGCAGCACCGAGCTGACGGCGGCGACGACCTGGTCCGCGACGCGCGAACCGAGCCCGTGGGAATGCTCGCGGAAATTCACCCGGATGATCTTCTCGCCATGGGTACCGGTGGTTACCGAACCGGGCAGGAAAGCGGGTGAATTATGGGTGATCTTTCCCGAGGGGTAGTGCGGTGGGGGCGTCAGGACCGCGACTGGATAACCCGCTGGTACCAGGTGCCCGGCCAGGGCTCCCCAGCGCCTCTGCGGTGCTCCGGACTCGGGTGCGTAGTGGTGTGTGACGAGGAGAATCGCGCGGTTCTGCGGGCGTCTGGCGCGTGCGACCACGCGGACTCTCCTCTCTGTTCGGCGGCTGGCCGAGGTTTATCGGAATTCACCCGCAAGCGCTTTCTCCGGTTGCGGTGCACGCATAAGCGTAGTAGCCGAAATCGCGACTAAGATCACCGGCCATGGCCGCACCCGATCGAATGAACGACTATCTCTCCGCACCCAACCCCGTGGACGGGGGTCTGCGTCACGCGCGGCGCAACCGGCGGGGCAAGGGTTTCGTGGCCGGAATCGTCGTCGGCGCCCTGCTGCTGGTGGGCGGCGGCGCGACCGCAGCCTGGTTCGGTTACCGGTCCTCGCTCGACGGCAACGTGGAGCGGCTCGACGCGTTCGAGGGCATTGACCCCTCGACCCGGCCCAGCGCCGCCCCCGTGGAGGGGCCGACCGCCCCCGTGAACATCCTGGTGCTCGGCTCCGACAGCCGGATCTCCGCCGGCGACCCGTCGGCCTGGGAGGCCGGAGCCCAGCGCACCGACGCGATCATGCTCGTGCACCTGTCCGCCGACCGGCAGACCGCCGCGGCCATCTCCATCCCCCGCGACTCCTGGGTGCCCATCCCCGGCTACGGCGAGGCCAAGATCAACGCCGCGTTCTCCTACGGCGGCCCGAGCCTGATGATCCAGACCGTCGAGGACCTCACGGGTGTGCGCATCGACCACTTCGCGGTGACCGACTTCGAGTCCTTCACCACGCTGACCGACTCCCTGGACGGCGTCGAGATCACGGTGCCCGACGGCGCGGGCGGCTCGGTGCGTCAGGCCATGACGGGCGAGGAGGCGCTCGCCTTCGCCCGTGAGCGCCACGCCCTGGCCAACGGCGACTTCGGTCGCGTGCAGCGGCAGCAGGCCTGGATGCGGGCCATCGTGGCCAAGGCCAACAACAACCGGAGCGACCCGCTGAAGATGGCCTCGTTCCTCGGGGCCGTCACCAGCTCCGTCGCCGTGGACGAGGCGTTCACGTTCGACCGGATGCAGGAGCTGTTCCAGAGCGCGCAGGACATCTCGACGAAGGACATCACGTTCATGACCGCCCCCTACTCGGGCACGGGGCGCAGCGCGGACGGGCAGTCGATCGTGGTGCTCGACCGCGCGAAGCTCGACCCGCTCATGCAGGCCGTGGCCGCGGACGAGCTGCCCGACTTCCTGGTCGCCAACGAGGGCACCATGGACGTGCTGCCCGCCGTCGTGAAGTAGCGGCTCCACAGATCAGGCCGGGCCCTCCCGCTCCCTCGGGAGCGGGCGGGCCCGGCCTGTCTCGTACGGCGGTCTACGGGCCGCTCAGAGGCCCAGGATCGAGCGGAGGTCCGCCTGCACCAGGGCGAGGCGCTGACGGGCCGCCACGCGCGCCGTGGAGAGCTCCTCGGCGGACGCCGCGGGGTCGATCGGCGCGACGACCTCGATGTAGCACTTGACCTTGGGCTCGGTGCCGCTGGGGCGCACGATCACGCGGGTGTCGTCGACGGTCAGCAGCACCACGCCGTCCGTGGGAGGCAGGCCGTTCAGCCCCTCGGCGAGGTCCCGGACGGAGTTCACGGGCGAGCCCGCCAGCTCCGACGGCGGCGCGTTGCGCAGCCACGTCATGGTCGTCTCGATCCGGGCGAGGTCCTCGAACCGCGCCGACACCTGTCCCGTGACGTGCAGCCCGCAGGCCCGCGCGACGTCGTCGAGCTGGTCCAGGAGCGTGCGGCCCTCGTTCGCCCGCCGGTTGGCCAGCTGCGCGACGGCGACCGCCGCGGACAGCCCGTCCTTGTCCCGTACGTGCACGGGGTCGACGCAGTAGCCCAGCGCCTCCTCGTACCCGAACACGAGGCCCGGGCTGCGCGAGATCCACTTGAACCCGGTGAGCGTCGTGGCGTGCTGCAGGCCGTAGTGGTTCGCGATGGCGGCCAGCGCCCGCGACGACACGATCGAGCAGGCCAGCGTGCCGCCGGTGCCGGCGCGCACGGCTCGCTCGGCCGCGTCCCAGCCCAGCAGCATGCCGACCTCGTCGCCGTGCAGCATGCGCCAACCCTGCGACCCCGCCGTCTCGGCGCCCTGGTAGGTGCCGTACTGCGGGTCGAACACGGCGACCGCGCAGCGGTCGGCGTCCGGGTCGTTGGCGATGACGAGGTTCGCGTGGGCGTCCTGCGCCAGGGCCAGCGCCATGTCGATCGCGCCCGGCTCCTCCGGGTTGGGGAAGGCGACGGTGGGGAAGTCCGGGTCGGGTGCGACCTGCTCCTCCACCGGCACGACGTCGGCGAAGCCCGCCTCCGCGAGCACGCGGGCGATCGCGGCGCCGCCCACGCCGTGCAGCGAGGTGGTGACGACGCGAAGCTTGGTGCGCGGCTCGCCGTCGTGCAGCGTGGCCACCGCCCGGTGGTACTCGTCGGTGATCTCCGGGCCGAGCACGGTCCACCCGGACTCGGCGCGCGGCACGTCCTTGGCGGCGCCCACGTGGGCGATCTCGCCGGCGATCCGGGCGTCGTACGGCGGGACGATCTGCGCGCCCTGCCCGGGCCCCGCGACGACCCGCCCGCCCAGGTACACCTTGTAGCCGTTGTCGGCGGCGGGGTTGTGGCTCGCGGTGACCATGACGCCGGCGTCGGCGCCCAGGTGGCGCACGGCGAACGCGAGCACCGGGGTGGGCCCGGGCGCCGGCATGAGCAGCACCTCGGCCCCGGCCGCGACCAGCACGGCTGCGGTGTCGCGGGCGAAGTCGGCGGAGCGGTAGCGGGCGTCGTAGCCCACCACGACGCGCGGCGGCACGCCGGCAGCCTCCGCCTGGAGGAACGCGCCGAGCCCCGCCGCGGCGGCGATCACCACGGCGCGGTTCATCCGGTTGGGCCCGGCCGCCATCGCGCCGCGCAGGCCCGCCGTCCCGAACTGGAGCGGGCCCGAGAACCGGTCGGCGAGCTCGGCGACGGCCAGGTGGCCCATGTTCTCGTCGCCGGTCCGGGCGACGAGGCTGCGCAGCTCCTCGATGTCGGACTCGTCGACGTCGGCGGCCATCCAGGCCTCGGCGCGCGCGACGAGATCGGGGGCCGAGGGGGCCCCGGTGGCGGTCGGCAGGTCGGTGGCCACGGGCGTCAGATCTGCTTGATCACTCGCGCGAGCAGGTCGCTGATGCGCGGCCCTGCCTCCTTGCCTGCCTCAAGCACCTCCTCGTGGGAGAGCGGGTGGGGGCTGATCCCCGCGGCCAGGTTGGTGGCCAGGGAGATGCCGAGCACGTCCATCCGGCAGTGCCGGGCGGCGATGGCCTCGAGCGCGGTGGACATGCCGACCAGGTCGGCGCCCATCAGGGACGCCATCTTCACCTCGGCCGGCGTCTCGTACTGCGGGCCGTGGAACTGCGCGTACACGCCCTCGGGCAGGTCCGGGTCGACGGTCCGGGCAACGTCGCGCAGGCGCGGCGTGTACACGTCCGTCATGTCGGCGAACTTGGCGCCCTCCAGCGGCGTCTGCCCCGTGAGGTTCAGGTGGTCCTTGATCAGGACCGGCTGGCCGGGACGCCAGCCGATGTGCACGCTGCCGCAGCCGTTGGTGAGGATGACCGTCTCGCAGCCGGCGGCCGCGGCGGTGCGGACGCCGTGCACCACGCGGCGGGCGCCGAGGCCCTCGTAGAGGTGCGTGCGCGAGCCGAGCACGAGCGCGTGCCGGACGGCGCCGTCGGGCCGCTCGATGCGGATGGAGCGCGTGGTGGACCGGTGGCCCTCGACGGCGGGCTTCACGAAGCCGGGGATCTCCGCGGTGGGGATCTCCGCGACGACGTCGCCGATCAGCTCGGCCGCACCGCCCCACCCGGAACCGAGCACGAGGGCGATGTCGTGCCCCGGCACCCCGGTCTTGGCAGCGATGTACTCGGCGGCGGCGGCAGCGACGTCGAACGGGTCGGTCGTGGGGTCGTCCAGATCTGGCTCCGTACTCATGGTCCGAGGTTATCGCCACTTTCCTCCGGGCACGCGCCCACGAGGGCGGCGGATCCGGCGCACGTCACGGCGATGCGAGAATGGACCCCGTGACCCCCCTCGATCCCGCAGCAGTCCCGCACCGTGTCGTCGTCGTGGGAGGTGGCCCCGGTGGATACGAGGCGGCGCTCGTGGCCCGCAGCCTGGGCGCACAGGTCACGGTCGTGGAGCAGCAGGGTCTGGGCGGCGCGGCGGTCCTGACCGACGTCGTCCCCTCCAAGACGCTCATCGCGACCGCCGAGTGGATGACCATCGCAGACCGCGCCCCCGAGCTCGGCATCCGCATGCCCGACGACGTGGTGGACCCGCTGTCCGACGTCGACGTCTCGCTCGCCACCGGCGGCATCCCCGTCGTCTCCGCCTACGCCGCCCCCGCGCTGAGCGGTGCGGGCGTGCAGGCGGCGGCGTCCGCGGCCGGGACCGCGGAGAAGCGCAAGCACTTCGTGGACCTGCAGGCCGTGAACAAGCGCGTGCTGGCGCTGGCGCAGGCGCAGAGCGCCGACATCCGCGGCCGCCTGGAGCGCGAGGGCATCCGGATCGTCGCGGGCAAGGGGCGGCTGGACGGCCCGTCGCGCGTGGTCGCCGAGCTCGCGGACGGCGCCACCGAGGTGCTGGAGGCCGACTCCGTGCTCCTCGCGCTCGGTGCCACCCCGCGCACGCTGCCCACCGCGGTGCCGGACGGCGAGCGCATCCTCACCTGGACGCAGGTGTACAACCTGCGGGAGCTGCCCGAGCGGCTGATCGTGGTCGGCTCGGGCGTCACGGGCGCCGAGTTCGCGGGCGCGTACAACGCGCTGGGCTCGGACGTGGTGCTCGTCTCCAGCCGCGACCGGGTGCTGCCGGGCGAGGACGAGGACGCCGCCGAGCTGCTGGAGGGCGTCTTCCGCTCCCGCGGCATGACGGTGCTGTCCCGCTCGCGCGCGGCGTCCGCGGTGCGTACCGACGCCGGCGTCGAGGTGACGCTGTCCGACGGGCGCGTGGTGCACGGCTCGCACGTGCTCGTCGCGGTCGGCGGCGTGCCGGCGACGTCGGGCATCGGGCTCGAGGAGGCGGGCGTCCGGCTCTCGGACGGCGGCCACGTCGTGGTCGACCGGGTCTCGCGGACCTCGGTGCGCGGCGTCTACGCGTCCGGCGACTGCACCGGCGTGCTCCCGCTCGCCTCGGTGGCCGCCATGCAGGGCCGGATCGCGATGGCGCACGCCCTCGGCGACGCCGTCCAGCCGCTGGCGCTGCGCACGGTCGCGTCGAACATCTTCACGGCACCCGAGATCGCGACCGTGGGCTACAGCGAGGAGAAGCTGCGCGCGCAGAACTCCCGCTACATCACCACCACGCTGCCGCTCGCGCGCAACCCGCGCGCCAAGATGCTCGGCGTCAAGGACGGCTTCGTGAAGCTGTTCGCCCACCCCGAGGCCGGTGTGGTCCTCGGCGGCGTGGTCGTGGCGCCGCGGGCGTCCGAGCTGATCTTCCCGATCACGCTGGCGGTGCAGCACCGGCTCACGGTGGACAACGTGGCCTCCGCGTTCACGATCTACCCGTCGCTGTCGGGCTCGATCGCGGAAGGCGCGCGAGTGCTGGACGCCCGGGTCGGCAAGTAGGGCTCGGGCGGCTGCACCTCCAGCTCAGGCGACGGAGGCGTCCAGGACGATCTGGCCGCCCTCGACCTTCGCCCCGGTGACGGTCACGCCCGGGAACTTGGCCTCCAGCAGGCGCTCGACGTCGACGGCGATCCGCGCGTCCGGCTGCACGTCCACGACGCCCGGCGGCAGGCCCTGCTTGGCGACCTCCTGCTCGATCGGTGCCGCGGCCAGGCTGAGCAGCCGGTGCGCCGGGAGACCCGCCGCGTTCACCTCGACGGTGAGCGTGGCGACCCCGCGCTCGAACGAGGCGAGCTTGACGTCGCCCCGCACGATCGGCGCGATCTTGACAGCCAGCTTCAGCGGGCCGGGCAGGGTCTCGAGGCGGCGCAGGTCCGCGACCACACGAATCACGTCCCCGTCGCCGACGACGGAGGTGATGACGGGCGGGGCCTGCTTGGCGATCCTCGCCAGGCTGAGCGCCTCTTCGGGAGCGATCCGGATATGCACGATTCGACCCTAACCCAGCAACGCGAGCAGGCGAGGCAGGGCATGGCCGAACGCGGGGAGCAGGCTCAGCCCCTCGACCTCGTCCAGGCCGACCCAGCGCACCTCCAGGCTCTCGGGATCGGCGGCGCGCGGCTCGACGGTGTGGCCGGGGGCGACGTCGGCCACGACGGTCGTGTACGTCCAGGCCGGGTGCTCCAGCACGTGCGTGCCCACCACGTGCACCGCGGCGGGTTCGATCGCCGCCTCCTCGGCGGCCTCGCGCAGGGCGCCGTCCTCCGGCTTCTCGTCCGGGGCGAGGGCGCCGCCGGGGATGCCCCAGGTACCGCCCATGTGGGACCACAGGGCGCGGTGCTGGAGCACCATGGCGGACGGCGCCCCCGCGACGTCCCGGCGCACGAGGAACAGCCCCGCCGCGCCGAACAGACCCCAGTGCCGGTGGTCCCCGCAGGTCACCCAGCCGTCGCCGTCGTGCCGGTGGAGGTCTGCGGGAGGCACTGTCGGGTTCGGCACGGCGTCAGTCTCTCAGGTCCGGACGCGGGCTGTCAGCGACCGGCGCGGTCAGTCCTCCGCGGGGACACCCTCGACGACGACCTTGCCGCCCTCGAACCGGAAGCCCGTCACCTCGGTGAACTGGCCGCGCATCAGCGCGCGCAGGTCGAGCGAGACCGTGCCGTCCTTGCGGAGCTGCACGGCGTTCTCGGGCAGGCCGCTCTTGCGGGCCATCTTGTCGATGGTGCCGGAGGCGAGGGGGAGCAGCTTGGTGGCGGGCAGGCCGGCGGCGTCCGCCTCGACCTGGAGCACCGCGATGTTCTGCCAGACCGACGTGATCCGCGCCGACGCGTGCATGACCGGGACGGCCTTGGCCGCGATCTTGACGGGCAGCGGGGCATACGTCAGGCGGCGCAGGTCCGCGGTGACGGCGATGACGCCGTCCTCGCAGGTCAGCTCGCTGACGAACGACGGAAGGGACTTGCGGGGACGGATGAGGGCGATGGCCTCTTCGGGGCTGAGAACTACGACGCGTGTCACGTCGCAGAACCTAGCCGATCACACGAGGCCTGATGGGCGCGGGTGGCGCCTATCAGGCCCCGTGGGGCGTTTTTCACCCGGTTTGATGCCGGAAATCACCCGATGAGTTCTGGTGACAGCCCCGGTCAGTCGACGATCTCGCACAGCGCGGCGCCCGCCGAGACGCCCGCCCCCGGCGTCGCCGACAGGGAGCGCACGGTCCCCGCACGGTGGGCCAGGATCGGCTGCTCCATCTTCATGGCCTCCAGCACGACGACGAGGTCGCCCTCGGCCACCTGTGCGCCGTCCTCGACCGCGACCTTGACGATGGTGCCCTGCATGGGCGAGGCGAGCGTGTTGCCCGTCGAGCCGCTCGACGCCTTGGCCCCGCCGGTGCGCCGGGCAGGGCGCCGGGCGGCGTTCGCGGTCCGGGCCCGGCCGGCGGCCACACCGAGGCCCGCGGGCAGCACGACCTCCAGGCGGCGTCCGCCCACCTCGACGACGACGCGCTCGGCCGTGACCTCCTCGACCTCGTCCTCGGGGGCCGGCGCGGGAGCCGGGGCGAGGGCCTTGAGCTCGTCGGCGAACTCCGTCTCGATCCAGCGGGTGTGCACGCGGAACGGCGAGCCGTCCGCCGGGACGAACGCCTCGGCGTCGAGCACCGCCTTGTGGAACGGGACCACCGTGGGGATGCCCTCGACCACGAGCTCGCGCAGGGCGCGGCGGGCGCGCTCGACGGCCTGGGTGCGCGTGGCGCCCGTGACGATGAGCTTGGCGATCATGGAGTCGAAGGCGCCGGAGACGGTGTCGCCCGCGACGACACCCGTGTCGACGCGCACGCCCGGGCCTGACGGCCACGTGATCGTGTTGAGGCGGCCCGGCGCGGGCAGGAAGCCCGCAGCCGGGTCCTCGCCGTTGATGCGGAACTCGAGGGAGTGCCCGCGGATCGCAGGGGAGTCGTAGCCGAGCGGCTCGCCGGCGGCGATGCGCAGCTGCTCGCGGACCAGGTCGATCCCCGTGACCTCCTCGGTCACCGGGTGCTCGACCTGGAGGCGGGTGTTCACCTCGAGGAACGAGATGGTGCCGTCGAGGCCCACGAGGAACTCGCAGGTCCCGGCGCCCACGTACCCGGCCTCGCGCAGGATGGCCTCCGAGGCCGTGTAGAGGGACTTCTCCTGCTCCGGCGTGAGGAACGGCGCGGGCGCCTCCTCGACCAGCTTCTGGTGGCGGCGCTGCAGGGAGCAGTCGCGGGTCGACACCACGACGACGTTGCCGTGGGTGTCCGCGAGGCACTGGGTCTCCACGTGGCGCGGCTTGTCCAGGTAGCGCTCCACGAAGCACTCGCCCCGGCCGAACGCCGCCGTCGCCTCGCGGACCGCCGACTCGAACAGCTCGTCGATCTCGTCGAACGTGCGCGCGACCTTGAGGCCGCGGCCGCCGCCGCCGAACGCCGCCTTGATGGCGATGGGCAGCCCGTGCTTCTTCGCGAAGGCCTTCACCTCGCGGCCGTTCTTGACCGGGTTGGCCGTTCCGGGCACCAGCGGGGCGCCGGCGCGCTGCGCGATGTGCCGCGCGCTCACCTTGTCGCCGAGCGCCTCGATGGCTGACGGCGGCGGGCCGATCCAGACGAGCCCCGCGTCGATGACCGCCTGGGCGAACTCGGCGTTCTCCGACAGGAAGCCGTAGCCCGGGTGCACGGCGTCGGCGCCGGACCGGCGGGCGACGTCGAGCAGCTTGGCGGGGTCGAGGTAGGTGTCGGCGGCGCGGGCGCCGCCGAGGGCGAACGCCTCGTCGGCGATCCGCACGTGCATGGCCTCGCGGTCCTGGTCGGCGTAGACGGCGACGGACGCCAGCCCCGCATCGGCGCAGCCGCGGGCCACGCGGACGGCGATCTCACCACGGTTGGCGATGAGCACCTTCGAGATGGTTCGGGGCAGGCTGGAACTGGGCACGGCTCACCGTAACCCGGGTATCCAGGACCTATGTACCTGCCCCGGGCACCCGGGAGAAAGTCTGGAGACCAGACCAACCCCGGAGCGGGCCGTTTGTGGGGTTCAGACATGGCGTCGGCACTGTGCAGTCCACTGAGCCGCCGCTCCTTGTGGGTATCAGGTAAACGGCTGCTGGCCTGGGCAGGCGACCGCGGGGGTAGTTGCGGAGTGAGCGCCCAGAGTGCAACCCGGCCTGCGGTCATCCTGGGCTCGAGAAATGGTTGATGGGCTCGGGGACGTCGTCTGCCCGGGGAGAGCGGGTCGAGTGCGACCACAGGGGGTGGCTCGGGTGGCTGTGCACAGGGGTGGCTCAGTCGGCCCTGGTGGGGTCGTCAGCCGGTGTGGGATCGGCAGCATGCGACCACCACGGAAGGTCCCGCCGCGTCTGCTGTCCGACGCCGCTACGCAGGAGGGGCTGGTGAACAAGACCCAGTGCGACGCCGCCGGGCTGGACAAGTACGCCGTCGGACGACTGATCAAGGCGGGCACCTGGTCCCGCGTGACCCGCTGCGTCTACGACACGGACCCTGATCCCGTCGAGCGGCGTCGGCGGGACGACTTCTTCGAGCACGTTCGCCGGCGTGCCGCGTGGGCCGGGATGCTTGCGGTTCCGGACGGGATCGCCGTCGGGGCCTGTGCGCTCGCGCTCCACCGGGTGGCAGGCCTGCCGGCGCGGCTCGTGCCGGAGGTGGCGCGGCCCGACGGCAAGGCCGCGACGGTCGGGTCCGAGGTCGTCCTCCGTCGATACCGATCCTTCTCGACGGTGCGGTACCGGGGCAGGCGGATCACGGCCTTGGTCCCGGCGCTGGCGCAGGCACTCCCGGGTATGTCACGGGACGAGGGGGTGGCGGTGCTCAGCAGTGTGCTGCACCAGGGCTTCCTCGACGAGCCGGCGCTCGATCAGGTGCGCGTCCTGATACGGCGCCGGCGCGGTTCGGTGCAGGCCCTCGGGTGGTTCCCCCTGGTGTCCGCCCTGGACGAGTCGCCCGCCGAGACGGCTGCGCGGCTCTCGTGCCTGGACCGCGGCGTCCCGCCCGACGGTCAGCAGGTGACCTTCACACGGGGCGGTGTCTTCCTCGCCCGGGTCGACCTGGTCTGGCGGCTGCCGGGCGGGCGGTACCTGGTGGTCGAGATCGGCGGGCGCGCGTTCCATTCGGGCCAGGCGATGCTCGCCGACGACTCCGTGCGGCAGAACGGCCTGGTCGCTACGGATCGTCTGGTCGTGCTCCGCTACCCGGCGGCTCAGGCCCTGGACGCCGAGGGCATCGGTCAGGACGTTGCCGCCCGCCTGACCGGCCTGCGCTGGACCTCGGGTGCCCCGCTGCAGGGTGCGGTCGAGCTTCACGGCGAATGAGCGCGGAGGTAGTGGCGGAAAAGGCGCTCAGAGTGCAACCCGCTCCGCACTCACTTGCGGGTCACGCGGTGCGGAGCGTGCGCCACGGGATGTTGAGGTCGCCCAGGAGCTCGCGGAGGAGGGGAAGGCTGATGCCGACCACGCCGTGGTGGTCGCCCTCGATGCGCTCGACGTAGGGGCCGCCGAGGCCGTCGATGGTGAACGCGCCGGCCACGTGCAGCGGCTCGTCGGTGGCGACGTAGGCGTCGATCTCGTCGTCGTCGATGTCGGCGAACCAGACGGTGGTCGAGCTGGTCGAGCCGAGGGTGCCGCCGGTGCCGCCCGCGGCGTCGTCGCGCAGGTCGACCACCCAGTGGCCCGTGTGCAGCACGCCCTTGCCGCCGCGCATGGCGCGCCAGCGCTCGCGCGCGGTGGCGGCGTCCGCGGGCTTGCCCACGATGGTGCCGTCGATCTCCAGCATGGAGTCGCACCCGACGACGATCACGTCGACGGGCGCCTCGGCGGCGGGAGAGCCGGCCCCGGCGGGGGCGCCGTCGGCCGGAGCCTCGGCGTCGTCCCAGGACTCCTCCAGCCGGGACGCCACCTCCTCGGCCTTGGCCTGGGCCAGGACGAGCACGGCGTCGGCGGGATCGAGCTCGCCGAACCGTTCCGTGGCGTCGGCGAGGACCTTGTCCTCGTCCACGCCGGACACGACGACTTCCGGCGTGACTCCGGCGGACTTCAGCGTCGCGAGTCGGGCGGGGGACTGGGAGGCGAGGACCAGGCGTGGCACGCGCGCCACAGTAACGAGAATGCGGGCGGACGAAACAGCAAATACGAGATCTGCCGAAAGTGACGCCGGTCACGTGTCAGACGGACAGGTCGCCCGAGGGACCCGTCCGTCTGACACGCGCCCTCAGGACAGGGCCTCGCGGAGGGTGTCCAGGCCCACGGAACCGAGGTTCAGCGCCCGGGCGTGGAACGCCTTGGCGTCGAACTCCTGGCCCGCCGGCACGGCCGCCCGGGCGGCGTCGCGCGTCTGCTCCCAGAGGCGCTGCCCCACCTTGTACGACGGCGCCTGCCCCGGCCAGCCGAGGTACCGGTTGAACTCGAAGCGGACGAACTGCTCGGGCATGTTCACGTTGGCCAGCAGGAACGGCCAGCCCTTCTCGGCGGTCCAGGTGCCGCCGCCCCACTGCTCGGGGGCGGGCAGGCCGAGGTGCACGCCGATGTCGAACACCACGCGGGCCGCGCGCAGGCGCTGCGCGTCGAGCATGCCGAGGCGGTCGCCCGGGTCGTCCATGTAGCCGAGGTCGGCCATGAGGCGCTCCGCGTACAGGGCCCAGCCCTCGCCGTGGCCGGACACCCAGCAGGCCAGCCGCCGCCAGGTGTTCAGCGTCTCGCGCGCGAACACGGCCTGGCCGCACTGGAGGTGGTGCCCCGGGACGCCCTCGTGGTAGACGGTCGTCTTCTCGCGCCACGTGTTGAACTCCGTGACGCCGGCCGGCACGGCCCACCACATGCGGCCGGGCCGGGACCAGTCGTCGCTCGGCGGGGTGTAGTAGATGCCGCCCGACTGGGTCGGCGCGATCATGCACTCCAGGTCGAGCACGGGCTCGGGGACGTCGAAGTGGGTGCCGTTCAGCGCGGTGATCGCGGCGTCCGACGTCTCCTGCATCCAGGCCTTGAGGGCGTCGGTGCCCAGCAGCTTGCGCGCGGGGTCGGCGTCGAGCGCCGCCACCGCCTGCTCGACCGTGGCGCCGGGCCCGGCGATCTGCGCGGCGACCTGCTCCTGCTCGGCGACCACGCGAGCCAGCTCGTCGAGGCCCCACTGATAGGTCTCGTCGAGGTCCACCTGCGCACCCAGGAAGTACCGCGAGAACAGGGTGTAGCGCTCGCGGCCCACGGCGTCCGCCTCGGGGGCGCGCGGCGCGAGGTCGCGCTCCAGGTACTCCGCGAGCTTCCCGTAGGCCTCGCGGGCGGCGGTCGCGCCGTGCTCCAGCTCCTTGCGGACCAGGCTGCACGCCGCCGACTCGTCCAGCACCGCGTCGACGGCGGGGCCACGCGTGAACGACGTGAAGAAGGAGTCGCTCCCGGCCAGCTCGCGCGCCTGGACGACGCACTCGCGCACCTGACGGATCGCGGCGACGTTCCCCTGCGCGGCCGCCGCCGTCAGCGACTCGATGTACCCGTCGACGGCGTCCGGCAGGCCGTTGAGGCGGGACGCGATGTTCTCCCAGGCCTCGACCGAGTCGGTGGCCATGATGTCGAAGACGTCGCGCAGGCCCTGTACGGGGGACTCGATGTTGTTCAGGTTGCGCAGGCCCTCGCCGGCCTCGTGGAGCTCCAGGTCGAGCCCGATCCGCTCGCGCATCGCGGAGAGCGTGACGCGGTCGACGTCGTCGGCGGGCTCCACGCCGTCGAGGCGGGCCAGGACGTCCCGCCCGGCCTGGGCCAGCTCGTCGTGCCCGGCCGGCGAGAGATCGCCGATCTCGTGGTCGTGTCCGGGCAGGCCCATGGCTGTGGCGGACAAAGGGGCGAGTTCAGTGAGACGCTTGACGTAGTCATCGGCGATGACGTCGATCTGCGTGGATGTGCGCACAGGGCTGGTCATGTCGGCCGAGCCTACGTGCCTCGCCGGTGACAAACGAGAAGTTAACGTGCTATGTGGCGCTCGTGGGGCCGCTGGATCGGCCTGGACGGTACGATCGTCCCCGGCTTGAGCGCCCAGCTCGCCGACCCCGAGAAAGGTATATGGATGAACGTTCGAGGCCGGAGCCTGCGCCGTCGCGCACTTCGCAAAATCGCCAGGACGGCTGATCGCTGGGCCGGCACCAGCGCGCCGCAACCCAAGAAGTCCGCCGAGGCAGCTGCGAAGGCACCGTCCTCGGGGTCGTCGGTCAAGCCGACGGTCAACGAGAAGGCCGCCGCGCGCCTGCGCGGCTCGTACCGCCAGATGACCGAGGTCGTCCTCGGCGTCGAGCCCGGCAGCCTGCCCGAGGAGGAGGTGCGGGCGAAGCGCCAGTACGTCCACGCCGCCAAGCGCCTGGCCGCCGACGCGGAGCTCACGCGCAGCCTGCGGTCCGGCGTCCCGCTGACCGACGCCGTGGTCAAGCTGATCCGCGGCCGGTTCACGCGCAAGCTGAACGCCGAGGTCCTCGTGGGCGCCCGCGCGCTGTGCCACTCGCTGCACAGCCAGCCCGAGACCCGCGTCGCCGGCGCGCTCGGTGGGGCGCTCGTCGCCCGCCACGCCGGGACCTACGACCTCGCCTGGGACCTGTTCACCGAGGTGCCGCGGGACGTCGTGGCCCGGAACGCGCCCGTCGAGTTCCTCCGCACCGCCGCCCAGGTGGGCCAGCTCGGTGTCGTGGACGAGGTCGTCAAGTGGATCGACCAGGGCGTGGTGCACGGCGCCAAGCCCCTGTACAACATGGCGTCCATCTTCTTCGCCGTGAAGGAGTACACGGCCGCGTCCCGCGCGATCGACGCGGCCCGCGAGGCCACCGACGCCGACGAGGCGCTGACCCGGCGCATCGAGCTGCTGGCGGACTTCACGGCGCGCGCGATCACGCCGCAGACCGCCACGGTCCCGCAGGGGCGCGTGTCGTTCGGCGTCATCGACTACAAGCAGCCGGACGAGGGCACGACGTCGTCCAACGTGGGCGACTACGTCCAGACCATCGCGAGCCTCGGCCACCTGGTCCGCCACGCGAACCTGCGCCTGCACGGCGACGACGAGCTCGTCGAGGTGGTCTCCGAGCTCCAGGGCCGGGTGCGCCCCGAGCTGCAGATCGACGGCCCGGGTGCCGACGTCCAGCTCATGACCCTCAACCGTGACTCGTCGAGCTACGACGCCGTCCCGGAGAACACGTGGGCCATCGCCTTCGGCTGGTACATGCAGGACATCTTCGGGCTGGCCTACGACTTCCCGTTCAACCCGAACGTGAACCCGCTGTTCATCTCGTTCCACGTGAACCGCCCGAACATGCTCACGCCCGAGGCGATCGAGTACCTCAAGGCGCACGGCCCGATCGGCTGCCGCGACTGGAACACGGTCTACCTGCTGCTCGCCCGCGGCGTGCCGGCCTTCTTCTCGGGCTGCCTCACCACGACGATCAGCACGGTGTTCCCGGACGCCGCCGCGCCGGTCCCGGTCGGCGGCCCCACCGCCTACGTGGACACCCCGGCGCCGACGGACGACGCCATCCAGATCACGCAGATGCACGAGGACGTCCGCTGGACGTCGATGGGCCCGAACGTCCGCGAGGCGCTGGGGCTCCTGGAGAGCTACCGCTCGGAGTTCGGCCAGGTCGTCACCTCGCGCCTGCACTGCTACCTGCCGTCGTGGTCGATCGGCGCGAACGTGCAGTTCACCCCGAAGAACCGCGCCGACGTGCGGTTCGCCGGCCTGCTCGACGCCGACGAGAACGACCTGAACGAGATGCGCGAGCGCATCCGTCGCCTGCTCGCGCCGGCGATGGCCCTCGTGCTCCAGGGCGCGTCGCGCGAGGAGGTCTACGCCGAGTGGCGCAAGACCGTCGCGCCCGAGGTCGCCCTGGCGGAGCAGCGGTTCGCCGCCCCGACCACGCGGCTCACGGCGTCCTTCGACGTCGACGAGGCGTGCCGGACGGCGCGGGCGTCGCGCGTGCTGACGCCGGCCACCGCGCCGCGCACCGGTGAGGTCGTCAACGTGGCGGTCGCGCTGGACGGCAACCTCAAGCAGGAGATGGAGATCGTCATCGGCGGTCTGGTCCAGCACTCGGACCGCCCGCTGCACGTCGTCGCCCTCACGCGTGACCACACCACGGAGGACCACGACCGGCTCGCCGGCCTGTTCCCCGAGGTCAGCTTCGAGTGGATCGCGTGCGACGACATCGACTACGGGCCGGTGCTCGGCATGCTCAAGCACATCACGGTCTCCACGATGGACCGCCTGCTGCTGCCGGAGCTGCTCCCGGACCTCGACCGCGTGGTCTACCACGACATCGACGCGCTGACCGTCAAGGACATCGCGACGCTGCACGACGTCGACCTCGGCGGCTCCCCGCTGGCCGCCCGCCCGTCCGTCGGGCACGGCGTGCGCAGCGGCCTCGGCAACATCCTGAAGCAGGGCCGCCGCCTGTCGGAGGAGCCCGTGGTCGCCAACGAGTTCTTCCGCGCGATGTACCAGCGGCACCCGAACGACTTCGACGGCTTCAACGCGGGCATCCTGCTCATGGACCTCGCGCAGATGCGGTCGGAGGGCTTCACCGCCGACTACGTGGCGTACGTGGAGACCTACGGTCTCAACGACCAGGAGATCCTGAACTGCTACGCCGGTTCCCGGTACCGCAAGATCGCGCCGGCCTGGAACAACTGGCCCACGCAGGAGACGGTGACCGACCCGAGCATCGTCCACTGGGCGGGCTGGCTCAAGCCCTGGAACCAGGAGCTGTACGTCAAGTACCGCGAGCTCTGGGACAAGGGCAGCGCGTTCGTCGAGTCGCGGCGCGCGGCGGCCTGACCCGATGAACCGGGGCCCGGACGAGGCACCGCACCGCGAGGTGCGGCACCCCGTCCGGGCCCTTCGCGTTCCCGGCGGCGGCATCGACCTGCCGACGGCGAAGCGCCGGGCACGCGATCTCGTGGCGGCGGGGGCGCCCGCGCACGAGGTGGACGACGCCTACGGCCAGGTGCTGCTCATCGATCCGACGAGCGCCCAGGCCTGGGCCGAGTGGCGGGACGCGCCCCGCGGCGCCGACGACGTGCCGCTCCCCGAACGGCTCTCCGCGCTCCAGGCGGGCTCGGCGCGACCGCTCCCCGTGGTGCTCCTCGCCCTGCTCGGCGGGCCGACGGCGGACCCGGCGCGGCACGACCACGCCGCGCACCTCGCGGCGTTCCTCGAGACCGACGACGCCGCCGCGTGCGCCCGCGTCTGGGCGGCCTACTCCGCCCTCCGCCCGTTGCCCGAGGCTGACGCCGCGCGCGTCGGTGCGCTGCAGCCCGCCGTGATCAAGCTCTACTTCGCCGCCATGCGGCCCCGGGTGCTGACGTTCGAGGAGGCGGCCGAGGCCGGGGAGCCGCTGTCCGCCGACGCGGTCGCGTGGTGGCAGGACGAGTTCCTCAGCCCGGACGTCCCGCAGGCGGACGACCGGGAGTTCGTCACGCCGGCCCAGCGGCGGATCCACGAGGCCGCGGACCCGTACCTGGGCCATCAGTCGCGCGCGGTGCGTGACCGGCGGCTGGTGCTCCGCGACCCGGTGACCGGCGTTGAGTGCGCGCCGTTCGACGCGGTGGTGACGGTCGGCAAGGCCGTCTACTCGTTCGGTGACGCCGAGCACGCCATGCTCGTGAGCGTCCTGGCGGGGTTCAAGGCCGCCTACCTGTTCCTCCCCGCCCGGGGGCTGGTGCTGAACCTCGGCGCGTTCACGGGGGCGGTGCTCGCGCCGCGCAAGATCACCAACCTGTCGGCCGACCTGCTCCGCCGGGTCGTGGCCCGGCGCGACCAGTACGCCCGCGCGGTCGCCACCCGGCCGGACCCGCGCGCGCGGCGTCGGGTGGTGCTCCAGATGACCGTCGCGGAGAACTTCGCGCACCACGTCTGGAACTTCTACCCCGGCGTCGAGCGACTGATCGACCACGGGCTGGCCGGTAACGTGGCCGAGGTGCGCACGGCGGGGTCCGGGTTCTTCGGGGCCTTCGAGGAGCTGTTCCCGGAGTTCTCGGCGGCGCGCGTCGTGGACGAGCCGCGCCGGCTGCTGCGCGACCCCTACCCCTTCTCCCACGAGCACCTGGTGCTCTCGGTCGGCGGGTACTTCATCCGGCGCTCGCTCGTGGACCGGATCCGGCGGCGGATGGTCCAGGCCGAGCCGACGCCCGGGTACCCGCAGCCGCCCCCGGCCAGGGACGGGCCGGTGGTCTGGATCGGGCTGCGCGTGCGCAGCCGCGCGTGGGCGGACCAGGAGCGCGAGGCCGCCCGGTTCGTCGACGCGCTGCACCGGCGCTACCCGCGGGCGCTGGTGCTCCTGGACGGCTACTCGTACCCGGTCGGCACCGACCTCGTCTCGGACCGGTGGCGTGCCAGCATCGAGGAGCTGCACGCGGTGGCGCGCGCGATCCGGGGCGACGTGCGGCGCCCGGACCAGGTGGTCGACCTGGTCGGCAGCACGCTGCGGGAGGCCGTGCTGTGGGCCGAGGCCACCGACGTGTACGTCGCGCCGAACGGCACCAGCCAGCACAAGGTGGGCTGGTTCAGCGACGCCCCGGGCGTGGTCTACGCGCCGCCGAGCCTGGGCGACGTGCTACCGGAGCTGCGGCCGGGCGCGCGCGAGGCCGAGGGGCGGCCGGTGCCCGTGACACTGCTGGGCGAGCCCGTGGGTGAGGGCGAACGCCGTCGGCACGACGACGCCCGCCCCCACCTGGACAACCTCCGGATCGACCGGCGTCAGCTGCTGGCGACGGTGTGCGAGCTGCTCGACTCGCGGCTCGCCACCTGGCCGAGCAGGTCCCGCCAGGCGTCCCTGTACCGGCGCGGCGAGAAGCTCGTGGTGACGCGCTTCGCCTCCCGGCCGAGCCGGCGGGCCAGCCGGTCGTCCTGGAGCACCTGAACCAGGCGGTCGGCCAGCGCCGGCACGTCGTCCCGGGCCACCAGGAACCCGTTCTCGCCGTCCCGGATCACCTCGGCCGGGCCGTAGTTGCAGTCGTACGCCACGAAGGGCGTGCCGACCGACATGGCCTCGGTGAGGGTCAGCGGCAGCCCCTCGTGGAAGGACGTCATGGCCGCGACCCGGGCGCCGGCGAACGCGTGCAGGGCCTGCGACGTCGCGCCGTGGAACCGCACGGTGGTGCCGAGGTCCAGGCCGAGCTCGGTGGTGAGCTTCTTGAGCGACTCCTCCTCCACGCCGTGCCCGTACACGTCGAGGTGCGCGCCCGGGACCCGCTCGTGCACCAGCACGAACGCCCGCAGCAGGTGGTCGAGCTGCTTCTGCGGCGCGAGCCGGCCGACGAACACGACGGAGTCGCTGTCCCGCCGCACGCCGCGGACCCTGGGCTTGGGTGCGGCGTGCCGCAGCACGTGCAGCGGCAGCCCCGGGTACCGCTGGAGGAGGTCGGTGCGCTGCCGTTCGGTGAGGCAGACCATGGCGTCCACGTTGGTCGTGTCCGAGAAGAAGCCGGCCCAGTGCGGCTTGGTGGGCGCCGCGGCGTCGTAGGGCGCCGCGAGGTGCGAGTTGTGCAGCACCGACACGCCCCGCAGGTGCGGGTGGCGCATGAGGCGCAGGCTGCGCTGCCACACGTTCTCGCCGTCGGCGAAGACCACCAGGTGCTCCGCGGAGGCGAAGGTGGTGTCGAGCCAGCGGGCGATCGCCCCCGCGTAGTCCCCGACCTCCTCCTCCCGCAGGCGCAGGTGCGCCTCGCCCGTGCCGACGTGCCCGTCGACCTCGGCCTCCAGCCAGACGGCGCGCCCGTCGACCACGAGCTCGCGCCGGCGGCCGCCGCCCTTCGGGAGGTGGTCGATCGCGATGAGCTCGCCGTGCGCGAACGCCCACAGCGACTCCCGCGAGCCGTCCTCGCGCAGCACGATGAGCTGGCGCGTGACCTCGGTGCCCTGGTCGAGCAGCTCGATGGTGCGCAGCTTGTCGTCCACCAGCGTGCGCACCTGGAGCACGTCGCTCACGGTCCGCCGACGGCGCTTCACGCCCGGCCCGTCGGCGATGCGGGGCACCGTGACGGGCTCCACCTCGCGGGCGCGCGCCCGGTCGACGGCGTCGGGCCCGTCGCGCCACAGGACGAGCAGATGCACGTCGGGGCGCAGGAGGCCGTGCTCACGGACCCAGTCGCCGTCGTCGTCCAGCAGGCCCGTCACCACGAGCGTGGTGCGGTACCCGAGGCCGGCGTAGAGGTTGGCGCGGGCCAGGACGGCGCGGGTGCCACCCGCGATGCGCTGGCCGAGCGAACGGACGAACAGGACGACGTCGGTGTCCCCGGGGCGGGGAGCCCGGGTCATGAGCGCAGGCTCCAGCGCCACGCGTCGGCGTTGTGCCGTCCGGAGCGTCCGCCGAAGTTCTTGGCGGTCGCGGCACCGTTCCCGCGCAGCACCCGCGAGTGGTTGGTCCACTCGTCGAGCGGCGCGGCGTCGTCGGGCTCCGTGCCGGCCGCCGCGACCGCGGCGAGGCCCGCGACCAGGGCCGCCACCTCGACGTCGTCGGGCTCACCGCGGACCACCCGGACCTCGGGGCTCACTCGTCGTCCTCCTCGTAGAAACCGAAGCCGGGGGCCTCGCCGCGCGAGGCGGCCCACTCGGCGATGTCGTAGCCGCCCTCGGTGAGCTGCGTGGCGACGGACTCGCCGGCGGCGTCGAGCAGGTCGATCACGCCGTCCAGCGAGGCGTCGCCGCCCCGCGCGCCCACGACGAAGCCGAGGTAGAACGACTCGCCCTCCTCCGGCGCGTCGGACTCGAGGATCTCGTCCTCCTCGCCCTCGTGCTCCGGCTCCCACACGGACGAGGTGAGGTCGGGGTGCATGCCCAGCGCGCCGTGCAGCACGTCGAACAGGGCGGCGTTCAGGTGCCCCACCTTCGACTCGAGGGCCAGCACGCGCGGGTCCTCGTCGGCCTCGGCGGCGCCGAACTCGGCGCGTACGCCCACGGCGGTCCCCACGTAGTCGTGCAGCGCGGCCGCCAGGGCGTCGACGGCGCGGTGCATCGGCTCCGTGTCGACGCGGCCCATCGGCGCCGGGCCGTGGGTGGCGTCTTCGTGGCTCATGCGGTCTCCTCCAGGTCTGGACCGGCTCGACATCCCGCTCAGAGCGGGATGTTGCCGTGCTTCTTCGGAGGAAGCGTAGATCGCTTGGTGCGCAGCGCGCGCAGGGCACGCACGACCTGCACCCGGGTCTCGGACGGGCGGATGACCGCGTCGACGTAGCCGCGCTCGGCCGCGTCCCACGGGTTGACGATGGCGTCCTCGTACTCGGCGGTCAGCCGGGCCCGCTCCGCCTCGACATCGCCGCCCGCCTCCTGGACCGTCTTCAGCGCGCCGCGCTGCAGGATGTTCACCGCGCCGCTCGCGCCCATGACGGCGATCTGGGCGGTCGGCCACGCCAGGTTGACGTCGGCGCCGAGCTGCTTGGAGCCCATCACGATGTACGCGCCGCCGTACGCCTTGCGGGTGATGATCGTGACCAGCGGCACCGTGGCCTCGGCGTACGCATAGATCAGCTTGGCGCCGCGGCGGATGATGCCCTGGTGCTCCTGCCCCACGCCGGGGAGGAAGCCCGGCACGTCCACGAACGTCAGCACGGGGATGTTGAACGCGTCGCAGGTGCGCACGAACCGCGCGGCCTTCTCGGCGGCGTCGATGTCGAGCGTGCCCGCCATGGACTGCGGCTGGTTGGCGATGATGCCGACCGACTGGCCCTCCACGTGCCCGAACCCGATCAGCACGTTCGTGGCGAACATCGGCTGGACCTCCAGGAACGACTCCGGGTCCAGCACCGCCTCGACGGCGTCGCGCATGTCGTACGGCTGGTTGTCGCTGTCGGGGATCAGCGTGTCGAGCGCCTCGTCCTCGGCCGTGACCTCCAGCACCGTCTCGTCCTCGGGCGGGAACGCCGGGGCGTCCGACAGGTTGTTCTGCGGCAGGTAGCTCACGAGGTGGCGCACGTAGTCGAGCGCGTCGTCCTCGTCGCTGCCCATGTAGTGCGCCACGCCCGACTTCGAGTTGTGCGTGCGGGCGCCGCCCAGCGTCTCGAAGTCGACGTCCTCGCCCGTCACGGTGCGGATCACGTCCGGGCCGGTGATGAACATGTTGGACGTCTGGTCGGCCATGACGATGAAGTCGGTCAGGGCGGGGGAGTACACCGCACCGCCCGCACTCGGGCCGAGGATCAGGGAGATCTGCGGGATCACGCCCGACGCCGCGACGTTGCGCCGGAACATCTCCGCGAACTGCGTCAGGGCCGCGACGCCCTCCTGGATGCGCGCGCCGCCGCCGTCGCTGATGCCGATCAGCGGCACGCCCGTGCGCAGTGCGAGGTCCTGCACCTTGGTGATCTTCTGGCCGTGCACCTCACCGAGGCTCCCGCCGAACACCGTGAAGTCCTGGGAGTAGATGCACACCTGGCGACCGTCGATCGTGCCGTAGCCGGTCACGACGCCGTCGCCCGCGATGCGCTTCTTGTCCAGGCCGAAGTTGCGGCTGCGGTGCTTGGCCAGCGCGTCCAGCTCCGTGAAGCTGCCCTCGTCGAGGAGCGCCTCGATGCGCTCGCGGGCGGTCTTCTTGCCGCGCTTGTGCTGCTTCTCCTGGGCCGTCTCCTCTGGCGTGTCGATGGCGGCTGCCCGGCGGGCGTCGAGGTCGTCGAGCTTGGCGCGCGTGCCGGCGAGGGTCGTCGTGGAGTCGTTCACATCTCCGAGCGTAGTTGTCGGATGCCTCCCGCTCGATGCGGGAGCGTCCAGCGGGTCGCGCCGCCGACTTGTGGGGTTCCTCCAAGGGCGGTCGCGCGGCCCAGGAGAGAGGATGAGGAGGTGCACCCCTCCCTGTACCTGGATCGGCTCACCGTCCCCGGGTTCGCCCGGGTCGAGGTGGTCGAGACCTCGCCCTCCACCAACGCCGAGCTCGTCGCCGCCGTCCGGGACGACCCGGCCGCCTGGCCCGCGCCGTCGGCCCTGGTCGCCGAGGAGCAGACCGCCGGCCGGGGGCGCGCCGGGCGGTCCTGGGAGACGCCGCCGCGCGCCGGCCTGACCGTCTCCGTGCTGCTCCGGCCCCGCGTCCCCGCGGAGAGCCTGGGCTGGCTCCCGCTGCTCGCGGGCCTCGCGGTGGTCCGCGCGGTGTCCGACGGCGGGGTCGCCGCCGCCGTGAAGTGGCCCAACGACGTGCTGCTGCCCGCCGTCGACACCGTCGCCGGGCTGGGCCCGTACCGCAAGGTCGCCGGGATCCTCGCCGAGGTGGTGCCGGAGGGGCCGGACACCGCCCGTGCCGTGCCGGGCGCAGCTCCCGCCGTTGTGCTCGGGATCGGCCTCAACGTGTCGCAGTCCGCCGAGGAGCTCCCCGTACCGACGGCGACGTCGCTGGCGCTCGCGGGCCATCCCCGGCCCGACCGCACCGACGTGCTGGTGCGGATGCTCGGCGAGGTGCACGCCGTCGTCCGGCGCTGGGAGGAGGCGGACGGCGACGTGGTCGCGGCCGGCCTGCTGGCGGAGTACACGGCCGTGTCCGCGACGCTGGGCACCCGCGTGCGGGCCGAGCTCGCCGGGGATGCCGGCGTGCTGGAGGGCGAGGCCGTGGGCCTCGACGGCACGGGCGCGCTGACGATCCGCACGGACGCGGGCGAGGAGCGCACGGTGACCGCGGGCGACGTCTGGCACCTGCGGTAACGCGGTCTCCCGTCCCGCGCGGCGGCGTCTCCCGCCGTGAGCGACGCCGGCGACCGGCCCGGGTGAACTCGTGCGCGGCGCCGGGTGAACTCGACGGCAGCCCCTGCCGCCGAGCCCCTGACCTGCGGTAATCTCCGCCACAAGCGACGACGGGCAGCACGGGCGGGTGACGGTCAGGAGACGCCATGGAGGCAGGTCGAGCCACGGTCGGGGTGGCCAAGGGAATCGTGTGCGCCGCGGCGGTGGTCGCGGTCTATCTGATCAGCACGGTCCGGCTGGACCGGGGCATCGTCCAGACGGAGGGGACGCCGACGGCGGGCCTCATCGCGGCGGGGATCTCCTGGCTGCTGGTGGTCTGGGTGCTCCTCTACCGGGACGACGGCGTCCCGGGCGTGCGACTGGGCCTGTGGAACGTCGTGACCGTGGTCGGGATGCTCCTGGTGCTCACGGGGATCCCCCTCGTGCTGACGCTCTGGAACTGAGCTCTCCGGAGCCCTGACCGGGGTGTGCCCCGCTGATGCATGCGGTTGCATGTGGTGTGCCCGCCTACAGTGGTGACGTGCTCCACAACTCCGAGACGTCCTCCACGAACCACGAGACCCCCGGCGCCGACACCGCGGCCAGGCTCGACGAGACGCTGCTGGGCGGCGCGCGCCGCTACACCCTGTCGCAGGTCGTGGAGCTCACCGGGCTCGACAAGCAGTTCGTGACCCGCTACTGGCGCTGGATCGGCCTCCCCGTCACGCATCCCACCGAGACCTGGTTCACCGACGCCGACGTCGAGGCGCTCAAGGACGCGGCCGGGCTGTTCGACGTGGAGCAGATGGACGAGCGCGCCCAGATGACCTTCATCCGGTCGGTCGGTCATACGGCTGACCGGCTGGCGCTGTGGCAGGTCGAGGCGCTCGTGGAGCACCTCGTGCGGCGATACGACCTGGACGAGACCTCGGCACGCCTGCTCGCCCTGGACCGGCTCCCGGAGATGACGGAGATGCTGCAGGGGCAGCTCGAGCACGCGTGGCGGCGTCAGCTCGCGGCGCTCACCGGGCGCATGGCCATCGAGTTCGCCGGCGCGCGGGGCGAGGAGCGCAACGACACCCACCAGCTACCGCTGCTGCGGGCGGTCGGGTTCGCCGACATCGTCTCGTTCACCAAGCGCACGGCCGGGCTCGGCTCGGAGGAGCTGGCGGAGTTCGTGCAGCGGTTCGAGGCCGGGGCCCGCGACATCATCGTCAACGCGGGCGGCCGCGTGGTGAAGACCATCGGCGACGCCGTCCTGTTCGTGACCGACGACGTGGTCACCGGGGCGGAGGTGGCCCTGGGCCTGGCCGAGACCTCCGGGGCGCAGCTCGGCACCGCCGCGCCGGGCGACCCCGAGATCCCGGTGCGCGTCGGGTTCGTCTGGGGTCGGGTGCTGTCCCGGTTCGGCGACATCTTCGGCCCCACGGTCAACCTCGCCTCCCGGCTGACGGAGCAGTCCGACCCGTCGACCGTTCTGGTCGACAAGGAGACCGCCGCGCTGCTCGCCACGAGCTCGCGCTACGCGCTCACCGCGCAGCCCGAGCGCGACGTCCCGGGCATCGGTCCGCTGGCGCCGGTGCGGCTGCAGAGGGCGTACCGGGGCTGACGCGGGTCAGCCGGTTCGGCCGCCCTTCATCCGCTGCAGCGCCCGCATCGCGCCGGGCAGCAGCCGCAGCTGCTCGCGGCGCTCGGCCGCGAACGTGCGCCGGTCGCCCGACGACCAGTGCCGGTCGAAGAGCCGCTTGGCCGCCGCCACGGCCTCGGGCCGCCGCTCCGCGATGCGGGCGGCGAGCGCGAACGCCTCGTCCAGGGGCGTGTCGGTCACGGTGCCGGCCAGGCCGAGCCGCCCGGCGTCGGCCCCCGTGAACTCCTCGGCGGTGAAGGTGAGGCGTTTCGCCGTCTCGATGCCCACGAGCTGCGTCAGCGCGCGGATCCCGGACATGTCGGGGATCAGGCCGCGCTCGACCTCCTTGACGGACCAGCGGGCGTCGGGCGTGGTCAGGCGCAGGTCGGCGGCGAGGGCGATCTGCACGCCCGCCCCGATGACGTGCCCGTGCACGGCCGCGATCACCGGTACCGGCAGGCGCCGCCAGGCCCAGCAGGCCTCTTGGAACAGGTTGGTGCCGCGCGGCGTCGGCACGAAGGCCCGGGCGACCGCCGCCGGGTTCCGCGCCGCCGAGCCGAGGTCGAGCCCCGCGCAGAACGAGCGGCCGTTGCCGGAGACGACGACCGCACGCAGCCCGGGTTCGCGCCCCAGGCGGCGTGCGGTGGCCCTCAGCTCGCCCAGCATGCCCAGCGACAGCGCGTTGAGCTTGTCGGGCCGGTCGAGGCGGACGTCGGCGATCCCGTCCGAGAGGGTGCAGGAGACACCGCTCCCGGACGGGATGCCCGTCGTGCTGCTGGCGTTCATGGGCCGCAGCCTACGGTTTGGTGCGCGACCTCCGCGCTAGTTCACGACCTCCGTGTCGACGCCCTCGTACGGCGGCACCGTCACGGTGCGCTTGCCGGGCTTGCCGCCCAGCACGACGGTCCGGTAGCTGACGTTGTTGTCCGTCGTCAGCTCGTGCAGGGCGCCGTTCGGGTTCACGGTGATCTTGATCTGGTAGGTCCCGTTCTTGACGCCCGTCAGGTTGAACGCCTGCGTCTGGGTCTGGTTGTAGGTGTCGCCCCAGCCGACGGGCAGGACCTCGCGCAGCCAGAGCGCGGACCGGTCGCCGCAGGTGCTGTCGAGGCCGGTCGCCTCCGGCCGCCAGGTCGCGCCGGGCACCGACAGGTCGACGGCGTTGGTGGGCGCGAGGCACCACGACTGCTTGCCGCTCGTGGTCACCAGGGAGCCGTCGGGCTTGACCAGCTCGTAGCTCGCGAAGTCCAGGAAGTGCCAGTGGTCGTGCTCGGGGGCGGCGTGGTACTTCATCTTGCCGGTCTTGGTGCTGCCCACCTCCTTGCCGTCCCGGTAGAAGAACTGGTAGGCGTCCATGACCTCCGCGGCGCCCTTGCGGTAGCCCTCGACCACCAGGGGCGCCGGGCCGGCGTTCCACTCGTTCGCGTTGAAGGTGAGCCGGTCGGTGCCGGAGGCCCGCTCGATGCCGATCTGCCACGCCGGCAGGGAGAGGAGGTCGGGGAGCGTGTCCTCGGCGGGGGCCTTGTTCGACGGCTTCGACCCCGGCTGGCCGAGCGCGGGGTGGTCGCCGCCGTGCTCCTGGCTCCCGCCCTGGAGGGTGAAGAGGTTCGCGCGGTGCGAGGAACCGGCGCCGTCGCCGGCGCCGTGGGTCCCGTGGGCGCCGCTGGCCAGTGCCCGCACCTGGTCGGCGTGGGTGGACGCGGCGTCGCCCTCGGCCAGCGTGCTGAAGCCCTCGGCGGGCGCCCCGAGGAGCGCGTCGCCGACCTCGCCGCAGTCCACGACGCTGCACTCGTCGATCACCTTGACGCGCTGGGACACCGAGCGGCCCCCGGCGGGGAGGCCCAGGAAGTCCGCGACGGGGTCGCTGATGGTCACGGTCATCCGGAGGTTCTTGCGCGTGGTCTTCAGCTCGAAGTACGTGTCCAGCTTGGTCGCCCAGCCCTGCTCGATCCCGGAGACGGTGGACTTGGTGAACCAGTCGCCGCCGCAGAACATGGGGTAGATCGGCTCGGTGTTGCCGGTCGGCTCGACGCGCTGGCGTTCCATGCCGCTGAGGCACAGGCTGCGCGACTTCTTGACCAGCACCTTGCCCGTCGAGTCCGTGACCTGGACCGTGAGCCCCTTCTTGAAGCCGCCCAGCCCGTCGACGATCGCGGCGGGGGCCTTCGTGGTGGTGCGCTCGTCGCCGCGGATCACCGTCTTGGTGAGCGTCGCGCGGGCGGAGGGCTTGGCCTTCTTGGCCCAGAACTCGTAGCCCTCGCCGTAGGCGGCCATCCAGACGCCCGAGTCGAAGTACACCCAGCCGTCGTAGTTGTAGGCCTCGACGGTGCTCGCCGCCGGAGCGAAGCGCAGCCCGCGCTGCGCGGCGGTGGGCGCGGCGTCCGCCGGTGCGGTCGCGATCGGCGCGGTTGACGCGGTGGCGTCGGTCGCGCCGCCCTCGCCGAGCAGCCCGAGGGCCAGCACGACGGCGACGCCCATGGTGAGCAGGCGCGGCGACGGGCGGGACAAGCGTGGTGCGGTCATGGATCCCCCAGATCGGTGAGGACAGAAACCTGTCACCGCTAGGGACGCACGAGACGGCCACTTCGTTGGCGGGCGCGCCGAATTCACCCGGTGAATTGTCCGGGCAGGTCAGACGGCGCGCAGCGCGCCCGGCCGGCGCCCGGCGAGCCGGTCCAGCGCGTCCGACGTCGCCGCGTCCGCGGGCAGGTAGGCCACGAGGCGCTGGCCGTCGGCGTCGGGCAGGGCCAGGGTCTCGACATCGAGCCGCAGGTCGCCCGCCTCCGGGTGCCGCATCCGCTCGGCGCCGGTGCGGTAGCGGGCGGTGAGCGGCGCCCTGAACCGGTCGCTGAACGCGGCGCCGGCCAGGACTGCCAGCGCCTCGGCGAGCTCCGCGACGTGGGGGTCGCCCGGCAGCGACTCCATCCGGAGGGCGGCGACCTGCCGGTCGGCCACGTGCTCCCAGTCCGGGTAGGCCGCGCGGGCGCGGGGCTCGGTCAGGACGAACCGGAGCAGGTTGGGACGGTCGTCGTCGAACAGGCCGAACGGGCCGAGCAGCGAGCGGTAGCCGCTCGTGGCGGCCAGCACGTCGCCCAGCCGGTTGAGCAGCACCGCGGGCGACGGCTCCAGCCGGTCCAGGAACGCGCGGACGGGCGGCCGCACCGACGCCGCGGGCGGGTCGACGGCGCAGGCACCGCCCGTGCCCTTGGTGGCGCGGAGCAGCAGGAAGCGCTCGTCCGCCGGCAGCCGCAGCGCGTCGGCCAGCGCGCCCAGGATCTCCGGCGACGGGTGCCTGTCGCGCCCCTGCTCCAGGCGCGTCAGGTACTCGACGCTCACCTCGGCCAGCGTGGCGAGCTCCGACCGGCGCAGCCCGGGGGTCCGGCGCCGGGCGCCGCGCGGCAGGCCCACTTCCTCCGGGGAGAGGGCCTCGCGGTGGGCGCGCAGGAGGGTGCCGAGCTCGCTGGTCATGCACCCCAGCGTAGGGCGGCCGCACGCGCGGAGGGTGGCCCGCTCGGGGCCAGTCTCGGGGCGGTCTGGTTGCCCGGTCCCGCCGCGAGCACGGTGGGGCCATGGACATCGGACTTCAGGAACGGACAGTCATCGTGACCGGCGCCTCGGGCGGCGTCGGCAGGCACATCGCCACCGCCTTCGCGGCGGAGGGGGCGAACGTCGTGCTCACCTACCGCAGTGGACGCGACGAGGCGCAGAAGGTGGCCGACGAGATCGGTGACCGGGCCCTCGTCGTGCGGTATGACCAGGCGGACCCGGGTGCGGCCGAGGCGCTCGTCGCGGCCGCCGTCGAGGCGACCGGGCGGGTGGACGTGCTCGTCAACAACGCGGTGGCCTGGGGCGACATGGTCCCGTTCGACACCGTGCCCGACGAGGAGTGGACCGCGCTGGTCCGGGGCAACGTCGAGGGCGCCATCCGGCTGACCCGGGCTGTGACTCCGCTGATGCGGGCGGCGGGCTGGGGCCGGCTGGTGCACCTCTCGTCCTCGCTCGTGACCGACGGCGTGGCCGGGGGCGAGTACTACACCGCCGCCAAGGCGGCGCTGCACGGCTTCAGCCGGTCGGTCGCGTTCTCGCTCGGTCGCGACGGCGACCTGCTCTCCAACGTGGCGCTGCTGGGGCTGACCAGGACGGCGACCAACACCCACGTCGTCGAGCAGGTGGGCAAGATCTACGAGGAGCGGTCGCCGCTGGGGCGGCTGATCGACGCCGCCGAGGTGGCCTCGGCTGTCGTCTGGCTCGGATCCGGGGCGAACACCGCGGTGAACGGCCAGGTCATCGGGGTGACGGGCGGCGCATAGACCGGCGTGTGACACGATGCGAGCGTGCTGAAAGTCGTTCTCTTCGATCTCGACGACACACTCGTGGACCAGGAGGGCGCCTCTCGGACGGCGCTCCTGGGCTGGCTCCCCGAGCTGGGTCTGGACCACGACGACCCCGAAGAGCTGGTCACGGCGTGGGGCGGCATCGCCGAGGAGGCCTACGGCCGGTACCAGCGGCGCGAGATCACCTTCCAGGAGCAGCGGCGCGTCCGCGTGCGCGAGTTCCTGGGGGCGGACGCCACCGACGACGAGGCCGACGAGCTGTTCTCCGGCTACCTGTCGCGCTACGAGCAGGCCTGGACGGCGTTCGACGACGCCGTCCCGGCCCTGCGCCGCGTGCGGGACGCCGGCCTCGTCGTCGCGCTGCTCACCAACGGCGACAGCGCCCACCAGCGCCTCAAGCTCGACCGCACGGGGCTGGCCGCGCACCTCGACGTCGTCGTCGCCTCGGACGACCTGCCCGCGGGCAAGCCGGACCCGCGCGCCTACGTGGCGACGTGCGAGGTGCTCGGAGTGGCGCCGGGCGACGTGCTGATGGTGGGCAACGACGTCGAGAAGGACTACCAGGGTCCGCTCGACGCCGGGCTCGGCGCGGTGCTGCTGGACCGTGCCGACCGGTACCCGGAGGTCGCGGACCGGATCCGGAGCCTGGACGAGGTGCCGCCGGCCGGCTAGCCCGGGTCACCCTGTAACGCTGGTCCGGCGTCCGGACATGACTCTCTCGTCAGTGTTCCCTCATCGAGAGGCCCCAGGATGCCGGTTCCAGAACCTCCGCCACCAGCCGACCGCGAGGCCCGGTTCAACGCGCTCTTCGAGTCCACCCACCGTGCGCTGCTCGCTTACGCCGTACGCCGTGTGACTGAGCCGGCCGACGCCGCCGACGTCGTGGCCGAGAGCTTTCTCGTCGCCTGGCGACGCATCGACGACGTCCCGGACGGAACCGACGCCCGGCCCTGGATGTTCGGCGTGGCGCGCCGGGTGCTGGCCAACGCACGCCGCGGCCACCACCGCCGGCTCGCGCTCGCGGACCGGTTGCGCACCCACCTCACCCACCTCACCGACGTCGTGGACGCACCGTCCGGCCCGGGGAGCGACGTCGAGCACGCCCTCGCCCGGCTCTCCGACGACGACCAGGAGCTGCTGCGCCTGGTCGCGTGGGAGGAGCTCGCTCGCGACGAGATCGCGCTGGTCCTCGGCATCTCGCGTGCCGCGGTGCGGGTCCGGCTGCACCGCGCCCGCCGTCGGCTTGCCGACCAGCTGGCGCAACAGGCCTCGGGTGCCCGGGAGGACCTGAAACGTTCGGCCGCGGGCGGACAGGTGATGGGCAGGTGGGCACGAGCCCACCACGGGATCGAGGAGGCGTGATGACGGACGCGATGAAGCAGCTCAAGGCTGCGGACCCGGTGCGCCGGGTCGACCTCGGCGCCGTGGAGCCGGCGGCGTTCGCCGCCCTGCGCGAGGAGATCACCATGACAGGAACCGAGCTCGACGACGCCTCGGCTGCGCGTGCGGCGGACGAGGCAGGCCCGACCCGGACACGCCGGCGAAGGATCGGACGCCGGGGGGCGATCGCTGTCGGCCTGGCCGCCGTGCTCGCCGGAGGCGGGGTCGCTTACGCGGCGATCCAGGCGTTCGTCGCCCAGGACACGGCGGGCCTGACGTGCATGGCCACCTGGAACGACAGCGCTCTCGAAGGGCAGCACATCGATGCCGGCGGGCCCTGGCTCACGGGCGACGCCGTCGCTGACTGCACCACGCTGCTGGCCGAGGAGGGCCTGCCGCCCGTCGAGAATCCCGTCGTGTTCGAGCACGACGGCTGGGTCTTCGTGACCCCGGCCGACCAGGCACCCGACTGGATCGAGCCGATCGACACCGACGGCGGGCCGGCCGTGGACAAGAAGGTCATCGAGCTGCAGCAGAGTGTCGGTGACCGGGTCGACGGCGGGAACGGCACCTGCCGGACCGTCGACGAGGCCGTTGTCTGGGCGCAGTCCGAGCTCGACCGGCTCGGGCTGGAGGGCTGGACCATCGAGACGGCTGTCGTGGACGAGCCGGACCGGACGTGCTCGGATGTGTCGGCGGAAGCGACCGGGAAGGTGGTGGTCGCCTCTGCCGTCGATCCGGACCAGACCTATGGTGTGCCGGAGCTCGACCCGATCGTCGCCGCGCTCCGCGATGCTGTCGCCGAGGAGTGCCTGACGACGGAGCAGCTGGGGGCGATCGTCGACGAGGAGCTCGGGTCGCTCGAGCACCACTGGCCGACGACCACCGTCCGGGACGACGCGGCCGAGTGCGCCCGGGTGGACTTCGTCGTCGGTGGCAGCGTGCAGGTCACGGTGTACGGGCCGGTGGCCGCCGGCTGAGCCGACGGTTGACATGGTCGGAGACCATGGCGGGAGACCAGGGTGCGCCGCATCGGCCTCGGCCGGTGCGGCGCACCTGTGTCCCGGCGGGGCCGGTCAGAGTCGCACCGGTTCCGGCGCAGGGCCCCGGGGCTCCCGGTCGGCGGTCTTCAGAGGACCGTGAGCCTGGATCTCCTCAACGATGACGGCCTCGAGCTCCTCAGGGTCGGGGAGGGCGGCCTGCTCTGCCGGCGTCAGGCCCTCGTAGAGCGCCACCGCCACGGGCGACGCGGTGCTCGCGAGCGCGTAGTCGAGCGTCGCGTCGTTGCGCTCGGTGCACAGCAGGATCCCGACCGTCTTCGCGTGCAGCTCCGGGTCCCGGACCTCACCGTCGATCATCGCCACGTACGTGCCGATCTGGCCCATGTGGGCCGGCTGGAACTTGCCCACCTTCAGCTCGACCACGACGTAGCGCAGCTGGGTCACGTGGAAGAAGAGCAGGTCGACGAAGAACTCGTCGCCGCCCACCTCGATCCGGAACTGCCGTCCGACGAAAGCCATGTCCCGGCCGAGCTCCAGCAGGGTGGCCTGGATGCGGTCCATGAGCGCGCGCTCGCGGTCCCGTTCCGCGACGTGCTCGTGCGGGTCGAGGTGCTCGAAGACGTAGGAGTCCTTCACCGCCTGCTGGGCGAGGTCGGAGTCGGCGGCGTCGAGCGTCGCCGCGAAGTTCGACGGCGCGAGTCCGAGACGGCTCTTGAGGTTCACCTTGATCTCGAACTCGAGGCTCGCCCGGGACCAGCCGTTCTCCACCGCCTTGGCGGCGTACCAGGTGCGGTCTGGGGCGGCGGCGAGGCGTTCGATCAGGACGACGACATGGCCCCACGGCAATTGGCCAACAGCTTGCTGGCCAATTGCGTCGGGGCTGGGCCAAGCCTCCGCGAACCGTCGCATGTTCTTGATGTTCGAGCGCGACCAACCCCGCTGACCAGGGAACTCACGCCGCGGGTCCGCCGAGATCTGGTCCACGACCTTCGCGCCCCAGCCCGCCTCCCGCTGGCGGTCGAGGATGTCCCGGCCCACGGACCAGTACAGGCGCAGAACCTCGGTGTTGGCCGCGCGGACGGCGCGGAACTGGGTGGTGCGGACCCGTCGTTTCAGGTCCGTGATGAACTCCCTGTAGCCGTCGGGCGCGGGGAAGTTGCTGGTGTCGATAGTCACGAGCATCAGCGTGTAGAGGAATCGCGACATCCGCCAGTCGAGTTGCGTATACGCAACGAAACCGAGTCAACCGGCAGGCAGTTTCCCGCGGTTCGGCCGGTTTGTCAGACCCGGACCGGCTCCGGGTCCCTCGGTTCCGGGTCTTCCTCGATCAGCGACGGCCCGTCGTTCTGGACGGAGCCGACGGCGTCGCCGACCGGCAGCGTGGTCAGCGGTGCGTTGTCGAGCTTCAGCAGTTTGGACGCGTCGCCGACCGCCGGGTCGAGCCACTGGTCCCAGGCGCCGGCCGGCAGCACGAACGGCATGCGGTCGTGGATCGGGGCCATGCTCTCCGACGCCGGCCGGGTGATCACCGTGGTGGAGACCAGCCAGCGGTCGGGGTCGGTCTCGCTCGCCGCCGGGTTGCGCCAGAACTCGTAGAGCCCCGCGAAGGCCGCGACACCCTGTTCGGCCGGGTGGATCCAGTAGGGCTGCTTGGGGATCTTCTTCGAGCCCGTCGCGGGCAGCGCCAGCTTGCGCCACTCGTAGTAGCCGTCGGCCAGCACGATGCAGCGCCGCACCTTGAAGGGTTTGGCGAACGCCGGCTTGTCCAGCAGCGACTCGGAACGCGCGTTGATCATGCGCGCGCCGCCGCTCGGGTCCTTGGACCAGGACGGCACGAGCCCCCAGCGGGCGAGCCGCACGGAGCGCGTCACCTCGTCGGAGCCCTTGGCCGCCCGCTCGACGACGATCCGCACGGGGTCGGTCGGTGCCACGTTCCAGGACGGCGGCAGCAGCCGCGCGTCCTCGGCGATCTCGGCGATCGCGAGCTCGTCGGCGAGGTCCTGGGTCTGGGTGAAGGAGGCGAAGCGTCCGCACATGGGACCAGCATGCCCCCAGCCACTGACACTCGCGGGAGGTCGTCTCCCGGTGGTGAACTCCTGGCGAACGCGTGACCGGAGAGCGAGATCACTCTTCTCATCGTCGTATCGATTCGATAGCATCGTGCGCATGCCAACCTCTGCGCCGTCGGGCGTCTCCCCAGTCGTGCCCGCGCGTCGAGTGTCCTCCCGGTCCACCGTCAAGTGGGTCCTCATGCTCGGGGCCCTGTCGGCCCTGCCCGCCTTCACCGTCGACATGTACCTGCCCGCGCTGCCGCAGGTGGCCCTGGACCTCAACTCCACCGAGGCGTTGGCCCAGCTCACGGTGTCCTGCATGCTCATCGGCGGTGGTGTGGGCCAGCTCGTCATCGGCCCGCTCTCCGACCGGTTCGGCCGGCGCACGCCGCTGCTCATCGGCCTGGCGCTGCACGTCGTCATCTCGCTGCTGTGCGTCGTGGTCACGAGCATGCCGCTGCTGATCGTCCTCCGGCTCGCGCAGGGCTTCTTCAACGCGGCCGCCGGCGTGGCCTCGGTCGCCGTGGTGCGCGACCGGTTCGTCGGCGCCGAGGCAGCCCGCATCCTCTCCCGCCTCATGCTCGTCATCGGCGTGGCGCCGATGTTCGCGCCCACGCTCGGCACCTTCGTGCTGGCGCACGGCACGTGGCGCTGGGTGTTCGCGGTGCTCGCCGTGATGGGCGCCGTGCTCGCGCTCGTGGTGCTCCGCCTCATGCCGGAGACCCACCCGCCGGTCAAGCGGCTCACCGGTGGCCTCCGCACCGTCGCGGGCGGCTACGGCCGCCTGCTGAAGGACAAGCACTTCCTGGCGCTCGCCGTGATCCCCGGCCTGGGCTTCGGCGTGCTCATGAGCTATGTGGTGGGCTCGCCCATCATCTTCCAGCAGGAGTTCGGGCTCAGCGAGGGGCAGTTCGCCCTGCTGTTCGCCGTCAACGGCGTGGGGCTCGTCCTGTCCGCCCAGGTCAACGCGGCGCTGGTGCGCAAGGTCGCGCCGGTCCGGCTGCTCCGGTTCGGCGTGGTCGCCCAGGCGGTGCTCGTCGTCGTGCTCCTCGTCGTGGTCCTGACCGGCGCGGGCGGGCTGATCGGCCTGCTCGTGGCCCTGTGGTGCGTCCTCGCGTTCCAGGGCCTCGTCCCGGCCAACGCGTCGGCGATGGCGCTGTCGCGGCACGGCGAGATCGCCGGCACGGCGGCGGCCATGATCGGCGCGATCCAGTCCCTGGTCGCCGGCACGGTGAGCTCGCTCGGTGGGTTCCTCGGCGGGGACGCCACGGCCATGGCCCTGGTGATGCTTGCGGCGGTGACGCTCGCGATCGGCGTCCTGGCGATCGCCACCCCCGCGTTCCGGCGTGGCGGCTGGCACATGCCGGTCTGAGTCCTGCCGGAGCGTTGCGGCCCGGTCGGACGCTGGGTCCCGCCCGAGAGTTCACCGGGAGGTAGCGCCGGATTCACCGGGATTTGGGGTGCGCCCACTTGGCTCGCCCCCATGAGCACACCCCTGCGTACCCGCGCCACGCGCGTGGTGGCCGCCGCGGCGGCGGCATCGTTGCTGCTGCCGGCGGTCTCCGCCGTCGCCGGCCCTCGCCCTGGCCCCGCGTCCGAGCACCACGGCGGGACTCACCTCGCCGCGTCCCTGGCGGGCCGCGCCACGCTGTCCGCCGACTACCTGGCCGACGGCCCGCCGTCGGGCGCCGCCGCGAGCCCGGGCAACGGGCGCCAGGGACCCTGGGACGGCCAGGTGATCCCCGGCTTCTCCGCGATGGTCGACAACCACGACGGCACCTTCTGGGCCCAGCCCGACAACGGGTTCGGCGCCAAGGGCAACTCCGCCGACTTCCTGCTGCGCAACTACCTGGTGCGCCCCCAGTGGGACACGGGGCGACGCGGCTCGGGCGACATCGAGGTGCTCGACTTCATCGAGTACAACGACCGCAACGACGTGCTCGACTTCGACATCGTCAACGAGGACACCGACGAGCGGCTGCTGACGGGCGCCGACTTCGACATCGAGTCCCTGGTGCGCGCCGCCGACGGCACGCTGTGGGTGGGTGAGGAGTTCGGCCCGTTCCTGCTCCACTTCGACGCCGACGGCACCCTGCTGGAGGCCCCGTACGCGTTCCCCGACGGCAAGTCGCCCGGCAACCCGTACCTGGAGCCCGGCGAGACGCCCAACGTGGGCAGCAGCCGCGGCTTCGAGGCCATGGCGGGCATCGGCCGCTACCTCTACCCGGTGGTCGAGGGCGCGCTGGCGAACGACGCCGACCCGCGCCGCCGCTGGATCTACCAGTTCGACACCCGCCGCGGCGAGTACACGGGCAAGCGCTGGGCCTACCAGACCGACCAGCCCGCCGACGTCATCGGTGACGCCTACGCGACCGGCCGCGACTCGATGCTGCTCATCGAGCGCGACGACTTCGAGGGCGACCAAGCGGTCACCAAGCGTGTCTACGAGATCGACCTGAGCACGAAGGACCGCGACGGGTTCGTGCGCAAGGAGCTCGTGGTGGACGCCCTGCGGATCGACAACCCGCGCGGCATCGACGCGGGCGAGGGCTACGGCCTGGGCGAGACGTTCGCGCTGCCCGTGCAGTCCTTCGAGACCGTCCTGTTCGTCGACAAGGACACGCTCCTGATCGGCAACGACAACAACTACCCGGGCAACGACGCGCGTATCACCGGCACCCCGGACGACACCGAGATGGCCCTGGTGGACCTGCGCACGAAGCGCGTCACGGACGACGGCGTCACCGTCGTCGGGCACCGCGGGGCCTCCGGCTACCGGCCGGAGCACACGCTCGCCGCCTACGAGACCGCCATCAACCAGTGCGCCGACTACATCGAGCCCGACGTGGTCTCCACGAAGGACGGCGTGCTCGTCGCCCGGCACGAGAACGAGATCAGCGGCACCACCGACGTCGCGGCCCACCCCGAGTTCGCCGCACGCCGCACCACCAAGACCATCGACGGCACCCGGATCACCGGCTGGTTCACCGAGGACTTCACGCTCGCCGAGCTGCGCACCCTGCGCGCCAAGGAGCGCCTGCCGCAGGTCCGGCCGCAGAACACGGCCTTCGACGGGCTCTACCTGATCCCGACGCTCGACGAGGTGCTCGACCTGGCCCGCAACAGCCGCACCTGCGACGGCGCGCCCGTCGGCGTCTACCCGGAGACCAAGCACCCCACCTACTTCGACTCGGTGGGCCTGTCCCTGGAGGAGCCGCTGGTGGCCGAGCTGCGCCGCAACGGGTTCGACGACGAGGACGCACCGGTGATCGTGCAGTCCTTCGAGGTCGGCAACCTGAAGGAGCTCGACGAGCTCACCGACGTGCCCCTCGGCCAGCTCGTCAGCAGCAGCGGCGCACCCTACGACCTGGTGGCCGACGGCGACCCGCGCACCTACGCGGACCTCGTCACCCGGCAGGGGCTCCGCGAGATCGCGACCTACGCCGACGGGATCGGCGCCGAGAAGAACGTGCTGATCCCGCGCAAGGCTGACAGCACGCTCGCCGCGCCGAGCAGCGTGATCCGCGACGCCCACCACGCGGGCCTCGAGGTGCACACCTGGACCTTCCGGCGGGAGAACCAGTTCCTGCCGGCGGAGTTCCGCTCCTCGGCCGACCCGAACGGGATCGGCGACCTCGTCGGCGAGATCCGCGTCTTCCTGGACGCCGGTCTGGACGGGTTCTTCTCGGACAACCCGGACCTCGGTGCCGCCGCGGTCAGGTGATCTCCGGGTGACTTAACAGGCCCCGTGCCGGGGTACGTGCTTATGCTCCGCATGTGCCCCGGCACCTCCGTCACCAGCGCAGTCATCGCGTCGCGCGCACCGCGGCGCTCGTCGTCGTCGGCGCGCTCGCCCTCGTGGTCGCCGGCGGCGCGGCCGCCTATCTCGACTTCAAGCAGCAGATCGGCGTCAGCGACGTCTCGGGTCTCGTCAAGGGGCCGACGCCGTCCGTGGACCCCGACGACCCGTTCACCGGGAACAGCCTCAACATCCTCGTGCTGGGGACCGACCTCCGCGGCGGCGAGAACACCGAGATCGCCGGGGCGGGCGACGGCGGCATGCGGTCGGACACCACGATGCTGGTGCACATCTCCGGCGACCGGTCCCGCATCGAGGTGGTCTCGATCCCGCGCGACTCGCTGGTCGACATCCCGTCGTGCGAGCTGCCCGACGGCAGCGAGTCCGGCGCGACCTACGGCATGTTCAACAGCGCGTTCACGATCGGCGGCGGCGCGGAGGAGGACCTCACCCATGCGGCCGCCTGCACGATCTCGGCAGTGCAGACCCTCACGAACGTCCCGATCACCAACCACATGGTGGTGAAGATGGACGGCGTGGTCGACGTCGTCGAGGCCCTCGGCGGGGTCCGCATGTGCCTGCCCGAGCCGCTCGTCCAGAACCCGGCGTACGGCCGCTTCGAGCTGCCCGCCGGCGAGCAGACCCTCGACGGCCGCCAGGCGATCGGGTTCCTCCGGGCACGGCACGGCACCGGCCTGGGTCTGGAGCAGGGCAGCGACCTGACCCGCATCGACCGCCAGCAGGCGTTCGTCGACGCGCTGGTGCGCCAGATCCTGGACCAGAACATCGTGACCAACTCGCCCAAGCTGTACCGGACCGTCCAGGCCGTCCTGCGCGCCATGTCGGCCGACCCTGGCCTGGCCGACCCCGCGGCGCTCGCGGGCCTGGCGTTCAGCATCCGGGACATCGACCCGGCCGAGATCGTGTTCACGGAGCTGCCGGTGGTGGCCGCACCGACGGACCCCAACCGGGTGGTCTGGACCGAGGACGCCACGGCGATCTGGGAGCGCCTCGCGGCGGACGAGCCGCCGCCCGGCCACGAGAGCGCGGCGCCCGTGTCCGGCGGGGCGTCGGACGGCGCCTCGGACGAGCCCACCACCGAGGCGACGGACGACGGCGGTGCGACCGCGCCGTCGGACACCTCCAGCCCGTCCCCCTCGCCCTCGCTGCTGCCGGGCGTCTGTGCGGACTGAACCGCGGGCCGGACCCCCGACGCGGCCTGGACGCTGCCTGGGAACGGCAGGACTTATTTACACGATTGTTGCACTGAGGCCCTAGTCTCCGATGCGTGGCGAGTGACTTCTGGACGGCAGTGCGACCTGTCGGCGAGATAATTCCCGGGGTTCCCCGACATGCGCGCACGGGTGAACGCCAGCCGCGCCACGTGCGCAGCTGGCGCAGGGCGCTCGTGTTCCGCAGTGTCACGATGGGCCTGGTCGGGGTGATGGCCTTCGGCTCTGCTGCGGCCGCAACGGCGTACCACAACGCGATCTCGCAGATCGAGGTCCAGGACCTCGACGGCCTGGTGACCGAGGTGGTCGAGCCGAAGGACCCGTCCGACCCGTTCAAGGACCAGGCCGTCAACCTGCTCCTCATGGGCACGGACATCCGGGACGGCACGAACGCCGACATCGGTGGCACGGTCTCCGGCATGCGTTCGGACACCACGATGCTGGTACACATCTCGGCGGACCGGCAGTGGATCGAGATCGTGTCGCTGCCCCGCGACACGTTCGTCGACATCCCGTCCTGCAAGCTGCCCGACGGGAGCCAGTCGCAGCCGTACCGGGACAAGTTCAACGCGTCGTTCACCGTCGGCAGCGGCGGCACGGACATGAAGTACGCCGCCGCGTGCACCATCAACACCGTCAACGCGATCACCGGCGTGACGGTGACGAACCACGCCGTGGTCAAGATGAACGGCGTGATCGACGTGGTCGACGCGATCGGCGGCGTCAAGATGTGCCTGCCCGAGGCGCTGCACGGCAACCCGAAGTCCGCCCGCATCGACCTGCCCGCGGGCGAGAACCTGCTCGACGGCAAGACGGCGATCCAGTTCCTGCGCGTGCGCAAGGGCACGGGCATGGGCCTCGAGATGGGCAGCGACCTGACGCGCATCGAGCGTCAGCAGGCGTTCATCAACGCGACGTTCCGGCAGATCCTTTCCGCCGAGACGCTCGCGGACCCGACCAAGACGTTCCGCCTGATCAACGCGGCGCTCGGTTCGCTGAGCGCCGACCCGGCGATCGCCAACCCGGGCAGCGTGGCCGGCCTCGCGTGGTCGCTGCGCGAGATCGAGAAGCGCAACATCATCATGACCAAGGTTCCGGTGTACGACACGGAGGAGGGCGGCGTCGGCGGGCTGGGCTGGGGGCCGGAGGCCGCAGAGATCTTCGCCCGCATGGCCGCCGACCAGCCGCCGGAGGAGGTCGTGCTGGACACGCCCGAGCCGGCTGCCTCGGGCAGCCCGAGCGGTGAGGCACAGGAGGGCGACGCGGCCGGGGACGCCGGTGGCGACGCCGGGGAGGGCGCGGACGCTGGTGGAGACGCGGAGGGCACGGAGGGCGGCGACGCCGAGACCGGCGACACGAGCGAGGCCGACGGCACCGCGACCGAGCCGGCCACGCCGAAGCCGAGCCCGAGCCCGGAGGTGCTGCTCGACGGCGTCTGCGCCTGACGGCTCAGCCGGACGCTCGTCCTGGGCTCAGGCGCCCAGGACGAGCGTGGCCGCGACGACCATCATGGTCACCGCGACCACGCTGTCCAGGACGCGCCATGCGCCCGGCTTCTCCAGCAGCGGCGCGAGGTAGCGGGCCCCGTAGCCCAGCGCGACGAACCACGCCGTGCTGGCCAGGCAGGCGCCGAGCCCGAACCACCACCGGTCGTCGCCGTGCGTCGCGGCGAGGCCGCCCACGAGCACCACGGTGTCGAGGTAGACGTGGGGGTTGAGCCAGGTCAGCGCGAGGGTGGTGGCGACGGCGGCGCCCATGGTCCGCGACGTCATGCTGTGCCGCCCCATGACGACCTGCTGGCCCTTCCAGGCGCGGCGGGCGGCCATGCCCCCGTAGACCAGCACGACGACGGCGCCCGCCCACCGCGCGACCTCGACCACCATGGGCGCGCTCTGGATCAGGGTGCCGAGCCCGCCGACCCCGGCCGAGATGAGCACGAAGTCGCTGACGGCGCAGATGCCGGCGACGAGGCCCACGTGCTCCCGCCGCAGGCCCTGGCGGAGGACGAAGATGTTCTGCGCACCGACGGCGACGATGAGGGAGAGGCCGAAGGCCATCCCGGCGAGCGCTGAGAGCATGCGTGAACCGTAGGAAGTCGGACACAGGATGTCCGGTTCATGAATCGGAAGTGCGGAAGGACTGGAAGAGGGTTAATGATGGGGATACGTCCAGATTTCACGCCGGCAGCAGCTTGCGCGTTGCTTCTTTTCGCAGCGCTGCCGTGACCCGGTCCAGCACCGCGGAGCGGAGCTTCCACTGCTGCAGGAGGAGCGGGATGTCCAGGACGTAGCCGGGCTCCAGCAGCGTGATGCCGCCGCCCGTGCCGGCGTGCAGACCGCCGATGGCGGGCCGCTCCAGGAGCATGCCCCAGCCCAGGCCGAGGCGGATCGTGTCCTCGTACTCGACGGTGCTCGGCACGTGGAACCGCGGTGGCCGGGCGTGCGGCGCGCGGGCCCGCAGGTAGACGTCCTGCAGGTCGTCGGTCCGGTCGAAGACGACGACGGGCGCGGCGGCGAGGGCCTCCGGCGTCGGGCCGTGGGGGAACCAGCGCTCCGCGAAGGTGCGCGTGCAGGCCGGGCGGTAGCGCATGATCCCGAGCGGGGTGCTGCGACAGCCCTGCACCTGCGCGGTCTGGGAGGTGACCGCCGCCATGACCACACCCTCGCGCAGCAGGTCGGCGGTGCGGCTGTCGTCGGCCCGGTGCAGGTCGAAGGTGATCCCCTCGACCTGGGCGAGGGCCGGCAGCACCCACGTGGCCAAGGAGTCGGCGCTGACGGCCAGGGGCACCGTGACGAGGCGGCCGGGCGTGCCGTCGTCCGCGTCCTCAGGCGGGTCGTCGGTGCCGTGCGCGCCCAGCTCCGCGGCGACCTCCGCGCCGAGCAGCTCGGTCTGCCGGGCGAGCCGCAGCAGCGCCTGGCCCGACGGCGTGGCGACGACCGGCCGGGCGCGCCGCACGAGCACGCTGCCCGCCGCGTTCTCCAGCGCGCGGATGCGCTGGCTCACGGCCGACGGCGTCACGTGCAGGGCGCGGGCCGCGGCGTCGAACGAGCCCTCGGCGACCACGGCGGCCAGCGCCTCGAGCTGGCGGGAGTCCCATCGCATGGAGCCAGTCTGACGTATCTTCAGTTCTCCTTACGTGGCGTGAGAAACATGAACTGGTCTTCAGGTGGTTCCGCTGCCTAGCGTGGAGACATGCTCGCCCTGCTCGCCGGACTCGGATTCGGCCTCTCGCTCATCGTCGCCATCGGAGCCCAGAACGCCTTCGTGCTGCGTCAGGGGCTGCGCCGCGAGCACGTGGGCGTCGTGGCGGCGATCTGCGCGGCGTCCGACGTCGCCCTCTACGCGGCCGGCGCCGCCGGGTTCGGACCGCTGGTCGAGCGCTGGCCGGACGCCGTGGTGGTGGTGCGCTGGCTGGGCGCCGCCGTCGTGATCGGGTACGGGGCCATGGCCGCCTGGCGGGCGGTCAAGGGCGACACGACGCTCGCCGCGGCGGACGACGGCGCCCTCGGCGACAGCCCAGGCCGCCGCCTGCGTCCCGTGGTCCTGACGGCGCTCGCGCTCACGTGGCTCAACCCGCACGTGTACCTCGACACCGTGGTGCTGCAGGGCTCGGTCGCCGCCACCTACGGCGACACCCGCTGGTGGTTCACCGCCGGGGCCATGGTGTCCAGCGTCGCGTGGTTCGCCGCCCTCGGGTACGGCGCGCGCCTGCTCGCACCCGTGCTGCGCCGGCCGAACGCGTGGCGCGTGCTCGACGGCGTGATCGCGCTGATCATGGTGGCCGTCGCGGTCTCGCTGCTGGCGGGCTGAGCCGTGGCCGCGGTGCTGCCCTCAGGTGATGGTGAGCGTGAGGAGCCCGGTCTGCTGGTCGACGCCGGAGGACAGGCAGGCGAGCACGTCGAGGTCCGCGTAGACCGCGACGCGCTCCGACAGGGCGCCCTCGCGATACCCGCCGGTCACGGTCCCGGTCGAGGTCACGACGAGCTGGTTCGCCAGGTGCAGCACCGTGGTCGCCGAGTAGGTGATCACGCTCGACCGGCCACCCTGCCACTGGTAGGTCACCACGTTCTCGACGAGTGTGTCGCCCAGCCCCTGCAGCAGGCAGCCGACCTCCTGCTCGAAGACCGTGGTGGCGACGGCGCCGGAGAACGGCCCCGTGCAGCTGCCACCGCCGGTCGCACCGGGACGTTCGACCACCTCCTGGGCGGTCAGCCGAGGCAGCGGCCCGAGCGGCGGCGTGTAGGTGACGGTGACCGAGCCGGTGCACACGATCGGGGTCTGGTCCGGTGCGGACGGTTCCGCCGGGGCGGCGGGGGCCGCATGAGCAGCCGGGGCGATGAGCCAGAGGGCGGCGAGCAGGCCTGCTACGGCGACCGCGACGACTCCGCGTGGCGGGGTGTTCTGGTTCATGACGGCGACCCTTTCCGGCGACGTGGTCGGCGGCAGGTTGCTTGCGCGCCGAGCCGTCCCGGAGAACACCGGGCCGGCCCCCACACGGTGACGCCGGTCACAGGCGGCGGCAACTCGGGTCGGTCCGGCTACTGCGGCGTGATCCCCAGGCTCGCCAGCCGGGTCGCCGCCTCGCGCAGCACCTCCTCGCGCTTCACGAAGGTGAACCGCACGTGGTTCGCGAGAGCCTGCGCCGTCGGGGACCCCGCGCGGCAGAACGCCGACGCCGGGATCGCCACGACCCCCGCCAGCTCGGGCAGGCGGCGGCACAGCTCGACGCCGTCGCGCAGGCCGAGCCGCGCGAGCACCGCCGACGCGTCGGCCATCACGAAGTACGTGCCCGCCGGGCGCGTCACCACGAAGCCTGCGGCCTCCAGGCCCGCGCACAGGAGGTCCCGGCGGCCGGCCAGCGAGGCGGCCAGGGCGCGCGGCGTGTCGTCGTCGGCCAGGGCCTGCGCGATGGCGGGCTGGAAGGGCGCGCCCGACGTGTACGTCAGGTACTGCTTGACCGTCCGCACCGCCGTGACCAGGTCGGCCGGCCCGTGCACCCAGCCCACCTTCCAGCCCGTGAACGAGAACGTCTTGCCCGACGACGAGATGGTCAGCGTGCGCTCGGCCATGCCCGGCAGTGTCGCGACCGGCACGTGCTCGGCTCCGAACGTCAGGTGCTCGTAGACCTCGTCGGTCACCACGATCGCGTCGTGCTCCCGGGCGACCGCGGCGACAACCTCCAGCTCGTCCCGCGTGAGCACCGTCCCGGTCGGGTTGTGCGGGGAGTTGAGCAGGATCATCCGCAGGCGGTCGGTGGCCGCCGAGCGCAGGGCGTCGACGTCGAGCCGGAACCCCTCCGGCCCCGGGACCAGCGGGACGGTGACGTGCGTGGCGCCCGACATGCCGATCGCCGCCGCGTGCGAGTCGTAGAACGGCTCCAGCGTCAGCACCTCGTCGCCCGGCCGGGTCAGGGCCAGGACGGAGGCCGTCAGGGCCTCGGTGGCACCCGTGGTGACCAGCACCTCCGTGTCGGGATCGACGTCCAGCCCGTAGTGCCGCTTCTGGTGCTCGGCGACGGCCTGACGCAGCTCCGGCACGCCGTCGCCGGGGGCGTACTGGTTGCGGCCGGCCTCGATCGCCTTGATCGCCGCCTGCTTGACGTACTCCGGGCCGTCGACGTCGGGGAATCCCTGGCCGAGGTTGATCGCCCCCGTGCGGACGGCCAGGGCCGACATCTCGGCGAAGATCGTGACGGCGACGCTGCCGTCCTCGGCCAGCAGCCCGGCGGCGCTCGCGGTGGCCTGCCAGCGGTCCGTGCCGCGGCCGGAGCCGCTGCCGGGGTCGCGCTCGGAGTCGTGGCCGGATGAAGGATGGGCGTTCATGGGCTAGACGATATCCACCGCTCGTCCACCGCGGGTTCATCTCCGGGCATCCCGGACAACCCGCTTTACCTGCACCTTTGTGGACAACTCTGTGGATTAGGTGGATAACTCCGGCTTCTGGGGAAAGTTATCCACAGGGTGGTCTGCGGAGATGAACGTTTGGATCTAGCGTTGCCGCTCATGGGCGATGAGGGGGCGCGGATCCTCGAGCGCGAGGTCCGCGAGCTGGTGCGACGCAGGGGGCTGGACCCGATCGGTGATCGGGAGGGGCTGTCGAGTCTCGTGACGGACGCGGTGGGTGACTACGCGACGCGGGCGAGCGTCGGCGTGGTGCCGCCGCTCGACGATCCTGATGCGGCGGCGCGCACCGTGACCGACGCCGTGGGTGGGTTCGGGCCGCTGCAGCCCTACCTCGACGACCCCGAGATCGAGGAGGGTCTCGCTCAACGCCCCGACGCGCGCTGCAAACCTTCCTGATGCGTGCTTCCAACTCGTCGGGCTCGCTTCGCCGGCCTGCGTGACCGGTAGGCGGAATGCCGGGGTTGCTGGTCGCGGGTGAGGCCTTGCGCATGGTGTCACATCCTGGCTCGTCGACCATGGCTTCGTGCCCGGCCTCGACGCCCTGGCCGGGCTTGGGTCCCGCCATCCATGACGGCGAGTACCGAAGGTCCCCGTGGAGTGCTTGGTTCGCGCATGGGACCCGCCCGTCGTGGGGGTGACCGTGCCGCCCGAGGTCATTGCTGGTGATCCGGAGAGACACCGAGAAGACACGACTTTGACGCGGCACGCAGTTCGCATGTGATGTCCGGCAGGAGTCCCCTGTGCGACCCAGGGTGTCCTGTTCGCGCCCCAGTGATCGCGGCGTGCTCGTGCTCGTGCTCGTGCTCGTCGTGCTCGTGCTCGTGCTCGTGCTCGTCGTGCTCGTGCTCGTGCTCGTCGTGCTCGTCCTCGTCGTGCTCGTCGTGCTCGTCGGGATCGACTGGCGGCAGACAGGCCGTGAACAGTTCGACGGGGCTGTCGAGAGACTCCTGAAGGCGAAGTGTGACGCCGAGCCAGGAGCGAGTGCGTTCTCGCCCGACGGGCGCGGTGGTGATGGCGGGATCGATTTTGCGAATAAGCGCAATCTTCCGCTTTGTGGATCGATGTCGGTTCAGGGCCATGTCGACCAGTTGAAGGGTTGGCAGCGCGGGTTGCGGACCGCTCTCTACGGGTTTGCTTCAGCGGGGTGTTGGAATCGAGGCTTCAACGTTCCCAGAGACGCATGGAGCCAGGCCACTCGCGCGCCACGTCTCTCCGGTGGAATTCGTATAAACTCTCGTGGGCAAGTCTATCGAATCATCCAGACCGTGCGAGTGCAGCAACCAGCCTATCGGTCCTCACGTGTCGCTGCACCAAGATTGCGCTATACCAACATGGGATGGGGAGGGCTGATGCGCGTCCGTGGAGGCGGAGGTGCGGGGTCCCCATTCAGCCTGAGGTAGATGGTCGATTTTCACCCTGGTGTCACGGGCGAGGTTTGGGGATAGCTGCAACAAGGGGCGTCTTCTGCCCAGAGGGAGGTAAAGGGCTGTGGCGAGCATGCCGTTCGTATTGGAATCAATGATCTGGTGGATCGTTCAGCGCGAACCGTCGGAGATTCGCTTCCCGGCCGTGCGAGACGTCATGAGTCGAGCGCTGCGCCGAATGGAGGCGCTGGATCACGACAGTGCTGGACTTTACGCGCACCTGGTCGCGCGCGCCGAGTCCGAATTCGAGCACGAGTACCTTGCTTCCTGTTTTCCGGAGGCGGCCGGATTGACCCCGGCACCGGAGGTTTCCCTGCGCGGTGTGCCTGGCACTCCGATGCACATCGACCACCCGGAGCATCGATGGCGAGTTGACAATGTCGACTTTGCCATACGCGACCTGGACGCCGCCGTCGAACTGTGGTGGTTCGGCAGGCGTAACATAGAAGTGCTGGACGATCTCATCTTTGACGGCGTCGAGATTGCTGTCTCGAACGTGTTGGGACAATCCCGGCGTCAGGCCAGGATGTTGTTCGACGGGCTCTGGGTTGAGGCGCGCGACGCTCTCGAGAAGTCCTCGTTGATCACCGCACTCGCCGAAGAGTTCTCTCGACGAGATATCTTTCATGAATTTCCGATCTTGTATCGGTGGGCCGACGTCGATGGTCCGGTTCGCGCCGAGATGCTGAATCAGGGATATCTGGCCGGCCGTGCGGACGGTCCATCGGGTCCACCTCCCGAACGACCTGACTGGGTGGCCATCGCGAGGAGCTTTTGGACAGACGTGCGTGAGCTGGACAAGGAGGGCCGCCGGGATACTGCCATCGACATGGAGGTGCTGTTGCACGGGCCGGTGTTTCGGTCCGTTTTCATCTTCCGTGAACTGTGGTTAAGCGCACGCAATGACGACGAGCTGATCTGGCTGTTGGACTATTTTCGTTTTCCGTTCTGCGAACTGGGTTTGGGGACGGAAATCTCAGAAGTTAAGGATGCTGCCCAACGAAGTGCGGAGATTCGACTTGTGCTGGAGGGGCTCACGTCGAGCCAATGAGGGGCGTGCGGGAGCTGCCGGCGGAACGGGCCATCTCAGGGGCCGAGTAGTTCCGCTGGTACGACGGCGATCCCGTCGTCACGTCGGTATGCGGCGGGTCCGGTCGTGATGAGAACGGCGTCGAGCAGGTCGTCGCCCAACTTGTCCTGGAGCCACTTCAGGTGTTTGACGTCATCCCCGCCGGGGATTGCCGTGAGCTTTACCTCGATGGCCACGATCTTGCCGTCGCCGCGTTCGACGATGAGGTCGACTTCACGTTCACCGCGCTTGGTACGCAGGTGGCTGACACGTGCCCCATGGGCCTCCGCGTAGACCTGGACTGACAGCGTGACCAGGCTCTCGAAGAACGCGCCGATCAGCGAGCCGTTGCGAGGGAGCGGAACGGTACCGGGATTCGCGCGTTCCAAGAGCGCATCACTGCTGACGTTCAGGAGTCGTGCCGCCAGTGCGGGATCGCACATCTGGTGCTTCGGCGAGGCGCCGAGCGCCGTCATGATGCTGCCGATTCCGGTCCACGCCGGGACCTCTTCGACAAGCCACATGCGTTCCAGGATCTCGCGATAGGCGACTGTCGTGGTACGCGCCGGCTTGTCGGCATCTCCGGGTGTCGCAGCCTCGAGTATCGAGTTGTACGAGGCGGTCGTCGATGTCGCCGCCGCATAGGCACGTAGCCAGGCACGGAGCGTTCCAGGGCGGCGTACGACATGACCGAGCTCCGGGAAGTCGCGATCCACCACGGCCGCCAGGTACCCGTCGAGAGCGTCCTTGCGGAATCGCTCAGGGAGGCGTCGTATCCCCGGAAAGCCTGAGGAGGTGATCTCCCGGGCGTAGTCCTCGAGGCCTGCCGAGGAGTCGCCCGACACCGTCGGGCGCCCTCCTGCGAGCAGTGCACCCAGCGATACCGAGGGTTCGCCGATCGCTCGCTCTGCGAGCGACATTGGACGCATACGCAGCTGGACGATGCGGCCCGCGCCGGAGTGCATGGGCTTCTTCGTCGGGGCCGCTGAGCCGGTCAGCAGGAAGTCTCCGGCATTTGCGCCGCGGTCGACAGCTCGCCGAACCGAATCCCAGACGGGCGGATGTACCTGCCACTCGTCGACGAGGACCGGACGTTCCGCCCTCGTCAATCGGCCCGGATCGTTCTGGATCAGGCTCAGTTCGAACTCGTCGCCCAGGTCCAGGACCGACCGAGCCCGGCGCGAGGCTGTCTCGGTCTTCCCCACCGCTTTGGGGCCGACGATCGCCACGGCGGGAAGCCCCTCGAGAAGGTCGTCCAACTGATGGTCGAGGATTCTCGGGATGTAGTCCACAGTCCTAGGCTACATATTTGCGGCATCCTACGCTACCGATCTTCGCGTATGTACGAGACTGATCTTCGTGTATCTGTGCTACCGATGTGCGAGTTGGGCCGCTCGCGCACTCGCTGGCCAACCGCTGCTCGCGTACTGATATCACGGTCAGAGCAAGAGGTTGTCCACAGGCTATCCTGCACGGGAGTGGCGGAGCGCTTAATCTCGCTGGGGGCCCCAGGAGGGGGCGTGGTGGAGCCGGGGGGCGAGCATGTCCGATCACGACGGTGTCGCGATCTTGGTGGGTGAGGTGCGGGAGCTGGTGCGGCGCAGGGGGCTGGACCCGATCGGTGATCGGGAGGGGCTGTCGAGCCTCGTGACGGACGCGGTGGGTGACTACGAGACGCGGGCGAGCGTCGGCGTGGTGCCGCCGCTCGACGATCCTGATGCGGCGGCGCGCACCGTGACCGACGCCGTGGGTGGGTTCGGGCCGCTGCAGCCCTACCTCGACGACCCCGAGATCGAGGAGGTCTGGCTCAACGCCCCGACGCACGTCTACGTCGCGCGGCGCGGGATGTCCGAGCTGACCAGCACCGTCCTGACCGACGAGCAGGTGCGCGACCTCGTGGAGCGCATGCTCAAGACCTCCGGGCGGCGCCTCGACCTGTCCAGCCCGTTCGTGGACGCCCGCCTGCCGGGCGGGGAGCGCCTGCACGTCGTGATCCCCGACATCACGCGCGCGGCGTGGGCCGTGAACATCCGCAAGCACGTGGTGCGGGCCCGCTCGCTGGCGGACATGGTGCGGCTCGGCTCGCTCACGGCCCAGGCCGCGACGTTCCTCGACGCCGCCGTCCGCGTCGGGCTCAACGTGCTCGTGTCGGGGCAGACCCAGGCGGGCAAGACCACGATGCTCAACGCCCTGGCGGGTTCGATCCCGGGCTCCGAGCGGGTCATCTCGGCCGAGGAGGTCTGGGAGCTGCGCCTCCCCGTCCGCGACCACGTGGCGCTGCAGACCCGCCCCGCCAACCTCGAGGGCACCGGCGAGGTGCCCCTGCGGCGCCTGGTCAAGGAGGCCCTGCGGATGCGCCCCGACCGGCTGGTCATCGGCGAGGTCCGGGAGGCGGAGGCGTTCGACCTGCTCATCGCGTTGAACAGCGGCGTGCCCGGGATGTGCACGCTGCACGCCAACACGGCGCGGGAGGCCGTCGCGAAGATGACCACGCTCCCGCTGCTCGCGGGGGAGAACGTGTCCGACCGGTTCGTGGTGCCCACCGTCGCCTCGGCCGTGGACCTCGTGGTGCACCTCGGCCTGAGCCGGGCGGCGGACGGCGTGGTGCGCCGCCAGGTCCGCGAGATCGTCGCAGTGACCGGGCGGGTCGAGGAGGGGCGTATCGAGACCGCCGGGATCTTCCACCGGGACGCCGACGGCGACCTGCGCCGCGGCGACGGGATGCCGCCCGGCGAGGACCGGTTCGAGCGCGCAGGTTTCGACGTCCGGGCCCTGCTCGCCGACCCGCGAGCGCTGTCGCCGGACGCGGGGACACGCTCCGCGCGGAGTGCCACCACCGGTCCGTGGGCCGGGGTGGGCGCCCGTGCCACGGTGGGCAGTCGTGCGGGCGCGAGCCCCTGGGCGACCCGCTGATGGGCGTGGTGGTGGGCCTGCTCCTGGGCGCCGGACTGTTCTGCGTGTGGTGGTCGTTCTGGGCCCCGACGCCGCGCCCCGCGGGCCGCGTGACCTGGCAGATGCGCACCCGGGACCTGCTGACCCAGGCCGGGGCGCCCTCCGTGACGCCCGCGATGCTCGTCGGCTCGTGCGTGGCGCTCGGCGTCGTGACCCTGCTCGTGGCGCTCGCCCTGACCCGCTCGCCGGCCATCGCGGCCTGCTTCGCGCTGCTCGCCGCGCCCGGCCCCGTGGTGCTGGTCCGGGCCCGGGCGCGCCACCGCCGTCGGGCGCTGCGGGAGGTGTGGCCCGAGGTCGTGGACCACCTCGCCTCCGGCGTGCGCGCCGGGCTGTCGCTGCCCGAGGCGGTGGCCCAGCTCGCGCACCGTGGTCCGGTCGAGCTGCGCGAACCGTTCGGCCGCTTCGCCCAGGACTACCGGGCCGGCGGCCGGTTCGGCGACGCCCTGGACGCGCTCAAGGAGCGCCTCGCCGACCCGGTGGCCGACCGCATAGTGGAGGCCCTGCGCCTCACGCGGGAGGTCGGCGGCCAGGACCTGGGCCGGCTGCTGCGGACCCTGAGCGGTTTTCTCCGCGAGGACGCCGCGACCCGGGGTGAGCTGGAAGCGCGGCAGAGCTGGACCGTCAACGGCGCGCGCGTGGCGGTCGCCGGGCCGTGGGTCGTCCTCGCCCTGCTGTCCACCCGGCCCGAGACCGCGCGCGCCTACGACTCGCCGGCGGGCGTCACGGTGCTCGTCGCCGGCGGCCTCTGCGCCCTGGTCGCCTACCGGCTGATGCTGCGGATCGGCCGCCTGCCCGCGGAGCGCAGGGTGCTCCGGTGACCGGCTGGGCGGCGGGGGCACTCGTCGGGCTCGGCGTCGCACTGGGCGTGCTGATCGTGCTGTCGCGCCTGCGGGCGCGAGCCGTCAGCCTTGACGAGCGGCTCGCCCCGTACCTGCGCCCGCGCGACGCGACCTCGACGCTGCTGCGCGAGGCCAGCCGCACCTCGGCGGTGGTCCGGCTCCTCGGCCTGCACGACGTCGGCGCGCGCCTCGAACGGTTCGGCGCACCCCGGGAGGAGATCCGCCGCAGGCTCGACCGGGCCGGGTCCGCGGAGACGGTCGACCACTTCCGGGCCCGCCAGGTGGTCTGGACGGTCGCGGGCCTCGCGGCGGGTCTCGGCCTCGCGCTGCTGCTCGCGGCGACCCGCGGCGCGGGGGCCGTCCCGCTGGTGGCGCTCGTGGTGGTCGCGGGCGGGTGCGGCTACGTGGCGTGCGACCAGGCCCTCACGCTCCGGGTTAGCCGCCGCGAGGAGCGGCTGCTCGCCGAGCTGCCGACCATCGCGGAGCTGCTCGCCCTCGCCGTGGCGGCAGGGGAGAGCCCGCCGGCCGCGCTCGAACGGGTGGCGTCCACGGCCCGCGGCGAGCTGGCGGGCGAGATCCGACGCATGGTCGCCGAGGTGCGCGCGGGCGCGCCCGTGACGGCCGCCCTCACCGCGCTCGCGGACCGGTCCGGCCTGCCGCCCCTGTCCCGGTTCGCCGAGGGCGTCGTGGTCGCGCTGGAACGCGGCACCCCGCTGGCGGACGTGCTCCGTGCGCAGGCCCGCGACGTCCGCGAGGCCGGCCGCCGCTCCCTCCTGGAAGCGGGCGGCCGCAAGGAGATCCTGATGATGGTCCCGGTCGTGTTCCTCGTGCTGCCGGTCACCGTCGTCTTCGCTGTTTTTCCCAGCCTGGCCACCCTCCGGATCGGGCTCTGACATGACCTCGCCACGAGGTCTGCCGACGAAAGGAAGCGCTGTGCGCGACGACCGAGGGACCAGGAGCACCACCGAGACCACCGAGGCCGAGCGGGGCGACGTGCCCGGCTGGGTGCTCGTCACCCTGATGACCGCCGGACTGGTGGTGGCACTCTGGGCCGTGGCGGGTCCGCTGCTCGAGGACGCGTTCCGCCAGGCGATCAGCAGCGTCACGGGCCAGGGGTGAGCACCGGCCGGCGCGAGCACGGCTCCGCGGCGGTCGAGTTCCTGCTGGTGTCGGTGCTGGTCCTGGCGCTCCTGCTCGGGGTGGTCCAGGTGGCGCTCGCCGTCCACGTGCGTTCGCTCGCGATCGACGCGGCCGCCGAGGGCGCCCGCGTGGCGGCCCGCGCCGACCGGTCCCCGGCCGACGGCGTCGCCCGCACGCGGGCGCTCCTGGCGGGGGCGCTGACCGGGGACTACGCCCGCGACGTCACCGCCGGCAGCACGACGCGCGACGGCATGGAGGTGACCGAGGTGACGGTGCGGACGCCGCTGCCCGTGGTCGGCCTGCTCGGTCCCGGCGGCACGCTCACGGTGCGCGGTCACGCGCTGGAGGAGAGATGAGCGGGTCGCGGCGGGGGTTGCGGGGGACTGGTTGCGCAGCGGGGGTGGTAACGCTGGGCGAGCAGTGCTCCCTCTCCGTTACGTCTCCCGGTGCGATGGTGTTGCTCCGAGGAAGGACGGTCCGTGCAGACCCGAGCCGGGTGGACCGCGGCCGCGAGGACGGCTCCGCGATGGTCGAGTTCCTCGGCGTCGCGCTGATCCTGCTGATCCCGCTGGTCTACCTCGTGGTGACGCTCGGCCGGGTGCAGGCCGGCGCGTTTGCCGCCGAGGGTGCGGCGACCGGCGCGGTCCGCGCGCTGGTCACGGCCGAGTCGGCCGCGGTCGGGACCACCCGGGCCGACGCCGCGGTGCGGCTCGCCCTGACGGACCAGGGCTTCGCCGGCGACGAGGGCGCGCTCACCCTGGAGTGCTCGCAGTCCCCGTGTCTGACGCCGGGCGGCTCCGTGGCCGCCGTCGTCCGCGTCGAGGTGCCCCTGCCCCTGCTGCCCGAGGCCGTGCGTGGCTGGGTGCCGCTGTCCGTCCTGGTGGAGGCGGCGCGCACGGGGACGGTCGACGAGTACGTGGCGGTCCGGCCCTGAGGAGTGCCCGGCAGGGCGTCGGGCACGACGAAGGTCCGCACCCCTCCGTGGGTGCGGACCGCCGTCGTCCTGCACGGCCGAGCGGCCTCGCGGCCGGCGGCCGGGCCGGGCTCAGCTCGTCAGCTCGTCGAGCAGGTCGCCGTGGGCAGGTTGGTGTTCCCGTTCTTGTAGAGGGTGATGCCGAAGTTGTTGCCGGACCCGTTCGGCGTGGCCGTCAGCGTGCCGGTGGTTCCGGACACCGTGGCGTTCCAGGAGTTCTGCAGGCTCTGGCTGCCCTGGAGCCCGACGGAGACGCGCCAGGTCGAGCTACCCGAGACCGCGAGCGACACGTTGAACCGGTCGGACCACTCCTCTGCGCGGGTGACGGTGACGGTGCAGCCGTCGCCAGGCTGTGGGTTCCCGGTCCCGCCCGCGTTCAGCGCGTCCAGTGTGTAGTTGTAGGCGAGCTTCTTGTTGCCGTTGCCGTCGAAGAGGAGCGGCGTGTCACCGGAACGCCACGAGTCGGAGTCCCGCACGCCCCAGACACTGATGCCGGTGCAGCGCGAGACGGCGAGGCACGCCTGGACGATCCCGCGGTACTGCTCGGCCTGCGAGGTGCCGGAGCCCGCGATGTCGAGCTCGGTGATCTGGACGTCGACCCCCAGCGCCGCGAAGTTGCCCAGGGTGGTGTGGTAGTTGCTCGGGACCGGGTTCCCGCTGTTGAAGTGGGCCTGGAAACCCACGCAGTCGATCGGCACGCCGCGGGACTTGAAGTCGCGGACCATGTTGTACACGGCCTGGGTCTTGGCGTGGCTCCAGTTGTCCGTGTTGTAGTCGTTGTAGCAGAGCTTGGCGTTCGGGTCGGCGGCCCGGGCCGCGCGGAACGCGGCCTCGATCCAGTCGTTCCCGGTGCGCTGCAGGTTCGAGTCGCGGCGGGCACCCGAGGAGCCGTCGGCGAACGCCTCGTTCACCACGTCCCACGAGTGGATCTGGCCGCGGTAGTGGGTCGCCACCTGGGTCACGTGGTTGAGCATCGCGGACCTCAGGGCCGAGCCGCTCATGTTCTGCATCCAGCCCGGCTGCTGCGAGTGCCAGGCCAGCGTGTGTCCCCGGACCTGCTTGCCGTTGCTCCGCGCCCAGCTCACGATGCGGTCGCCGTTGGTGAAGCTGAACTGGTTCTGGTTCGGCTCGGTGGCGTCGAGCTTCATCTCGTTCTCGGCGGTGACCATGTTGAACTCACGGTTCGCGATGGTGGTGTAGGCCGACTCCGAGAGCTTGTTCGCTGCGATCGCGGTGCCGAAGTAACGGCCGGACTCCGCGGCGGCGGCCTGCAGCGTGCTGCCGGCGGCCTGGGCCGAGGTGACGGCCACGCCGGTGCTGAGCACCACCGCGGCCAGGGTGGCGAGCGAGACCGCGCGCAGCGTGCGCCGGTGGCGCCGTGGGGTGAGCGTTCGGGTCATCATCGTTGATCCCCTTCGTTCAGGACGTGCCGTCGTTGGCCCGTCGGGACGTGGAAAAGGATTTCTATGCCTCCCACCAGGTGTCAAGGGTTTCGCTAAACGTTTTCGAAGATCGGGCGAATCTAAACGATTAGGTCGCCTCCCGGGCGACGACCAGGGCGGCGGACCACCGCTCCGAGACTTTTCCACAACCCTGCCGAGCCGGGCCCGCCGCTCCGGCGAACAATGGGCGGATGACCGTCGCAGACCGCACCGACGCCCGTCCGGACGCCCCTGACGGGTCGCGCGAGAGCGGCCGCATCATGCTGCTCACCTCGGCCTTCGTCGCGTTCGCGCTCATGCTGGTCGCGGTGGTCGCCTCCGCGAGCGCGGTGCACCTGGACCGCAAGGCCCTGTACGACGTCGCGGACCTCGCCGCGGCCGACGCGGCGGACGCCATGTCGCCGGACGCCTTCTACGCCGGCGCGGGCGTGCCCGCCGCCGACGCCCGGCTCACCCTGTCCGACGCCGACGTGCGTGCCGCCGTCGAGCGCTACCTCGCCGCGCACCCGCCCGGCCTGCCTGTGGCGGTCACCGGGGCGTCGTCGCCGGACGGGCGTTCCGCGCGGGTGACGCTCGCTGCCGTGTCCCGCCCGCCGCTGCTGCGCTGGTTCACCGACACGTTCGGGGGTGGCATCGGCCTGTCGGCGTCGTCGACGGCCCGGGCCTGGTGAACCGACGGGCCCGGTGAGCCGGGTTAGGTTGTGGCCATGAGCGAGCACGGCACGAGCGACCCGCACGGCGACGACCAGGGCGGCACGCGCCTCGAGCCCGATCAGGTCTTCGACCTCGCTCGCCAGGGCGCGGACGTGCTGCTCGACCTGGTGGACGCGGGCCTGCCGGTCGAGCTGGCCGACGACGCCGGCAACTCGCTGTTGATGCTCGCCGCCTATCACGGGCACGCGGACCTCACGGCGGGTCTCGCCGAGCGTGGCGCGGACGTGAACCGGCGCAACGCCAACAACCAGGCGCCGCTCGCGGGCGCCGTCTTCAAGAACGAGGCCGACGTGATCCGGGTGCTGGTCGAGCACGGCGCGGACCCCGACGCGGGGACGCCCAGCGCCCGTGCGACCGCGCAGATGTTCGGCCGTGAGCTGCCCGAACCGGGAGCTCGCTGAGCCCGACGCGGGCCGGTGCGAGATTTTCCGGCGTCGGACACCGGGATGCGCGGGTAACCTTGAACATCGTGGCCACCAACGACTTTCCCGCTGAGATCAAGGCGCTCCGCACGACCCTCGAGTCCATCGAGGCCGTGAGCGACCCCACCGCGCTCGAGGCGAAGATCGCCGAGCTGTCGGAGCAGGCGTCGGCGCCCAACCTGTGGGACGACCCGGAGGAGGGCCAGAAGGTCACCTCCGCGCTCTCGGCGGCGCAGGCCGAGCTGAGCCGGGTCGAGAAGCTCGGCGCGCGCATCGACGACGTCGAGACGCTCGTGGAGCTCGGCCAGGAGATGGACGACGCCGACTCGCTGACCGAGGCCGAGGAGGAGGTCGCCAAGATCCGCAAGGACCTCGCGGCGCTCGAGGTGCGCACCCTGCTGAACGGCGAGTACGACTCCCGCGAGGCCGTCGTCACGATCCGTGCCGGCGCCGGCGGCGTGGACGCCGCCGACTTCGCCGAGATGCTGATGCGCATGTACCTGCGCTGGGCCGAGCGGCACGGCTACCCCACCAAGGTGGGCGACACCTCCTACGCCGAGGAGGCGGGCCTCAAGTCCGCGACCTTCGAGGTCAACGTGCCCTACGCCTTCGGCAACCTGTCCGTCGAGGCCGGTACGCACCGCTTGGTGCGCATCTCGCCGTTCGACAACCAGGGCCGCCGGCAGACGTCGTTCGCCGCCGTCGAGGTGATCCCGCTCATCGAGCAGACCGACCACATCGACATCCCGGACTCCGAGCTCAAGATCGACGTGTACCGCTCCTCGGGCCCGGGCGGCCAGTCGGTCAACACGACGGACTCCGCAGTCCGCATGACGCACATCCCCACGGGCGTCGTCGTCGCGATGCAGAACGAGAAGTCGCAGATCCAGAACCGCGCGGCCGCCTACCGCGTGCTCCAGTCGCGCCTGCTGCTGCTCCGCAAGGCGGAGGAGGCCGCGAAGAAGAAGGAGATGGCCGGCGACATCAAGGCCAGCTGGGGCGACCAGATGCGGTCCTACGTGCTGCAGCCGTACCAGATGGTCAAGGACCTGCGCACCGAGCACGAGTCGGGCAACCCGCAGGCCGTGTTCGACGGCGCCATCGACGACTTCATCGAGGCCGGTATCCGCTGGCGCCGCGGCGGCTCGGGGAGCTGACGCCGGCTTACCCGTGCGGCACGATGACGGCGCGGCCGGAGAGCTGCCCGGACTCGAGCTTGCGGTACGCCTCGTCGAACTGGTCGAGGGTGTACCGCTCGACGTCGGGCACGATCTGCCCCGCCCGGTACATCGCGACCACCTCGTAGAGCTCCTCGACGGTGCCCCAGTAGGTGTTGGTGATCTCGGCCTCGTACGGGTTGGTGAAGAAGCTCCACTCGGTCACGCCACCGGCGATGCCGACCACGGTGAGCCGCCCCCGCTGGGCCAGGCACGCCTGCGCCGTCCTGATCGTGGGCGCCGCGCCCACCAGGTCGAATGCCGCGTCGACGCCGCGTCCGCCGGTGAGCTCGCGGATCGCCGCGACCTGGTCCGGCCCGCCGGGCACGGTGACGGCGCCGTTGGCGGCCGCGCGGTCCATGGCGTCCTGCTTCATGTCGGTGGCGATCACGGTGGCGCCGGTCAGGGCCGTGAGGATCTGCACGGCCACCTGACCCAGCCCGCCCAGGCCCACGACCAGCGCGAACCTTCCGCCGCCCGCCAGCTTCGGCAGCGAGAGCTTGATCGCGTGGTACGGGGTGAGGCCGGCGTCGGCCAGGGGAGCGGCCGCGACCGGGTCGGAGTCGCCCAGCGGCACCAGGTTCCGCGCGGGTGTCACCATGTACTCCGCCATGCCGCCGTCGCGGCCGATCCCCGTCGCCGCCCAGGGCATGGTCGCAGCGTTCTCGCAGTAGGTGTCCTGGCCGCGTGAGCAGGCCTTGCAGTGCCCGCAGCCGTTGGGCCCGTACACGAGGAATGCGTCGCCCTTCGAGAACCCGGTGACCCCGGGGCCCAGCTCCTCGATCCAGCCGGACGCCTCGTGGCCGAGCACGAACGGCGGCGCGAACGACCCCGGCTGCCCCTCCGCGAACTCCTTGTAGAGCGCCACGTCGGAGTGGCACGCCCCGGAGCCCGCGATCTTCAGCAGCACCTCACCAGGGCCGGGGCTGGGCCGGTCCACCTCCCTGAGGGTGGGGAAGGTCTGGAACTTCTCGAACACGACAGCACGCATCAGCTCACGCTCCTGTTGCCGGGGGCCGGTTTCTCCATGAGAACCCATCCGGCGTGGTCCGGCGCGGGGTACGGCATTGGCAAAATGCCGCTTGCGCACGTTTTGGGCAGGTATGGCGGTCGACGCCGATCAACGGGGTGAGTGTCGTCGGCGTGTCTGCCCGACACGCCACCCGATCTCCCACCTAGGGTCGGCTCGTGATCAGGTTCGAGAACGTGTCGAAGGTCTATGCGCGCGGCGCTCGACCTGCCCTCGACCAGGTCTCCGTGGACGTCGAGCGTGGCGAGTTCGTCTTCCTCGTGGGGGCCTCCGGCTCGGGCAAGTCGACCTTTCTGTCGCTCGTGCTGCGCGAGCAGCGGCCCACCCGCGGCCGCGTCTACGTCGCGGGGCGGGACGTCGCGAACCTCTCCGGTTGGCGCGTGCCCACGCTGCGTCGCCAGCTCGGCGTGGTGTTCCAGGACTTCCGGCTGCTGCAGAACAAGACCGTCCACGAGAACGTGGCGTTCGCCCTGCAGGTGATCGGCAAGCCGCGCCACGTCATCCGGGACACCGTGCCCGAGGTGCTGGACATGGTCGGCCTGGCGGGCAAGGGCAAGCGGATGCCCACCGAGCTCTCCGGCGGTGAGCAGCAGCGCGCCGCGATCGCGCGCGCCATCGTCAACCGGCCGCAGATCCTGCTGGCGGACGAGCCGACGGGCAACCTCGACCCCACGACCTCGCTGGGCATCATGCGCCTGCTGGACCGCATCAACCGCACCGGGACCACGGTGGTCATGGCCACGCACGACGACGAGATCGTCAACGAGATGCGCCGCCGCGTCGTCGAGCTGTCCGACGGCGTCGTCGTCCGCGACGAGGCCCGCGGCGGCTACGGCGAGCGCGAGGCGATCCTGCCCGACGTCGGCGCCTCACCCGTGCTCGACGCCCCCGGCAGCGGCACGCGTGCGCCGGTCCAGACGGTGCGGGGGTCCTGAGCGTGCGCTTCCAGTTCGTGCTCGGCGAGGTCTTCAGCGGCCTGCGCCGGAACACCACCATGGTCGTGGCCGTGGTGCTCGTGACGTTCGTGTCGCTGACGTTCGTCGGCGCGGCAGCCCTGCTGCAGGCGCAGATCGGCAAGCTCAAGGACGACTGGTACGACCTCGTCGAGGTCTCCGTCTTCCTCTGCCCGGAGGGCTCGGTGTCGCCCACGTGCGCCACGGGCGAGGCCACCGACGACCAGGTCGACGCCGTGCGCCAGGTCATCGACACCGAGCTGTCCTCCCAGGTCAGCAAGGTCTACTTCGAGTCCAAGCAGCAGGCGTTCGAGGCCTTCAGCCAGCGCTACCCCGACGGCTACCAGGGCACGCAGCTCACCGCCGACGACATGCAGGCGTCCCTGCGCCTCAAGCTGACCGACGCCGAGCAGTTCGCCGTCGTGAGCGACGTCCTGTCCGGGCGGGACGGCGTCGAGATCGTCGAGGACCAGCGGGCCGTCTTCGAGCCGCTGTTCCGCACGCTCAACGTCGCCACCCTGCTCGCGGCCGGCCTGGCCGGCGTCATGCTCCTCGCGGCGGTCCTGCTGATCACCACCACCATCCGGCTGAGCGCCGTCTCCCGGCGCAAGGAGACGGAGATCATGCGCCTGGTGGGTGCGTCCAACCTGTTCATCCAGCTGCCGTTCCTGCTGGAGGGGGCCCTGGCGGCCGTGCTCGGTTCCCTGCTCGCCGGCGGAGGGCTCTGGCTCGCCGTGCGGTTCATGGTCAGCGACTGGCTGGAACGGTCGGTCGACTGGGTCGCCTACGTGTCGGAGGCCGACGTGTTCCGCGTCGCGCCGCTGCTCGTGGTCATGGCGGTCGCGCTGGCCGCCCTCTCGTCCTTCTTCACCCTGAACCGGTACACGAGGATCTGATGTCCACTCCCCGAAACCCTCGCTCCAGGGTCCCCGGCCGCAGCACCCTCGCCGCGGCACTCGCCGTCCTGCTCCTGCTGGGCGGCTCGACCGCCGTCCAGGCCGACGACCTGGACGACCGCCGTGCCGCCGCGGAGCGCCAGCAGGCGGCCAAGGAGAAGGAGCGCGAGAGCCTGGAGGCCGAGCTGGAGCACACGGACTCGCAGCTCGCGGACGCCGTGCTCGAGCTGGACCAGGTCGAGGGCCGGCTGCCGGTGGCGGAGGCGGAGCTCGCCGTGGCCGAGGCCGAGCTGCAGCGGGCCGAGCGGGAGGCCGCGATCCTTGCCCAGCGGCTCGCCGACGCCCAGCTCGAGGAGGCGCAGGTCACCCAGCTGCTCCAGGACGGCTCCGGCAAGGTCGACGACGCCCGCGACGACATCGCGCAGATGGCCCGCGAGGAGTTCCGGGGGTCCGGCAGCGCCTCGACGCTCGGGCTGGTCACCGGCGCCCAGAGCACCGAGGAGTTCATCGACGGGTACTCGGTGTCGTCGTCCGCGGCCCGGATCCGGGCGCGCACGCTCGCCGAGCTGCAGGACGCCGAGGCGACAGCCCGCAACCTGCAGGCGCGGCTCACGGCCATCCGGGAGGTCGTCACCGAGCTCAAGCGCCTCGCGGACGAGAACGTGGCGTCCAAGGAGCAGGCCAAGCAGGCCGCGGTGGAGCGCAAGGCGGAGATCGAGCGCCTGATCGCCGAGCAGCAGCGGCTCAAGGCCCGCATCGAGCACCGCAAGGACGCCGCGCTGGCGAGCATGCAGGCGAACGAGCAGGAGCTGGGCTCCATCGAGTCCGACCTGAAGTCGATCATCCGCAAGCAGCAGGCGCGGGACGAGCGCCTGGCCCAGCAGCGGCAGGAGGAGCAGGGTTCCTCGGGCGGTTCCTCCGGAGGTGGCGGCGGTTCCTCGTCGGGCAGTGGTGGCGGCGCCGGCACCATGACGTTCCTCAGCTACCCGACGGCGAACCCGTTCGTCACGTCGTCGTACGGCATGCGGTTCCACCCGGTGCTGAACTACTCCCGCCTGCACGCCGGCACCGACTTCCGGGCCTACTGCGGCACGCCGATCCTGGCGGCCGCCGACGGCACCGTGCTCTACGCGCGGACCCTGGCGGGCCTGGGCAACCAGGTGCTGATCGACCACGGCTACACGTCGAGCGGCACCAGCGTGATGACGAGCTCGAACCACCTCACGTCGTTCGCGGTCTCGGCGGGGCAGCGTGTCTCGCGGGGGCAGTTGATCGGCTACTCGGGCACCACGGGGACGTCCACGGCCTGCCACCTGCACTTCGAGCTCTACATCAACGGTTCCACGGTGGACCCGATGACCTGGCTCTAAAAGCCTGGTCCCCGCGGCCCGGGCGCGTAAACTGGGACGTCGCGCCGCCCGCAGCGGGTGCCGCGCGCCCGCAGACCCCGGAGGGAGACCATGGCCAAGAAGAACGTCGATGATCCGCGCAAGATCGTGGCGAACAACAAGAAGGCCCGTCATGACTACGTGATCGAGGACGTCTTCGAGGCCGGACTGGTGCTCTCGGGCACCGAGGTCAAGGCACTGCGGATGGGCCGCGCGTCCCTGACGGACGGCTACGCCGCCATCGACCGCGGCGAGGCGTGGCTCGAGAACGTCCACATCCCCGCGTACTTCCAGGGCACGTGGAACAACCACGCGCCGCGGCGTCGGCGCAAGCTCCTGCTGCACCGCGAGGAGATCGCACGCCTGGAGTCGAAGTCGCGGGAGAAGGGGCACACCCTCATCCCGCTGTCGCTGTACTTCCTGGACGGCCGCGCCAAGGTCGAGATCGCGCTCGCGCGCGGCAAGAAGGAGTACGACAAGCGCCAGACCCTGCGCGAGCAGCAGGACATGCGGGAGGCCCAGCGGGCGATCCGGCACAAGGAGATGCTCGGCTGAGCCGGAGGCGCAGCGCAGGGTGTGGGCCGAGGGACGAGGCACGCGCCCGGAGCGGAGCCGCAGGCTCAGCCGACAACAAGCAGAGCTGAGCCGAGCCGAGCCGTACCGACTGTCGGCGCTGTCCGGCTGTTACGGAAATAACGTTCCCGAACGGGGCGTTGATCAACTAGGCTGGAGACGTTCCGCAGGGGCCTGGTCCAGGCGGGGCGGTTGAAAAATCCATAGGGGCTGATCGGTTTCGACGGTGGTCGTGCTTCGAGGAGAAGCGGGCCGAGGATGCAGGCTTATCTCGTAAACGATGCCTGTAAACCAATAGTTGCCGATAACTCGCGCAACGACTTCGCCCTCGCCGCCTGAGCGAGCCCGAAGTCCGTGGGCCCGGAGTCTGCTTTCGCTCCGGTAGTCCGCGTCATCTAGAAAGCCACTGCTCGTAGCTCTCGTCATCGGGGCTACGGGAACACTCAGGTGACTGGGCCTGTCCGCGAACGTGTCTGCGCGAGCGCGGGGGCCGAGAAAATCCATAGCAGACTGCGCCCGGAGAAGTCCTCGTCAACCGATACCGGACCCGGGTTCGATTCCCGGCAGCTCCACTCGACAGCCCTGTGGCAGAAGGCCTCGCCGGTGTTCCGGCGAGGCCTTCGTCGTGCCCGGGGTCTGCTGCCCGCCTGCCCGACGTCGCGGCCCGCCTACCCGACGTCGTGCAGCGCCGAGAGCACGGCGACCGTGTCGGTGCCGTACGTCTCGTCGGCGTAGCGCTGGATGCTGCCGTCGTCGTAGACGACCGTCACCCAGACGTAGCCGTTCTCGGCCCAGCCGCTGAGGCCGCCGAGGTCGTCGTACACCTCGTTCTGCAGCTCGCCGGCGTCGGATCCCGCTCCGGCCGCCCCGGCGTTGTCCGGCGCGAGCCGGGGGTCGTCGGGGGGCGCGGACGGATCGTCCGGGGCGGCTCCGGCCTCGGTGAGGTCGAAGGTCTCGCCGTCCCAGGTGCCCTCGACCATGAACATGCCCCAGGTGGTGCCCTGCGCGGACTCCTCACCGTCGACGGCGTCCCAGTCCCATCCGGCGATCTCGGGTCCGCCGCACTGGGGCGGGTACGACTCGGCCACCCCGCCCAGGCAGAGCTCGGGCGGGTTGTCGCCCTCCTGGAGCACGGTCGCGACGGTGGTCACGGCGCCAGGGGCCGCGGGCGTGGGCGGGGCGGCTGCCGCCGTGTCGCGGGGCTGGGTTCCGTCCGATGCTGGGCCGGCTGGGCCGGCCTGGCCGGCGCACGCGGCGAGGAGCAGGACGCCGGCCAGGCCGGTGCAGAGGACGCGGAGTGGTGCTCGAAGCGGGCTCATACCCGGCATGTGTCGTCAGGACGACGGCGCTTGCGCGCCCGGTGTCGCGCACTTTGCTGGGGCGACGCCGAACGGCACCCCCGCTGGGGCCGCCCACTCGACGATCCCGCACCTCCGGGGCACACTGGCAGCGGCGCGGACACCGGGGTTCGCGGCGGAGAGCTGGAGGGCCCATGGCCGACTACGCGGACGTCTACCGGCGCAGCCTCACCGACCCCGAGGGTTTCTGGGGCGAGCAGGCGGCCCTCGTCTCGTGGTTCCGCAAACCGACCCGGGTGCTCGACGGCGACAACGCGCCGTTCTACCGCTGGTTCCCCGACGGGCGGCTCAACACCTGCTACAACGCGCTCGACCGGCACGTGATCGCGGGCCGGGGCGACCAGACCGCGCTGATCTACGACAGCCCGGTCACCAGCGACTCGGAGACGATCAGCTACGGCACCCTCCTGCAGGACGTCGCGGCGTTCGCCGGTGCCCTGCGCGACCTCGGCGTCGAACAGGGCGACCGCGTGGTGATCTACATGCCCATGGTGCCGGAGGCGGTCGTCGCGATGCTCGCCTGCGCCCGCCTGGGTGCGGTGCACTCGGTGGTGTTCGGCGGGTTCGCCGCGAACGAGCTGGCCGTGCGGATCGACGACGCGCAGCCCAAGGTCGTGGTGTCGGCGTCCTGCGGTATCGAGCCGAGCCGGGTCGTGGAGTACAAGCCGCTGCTGGACCGGGCGCTGGAGCTGGCCGACCACCAGCCGGCGTCGTGCGTGGTCCTGCAGCGGCCGCAGGCCGTCGCGACGCTCGTCGAGGGGCGGGACCTGGACTGGGCCACCGCGATGCACGCCGGACGCACCAATCCCGCGCCCTGCGCGGAGGTCGCGGCGACGGACCCGCTCTACATCCTGTACACGTCGGGCACGACGGGCCGCCCCAAGGGGATCGTGCGCGACAACGGCGGGCACGCCGTCGCGCTGGCCTGGTCCATGCGCAACATCTACGACATCGAGGCCGGCCAGGTCTGGTGGACGGCGTCCGACGTCGGCTGGGTGGTCGGCCACTCCTACATCGTCTACGGGCCCCTGATCGCGGGCGCGACCACCGTGCTCTACGAGGGCAAACCGGTCGGCACGCCGGACGCCGGCGCGTTCTGGCGCGTGGTCGCCGAGTACGGCGTCGAGGCGTTGTTCACCGCCCCGACCGCGATCCGCGCCATCAAGAAGGAGGATCCGGAGGGGATCCTCGTGGCCGCGCATGACACGACCTCGCTGCGGCACCTGTTCCTCGCGGGGGAGCGGCTCGACCCCGGCACCTACGAGTGGGCGGGCCGGATCCTCGGCGTTCCCGTCGTCGACCACTGGTGGCAGACCGAGACCGGCTGGGCCGTCGTCGCCAACCTGCGCGGGCTCGAACCGATGCCCACCCGGCCCGGGTCGCCCTCGGTGCCCGTGCCGGGCTTCGACGTGCAGGTGCTGCTGCCGGACGGCTCGGTCGCGGGACCGAACCAGGAGGGGAGCCTCGCGCTCCGGCTGCCGTTGCCGCCGGGGACCCTGCCCACGCTGTGGCGCGACGACGCGCGGTACGTGTCGTCGTACCTCGCCGCCTTCGACGGCTACTACCTCTCCGGCGACGGCGGCTACGTGGACGACGACGGCTACGTCTACGTCATGGGCCGCACCGACGACGTCATCAACGTCGCGGGCCACCGCTTGTCGACCGGAGCGATCGAGGGCGTGCTGGCGAGTCATCCCGCCGTCGCCGAGTGCGCGGTGATCGGCGTCGCCGACGCGCTCAAGGGGCAGGTGCCGCGCGGGCTCGTGGTGCTCAAGGCGGGGGTCGATCCCGAGGGCGTCGCGGCCGAGCTCGTCGCCGCGGTGCGCGACCAGATCGGTCCGGTCGCCGCGTTCAAGGACGTCGAGATCGTCGCCGGGCTGCCCAAGACCCGCTCGGGCAAGATCCTGCGGCGCACCATGCGCCAGCTCGCCGACGGCGAGCACCCCGCGGTGCCCTCGACGATCGAGGACCCGGCGGTCCTCAGCGCGCTGGAACCGATCCTCCGCCGTGAGTGACCGTCCTCCGAACGGGACGCCGCGCTAGGGTGTCCGGCGTGCACCAGCCCGGAGATCCTGGTCTTGTTCCCCTGCCTGCGTCGACGCAGGTGCCGGGCGGTTCGGTGCTGCTCACCGACGGCGCACGGGTCCTGACCGACCCGGCCCTGCGGCCGGCCGCGCGCTGGTGGCGCCGGGTCACCGAGGAAGCCTTCGGGATCGACCTCGTGCCGGTGACCGACGGGCCCGCCGACGTCGTCCTCGCCCTCGCGTCCGACCTGCCGACCGGGGGCTACCGCGTCGAGGTGCGCTCGGACCCTGCCGCGCTCGGGACCGTGCGCGTCGAGGCCGCCGACCTCGCCGGCGCCCACGCCGCGGCGCAGACGCTGCGCCAGCTCGCCGGCCCGGAGGCCTTCCGCCGGGCGCCCGCGGACTACCGGGGTGCGGGCGGCGGAACGCCGGGACCCGTCCTCCCGGTCATCCGGATCGAGGATCACCCGCGGTTCGCCTGGCGCGGCGTGCTGCTCGACGTCGCCCGCCACTTCCTGCCCAAGCACGACGTGCTGCGCTTCGTCGACCTCGCGGCCGCCCACCGGCTGAACGTGCTGCAGCTCCACCTCACGGACGACCAGGGCTGGCGCGTGCAGATCGACCGGTACCCCGAGCTGACGCGTACCGGGGCGTGGCGGCGCGAGTCCATCGTCGGCACCTGGCGCACGGGCTCCCCGGACGGCCGTCCGCACGGCGGCTTCTACACGCAGGACGACCTGCGCGAGATCGTGGCCTACGCCCGCGACCGGGGCATCACCGTGGTGCCCGAGATCGACGTGCCCGGCCACGTCGAGGCCGCCGTCGCCGCCTACCCAGAGCTCGGCACCCGCAAGGACCGCAGCGGGGTGCGCACCACCTGGGGCATCAGCCAGGACGTGCTCGACCCGTCCGAGGGGGCGCTCGCCTTCTTCCGGCACGTGCTGGACGAGGTGCTGGAGGTCTTCGACGCGCCCTGGATCGGCCTCGGCGGCGACGAGGTGCCGCCCACCCTCTGGCGGGAGTCGCCGGCCATCGTCGAGCGCGCCCGGGCGCTGGGCCTGTTCGCCCCCGACGGCGCGGTCGACGTCGCGCAGCTGCACGGCTGGTTCGTCGCCCGGCTCGCCGAGCACGTGTCCGCCGCCGGCCGCCGCGCCGTCGTCTGGGACGAGGCCGTCTCGCCCATGCTCCCGCGCAACGTGATCGTCACGTCCTGGCGCGGGTACGCCCAGGGCGCGGCCGCGCTCGCGGCGGGGCACGACGTCGTCATGGCGCCCGAGCAGGTCGTCTACCTGGACCACCGGGCCGGCGACCACCCGGCGGAGCCCATCCCGGTCGGCTTCCTGCGCACGATCGAGGACGTCTACGCGTTCGACCCTCTCCCGGCGGAGCTGGTGCCGCAGGCTGAGGGCGACCGGACCGGGCGGCTGCTCGGCGCGCAGGCCCAGGTGTGGACCGAGCACCTCGACAGCGCGCGCCGCGTCGACTACGCGACGTACCCCCGGCTGGCCGCGTTCGCCGAGGTCGCCTGGTCGCCGCGCGGCGACCGGGAGCCGGGCTCGGCGGCGTCGAAGGAGTTCCTGGACCGGCTGGAGCGGCACCACCTTCCCCGCCTCGACGCGTACGGCGTCGAGTACCGGCCGCTCGCCGGGCCGCACCCCTGGCAGACCCGGCCCGGCGTCCAGGGCTACCCGCGGGACCTCGCGGCCGAGACCGCCGTCGGCGGCTGGGCCGGGCTCGGCGGCTGGCGGGAGGACGGCGGCGTCGAGAACCTTCCGGAGCGCGACACGTGACCGGCACCGTCCACGTCCGCGGCGCCCGCCTGCCGCAACCCGACGGGACCCTGTCCGAACCCCTGGACCTGCACGTCGTGCGGGGCCGGATCGCGGCGATCACCCGCCCGGGCGCGCGGGACGACGCCGCCCCGGACGGCCCCGAGCCCGACACCCGGACCCTCGACGCGAGAGGCCGCGTCGCCCTGCCCGGGTTCGTGGACGCGCACACCCACGCCGAGGCCGCCGTCTTCGAGCCGGACGTGCAGCTCGCGATGCTCCGCCAGGGCATCACGACGGTCGTGACCGGGCAGGACGGTGTGTCCTTCGCGCCGTCCGACCCCGCGACCTACGCGTGGGCGAGCACGTACTTCGCCGCGATCGACGGCGACCACCCCGTGTTCGCGGGCGGGTCCGTGAGCGACCTCCTGACGACCTACCACCGCACCGTCCCCGTGAACGTCGCCTACCTCGCGCCCCACGGCACCCTCCGGTACCGGGTGCTGGGGGCGGCGCAGCGGCCGGCGTCGGACGACGAGATCGCGGCGATGGCGGGCCTGCTGGAGCAGGCCCTGGACGACGGCGCCTGCGGCCTGTCGACGGGCCTCGAGTACGTGCCCGCCGCCTACGCCGACGAGCGGGAGCTGATCGCGCTCGCCCAGGTGGTCGCCGCGCGCGGGCTGCCGCACGTCAGCCACATGCGCGGCTACGAGGACAAGGGCGTCGCGGGGCTGGACGAGCTGCTGCGGATCTCCCGCGCGTCCGGCGTCGCCACCCACGTGTCGCACCTGCACGGCCCCGCGCGGGACCTGCTGGAGCGCATCGGGGCGGCGCGCGCCGCGGGCCACGACCTGACCTACGACTCCTACCCCTACCTGCGCGGCTGCTCGATCCTGTCGATGGTCTCGCTGCCCACGTGGCTCCCCGTGGCCGACGCCGCCGCGACCGTCGCCGCCCTCCGTGACCCCCTCCTCGCCGGACGCCTGGGCGACCACTTCGCCGGCCTCACGGACCTCTGGCCGCGCATCACCTTCGCGTCCGTGCCCGGCATGGAGTGGGCCGAGGGCATGACCCTGCCCGACGTCGCCGCCCGGCTCGGGCGCTCGGCCCCCGACACCGTGGTCGAGATCCTCACGACCACCGCGCTGCGCGCGAGCTGCGTGTTCGCGCAGCCGCCCACCAACTCGCCCGAGTCGGTCCGCACGCTCGCCGGCTACGAGGGTCACCTCGCCGGGTCCGACGCGATCTACTGGGGCGGCCGGCCGCACCCCCGCGGCTGGGGCGCCTTCGCGCGGTTCCTCGACGAGCACGTGCGCCGCGGCTCGTGGAGCTGGTGGGACGCGGCCGAGCACCTGTCGGCCCGGGCGGCGCGCCGGTTCGGCCTCGCGGGCCGCGGCCGGCTCGTGCCCGGGGCCGTGGCGGACCTCGTGCTCGTGGACCCCGGCCGGGTCCAGGACGAGGCGACGTACGAGCTGCCCCGCACCCCGGCCACCGGCATCGAGGACGTGCTGGTGGCCGGGGTGCCCGTGCTCGCCGGCGGATCGCTCACCGGCGCGACGCCGGGGCACGGCCTGCGGCCCGGCACGGGGGAGTGACGCCCGGCGGACGGACCGTGTCGTCGGCACTCCCACCCGCACGGCAAGATGGGGGCGTGCTGCGCATCGACGACCCCTCGTTCTCCTGGCCCTTGCTGACGCTCGACGAGCCGGCACTGGACCACAACATCGCCACCGTCGCGGGCGCCTTCGCCGCCGCTGGCGTGGAGCACGCCCCGCACGTCAAGACCCACATGTCCCGGCAGATCTGGGAACGGCAGGTCGCCGCCGGGGCGTGGGGCGCCACCGTGGCCACGCCCGCCCAGCTCCGCACGACGCTCGGCTGGGGCCTCCCCGGTGCCGGGCGGCGCGCCTTCCTCGCGAACGAGCTCGTGGATCCCCGCGAGATCGCGTGGCTCCGCACCGCCCTGGGCGACGGCACCGCGGACGAGGTCTGGGTCTACGCCGACTCCGCGCGCGGCGTCGACCTGCTCGCCGCCGGGTTCGCGGGCGCCGCCCCCGAGGTCGCGGCGCGGCTCGGCGTGCTCGTCGAGCTCGGCGTCCCGGGCGGTCGCACCGGGGTACGCACCGTGGCCGACATCGTCGCGCTCGCGCGCCGCGTGCACGACGCCGGGCTGCGCCTGGTCGGCGTCGCCGGCTACGAGGGTCCCGTGGCCGGCGGGACCAGTGCCGAGGAGCTGGCCGCCGTCGGCCGCTGGTGCGACGGGCTGCGGGACGCCGGGGCGCAGGTCGCGGACCTCGTCGACGGGCCCGTGGTGCTGAGCGCGGGCGGCAGCGCGTTCGCCGACGTCGTGACGCGGCGGCTCGGGGAGCCGCTCACGGGCGCGGACGGCGGACCCGTGCCCTCCCGGGTCGTGCTCCGGTCCGGCGCCTACGTGACCCACGACCACGGCCACTACCTGCGCACCGACCCGTGGACCCGCCTGGGCGCCGAGCCGCTGCGCCCCGCGATCACGGTCTGGGCCTCGGTGCTGTCCGCACCCGAGCCCGGGCTGGTCATCTGCGGGATGGGCCGCCGCGACGTCTCGTTCGACATCGACCTGCCGACGCCGCTCGTCGTGCGCCCGGCCGACGCCGACGGCCGGCTCGGCGACGCCCGCGAGCTGTCCGGCGTGGCCGTGACCGCGCTCAACGACCAGCACGCCTACCTGTCCCTCGACGCGGCGGCCGACGGTGCGCTGCTGCCCGGTGACGTGGTCGGGTTCGGCATCTCGCACCCGTGCACCACGCTCGACAAGTACCGCACCGCCCTGGTGACCCGCGGCGACGAGGTCGCCGAGCAGGTCACGCTGAGCTTCTGACCGAAACACCGAACGCAAGGAGAACCACATGACCGCGAAGACCGCCATCTCCACCCCGGACGCCCCGGCGCCCGCGCACACCTTCCACCAGGGCGTGCGCAAGGGGCCGTTCGTGCAGGTCTCGGGGCAGGGCCCCATGGACCCGGCGACGAACGAGTACGTGCACCTGGGCGACGTGGCCGCGCAGACCACCCGCACCCTCGAGAACGTCCGGGCGATCGTCGAGGCCGCCGGCGCGACGTTCGACGACGTCGTGATGCTGCGGGTCTACCTCACCAAGCGCGAGGACTTCGGAAAGATGAACGAGGCCTACGGCGAGTTCGTGACCAAGTACTGCCCTGGCGGCGTGCTGCCGAGCCGCACCACCGTCTTCACGGGGCTCCCGCACGAGGAGATGCTCGTGGAGATCGACGCGCTCGCGGTCACCGACTGACCCGGGCTACTCCGCGGGTGCGGGCTCGGGCTCCGCGGCGGGGGAGCCCGGGCCGCCGGAGCGGCCCTTGGTCAGCTGCCGGCGCACGCCGACCACCGCCAGCAGGACCAGGCCGGCCAGCAGGAGCCACGGCGTGATCGCGCCGAGCACGAGCACCACCACGTTGAACGTGCTCACCAGGGCGCTCCACCCCGCGGACAGGCCGCCGAGGAACCCGCCGGGCTGGGCCTGCGCCGCCGGCGTGCCCTCCGCGACGATCTCGACGTGCAGGGTGGACATGGCCACCTCGTCCGAGAGCCGGTTCCGCTCCGACACCCGCGAGTCCAGCTCGGCCTGACGCGTCGCCAGCTCCGCCTCGATCTCGATGAGGTCGGCGGTGCGGTCGGCGTCGGCCATGAGCTCGCGCAGCCGGTCGGTCGAGGCGCGCAGCGCCTCGATGCGGGCGTCGAGGTCCTGCGCGGTGCCGGTCACGTCCACCGTCTCGACGTGCCGGTCGCGCACGTCGCCTAGCTCGTCGAGCGCGTCCAGCGTGGCCGAGACACGGTCGGCGGGGATGCGGAGCGTCATCGACGCGCTGCCCAGCTCGTCGTCGGTCTCGGCCCGCTCGTCCCGGGCCTCGACGCGGCCGCCGGCGTCCTCGACCAGGTCGGCGATCTGCTCGGCCGCGCCGAAGGGGTCCTCTACCACGAGCGTCGCGTTGCCGGTGGTGACGAGCTCGCGGTCGACCGCCTCCTCGCGGGCCTCGGCGACGCCGATGGCGCCGGTGGCCGACTCGGCCGCGTCCCCCGCGGTGTCGGGCGCGGCCATCTCGCTGCGTGCGGCGCCGCCGTCGGTCGCCGCCTCGGAGCCGCTGGAGTCCCCTGCTCCGCCGCCCGAGCATGCTGCCAGGGACACGGCGAGCGTGCCCCCGACGACTGTGGCCACGAGCGCTCGGACGAGTCGGCGCGCGGGCGGGCCCGCGTCCCCCTGAGCAGACCGGTTGAGCTTCATGGGACGAGAGTAGGAGCCCGACTGTGTCGGAACCCGCCTCACCTGAGAACTGTGATCCCTTTGTGAACTTGTGGCCCTGGTGACCCGATTTTTCATCGGTTTTGCACGGTTCTTGATCACGTTCCGGTCACGTCGTGCTCCGCTCGCCCGCGTGCGGCAGGCTCGCTTTCGTCAGGCACGTGAAGTAATCCGTCCACGTCGAACAGGGTGTGTCCCAGGCCAGGAGCAGCGTGACCCAAGTAACAGTCTTGTTACGGGTCATACCGGGCAATGGACAGGGACTCTGTTAAGGAGGTCTACTAACAAACATGGCGACGGCGACAGGACGCAGCGGCACCGGGCGAGGGCTCGGGGCACGGCTGCGCGCGACGTCCAAGGTGCTCCCCGAGCACGCCAGGGCGCACAACCGGTCCTTGGTGCTGCAGCACCTCTTCCACGAGGGGCCCACCTCCCGGGCCGACCTCGCACGAGCCACCTCGCTCACCCGCGTCACGATCTCCGACCTGGTCTCGGTGCTCATCACCGAGGGCCTGGTCGAGGAGCTCGGTACGCGGCCCGGCCAGCGCGTGGGCAAGCCCGCGATCCTGGTGGGCCTGCGCACGGACGCCTACCAGATCGTGGCGGTCGACCTCACCGAGCACGGCCACATGCGCGGCGCGGTGCTCAGCCTCACCGGCGAGATCATGGTGCGCCGCCAGCTCGACATCGACGGGCGCACGGGGGACGAGCTGGTCGACCTGCTCACCCGCTTCGTCCGCCGGCTCGTCGCGGCGGCGAGCCACCCCGTGATCGGCGTCGGCGTGGGTTCGCCCGGCATCATCGACCTGGACGGGCGCGTCGTCGAGGCGCCGAACCGCGGCTGGTACGACGTGCCGCTGGCGGAGATCCTGGGCGAGCGCCTGGGCCTGCCCGTGCACGTCGCGAACGACGCCAACACCGCGGCGCTCGGCGAGTTCACCTACGGCGGGGCGACCGGCAGCATGCTGGTGGTCACCGTGGGTGCGGGCGTCGGCGCGGGCGTGGTGGTCGACGGCGTGCGGGTGCACGGCCAGCGCGACGCCGCCGGCGAGATCGGCCACGTCACCGTGGTCGACGACGGCGAGCCGTGCGCCTGTGGCCGCGTCGGCTGCCTCGAGACGGTGCTGTCCGTGCCGGCGCTGCGGCGCGCGGTCGCGGACAAGAGCCCAGAAGATTCCGACGCCGCCCTGGCGTCGGCAGGCCGGGTGCTGGGCGTGACCCTCGCCCCGGTCGTCAGCGCGCTCAACCTCACGGAGGTGCTGCTGAGCGGTCCGCGCGACCTGCTCGACGGCCCCCTGCGCGAGGCTGCGCTGGACACCATCCGACAGCGCACCATGCCGGCCATCAACACGGGCCTGCAGCTGCGGATGGCCGCACTCGACGAGGACGTGGTGCTGGCGGGTGCCGCCGTCCTCGTGCTTTCCGCCCAGCTGGGGGTCTCGTGAGCAGCAGTGCGCACGTGTGGGCGGCGGGCATCCCATCGAGCTTTCCCTTTGTTCCGCGACACACGGTCGTATCCCGGGAGGAACCCACACGTGAACACAAACCGTCTCGTCGGCGCTGCGGCGTCGGCGATCACCCTGACGCTCGCGCTCAGCGCCTGCGGTAACGCCGGCGGTGCCGCCGCCCCCGAGGAGACCGGTCCCGGCGAGGTCCGGGTCTGGCTCGTCGGTACCGACACGCCCCCCGAGGCGCGCGACTACCTCAAGAAGACCTTCGAGGAGGAGAACCCGGGCAGCACCCTCACGATCGAGGAGCAGGCCTGGGACGGCCTGGTCGACAAGTACACGACGGCGCTGGCCGGCTCGGACGCCCCTGACGTGGTCGAGATCGGCAACACCCAGGCCGCCGCGTTCACGTCGGCGGGCTACTTCCGCGAGATCACCGCGGACGAGTTCGAGACGCTGGGCGGCTCCGACCTGCTCCCGGGCTTCGTCGAGGCCGGTGACTGGGAGGGCAAGCACTACGCCCTGCCGTACTACTCGGGCTCGCGCGTGGTCTTCTACTCCGAGCAGGTCCTGGGCGACACCAAGGTGCCGACCACGCTCGACGAGTACGTCGAGACCGCCGTCGACCTGAAGACGGACGACCTGTCGGGCGTGTACTGGCCCGGCCAGGACTGGTACAACGCGCTGCCCTTCATCTGGGAGAACGGCGGCTACGTCGCCGAGCAGGCCGAGGACGGCACGTGGGACGCCGGCTTCTCCTCCGAGGGCGGCCTCGCCGGCCTGGAGCAGATCCAGACCATCATGACGAAGGGCAACAACGCCCCGTCCGACGCGCAGGAGACCGACCTGCAGGTGCCGTTCTGCGAGGGCAAGGTCGCCTTCCTGTCGGCACCGAGCTGGATCCAGTGGTCCATCAACGCGCCCGAGAAGCCCGAGGACCCGGACGGCGTGCCCGGCTGCGCCTCCACCTACGGCTCGGACCTCCAGGGCCTCGCCCTGCCGGGCAAGAACGGCGGCGCCGCGCAGGTGTTCGCCGGCGGCTCGAACATCGCCATCGCGCAGAAGTCGGCCCGTCCCGACCTGGCGATGGGCGCCTACGAGATCCTGCTCAGCGACGAGTACCAGTCCATCCTCGCCGGCATCGGGCTCTTCCCGGCCAAGACCTCGCTCTTCGAGAAGGTCGACCAGTCGACCTCGATCGGCAAGGCCGCCGCCGAGGCCGCTGCGAACGCCAAGCTCACGCCGGCCTCCCCGAAGTGGGCCGACGTCGAGTCCCAGAGCCTGCTGCAGACCGCCTTCTCGCGGATCGCCGCCGGTGATGACGTGAAGACGGTGGCCGAGAAGTTGGACGCCGACATCGAGGCGATCCTCAACAGCTGATCGTCGGTCAGCACGACTTCCCGTCCCGCCCGGCGATCCACGAGATCCCGGGCGGGACGGGACACCACTGCCCGTCTGACGCCCTTCGGCCGCTCCCTCGCGGAGCGCGGCTGTCGTGCGCCTCGCAGGAAGACAGGACATGAGCTCCACACTTCTCGACCCACCGGTGGCCGCGCCCCACCAAGAGATCCGGCAGAAGAACCGGACCCCCTACCTGCCGTGGCTGATGCTCTCGGCCACGATGGTCCTTCTCGGCGTGCTGACGGGCTACCCCGTCGTCCGCCTCGTCGTGATGTCGTTCCAGGAGTACGAGCGCGCCCAGCTCATGGGCCTGCCTGCCGAGTGGGTCGGGTTCGACAACTACGCGACGATCCTCACCGACGTCGACGGTTTCTGGACCGTCCTGCTGCGCAGCTTCGTGCTCATGGTCGTCCTCGTGGTGATCACGATGGTGATCGGCATGCTCGTGGCGTTGTTGATGATGCGCGTCGGCAAGGCCCTGCGACTCCTGGTGTCGGTGGGCCTGCTGCTGGCCTGGGCCATGCCGTCGCTGGCCGCGACCACCGTGTGGGGCTGGATCTTCGACACCCAGTACGGCGTGGTGAACAACCTGCTCACGGCGATCACCGGGGACCGGTGGTTCGGCTACTCCTGGCTGCTCAACCCGTTGTCGTTCTTCACGATCCTCACCTGCATCGTCGTGTGGGGAGCCGTGCCGTTCGTCGCGTTCACGCTGTACGCCGGCCTGACGCAGGTCCCGGAGGAGGTCATGGAGGCGGCGCAGCTCGACGGCGCGAGCGCGTTCCAGCGCTTCCGGCTCATCCAGGTGCCCTACGTGCGCAGCATCATCACCGTGCTCGTGGTGCTGTCGATGATCTGGGACCTGAAGCTGTTCACGCAGGTGTTCGTGCTGCAGGACATCGGCGGCGACCGTGAGCTGACCAACACCATCGGCGTCTACATCTACCAGATGGGCATGGCCCAGGGGCACTACGGCCTGGCGAGCGCGATCGGCGTCGTCTTCGTCGTCGTCATGCTGGCCATCGCCTATCCCTACGTGCGGCGCACGCTGCGGGAGGACGAGCAGTGATCAAGATCCGCAAGCGCCTGGCCGACACCGGGTACGGCGTCATCGCCGTGATCGTCTTCGCCCTGTCGGCGTTCCCCGTGTACTGGATGGTCAGTACGTCGTTCCTGCCGAACAACCGGATCCGCGGCGAGAACCTGGCGTTCTTCCCGACGCCGGACGTGTTCACCCTGGACAACTACCGCTCGGCGATGTTCGGCCAGGTGCGGGCGCCCTTCCCGCCGGCCGTGGCGAACTCCGTCGGTGTCACGTTCCTGACTCTCGTCATCACCCTGGTCGTGGGCTTCGTCGCGGCGCTGGCCCTCACCCGGTTCCAGTTCAAGGGCCGCCGGACGTTCATCGTGCTGATCCTGGTCGTCCAGATGATCCCGGGAGAGGCGATGATCATCTCGATGTTCCGGATCATCGACGGCTGGCAGCTCCTGAACACGATCATCGGCCTGACCATCGTGTACGCGGCGGGTGTGCTGCCGTTCACCGTCTGGACGCTGCGCGGATTCGTGAACGGTGTACCCAAGGAGCTGGAGGAGGCTGCCATGATCGACGGGTGCTCCCGGGTGGGCGCGTTCTGGCGGGTCACGTTCCCGCTGCTCGCACCGGGCCTGGTGGCCACCGGCGTGTTCGCCTTCATCCAGGCGTGGAACGAGTTCGTCATGGCGCTGGTGATCATGCAGCGGCCCGACTCGATGACCCTTCCGCTCTGGCTGCGGACGTTCGTGCAGGCCACGCAGGCCACCAACTGGGGTGCCGTGATGGCCGCGTCGGTGCTCATCGCCATCCCCGCGGTGATCTTCTTCCTGATCGTGCAGGGCCGGATGACCGGCGGTCTGGTCTCCGGCGCGGTGAAGGGCTGATGGGCGGTAGGCGGAAGTCCAGAGGTGGCAGTTCCACGGGTGGGTCCAGCAAGCGAAAGGTCGGGATGGGAAAGTACACGGTCGGCCTCGACATCGGCGGCACCAAGATCCTCGGTGCGCTCCTCGACCCGGCGGGCGAGGTGGTCGCCACGGTGCGCCGGTCCACGGTGCACGGCGCCGAGGGCCTGGTCGCCGGCGCGGCGCAGGCGGTGCGGGACGTGGTGGAGTCCGGCGGGGTGGAGCTCGCGGCCGTGGCCGGCGTCGGGCTGGGCATCCCCGGCATCGTCGACCACGTGTCCGGCACCGTGAAGCACGCGGTCAACCTGGGGGTGCACGACGACGAGCTGCCGCTCGCCGACCTGCTCTCCCTGGCCCTGGGCGGCGTGCCGGTGGTGGTCGAGAACGACCTCAACGTGGCCGCCGTCGGCGCCGCGCACGTGCTGGAGCGCTCGGAGACCCAGGCCGGCGGGGCGCCGGAGCACGAGGACCTCGCGTTCCTCGCCCTGGGTACGGGCCTCGCGTCCGGCCTGGTGCTGGACGGCGAGCTCCGCCGTGGCGCGAGCGGCGCGGCCGGCGAGATCGGGCACATCCCGGTGGACCCGCTCGGGCCGGAGTGCCCGTGCGGCCAGCGCGGCTGCCTGGAGCGGTTCGCGTCGGGCAAGGCGCTGGAGGCGGCGTGGCCGTCGCGGTACGGCAAGCCCGCCCCGGTGGAGCTGTTCGAGGCGGCGCGGGCCGGCGACGAGGAGGCGATCGCGGTCAAGGACCGGTTCGCGTCCGCGACGGCGTCGGCCGTGCGCCTGCTGGTGCTGGCCACCGACGTGCGGCACGTCGTGCTCGGCGGCGGCGTGGCGCTGCTCGGCACCGAGCTGCTGGACGCGGTGCAGGACGCGCTGCGCGAGCAGGCCAAGGTGTCGTCGTTCCTCGGGTCGCTGAAGCTGGCGGAGCGCGTCAGGCTGGCGCCGACGCACGTTCCGGTCGCGGCGGTGGGCGCCGCGGTGCTGGGGAGGAGGAGCTGATGGAGGTCGTGATCGCGCCGGCGGCGGAGCTGGCGAGACTGGCGGCGGACGCCGTGGAGGGTCTGCTGCGGGGCAACCCCGAGGCGGTGCTGGGGCTGGCCACGGGATCGTCGCCGCTGGCGGTGTACGACGAGCTGGCCACCCGGCACAAGGAGGGCCTCTCGTTCGCGCGGGCCCGGGCGTTCATGCTCGACGAGTACGTCGGCCTGGGCGCCGACCACCCCGAGCGGTACCGCAACGTGATCGAGAAGGAGTTCGCCTCCCGCGTCGACCTCGCGCCCGGCGCGGTGCAGGGTCCCGACGGCCTGGCGGACGACCTGCCGGCGGCGTGCGCCGCCTACGAGCAGGCGATCACGGACGCCGGGGGAGTGGACCTGCAGATCCTGGGGATCGGCACGGACGGGCACATCGCGTTCAACGAGCCGGGCTCCTCGCTCGCGTCGCGCACCCGGATCAAGACGCTGACGAAGCAGACCCGGGAGGACAACGCCCGGTTCTTCGGCGGGTCGGTCGAGCAGGTGCCGCGGCACTGCCTGACCCAGGGGCTGGCGACGATCATGTCCGCGCGCCACCTGGTGCTGCTGGCCACCGGGCGGGCCAAGGCCGAGGCCGTGCACCAGCTCGTGGAGGGCCCGGTCTCGGCGATGTGGCCCGCCACGATCATGCAGCTGCACCCGCACGCGACCGTGCTGGTCGACGACGCGGCGGCCTCCCGCCTGCAGCTCGGCGACTACTACCGGCAGACCTACGCCGACAAGCCGGCCTGGCAGGGTCTGTAGCGTCCGACCCGTCAGAGGTAGTTTCCCGCGACCGGCGCGGGCTTCCACCGGCCGGACGTCGCCACGTCGGCGACCCGGCCGGTCGTGAGGCCGTCGGGGCCGTGCTCCAGGATGGAGCGGCGGGCCACCTCGCGCAGGTCGGCGCCCGTGGCCCCGTCGAGGTAGGACGCGACCAGGTCCACGTCGACGGGGGCGTCCGGCGGCAGGAAGAGCCGCAGGATCTCCGTGCGCCCCGCCTGGTCCGGCGGCGGCACCTCGATGATGGTGTCGAAGCGCCCGGGACGCTTCACGGCCGGGTCAAGAGCGTCCGGGTCGTTCGTGGTGGCGAGGGTCAGCACGTCGTCCGAGCTGCGGGTGCCGTCCAGCGCGTCGAGGAACTCGGCGAACGAGGTGTCGCCGCGCGACCCCTTGGAGGCGACCGAGTCGATCTCCTCCAGCACGACGAGGCACGCCCCGAGGCCGCGGATCTCCTCGTACAGCTCGGTCATCCAGGTGCGCAGCACCTCGGCCGTGACGAGCACCACCGTGAGCGGCCCGGCGAGCTCCGTGGCGATGACCCGCGTGAGCTTCGTCTTGCCGACGCCGGGCCGGCCGGCCAGCAGCAGACCGCGCGAGGTGGTGTGGCCCAGGGCCCGCAGCGCCTCGCGGCGCGTGGTCACGCTGGAGCAGAACAGGTCGACCTCGCGCCACAGCTCGGCGGGCAGCACCACGTCGCCGCGTACCTGGACGGTGTGCCGGACCGGGGTGAGCTCGACGGTGCCGTTCCCGGACCTGGCCGACAGCACCCCGCCGCGGTACGGGTGGTCCGCCTCCAGCGTGCGGGTCAGGTCCGCCAGCACGCGCTCGGCCAGCGCCAGCCCGCCGGGCGGGGTGAAGGCGGTGATCGTGGGCGTCCCGTAGCGGTAGGCCACCTCGACGGCGACGGCCGTGTCGTAGGCGGACCCGGCCGGGAACAGCACCGTGGCGACGGCGGGCACGCTGACCGAGGTGCCGTCGCCGAGGTCGAGCGCGGCGCGCTGTGGTGCTCCGCCGGGGCCGAACACGGCGACGTCGTCGGGGTACCGGTCCACCCAGCGCTGGAGCGCGTAGGCGTGCAGCCGCTGCAGGGTGCGCGACAGGTCGCGGGAGACGTTGACGAGCGTGCTCTCGTCGACGTCCCACCGGCGGGCCAGCCACTCGCCCGACGAGCGGGGCTCCTTGGGGCGGTCCGGGACGGGGCGGCCGAGCATGGCCGCGACGGCGGCGACGGCGCGGCGCGCGGCCTCGTCGTGGTCGCCGAAGTCGGGCCAGACGGGGTCGGGCGCGCCGCGGGGGATCAGGTCGGTCGCGGAGGTGGCGCCGTCGTCGGGCAGGGTGAGGCTCCTCTCGGGGCGGGGATGTGACATGCGGACAGTTATATCCGTCGTCACCGACACGACCGCAAGGATTTCCGCGCACCAGTTGCCCGAACAGTGGTCGCGGGGGGCGTGCCGACGGCATCGGTGTCGGTGGTCCCGCGTAGACTTATGCGCATGACCGAACCTCTCTCCAACCCGCAGGACGACCCCGTGACACAGGGCGCTACGAGCGTCCTCGAGCGCGAGGAGACCCGGGAGGAGACGGAACCGGGAGACCACGAGCGTTTTGCGCACTACGTGCGCAAGGAGAAGATCATGCAGTCCGCCATGAGCGGCAAGCCGGTGATCGCGCTCTGCGGCAAGGTCTGGGTCCCGGGGCGTGACCCGGGCAAGTTCCCGGTGTGTCCCCGGTGCAAGGAGATCTACGACGGTCTCCGCGATCCGCAGGACGGCGGCGAGGGCGACTCCACCAAGTGACGAGCCAGCCGCAGCAGCTGCCCCACACACCGTCGTCTGCGGCCGCTTCGTCGCTCAGCCCTGCCTTTCCACGTCGTGCCCCCTGGGGTACGGCGTCGAGTCTGCGCGCCTGGCAGGCGGAGGCCCTGGAGCAGTACCGCGTGACCAACCCGCGGGACTTCCTGGCCGTCGCCACCCCGGGCGCGGGCAAGACGACGTTCGCGCTCCGCATCGCCACCGAGCTCCTCGAGCAGGGCATCGTCCGGCGGGTCACCGTCGTGGCCCCCACCGAGCACCTGAAGACCCAGTGGGCCGACGCCGCCGCGCGTGTGGGCATCCGCATCGACCCGGCGTTCAAGAACTCGCAGGGCCGGCACGGCTCGCACTACGACGGCGTCGCCCTCACCTACGCACAGGTCGCGGCCAAGCCGGCGCTGCACCGGGCCCGCACGGAGGCGGCGCGCACCCTGGTGATCCTCGACGAGGTGCACCACGGCGGTGACGCCCTGAGCTGGGGCGACGCCGTCCGCGAGGCGTTCGAGGGCGCCGAGCGCCGCCTGGCGCTCACCGGCACCCCGTTCCGCAGCGACACGTCCGCCATCCCGTTCGTCCAGTACGAGGCCGACCGCGAGGGCATCCGCCGCTCCAAGGCCGACTACACGTACGGCTACGGCGAGGCGCTGCGCGACCACGTCGTGCGCCCCGTGCTGTTCCTGTCCTACGCCGGCGACATGCGCTGGCGCACCAAGATGGGCGACGAGGTCAGCGCCCGCCTCGGCGAGGCCATGACCAAGGACATGACCGGGCAGGCCTGGCGCACCGCGCTGGACCCCGAGGGGCAGTGGATCCCGTCGGTGCTCGCGGCCGCGGACAAGCGCCTCACCGAGGTGCGCCGCACGGTGCCCGACGCCGGCGGCCTGGTCATCGCGACCGACCAGGACAACGCGCGCGCCTACGCCACGCACCTGCAGGAGATCACCGGCAAGCGCCCCGTCGTCGTCCTGTCCGACGACGAGGGTGCCTCCGGGCGCATCGAGGAGTACGCGCAGGGCGAGGACCGCTGGATGGTGGCGGTCCGCATGGTGTCGGAGGGCGTGGACGTGCCGCGCCTCGCCGTCGGCGTGTACGCCACCAGCGCCTCGACCCCGCTGTTCTTCGCCCAGGCGATCGGCCGGTTCGTGCGCGCCCGCAAGCGTGGCGAGACGGCGTCGATCTTCCTGCCGAGCGTCGCGCCGCTGCTCAACCTGGCGAACTCGATGGAGCAGGAGCGCGACCACGCGCTCGACCGGCCGCGCACGGCCGAGGAGCAGGGCATCGAGTACGACCCGGAGGCCGCGCTGATCGCGGAGGCCAACAAGGAGGAGAAGGCGTCGAGCGAGCTCCTGGGCTCGTTCCAGGCGCTGGAGGCCCAGGCCACGTTCGACCGCGTCCTGTTCGACGGCGGCGAGTTCGGCACGTCCGCAGACCTCGGCTCCGCGGAGGAGCAGGACTTCCTCGGTCTGCCCGGGCTCCTGGAGCCCGACCAGGTGGCGACGCTGCTGCGGCAGCGCCAGGCCGACCACCTCAAGGCGCGCGGCGGTGCCCCCACCGCGCGCGAGGTGGAGAACGAACGGTCCGAGCAGGAGCACCGCCGCGCGGGCGAGCTGCGCAAGGAGCTGTCCAAGCTCGTCTCGGCGTGGGCCAAGCGCAGCGGGCAGCCGCACGGCGTGATCCACACCGAGCTGCGCCGCAAGTGCGGCGGGCCCGAGGTGCCCCTGGCGACCGCGGACCAGCTGGAGGCGCGCGTGGCCCAGGTCCGGCGCTGGTTCGTCGGTCAGAAGTAGTGGGGAGCGCCACGATCCGCATGGTGAGACAAGACACCGTCAGGGGCCTGTTCATACCGCCCGGGCCAGTTCTCTGGCCTACCGTGAGTCCATGACCGACGAGCTTCGGAGCATCGGCGCTCCGCTCACAGACTCGTGGCCTGCGTACGACAACGGTGTCGGTGAACCGCGGCCGCTCCCCGCAGCACCCCTTCCGGCGGTCCGCCCGTCGGTCGCCCTGCTGACCGACCGCTACGAGCTCACCATGCTCCAGGCGGCGCTCGCCGACGGCACCGCCCACCGGCACTGCGTGTTCGAGGTGTTCACACGGCGCCTGCCCGCGGGCCGCCGCTACGGCGTCCTGGCGGGCACCGGTCGTGTCCTGGAAGCGCTGCCACACTTCGTCTTCGAGGACGCCGAGCTGGCGTACCTCGAGGACAACGGCGTGGTGGACCGCAGGACGCTCGACTACCTCGCGAACTACCGCTTCACGGGGACCATCCAGGGCTACGTCGAGGGCGAGGTGTTCTTCCCCGGTTCGCCAGTGCTGCAGGTCGAGGGGTCGTTCGCCGAGGCCGTGCTGCTGGAGACCCTGATCCTGTCGATCCTGAACTACGACTCGGCGGTGGCCTCGGCGGCCTCCCGCATGACGAGCGCGGCCGGGAGCCGGCCCGTCCTGGAGATGGGCTCCCGCCGGGCGAGCGAGCAGGCCGCCGTCGCGGCGGCCCGGGCCGCCGTCATCGGCGGCTTCGCCGGGACGTCCAACCTCGAGGCCGGCATGCGGTACGGGCTCGACACCATCGGCACCGCCGCGCACGCCTTCACGCTGTTGCACGACAACGAGCGGGAGGCCTTCGAGTCGCAGGTCGCCTCGCTGGGCCCGGGTACCACGCTCCTGGTCGACACCTACGACGTGCGGCAGGGCGTGGCGACCGCCGTCGAGGTGGCGGGGACCGGGCTGGGCGCGGTGCGCCTCGACTCGGGCGACCTCGGGGGACTGGCGGGCGAGGTCCGCCGTCAGCTCGACTCGCTCGGCGCGCGGGACACCAAGATCGTCGTCACCTCCGACCTCGACGAGTACGCCATCGCGTCGCTGGCCGCGGCCCCGGTGGACGTGTACGGCGTCGGCACGTCGCTGGTCACGGGGTCGGGCGCGCCGACCTGCGGCATGGTCTACAAGCTGGTGGCGCGCGCCGACGCGTCGGGCGTGCTGCAGCCGGTGGCCAAGGCGTCGGCCAACAAGGCGTCGGTGGGCGGCCGCAAGGCCGCCGCGCGGCGCTACGGTCGCGACGGGTACGCCGTCGAGGAGATCATGGTGACCGGTCCGGACACCGCGGTGGCGGAGTGGACGCCGCAGAGCGACGACCTGCGGCCGCTGCTCGCGCCGCTGGTCGTGGACGGCGCCGTCGACTCGCGCTGGGTGGGTCCGTACGGCGTCGCGAACGCCGCGATCAACCACGGGATGGTGCGTGCCGAGCTGCCGCGCGGCGCCCGCCGGCTGTCCAAGGGCGACCCGGCGATCCCGACCGTGGACCTCCGGCTCGACGACCTCCGCGACTGAGGTCACAGCCCGGCGACAACTTGGTGGGAATCTCAGACAGGGGTGTCCAGTCCAGGGACGAAACAGCCTAGAGTGAGACCTGTGACAACTTCCCCGCTGCCGCTGCTCACGCCCCTGGGGTCAGCCGGGACGGCGGTCGAGGAGGACACCGAGGAGGCGCTCGCCTCCGGGATCGCCGACCCGTGGGTGACGATCGTCTGGAACGACCCGGTGAACCTGATGTCCTACGTGACGTACGTGTTCGAGAGCTACTTCGGGTACCCACGCGCCAAGGCGGAGCGGCTCATGACGCAGGTGCACAAGAACGGTCGCGCAGTCGTGTCCAGTGGTGGGCGCGAGCGCATGGAGGTGGATGTGCAAGCGATGCACGGGTTCGGGTTGTGGGCGACGCTGCAGGAGTCGGGCGCGCGGGGAGCCGCATGACACCGTTCCGCGCCATGCGGCGGGGCTACGAGGCTCGGTTCGAACCGGTGGAGCGCGTCGTCCTCGCCAAGGTGGCACGCGACGTCTCCGCGATGCTCCGCGAGGAGGCGGGCCTGGACCTGTTCGCCGACGACGACCCGGGGCCGTCGTCGCACCCCGCGCCGGGCAAGGGGCAGGCCTGGGCCAACGGCCTCCTCGCGCCGGACGAGCTGACCGACGCCGACCTGGCCCGGCTCACGGGGGTGACCGGCGTGGGGCGCGTGCCGACGGACCCCGCGGCGCAGCGGCTCCTGCCGGACGCGAGCAAGGACGACGCGGACATCGCCGACGAGTTCCGCCGGCTCACGCAGAACGACGTCGCCCAGGCCAAGGTGGACCGGCTCGAGGCGTTCGCCGCGCTGCTCGACCTGCCGTCGGGCGAGGACGCCCCCGAGCCGCTGGGCCGGCACGGGGCGCCGCCGCCGGTACGGGTGCCGCGGGAGGACGCGGAGCAGTTCGCCGGGGCGCTCACGGACGTGCGGCTGGTGATCGCCGAGCGGCTCGGCCTGAAGACCGACGACCAGGTCATGCAGCTCACCGACGAGATCATGTGGGACCGGCAGGCCGGCCGCGAGATCCCGGTGGCCACCGACGGGCGGGCCGCCCGCCGGTTCTGGTCCGGGGTGTTCGTCGCGGCGGGCTACGCCCAGGAGACCCTCATGGACGTGATGCTCGCGGAGCTGCGCGGACGGCGGCCCCTGGCCTAGCGGGTCCCGTCAGAGCTCGTAGACGGTGCCCGGGACCGCGACGTCCACCGGGCCCGCGTACGAGCCGCGGGCCTCGGCCAGGGAGTCCTCCGGGTCGTTCCACACGGGCAGGTGCGTGAGGAGCAGCCGGCGGGCGCCGGCCTCGGTCGCCACCTGCCCGGCGCGGTGCCCGGTGAGATGGATCCCGCGCTCCACGACGTCGTCGCGCCCCTCCAGGAACGCCGCCTCGCTGAGCAGCAGGTCGGCGTCGCGCGCGAGCTCGACCACGGAGGTGCAGGCGTCGGTGTCGCCCGTGTAGGCGAGCGTCGTCGTGCCGCCGGACGACGACGGTCCGGTGACCCGCACGCCGTACGTCTCGACCGGGTGGTACACCCGGTACGGCTCGATGGTCAGCGGGCCGATCCGGACCAGCTTGTGGTCCGCCCACGACTGGAAGTCGAAGTCGTTCTTCATCGACTCGCCGTCGCTCAGCCCGTAGGACAGGGCGACGTGCCGCTCGGCGGTCGACGGCCCGTAGACGGGCAGGGGCTTGTCCCGGCGCCCGGCCCGCAGCGACCCGTGCTCGGGGTGGTAGCGCAGGTAGACGTAGAGACCCGCGAGGTCCGCGCAGTGGTCGGGGTGCAGGTGCGAGATCGACACCGCGTCGAGCGCGTGGGGGTCGACGTGCTGCTGCAGCGCGCCGAACGCGCCGTTGCCGAGGTCGAGCAGGACGTTCCAGTCGCGCGCCTCGTGGCCGGCCGCGGCCGCCTCCGCCGCGGTGACCTGCACCAGGTACGACGACGCGGGCGTCGCGGGTCCGGGGAACGAGCCGGAGACCCCCAGGGGGATGAGGCGCATCAGACGGCCTCCACGAGGGACACCTCGGGGCCGAGGAACCGGCTGGCAAGCTGCCCGAACGGTGCCGGGTCCCCGGTGGTAAGGAACTTGTGCACCGGGGCGCCGGAGTCGGGGGAGCGCTCCAGGTCGTGCGCCACGAGGGTGCGGTACACGTCCTTCGCGGTCTCGTCGGCGCTGGAGACCAGCGTGACGTCCTCGCCCATGACGTAGGAGATGGCGCCCGCGAGCAGCGGGTAGTGCGTGCAGCCGAGCACGAGCGTGTCGACGCCGGCCGCCTTGACCGGGTCGAGGTACTCGTGCGCGAACTTCTGCACCTCCGGGCCCGACGTGCGGCCCTCCTCGACGAAGCGCACGAACTCGGGGCACGCCTGGCTGGTGATCGTCAGGCCGGGGGTCACGTGGAACGCGTCGTCGTACGCGCGCGACTGCACCGTGGTGCGCGTGCCGATGACGCCGATCCGGCCCGTGCGGGTGGCGGTCACCGCGGCCCGGGCCGCGGGCAGGATCACCTCGACCACGGGGATGCCGTGCCGCTGCTCGTACCGCTCGCGCGCGTCGCGCATCATGGCCGACGACGCCGTGTTGCACGCGATGACCAGCATCTTCACGCCGTCCGCCACGAGCCGGTCCATGGCGTCCAGGGCCATGGCGCGCACGGCCGCGATCGGCTTGGGGCCGTACGGGCTGTTGGCGGTGTCGCCGAGATAGCGGACCTGCTCGTTGGGTAGCTGGTCGAGGATGGCGCGCGCGACCGTGAGGCCGCCGAGGCCGGAGTCGAAGATCCCGATGGGCGCGTCGTTCACGGGGTGAAGCCTAGCGACGACATCGTGTCGGAACCGTTACCGGCGCCACGCGGTGTGCGTGACGCGCGACACGTTCGGGCAGGTCAGCGGCGTGCTTTCCGGAGCACGAAATGATCGCCCCCGCCTACCACCTAGGCTGGGCGCATGACCTCCAGCACCGACGAGATCGTGCGCGCCGACGGGCGCGCCACCGACCAGCTCCGCCCCGTGAAGATCACCCGGGGATGGCTCGACGAGGCCGAGGGTTCGGTGCTCGTGGAGTTCGGGCGCACGCGCGTGCTGTGCGTCGCCTCGTTCACCGAGGGCGTGCCGCGCTGGCGCAAGGGCTCGGGCGAGGGCTGGGTCACCGCGGAGTACGCGATGCTGCCGCGCGCCACCAACGAGCGCAGCCAGCGCGAGTCCGTGAAGGGCAAGATCGGCGGGCGCACGCACGAGATCTCGCGGCTGATCGGCCGCTCGCTGCGCGCCGTCGTCGACATGAGCGCGCTGGGCGAGAACTCGATCGTGCTGGACTGCGACGTCCTGCAGGCCGACGGCGGCACCCGCACCGCTGCGATCACCGGCGCGTACGTGGCCCTCGCCGACGCGATCGCGTGGGGCCGCCGCCACGGGCACGTCAAGGGCGGCAAGCAGGTGCTCGCCGACTCCGTCGCCGCCGTCTCGGTGGGCATCATCGACGGCACCCCGATGCTCGACCTGCCCTACGTGGAGGACGTGCGCGCCGAGACCGACATGAACGTGGTGGTCACGGGCGGCGGCAAGTTCATCGAGGTGCAGGGCACGGCGGAGCACGCGCCGTTCGACCGCGCCGAGCTCGACGCCCTGCTCGACCTCGCGGTGGGCGGCACGGCCGAGCTCGCCAAGATCCAGCAGGACGCGCTCGCGCAGGAGCTGGCATGACGGCCCGGATCGTTCTCGCCACGCACAACGCCAAGAAGGTCCCTGAGCTGCGCGCGATCCTCACCGAGGCGGGCCTGGACCTGCCCGACGGCGAGCTGGTCACCTCGGGCGAGGTGGGCGCGCCGGAGCCCGTGGAGGACGGCGTGACGTTCGCCGAGAACGCCCTCATCAAGGCGCGCGCCGTGTGCGCCGCGACCGGGCTGCCCGCCGTCGCCGACGACTCGGGCCTGGCCGTCGACGTGCTGGGCGGGGCGCCCGGCATCTTCTCGGCGCGCTGGGCCGGCAAGCACGGGGACGACCTCGGCAACCTGGAGCTGCTCCTCGGCCAGCTCGGGGACGTGCGCGCCGAGCACCGCCAGGCCGGCTTCGTGTGCGCGGCCGCGCTGGTCACGCCCGACGGGCGCGAGGAGGTGCGCCTCGGCGAGATGCGCGGCGTGCTCGCCACGGCGCCGCGCGGCGCCAACGGCTTCGGCTACGACCCGATCCTGGTCGTGGACGGGGTCCGGACCGCCGCGGAGCTGTCCGCGGACGAGAAGAACGCGATCTCCCACCGCGGCAAGGCGTTCCGCGCCCTGGCGCCGGTGGTCGTCGAGGTGCTGGGCGCCTAGCTCGCCGCCGCGCGGGCCTGGCCGCGGCGGATCCCCGCGACCAGGCCGCGCCAGCCGAGCATCGTGATCGCCAGGAAGATCGCGGTGACCAGCGCGAACGACCACGCCAGCCCTCCGCCCGTGACGCCGCGCAGCGCCAGGCCGCCGAGCACGGTGACGGCCCAGATGATCACACCGGTGGGCCAGACGCGCGCCGGGTCGCGCCACGCGCGGGACACGGCCCAGCCGATCGCCGCGGCCAGGGCGAAGGGCCACACGACGCGGCCCAGGGCGGCGACCAGCGAGCCGTCGTGCGACGCGATGCCGACGACCGTGAAGACGAGGACGGCGACGGCGTCGGCCACGGCGGCGGGCCAGACGGGAATCGCGCGGGAGATCGGTGCGGGGGTGCTCACGCGTCGAGCGTAGTCCGCTGCCCGCGCCGGACCGCGCCTTGTCGGCTGGCACCAGAGATCGGCGCGTGTCGGAAGAAATTTACATCCCGGACATATGTGGCTCTTGCGGTCGAATCGTCCAGACCGCAGGATCACGCTGGCCGCCGTCTGGCGGCCAGCGTGATCTAGGAGGCAGCATGCGAAGCAACCTCTCCCGTACCTTGCTGGGAGCCGTGGCGGCCCTGGCGCTCGGCGGCAGCGTGGCCGTCGCGTTCGGTGCGCCGTCGCAGGCGAGCGAGAGCGTCAGCGATGTCGCGGTGCACAGCGCGGCGACCAGCCAGGCCGCTCAGGACAGGGTGGCCGAGTACTGGACCCCGAAGCGGATGCGTGACGCCCTGCCCGCCGAGGTGCTGGTGGCCGACAGGGAGAAGTCCTCGGCCGGTGGCACAGTGGCCGCGGGCAAGCCGACCGTCGTCCCGCAGGCGGCGCCCAAGCCGGCACCCTCCGCGGCGTTCGTGGGCGGCTACTACTCGGGCGGCGGTGAGGTGGTCGACACCACGGGCAAGGTGTTCTTCACGCTCGGCGGCGCGAACTACGTCTGCTCGGGCAGTGCCGTGAGCTCCGGCAACAAGGACGTCGTGCTCACCGCCGGTCACTGCGTCAACGAGGGGCCGGGGGCGTTTGCCACGAACTGGGCCTTCGTCCCCGCGTACGACGACGGCGCCCGCCCCTACGGTACGTTCACCGCGCGCCAGCTCACCACCACCACCCAGTGGCAGAACAGCGGCGACTTCGACTACGACGTCGCGTTCGCGGTGCTGAACACGCTGAACGGCGCCCACCTGACCGACGTCGTGGGCGGGCAGTCCATCGGCTTCAACCAGCCGCGTGGCCAGTACATGTACTCGTTCGGCTACCCGGCGGCCAACCCGTACGACGGCTCGGACATCGCGTGGTGCCACGGAACCGTCGTGCAGGACACGTTCGGCGGCAGCTCCGACCAGGGCCTGGACTGTAACCTGACCGGCGGCTCGTCGGGCGGCCCCTGGTTCGTCAACTACACCGAGTCCACCGGCGTGGGCGTGCTCAACTCGGTGAACTCCTTCAAGTACCGGGGCGGCAGCATGCGCAACTACATGTTCGGCCCGTATCTCGGCGACGTCGCCCAGTCGCTGTACAGCTCGGCCTCGTCACTCTGACGCGCTGAGCACGGTCGGGCTCGCGGCGCCTCCGCGCGAGGACGCCGCGGGCCCGGCCTGGCTCGCCGGCCCGCCGACTTCGGGCCCGGCAGCGGTCCCCCGTAGGCTGGGCGGATGCACCTCGTCGCCCAGGACCTCGGTTTCGCCTACCCCGGGCGGCCCGTCATGGACGGGGTCTCCTTCACGGTTTCCCCGGGTGGACGGCTCGGCGTCGTCGGCGAGAACGGCTCGGGCAAGTCCACCCTGCTGCACCTGCTGGCCGGCGACCTGCTGCCGAAGTCGGGCGAGGTGCGCCGGCAGGGCACCGTCGCGCTGGTCGAGCAGGAGCTGCACCCCGCCCCGGGGCAGACCATCGGCGACCTGGTCGCCGGGACGCTCGACGGCCTGCGGAGCGCCGCAGCCGAGCTGGAGGCCGCCGCGGCGGCGTTCGACCACGGTTCCGGCGACCTGGCGGTGCTGGAACGGACGCTCTCGCTCGCGGAGCACCTCGCCGTCTGGGACGCCGACCGCCGCGTCGAGGTGGCCCTCACGCGCCTGGGCGCCCCGCGCGACCCCGCCCGCCGGCTCGACCGGCTCAGCGTGGGGGAGCGGTTCCGGGTCCGGCTCGCCTGCCGCCTCGCGGAGCGCGCCGACCTGCTGCTGCTCGACGAGCCCACCAACCACCTCGACGACTCCGCGATCGAGTTCCTCACGGGCGAGCTCGTCGCGTGGCGCGGCGGCGTGGTGCTCGTGACGCACGACCGCGAGCTGCTCGACGACGTCGCCACCGCCATCCTCGACCTCGACCCGTCGTGGGACGGCAAGCCAGTGCTCTACGGGCAGCCGGGCTACCTGGCCTACCGGTTCGCCAAGAACCAGGCGCTGCACCGGTGGCGCCAGCGCTACCGGGCCGAGCGCAAGCGGGCGGCGACCCTGGCCGAGCGGCTCGACGAGTCCTACGAGGGACTGTCGGACGAGTGGCGCCCGGGCAAGGGCTCGCAGAAGCACCGCCGGGCCACCCGCGCCCGCATCCACGTCAAGGCCGCCGACCGGCTGGTCCAGAAGCTGGAGGCCGAGGCGATCGAGGTGCCCAGGCCGCCCGTCGAGCTGGGGTTCCCCGACCTGCCCGCGATGTCGCCGGGCTGGGACCCCAGCAACCCGGTCGTGGAGGTTCGCTCCCCGCGCGTCGGGGACGACGCCGCCGCCCGGCTCGACCTGCCTGGTACGCGGGTCGCGATCCCGCCGTCGGGCCGGCTGCTCGTGGTGGGGCCGAACGGGACCGGCAAGTCGACGCTGCTCGCGGCGCTCGCCGGCACGCTGGAGCTGGACCGGGGCAGCCGCACGGTCGCGCCGGGCGCCCGCATCGGCGTCGTGGGCCAGGAGAGCGAGGCCATCACCGGAAAGGCGCGCCTGCGGACCGGGTTCGAGACGTACGCCGACGAGGCGCTGCGGCTGCTCGCCTCGAACGAGCTGGACCCCGACCACGTGGTCCCGGTCGCGGGCCTCGGGCTGCTCGGCGAGGAGGACCTGGACCGGCCGCTGGCCGAGCTGTCCGCGGGGCAGCGCCGCAGGTTCGAGCTGGCGCGGGCGCTGCTGCACGCACCGCACCTGCTGCTGCTCGACGAGCCGACGAACCACCTGTCGATCGACCTGGTGGACGAGCTGACCCGGGCCCTCCAGGTCACGCCGTGCGCCGTCGTCGTGGCGACGCACGACCGCCGCATGCGGACCGACCTGGAGGACTGGCCGGTCCTGGACCTGACGCAGGCGGGCTGACTCCCGTTGCGGGGCTGGACGGCGGCGGCCTATCCTGATGCCAGCCCACCGCGCTAAGCGGAGGGAAGTGAGCCCGAGAGCCAGCCGGACGGCTGTGCGCTCGGGCTTCGCGCATCTCAGACGTCGACCACCTTCGTCACCATCTCCTCGCACCGCGGCCGCCATTCGCCGCCACGGGCCCAGGCCCAGGCAATGGCGTCAGGAAGTGCCAGCAGGGGTTCGCTCGCGGCTCGGTCGTGACGGTACAACAGGGTGTCCTCGGAGCGGTGGGCCTTCGTCACGGTTATCAGGACCCTGCGATCCACCTGGATCATGCTGGCGTCGTGCTCGAGGCAGATGGTGGTTCGCGCGTCCCGGATCGCCCCGGTGACGAGCTCCTCGAGACATGCCCTGCGCCGCTCGGCCTCCTTGCGCCGCGGCCGGTCGGCGTCGACGGCCCGGAAGATCGTGGCCTCGACCGGGAGTCGTGAGATGGCTGCGAGGATCTTTCGCCTACGCGAGTCGCTCTCGCGGTGCATGTGCAGTCGCGCCTGGCCCGGCATCGTCAGCGTTCTGATCTCGGCCCGAGCCGCCCTGAGATCAGCGCTGTCGAGCGCGACGGCGACGAGAAGGTAGTCACGAGCCTTGGTCTCGTCGACGAACACGTGCCCGCTCAATCGAGCCTCTCCTTGATCGGTCTGGTGGCGGGCTGTTGCGTATACGCAACGGGAACCGACATCTTCAGGTATCAAGGATCAGGCTAGGTGCACTCCTGGCAGAGCGCTCGTCCAGACGAGTGCCCAAGCCCCCCGAGCGGGAGGTCTTGGGCTGGTGCGGCCCCGGCTCAGGGCAGCCGGCCCACGTGGGCCATCGCCTGCTTGATCAGCATCCCCTGGCCGTTCATCATCTCGGCCTGGACGTCGTCCGCGCAGGCCTCCTCCGGGGTGAGCCAGGCGAGGTCGAGCGCGTTCTGCTGCGGGCGGCAGTCGCCCGTCACGGGCACCACGTAGGCGAGCGAGACGGCGTGCTGGCGCGGGTCGTGGAACGCGGTGATCCCCGGGGTGGGGAAGTACTCGGCGACGGTGAACGGCTGGGGCGACGGCGGCACCTGCGGCAGCGCGACCGGACCGAGGTCCTTCTCGATGTGCCGCAGCAGCGCGTCCCGGAGGCGCTCGTGGTACATGACGCGCCCGGAGACCAGGGCCCGCGTCATCGCGCCCTGCGGGTTCACCCGCAGGAGCAGCCCGACGGCGACCACGTCACCCGAGTCGTCGACCCGGACCGGCACGGCGTCGACGTACACGAGGGGGAGCTGCGCGCGTACGACGGCGAGGTCCTCGTCGGTCATCCAGCCCGACACCGGGGCGGGCTCGCGGTAGAAATCGTCGGCTGGGTAGTCGGCAGTGTCCGTCACGGGTCCGTTCTACCAGTTCGGGCGTTGCGGTGCCTGACCCCGCGCCGCCCGATCGGTGCCGGGATGTGACACGGATCGCCGAACCGCCGCTCCTGGAATAGCAGAGGGTGGGGCTGTGCTTCACCTGGTAGACGCCCAACGAAAGGAAGCGTGACATGGCAACTGTCGATATCACCGACGCCACGTTCGAGAAGACCGTCAGCGACAACGGGATCGTGCTCGTGGACTTCTGGGCCACCTGGTGCCCGCCGTGCAAGATGTTCGGACCTGTCTTCGAGGCCTCCTCGGACAAGAACGACGACATCGTGCACGCCAAGATCGACACCGACGCCAACCCGGGCATCTCGGCCGCGGCACAGGTGACGTCCATCCCCACGCTCATGGCGTTCCGTGACGGCGTGCTCGTGTTCCGCCAGGCGGGCGCGCTGCCGGCCAAGGGCCTCGCCGAGGTCGTCGAAGCCGTGCGCGGGCTCGACATGGACGTGGTTCGCAAGGACCTCGCCGCGCAGCAGCAGAACTGACGCGACGGGCGGGCCTGGCGGCCCGCCCGCGGTGCGGCTACCGGCCGAGCGCCGTCTCGACGGCCCCGACCAGGTCGGCCGGGCTCCGCGTCTCCAGCTTCTCGCCGTCCAGGAAGAACGTCGGGGTGCCGCTGACGCCGAGCGCCCGGCCCTCGTCGAAGTCGCTCTGCACGCGCTCCGCCGTGGCCGGGTCGGCCACGGCGGCGTCGTACCGGTCCAGGTCGAGGCCGAGGTCCTGGGCGAAGCCCCGGAAGACCTCGGCCTGGGAGTCCTGGACCTCGCCCCACTCGGCCTGCGACTCGTACATCCGCTGGTACATGGGCTCCAGCGCGCCCTGCGCCGCGGCGGCCTCGACCGCGACGGCAGCGTTGACCGAGTTGGCGTGCGCGGGGATCGGGAAGTACCGGAGCACGACGGTCAGCTCCTCGCCGTACTGCTCCTTGAGCTGCTCGACGGTGGGGTAGTACGCGCGGCAGGTCTCGCACTCGAAGTCGAGGAACTCGACGAGCACGGCCTGCTCGTCGTCGGCCTGGCTCAGGACGTGGCTGTTCTCGCGCACGACCTGGGCGTCCCCGGGCGGGGCGTCGGGGCGGGAGCTCAGGATGAACCCGACCAGCAGCGCGATCAGGCCGAGCACGCCGACCAGGAGGACGAGCTGCAGTGCGAGTCGGGGCGTGAGACGGCGGGTGGTGCTCGGGCGGCGGGCGGCGGAGCCCCCCTTGGCGGTCGGGCGGTTGGTGGCAGTGCGCTTCGTGGTCACAGGGGTTCCTTCACGGGTAGCAGGGCGTGCCGGCGGCCGGGTCGGGCCCGGCGGTCGGTGGTGGTGGGCGGACGACGGCGTCCGCCGGACGCCCTGCCTACGTGCGGCTGATGCCCCAGAGCATGGGGTCGTGCCCGAGCGCGCGCGCCAGCGTGTGGGCGTGTGGCGCGCGGTTCCCCGCGGTCGCCGGCGCCGGCGCCGCGACCCGGTAGGACGGCGCGCAGAGCGCCGGCTCGGTCCCGGTGCCGAGCGGCACGCGCAGGCTCAGCAGCCCCAGCGTCTCGCCGTGCTGTGACCCGTGGGCCGGGCAGTCGTCCGGTGCGTCATGGTTCGGGGCGTCGCCGTGGTGCTGCACCACGGCGACTGCCGGGGCCGCGCTCGCGGTGGTCGTACCCAGCGTGATCACGCCCACCAGCCCGGCCAGCGCGAGCAGCAGCACGACGAGCACGGACCGCGGGGCGGTCGCGCTCGATCGTGGCCGGGACGAGAGGGTCATGTCGGGGCGATCGTAGACGAACCGCCAGAGCTCCGGGGCTTGACGTGCTGAGGGTGCGCGAGGCGGGACTCGAACCCGCACGTCCGAGGACACCAGGACCTAAACCTGGCGCGGCTGCCAATTACGCCACTCGCGCGCGGCGCTCAGTCTACGGCCAGGTGAGCGTGCAGGTCAGCGGAACGCGGCGAGCCCGGTGAGGTGTCGTCCCAGCACGAGCGTGTGCACCTCGTCCGTGCCCTCGTAGGTGCGCACCGACTCCAGGTTGCTGGCGTGGCGCATCGGCGAGTGGTCGAGCGTGACGCCGTTGCCGCCCAGGATCGTGCGGGCGGTTCGGCAGACCTCGATGGCGATGCGGGCGTTGTTCAGCTTGCCGGCCGAGATCATGTGTCCCTCCAGCCGCCCCGAGTCCTTGAGCCGGCCCAGGCGCAGGGCCATGAGCTGTGCCTTGGTGATCTCCAGTGCCATGTCGACGAGCTTGGCCTGCGTGAGCTGGAAGCCCGCGATCGGCGTGCCGAACTGCTCCCGGCCCTGCGCGTACGCCAGCGCCGCCTCGAACGCGTCCCGGGCCGCGCCCACCGCGCCCCAGACGATCCCGTAGCGGGCCTCGTCGAGGCACGCGAACGGCCCGGCCAGGCCGGGGTGCTCGGGCAGCAGGGCGTCCGCGGGCAGCCGCACGCCCTCCAGCGTGATGTCGCACTGCACGGACGCCCGCATCGAGAGCTTCGGCTCGATGGGGACGGCGGTGAACCCCGGGGTCGACGTCGGCACCACGAATCCCCGCACCCGGTCGCGCTCGCTCCCGTCGTCCTGCGGCTCGCGGACCTTGGCCCAGATGATCGCGACGTCGGCGAACGAGGCCATGCCGATCCAGCGCTTGGCGCCGTCCAGGACCCACTCGCCTCCGGCGTCGCCGCCCTCCGAGCCGGGCTCGAAGCGGGCGCGCGTGGTCATGCTCGCCGGGTCGGAGCCGGCCTCCGGCTCGGTGAGCCCGAAGCAGCCCACGGCCTCGCCCGTCGCCATGCGCGGCAGCCACTGCTGCTTCTGGGCCTCGGAGCCGTGCTTGTGGATCGCGGACATCGCCAGCGAGCCCTGCACGGAGACGAACGTGCGGATGCCGGAGTCGCCGGCCTCCAGCTCCTGCGCCGCCAGGCCGTACTCGACGGCGGACCGCCCGGCGCAGCCGTAGCCGTCCAGGTGCATGCCGAGCACCCCGAGCTCGCCCAGCTCGGGGACGAGCTCGCGCGGGAAGTGGGCGTCGGCGAACCACCCGGCGATGTTCGGGCGGACCCGGCGGTCCACGAACTCCCGCACGCGGGCGCGCGTCGCGAGCTCGGCCTCGCTGAGCTCGGAGTCGACGTCGAGCAGGTCCGCCGGGCCGCCCATCAGGCGTCGAGCCCGAGAACCTTGCGGATGCGGGCCACGTGGCCCGTCGCCTTGACGTTGTAGAACGACTCGGCGACCGTCAGGTCCGGGTTCACCACGACCGTGGAGCGGATCACGCCCACGTACGTCTTGCCGTAGTTCTGCTTCTCGCCCCAGGCGCCGTACGCCTCCAGGGTCGCGTGATCCTCGTCGGAGGCCAGCGGGAACGTCAGCGTCTCGTCCTGCGCGAACTTGGCCAGCTTGGCGACCTTGTCGGGGGAGATGCCGACGACGGCGTAGCCCGCGCCCAGGAGGGACGCCTCCGAGTCGCGGAAGTCGCACGCCTCCTTGGTGCACCCCGGCGTCGCGGCGGCCGGGTAGAAGTACACGATGACGCCCTTGTCGGTGCTCTTCGCCAGGTCGGCGAGGCGGACGGAGGCGCCGTCGGCGGTCGGGAGGGTGAAGTCGGGAGCCTTGTCCCCGGGCTCGAGGCGAGTCGTCATGCCCGTAACGGTAGTCGCCATCGCGGGTCCTCGTGCCCCGTGCGACCGCGGCCTGTGGACAACCCGGATCGCTGGTCGCGTAGCGTTGTCCTGTGAGCACCTCCGCCGTGACCGACTCCGTGACGAAGCCCGGAAACCTCCCGATCCGCATGCTGCACGACCGGCTCCTGGTCGAGCCCGAGACGGACTCGGCGGAACGGCAGTCGACGGCCGGCCTCGTCATCCCGGCGACCGCCGTCGGCCCCAAGCGGCTCGCCTGGGCGACCGTCGTGGCCAAGGGGGAGCACGTGCGTCAGGTCGACGTCGGCGACCGCGTCCTGTTCGACCCGGAGGACCGCGCCGAGGTGGACCTGGCAGGCACGGACTACGTGCTCCTGCGCGAGCGCGACGTGCACGGCGTGGCCGAGAGCGCCGAGGCCGACGGTTCGACGGGGCTTTACCTGTAGGTCCGCGCACCGTGCCCGGCTGTCGTGCAGTTCACAGGGCGGGCCCGCTCGTTCGGTTACCGGTGACGCCCCTGGTCCTGGTAGTGTTTCTCTCCGTTGCGCGCCATTAGCTCAATAGGCAGAGCAGCTGACTCTTAATCAGCGGGTTCGGGGTTCGAGTCCCTGATGGCGCACCAGCACGACGGCTTCGCGGCCCTCTCTCGCCCAGTGGCGGCAGGGTGGATCACGGTCGTTCGTGAGGCGCAGAAATCGGTGCGCCGAGGGTCCCAGTCCCTGGTAATCTTCCCGTCGCAGGCGCCATTAGCTCAATTGGCAGAGCAGCTGACTCTTAATCAGCGGGTTCTAGGTTCAAGTCCTAGATGGCGCACCACAGGACGAAGGCCCCCACCACGGTGGGGGCCTTCGTCGTTCCGGTACGAGGGCGGTCAGAGCAGGTCGACCGGGAACAGCTCGGTCCGCGCCACGACCCGCTCCCGCTCCGCCGTCAGCGCCGTGCGGCGGGGGTCCGCGAGGTACCCGTCGAGCTCCCGCTGCCCGGTGAACCGGTAGAGCTGGACCTCGTGCGGCCGGCCGTCCGCGCCGTCGGACGCAGCGCGCTGCAGCACCGTGCCGCCGTGCCCCGGGACCAGCGCCAGCACCTTGTCCTCGTAGGCCGTGAGGCCCGCCTCCTGGCCGGGCTGCGCCCACAGCAGGCAGCACAGCCGGATCTCGTCGTCGTGGTTCGCCATGGCCCGAGCCTAGAGCGCCGTCCGGCTCTCTCCGGGTACCCACTATTTGTCCGCTTGTTGCCTGCTGCACCTGTTCCGTTCACCCGGCCCGTCCAGGTTTGTCCTCCGGGCGTGCTCGGAGCCGTCCATCTCACGGACCACAGGGAGGACGGCCATGCGGCCAGTCACCAGAAGACAGCGGAGCCGGCAGCAGGCCGGCCTCGTCGCGGCGGTCACGGCGGCCACGCTCGCCATGACGGGCTGGGCGGCGACGTCGTCGTCCGCCGCCCCCGCGGACACCGCCCGGACGGACACCGCCGCGACGGCGACGGCCCCGCACGAGCCGGAGGCCCCGACGTCGGGCGCCCCGATCCTCACTCCGGACGACGGCGAGTTCCTCGAGGGCACCGTGCCCGTCGCGGCCGGGCCCGTCGCCCCCGGGGACGACGTCGCGAGCCTGACCGTCGACGGCGAGGACGTCCCGGGCGCCACGGAGACCCTCGGCACGTCGGTGCTCGGCTACACCGTCGGCACGAACTCGACCGAGGCGCGGTACAAGAACTACGTGTCGGTCAACGGCTCGGAGCCGATCCACCTGCCCGACGCCGTGAGCGAGCGCGTCGAGCTGGAGGTCCCCAACGAGTACCTCGTGACCGGCGAGAACACGGTCGAGGTCGTCGTGGGCACGATCAGCTCCGACTGCGGCATCAACCACGACGACTTCGTGCTGTCGGACTTCACGCTGGAGCCCCTCGGCGAGCTCGCCGACGGCGAGGAGAACGAGTACACGTACTCCTTCGGCGACGGCACCTGCGGCAGCAACACGAGCCTGTTGCTGCGCGCCGAGCTGTCGTTCTTCGTCCAGGGCGACCCGCAGGGCACCACCGGCCTGAGCGCGGACCTCGACACCACGACCCTGACCAACGGCGCGCACACGATCGAGGCCACGACGGCCGCCGGCGACAAGACCGCGCACCGGGTCCGCGTGAACAACGCGCCCGCCGGCGCGCCCCGCCTCTCGCCGGTCGACGGCACCCTCAGCCGCGGCACGGTCACCGTCACGGGCGCCCGCCCCGCGGACGGCGAGGGCGCCACGGCCCAGCTCACGGTCGACGGCGACGCGGTGGAGACCACCGAGACGCTCGGCGCGGGCGACGCGGCCTTCTCGTTCAACGTCGGCTCGAACGCCGTCGACGGCGGGGCCGCCAACCTGCTGGTCGTCAACGGCATCGAGACGCCGATGGGCGGCTCGTACGCGAGCCAGCGCGCCGACATCGCGATCCCCAACGAGTGGCTGCGCCCCGGCGACAACACGGTCAAGGTGGTCACCGGCACGTTCGCGGGCGACTGCAACCGCGACGACTTCACGATCTCGAACCTGGCGCTGACGCCCGCGGCAGGCACCGCCGCCGGCGTCGGGCTCAAGCCCTCGTACGCGATGGGCGACGGCACCTGCGGCTCCAGCGGCACCGCGCTGCGCGAGGTCACGCTGACCTTCACGGTCGACGCCCCCGCGCGCGGCCTGCGCGCCGACGTCGACACCGCCACCCTGCCGGACGGCGAGCACGAGCTCGCGGCGACCTCGACCACGGGGGAGACCGCCACCCGCGCGCTCTTCACCGACAACTCCGGCCCGGTGCTGGTGTCCGCGACCCCCGCGGACGGCGACCGGCTCACCTCCACGGTGCCGCTCGCGGTCGTCGTCGAGGACGCCTCCGGCGTGGTGCAGGGCCCGGACGTCACGCTCGACGGCGCGGAGATCGCCGTGGGCGACCCGGTCGGCCCCGGCCTGACCGCCGGTGCGCACACGCTCGCGGTGTCCGCGACGGACGGCCTCGGCAACGAGGTCACGCACGAGATCGACTTCGTGAGCGCCGGGATCCCGGACGTGCCGGCGGACGTCGCTCCGGCGTCGGGCACCGAGGGTGTGGGGCACACCGCCACGCTGAAGGCGACCGTGGCCGCGCCCGACGGCGGCGACGTCACCGCGCGCTTCTCCGCGGCGGAGATCCTTACCCCGAACCAGGCCTGGCAGGGCAGCACGAGCGCCGTGCCGACCACGCTGGACGTGCGCGGCCAGAAGAAGCTGAGCACCAAGGCGCTGGAGCCGGGCGACGGGAGGTCGGCCACGTCCCCGGCGTCGGGCGACGTGACCTACCAGCGGTTCGACGTGCCGGTCCGCGGCCGCGTCGAGGCGCCGGTGCTGCGCTGGGAGGGCACCGCCGACCCTGCGCGCCTGGTCAGCCTGCGGGCCTGGAACCCGGACACCGACACGTGGGACGTCGTCGCCTCCGCGCGCGGCGCGGTCGAGGGCGGCACCGTGCTGGAGGGCACCGTGTCCCGCGACTACGTGGACCGCGGCACGGTGCACGCGATGGTCACCGGCGAGGACCCGTTCGCCGACGACATCGACGCCGGTGACAAGGACCGGTTCGACGACCCGGACGACTACGACTTCTCGATGGTCCACTACACGGACACCCAGTACCTCACCGAGGGCGCCGTGGAGCAGGAGACGGCCGAGGAGCGTGCCGTCTGGGCGCAGGGTTACACCGGCGTCATGGACTGGATCGTCGACAACGCCGACGAGCGCAAGATCGCCTACGTGGCGCACACCGGCGACATCGTCGAGAACAACATCCGGGCGTTCCCGCCCGAGATGGAGGACCAGGTCATCGGCGAGTTCGAGTTCGCGTCGCAGGCGCAGGCCCGGATCGACGCCGCGGGCATCCCGAACGGCGTGGTCGCGGGCAACCACGACAACCAGTCCGGCACCGACCCGACGCTGTACGACGAGTACTTCGGCCCGGACCGGTACGAGGCGCTGTCCGAGGACTGGACCGACGCGTCCTACGGCGGCGTCATGGAGCCCGGCTCGAACGAGAACCACTACGACCTGTTCTCGGCCGGCGGCCTGGACTTCGTGGTGGTGGGCCTGTCCTACGGCGTGACGCGTGACGAGGCCGAGTGGGCGGCGTCGGTCTTCGACCGGTACTCCGACCGCAACGGCATCCTGCTCACGCACGACTACCTGGAGCCGTCCTCGTCGCCCGACGGGCGCGGCGCCAACTTCGGCGGGTCCGACGGGCCGCTGCTGTACAACCTGCTCGTCAAGGACAACCCGAACGTGTTCATGGTGCTCGCCGGGCACCGGCACGGCGTGGGCACCAACGTGCGCCCGCCCGTGGTCGGGGACATCGGCGGCGGCGTGGTCGAGCTGCTTGCGGACTACCAGTTCTACACGGTGTCCGCGGGCCAGCTCGGGCTCACCGAGATCGGCGGGTACAACCCCGGCGACCAGCTCCAGTTCGGCGCCTCGTTCTTCCGCATGCTGCAGTTCGACGTCGACCGCGGTGAGGTCTCCATCGACACCTACTCGCCGCTGCTGGGCGAGTTCGGCGCCACGGAGTACGACACCGAGCACCGCTACAACGGGCTCGAGGACAACATGGTGCTGCCGGTCGACCTGACCTCCCGCACCACGTCGTTCAGCACCGACTCGGTGGTGCTGTACGACCCGGTGGACGAGATCGGCCGGGACACCGTGGCCTCCGGTGAGGTCGCCTCGGTCCGCTGGTCGGGCCTCAAGCCCGACCGCACGTACGCCTGGTTCGTCACGGCCCGCACCTCCGGGGGCGGCACGACGACGGCGTCGCCGGCGTACTTCACCACGGCGCGGCGTTGAGGCTCGGCCCTCTCCGCGGACGCTCCGTGGCCCTGGCGGGGCTGCTCGCAGTACTGAGCAGCCCCGCCGTGGGGCAGGTCGCCTCGGCGCACGACGCCACCAGTGACGTCTACGCCGAGGTGACCACGGCGCCGTCGTCCTCCGGTCCGGAGGGCGGCGGGCCGGATGTCGTGGCCGTGCTCGACCTCGAGTACGACCTGCTCATGAAGTCCGCCTGGCTGCGGGCCGAGGCGTACGAGGCGACCGGCCGGGACGACCAGCTCGCGCAGCTCGACGAGCACGAGGCCGAGGTGGACGGGTACGTCACCGACCGGTTCGCGGTCACGTACGACGGCGAGCCGTGCGGGCCTTCGCTCTCCGCTGCCGACATCGTCGAGCGGGGGGAGCGGGCCTATGCCTCGCTCACCTACTCCTTCGCCTGCGACGGCGAGCCCGAGGGCGTGCACGAGGTCTCCAGCGCCCTGTTCCCGGACGCCGAGTCGTTCGTGCACTCGACCGAGACGATCATCCGGTACTCGCTCGACGAGGAGGACGGCTCGGCGGTGCTCACCGCGGCGTCGCCCACCCTGACGACGGGGGAGAACCGCCTGCTGAAGCAGGTCGGGGAGTTCTTCGTGCTGGGCGGTGAGCACCTGCTGTTCGGCATCGACCACGTGCTTTTCCTGCTGGCGCTGCTGATCGGGTCGCGCCGGCTGCGCGACGTCGTCCTGACGGCCACGGCGTTCACCGTGGCGCACTCCGTGACGTTCCTGCTCGCGGCCCTCGGCGTCGTGTCGGTGCCGGCGATCGTGGTCGAGCCGGTGATCGCGGCGTCGATCGCTGTCGTGGCGCTGGTGGACCTGGTGCTGATCCGGCGGGGCGGGGCGGGGTCCGGAGGCGGCGCGGCCTCGGGTCTCGTGCGGGACGCCCTGCGCTGGCGGGCCCCTGCGGGGACGCGCGACGAGCACACCGCGTGGGACCGGTGGCGGCTGCCGGTCGTGTTCGTCTTCGGGCTGGTGCACGGCGTCGGGTTCGCGGGCGCGCTCGGGATCGACGCGGCCTGGTCGTGGACCCTGCTGTGGTCGCTGCTGTCGTTCAACGTGGGCATCGAGGCGGTGCAGCTCGGCATCATCGCGGTGGTGTTCCCGCTGCTGGTGCTGCTGCGGGTGCGAGCGCCGCGCACGGCCAGCTGGCTGCTCCTGTCGGCCTGCGCGGCGATCGCGGCGGTGGCCCTGTACTGGGTCGTGGACCGCCTGGCCGGCGCCGGCTAAGGGTGCGCCGACCAGAAGGTCTCGAGCTCCGCGTCGAGGGCCGGGGCGACCTGCATGGGCAGCGAGTGCGTGGTGTCCGGCCAGATCTTGACCTGTGCGTCCGGGATGAGCCGCGCCTTCTCGGCCGCCGCCTCGCCGCCCGCCAGCGACGAGTCGCTCGCGATCGCCACGTACACGGGCATGGCCAGCCCCCTCAGGTCGGCGTCGCTCAGCACGGAGGGGCTGGGCAGCCCCGACGAGCTGTAGCTCTTGGAGCCGACGGCGATCATCCGCGCCAGCGGGTCGTCGGGGTCCACCTCGTCGTCCGACACGCCGCCGATCCGGTTCAGCGCGGACTCGCGCCACGAGTCCGGGAAGAACGGCAGCGACACCGGGATGGTCGTCAGGATGACGGAGAGCGGCATCACGCCCAGCGTCATGACCGGTTCGAGCAGGGTGAGGCTGGCCAGCCGTTCCGGGTGCCGGACGGCGACGGCCGCTGCCAGCCCGCCGCCCTGCGAGTGCCCCACGAGGTGGACCCGGTCGAGGTCCAGCCCGGCCATCGCCTCGTCCACCCAGCGTGCGGAGTCGCCCATGTCGCGCAGCGGGACCGCCTGCTCGGACAGGCCCGTGTCGCCGAGGGTGTCGAAGGCGTAGACGGTCCGGTGCTCGACGAGGTCTGGCAGGTTGTCGCCCCACATCGGGGCCGCGGCGGAGCGGCCCGGCAGCAGGACGACGGGGGTCGCGTCGGGGTTCCCGGGATGCACCCAGGCGTAGGCGCGGACCGTGCCGAAGCTCGTCTCGACGTCGTGCGTCGCGGTGGGCTCGGGCAGGCGGCCCAGGGCGTCGGCGTACGCGTCCTCGTAGGCCTGGCGGGCCTCGGGGGTACGGAAGTGGCCGACGCCGGGGCCGCCCGCGGCGACGAGCAGCACCAGCCCGCTCGTGGACACCGCCGCGACGACGGCCAGCAGGACGGTCGGCCAGCGGCGGCGCTTCGGGCCGGTGGTTGAGGTGCGCATCGGAGGTCCTTCCGGGGCCGGACGGTTTTTACAATACGGTCGCATCGTAACAGGTAACGATGCGACCGCATTGCTATCCTCGTCGTATGCCGAGAGTCGTGGACCATGAGGAGCGTCGCTGGGAGATCGTCTTCGCGCTCTGGCTGGTCATCGCCCAGCACGGGATCGAGGGCGTCAGCCTGCGCCACGTGGCCGCGGAGGCCGGCGTCTCGATGGGGCGCATCCAGCACTACTTCGGCACCAAGGACGCCCTCGTCCTGGCCGGCTGCACCGCCCTGGTCGACCGCGCCCACGGCGGGTACCAGGAGACCGCCGACGCCGCCCCGCGCGAGCGGCTGCTGCACGTCATGACCCAGCAGATCCCGCGGGACGACGCCGGGCGCGTCGGCGTCACCGTCTGGTACGCCTACGTGGCCAAGTCGATCAACGACGCCGCCGTCCGCCAGGTGCTGGCCGAGGCGCGGCGGGGCGCCGAGGACGAGTGCGTCCGGCTGATCGTCGCCGACCGTGGCGCGAGCGACGGGCAGGCGCTGACCCAGGCCCGGCGGCTGCTGGCCCTCGCCGACGGGCTCACGCTGCGGGTGCTGGTCCGAGACCTGGAGCCGGGCGAGGCGGTGGGGATGCTGGAGGCGGAGGTGAGCCGGGCGTGACCGGCCCGGGCGTGTCTCTCAGTCTGAGCGGTCCGGACTGCTGAACAGGTCGCCGAAGGCCTCGTCGGCCTGGCGCGCGACCTCCACGTCCCGTACCAGGCGGGCGCCCCGGTCGACGGGCCCGTCCCAGGCGCGAGGGTCCCGGGCCGGGCCGTCGAGGAGCCCGCGCCGGATCCAGCCCAGGACGAGCTGCGGCCCGGAGGTACCGCTCCGGGCCGCCATGGTGGTGAGCTGGTCGCCGTCGGCGTCGGAGAGGTCGACGACGATCCGTCGCCCGTCGAGCTCCACGCGCGTGCAGGAGCCGCGGTCGGTCATGCGTGGTTCCGATCGGATGGGACTGACGACATGGTCACGACGGTCGGCTGTCGTCCGGTCCCGGGATCGTCGATCTGAGGATCTCGTCGGTGCGCGAGGCGAAGATCGGGTCGCCGCTCGAGACGAGCGGGAGGTCGACTGGTTCGTCCCGCTCGCAGTCACGCGGAAGGGCGGCCTTCTTGTGGGGTCGTGCTCCGGGTGCGATGGCGAGCATGCGTTGCTTCCTGACTCTGCGGGCTGAGGCGGCTGCGCCCAGCCTGCCCGGCGCGCCCGCGGGTCCGCACGTCGGGCCGGGAATCGGTGCGGATACGCAACGCCCGCCCGCGACCTCGTACGCTTTTCCCGTGAGTCAGCCCGCTTCCGCCCAGCCCGACACCGCGCGTCAGGACACCGAGACCCCGCTCGACCTCTCGGGGTTCCGGACCAAGCCGGTGTCGTTCGTGCGCCGCTCCGGCCGGCTCACGGACAAGCAGAAGCGGCTCTGGGCCGAGCGCCGCACGGCCTACGTCGTCGACGTGCCCCGCGCGATCGCGCGCACCTCCGTGCACCCGGAGTACGTGCTGGACGCGGTGGCGCTCTTCGGGCGCACGGCCCCGCTCGTGGTCGAGATCGGCTCGGGGCTGGGCGACGCCGTCGTCGGGGCGGCCTCGACCGATCCCGACCGGGACTACCTCGCCGTCGAGGTGTACCAGCCCGGGCTGGTGCACACGATCGCGCGCGCCGAGCGGGCCGGGGCGGCCCTCGGGCAGGACGGGCTGCCGAACCTACGGCTCGTGCAGGCCAACGCGGCCGAGCTGCTGGAGACCACCGTCGCGGCCGGCTCGGTGGACGAGCTCTGGGTCTTCTTCCCCGACCCGTGGCACAAGGCGCGCCACCACAAGCGCCGCCTGGTCACGGCGGAGTTCGCGGCGCTCGCGGCGCGCGTGCTGCGACCCGGCGGCACCCTCCGCCTCGCGACCGACTGGGCCGAGTACGCCGAGCAGATGGTGGAGGTGCTGGAGGCCGACGAGAACCTCGTCAACGCGCACGGTCCGGGCGTCCTGGCGCCGCGGTTCGAGCGTCGTGTGCTGACCGGGTTCGAGCGCAAGGCGCACGACGCCGGGCGGGGCATCGCCGACCTGGAGTACGTCCGCCGCTGACGTCGCGCTGACCAGGTCCTTCCCCGAGGCGGGGGGGCAGATACCGTTCGAATGTAACGACTTGGTCAAGTCCGGAAACGCGCCGTCTGAACTGTTTGCCCCCGGCGTGTGAGGTACGGCACATTGGGCCGGGTGCGAGATGCGCACATGGGCCGCGGCAGAGCGCGCGCCCCCATGAGCCAATGGAGGCGTCATGAGTGACGTACAGGCAGCAGGGCCTGCCGAAACCGATTACCAACGTGTCGAGCGATCGGACGAGTTCCAGAGCCTGCGCAGGGCGTTCCGGAACTTCGTCTTCCCGATGACGGCGCTGTTCCTCGTCTGGTACCTCCTGTACGCCCTCATGAGCACGTACGCGCACGAGTTCATGAGCATCCGCGTGTCCGGGACCATCACGGTCGGGCTGATCTTCGGGCTGCTGCAGTTCGTCTCGACGTTCGTGATCACCACGCTCTACGCGCGGTGGGCCAACAACAAGTTCGACGCCCGGGCGCAGGCCCTGCGCGAGGAGATCGAGGGGGGCGAGCTGTGAACGGGACAGTCATGGCGGCGGAGGCCACGAACGTCGGCAACACCTGGATCAACATCGGCATCTTTGCGGCGTTCGTGCTGGTCACGCTCGTCGTCGTCTTCCGCGTCTCCCGGCAGAACAAGAGCGCCGCGGACTTCTACGCCGGCGGCCGCAACTTCACCGGCACGCAGAACGGCACCGCGATCGCGGGCGACTACCTGTCCGCCGCGAGCTTCCTGGGCATCGCGGGCGCCATCGCCGTCAACGGGTACGACGGCTTCCTGTACTCCATCGGCTTCCTCGTCGCGTGGCTGGTCGCGCTGCTCCTGGTCGCCGAGCTGCTGCGGAACACCGGCAAGTTCACGATGGCGGACGTGCTGTCGTTCCGGCTCAAGCAGCGGCCGATCCGGATGGCCGCGGCGCTGTCCACGCTCGCGGTCGTGTTCTTCTACCTGCTGGCCCAGATGGCGGGCGCCGGCGGGCTCGTCGCCCTGCTGCTCGGCATCACGGACAAGGGCGGACAGGGCCTGGTCATCGCCGTCGTCGGCGCCCTGATGATCCTGTACGTGCTGGTGGGTGGCATGAAGGGCACCACCTGGGTGCAGATCATCAAGGCGACGTTGCTCATCCTGGGCGCCGGCGCCATGACCATCTGGGTGCTCGCGCGCTTCGGCTTCAGCCTCTCGGCCGTCATGCAGGAGGCCGTGAACATGGCCGGCGAGAACGGCGAGGCGATCCTCGAACCGGGCCTCCAGTACGGCGCCACGGCGCTGTCGCAGCTCGACTTCCTCTCGCTCGCGCTGGCACTGGTGCTCGGTACCGCGGGCCTGCCGCACGTGCTCATGCGGTTCTACACGGTGCCGTCGGCCAAGGAGGCCCGCAAGTCCGTGGTCGTCGCGATCTGGCTGATCGGCATCTTCTACCTGTTCACCCTGGTGCTCGGGTACGGCGCGGGCGCGCTGGTGGGCCCTGAGGCGATCCTCGCGGCGCCGGGCGGGCAGAACTCGGCGGCACCGCTGCTCGCGTTCGAGCTCGGCGGCGAGATCCTGCTCGGCATCATCGCGGCGGTCGCCTTCGCGACCATCCTCGCGGTGGTGGCCGGCCTGACGATCACGGCGGCGGCGAGCTTCTCCCACGACATCTACGCCTCGATCATCAAGAAGGGGCAGGTCTCGCCCGACGGCGAGGTCCGGGTGGCCCGCTGGACCGTGGTCGTGATCGGCATCATCGCGATCATCGGCGGCATCTTCGCCAACGGGCAGAACATCGCGTTCCTCGTGGCGCTGGCGTTCTGCGTCGCGGCGTCGGCGAACCTGCCGACGATCATCTACTCGTTGTTCTGGAAGCGGTTCAACACGTCGGGCGCGCTGTGGAGCATCTACGGCGGCCTCATCTCGACGGTCGTGCTGATCGTCTTCTCCCCGGTGGTCTCGGGGAAGCCCGCGGACCCCGTCACCGGGCTCAGCAAGTCGATGATCAGCAACCCGGCCATCGACTTCCACTGGTTCCCGCTCGACAACCCCGGCATCGTGACCATCCCGCTCGCGTTCGTGCTCGGCATCGTCGGCACCTACCTGAGCAAGGAGCGGTCGCACCCGGAGAAGTATGCCGAGATGGAGGTCCGCTCCCTCACGGGCGCGGGCGCCGAGAAGGCGGTCGCGCACTGATCCGGCACGCCTGAGGCGGCGTCCGGTTCGCTGCCCGACGACGGCCGTGGTCACCTCTCCCGGGAGGTGACCACGGCCGTCGTCGTGTCACGGCGGGTCACATGCGGCGGCGCACGACGTCGTCGACCGCAGGGGCGAGGTCGGGCCACCGGAAGGCGAAGCCCGCGGCGGTCAGCCGCTCGGGGAGCACCCAGCGGCTCTTGAGCACCAGCTCCGCCTCGTTCCGCAGCGCCCACACGGCGGGCTCCAGCAGCCAGCGGGGCGCAGGGATCCCGATCGGCATGCGGGTCGCGCGGCGCAGCTCCGCCATGAGCGTCCGGTTGTCGACCGGGTGCGGCGCGGCGAGGTTGACCGGCCCCGAGATCTCGTCGTGCTGCTCCAGGAACCGGACGGCCCGCAGGACGTCGTCGACGTGGATCCACGAGAACTTCTGCCGGCCGCCGCTGTGATGCACCGGCACGGGGCCGCCCGTCGGACGGTCGCCGATGCCGCGGTAGCGGCGGTGCTGGAACCACCAGCCGTCGAGCTGCGGGCCGCCCACGCCGAACCGCGCCAGCCGCGCGAGCATGTCCGACGCCGGGCCGCCCAGCACGATCGCCATGCGCAGGGCGACCCGCCGGGTCTCCGGCAGGCGCCCCGCGAAGAGCTCGTGCTCCCAGCTCCGCGCGACGTCCACGGAGAACCCGGCGCCGAGCTCGCCGCCGTCCTCGGTCTGCGGCCGGTCCAGCGCGTACCGGTAGATCGTCGCGGTGCTCGCGTTGAGCCACAGCCGCGGGGGACGGGCGGAGGCCGCGACGGCGTCGTGCAGCTGCCGGGTGGTGTCGACACGGGAGCGCAGGATCTCGTCACGGTTCCGGTCCGTGTACCGGCAGCCCACGCTCTTGCCCGCGAGGTTGACCAGCAGCTCGGCGCCGTCGACTACGTCCCGGAGGGTCGCCGGGTCGTCGGACCACCGCACGTCCGGGCCGCTACGACCGACGCGCGCGACGTCGTAGCCGCGCGCGACGAGGTCGTCGACCAGCGCCCGCCCGATGAAGCCGTTCCAACCCGCCACGACGGCCCGCTTCGCCTCGGTCATGCGCTGCAGGGTATCGGGAGTCCCCGTGGCGGGCTGGGGGTCAGGGGGCGATGGTCAGCTCCGCGATGCGGTCGGCGGTCAGGGTGTACCGGTAGCGCAGGTCGACCACGCCGCCCGGGAAGTCGCCCTCCAGGTGCCGCACGGCGGTCCAGTGCGTGTCGTCGTCCTGCCGGACGGCGGTGAGCTCGCTGGTGTAGGTGTACTCGCTCGCGGCGCGGGACAGCCAGGCGCGGATCGCCGCCAGCCCGCGGTACGTGCGGCCCTCGTCGGTGACGACGGCGTCGGCCGCGTAGCAGGCCAGCTCCCGCTCGGCGTCGCGGGCCTCGTGCGCCGCGAGGTGCGCGGTCAGGACGGCGGGCAGGGCCAGGCCCCCGGTGATGGATGCGTTCATGGTTCTTCCTTTCGTTGCTGGGTCTGTCGGACGACGTCAGCCGACCGTCGGGACGGTCCCGCCGTCGATCGTGTGCTCGGCGCCCGTGATGGCCGCCGCCCGGTCGCTGACGAGGAACGCGACGAGCTCGGCCACCTCCTCGGGCTCGCTCGGTCGCCCGAGCGGGATGCCGCCGAGCGAGTCCATGAGCTGCTCCAGCGCCGCCTCGCGGCTGATGCCCTGCCCGGCGGACAGGCGCTCGACCAGTGCCTCGGCGCTCGACGTGCGGATGAAGCCGGGCGAGACGACGTTGACCCGGACACCGTGCGGGGCGGCCTCGACGGCCAGCCCCTTGCTGTACGTCGTCAGGGCGGCCTTGGCCGCCGCGTAGCCGAGCGTGGCGGTGTGCAGCGGCAGCCGGCGCTGGATCGAGGAGACGTGCACCACCGCGCCCCTGCCGGCGGCGATCATGCCGGGCAGCAGGGCGCGGTCCAGGCGCACCGCGGCGAGCAGGTTCAGGGCGAGCTCGTCGGCCCAGTGGTCGTCCGTCATCGCCGCGAAGCCGCCCGACGGCGAGTGCGACCCGCCGAGCGTGTGGACCAGGACGTCGACGCCGCCGAGGTGCTCCGCGACGTGCTCGGCGACCCGGGCGGCACCATCCGGTGCCGTGAGGTCGGCCGCGACGAAGCCCGGTGGACCGGGGTGCGGGTCGGGTGCGGTGCGGGCCACGCCCAGCACCGTCGCGCCCGCCGCGCGCAGCCGCTTGGCGACCGCGGCGCCCGTGCCCTTGCTGGCACCGGTCACCAGGGCTCGCCGGCCGTCGAGGCGGTCGCTGAGGGAACCGTTGTTCTCTGGGGTGAGCATGTCCCCAGGCTGGGGTCTCCCGCAGGGAGAGGGTCAAGGCCCTCCGCGACCGGTCGAGCCTCCCGCCGGGGGAGGGTGCACAGTGGTGCCGTGACCCGAGGCCTGACCATCGGCGAGTTCGCCGAGCTCACCCACCTGAGCGTGCGGACGCTGCGCCGCTACCACGACTCCGGTCTGCTCGAGCCCGACCGGGTCGACCCCTTCAGCGGCTACCGCTACTACACGGCCGCGCAGATCCCGCCGGCCCAGGTGATCCACCGGCTGCGCGAGCTGGACGTGCCGCTGGCCGAGGTGCGGCAGATCCTCGCCACGTCGGACGCCGACGCGCGGGCCGAGCTGGTCGCCGGGCACCTGCGCCGGCTGGAGGCGGAGCTGGACCGGACGCGCACCGCCGTCGCCTCGCTGCGGCAGCTGCTCAGCCCGGCGCAGCCGCCTGAGGTGGTGCTGCGCGCGGAGCCGGCCCGCCTGGTCGCGGCGATCACGGGCGTCGTCGCGCACGACGAGGTGCTGACCTGGTACGCCGACGCCATGGCCGAGCTGGACGCCGCCGTCGCGGGCCACGAGCGGCTCGGGCCGCCGGGCGGGCAGTATGCCAACGAGCTGTTCCGCGACGGCCGGGGTTCGGTCCTGGTCCACCGGCCCGTCGTTGACCCGCCGGAGCGCGGCCGGGTGCGGCCCGTGGAGCTGCCCGCCGCGGAGCTCGCGACCGTCGTCCACCACGGCCCGCACGACGACATCGACGTCACCTACGGGCGGCTCGGCGCCTGGGTCGTCGACCACGCCCTCGCCGTCGACGGCCCCGTGCACGAGACGTACCTGGTCACCCCGGCCGACACGGCGGACCCCGCCGCCTGGCGCACGGAGCTGGCCTGGCCGGTCTTCCGCCTCACTCCCTGACCCGTCTCGCCAGCACTCGATGGAGTGGGTTCAGCGGGCCTGCCGACGATCATCTACTCGTTGTTCTGGAAGCGGTTCAACACGTCGGGCGCGCTGTGGAGCATCTACGGCGGCCTCATCTCGACGGTCGTGCTGATCGTCTTCTCCCCGGTGGTCTCGGGGAAGCCCGCGGACCCCGTCACCGGGCTCAGCAAGTCGATGATCAGCAACCCGGCCATCGACTTCCACTGGTTCCCGCTCGACAACCCCGGCATCGTGACCATCCCGCTCGCGTTCGTGCTCGGCATCGTCGGCACCTACCTGAGCAAGGAGCGGTCGCACCCGGAGAAGTACGCCGAGATGGAGGTCCGCTCCCTCACGGGCGCGGGCGCCGAGAAGGCGGTCGCGCACTGACCCGTCCCTGACACGCCCGGCGTGCAGCAGTCCGACGACGGCCGGGGTACCCCGGCCGCCGTCGTTCCCGTGGACCCGGTCACCGGCCGCCCAGCATCTACGATCCGACGGCCGGTAGGGCCTGTCAGGGGCGGGGGACGGCCAGCTGCACACCGTCGTTCCCCAGGCCGAGGAGGCTCTCCTCGGGGTGGCTCAGCGGGGTGAGGCGGATGGTCCCGTCGGGTGCCGTCCGGAGGACGTTGGCGGCCCCGCCGATCAGGGCCGAGCCGACCAGGACGGTCCGCCCGACGACGACCGGCGCCTCGGCCCAGCCCGCCTGGCCGCGGACCACGGTCGTGGACCCGGTCCGACGGTCCATCACGTACAGCTCGGTGGCTGTCCCGGTGGCGGTATCCGACCCGAGGAACCCTCCGGCCGTGTCAGCGTTCGCCTGGCCGGTCTCGCCGCCCATGCACCAGACGAGGATCTCCGCGGAGCCGGCGAGGCAACCTACCCGTCCGACGGATCCCTCGATCGGGGAGGCGACGGCGAGCCTCGCGACGGCGGCGCTCGTGCCGCCCACCCGGTGGGACGTGATCGTGAGCCAGTTCGGGTCCTCCGATCCGTCGGGTGTCGCGGTGAGGATCTCCTCGGCGTTCGTGGCGACGGCGTCCGCCCCGTCGGTCAGGACGGTAGGCGTCCCGGACCCGTCCAGCGGAGCGAGCCGGACCGCGCCCTGCTCGTCCTGCCAGACGACCCGGTCGTCCGTCAGCCACACCCGTCCGAGCCGGCCGGGCGAATCGGCGACGTGCTCCCTGCCGCCGTCGGCGGAGATCGTCGCGATGCTGAGCACGTCGTCGTTCTCGTCCCGCACGGCGTACGCCAGCACGCCCCGGCGGGCGGCGGTCGCGATGAGGGTGTGCTGGTCGGGGGCGACGTCCTCCCCGTACAGGAGAAGGCTCGCACCTCCCGGCTCGGTGCGGACGAACCCCGCCTCTTCGCCGGCCGGCCCGTTCGGGACGAGGCCGGGCCAGTCGATCTGCCAGAACACGCCGGTCTCCTCGAAGGCTCCCCAGGCCTGCGCGGGCGTGTAGCCCGCCGGGTCGCTCGTCGGCGCGTGCACGACCGTGGCATCCTCGGCGGTGAGCCGGCATGCGCCGGGGAGCCGGTCTGCCCCGGGTGACACCTCGGGCACCTGGACCACACCTGCCAGGACGGCCCCGTTCGTGACGAACGACCACTCGTCCACCGGGCCGACGACCGCGGGCTCCGCGGGTGCGCACCGCGCGATCGCCCCGGGCGGCAGCTCGTCCGTCGTACCGGACCGGTCGGCCTCCGCCACCGGGTCGAGGCCGATCCACGAGCGCAGCATGTCGGCACCGGGCAGTACCCGGGCTGACGTCGGCCACCAGGCCGCTGCGCCCAGGGCGAGGACCACCACCAGCAGGGCGGCGGCGGAGACCGCTGCGGCGCGGCCGACAGCGTGGCGGCGGGCCGCGGCCCTGCTGCTGGACAGCACGGCCTCCTCGTCGAAAGGCGCGACGGTGATGGTGTCGACGCTGCGTGCCGCGGTGGCGTCCAGCAGGTCACGCAACCGGGCCAAACCTCTGGACGTGGCTGCCTTCACAGTGCCCTCGGCGATCCCGAGCTCGGCGGCGACTGCCGCGGTGGGCAGGTCGTACAGATGACGCAGCACCACGACCCGGCGCTCGTTGCGGGGAAGTTGCTGCAGCGCCCGGACGAGCTCGTCGCGCACGAGTACCGCAGGGGTCTGGTCCTGGAACGGCGGGACGGGCAGCGACTCGTCGCCCGTGAGCACCTCGCGCGACCCGCGGCGCCACGCGGAGACGCGGTGGTTCATCAGGACCTTGCGCGCGAAGGCGCGGGCCGTCTCCGGCCGGACCGTTGCCCAGGACCGGTAGACCCGCTCGTACGTGGCCTGGACGAGCTCCTCGGCCACGTGGGGCACGCCGGACAGCAGGAGCGCGGTGCGGTACAGGTAGGCGTGGTTCGCCCGGACGAAGTCGGTGAACTCGTCGTCAGGATGTCTGTCCCGGCGCGGAGCGACGCGCACCCGGACGCGGTCGTCGTCGGCGGTCTTGTTGTGCATGGTCATACGAACCCTACGCACGGGCCTGGCGGGAGGTTGGGTCCGGTGTGGGACCCGGCGTCAGCCGTTGGCGGGCTCCAGGCGGATCACCACCGACTTCGAGGCCGGGGTGTTGCTCTGGTCCGCCGTGTGGTCCAGGGGGACCAGCACGTTCGTCTCCGGGAAGTACGCCGCGGCGCAGCCGCGCGCCGTCGGGAACGAGATGGCGCGGAAGCCCTCGGCCCGGCGCTCGTCGGTCCCGCCGCCCGGCCCGGGCCACTCGCTGACCAGGTTCACCGTGTCGCCGTCGGCCAGACCGCCGGAGGCCAGGTCGTCCGGGTGCACGAACACGACGCGCCGCCCGTTCTTCACGCCGCGGTACCGGTCGTCGAGGCCGTAGACCGTGGTGTTGAACTGGTCGTGGGAGCGGACGGTCTGCAACAGCAGGCGACCCTCCGGCACCTGGACGATCTCGAGCTCGTTGACCGTGAAGTTGGCCTTGCCCGTCGTCGTCGGGAACAGCCGGGCGTCGCGCGGCGGGTGGGGCAGCACGAACCCGCCGGGCTCGGCGACCCGCCGGTCGAAGTCCTCGAAGCCCGGGACCACGCGGGAGATCGAGTCGCGGATCCGGGAGTAGTCGGCCGCGAACTCCTCCCACGGCGTCGGATCCGCCGGGCCGAGCACGCGCCGGGCCAGGTCGCAGAGGATCGCGGTCTCGCTGCGCAGGGCGTCCGAGACCGGGGCCAGCCGACCGCGCGACGCGTGCACCACGCTCATGGAGTCCTCGACGGTGACCACCTGCTCGCGCCCACCCGTCGTGTCCCGCTCGGTGCGGCCGAGGCACGGCAGCACCAGCGACCGCCTGCCGGGCAGCACGTGCGAGCGGTTCAGCTTGGTCGACACGTGCACCGTGAGCGGCACCTCGCGCAGCGCGGCCTCGGTGACCGCGCTGTCCGGGGTGGCCGCGGCGAAGTTGCCGCCCACCGCCATGAAGACCCTGAGGTGCCCGTCGCGCAGGGCCCGGACCGTGTCGACGACGTCGTACCCGTGGGCGCGCGGCGGCTCGAAGCCGAACTCCGTGGCCAGCGCGTCCAGGAAGGGCTCGGTGGGCCGCTCCCAGATGCCCATGGTGCGGTCGCCCTGCACGTTGCTGTGGCCGCGGACGGGGCAGGCGCCCGCGCCCGGGCGGCCGACGTTGCCGCGCAGCAGCAGGAAGCTGACCACCTCGCGGATGGTCGCCACGGCCTGTTTGTGCTGGGTCAGGCCCATCGCCCAGCAGACGATGATGCGGTCGGCGGCCTTCACGTCGTCGACGAACGCCTCGATCTCCGCCCAGTCCAGGCCCGTGGCTCGCTCGACGTCGGCCTGGTCGACGGCGCGCCAGGCGGCCACCGCCTCCGGGAAGCCCGAGGTGTGCTCGGCGATGAACTCGTGGTCCAGCACAGGGGCGTGCCCGGCGGTCCGGGCGTCGTCGTCGGCCTCGACCAGCAGGCGGTTCACCGCCTGGAACAGGGCCAGGTCGCCGGCGAGGCGGACCTGGAGGAACCGGTCGGCGAGCTTGGTGCCCCGCCCCACGACGCCCCGCACGCGCTGCGGGTTCTTGAACGTCTGCAGCCCCGCCTCGGGCAGCGGGTTGATTGCCACGATCCGGGCGCCCCGGTCCTTGGCCTCCTCCAGCGCGGTGAGCATGCGCGGGTGGTTGGTCCCGGGATTCTGGCCGACGACGACGATCAGGTCGGCGTGGTCGGTGATGTCCTCCAGGGACACGCTGCCCTTGCCGATGCCCAGCGTCTCGACCAGGGCGGTGCCGGACGACTCGTGGCACATGTTCGAGCAGTCGGGCAGGTTGTTCGTGCCGAGCTTGCGCGCGAGCAGCTGGTAGACGAACGCCGCCTCATTGCTGGTGCGGCCGGACGTGTAGAACGCCGCCTGGTCGGGGGTGTCCAGGCCGCGCAGCTCGCCGGCGACCAGGTCGAGGGCCTCGTCCCAGGACACCGGCCGGTAGTGGTCGGCGCCCTCCTCGCGCAGCATCGGCTCGGTGATCCGCCCCGACTTGCCCAGCCGGTGGTCGGTCCACGTCGCGAGCTCCGAGATCGCGTGCTCGGCGAAGAACGCGGCGTCCGCGCGTTTGCGGGTGGCCTCCTCGGCCACCGCCTTGGCGCCGTTCTCGCAGAACTCGGCGAGGTGCGGCTTGCCGGGCTCCGGCCACGCGCAGCCGGGGCAGTCGAAGCCGCGCTGCTGGTTGATCAGGGGCAGCGTGCGCAACCCGCGCCCCACGCCGGCCTCCTCGAACACGTGGGCCAGGCCGTGGACCACCCCGGGCACGCCAGCGGCCGCCGTCTTGGGCGGCCCGATGCGCAGGGTCTTCTCGGGGGCGTCGGTGCGGGCCACGTCGCTCACGTCGGTCACGATGTCGACCCTACGCCGGTTCCACCTGGGCCGGGAGAGCGCGATCAACACCTGCCGACCATGGGTGGGATGGCGCCCACGTCCGAGCGGCGGTTGACTGGGATCAACTCCGGACGGCCTGTCCTGGGCCATCCGGTTGCCCCATTTGTTCCTCGGGAGGCACACCATGGGACAGGCACGTGAGTTGATGAGCAGGTTCACCGGAGCATTGGTCGCCGGAGACCTCGACGCGTTGCGGGAGGTCTACGACACGGACGTCGTGGTCACCACGCCGGACGCCGGGACACTGCACGGCATCGACGCCTTCATCCAGTGGAACCAAGACTTCGTCAGCGCGTTCTCGGACCGGGACTATCGCTCCGAGCGGGAGCTGGAGACGGACGAGTCCGCCATCGATCAGGGCGAGCTCAGCGGAACCCACACCAGTCCGATGAAGCTGCCCGACGGGCAGAGCGTTCCGCCGACCGGCAAGCGGATCCGTATGCGCAGCGTCGACATCGCCACGGTCTCCGACGGGAAGATCGTCCGGCACGACTTCTACTTCGACCAGCTTGACCTCCTCGACCAGCTCGGGCTGACGCCGACGACCTGACGACACCGGCCTGACGTCGCCGGGCCGGACATATCGGTCACGAAAGTGTGTGGCGAAGGTGCGAGACTGGCCGTATGGGAGTCGTCACCGACCGACGCCGCGTGGTCCGCGTCCGCGAGGGCGCCCGCGCGGCGCGCCCGGACACGCTCGCCGTCGAGGAACCGCTCATGGTCCGGCTGGTCGGGCCCGGCGATCTCGTCAGCAGGGCACGGCCGCTCGGCGCGGTCCCGGCCGGCGGCGTCGTCCCCGTGGGCGGCGTGCTGCCGGACGGCGTCCTGCCGGGCGCCCGACCTGCCGGGAGCACCCTCACCGTCACGATGCGGACCCCGGGCGACGACTTCGACCTCGTCGCCGGCTGGCTGGTCTCGGAGGGCGCCGTCACGGCCCGCGAGGACATTGCGGGGATGCGCCTGTGCCCCGACGAGGACAACACCGTCGAGGTGGCGCTCGCGCCCGGCGTCGAGCCCCCGCGCCAACGGGCGTTCGCGACGACGAGCGCGTGCGGGGTGTGCGGGTCGGACACCGTGGTGGAGGTGCGGGCCGCGCTGCGCTGGCCCGTCGCGCGCGACGCCGTCACGGTCGGGACCGGCGTGATCGCCGCCCTGCCGGACCTGCTGCGCGAGCGCCAGCGGGCCTTCGACCGCACCGGCGGCCTGCACGCCGCGGGCCTGTTCACCGCCGACGGCGAGCCGCTGTACGTGCGCGAGGACGTGGGCCGGCACAACGCCGTCGACAAGGTGGTGGGGGCCGCCCTGCGCGACGGCGCCCTGCCCGCTGCCGGGACGGTGCTCCAGGTCAGCGGGCGGGCGTCGTTCGAGCTGGTGCAGAAGGCCGCGCGGGCCGGGATCCCGGTGCTGTCCGCGATCTCCGCGCCGTCGACCCTCGCCGTGGACCTGGCCGAGGAGTGCGGCCTGACCCTGCTGGGCTTCGTGCGCGGCGACTCGATGAACGTCTACACGCGGGCGGACCGGCTGCGCTGAGCCGGCCCGCCCCCGGCACCTCACCCCGTGAACAGCGGGATGACGCTCCGGACCGTCTGGAACAGCCCGTAGGCCAGCGGGACGGTCACCACGAGCCAGGTGAGGACCAGCCGCGGGACCTGGTTCGGCGGCTGCTCCGGCGTGCGCTCCTGGGTCTGCTCGACCATGGTCACACCTTCCCTTCGATGAACTCGTCTACCCGGCCCGGCCGCTCGTGGAACCGCGCCGCGACGGGCCGTACCAGGGCGTTGGCCACGAAGCCGACCGCGAGCACGGCCACCATGGTGAACAGCGCGGGCCGGTAGTCCGCGGCGACCAGCTCGCCGGGCGTGCCCTGGGCGTCGAGGAACCCGTTGATGATCAGCGGGCCGGCGATGCCGGCGGCCGACCACGCGGTGAGCAGCCGGCCGTGGATCGCGCCCACCTGGAAGGTGCCGAACAGGTCGCGCAGGTACGCGGGGACGGTGGCGAAGCCGCCGCCGTAGAACGACAGGATCACGGCCGCCACCAGCACGAAGATCACCGTGGACGTGTGGCCGACGGTGGCCAGGAGCACGTACAGGATCATCCCGACGCCGAGGTACATGACGTAGATGGGCTTGCGGCCGATGTAGTCCGACGTGGAGGACCACACGAAGCGGCCGGCCATGTTGAACAGGGACAGGAACGCCACGAACCCGGCCGCCGTCGCCGGCGCGACGGACGAGACGCCGTCCACCCGGAAGAAGTCCTGGATCATGGGCGCGGCCTGCTCCAGGATGCCGATGCCGGCCGTCACGTTGCAGAACAGCACGGTCCACAGGAACCAGAACTGCGGGGTCCTGATCGCGTTCGCCGCGGAGACGTTCGCGGTCGAGACCATCGGCTTGGCGGCGACCGCGGCGGCGTCGAACCCGGCGGGCGTCCAGCCGGGCGGCGGGACCTTCACCGTGAACACGCCCAGCATCATCACCAGGAAGTACACGATGCCCAGGGTCACGAAGAGCGCGGTGACCGCGCTGCCCGACGCCACCGAGGTGGGGTCGGTGGGGTCGTAGCCGCTGTCGTAGGCGGCCATGAGCTGGCGGGACAGCGGCGAGGCGATGAGCGCGCCGCCGCCGAACCCCATGATCGCCATGCCCGTGGCCAGGCCCGGCCGGTCGGGGAACCACTTGATCAGCGTGGACACCGGCGAGATGTAACCGATGCCGAGCCCGATGCCGCCGATGAACCCGTACCCGAGGTAGACCAGCCAGAGCTGCGACGTCGCGATGCCGAGCGCCCCGACGAGAAACCCGGACGCCCAGAAGCAGGCCGAGGCGAACATGGCGGCGCGGGGGCCGGCGCGCTCCACCCAGGTGCCCAGCACCGCGGCCGAGAGGCCGAGCATGACGATGGCGATGGAGAAGATGACGCCGATCGCGGTGAGGCTGGTCTCGAAGTGGGCGACCAGCGCGCTCTTGTAGACGCTGGTGGCGTAGGCCTGGCCGATGCACAGGTGGATGGCGAGCGCGGCCGGCGGGATGAGCCACCTGCTGTAGCCGGGCTTTGCCACCGTGTGCTCCCGGTCGAGGAACGACAGTGCCATCAAGCACCTCCTCGTGCTCAGGGGATCAGGTCGCAGTAAGTGCGGTTTCTCCCGTTTGCGTGGGCACGCTACTGGCGCTGGATGCCCGGGTCAATGGTCGACGCCGTCGCGCTGGGCGCGCGTGGCCCGGCTCAGTGCTGCGGGTTGCGCACCGCGGCCAGGAACAGGGGAAGGTGCGTCTCGGTGTGGGCGATCCGGAGCAGGTAGGGGCGGTCGACCGTCATGCGGACCGCGGGTTCGCCGGTTGCTCCGCTGGTCGCCACGGCGCCGATCTCGGTGACGGCGGCCGCGACCGTGCCCTCCTCGTCCAGGCTGAGGTAGGCCTGCTGCATCACCTGGCTCACCCGGAGCCGTTCCGTGGTGCTGATTCCCGAGAGATCCGGACCGTCGTACAGCCCGCCGAGCCCCGCCTGGTCCAGGGCAGGGGCCAGGTCGAGCGTCGGCGGTTCGAGCTCCAGGGTGGGCATGGCGAGCTCTACCGGCTGGGGCGCCGCGTCGTCGAGGGCGGTGGTGAGGGCGGTCAGCGTCCCGGGCGCGACGTCCGCCGGGTCGGTGCCCTCCGGCGGCAGGACCACGTCGGCGTGGAACGCCTCGCCGTAGGGGAGGCGGACGGCGGCCCAGCCGTCGTGCTCGGCGTACCCCCAGGACTCGGTGCCGTGCAGCATCTCGACGGGCTCGGTGCCGGCGGGGCCGGTGAAGTCCTCGTCCCGGGTGGCATGCTCCGCGAACGGCGTGTCCCAGCGGGCCGCGAGCAGGATCGCGTTCTGCAGCACCAGGCGCAGCATCGGGTCGGGCTCGATCGCCGACTCCTCGATCAGGCCGCCCGTGTGGTGGTCCACCCAGGCGTCCAGGACCTTCTTGCCCTCGCCGGTGCCCAGGTCGGTGCGCTGCACGCCGGCATCGAACGCGGACGCGAGCGCGTCCAGGTAGTCCTGCTCCACGACGAGCTGGTCGTCCAGCACGGCCTGGTTCGCGAGGTGCAGCACCGGGCGGTCGGGGAGCTCGTCGTCCTGCGCGACGCCGGGGTCGCCGTCGTACCTGGCGAGCTCGGCCGCCAGGGCGTTGTAGGCCGCGGTGCGATCCGCGCCCGAGGCGCCGAGCGCGGCGTCCAGGGCCGCCGCGGCCTCGCCGCGCGCACCCTCGGCGAGCAGCGCCAGCGCGAAGGTGAGGGACGCGGGGGAGACCAGGGCGTTGTCGTCCGGCTCGGCCGTCGCGCGCAGCGCGAGCACGCCCAGCGACTCGGTCGCGGCGACGGCGTCGGCGCTCGCGGGGGCCTCGGCGACCGTCACGGCGACCCGTGCCACGTCCGACCGCTCCAGGCCCTCGTCCGCCGCGGGCCCGCAGGCGGCGAGGGCGAGGACGCCGGCTGTGCCGACGGCCGTCCACGTCGTCGCACGGCGACGGGCGCGCCGCCCGCGACGGCATGTGGCGGGATGCGCGGCTGAGTCGCGACGCTGCACGGTTTCCTCCAGGTCGGTGGCCTCGTGTTGACGGGCGGGTCCTGCTCCTGATGTGTCGTGGCGCGTTCCGGTCTTGCACCACGCCTGGGCGGATGCGACAGATGTCAGTGGCGCCGGGCACAATCTGTCCCGACCATCCCGGTGGGTTCGACCCCCTGAAGTGAGGTAGTGGACGTTGGCAAGCATCAACCAGCGCATCGCCGAGGAGCTGGGCGTTCGGGAGGGGCAGGTGACCGCGGCGGTCGACCTGCTCGACGGCGGCGCGACCGTGCCGTTCATCGCCCGCTACCGCAAGGAGGTGACGGGCACCCTCGACGACGCGCAGCTGCGCACCCTCGAGGAGCGGCTGCGGTACCTGCGCGAGCTCGAGGAGCGGCGCGCGGCGATCCTGGCGTCGGTGCAGGAGCAGGGCAAGCTCACGGACGAGCTGCGGGCCCAGATCCTGGCGGCGGAGACCAAGTCGCGTCTGGAGGACATCTACCTCCCGTACAAGCCCAAGCGGCGCACCAAGGCGCAGATCGCGCGCGAGGCCGGGCTGGAGCCGCTCGCCGAGGCGCTGCTCGGCGACCCGTCGCTCGATCCGACGGAGGCCGCCGGCCCGTACGTCGACGCCGACAAGGGCGTCGCCGACCCGGCAGCGGCCCTCGACGGCGCGCGGGCGATCCTGGTGGAGCGGATGGGGGAGGACGCCGACCTGATCGGTACCCTGCGCGAGCGGCTGTGGAAGCGCGGGCGCATGCTGTCCGCCGTCCGCGACGGGGCGCAGGACAAGGGCGCGAAGTTCTCGGACTACTTCGAGTTCGCCGAGGCCCTGTCCAGCCTGCCGTCCCACCGCGTGCTCGCCCTCTTCCGGGGCGAGAAGGAGGACGTGCTGGACCTGACGATCGAGCCGGAGGAGGGCATCGAGCCCGGCGTGCCGACGTCGTACGAGGCCACGATCGCCCACCAGTTCGACATCGCCAACCAGGGCCGCCCGGCCGACCGCTGGCTGGGCGACACCGTCCGCTGGGCCTGGCGCACCAAGATCCTGGTGCACCTCGGCATCGACGTGCGGCTGCGGCTGCGCTCCGAGGCGGAGGACGAGGCCGTGCGCGTGTTCGCCGCCAACCTGCGCGACCTCCTGCTCGCCGCGCCCGCCGGCACGCGGGCCACGATGGGTCTCGACCCGGGCCTGCGCACGGGCGTCAAGGTCGCCGTCGTGGACGCCACGGGCAAGGTCGTGGAGCACGCGACGATCTACCCGCACCAGCCCGCCAACCGCTGGGACGAGTCGCTGGCCGTGCTGGCCCGCCTGGCCCAGAAGCACAAGGTGGACCTGGTGGCGATCGGCAACGGCACGGCCTCGCGCGAGACCGAGCGGCTGGCCGCCGACCTCATGAAGAAGGTGCCGGAGCTCGGCCTGACCAAGGCGGTCGTGTCCGAGGCGGGCGCGTCCGTGTACTCGGCGTCCGCCTACGCCAGCGCGGAGCTGCCCGACCTGGACGTGTCCATCCGTGGCGCCGTCTCGATCGCGCGCCGCTTGCAGGACCCGCTCGCCGAGCTCGTGAAGATCGACCCCAAGTCGATCGGCGTGGGCCAGTACCAGCACGACATCACCGAGACCAAGCTGTCGCGGTCGCTGGACGCCGTGGTGGAGGACTGCGTGAACGGCGTGGGCGTGGACCTCAACACCGCGTCGGTGCCGCTGCTCTCGCGCGTCTCGGGCATCACCTCGACGCTCGCCGAGAACATCGTGGCTCACCGGGACGCCAACGGCCCGTACGTGTCGCGGGCGGCGCTCAAGAACGTGCCGCGCCTGGGCCCCAAGGCGTTCGAGCAGTGCGCGGGCTTCCTCAAGGTCTCGGGCGGCGACGAGCCGCTGGACGCGTCGTCGGTGCACCCCGAGGCGTACCCGCTGGCGCGGCGCATCGTGACGGCGTCGGGTGCGGACGTGCAGGCGCTGATCGGCAACGGTGGCGCCCTGCGCACGCTGAAGCCCACCCAGTTCGTCGACGAGACCTTCGGACTGCCGACGGTGACCGACATCTTCGCCGAGCTGGAGAAGCCCGGCCGCGACCCGCGCCCGGCGTTCACCACGGCGTCCTTCGCCGACGGCGTCGAGACGCTGGGCGACCTGGTGCCCGGCATGGTGCTGGAGGGTCAGGTCACCAACGTCGCGGCGTTCGGCGCGTTCGTGGACGTCGGCGTGCACCAGGACGGGCTGGTGCACGTCTCGGCCATGTCCAAGAACTTCGTCAGCGACCCGCGCGAGGTCGTGAAGTCGGGCGACATCGTCAAGGTAAAGGTCATGGACGTCGACCTGCAGCGCAAGCGGGTCTCCCTGACGCTGCGCCTGGACGACGAGGTCGGGGCGGCTCCCGGCGGCCGCACCTCCGGCGGCTCCCGCTCCGGCGGTGCCGGCGGTCAGGGCGACGGCCAGCGCGGCGGCCGCCCGGGCGGCGGCGAGGGCCGCGGGCGGGGCGGCCAGGGCCGTGGCCAGGGACAGCGCGGACAGGGCGGTCAAGGCGGACAGGGCGGCCGCGGCCGCCCGGCCCCGGCGGACACCGCGATGGCGGACGCCCTCCGCCGCGCCGGCCTGGCCTAACCCCCCTCCGGGGCTTGCGCTCAGCAGGCTGAGGAGGAGTCGAACGTAGGGTTGGTCGCAGCAAGAGGCGTGATGGGGCGACCAACCCTACGTTCGGCTACCAGGTGATGCCTCGTGAGGCCTGGGCGTGGGAGACTGGGTGTCACCATCGGCCCCATGGAGATCAAGCGCGCCCCGTGAGCAGCACCGCAGAGACCACGCCCCGGCGACGTCGACGGCAGGAGCTGCTGAGCAGCTCGATCGCCGTGGCGCGGCGGCTGCTCGCCGACGGTGGGCTCGAGAGCGTGACGATGCTGGCCGTCAGCCGGGAGATCGGGATCGCGGGGCCTGGCCTCTACCGGTACTTCCCGAGCCGCGCCGACCTGCTGCGGGTGACCTACCGGGACGTGCTCGACGAGCTGGTCGCGCACGTCCGCGCGGCGATCGCCCGGCAGCCGGCCGGTGACCGCGCTGCCGAGGTGCAGGCGCTGACGAACGCGATGTTCGCGTGGAGCGTGGCGCACCCCCACGAGTTCGACCTGCTGCTCGGCGCCGGCCTGCGCCTGGTCGAGGACGGCGCACCGGTCGGCGGGGAGTCCGGTGGCGGCACGTTCTACGAGGTGGCGGCGCTCGCGTTCCCGCCGGTCGTCGCCCAGTGGGCCGACGGCGCCGTCCTGTTCGACGAGCCGGTCGCCCCGGAGCTCGCGGCGGACCTGGGCGCCCGCCGCGACGCGCTGCTCGCCGTGTTCCCCGACGCGCCCCGGGACGTGCCGCTGGGTCTGGTCGCGGCCGTCCGCGTCGCCTGGCAGCGCACCTTCGGCCTGCTGTGCATGACGGTGTACGGGCACGTCACCGAGCCCGACGGCCCGGTCCGGCGCGACTACATCACGGCCCTGCTCGACGACCTGAACGCCCGGAACCTCGCGCTCTTCGGCCTGGCGCCCAGCCCCGCCGCCGTCCTCGAGACCGTGTTCGAGACCGGGTCCGGGAGCGGTGCGGCCGAGCCCGCCGCCTCCGAGCCCGCCGCACCCGAGCCGCTCCCCGCCGGAGCCCACCCGGCCGACGTTGCGGGCACGACCCCGCAGCGCGGCACGGGCCGCCGAGCCCGGCTGCGCCGCGAGCTGCTGGCGGAGGCGCTGCGCTCGGCGCGCCGCCTGCTGGACGAGCACGGCCCGGACGGCGTCACGATGCAGGCCGTCGCGAAGGACGTCGGGATCGCGGCGCCCGGGCTGTACCGGTACTTCGACGGCCGCCCCGGCCTGCTGCACGCCACCCACCAGGACGTCGTCGACGAGCTCCTGGCGTACGTGGAGACGGCCAGGGCGCGGCAGCCCGCGGGCGATCCGAGCGCGCAGTGCCACGCCGTCGTCGACGCGCTGTTCCGCTGGTGCCTCGCGCACCGCAACGAGTACGACCTGCTGATGTCGGGGCGGCTGCGGATCTCCCTCCCGGGCGAGGACACGCCCGGGGCGCCGCGGCACGCGCCCCTGATGGCCCTGGACCGGGTCGGCGCCGTGTTCGCACCGATCGCCCTGGCGTGGTGGCGGGCCGGCTGCCGCGTGATCCCCGACGACGAGATCTTGCCCGCGCTCGTGCCCCACCTGCGGGCCGCCCGCGAGGCGATGCGCGGGATCCCGGGGTTCCCGCCGGACGTGCCGCTCGGGCTGCTGCACGCGATGAACCTGTGCTCCGCGCGGCTCTGGGGCCTGCTCACGCTGACCGTCTACGGCCACATGGGCGACCTGGAGACCCCGGCGGCCGCCGCGCACCTGGACGCGCTGGTGCTGGACCTCGCGGCCGACGCCCTCGACGTCTTCGGCCAGAAGCTCTCGGCCGCCGTCGTGCTGGTGCGGGACACGCCGGGAGCGTCCGACCCCGTCCGATAGACCGGTGGTGCGGGTTCGGTCAGGATGGCGACATGAACAACGCACCCGAGACACCCGGCGAGCAGACGGACGACACCTACGACGTCATCGTGATCGGTGGCGGGCCCGTGGGCGAGAACGCGGCGGACCGCGCCTCCCGCACCGGCCTGTCCGTCGCCCTGGTCGAGTCCGAGCTCGTGGGCGGTGAGTGCTCGTACTGGGCCTGCATGCCGTCCAAGGTGCTGCTGCGCGCGGGCACCGTGCGCGCCCTCGCGCGCGACACACCCGGCCTGGCAGACCCAGGGGCGCCCGACGTCGCCGCCGTGCTGGCCCGGCGCAACGAGATCACCTACGACTGGGACGACTCCGGGCAGGTCTCGTGGGTCGAGGGTGCGGGCATGACGCTCGTGCGCGGGCACGGCCGCCTGGCCGGCGAGAAGCTGGTGGAGGTCACGGTGCCGCGGGCGTCGGCCGGTGCCGGGTCCGGCGACGCGGCCGGAGGCGGCGCCGAGGACGACTCCGACGTCGGCGGCGGGCTCGGGGAGGCCGAGACGGGCGAGGTCCCGGTGACGAGGCTCCTGCGGGCCCGGCATGCGGTGATCGCCGCGACCGGCAGCGTGCCCGTGCTGCCCGACACCCCGGGGCTGGCGGCCGCCTCGCCGTGGTCGAGCCGGGAGGCGACGGGCGCCGAGGCGATCCCCGAGTCGCTGGTCGTGATCGGCGGCGGGGTGGTGGGCGTCGAGATGGCGAACGCGTACGCGGACCTCGGCGCGCGGGTGACACTGCTGGCCCGGGGCGGCCTGCTGTCGAACGCCGAGCCGTTCGCGGGCGAGATGGTCGGCGAGTCGCTGCGCGCGATCGGCGTCGACGTCCGGACCGGCCTCGGGGTCGCCTCGGTCGAGCGGCCGGGCACCGGCAGCGACAACGAGCCTGCCGGCCCGGTGACGGTCACCCTGTCCGACGGCGGGACGATCACCGCCGCCGAGATCCTGGTCGCGACGGGGCGCGTGCCGCGCACGACCGACCTGAACGTGGAGAGCGTGGGCCTGGACGCGTCGAGCCTCGGCCGCGGCGGGGCGCTGGTGGTCAACGAGTCGCTCGAGGTGGTCGGCGTGCCCGGCGGCTGGCTGTACGCGTGCGGCGACGTGACGGGGCGGGCGCCGACCACGCACCAGGGCAAGTACCAGGGCCGCATCGTCGGCGACGTGGTCGCGGCGCGCTACGGCACGGAGTCTGGCGACCGCTCCCCGACGAGTGGTGACCCGGAGCCCGCCGTCGGACAGGAGGGCAAGCCGTGGTCGCGGTACGCCGCGACCGCCGACCACGGCGCGCGCGTCCAGGTGGTGTTCACCCACCCGCAGGTCGGCTGGGTGGGGCCGACGGAGCGCGAGGCGCGGGCCGCCGGGATCCCGGTCGAGGCCGTGTCGTACGACCTGTCCTGGGTGTCCGGTGCGAGCGTGGACGGCCCGAACTACACGGGCCGGGCCCAGGTGCTGGTCGACACGCAGCGGCGGGTCCTGGTGGGCGCCACGTTCGTGGGGCCGGACGCCGGCGAGATGCTGCACGCCGCGACGATCGCCGTCGTCGGCGAGGTGCCGCTGGACCGGCTGTGGCACGCGGTGCCCGCGTACCCGACGGTCAGCGAGGTGTGGCTCCGCTTCCTGGAGTCCTACGGCCTCTGATCCACCTCGGGCTCGGTCCACTCACCTTTGAGGCCCGGGTTTCTTCGCTTTGGACGGTTCCAAAGCGAAGAAACCCGGGCCTCAAAGGTGAGCCGCGGCGGCCCGCGCGGGGCCGCCGGGTGGGGTCAGCTCGTCGGGGTCAGCGAGCCGTCCGAGCTGAAGACCAGCCCGAGGGTGACCTCGCCCTGCTGCAGGGCCGACTTGGTCAGCGGGCCGCCGGCGTCGAGCGAGCGGAACTCCGCGAACTCCAGGCCGTACGTCTCCTCGAGGCCCGGCTGGCAGAACGGGCGCTCCGTGCACTCCGGCGGGCCACCGAGCACCAGGCCGCCGCAGGTCTCGGCGAGCTCGCTGAGCGTCGTGACGCCGTTCTCGTCGGCGAAGGCCTTGGTCACGGCGAAGGCGTTCTGGTCCTGCGCGGGAGACGGCTGGCCGAACACGAGCCCGACCTCCTCGCCCAGCCCGGTCAGGCCCTCGACGGTCGCGTCGAGGTCGCTGCTCGCGACCGGCTCGGCGTCGGCCCCGTTGACGTCCTTGTTGATGAACTCGGTCAGGGTGCCCACGTACTCGGGGATCACCTGGACCTGCTCGCCGTCCTCCAGTGCGGGGAGGTAGGCCTCACGGTTGCCGATGGTGGTCACCTCGGCGTCGTACCCGGCGGCGTTCAGCACCGTCGCGTAGATGGTGCCGAGCGTGGCGCTCTCGGCGAAGTCGGCGGCGCCGACGACGATCTTGCCGCTGCCGCTCTGCTCGGAGCTGTCGAGGCCGGCGTCGGCGACGAACTCCTCGGCGACCTCCGCGGACGTGCGGCGGTCGACGTCCACGGCCTTGTTCAGGCCGATGAGGGTGTCGGTGTCGAGCGCGGCCGACACGGAGTCGAGCAGCGGGATCAGCGTGTCGTCGCCCTCCACGGCCGCCGCGTTGATCGCCGGGATGATGTTGTCGACGGTCTGGAGCTGCTGGTCGTCCTCGAGCACCACCAGCTCGTCGCCCGGGACGGCCTCGCACGCGGCGAGGGTGCTGCCGCCGGTCGAGGTGCTGCCGCCACCTCCGCCGGAGGAGCCCGGTGCACCACAGGCGGTCAGGAACGCGAGGGAGACGACGGCGGCCGCGGCGCCGAGCGCGCGCGGCAAGGACACATGCGTACGGGGGAACTTCATCGAATGTCTCCGAACGTGGGTGACGTACAACTGTTCTACGGCTTCGATCCGTCCCATTCGACCTCGGTCGGCGGTCGATGGCAAGGGATAAACCCCCTCGTGAGAATGTCGTTACATTTGGTCGGGCACCCCGGGGAGTTATTCCCGGAGAGATGCCCTGCTAGGCAGCGCGGACCCGGAGCGGGGCCGGGGTCGCGATGCGCTGCCCGACGGCGAGCACGGCGTCGATCAGCAGGCAGAGCCCGGCGACCACCACGCCGCCCGCGAGCACCTCGCCGTACCGTTGCGTGCCCATCCCGAGCGCGATGATCTGGCCCAGACCACCGCCTCCGGCGAGGGCCGCGAGCGGGATCGTCGCCACGACCTGCACGATCGTGACGCGCAGGCCCGCGGCGACGAGCGTGGTGGCGAGCGGCAGCTCGACCTGCAGCAGGATGCGCCCGTTGCTCATGCCCATGCCGCGGGCGGCGTCCTTGGCGTCGGGGTCGGCGCCGCGCACGCCCTCGTAGGTGTTGACCAGCAGCACCGGCACCGCGAAGAAGGCGGCGGCGATGACGGTGGCGGTGTTGCCGAACAGGCCGCCCGCGGCGAGGAGCAGGATGATGCCGAGGGTCGGCAGCGCCCGGGAGGCGTTGGTCAGCCAGACGACCGTGCCCGCGCCCCGGCCGCTGTGGCCCAGCCAGGCGCCGGCCGGGATGGCGAGGGCGGCGGCGACGGCCACGGCGATCACCGTCATGACCAGGTGCTCGCCCGTGAGCTCGAGGATGCCGCCCGGCTCGGTCCAGGTCAGGGGGTCGTTGAGCCAGACGATCGCCTCCTGGACGACGCCGGTGGGGGCGGTCATGCGGTCCTCCCGCGCAGCCAGGGGGTCAGGGCTCGGCCGACGGCCCAGAGGGCGAGGTCGAGCACGAGGGCCAGCAGGATCGTCGCGAGCGTGGCCGTCATGATCTCGGCCCGGTAGAAGTTGTTGCGGAAGCCCTGGAACATGAGCTGGCCGAGCCCGCCGTACCCGACCACGACGCCCACGGTCACCAGCGCGACGGTGGACACCGTGGCGAGCCGCAGCCCGGCGATGATGCTCGGCATGGCGCTCGGCATCGCCACCTGGACCAGCAGGCGCCCCGGCCCGTAGCCGAGGCCGCGGGCGGCGTCGGTGACGGCGGGGTCCACGGTGGACAGCCCGGCCACGGTGTTGCGCAGGATGATGAGCAGCGCGTAGACCACCAGGCCCACCAGCACGGGCGTGCGGCCGATGCCGAGCAGCGGGGCGAGGATCGCGAACAGCGCCAGGGACGGCACGGTGTACAGCACGGCCGCGGTGCCGAGCACCGGTCCGGCCAGCCACCGGGACCGGGAGATCAGCGCGCCGAGCGGGATGGCGATGGCCGCCGAGATCGCGACGGCCTCGATCGTCAGGCCGGCGTGCTCGACGGTGCGCTGCCAGATCAGGGGCGCGTTGTCGACCACGTACGACCAGGAGAACCACGGGTTGCCGGGCATGCTTGAAACCTATCGTGCTCTTCACCCGGTAGGTTCGAGCACATGGCCTCACGCACCGTGATCGAGCTGGACACCGTCCGCAAGACCTTCGGCAACGGCACCGTCGCCGTCGAAGGGCTGAGCCTCTCCGTGCGCGAGCACGAGGTGCTCGCGCTGGTGGGGCCGTCGGGCTGCGGCAAGTCGACCACGCTGCGCATGGTCAACCGGCTGGTGGAGCCGACGTCGGGCCGGATCCTGCTCGACGGCGAGGACGTGACCACCACCGACCCCGTGGCCCTGCGCCGCCGCATCGGCTACGTGATCCAGAACGTGGGGCTCTTCCCGCACCGCACCGTCGAGGCGAACATCGCCACCGTGCCCGGACTGCTCGGCTGGGACCGGCGCCGCACCCGGGCCCGCGTGGCCGAGCTCCTGGACCTCGTGGGCCTGCCCGCGGCCACGTACGCGAAGCGGTACCCGCACGAGCTGTCCGGCGGTGAGCGCCAGCGCATCGGCGTGGCCCGGGCGCTCGCGACCGACCCGCCGGTGCTGCTGATGGACGAGCCGTTCGGTGCCGTCGACCCGGAGTTCCGCCGCCACCTGCAGACCGAGTTCCAGCGGATCCAGCAGGAGACCGGCACCACGGTGATCCTCGTGACCCACGACATCGACGAGGCGGCGCGGCTGGGCGACCGGATCGCCGTCCTGTCCCGCGGCGGCAAGCTGGAGCAGGTGGCGAGCCCGCTCGCGGTGCTGGCCCACCCGGCGTCGGAGCGGGTGCGCGACTTCATCGGCGACGGCGCGGCCTCGCGCATGCTCTCGCTCGCTCGGCTGCAGACGGCCGACCTGGAGGGCGTGGACCGGATCGTCGAGCCCGCCCCCGCGCCCGTCCGGCTGGGCGCGCGTCTGACCGACGCGTTCGAGGCGGTGGCCGCGCTGCCGGCGTCGGCCATGGGGCGCGTGCCCGTGGTGGGGGAGTCGGGCGAGCTCGTCGGCTCGCTGACCGCGGACGGGATCCTCGGGGCGCTGCGCCGGGCGGCGGACGCGGCGGCGGGGACGGCGTCGGACGCGGCCTGGGACGGACCCGACGCGGCCGGTTCGACCGCGGACGCCGAAGAGGCCGCTGTGACCGACGCCGCGTCCTGACCTGCGCCCAGACCGGGACCCCGGGAACCAGCCCCGATAGTCTCGGGGCGTGACCAACGCACGCGTAGCCCTTGCGACCTGTTCCCAGCTGCCCGACCTCGACAAGGACGACGTGCCGCTGATCGCCGCGCTCGCCGAGCGTGGCGTGACGGCCGAACCCGCCGTGTGGGACAGCCCGGCCGTTGACTGGCAGTCCTACGACCTCGTGCTGGTCCGCTCCACCTGGGACTACTCGCCCCGCCACGACGAGTTCCTCGCGTGGGCGCGCTCGCTGCCCAAGGTGGCCAACGGCGCCGACGTCATCGAGTGGAACACCGACAAGCGGTACCTGCGCGAGCTCGAGGCCGCGGGTGTGCCGGTGATCCCGACGATCTGGCTGGACCCGCAGCGGCACCTGTCCAAGCGCGCCGTGCACACGCGCATGCCCGCGTTCGGCGACTTCGTGGTCAAGCCCGTCGTCAGCGCCGGCGCGCAGAACACGGGCCGCTACCAGCCGGTGTCCGCGCAGTCGCGCGGCAAGGCGATCGCGCACGCCACCCGCCTGCTCGACGACGGCCGCTGGGTCATGATCCAGCCCTACGTCACCTCCGTGGACACCACGGGCGAGACCTGCCTCGTCTTCATCGACGGCGAGCTCACCCACGCCGTCCGGAAGAACGCGCTGCTCACCGGGCCGGCCGAGGACTCGGGCGAGCTGTACGCGCGGGAGGAGATGGCGTCGTTCGAGGCCACGCCCGACCAGATCGAGGTGGCCCGGCGGGCGCTCGACGTCGCACGGGCGGCCACCGGCTCGGACCTCACCTACGCCCGCGTGGACCTCGTCTCGGGCGACGACGGCGTGCCGATGGTCATCGAGCTGGAGCTCACGGAGCCGTCGCTCTGGATGAAGTACGGCACGGGCGTCGAGGGCAAGCTCGCCGACGCGGTGGTGAAGCTGCTGGGCTGAGCCCGGCGCTCCCGCCGTCGGGCAACGCAAGAGGGCCCCTCGCCTGAGCGAGGGGCCCTCTTGTACATGGGGTGAGCGACGGGACTTGAACCCGCGGCCCTCGCGACCACAACGCGATGCTCTACCAGCTGAGCTACGCCCACCATGTTCGCCGATCGTGGACCGGCGACCGTCGAAAAGCATACATGGTCAGCGGCCACGAACCGAACTCAAATCTACGGAGCGAGCTGCTTCGTGACGGACGTCTCGGCGACGCTCGCCGCGGCGGCGCGAGCGGTCGCCGTGTCGGGGCCGGGCTGCGCGGGGAAGAGGACCTCGCGGTAGTAGCGCAGCTCGTCGATCGACTCCAGGATGTCGGCCAGCGCGCGGTGCCCGCCGTCCTTCTTGGGGGAGGCGAAATAGACGCGCGGGTACCAGCGGCGCGAGAGCTCCTTGATCGACGACACGTCGATGATCCGGTAGTGCAGGTACTCCACCAGCTCGGGCATGTGCAGGTCGAGGAACGACTTGTCGGTGCCGACGGAGTTGCCGGCCAGCGGGGCCTTGCCCGGCTCGGGCACCCACTCGCGGATGTAGGCCAGGATCTGCTCCTGGGCCTCCTCGAGGGTCAGCCCCTCGTCGAGCTCCTCGATCAGGCCGGACGTGGTGTGCATGGTGCGGACGAAGTCGTTCATCTGCGCCAGCGCCTCGGCGGGCGGTTTGACGAGGACATCGACACCGGTGCCCAGGACGTTGAGATCGGAGTCGGTGACGATCGCGGCGACCTCGATCAGCGCGTCGGCGCGCAGGTCGAGGCCGGTCATCTCGCAGTCGATCCAGACGATGCGCTCGTTGGGGTTGGGAAGGCTCACCGGCCCAGCCTATTCCGTCCGGCGCCGGGGGTGATCCGCTGGGTGCGGTACGGGGGCCTGAGCTGTGCTGCTCGACGTCGGCACTTTCCTGCGAGGTCGGCAGTCGGCATCGAGATCGGCACAGGCCTGTGCCGATCTCGATGCAAGGTACCGACGTCGTGGGGTGTGCTGGTCGGCAGGGTGCACGAAGGCCCTTCCGCGAGGCGACGAGGTCGCTCGGGGAAGGGCCAGGATGTCCGACGCCGGCCGGGTGGCTGGGCTGACCGGTTTGCCGGACGGTCGCGTCAGATCAGGCGGAGCCGCTTGGCGCGCTTGGCCGTGCGGCGCTCGGGGCGCTCCCGCAGAGCGCGCTCCTGGGCACCGGCGACCTCCGCGCGGCGGGCGATCTCGGCGACCTGTGCGCGGCCGATGTAGTAGGCGGTCTGGGCATGCATGTCCGTGGTCCTTCCAGGGTGGGGAGAGGTGACGGTCGCAGCGGGCGTGCTCCGGCCGGGTCGCGGTCGGAGCTCCTCAGTGTTTCCGTCGTGTTACATCATGTCAGATTCCGGAAATGCCGCGCAAGGCGGACAGGGGTGACGTGCAGCACCCTGTCGCAGGTCAGCGACCTGCTGGGAGGTCTTGCACGCCCAAACAACGAAGCAGAGCGTGTGACGGGCACACGCTCTGCTTCGGGATGTCGGCCGCGCCGGTCGCCGGAGGAGCTCCGACAGGCGCTGTACGGGTCATGCGGACCGCACGCGCAGGGCGGGTGCCGGTGCGCGGTGGTCGAGGTGTGCGGCGCGGGCCTCGGCCCGGCGTCGCTTCTGCTCCTCGCGGAGCCTGCGTGAACGCCGGTGTTCCTCGGCGTCCTGGAGGCGTTCCCGGTGAAGGGTCTGCGCCAGTTCGTACTCGGTGTGCACGTGAGTGCCTTTCGTGACGCTGGATTGCCGGTCTCCCGACAGGAGGGTCTGGCCGGACCCTGTCCACCGCCCGGTATGGGACCGGACGGACGTCACCGCGGTGTGCCTTGAGCCTCCCAGGAGACGGCGGTGCGGCGCACGGCTTTATTCGCGCGAAGTCGCTAAAGATTCCTTGCGCAAGTTCTCTTTAGCGTCCTACCCTCGTGGCATGCCAGAGCAGGAGCAGCCGGAGACCAAGGGGTTCACCCGGCCGACACAGCACGACGACATGGTCATCTCGCAGACCGAGGCCATCAAGGCGATGGCCCACCCGCTGCGGATCCGGCTGCTCGGGCTGTTCCGCCCCGGTGTGGAGCTCACGGCCACCCAGTGCGCCGAGCGCACGGGGGAGTCGGTGGCGAGCTGCTCGTTCCACCTGCGCCAGCTCGAGAAGTACGGGCACGTCGAGCGGGCCGAGGCGCACGGCAAGGAACGTCCGTGGCGGGCGGTCAGCCGCGGGTTCAGCGTCCGCCCCGACCTCGCGGACCCGGAGTCCTGGCCCGCGGCGAAGGCGTTCGGCAGCATGTTCGTCGCCGAGCAGTTCGCCGCCCTGCAGCGCTGGCTCTCCGACGCCGAGCGTGACGACCCGGACTGGCTGTACGCCACGACCCAGACCCACCAGGAGTACTGGGTGACGCGCGACGAGCTCGACGACCTCTCCCGGAGGCTGGAGGAGCTCACCGCACCGTTCCGCGGTCGCGCGGAGGACCCTGGCATGCGCCCTCCGGGTGCGCGTCGCGCACACCTCTTCGGCGCGGTCTGGTCCGAGATCCCGGACCCGGAGGGTGAGGACGCATGACCGCCACCAGGCCCCCCGCGGCCGGCGACGACCCCGCCCGGTACCTGCGGACCCCGATCTTCCGGACCCTCGTGGTGGGCTGGACCCTCGCGAACGTGGCGGACTCCCTGCTCACGCTGCTCATGGCGGTCTGGGTCGCGGACCTGACCGGCAGCGCCGCGCTGGGCGGCGTGACGTTCGCCCTGCTGGGCCTGCCCGCGCTCGCCTCGCCGTTCCTGGGGCACCTCGCCGACCGGGTCTCGCGCCGGCTCATGCTCGTGGTCGCCTACGTCGTGGGCGCGCTCGGGCTGGTGCCGCTGTTCTGGGTGGACCGGCCGGACCAGGTCTGGGTGATCTTCGCGTCCACGCTGGTGTACTCAGCGGTCGCGTACGTGACGGGCGCCTGCCAGTCCGGCATCCTCAAGGACCTGCTGCCGAACGAGGCCCTGGGGCACGCCAACGGCCGCCTCTCGATGATCGACCAGGTGCTGCGCGTGGCCCTGCCGATGTTCGGCGCCGCGGTCTACGCGGTGGTCGGCGTGGTGCCGCTGGTCGCGGTGGCGATCGCCGGGTTCGTGGGGGCAGCCGTGGTGTTCCTGCTGGTGCGGGTCGCCGAGTCGCGGTACGACGACGAGCCGGGCGAGTCGTACCTCGCGGCGATCACGGCGGGGTTCCAGCACCTGTTCGGCACGCAGCCGCTGGGCGGCATGACCTGGAACGCCGTGATCGTCTTCGCGTCGGTCGGCCTGGTGAACGCCGTCGTCTTCGCCGTGCTCGACGGGCTGGGGCTGCCCGCGGCCTGGCTTGGCCCGCTCACCGTGCTGCAGGGCGTGGCCGGGTTCGCCGCCGGGGCGCTGACGCCCCGCCTCATGGCGCGCTACGGGCGGCCGCGCGTCTACGCGCTGGGGATCCTCGCCGGGGGCCTGGCCCTCGTGCCGCTCCTGTTCGACTGGGTCATCCCCGTGGTCGTGAGCCAGGCGCTGCTCGGCTTCGGCGTGACGGCCGCGATCATCGCGTGGGTCACCGAACGCCAGGTCCGGACCCCGGAGCGGCTCCAGGGCCGGGTCGCGGCGGCCGGGCACCTGGTCAACAACCTGCCCGGCACCGTGGTGACGGCGCTCGGCGCGGGGCTGCTCGCGTTCGTCGACTACCGGCTGCTGGTGCTGGTCAACATCGTGGTGGTGGTCGCGGCCGGGCTGGTCGCGCTGCGCCTGCGCCGCGCGGCCGACCCCGACGTGTCAGACGCCCAGGTCACCCGGGTGGCCTGAGCGTCCGACACGCCAGGTCAGGCTTCGCCCGGGAGGGCCTTGCGGATCACCAGGCGGGTCCACGCGCCGACGAAGACCCGGTCGTTCTCCTCGATCTCGCGACGCACGCCCTGGCTCAGCGGGCTGTCCGGCAGCGGCTCGCCCGCCGCGGCCACGAAGGTGCCGTTCGACGAGCCCAGGTCCTCGACCCACCAGCGCTGGCCGTCCGTCGTGAGCTGGCAGTGCCGCCGGGACACCCCGGGGTCGCTGCCGCAGTCGATGTCGGGTCGGATGCCGCGCGACCTCGAGGGCCGCCCCACCAGCAGGCTGCGCTGCCGCAGCGTGACGAGACCGGGCAGGCCCGCGGACGGCATCGGGTCCTCCGGCCGCTCGTGCGCGTACCAGTCGGGGTCCACCCAGATCTCGGCCACCCAGGCGTCGTCGCCCGGGACGGGCGGCGCGGCCAGACCGCCGCCGTCCGGCGACGGCGCGGGGGCCGGCGCGGGGGCCGTGGTCGGGGCGGGCGCCGGCACACCGGCCGACGACGACGTCCCGGCCGGCGTCGGAGCCGAACCCGCCGGCACGGGCGCCGACCCGGCCGGATCGCCCGCGGACGCCGCGCCGGCGCCGGCCACGGAACCGCTCGCGGGCTGGGTGGCATCCAGGTCGCCGAGGTCCAGGCCGGACGTCGGCGGGGGCGGCGGAGCCGGCGTCCCGGTGGTGAAGTCGTACCCGCAGTTCTCGCAGAACAGGGAGTCGGCGGGGGACAGGTCGCCGCAGTTCGGGCACGTCACGGGGCCGGCGGACGCCCCGGCAGGCGCGGCCGGCGCACCACCGGACGCGCCGGTGCCGGTCGCGACGCTCCCGGGTGCGGCGGCGGACCCGACGGCCGACGCGGCACCGGCCCCCGCGGGGATCGGCGTGCCGCAGACGTCGCAGTAGTCCGTGGCCTGGCTGGTGTGTCCCTCCGGACAGACGACGGTCATGCGCGCCGGACCCGGGTCGTCTTGGTGGAGGCGGTGTCGAGTGCCATCTCGTCCAGCTTGGCGGTGTTCCGCTTGAGCCGCACGGTGCCCTCCTCCTCGTTCTCCACGTCCACGATCTTGCGCAGGCGCGACGTGGCCTCGTCGTTGCCGGTCTCGGCGGCGAGCTGCACGGCGCGGCCGAGCTTCACGGTCGCCGTCGCCTCGTCGCCCGCGGCCTTGGCCGCCAGGCCCTCCTGGATGGCCGAGGCGAGCTCGGCCTGGCCCGTGTAGTGCGCCACCTCGGGGCTGATCCGGGCGGTGAGCGTGGAGTCGTCCGACCACTTGGCCTTGACCAGGCCCGACGCCGCCACCTCGCCGCCCACCGCGACCTGGACCCGCGCCGCGAGCTGCTCCGAGCCCACGGGCTTGGCCGCCACCCGCACGGCCACGTGGTAGTCGCGGGTCTCGTCGGCCCACGCGCCGGTGGGGAACCCGCTGGTCAGCGGGTTCACCTCGGTACGACGGCTCGTCAGGTCGTCCACCTCGGGGGCCACCTGCTTGACGAACAGCACCTGCGACCCCTGCGGCGCCCACACCCGCAGGTCCACCGAGGCGACGCCGCGCGACATCGACTTGCGCACCAGGGCCGCGAAGTCCTCGGCGATGTCCTCCGGCCGCGCGATGAGGTCGACGGTGCCGAGCAGCGCCGTCGAGATCTTGCGCAGCTCCTCGACCACCCAGCGGTCGCCCACGCCGCGGGCGTCGCACTGGAAGTGGCCCGTGACGTCGGCGATCATCCGGTCCAGGTGCATGGTCGGCTCGGACTCGTTCTTGCCGTCGGTCAGCAGGATCAGGTGCTTCTGCGCCGCCGGGACCGTGGCGAACAGGTCGTCCGCGAGCCGCAGCCACGTCGAGATGGCCGTGCCGCCGCTGGCCGACATCGTGGAGATGGCCCGCTTGGCCTCGTTGCGGGCGCCGGGCTCCATGGCCACCATCGGCACGCGGGCGTTGGGGTAGGGGAAGATCCGGGTGGCCACGTGCGAGCCGCCGATGATCGCGAACAGCGTGCCGTCCGGGATCTGGTCGACGGCGACCGCGGCGGCGTGCTTGGCGGCCTCCATGTTGCGGCCCTGCATGGACCCGGACGTGTCGACGGCGACGATCTCGGCGACCTGCCCCGCGCCGCCGGCGTCCGCGGTGGCGCTCGCATCCGCGCCCGCACCCGCGGCGACGCCGACGGCCCCGGCCGCCCCCGCGCCGGTGCAGGTCACGGACACGATGGCGTGCACGTCGGTGCCGCCGTCGGACAGGAACTCGTTCTGGAAGACCTCGGCGGAGAACTCGGCCACGGTGGCTCCTCTCGGTTACGGCAGGCTAGCGCTGCTCGGTGACAGTCGGGGCGATCCGGGCGAGCGCGGCGGTGATGTTGTCGCGCCCGCCCTGGGCGTTGGCCCAGCGGACGAGAGCCGCCGCGGCGGCGTGGGGCTCGCCGCAGCCGGCGAACCTGCGCACGAGCTCGCCCATCTCGTGCGCGTCGGAGCAGTAGTTCCACAGGCCGTCCGAGCAGACCAGCAGCCAGCCGGGCCCGGACGGGACAGTCGCGGCGCAGCGCGCGTCGGTGTCCGCGGCGTCGGGGCCGAGCCACCGGGTGATGGCGTGCGCCTGGGGTGACGTCTCCGCCTGGGCGCGCGGCACGCCCGCCGCGATCATCTCCTGCGCCCACGAGTCGTCGACGCTGAGCTGCTCGGCGGGCCCGGCGTCCGGCAGCCAGTACACGCGCGAGTCGCCCAGCCACCCGGCGACGATCAGGTCGCGGTCCACGACGGCGGCCACGAAGGTGCACGACGGCGGGTCGTCCGCGACGTTCGTGCCCTTGGTCGCGGCGAGCTGTTCCGCCGCGCCCCGCACCGCCTGGCCCGCCGCGCGCGATGCGGCGACCATGGCGTCGGTCCAGCCGGCGATGCGCCGGCTGGTGGCGCCCGCGACCGAGCTCGACCCCTCGGGCCCGTAGGCCACGAGCACGTCCCGGGCCGCCCGGCTCGCGGCGAGCGAGGCGACGTCGGAGTCCGGGGCGCTGGAGACGCCGTCGCACACCACGAGCGCGGCGAAGGTGCTGCTCGCGGCGAGCGCCATCGCGTCCTCGTTGCGGGCGTGCCGGATGCCCCGGTCGCAGACGCCGGCCACCCAGGCGGCCGGGCGCTCCTCGAAGTGGTCGCGCTCGGACTGGCCGGGGGTGCCGCAGTCGGCGCAGTAGCCGTCGTCGGCGATGACGCCGCCGCAGGCGGCGCACTTGCGCCGGCCGGAGGCCTCGCCCGTCGCCGGGTCGAGGTCCAGCACGGTGGGCGCCACGTCCAGGGTCACCTCGGACGGCAGGGACGGGTCGTCTGCGACGGCGCCCAGCGCGGTGCCGCAGTTCTCGCAGAACCTGGCGCGGGGCGCCGCGCTCTCCCCACAGCTCGGGCAACGGACGAGGACGCTGTCGTCGGCGGTCATGTCTGGGCAGATCTCCTTGCGTTCGTCAGGGCTCCCGCCCCGTTTATCGCCACGTCCACTGTCGTACGGAGTTTGCCCGGTCCACGAGCGCGACGCGCTCCGAGCGCTCGTCGGTGAGGTGGGCGAGGTTGCGCAGGGCGAGCTCGAGGCGGTCTCTCAGCTCGTGCTCCTCGGCGCTCACACCGGCCACCCGTACGCTCGGGACGGGCCCGTCGCGCAGCACGATGTCGAGCGCCTCGTCGAGGGCCTCGACGGTGACCTGGGCCTTGGGACGGTCGGGGATGTGGGCGGCGTCGAGGCCGGCGACGGCGTCGGCCAGGTCGAGCAGCGTGCGGTGCGCGGAGACGAGGAGCCGGGCCCGCTGGAGGCGGGCGTCCGGGAAGGACCCGCGCGTGGGGCCCACCAGCTCGAGAGCCCCGAGGGCGCCGTCGAGGTCGCCGCCGCCGGACCGCACGCGGGCGAGGCCGAACGCGGCGGCACCGGTGTAGTTGGCGTCGGCCCGGGCGATGGTGCCGTAGAGCAGCTCGGCGACGCCCGGCTCGCCCGAGAGCTCGCAGGACGTGGCGAGCGCGAGCTTGGGCGCCGGTTCGCCGGGCACCTGCCCGTAGACGGCGTTGAACGACGCGCGGGCCGCGGCGGCGTTGCCCGACGCGAGGTGCCCGAGGCCCTCCATCCAGGCGGCGCGCCACTCCCAGGCGTCGTCCTCCAGGATCTGCGCCACGGTGGTGCGCAGCAGCGCGGCGTCGTCCGCCTCGATCGCGGCGCGGGCGACGGCGAGGCGCACCTCGACGGTGTGCTCGTCCGGGTCGGCCAGCGCCTTGATGCGCTCCACGGGGTCGGCCACGTTGACGCCGGCCAGCCAGGACGCCATCGGGTCGGCGGAGTCGACCTTCAGGAGCGGCAGCTCGTTCCAGTCGAGGGCGCCGTCGGCGCCGTCGAGCGGCGGCACGCCGAACAGCAGGGACTCGGCGGACGTCGTCGCGGTGTACCCGGGCCCCTTGTCGGTGGCGACCACCTCGCGCAGCACGCCCAGGAGCTGGACCCGGGCCTCGTCCACGGTGGCGAACCGGTCGGCGGGATCGGGGGCGCACGCCTTGGCGAGCCAGCGGTAGAACGAGTCGTACTTCTGGAAGACGGGGGTGTCGGCCACGGGCGGGAACGACGCCTGGTAGACGGTGGTGTTGCCGCGGAAGTCGAGCACGAGGGACGCCAGGGTGCGGCCGAGCGTGAAGATGTCGGACGCCACGGACGGCCCGACCTCCGGCACCTCGGGCGCCTGGTAGCCGACGGTGCCGTAGATGGCGGACGTCAGGTCGTCGGTGCGGCGTACGCCGCCCATGTCGATCAGCTTGACTCCGTCGCCCTGGGCGATGATGTTGTCCGGCTTGAAGTCGCAGTACAGCAGGTCGTGGTCGTGCAGGTAGCTGAACGCGGGCAGCACCTCGAGGATGTAGGCGATGGCCTGGTCCACGGGCAGCGGGCGGGGCTGACCGCCGTCCTGCTCGCGGCGGTCCTTGAGCACGTCCTTGAGCGACCGGCCGCCCACGAACTCCATGACGGTATAGCCCAGGCCCTCGTGGAGCACGAAGTTGAAGATCTCGACGATCAGCGGGTGCTCGACCTCGGCCAGGAACTGGCGCTCGGCGACCGCCGCTTCGTAGGCTTCCTGGTCGCCCGCGTTGAGGAGGCCCTTGAGGACCACCCAGCGGCCGCTGACGTTGCGGTCCCGCGCCAGGTAGATCCAGCCGAGGCCACCGTGGGCCAGGCAGCCCACCACCTCGTACTGGCCGGCCAGGAGGTCGCCGGCCTTGAGCGCGGGGGCGAAGTCGTACCGCGCGCCGCAGTGCCCGCAGAACCCGGCGATGCGGCCGGGCACGCCGTCCCGGGCGCGGCCCACCGGCTGCCCGCACGTGGGGCAGTACCGCTTGGACTCGGCGAGCTCGGGCGTCTCCATGACGGCCTGCAGCGGGTCGGCCACCGGCGTGTGCGGCACGGTGGTCAGGCCCGCCCCCAGCCGGTGCCCGCGCAGGCGCGTGGACCCGGTGCCGACCCGGCGGGTCTGCCGGGTGCCGCCCGTCACGCGGGCCGAGCCCAGGGCGGTGGACGCGAGGCGGGACGAGCTGGTGCGCCCGGTCGACGGCTCGGCCATGGCGCTCGGCACGGACCCCGAGGCGCGGACGGTCGCCGCGTCGAGGTCGTCGTCGGCCCAGGACGCCGCGACGGCGGCGAGCGCGTCGCCGTCCGGGTTGCCGCCGGCCGGCGTACCGCACACGTTGCAGTAGCCGTCCTCGATGGTGCCGGTGCAGCCCGGCTCGGCGCAGGCCTGTTCAGTCATCGGTGTCCCTCCGGGAGATCGCGCACGAGCGTCTCGAGCTGCTCGGTGAAGTGCCGGGCCAGGGCCAGGTCGCAGGGGGTCGCGTCGAGCGCCTCGCGCACCTCGTCCTCGCCCGCCTTCACGGTGTAGGACGACGCCCGCCCGTTGACCTGGGCCTTCGTCATCAGGTTCTTCACGCGGTAGCGCAGCTCGGCGCGCTCCCGCAGGGGTGCGGTGTAGGCGTCCTCGACCTGCTCCATGGCGCGTTCGACGGCGCCGAGGCGCTGGACGTAGGTGGTGAGCCGGTCCTGCTCGTCCGGGACCTCGCCCAGCCGGTGCACGTCCGGGATCGCGAGCCGTGGCGGATCGGCGATCTCCCGGCGGCAGCGCTCGGCGACCTGCGCGAGCCGGGGCGCCCGGTCGGCCAGCGCGGCGCGCAGCTCGACGGCGCGCTGCCGGTCCTTGGCGAGCGACCGGCTCCGGGCCGCGTGCACGATCAGGTCCCGCTCGGTGCGCGCGACCTCGTCCTCCAGCGCGCCGAGGGGGCCCGTGACGTCGGCGCCGCGGGCGGCGTCGGCCTTGAGCCGGGCGTGCCGGTCGCGCAGGCGGGCGACGGCGGCGTCGTCCTCCGTCGCGGCCGTGGCCCGCGCGGCGTCCTCCGCCCGGACGATCCCGGCGGCCACCGCCCGGAACCGCGCCGTGACGTCGGCCGCGTGCGGGTCGAACGAGAGCCGGGAGGCGAGCTGGTCGGCCTGCGCGTCGCACAGGCGCGCGGCGTCGACCAGGGACAGGAGCGACGTGGCGGGGTCGCCGCCGAGGCGGCCCCAGACGAGCTGCGACATGCGCTCGCGCGCCACGGCGTCGGCCCGGCCGGAGTCCCACACCTCGACCAGCTCGTCCGTGCGGGTGCGCACGGCCTGCCACAGGGTCAGGGCGAGCACCACGTCGGCGGTGACGGCGTCCGCGCCGGACTGCCGGGCCGCGACGTCGAGCCGGTCCAGGTCGGCCCGGCGCACGTCGAGCCACGCCTGCAGGTCGGACAGGTAGGCCAGGAGCGCGGCCGGCTCGGCCGCCACCCCCAGAGCGCCCGGCGGCGCGGGCGCGCGCTGCGTCCTGCTCACGGCGTCCGTCCGTACACGGGCTCGGGTGCGGTCGGCGCCGCGCCGAGCGCGTCGCCCAGCCAGCGGTCGTAGGACTCCTCCCACTGTCCGTCCGCGACCATGTCCTCCAGCACGCCGTTGACGAACCGCACCATGTCCGCGTTGCCGGCCGGGACGCCCACGCCGTACGGCTCGTCGCTCACGGCGTCGCCCACGACCTTGGCATACGGGTCCTGGGCGGCGAAGCCCGCCAGGACCGTGTCGTCGCCGGTGATGGCGTCCACAGCACCCTGCTGGAACAGGACCAGGCACGTGGTGTGCGTGGCGGCGGGCACCGCCTCGACGCCCTCCCACTGCTCCAGCCGCTCCAGGGTGGTGGTGCCCTCGGGCGCGCACACGCGCTGCCCGTCCAGGTCGTCGATGCTCTTCACGTCCGACGTCGACGGCACCAGCAGCTTCTGCCCCGCGTGGTAGTACTCGGCCGAGAACGCGATGTTCTCCCACCGGTCGCAGTTGATCGTGAACGCACGGGTCACGATGTCGACGTCGCCGTCCTCCAGGACGGTCTCCCGGTCGCCCGACGTGATGACCCGGTACTGGATCTTGTCCGGGTCGCCCAGGATCGCGTCCGCGATCTGGTGGGCCACGTCGATGTCGAAACCCTCGATGTCGCCCGTGAACGGGTTGCGCGAGCCCATGAGCAGGGTGTCCGCCGAGACGCCCACCTTGAGCACACCGCGCTCGCGGATCTCGGCCATGGTGGAGCCGGACGTCACCTCCGGGCTGCCGCCCGGGTCGAGCGACGCGACGGGCGGCAGGCCGTCGCTGCAGTCCTCCGCGGCCGTGGCCGTGCCCGACGTCTTCCCGCCCTGCTGGGCCGAACCCTGGGCCGACTGCTGCGCGGAGTCCTGCGTGGTCTCCTGGACCGACTGCTCGGCGGACGACCCCGCCCCGGCCGCGCCCGTCAGGAGCTGCGTCGTGGGCTGGGGTGCGCACGCCGCCGTCGTGCCCACCAGGGCCAGCGCCACCAGGGCGGTGACGATCGGTCTGCGGGCTGCGCGCGTGCTCATCGGTACTCCTTCAGGCGGACGTTCATCCCGGCGGCCGCAGCGACGGCGCCGGCGACACCGAGCACGAGGGCGACCCAGGCCGCGATCTGGGCGGTGGTCGCCGCGGAGCCGAGCCGGTCCACCGCGGCGGTGCTCGTGGTCTCGACGTCGGCGTGGGCCCGGTCGGAGAACGCCGTGAAGGCCGCGCCCGCCGAGTCGTCGGCCGTGGACGTCGCGGCGTCGACCGCCTCCTCCCAGTTGCCGCCGTCGTCCAGCGCGCGGATCTCGGCGTGCTTCTCGTCCCAGGCGTTCAGCAGCGCCAGGGGGTCGGAGCCGGTGTCCGAGGCGTCCTCCGCCTCGGTCAGCAGGTCCCGGGCCTGGGCGACCGACGTCTGGTAGGACTCCTCGAACTCGGCCCCGGAACCGCGCTTGATCAGCGTGAACGACTCCATCGACTTGGCGTCCGTCGCGAGCGACAGGGCCTGCGACGTGGCGACCGTGGCCGCGTACGGCCCGCTCGCCACCGACCGGGCCACACCGTTGCCGCCCAGCACCGCCGCCGTCGCCACGATGCCGCCCACCAGGAGGGCGGCGCTCGCGGCCGCCAGGCCCAGGTTCAGCCGGCGGTGCGTGCGGCGCGCCAGCCAGAGCTGGACGGCGGCCAGCGCCACCAGGCCCAGCAGCACGAACAACAGCAGCGCCTGGCTCAGGGAGACGGACGTCAGGTCGTCGTCCACCCGCTCGGACGTCGAGACCGCCACGTCGTCCAGCGTGGGCAGCACCTCGTCGCGCAGCGCGGCGGAGGCCTGGTCCAGGTAGGCCGCGCCGACCGGGAAGCCCTGCCGGTTGTTCGCCCGGGCCGACTCGACCAGGCCCGCGTACCGCTGCACCGAGTCCGACACCGTGGCCAGGTCCGCGGTCTCGTCCGCCCCCTGTGCCGTCGCGGCCAGCGCCGGCAGCGCCTCCGCGGCCTCGGACAAGCTCGCCTCGTAGCGCTCGCGGGCCTCCGTGGGCTCCAGCCCGCCGACGAGGAACGCGTTGGTCGCCGTCGCGTCCGCCGACACCAGGTCGTTGCGCAGCTCCTGCGTGCCGACGAGCTGCGCGGCGTCGCGCTGCGCGTCCCGCAGCGCCGCCGACTGGCTGCTGCCCGCCAGGAACCCGGTGACCGCGAGCAGCAGGCACGCCACCACGGCCACGGCGGTGGCCAGCGCCAGCCGGCCCGGGGTGGTCGCGAGCTCCGCGGTGAGGCGGTCCCGGACGGAGGTGCGCGCCGGTGCCTCGCCCTGGGCGCCCGGCGCCTGACCCGGCTCGGTCCGGGGCGGGCCCGTGGTGGTCAGGGGTGCCGTCACAGGGTGGCCTCGCTGTCTGTCCCGATGTCCACGACGTCCTCCAGGTCTTCCGGGACCAGCGTGCGCAGCTGGTCCACCGTCGGTCGTTCAACGTCCCGCAGGCGCCAGGCGTGCCGGGCGATCGCGGAGTCGAGCACGTTGCGTGCCCAGCGGCCGTTGCCGAAGCCCTCGCCGCGCACCTGGTCCGCCTCGAGGCGGTCGAAGCGGTCGAGGGTCTCAGGCTCCGGCTCGAAGTCGGCGGCCTGCGCCATGGCCGCGAAGATCTGCCGCAGCTCGGCGGCGGAGTAGTCCTCGAACGTGATGGTCCGCGAGAACCGGCTCTCCAGGCCCGGGTTGGTGCCGACGAACCGGGCCATCGGGCCCGGGTAGCCCGCCACGATCACCACGAGGTCGTCGCGGTGGTCCTCCATGTCCTTGACCAGGGTGTCCACCGCCTCGCGGCCGTACTGGTCCTCGGCCAGCGCGTACGCCTCGTCGATGAACAGCACACCGCCCAGGGCGCGCTGCACCACCGCCGTCGTCTTCTCTGCCGTCTGACCCAGGTACCCCGCCACCAGCTCGGAGCGGTCGACCTCCACGAGGTGGCCCTTGTCCAGCAGGCCCAGCGCGCGGTAGATGCCGGCCACGAGCCGGCCCACCGTCGTCTTGCCCGTGCCGGGGTTGCCGACGAACACCAGGTGGCGGGTGAGCGTGGGGGACGTGAGGCCGGCCTCGGCGCGGAGGCGCTCGATGCGGAGGAGCTCGGTCTGCCGGTGGATCTCTTGCTTGACGCGGTCCAGGCCGGTCAGTGTGTCGAGCTCTTTCAGGAGCTCTTCCAGTTTCTTCTCTGGTGCTGGTGCTGGTGCTGGTGCTGGTGCTGTGGCTGGGGCGGCCGCGGGGTCCGAGATACCGCGCCCGGATGCGTTCACGGGCCCCAGGGGGCCCTCCACTTCGGGAAGGGATACATCCGGGCGCGGTATCTCGGACCCCGCGGCCTTCGCTGTCAGGTCGCCTTCGCCTGGGGGGAGTGGTGGCCGTGTGTGGTGGGCCGCGTCGAGGGGGGTGGGGTACTTGGGGGTGGGGTGGGTGGGTGCCTTGTCTCGGCCTGTTGCCGCGCTGCGGTGGACCGCCTTCGTGCCTTCGGCGGCGGCTATGGCGCTGATGCTCGGGTCGCCCAGGGTGGCGGCCGCGTCGACGACGGCGGACAGGGCGTCGGCGTAGCCCGGGGCGTGCTGCGGGGCTGTCGCGATGAGGTGTTCCAGCAGGTCGGTCGGGGCGGAGCGCCAGCGGCGGGCGCTCACGGCGGCGTCGAAGAACGGCTGGAGCGTGGACGACGTCGGGCGGGCGGCGACGCTCGCGGCCGGGCCGCCGGAGGCGGTGGCCGTCAGCCAGTCGGTCGGGGCGCCCGGGGACGACTCGGCGACCGCGGCGGCCAGCCGCTCGCCCTCGGCCCGCGCGGCGGGGCCGTCCACGCCGGCGGCGGCGCCGGCCCGGGCGAGGGCGTCGAGTGCGGCCGTCAGCGCCGTCGTCGTCACGGGGCCTCCAGCGGAGCCTGACCCGACGCCGTACCGGGACCCGCCGTGCCCGGGCCGGGCAGCGGCTGGTCCGGCAGGGCCTGGCCCGGCGCCGCGCCGGCGCTCGGGAGGGTGAGGCTGCCCGAGGTGCCGAACTTCTCCTCCAGGAACCGCCCGTGGGCCACGAGGGCCACGGCGTCGGCGCGGGAGACGGCGTCGGAGATCTTGTCGAGCGTGGCGCCCAGGAGATCGAGCTGGTCACAGAGGATCAGGAGCGACGTCTTGCCGCGGTCCACGACGCGCCGGTCGGCGAAGTCGCGGGGCAGGCGCAGGTAGGCGTCGACGGCCTCCGGCAGGTAGCTCGTCGCGGTGGCGACCACGGTGTGCGCCTGCTGGGAGCCCGCGCCGAGCCGGTCCAGCCGCGGCGCCATCTCGTGCACGGTCTCGGCGACGCGCTGCACCCGGGCCGTGACGGCCGCGGGGGCCTTCCCGGACGCGCGCGCCAGCACGGCGTCGACGGACGTGACGATCTGCTCGGTCGTGGGCGGCGCCGGGATCGCGAGGGGCGGCTCCTCCTCGGTGCGCCCGCCGCCGAAGACCCGCTGCCACCAGCCCATGCGTTCCCCCGTGCCCGCGGCCGTCACCGGTTGCCGAGGTCGAGGGAGCCGCTCGCCACGCCGTCGGTGTTGGTGCGCCGGGCCCGCTCGACGTACTCGGAGGCCTTGGTCGTCTCGGTCTGCAGCACGCCGATGGTCTGCGACATCGAGTCCAGCGCACGCGTCTTGAAGTCGCTGATGGAGTCCATCGTCGCGTAGATGTTCGCGAACGCCGACTGGAGCTGCTCGATGCCCACGGTCGAGCTCGCGGCCTGCTCCTGGATGGTCGCGGACTGGTCGGCGAGCATCTTGGACGTGGAGGCGATCATGTTCGACGTCGTGGTGTTCAGGGCGCCGATCTGGTCCAGCACGAGCTTCTGGTTGGCGAGGGCCTGCGCCACGATGACGGCGGTGCGCAGCGCCGAGACCGTCGTCGTGGTGGCGCGGTCGACGCCCTTGGTGAGCTCGACGTTGTTCTTGATGATGATGTCGATCGCGAGGTAGCCCTGGATCGAGACCGCGAGCTGGGTGAGCAGGTCCTGGTGCTTCTGGCGCACGTAGAACAGCACGTCCTCGGACAGCGCCTTGGCCCGCTCGGGGTCGGCGATCTGCAGCTCGGCGATCTTCGCGGAGAGCTGGGCGTCGAGCCGCTCGGCCACGTAGATGTACTGGTTGAGCCGCGTCATCGTGTCCCAGAGGTTCTGCTTCTCCAGGTTGAGCGCGGCGTTGTCCTTGCGCAGCTCGTCCTGCCCGTTGTAGAGGGCCTGGATGATGGCGTTGAGCTGGCCCTGGGCGGACTCGTAGCGGCGGAAGTAGTCCTGCAGCTTGTCGCCGAACGGGATGATCCCGAGGATCTTGCGGCCCATGCTGGCCTCGGACGGGTCCAGGTCCTCGACGGTGCGGCGCAGCTCCAGCAGGGTCTGGCCCACCTTGGAGCCGTCGGCGAGGCCGCCCTCCTTCAGGGCCCGGACGGGCGTGGCGAGCAGCCGGTTGCTGGAGTCGGAGGCCTGCCGGATGTCCTGGTCGCCCATGGTGCGCACGTCCTCGGCGCGCTTGGCGAACTCGGGGGAGCGGGTGTCGGTGCCGAGCAGGCCGTCCAGGTAGGTGCTGACCTTCTGGTCGAGCGCGGGCGCCACGGCCGGGTCGACCTTGGGCGCCATCTTGGGTGCCTGCGTCGCGGGCACGGCCTGCACCGGGTCGGGCGCGGTGAGCACGAGCGGCTGTGCTGGCGCGGGGGGTTGAAGCGGCATCGGCTCGGTCATCGGTGCTCCTCGAGATAGGGCGTCCGAACGCGGCGAGTATATGCCGCGGGCATCCGCCGACGAGGGCGGAGACGCTGCTCGGCGGGGTGAGAACGAGGGGGCGGCGGGCAGAGTTCCCGATGCCGCTGGACGGGTGGAGTGTGACGATCCGGAGCGCCGCCCGAGGTGGTACGGCAGCCGGTCGAGGGCCATTTCCGGGTGAAGATCTTGTGTGTGGGTTCTCCACAGGGCGATGCGCGAATGGCGGCTCGTTCTCTCGCCTTCGTTTTCACCCTGTGGATGGTGCGGGTGAATTACCGGGCAAATCCTGCCAAGAATCTGTGCCTCGTGGAGCAACTTCTACCTTTGTCCGCGTTGCGGCATTGGTCCGATTGGTGCCAACCTCGGTCGCCGCTGGCATGGCCTCGGCTTGTCGGGGCTCGGTCGCGATGGGCCCTTTCGAGCCGCTAGGGGAGTGCTTCGGCGCGAGCTCGATCCACACGAAGGAACGGAGAGCAGGTTGCACCACTCAAAAATGCGTATGCGAGCCGGAGCCGGCTTGGCCACCATCCTCACCTTCCTCGTTGCACTCGCCATAGGAGGACTACCCGCGAACGCAGCCGAACTGGCATCAGGTTCTATCTCAGGCGTCGTGCAAGATGAGTACGAGCTGCCCGCCCACCCGGTCCTCGTCACCGTCCGGGTCGCGGACGAGCAGACGATCGCGGGTACGGCGACGACCGGGTCCGACGGTACGTTCGCGATCGGCGAGCTGACACCGGGCGAGCGCTACACGATCGAGATGACCAACGCCGACGGCACCCCCCGTTACATCCCTGGCGACGTCTGGGTGCGGGACGGCGACTACTACGTCGACACCGACGCCGCCGCAGGAACGCCATCCTTCGAACTTCCCGAGTCAGGTCTGTGGATGGACGTCCGGATCGAGCGTGCCGGCGGCATCTCGGGCAACGTCCTGGACCAGCAAGGTGCTCCGGTCTGGGGGGTAAGGGTCAAGGTCGCGGCAGCCGATGGACGAGTCGTCGCTCAGCACGGTCTCGCCGACGGGACGGGCATTGGCGGTGAGTTCAGCTTCCCGCAGGTCCGGCCCGGTGAGGACTACACGCTCGAGATCGTCGAAGCGGCAACGATCGACGGCTTCGCCTTCGGATATGTCGGCGAGCACCAGGCAACCCAGGATCGCGCCGAGGCGAGGCACTTCACCGTTCCCATGTCCGGGCTCTCCGGTCAGCAGGTCGTCCTTCCGCGCCTGACCACCATCACGGGGACGGTCGTCGCGCCCGACGGCAGCCCGGTCGCGAACGCAGAGGTCGCCGCGGACCCCATCGGCTACGGCGCTCGCGGGTCCGTGATGACGGCGGAGGACGGGAGCTTCAGCTTCGAGGCCGCCGGCGGCGATACCGGTGAGGTCTACGTCTCGGCCAACCGCCAGTCCAGCTACTCGCCGTATACCGGCGTCTACTACGCGGGCGCAGGTTCCACGGCGAACGCGCTCGCGGACGCGACACCGCTTGCCGTGGAGCCGGGCGGAAGCCTGACCGGAGTGGACTTCGGTCTGTCGGAGTGCGGTGCCGTCGAAGGCGAGGTCACCAGTCTTCCAACCTCCGGGTCCGTGGTAGTCCGCGTGTTCAGCGACGAGGATCCGGACCTCGTCACCCGTGACGTGCAGATCACCGGGGACGGTGCGTTCCGCGTCCCCGGTCTGGCGCCAGGGACGTACGACGTCGCGGTAGTCGTCACAAGGGAAGGCGAGAGCCCGGAGTACTGGTTCCGCTACGGTGCGCCCAACGCCGAGGAGGCGGCCGACGTCGTCGTTCCCGAGTCCTGTGACATCGTGCCGGGTATCGACTTCGCGCTCGGCGAGCACGAAGTGCATCCGATGACCTCTCCCGCGATCTCCGGTAGCACCAAGGTGGGCGAGACGGTCGAGGCGAACCCCGGGACGTGGACGCCTGGCTATCTCGCCTACTCGTACCGGTGGCTTCGTGACGGCGTCGCCATCGAGGGTGCCACCTCGGCTCGGTACCAGATCACGACGGACGACCTTGACTCGGAGCTGTCGGTTGAGGTCACGGCACGACGCGACGGCTTCACCGACGGCGTCGCGACGTCGCCCGAACGCGCTGTCCAGCGGTAGTACCTCGCGTTCCTACAGGTTCGCTCAGCTCTGACGACGGCCGCCGTCCGACGGCGGTCGTCGTCATGCGATCCGCCCATCAGCGGGAAGTAGCGGCGGCCCGTCCTGGTGCCCGCCCCCCACCGACAGCTCCCGCCGCTGGTCGGTGGGTGTGGTGCGCCCCACACGGCGTCCGCCCACGGAATATGCCCGCCGGGCCCCGGGGTTTGGGAGCATGAACGGAGTCGTTCGGACACCCTTCCAGACAGGATGTACACGAAGCCATGCCCTCGCGCCGGTTCTCCCGCCCGCGTGCCGCCGTCGTCGTCACGGCCGCCGTCGCCCTCCTGCTCGCCGCTTGTACCCCGGGAGGCGGGACGACGACGAACGAGCCATCCGGCGAACCCGTCACCGGCGGCACCCTGACCTACGCGTCCGGCGACGCCGAGCCGTCCTGCCTCGACCCGCACGTCGGCGGCAACTACCCGCAGGCCCTCATCGCCACCCAGTACCTGGAATCGCTGGTCTCGCTCGACGAGGACGGCGAGGTCATCCCGTGGCTCGCCACCGAGTGGGACGCGAGCGACGACGGCCTGGAGTGGGAGTTCACGCTCCGCGACGACGTGACGTTCACCGACGGCACCCCGTTCGACGCCGAGGCCGTGGCCGCGAACATCGCCCACGTGCAGGACCCCGCCACGGCGTCGTCGACCGGCTACCTCGCCCTGGCGAAGATCAAGGACGTCGTCGCCGTCGACGACCACCTGGTCCGGCTCGAGATGAGCGCCCCCGACTCCGCGCTGCTGGAGTCGCTGTCCCAGGTGTGGGTCGCGATGGAGTCGCCCAAGGCCCTGGAGCGCAGCCAGGAGGAGAACTGCGCCGCGCCGGTCGGCACCGGCCCGTTCGTCGTCGAGACGTGGGAGCGCCAGGACTCGGTGACCCTGGTCCGCAACGAGGACTACAACTCGCCGCCGGCCGACGTCGCCGAGGCGACCGAGGGCAGCGACCTGCCGTACCTCGACTCGATCGTGTGGCGGTTCATCCCCGACTCCGCGAGCCGCTACGCCGCGCTCCAGTCCGGTGAGGTCCAGGTCATCGACAACGCGCAGCCCGACACGATCCGGTCGGCCGAGTCGGACGACGCGATCGAGGAGCTGGATGCCCCGCGTCCCGGCGCCGCCAACCGCATCGAGCTCAACTCGGGCAAGGCGCCCTTCGACGACGAGCGCGTGCGCGAGGCGTTCATCCGCTCCGTGAACGTCGACGACGGCATCCAGAGCCTGTTCTTCGGCACCGCCGAGCGGTCCTACTCGCCGCTGTCCAGCGTCGAGCCGCTGGGCCTGAGCCTGCCCGACCTGTTCACGGTCGACACCGACGCGGCGTCCGACCTCCTCGACGAGGCCGGCTGGGACGAGCGCGACGCCGACGGCTACCGCGTCAAGGACGGCGAGCGCCTCAGCCTCGACTTCCCGGTGAGCACCAACCAGTCGATCCCCGCCGAGCAGTCCCTGTTCGAGCAGATCCAGGCGGACGCCAAGACCGCCGGCTTCGAGGTCAACCTCCAGCCGCTGGACCTGTCGAGCTGGTACGGCGTGCTCGCCGAGAACGACTACGACCTGGTCAGCGCGCCGTACACGAAGGTCGGCCCGGACGTGCTGCGCATCCTGTACCACTCCGACTCGATCACGCCGGCGCCGAGCGGGTACTTCGCGAACCTCGCGCAGGTGGACGACGCCGAGCTCGACGACCTGCTCACCCAGGCCTCCGCCACGAGCGACGCCGACGAGCGGGCAGCGCTCTACGAGCAGGCGCAGCAGATCATCCTGGAGGGCTACTACATCCTGCCGCTGTACGACCAGCAGAACCACTTCCTGCGCTCGTCCACCGTGCAGGGGCTGCGGGCGATGCCGACGGTGTCGACGCCGACCTTCGCCGGGGCATGGCTGGCGCCTTGACCCTTCCGGTCGCCACCACCGGGGCGCGCAGGAAGCCGGTGCCGGGCAACCGGCACTGGCTGCTCCTGCGCGCCGGCGGCGTCGTCTTCGTCCTGTGGGCGGCCGCGACCATCACGTTCTTCGCCCTGCGGCTCGTCCCGGGCGACCCCGCCGAGGCGATCCTCGGCGGCCCCGGCTCGCAGGCCGGGCCCGAGGCGCTGGCGCAGGTGCGCCGCGAGTACGGCCTCGACCAGCCGCTCGTGGTGCAGTACCTCACCTACCTGGGGCGGCTGGTGACCGGCGACCTCGGCCAGTCGTACTCGCTGCACAAGCCGGTGCTGACCGCGATCGGCGAGCAGTTCGGCGCCACGCTCACGCTCGCCCTGGTCTCCCTTGTGCTGGCCTGGGCGCTCGCCACGGGCCTGGCGGCGTGGAGCGTGCGGGGCGGGCGGGTCGCCTGGGCCATCGGCTCCGGGCTGGAGCTGGTCGCGGCGGCCGTGCCGCACTTCTGGCTCGCGACCGTGCTCATCCTCTTCTTCAGCCTGACCCTCGGGATCCTCCCGCCGGTCAGCGTGCCCGGGCCGCTCGGCATCGTGCTGCCTGCGCTCACCATGGCGATCCCGCTCGCCGGGTTCCTGGGCCAGGTCATGCGCGAGTCCCTGCTCACGGCCATGGAGTCGCCCTTCGTCACCACGGCCCGGGCGCGCGGCGAGAGCGAGGTGCGGATCTTCTGGCGGCACACCCTGCGGCACGCGGCGATCCCCGCCGTCGGGCTGTCCGGGTGGGCCTTCGGGTCGCTGATCAGCGGGGCCGTGGTGGTCGAGTCCGTGTTCGCGCGGCAAGGGCTGGGGCGCAGCCTGCTGTCCGCCGTGCAGCTGCGCGACGTCACGCTCGTGACCGGCATCGTGCTGGTGGTGGCGCTCGCGTACACCGTGATGACGCTGGTCACCGACCTCGCCGACCGGGTCATCGACCCGCGCACCCGGGCGGTGGCCGAATGAGTCGCGCCCGGGTGGGCGGCCTCCGGTTCACCGTGGCCGAGGCGGTCGCCGCCGTCTTCCTGGTGCTGCTCGTGGTCGCCGCGCTGTGGCCGGGCCTGCTCGCCCCCGGCGACCCGCTCGCCGTCTCGCACGCCGACGCCTTCCAGCCGCCGTCGCTCGCCCATCTCTTCGGGACCGACGAGTCCGGCCGCGACATCTACACGCGAGTCGTGCACGGCGCCTCGGAGTCGCTGCTGATCGGCGTGCTCGCCACCGCGATCGGCATCGGCCTGGCGATCGTGCTCGGCTTCGTGGCGGGGCTCGGGCCGCGCTGGCTCGACTTCGGCACCACCCGCGTGGTCGAGGTGCTGTTCGCGTTCCCCGGCCTGTTGCTCGCCCTGTTGTTCATCGTGGTCACGGGGCCGGGCGTGCTGAGCTCCACCATCGCCGTCGGCCTGGCCACGGCGCCCGGCTACGCGCGCATCATCCGCTCCCAGGTGCGCCGGACGGCGTCCGCCGAGTTCATCGAGGCCGCCCGGGTGCTGGGCCGCGGGCGGCTGTGGATCACCGCGCGCCACATCCTGCCGAACGTGACCGCCGCCCTGTTCGTGCTGGCCACGCTCGGCCTGGGGCAGGCGATCATCTGGGTGTCCTCGCTGAGCTACCTCGGCCTGGGCGCCGTGCCGCCCGCCGCGGAGTGGGGCGCGATGCTCGCCGCCGGGCGTACCTACATCGCCAACTTCTGGTGGATGACGTTCTTCCCCGGCCTGGCGATCGTGGCCAGCGCCGCCGCGGCGACGGTGATCGGGCGGGGCATCCAGAAGCGGAACAGGAGCGCGGCATGAGCGAGGTGGGGCGGGCCTCGGGGCGGACGCCGGTGGAGCCGGGCGAGCCGGTGCTGGACGTCCGCGACCTCGTCGTGTCGTTCTCCGGGCGGCGCGTCGTCGACGGCGTCAGCCTCCACGTCGCGGCGGGCGAGTGCGTAGCGATCGTCGGCGAGTCCGGCTCCGGCAAGAGCGTCACCGCGCGCAGCGTCGTCGGCCTGGCGGGGGAGGGCGCGCGGGTGTCCGCGGCCCGGCTGTCCGTCGCGGGCCAGGACGTGCTGTCCCTGTCGCAGCGGCGCCTGCGGAAGCTGCGCGGCGGCACCGTCGGGCTCATCGCGCAGGACGCGCTCGTCTCCCTGGACCCCCTGCGTCCGGTCGGCCGCGAGATCGGCGACACGCTCGCCCTGCACACCGACCTCGACGCCGCCGCGCGCCGTGCGCGCACCCTCGAGCTCCTCCAGCGGGTGGGCCTGCCCGACGCCGAGCTCCGGGCCGGTCAGCGCCCCGGCCAGCTCTCGGGCGGGCAGCGGCAGCGGGCGCTGATCGCCGCCGGCATCGCGGCCGGCCCGCGCCTCGTCATCGCCGACGAACCCACCACCGCGCTCGACCAGCCCGTCCAGGCCGGCGTGCTGCGGCTGCTGGGGCAGCTCCGCGACGAGGGCACGGGCGTGCTGCTGATCAGCCACGACCTGTCGGTGGTGCTCGGCATCGCGGACCGGGTGCTCGTCATGACCGACGGCGTGGTGGTCGAGGAGGGCCCGCCCGCCGAGGTGTTCGAGCGGCCCCAGCACCCGTACACGCGGAAGCTGGTCGACGCCGTCCCGGCGGGGCGGCCGCGGGGAGCCGTGCTGTCCGGAGCTGGTGCGCCGTCGGCCGCCGTCGTCGGGCCGTCGGCCGGCGCGGCCGCCGCCGTCGAACGTAGAGATAGTCGCGCTCTGAGCGGTGACAATGCGACTACCCCTACGTTCGATATTGCCGGCGCCCAGGGGCGGGAGGTTCTCGTCGAGGCCCGTGGGCTGTCGCGGGTGTTTCACGTCGGGGGGCGGGAGATCGTTGCCGCAGACTCCGTGTCGTTCTCCCTGCGGGCAGGGCGGACGCTGGGGCTGGTCGGCGAGTCGGGGTCGGGCAAGTCGACCACCGCGCGCCTCCTGCTCGGCCTGGAGCACCCCGACGCCGGCGAGGTCACGCTGCTGGGCGAGCCGTGGAGCCCGCTCCCGGAGACCCGACGGCGGCCGCGCCGGCCGCTCATCGGCGCGGTGTTCCAGGACGCCCTGAGCTCGTTCGACCCGCGCTGGACGGTCGGCGCCGTCCTGGCCGACGCGATCACCCGCGGCCGGTCGCTCCGGCCCGGGCCGGTGCGCGCGGAGATCGCCACCCTGCTGGACACCGTCGGCCTCGACCCCGCGCTGGCCGCCCGCCGCCCGTTGCACCTCTCCGGCGGGCAGCGGCAGCGTGTCGCCGTGGCGCGGGCGCTCGCGGCGCAGCCCCGGGTGCTGGTCCTGGACGAGCCGGTCTCGGCGCTCGACGTCTCGGTCCAGGCGCAGGTGCTCGACCTGCTGGACCGGCTCCAGCGCGAGCGCGACCTCGCGTACCTCCTGATCACGCACGACCTCGGCGTCGCGCTGCACATGAGCGACGACGTCGCGGTGATGCAGGAGGGCCGCATCGTCGAGCAGGGCCCGGCGTCGCAGGTCTTCGACGCCCCGGAGCACCCGTACGCCCGACTGCTGCGGGACGCGGTCCTGCTGTAGCGGGGCGGGGATCCGGGACCGGCGCGAGCGAGCCTCGGTACCGACACGACCTCGCCCCGGAGAGCGGTCTGCGGCCCCGGGTAGGTAACGCTGACGGAACATTGCTGTCTCAGCGTTACCCACGCCAGCGGCGTGGCGTCCTACTCGGACGATGCCGAATCGGTCCGTGCCGTCGCCGACCGATGAAATTCGGCGGCGTACGGGGTCCACCTCACCTGAGATCGGCCCGCCCGGGGCCGCCGAGACCTGGAGAATTCCGATGCCGCGATACCTGATCTCGTTCGACGACGGCGCGATGACGTTTCCCGAGGAGGACCTGCCCGCCGTGGCCGAGGCCTCGCACGCGGTGGTGCAGGCGGCCAAGGACGCCGGGGTGTGGATCTTCGGCGCCGGCCTGGAGCGGCAGCGGGCCGCGATCGTGGGCACCGACGGCACCGTGACCGACGGGCCGTTCCCCGAGACCAAGGCCGTGATCGGCGGGTTCGCGATCCTCGAGGTGGACTCGCGCGCAGAGGCGCTGAAGTGGGCGGCCCGGATCGCGGAGGGCTGCCGCTGCGCCCAGGAGGTCCGGGAGCTGATGTACGACCCGGAGTCCTGAGGTCTCGAAGGGGATCAGAGGTCAGGGCAGCGGCTCAGCCGGCGAGCGACCGGACCGTGTCGATCGTGTCCGCCTCCGCGGCCGTCTTGTCGTCGCGGTAGCGCAGCACGCGCGCGAACCGCAGTGCGAGGCCGCCGGGGTAGCGGGTCGAGCGCTGCAGGCCGTCGAACGCGATCTCGACGACCTGCTCCGGCCGGACGGTGACGACCCAGCCGTTGTCCTCGACCTCCAGCTCCCGGAACCGCTCGGTCTGCCACTCCAGCATCTGGTCGGTCATGCCCTTGAACGTCTTGCCCAGCATCACGAAGCCGCCCTCGGGGTCCCGCGCGCCCAGGTGGATGTTGGACAACCAGCCCTGGCGGCGGCCGGAACCGCGCTCGACCGCCAGCACCACGAGGTCCAGGGTCTTGCGGGGCTTCACCTTGACCCAGCCGGCGCCGCGTCGTCCGGCCGCGTACGGCGTGTCCAGCGACTTGATCACCACGCCCTCCTGGCACTCGCGGACCGCGCCCGCGAAGAACTCGGCCGCCGCCTCCGGGTCGGACGTCACCAGGCGGCGCACCGTGTGCGGCGCCGCGACCTCGTCCAGCACCGCGAGGCGGTCGCGGAGCGGGGCGTCGAGCAGGTCGCGCCCGTCGGCGTGCAGCACGTCGAAGAAGAACGGGGTGAGCTCGAACTGATCGGCCAGGGCCTCCTCCGCCGACGTCGCCCGGGCCGGGCCGCGCGCGGAGCCCCGGGTCGCCTCGTGGCTCGCCGACCGGGCGGCCGTCTCCTGGAACGGCCGCGGCACGCCGTCCGGTCCGACGCCGAGCGCCTCGCCGTCCAGCACCAGCCGGTCCGACGGCAGAGCGCGCACCGCCTCGACGATCTCCGGCACGCGCTCGGTGATGTCGTCCAGGGAGCGCGTGACCACCCGCACCTCGTCGCCGAGGCGGTGCACCTGGATGCGGATGCCGTCGAGCTTCACGTCGACGCACAGCTCGGCGTTCTCGTCGCCGGACCCCAGCTTCTCGAACGCGGCGGCGACGTCCGGGGCCGACTGGGCGAGCATCGGCCGCACCGGCCGGCCGACCTCCAGCGTGAAGCCCCCCAGGGCGGCGAGCGGGTCGTCCGCGAGCAGGGCGGCGCTCGCGACCGGTCCGGTGGCCCCGCGCAGCATGACGGCGCGGCGGACGGCGTCGGCGGGCGTTCCGGCGGCCTCCGCCACGGCATCGACGACGACGGAGTCGAGCGCGCCCTGCCGCAGCTCGCCCGCGACCAGGCCGCGGAGGAACGCCTGTTCCCGCTCGGTCGCGGCGCCGAAGAGCTCGGCGACCGCGGCGGAGCGCGCCTGGGCCGAGCCCGCACCCTCCAGGGCGGCCATCGCGGCGAACGCGGCGTCGACGTCGCGCACCGTGAGCGTGGAGTCTGCGGCCGGTGGCGGCAGATCGCGCAGCGCGGCGTAACCGAGCCCCGTGCGGCGCTGGCGCAGCGCCCCGGCGAGATAGGCGACGACGATCTCCAGGTCGTCGGCGACCGCTCCGGCTTCGGGGACGGATGCCGCGACGTTGGCCATACCTCCGGGCTCCGGATCGGCGACCGCATTCGTCGGCGCGGCGGAACCGCCGTCCGCCGTCCGGCGCAACAGGTCGGCGATGGCCGCACGCTTGGCCAGGCGCGAGCGCGTGGCGGCGACGGCGTCGGACGTGGCGGCGACCTCGGCGAGCAGCATGCTCCATCTTGACCCGCCGCCCGACCGGCCGCGGCCCGAGGTGTTGACCAGAGCAGTTGCTGCCACGCCGGGGCCGGTCCTGGCAGCAACTGCTGTGGTCAACGCATCATGCCCACCACGTCAGGTGAGCGGGCGCATCGGTGGTCGGCTCGATGAGCTCCCACGCCTCGGCGATGCGGCCGTCCTCGAACCGCATGATGTCGACCACCGTGATCTCCGGCCCGGCGGGGAGCCGCCGCGGACGTGGTGATCCCCATGATCATCCGCATCGACGGGCGGGAGCTGCGGCTCTTCTCGACGATCACGACGTTCGGCACCCCGATGGACATCACGCTCGACGAGGTGGCGATCGAGTCCTACTACCCGGCCGACGCCGAGAGCGCCGCCTACTTCGCGGACGACGTCGTGCAGGACGCCGTTCCGGAAGCAACTGCTCCACGGGCGTAGCCGTCAACCGTGCGGCCAGGCCATCACCGCCGCCTCCACGGCCGCGCGGGTCGCGCTGGGGACGCCCGGCACCAGCTCGTACGCCTCCTCGGCCGCCTTGGGCGCGCGCCGCCAGGTGCCGACCAGGCGCCCGTCCAGGAGCACGGCCGGCCGGAAGATTCCGTTGCTGAACGGGACGACGGTGCGCATCGCCTCGGCGTCCGCGACGAGTCCGCGCTCCTGGTAGCCCAGCACTGTCTCGTCGAACCCCGGCACGAGCACGACCCCGCCGGGCTCCGTGAGCCCGTCCGGGTCCACGCCGCGCCCGACCAGCATCGCCCTCCCGTCGACCGTGACGTCGACCAGGGCGTCCGGCTCCGCCTCGCGCAGCGCGCGCACGGCGGCGCGGACGGGCGTCTTGGGCAGGCCGAGCCACCAGGCCAGGTCGTCGACGGTGGCCGGTCCGCGGCTTGCGAAGTAGGACCGGGCGATGCGGTGCAGGGCCGCCTCGGGCTCCTCGGCCAGGACGCCGCCCGCCGGGGCCGGCGTCGCGACCATGCGCTGCTGCGCGCCTGCGAACGGGCCCCAGTGCAGCACCCCGCGCAGCGCCAGGGTGACGATCAGGTGGTAGCCGCGCTGCCCCTCGATAGGTATCCCGGCCTGCTGCCACCGGTCGATCATCTCGGCGCGCGTGAGCCCGCTGTCCGACGCCGCGAGGGCTTCCCGGGTGACGGCCTCCGCCCGGTCCACGATCGCGTCGTCCAACCCCTCCACCTCGCGGACGCGCCGGCCCAGGTGCGTCACGCGCTCGCCCGTGAGCGAGACGAGCGCGGCCAGGTCGGCGGGCGTGGTCGCGAAGAGGGTCCCGCGCTGGGTCCACCCGCGCACGAGGGTGCCGTCGTCGAACGCGGCGCGGACGTCGTCGACCGTGGTGCCGGGACGGGACCGGACGGCGACGGCGCGCAGCACGGCGGGCAGGTCCTGCCCCTGCAGGGCGACCATCCGGCGCACGACGTCGGCCGGCGACGCGGTGCTCGGCCCGTCGGGCAGCACCAGGCCCTGCGTGCGCAGGCGCAGCCGGCGCGCGGCGTCGGGGGAGAGGTCGGTCGGTCCGGAGAGCATGCGGGAAGGTTACGTCGCACCTGTGACACTCACCGGGCCCGAACCGTCCTGGCTGGTCAGCCGGTCAGGAGCCGCACAACAGTGACACGGTGTCATGCCCTGGCCCGACGGATGTCACAGGGCCGGGGTGACATGGTTGCACTGGCGCACGCGGCCCCTGCCCGGTGGGATCGAGGCATGACCTCGACACCAGCGCGTGACGTTGACAGCCCAGACCCGACCCCACCGCGCCGGGTGATGCGTGTGTCCGTGCTGACGATCGCCGTGGCCCTCCTGGCGGCCGCCGTGGCACCGGCTACGGCGTCGTCCGCGCCGGCGTCCATCCCGAGCGGGACCGCGACGGCCGCGACGCCGGCGACGGCCCCCGCGGGCACGCTGGACTGGGGCGACTGTCCCGAGGCGGTCGCGGCGCCCGGGCTGGAGTGCGGCACCATCGACGTCCCGCTGGACTACGCCGAGCCGGACGGCCGCACCATCGAGGTGGCCGTCTCGCGCCTCTCCAGCACGAACCCGGACGCGCGGCGCGGGGTGCTGCTCACCAACACCGGCGGTCCCGGCGGGGAGGGCCTGGCCTACCCGGCGGGCCTGCGCGACGTGCTCAAGCTGCCGCAGGACCTGCTGGACCAGTACGACGTGATCGGCATGGACCCGCGCGGCGTCGGCCGCAGCACCCCGGTGACCTGCGACCTCACGCCGCTGGAGCACCCGACCAACATCCCGATGTACGCGGGCGGCGCGGCCGACGTGCGCACGGAGGCCACCCGGGTGGCGGACGTCGCGGAGAAGTGCGGGTCGTCGTCGACGGCGTGGCTGCTGCCGCACATCACCACCGCCAACACCGCCCGCGACATGGACCAGGTCCGCGCGGCCCTGGGCGAGGAGAAGGTGTCCTACTTCGGCATCTCCTACGGCACCTACCTGGGCTCGGTCTACACCTCGATGTTCCCGGAGCGCAGCGACCGGTTCCTGCTCGACAGCGCCACCGGGCCCGGCGGCTGGGACTCCTCGTTCTCGCGCATGTTCGGGCAGGGCGTCGAGGACCGGTTCCCGGACTTCGCGCGGTTCGCCGCGGACCGCCCGGAGTACGGCCTGGGCGACACGCCCCGGCAGGTGCGGGCCACGTACTTCGAGCTCGCCGCCCGCCTGGACCGGGAGCCCAGCCCCGACGGCTACACCGGTGCGGCCTTCCGGTTCGCCACGTTCGCCGCCCTCTACTACGACTCGAGCCTGCCGGGACTCGCCGAGACCTGGCGGGCGCTCGACCGGGGCGAGCCCGTCCCGGTGCCCGGGGAGCTCGCGGGTCCGACGACGGAGCCCGCCGCGCCGTCGACCCCGGCAGACGGCGCCACGGCGGCCGCTGCCGAGGCGGCGGACGTCGAGATCCCCGCGGACAACTACATCGCCAGCCAGCTCCACGTGATCTGCAACGACTCCGACTGGCCGGAGCAGGTGTGGCGCTACCAGCTCAACGTCGCGATCGACCGCATCCGCTACCCGATGTTCGGTGCGGCCGGGGCAAACATCACCCCGTGCGCCTTCTGGCCGTCCGAGCCGACCGAGCCGCAGGTGGAGATCACCGACGACGGGCCGTCGAACGTGCTCATCCTGCAGAACCTGCGCGACCAGGCGACGCCGCTGTCCGGTGCGAAGGCGCTGCGTGCGGCCTTCGGGGACCGGGCGCGCATGGTGACCGCTGACCAGGGCGGACACCTGTCCTACCTGCGGCTGGGCAACGACTGCGCCGACGACCTCGCCACCGCGTTCCTGCGCACCGGGGAGCGTCCGGACAGCGACGTCGCCTGTGGAGCGCCCTAGCGGCCTATTTGGCATGGTCAAGACCGGCCCGGCCTAGGCTAAACTCGGCTCGCTTGCCTCCGTAGCTCAGCTGGATAGAGCGGGTCACTTCTAATGACTAGGTCGCGGGTTCGAATCCTGCCGGGGGCACTGATCTGCTGTCGTCGGGCGTCGGAGACTCACTCCGACGGCCTGCACAAAACCTCTGTTTCTGCATACCCACCAGCCGCTACGGCTTGGCAGAACGATCTTGACCAATCAGGATGAAGCCGTGACTCCAGGAACACGCTCCGCAGTGCTCGGCCGTCGGGGTGGTGTGGACCCGAACGTTGCGGAGCAGCTCGGCTTCACGGTGCACGACGTCGTGCAGGACCTGCGCCGTGACGTCGCCGCGGCCACCCTGCCCCTGCCCGTCGACGGCGCCGAGGAGGCCGAGGCGTCCCGGGAACGCCTCCTGGCCCAGCTCGACGAGCACCTGCTGCCGCGCCTCGCCGAGCTCTCCAGCCCCGCCGTCGTGGTGCTCGCGGGCTCCACGGGAGCCGGCAAGTCCACGCTCTTCAACAGCCTCCTGGGCGAGGAGGTGTCCGAGGCCGGGGTGCTGCGGCCCACCACCCGCGAGCCCGTCGTGGGCGTGCACCCCCGGGACGTCGACACGCTCACCGCGGGCCCTGTCACGGAGCTCGCCCGGCTGGTCAAGCACGAGGGCGTGCCGCGCGGCACCGCGCTGATGGACGCGCCCGACCTCGACTCGCTCCTCAAGGAGAACCGCTCCACGGCCCACCAGCTGCTGGAGGCGGCCGACCTCTGGCTCTTCGTCACCACGGCCGCCCGCTACGGCGACGCGCTCCCGTGGCAGGCGCTCGACCGCGCCAAGGAGCGCGGCGCGAGCGTGGCCATGGTGCTCAACCGGGTGCCCAAGGAGAACCTGACGACGATCCGTACCGACCTCAACTCCCGCATGAAGGAACGCGGGATGAAGGACGTCCCGCTGTTCATCGTGCCCGACGTCGGACCGCACGAGGGGCTGCTCGACCCCAAGCTGGTGGCGCCCATCCAGCGCTGGCTCAACCTGATGGCCGGTCCCGAGCGCTCGCGCACGGTCATCCTGCGCACCCTCAAGGGCGCGATCGGTGCCCTCCCGGACTGGGTGACGGGGCTCGTGACCGCGGTGGAGCAGCAGGGCACCGCCGCGTTCGACCTGCGCAACACCGTCCAGGCCGTGGTCCCGGATGCGCAGCTCGCCGCGCGCACCGCCGTCCTGTCGGGGACGTCCGGTGAAGGCACGGTCGCCGCACGGTTCGCCGAGATCGCCAGCACCGACCACATCTCCCGGGTCACGGTCCGCGACGGCATCGCGCGGACCACCAAGCGCGCGGGGAAGGCCCGCGAGACGGCCCTGCTCCGGCTGCGCGAGGAGGTCGAGGCCACCGCGACCCGCGCGTTCGTGGCCGCCGGCGTGCGCACCGAGGAGAGCCTGCGCGGCGCCCTGGCCGGCCCCGGAGCGCCGCCCGCCGGCGAGACGATCCTCCCGTCCGCGTCGAGCCGCGCCAAGGAACGCCTCGCCTGGGGCCAGAAGGCGGCCGCGGCCTGGTCCCGCCTGGCCGACGACGTGGTCGGCCGCATGGCGGACGCCGACCCCGCGACGTCCGACGCCGAGGCGGTGGCCCGCGCCACGGGCGCCCGCAAGGCGTTCGGCGACGCCGGGCTCGCGACGCTCCTCCAGGCCACCGCGCTCGGCAACGAGGACTCGATGGCGCTCGTCGACCGCGTGCTCGGCGAGAGCGCGGGGGACTCGATCGAGGAGCTCCAGGGCGAACTTGCCGACCAGGTCGCGCTAGCGGTTGCGGAAGAGGCCCGTTCTGTCCAGAGTGCCCTTGACGTCCCCGCGCTAGCCGACGACGCGGCCGCTCCGCTCCGCGTGCGGCTGGCCGAGCTCAGGAGGCTGACATGACGAGCCACGACGCGACCCTCGGCGCTCGGACCGAGGACCTCGGCAGAGCCCTCCAGATCGCCGGATCTCGCCTCGACGACACGGTCTTCGGCAAGGTCGCCAGCTCCGTGGCCGGGGTGCGCGAACGACTCGCGCTCGGCGTGGACCACACTGTCGTGGCCCTCGCGGGGGGCACCGGGTCGGGCAAGTCGAGCACGTTCAACAAGATCTCCCGCCTCACCTTCGCCGACGTCGGCGTCAAGCGTCCCACCACCGCCAAGGTCACCGCCTGCTCGTGGAGCGACGACGCCGCCACGCTGCTGGACTGGCTCGGCGTGGAGCGGGAGCGCCGGATCACCCGGGCCGGCGAGCTCGACTCGGCCGACGAGGCCGCCCTGAGCGGCCTCGTGCTGCTGGACCTGCCCGACCACGACTCGGTCGCGCCTGCCCACCGCGACGTCGTGGACAAGGTGCTGCCGCTGGTCGACCTGCTGGTCTGGGTCGTGGACCCGCAGAAGTACGCCGACGACGCCCTGCACACCGGCTACCTGCGCGACTCGTCCGGCATGCGGGCGTCCACCGTGGTGGTGCTCAACCAGATCGACACGGTGCCCGTGGGCCAGCGCGACAACCTGGTCAACGACGTGAAGCGCCTGCTGCGCGACGACGGCCTGGACAACGTGCCGGTCATCGCGGCGTCGAGCAAGACGGACATCGGCATCGACGACCTGCGCGGGCTGCTGGAGCAGACGGTGGCCCGCCGGTCGGTCTCGGCCGGCCGCGCCGCGGGCGAGCTGGACGCCGCCGCGACGCTGCTGCTGAGCCAGACCCCGGCAGAGGTGCCGTGGCACATCGACACCGTCCTCGAGCGCGAGATCGACGCCCTCGCGCGGGCGGCCGGCCTGGAGTCCGTCGCCGCGCAGGTTGGCGCCGCGGTGCGCAACGGTTACGGCTCGCCCGAGTTCCGCAACCCGGACCCGGACTCGATCGCGCTGTCCCGCTCGCGCTGGCTCACCGGTTCCGGGGAGTCGCTCAGGCCGGGCTGGCAGCGTTCGCTCGCCGAGAGCGTGGCGAGCGCTCGCGACGTCACGAGCGCCGTGTCGACGGCGCTGCAGGGCGTCACCCTGGACACCCGCGGCCCGACGACGCAGCCGCTCACCCGCCGCCTGGCGCTCGGGGCGGTGCTGCTCGCTGTGGTGCTCGGGATCTGCACGGTGCTGGCCTCGACGGGAGTCCTGCCCGTGGGCGACACCTGGACCACCGTGCTCGGGGTCGCCGCCGTGGTGGCCGCGCTCGCGGCGCTCGTGGTGTTCCTCGTGGCGATGCAGATGCGCCGTGCGCTCGCCGCGCGCCGGGCGCAGGGCGTCATCGCGTCGGGCCGCGCCGCGCTCGAGCGGGTGCTGCGCCAGACCCTCGGCGTGCCCACCCAGCGACTGCTCGACGAGCACCGCGCGGTGCGTGAGCTCGCACAGAGTGCGCGCGACGACGGACCCTCGATACCGCTTCGTGTGGAAGAGAACGCGACCACAGGCAGCCAGATCCGGGTTTCGTCAACAGGTGACTTCGGACTGACCGACCTGCGCTCCGTCCGCGCCTGATGCTGGGTACGGACCGGCCGCGAGGGCCGGTCCGGAAACCCAGGAGGGCTCCATGAACGACGTGACGGTGACGGTCTCCGGCTTCGCCGGCAACTCCCCGGTGCTGCACACGGGCAAGGGCAAGCCGTTCGCCATGTTCCGCGTGGCGAGCACGCGGCGCTACGTGAACGACGCCGGCGAGTGGACCGACGGCGCGACGCTGTGGTTCACGGTCAAGGCGTGGCGGACGGCGGCGGTGAACCTGGTCCGGTCGGTCCGCAAGGGCGACCCGGTGGTCGTCACGGGCCGGCTCGAGATGGACGAGTGGGAGGGCCCGGAGGGCGAGCCCCGGAGCGGCCTGGTGATCGCCGCGACGGGGGTCGGCGTGGACGCGACCCGGGGCAAGGTCGAGTACTCGCGGCTCGTCCACCACGAGCCGGTGCCCGGGTCCCGCGGCGACGGCGACGTGACGGACCTTCCGGGTGACGCCGGGCTGGTCGCGGCGCGGGCGGGCGAGAGCGACCCGTTCGGTGTCGACCTGCCGGGTCCCGGGGGTGACGAGGAAGACCAGGGCGACGGGGCCGGCGTCGGGCAGCGGGAGCTCGTGACCGCGTAGGCTGGTCCCAGTCGTGCTCAGCGGTCCGCGGGTGCCGGAGGCATCTCCTGTGCGGACGCCCCGGCACCCGCTCCGTGTGAGCGCACCCATCCGACGTACCTTCTGTGAACGGTGGAACACAGGCAGTGGCTGAATACATCTACTCCATGTACAAGGCGCGCAAGGCGCACGGCGACAAGGTCATCCTCGATGACGTGTCGCTGAACTTCCTGCCCGGCGCCAAGATCGGTGTCGTCGGCCCGAACGGCGCCGGTAAGTCCACGATCCTCAAGATCATGGCCGGGCTGGACACGCCGTCGAACGGTGAGGCGCGGCTCTCGCCCGGGTACACCGTGGGCATCCTGCTCCAGGAGCCGCCGCTGAACGAGGAGAAGACGGTCCTCGGGAACGTCCAGGAGGCCGTCGGCGACATCCTGGCCAAGAAGGCGCGGTTCGACGAGATCTCGGCGCTCATGGCCGAGCCGGACGCGGACTTCGACGCGCTGCTGGCCGAGATGGGCACGCTGCAGGAGGACATCGACGCGGCCGACGCGTGGGACCTCGACTCCCAGCTCGAACAGGCGATGGACGCGCTGCGCTGCCCGCCGCCGGACGCCGACGTGACGCTGCTCTCCGGTGGTGAGCGCCGTCGTGTCGCGCTGTGCAAGCTGCTGCTGCAGAAGCCCGACCTGCTGCTCCTGGACGAGCCCACCAACCACCTCGACGCCGAGTCCGTGCTGTGGCTCGAGCAGCACCTCGCGGGCTACGCCGGCGCCGTGCTCGCCGTGACCCACGACCGGTACTTCCTCGACCACGTCGCGGAGTGGATCTGCGAGATCGACCGCGGGCGCCTCTACCCGTACGAGGGCAACTACTCGACGTACCTGGAGAAGAAGCAGGCGCGCCTGGAGGTCCAGGGCAAGAAGGACGCGAAGCTCTCCAAGCGCCTCAAGGAGGAGCTGGAGTGGGTGCGGTCCAACGCCAAGGGCCGCCAGACCAAGTCGAAGGCTCGCCTGGCCCGCTACGAGGAGATGGCGGCGGAGGCGGACCGCACCAGGAAGCTCGACTTCGAGGAGATCCAGATCCCCGCCGGCCCGCGCCTGGGATCGCTGGTGCTGGACGCCGACAACCTGCAGAAGGGCTTCGACGGGCGCACGCTCATCGACGGCCTGTCGTTCACGCTGCCGCGCAACGGCATCGTCGGCGTCATCGGCCCGAACGGTGTCGGTAAGACCACGCTGTTCAAGACGATCGTGGGCCTGGAGCCGCTCGACGCCGGTGAGCTGAAGGTCGGCGAGACCGTCTCGATCTCCTACGTCGACCAGTCGCGCGGCGGCATCGACCCGAAGAAGACCCTCTGGGAGGTCGTGTCCGACGGGCTCGACTTCATCAAGGTCGGCAACGTGGAGATCCCGTCGCGGGCCTACGTGGCCTCGTTCGGGTTCAAGGGCCCGGACCAGCAGAAGCCCGCGGGCGTGCTGTCCGGTGGTGAGCGCAACCGCCTCAACCTGGCCCTCACGCTCAAGCAGGGCGGCAACCTGCTGCTGCTCGACGAGCCCACCAACGACCTCGACGTCGAGACCCTCGGCTCGCTGGAGAACGCCCTGCTGGAGTTCCCCGGCTGCGCCGTCGTGGTCTCTCACGACCGGTGGTTCCTCGACCGGGTGGCCACGCACATCCTGGCCTACGAGGGCACCGAGGAGAACCCGGCGAACTGGTACTGGTTCGAGGGCAACTTCGAGTCGTACGAGGCCAACAAGGTCGAGCGCCTGGGCGCGGACGCCGCGCGCCCGCACCGGGTCACGTACCGCAAGCTGACCCGCGACTGAGAACGCGGCCGGCGGGGTGGGCGACCGAGGTACGAGGCCGCCCACCCCGCCGGTCCCGAGGAAGTCGCGATACAAGCACTGCGACTGACGACGCGGCACGGGCCTGGCGCCTGCCACATCCCATTGAGGCCCGGGTTTCTTCGCTTTGAGCCCGCTCAAAGCGAAGAAACCCGGGCCTCAAAGGTGATCTGCCTCGCCCGCATAACGGGCGAATTTGGCATATGTTCCTTGCTGTCAGTAGGCATCTTCGACAAGATGCCGCAGTGAGCCCTGCCCTACGGCCCGGATGGCGAGAGCTTCCGCCCCTGCTGCGAGACCGCATCACCGATCTGCTCGGCGCCCGTGTGATCGCCGCCAGGCAGCCGGACGACTCCGGGATCCTCCCTGGCGCGCGCTTCCAGGTGCAGACGACGAAGGGCCATGTCTTCGTCAAGGCCATCGGCACGGAGCAGCCGGGACCGCTGAACTTCCTGCGGCAGGAGATCGCGCTCTCGCCGCTGCTGCCCGCCGCGGCGCCGCACCCGGAGCTCCTCTGGTCCCTCGACGACGTGCTGCCGAACCTCGGCACGTGGGTCGCCGTCGGCTACGCGATGAAGTCAAACGTGCGCCCGATCGACCCCTCCTGGCCCGACGAGGACATCGCCACCATGGTCAAGGTGGTCCGGGGGATCGGCGAGATCGAGGCGCCGGGCGACCCGATGTTCCTGCCCGAGGAGAAGGTGTTCCCCACGGACTCGTGGGAGTACCTCGCGGACAAGCGCCCCGCCGGGCTCGCCCAGCACTCGCCGTGGCTCGCCAACCGGCTGGAGGGCCTCGCGGAGATCGTGGCGCACGCTCCCGACGCGATCGCCGGCACGAGCCTGCAGCACGGCACCCTGCGGGTGCAGAACGTGATGCTGCCCGCCCGCCTGGGCGAGAAGCCGTTGGTCACGGACTGGATCCGGGGCAGCGTCGGGGCGCCGTACCTCGACCTGGTCTCGATGCTGCTGCACGTCCGCGCCAACGACGGCCCGCCGCCGGAGGCCACGCTGCGCCGCTACGGGCTGCCGCCCGGCACGGAGCGGGACGCCGTGACCTGCTGGATCGCGGTGCTCGCCGGCCATTACGTGAAGTCGTCGATGGACACGCCGCCCACGGACATGCCGGAGCTGCGCGCCTACCAGCACCGGCTGGCCCGCGCCGCCGTGCAGTGGCTGCAGACCAGACTCGGTTTCTGAACCACGCCGTTCCCGCAACACGTGCTGTGGTTTGCGGGTGAAAGCGCAGTTCGGCACACTCCGGCCATGAGCGCTGTGCGGCGACCGGCTTGGTCCGATCTACCCCCGTCTGTCCGTTCTCGAGTCAGCGAGTCCATGGGGGGACGCGTGATCGGCTCGGCTCCCCTGAGCGGCACGGACCTGGCCCCGCTCGAGGTGCTGCAGACGGCGTCGGCCCGGTCGATCGTGCGGGCGGTGGGGCCGGAGGCCCCGGTGACCCAGGACCGCATGGCCGCGGAGGCGGCCTCGCTCGCCACGCTGCCCGACGAGGTGCCGAGCCTGGAGCGCGAGTGGTACGTCGACGAGGAGCTTCCCGGTGCGGGCCGCTGGGTGGTGCTCGGCTACCGGAACGAGCCCATCCGCCCGCCGCGCGACCCGTGGGACGACGCCGACCTCGCCGCGGCGGTCGAGCTCGCCATCCAGATCGGCTCGACCGAGGCGCCCCCGGACCTGCCCGACGCGCTCGACCTGATCGATGTGGGTGCCTGGGCCACCATCGCCGCGATGCGGCCCGCCGGCCTGTCGGCCTTCACGCCATGGCTCCTCGACAAGGTCGACCACCTCGCGGACATCGCCCGCTACGCCGGCGAGGCGATGTCCGGCAAGAACCTGGTGCACGGCGCACTGCGCCGGGAGTCGATCCTGATCACCGACCACGGCTGGGACGCGACGAGCGCGCACGCCGTCGACTGGTTCATGCCGTCCCACGGCGCGTCCTTCCTCGACGTCGTGCTGCTGCTGCCCTACTTGCGGGTCGACGGCGCTCCGCCGCCCGGGGTGGTGCTCGACCGGCACCCCCTGCCCGACGTCGACCCCGAGGCACTGACCTGCGCCGTGACCGTGGTCGCCGGTGCGCTGGTGCTCGAGTCGATGCGGCCGCCGGAGCCGGGCGCACCGCACGGCCGCGCCGTGCAGCGCGAGGTGGCCCACGCCGCCCTCGACTGGCTGCGCTCGCGGCTCGGCGGCTGACGTCTTCACCCGGTTGCCACGCCACGGGCGCGCCTGACCTGCGCCGCTGCGGCAGACTGAGCGCCATGACCGAGAAGCCCGACGACGGCGCGGTGCCCGGCGGACCGAACGCGGGTGTGAGCCCCTGGCAGACCGCCGGGCTGCCCACGGAGTCCGCTCCTGCGCCGTCCACGGGCCTTGACGACGAGTCCGGCCTGACCGGCGCGCTGGAGGTGCTCCGGGCCCGGCTCGGCGCCCTGCGCCTGCCGCTGGAGACCACGGGCGCCGAGGCCGCTCGTACGGAGCTGCGCCGGTCCACGGACCAGCTCGACGACTACCTGCTGCCGCGGCTGCGGGCGCAGAAGGCGCCGCTGCTCGTCGTGGTCGGCGGGTCCACGGGCGCGGGCAAGTCGACGCTCGTGAACTCGGTGCTGGGCGAGCGGGTCACGCAGCCGGGCGTGCTGCGGCCCACCACCAAGGCGCCCGTCCTGGTGCACCATCCGCTGGACGCGCGCTGGTTCTCCACGGACCGGGTGCTGCCGGGCCTGGCGCGGGTGACGACGTCGGGCGCGGGGACACCGACCAGGTCGACGGTGGGTCCCGCCGTCGCGGAGCAGGGCAACGGGACGCCGCACGACCCCTCCCGCACCCTGCGCCTCGTGTCCAGCGACTCGCTGCCCAAGGGCCTGGCGCTGCTGGACGCGCCGGACATCGACTCGGTCGACACCGCCAACCGCGAGCTCGCCGCGCAGCTCCTCGGCGCGGCCGACCTGTGGCTCTTCGTCACGACGTCGGCGCGCTACGCCGACGCGGTGCCGTGGGACCTGCTGAACCAGGCCGCCGCGCGCAAGGCGCAGGTCGCGATGGTGCTGGACCGGGTGGACCCGGGCGCGGAGGCCACGGCCGACGACCTGCGGGACATGATGGTCGAGCACGGGCTGACCGGCAGCCCGCTGTTCGTCATCCCCGAGGACGGGCTGTCCGACGACGGCATGCTGCCCGAGGACGCCGTCGGCGAGGTCTCGCGCTGGCTCACCGGGCTGGGCGGCGACGCCGACGCGCGCCGCCGGGTCATCGCCGCGACCCGCGACGGTGTGGTGGACTCCCTCGTGGGGCGGGCGGGCGAGCTGGCCGACGCCGCCGACGAGCAGCGGGCCGCCGACGCACGGCTGCGGCACGTGGTGGACCGCGCCTACGCGGACGCGGTGGCGCACGTCGCCGCGGCGACGTCGGACGGCGCCCTGCTGCGTGGTGAGGTGCTGGCCCGCTGGCAGGACTTCGTGGGCACGGGCGAGTTCTTCCGCGCCGTGGAGGAGGGCATCGGGCGGTTCCGGGACGCGGTGAGCACGTTCTTCCGCGGCAAGCCCAAGGAGGCTCCCCAGGTCGAGAAGGCGATCGCCCACGGGCTGGAGTCGGTGGTGCTGGACGCCGCAGAGGAGGCCGCCGAGCGGTCCTACCAGGGCTGGCGGGGCGACGCCGCGGGCACGGCGCTGTTGGAGGGCCTGGAGCTGTCGCGGACGCCGGCCGCGCTGCGCGCCGAGGTGGGCGAGCAGATCCGGGGCTGGCAGGGCGACGTCCTGGGGCTCGTGCGCGAGCAGGGCGAGTCCAAGCGCGGCAAGGCCCGCGCGCTCTCGTTCGGCGTGAACGGCCTCGGCGTGGCGCTGATGATCTTCGTGTTCGCCTCCACGGGTGGGCTCACCGGCATCGAGGTGGGCATCGCGGGCGGTTCGGCGGTGCTGGCGCAGCGGCTGCTGGAGGCCGTGTTCGGGGAGGACGCCGTGCGCCGGCTCGCCGTGCAGGCCCGCGACCGCCTGCGGGCCCGCATCCAGGCCGTCATGGACGGGCAGGCCGCCCGCTACACCGCGCAGCTCGACGCGCTCGGCTCCGCGGAGGCGGGCGGTTCCGCCCTGCGCACGGCGGCCGACGCCGTCGCGTCGGCCGCCTCGGCGGAACGGCGGTCGCGGGCCCGCGAGACGGACGCGGCACCCGCGGCGGCATCCGTCGTGGACCTGACCGAGAGCCGCGGGCTGCGCGGTGTCCGCTCGCCGGCCGGCGGCACGGGTGCGGCGGACGGCCGGGGCGACCTCTCCGAGGAGCCGGCCCGCAAGGGCTTCTGGAAGCGCCTGTTCGGGGACGGCGACCGGTGAGCCGGCTCGGCCTGGCCGACCGCACCACGGCCCTCGACACCACGGTCCAGGCTGCGGACGGCCGCATCGAGCCCGCGCTGCTGGACGAGGCGCGCGCCGTCGTGACCCGGGCGCGCGAGCGGGGCGGCCTGTCCGCGGAGCACACCGTGGTGGCGCTGGCCGGCGCCACCGGCTCGGGCAAGTCGTCGGTGCTGAACGCGGTGGCCGGTGCCGCGATCGCGCAGCCCGGCGTGCGCCGTCCGACGACGTCGCACCCGATGGCCGCCGTCTGGGGCGACGGCGCGGACCCGCTGCTGGACTGGCTGGAGGTGGGCCGCCGGCACCATGTGGGGCCCGAGGCGGCCGAGCCGGCGCCGGACGAGCCGGCCGGCCGCGGGCCGTTCCGCCGTCGGACCCCCGCGGGGGACACGACCGGGCTGGTGCTGCTGGACCTGCCCGACCACGACTCGATCGTGACCGAGCACCGGATGCGCGCGGAGCGCCTGGTGCAGCGCGCCGACCTGCTGGTCTGGGTGGTGGACCCGCAGAAGTACGCGGACGCCGCGCTGCACGAGGGCTTCCTGCGCCCGCTCGCGGGGCGGGCCGAGGTGGTGGTCGTCGCGCTCAACCAGGCCGACCGGCTGACGGCGGAGGAGACGTCCGCGATGCTCGCCGACCTGAGGCGGCTCGTGGCCGAGGACGGCCTGGACGGCGCGCGGGTGCTGGCGGTGTCCGCGAAGACCGGGCAGGGCATCGACGACCTGCGCGGCCTGCTGGCGAAGGCGGCCGCGCGGCGGGAGGCCGCGACGGCCCGGCTCGCCGCCGACGAGCGGGTGGTGGCCCAGCGGATCGTCGACGAGTGCGGCACGCCGCCGCCGTCGCGCGCCGGGAGCCAGGCCACGGGCGACCTGGTGGCCGCCCTGGAGGACGCCGCGGGCGTGCCCACGGTGGTCGACGCCGTCCGCGTCTCCGCGCGCCGGGACGCCCGGTCGGCGACCGGCTGGCCCCTGACCCGCTGGATCGGCCGGCTGCGCAGGGACCCGCTGCGGCGGCTCGGGCTGCGGACGGCGGACCGGGAGCAGCGGGCGCCGTCGGGCCGCGAGGACCTGGTGCGCACGTCGCTGCCGACGGCGCGGCCCGCCGTGCGCTCCACCGCGGCCTCGGCCGTGCGGCGCTATGTCGAGGAGGTGACGCGCGGCGTGGCCGACCCCTGGGTGCTGGCGGCGCGCTCGCGCGGGCAGGCGGGGATCGACACGCTGCCCGACGCCCTGGACCAGGCGGTCGCCGCGACCCGCGTCGAGGCGCAGCGCCGCCCGGTGTGGTGGTCGCTGGTCAACGTGGTGCAGTGGCTCCTGGTCGCCGTGCTCGCGGCGGGCCTGCTGTGGCTGTTCGTGCTGTTCGGGTTCGCGTACCTGCAGCTTCCGCCGTTGCCCACGCCCGTGCTGTCGCTGCCGACCTGGTCGGGCGACGGCGTCGTGTTCCCGGGGACGCCCGGGTCCGGCTCGGGCGAGGGGCTCGGCGTGGACCCGTTCACCATCCCGTGGCCCACGCTCATGGTGCTCGGCTCGGTGGTGCTCGGCCTGCTGCTCGCCCTGGTGTGCCGGATCTTCGGCGCCCTGGGCGCCCGGCGCCGGGCGAACCTGGCGCGCCGGAGGCTGCGGCAGTCGGTGGGCAAGGTGGCCGACCGGCTGGTGCGGGAGCCCGTGGGGGAGGAGCTGGCCCGGCTCGCGAGCTGCCGGACGGCGGCGACGGTCGCGGCGAGCTGAGGTCTGCCGCCGGGAGAGGATAGGGACCATGACACGCCTGCACGTCCCCGTCACGCTGCGCTGGTCCGACCTGGACGCCTACGCCCACGTCAACAACGTGGCGATGTTCCGCCTGCTGGAGGACGCCCGGATCACGGCCTTCTGGCAGCACCCCGAGGCGCCCGAGGGCGAGGCCTGGCCCACGGCCGTGGTGCCGACCGGCCCCGACGCCGACTCCCACACGCTCGTGGCCGGCCAGCGCATCGAGTACCTGCGCCCGCTGCTGTTCACCCGCACGCCGGTGCGCGTGGAGATGTGGCTCGGCCGGATCGGTGGGGCGAGCGCGGAGGTCTGCTACGAGGTGCACGACGGCACGGCGAGCATGGTCAAGACCGGCCCGACGTCGGGCGGCAAGCCCTACGCCCGCGCGACCACCACGCTCGTGTTCGTCGACGCCGCCACGGACCGGCCGCGCCGCCTCACCGAGGGGGAGCGCCTGGCGTGGAAGGAGTTCCAGGAGGAGCCGATCACGTTCCGCCACCGCGGCTGATCGGCCGCTGAGTGGTCCTCAGTGTGTCCGAATTGCTAGATTCATCCCCCTTGGTTTCGGCCACGGAGGAACAGTGGATCTGCCCCAGCACTACCTTGACCCGGTCACCCTGCACGAGGTGTTCGACGACGTCCCGGCCGCCCGGGCGTATCTCGCCGAGCTCGCCGGGGGTCCGGCCCGCGACGAGCCGGCGACGCTCGCCGTCCGCGTGCCGCTGACCCGGGCGCTCGCCCCGGAGAGCGACGACCCCGACACCGAGCTGGCCGAGGCGGAACGCCTCGGGTGGCTCGCCGTCAGCCTGGCGGGCGGTCCGGGGGACGACGCCGCGGCCGCGCACTCGCACGCCGCCGACGTGCCCCTCGCCGCGGTGTCGCCCCTGCTGCGGCTGGGCCACGTGCTCCAGTGGCGGCACCGGTTCGCGGAGGCCGACCTGCTGTTCGGGCTCGCCCTGGAGGCCGCGCTCTACTACGGGGAGCACGCCGCGAGCATCGAGCACGCGCGCCGGCTGGAGTTCTTCGCCCTGCAGGACTGGGGCCGGTGCCGCTACGACCAGGCGCTGGAGGTGCACGCCGACCAGGCCCGCCCCTACCTCGGGGAGGCGCTGGCCCTGTTCGTGCGCGCGCTGGAGCAGCGGGTGGACGTCGCCGCGTCGCCGCACGAGGTCGCGACCGTACGCCTGGCGGAGCAGGCGGCCCGCGACCGGCTCGCGGAGCTCGGGGCGTAGCGGATCAGTCCGGCGGCGTACCGGGCGGCGCGGGTCAGGCCGGCAGCCGGATCATGCCCTCCTGGCCCGCCGAGGCCACGAGGACGCCGTCCTGCGTGTAGACCTTCGCGGTGCCCAGGGCGCGGCCGCCCTGGGCCGTGGGCGAGGACTGCACGAACAGCATCCACTCGTCCACCTGGACGTCGCGGTGCCACCACATGCCGTGGTCGAGGCTGGCCATCGGCACCGTGGCGGCGACGTCCTGCCAGGACTTGCCCGCGGCGCGCATGGCGGGCTCCAGCATGAGCTGGTCGCACGCGTAGGCCAGCAGGGCGCGGTGCATCGACTGGTCCTTGATGCCCAGCGGCCGGCGCGTGCGCATCCAGACGAGCTGCGTGGCGGGCGGCGTGCCGCCGTGGGCCACCGCGGCGTCCGGGTGCAGGTACAGCGACCCGCCCACGTGCCGCAGCTCGAACGGCGAGTCCGCCCAGAACTGGGCGCGGACGTCGGGGCCGTCCGGCAGGGACCCGAGCTCGTCGAAGGCGGATCCGACGTCGTCGGGCGCGGGGACGCCGTCGGGCATCGGCATCGAGTGGTCGTAGCCGGGCTGGTCCTCCTGGAAGGAGGCGATCATGGACAGGATCGGCTTGCCGAACTGGATCGCGTGGGTGCGGCGCGCGCTGAACGAGCGCCCGTCGCGCAGGCGCTCCACCGCGAAGTCGATGGGCTCCTCGACCCGCCCCTCCCGCAGGAAGTAGCCGTGCAGGGAGTGGATCTGGCGGCCGTCGGGCACCGTCCGGTCCGCCGCCAGGATCGCCTGCGCGAGCACCTGACCGCCGTAGGCGCGGTTCGCCAGGGCGGGCATGCTGTTCCCGCGCAGCACGTCCTCCTCGCCGCGCGGCCCCCAACCCTCGAGGTGCCGCAGGTCGAGCACCTGGAGCAGGCGGTCGAGCGCGTCGGGCGTGTGGTCCGACGTGGCGTCGCCGGCGATCAGGTCAGGGGTGGCGTCCACGGGCGGGCGTCTCCTTCGGTTCTTCTGGGTCAGTCTTCGAGCGGGTCAGTCTTCGAACGTGTTGATCATGCTGAAGGCAGCGCGCTCCAGGTAGTCCCACAGCTGCGACTCGTGGATCGGGGCCAGGCCGAGCGAGTCGACGGCGGTCCGCATGTGCGCGAGCCAGCGGTCGCGGGCGTCCGGGTTCACCTTGAACGGCGCGTGCCGCATCCGCAGGCGCGGGTGCCCGCGCTGCGCGGAGTAGGTGCCGGGTCCGCCCCAGTACTGCTCGAGGAACAGCGTCAGGCGCTCCTTGGCCGGCCCCAGGTCCTCCTCGGGGTACATGGGGCGCAGCACCGGGTCGTCCGCGACGCCGTCGTAGAACGCGTCGACGAGGCGCACGAACGTGTCGTGGCCGCCGACGGCCTCGAAGAAGGAAGGTTCCTGTGTCACGCCAGTCATCCTGCCACCCGCCTATGACGGTCCGGTGAAACTCGGTCTCGTGTGAGCAAGTCGACAATTGCCCGGGCGAAGGGCTTGCCAGCACAGATAGGGTGGGGACAAACCTGCAGCGACGCACGGTGGGAGTTGAGACATGACCAAGGCTGACCAGATTCTTGCGGCACTCGGGGGAACCTCGAACGTCGTCGAGCTGGAACCGTGCATCACCCGGCTACGGGTCGAGGTGAGCGACCCGGCCCTCGTGGACGAGCCCGGACTGAAGTCGTCGGGAGCGTTCGGCGTGGTGCGGTCCGGAAGAGTGGTGCAGGTGATCGTGGGCCCCGAGGCGGACAACCTCGCGGCCGAGCTCGACACGCTCAGGGTGTGATCACGAGGGCGTGAACCCGTAGAGAGTGACGTGCGCGGGCCCGGGACGAGCTCCCGGGCCCGTGACCTGCTTCACGATCGTGCCGCGGCGTGGAACCGCGGCGCGAACGGGCTGTGAAGGTCGCGCAGTGGTCCCTCGGACCCGGTCGGAGATGTACCGGTCCTCCGGTTCGACCCGAGTAGGTTGGGGGCCGTGTTCGAGTCTCTTGCTGCCTCCGTGTTCGACAGCGCCGAGGATTTCTGGTCCTGGTTCCTCGACAAGCCCCTCACGATCATCCTGATCCTGGTGATCGGCATGGTCGCGATCGGCGTGATGCGCCGTGTCGTGACCGCCCTCACCGAGCGCATCGCGATCGGCCAGAAGCCGCGTGCCGTGGTCGAGACGGCCGCGCCGCCGGTGGGCACCACGACGGGCGCCATCCCGGTCACCACACCCGGGTCGGCGGCAGCCACCAAGAGCCAGCGCAAGAAGAACGTGCTGATGACGCCGCAGGCGCTGGCCGACGTCTTCGGGGCGGTCAACCCGCGCGCGGCCGAGCGCCGTGCGCAGCGCGCGCGGACCGTCGGGTCCGTGCTCAACTCCACGATCAACATCGTGATCGGCACCGTCATGGCGCTCTGGATCCTGCAGACGCTGGACGTCAAGATCGCCCCGCTGCTCGCCGGCGCCGGTGTGGCGGGCGTCGCCATCGGTTTCGGCGCCCAGAGCCTCGTCAAGGACTTCATCTCGGGCGTCTTCCTGCTCATCGAGGACCAGTTCGGCGTGGGCGACAACGTGGACCTCGGCGCCGGCGTGGTCGGCACGGTCGAGGCCATGGGCCTGCGGCTGACCCAGGTCCGGGCGTTCGACGGCACCCTCTGGTACGTCCGTAACGGCGAGATCGTGCGCGCGGGCAACCGCACCCAGGAGTGGAGCCGCGCCGTCGCCCCGGTGCAGGTCCCGCTGGGGGCCGACATCGACGCCGTGCGCGCGGCGCTCGGCCGCGCCGTCGACCGCGTCAAGAACGACCCCGAGCTGGCCGACAGCCTCCTGGAGACCCCGTCGGTGCGCGGCGTCGACGAGGTGGACCAGGGCGGCCTGACCTTCACGCTGCACGCCCAGGTGCGCCCGGCACAGCAGTGGGCCGTCGCCCGGTCGCTGCGCGTGGCCGCGCACGCCGCCCTGCTGGACGCGGGGATCGTCGCGCGCTCGGCGCCCGCCCTGTTCGACGAGGGCGTCACGGGGGACACCCCCGGCGTCAGCTGACGTCCAGCCGGTTTTTCGGGCCGGGTTACGCCCGGTACGGGTCGGTAGATGGCAGGATCTTTCCTTGTGACCGACGAACCGAAGCCCGGGTCCCCCGGAGACGGCTCCACCGTGCGCCAGGAGCTGGCCGAGCTGGCGACCGCCCACGGCGTGCAGTGCGAGTACACCGACCACGACGGCCGCGTGCAGCAGGTCAGCCCCTCGACGCTCGTCGCGGTACTGGAGGCGCTCGGGGTCCCGGCGGCGACCCCCGGCGCCGTCACCGCCAGCCTCGACCGCGCCCGCGACGACGAGTGGCGCGCCATGCTGCCGCCCACGGTCGTCACGCGCGAGGGCACCGAGGTACAGGTCCCGGTGCACGTCGCCGACGGCGCGGACGTGACCGCGTGGGTCGAGCTCGAGCAGGCCGAGACGCCCGTCGTCCCGGCGAGCGCCACGCCCTGGCGGGTGACGGCGCCCGGCGCCACGACGGCGACCGGCTCGTTCGCCACCGTGCGGGGCACCCGGGTGCAGCTGCGCCAGGCCGACGTCTACGCCGAGCCGCGCACCGTGGACAGCCGCAAGGTCGGCCGCGCCACGTTCACGCTCCCGGACACCCTGCCGCTGGGCTGGCACACGCTGCACGCGGAGTCGGGCGGGCAGACGGCGCAGGCCTCGCTCGTGGTGACGCCCGCGCGGCTGGAGCTGCGCGAGCAGATCGCCCGCAAGCAGGCCTGGGGCTTCATGGTCCAGCTCTACTCGGTGCGGTCCCGGGACTCCTGGGGGATGGGTGACCTCGCCGACCTGGGCGACCTCGCCTGGCAGACGGCACACAACGGCGGGGCCGACTTCGTCGCGATCAACCCGCTGCACGCGACCGAGCCCGTGCTGCCGGTGACCCCCAGCCCGTACCTGCCGACCTCGCGGCGGTTCATGTCGCCCCTGTACATCCGCGTCGAGGACATTCGTGAGACGGCGTATCTCTCCGCCGCCGACCGGTCGCTCGTGGAGTGGGCCGCGGAGCCCGTCCGGGAGCTGTCCGAGGACTCCGGGCCGATCGACCGGGACGCCGTCTGGGAGGCCAAGAAGGCCGCGCTCGAGGTCGTCTACACGGCGCCACGGTCGGCGGCCCGGCAGACGGCGTTCGACGAGTTCGTGCTGGCCCAGGGGCGCGGTCTGGTCGACTTCGCCACCTGGTGCGCCATCAAGGAGCACCTGGACGGCCGGGACTGGCCGGCGGAGCTCTCCGACCCCGGCTCGTCCGGCGTGCAGACCCTGCGCAACGCCCTGTCCGACCGGGTCCAGTTCTACTGCTGGCTGCAGTGGGTGGCCGACGAGCAGCTTCGTGCGGCCCACCGCGCCGGCCTCGACGCCGGCATGCGGCTGGGCGTGTTCAAGGACCTCGCCGTCGGCTCGTCCCCGGACGGCGCCGACGCCTGGGCGGATGCCGCCGTCCTCGCCCGCGGGGTGTCCGTGGGCGCACCGCCGGACATGTACAACCAGCAGGGCCAGAACTGGTCCCAGCCCCCGTGGAACCCGCGGGCGCTCGCCAAGGTGGGCTACGCGCCGTACCGCGAGATGCTGCGCACCGTGCTGCGCCACTGCGGCGGCCTGCGGGTGGACCACATTCTCGGGCTGTTCCGCCTGTGGTGGATCCCGGGCGGGGCGCGTGCGTCGGCGGGCGCGTACGTCACGTACGACCACGAGGCCCTGATCGGCATCCTGTGCCTGGAGGCGCACCGCGCCGGCGTCGCGATCGTGGGCGAGGACCTGGGCACGTTCGAGCCCTGGATCCGCGACTACCTCGCGGAGCGCGGCATCCTGGGCACGTCCGTGCTGCTGTTCGAGCGGGACGAGGCCGGCGCGCCGGTCGAGCCGGAGGCCTACCGCAGCGCGGCCCTGGCCACCGTGACCACCCACGACCTGCCGCCCACCGCCGGGTACCTGGCGGGGGAGCACGTGGACCTGCGGGAGCGGCTCGGCCTGCTCACGGAGGACGCGACGCTCCTGCGCGCGCGGGCCCGCCAGGAGCGCGAGTCGCTCGTGGAGGCGCTGTCGCGCCGGGGGTTGACGACGTTCGACCCGTCCGAGCGCGAGCTCGTCGAGGGCCTGCACCGCTACCTCAAGGACACGCCGTCCGCGCTGGTGGGGGTCTCCCTGGCCGACGCCGTGGGCGAGCGCCGCACGCAGAACCAGCCCGGTACCGACTCCGAGTACCCGAACTGGCGGGTGCCGCTCGCGGACTCGGCGGGCACGGTGGTGCTCCTGGAGGACCTGTTCACCAACGCCCGCCTGCGCAGCCTGGTCACGGTGATGAACGAGGAGAACCCGGAGCCGGAGCCCACGAGGTAGGCGCGCCCCGCCAGACGCCGTCCGCGCACCGCTGGACGAACGAAGTGCGCTTCTACCCAGTCGTGGGGGGGGGGCCCGGCCCCCGGTGAAGGGCCCCCCCCGCCCGGTTTGGCCGCCATTACGGGGGGGGCGGGGGCGGGGGCGCGGGGGGGGGCGGGGCGGGGGCCGC
>NZ_JBIVCZ010000002.1:0-542412 GCF_044746965.1 Promicromonospora sp. NPDC090134 | reverse complement strand
CGCGGCCCCCCCCCCCCGGGTCCTCCCCGCTCGGGTCGGCCCCCGCGGGGGGGCCCCCCTCACACGGCGGCTCGCCGCCCCCCAACGACTGGGTAGAAGCGCACTTTTCGTGTCGCCGTGCGGCCGATCGGCGGGTCAGGCCGAGCCGATGCCCGCGCGGGCGATCGAGAAGCCGCTGCCCGTGGCGTCGGCCACGCAGGTCATGCCCGTGTCCGCGCTGGCGCACGTGAAGCCGTGCGCCTTCTTGGTCTGGCCGTAGTTCAGGATCGCGACGTCGCCCTTGGCCTTCTTGGGCTGGTCGTTCTTGCTGACGCACGGCTGCGTCACGTTGCCGCTCGGGTCGACCTTGGCCACGTAGCCGGACGCGCCGTCGCACGAGGCGTCGGGCGCGGGCTTCTGGGTGAGCTCCGCGATGCCGCACGTCGCGGCGTCGGCCGAGATGGTGCAGGTGATGTTGAGCGACGGCGCGGCGAAGGTCTCGACGCCGGCGCCGCCGTCCGTCTCCAGACCCTCCTCGGCCTCCGGCTCGGCGGACTGCTCCGCGGAGGTGGTCTCGCCACCCGTGGCCGAGGTGTCGGGCGAACCGAGCAGGTTCACTGCGAACACGATCGCGGCGATCACGAGCAGCACGTCCAGGGCGATGAACGCGATCCAGCCAGGGCTGAGCTTGCGGCGCGGGGGCTCGGGCTCGTAGCCGCCGGGCTGACCCGCGTAGACGGGCTGGCCGTACTGGTCGTAGCCCTGCGGCTGGTACTGCGCGGGCGGCTGGTACTGCCCGGGCTGTTGCTGCTGCTGGTACTGCCCACCCTGCTGGTACTGACCCTGCTGGTTGTACTGCGCGCCCTGCGGCGCCGCGTACCCCTGCTGGTACTGCTCGGGGTAGTACTGCTGCTGCATGGTCGGGTCGCCGCCGCGCTGCACGGACTGCACCATGGGGGCACCCGGTGCTGCCGGCGCGGGGGTGACGGCCTGGGCGAACTGGTTGCTCGGCGAGATGGCGGGCGGCTTGCGCGTCGCCGCCGAGACACGCTGCACCGGCGCCTGCTGGACAGGCGTGGGCATGGTGGCGGGGTGCTGCTCCTGAGGGGGAGCGGTGGGCTCCTCGTCAGGGCTGCCGCCCGGTGGCGGTGGCGGGGGCGGCACAGTGCCGGACATCGGGCAACTCCTCAGCTCAAATCGGTCGGTCTGGGCGACCGCGGTCGATCGTACACAAAGGCGTTACTCGCTGTTACTCCTGCGTGGCATGATCGACGAGTCGTCGCAGGTAGTTCACACACCGGACGAGAAGCCAACCGATAAAGCGCGTCATTCGGACGCGCGGGGCGCCTTCGGCGCCCATGAGCAGACAGACGTGGAGGGCCCGTGCCCGGAGAGAACCTGACCCGCGCCGAGGCGGTCGAACGAGCCGGCGTGGTATCGGTCGAGTCGTACGAGATCGCCCTGGACCTGACCACCGGTCCGGAGACCTTCGCGTCCGCCACGACGCTGCGCTTCACCGCCACGGAGGGTGCCTCGACCTTCGTGGACCTGGTCGCCCCCGCCGTGCGGTCCGTGGTGCTGAACGGCCGCGAACTGGACCCGGCCGCCGTGTTCGCCGACTCCCGGATCGCCCTGGACGGCCTGGTCGAGGACAACGAGCTCGTCGTCGTCGCCGACTGCGGCTACACGAACACGGGCGAGGGCCTGCACCGCTTCGTGGACCCCGTGGACGGCGAGGTGTACCTCTACACCCAGTTCGAGGTGCCGGACGCGCGCCGCGTGTTCGCCTGCTTCGAGCAGCCCGACCTCAAGGCCACGTTCCAGTTCACGGTCACCGCGCCGGCCGCGTGGGAGGTCGTGAGCAACGAGCCGACGCCGGAGCCGGCCGCGGCGCAGCACGCCACCGAGCCCGGGGCCGAGGCCGCCACGTGGACCTTCGAGCCCACGGGCCGCATCTCCACCTACATCACGGCGCTGGTGGCCGGCCCGTACGCGGTGGTCCGCTCGTCGCTGACGTCGTCGGACGGCCGGGAGATCCCGCTCGGCGCGTTCTGCCGCAAGTCGCTCTCGGCGCACTTCGACGCCGACTACATCTTCGAGAAGACCCGCCAGGGCTTCGAGTTCTACGAGTCCACGTTCGGCGTGCCGTACCCGTTCACCAAGTACGACCAGCTCTTCGTGCCCGAGTACAACATGGGCGCCATGGAGAACGCGGGCTGCGTGACGTTCACGGAGTCGTACGTGTTCCGCTCCAAGGTGACCGAGGCCGTGCGTGAGCGCCGCGTCGTGACGATCCTGCACGAGCTGGCGCACATGTGGTTCGGCGACCTGGTCACCATGAAGTGGTGGAACGACCTGTGGCTCAACGAGTCGTTCGCCGAGTACGCCTCGACGCTCGCCACGGCCGAGGCCACGGAGTGGGAGGCGGCCTGGACCACGTTCTCCGCGATGGAGAAGTCCTGGGCCTACAAGCAGGACCAGCTCCCGTCCACGCACCCGATCGTCGCGGAGATCAAGGACCTGGAGGACGTCCAGGTCAACTTCGACGGCATCACGTACGCCAAGGGCGCCTCGGTGCTCAAGCAGCTCGTGGCGTGGGTGGGCCGGGACGCGTTCGTCGCGGGTGTCTCCGCCTACTTCGGCAAGCACGCGTGGGGCAACACCGAGCTGCCCGACCTGCTGACCGAGCTCGAGGCCACCAGCGGCCGCGACCTCAAGGCCTGGTCCAAGCTCTGGCTGGAGACCGCGGGCGTGAACACGCTGCGCCCCGTCATCGAGACGGACAGCCACGGCCGCATCATGTCGTTCGTCGTGGAGCAGACGGCCCCCGCCGAGTGGCCCACGATCCGCCCGCACCGCCTCGGCATCGGCTTCTACAGCCTGTCGGACGGCGGCGAGCTGGCGCGCACCCGGTTCGTCGAGGTCGACGTCGACGGGCCCCGCACGGACGTCAAGGAGCTCGTGGAGCTCGACCGCCCGGCCCTCGTGCTGCTCAACGACCAGGACCTCGCCTACGCGAAGATCCGCCTCGACGCAGACTCGCTCCGCGTCGCGCTGGAGCACCTGGCCGACATCACGGACCCGCTGGCCCGCTCCCTGGTGTGGGGCTCGGTCTGGGACGCGGTGCGCGACGGCGAGGTGCCGGCGTCGGAGTACGTGCAGCTCGTGCTCGGCGGCATCGCCGGCGAGACCGAGTCGACGACCCTGCGCACCACGCTCAACCAGATGGTGCTGGCCGCCAAGCAGTTCGTGGCGCCGTCGGCCCGCGCGGCCACGCTCGCAGAGGTGGGCGACACGCTCTGGTCGCTGGTCGGCGACGCCGAGGCCGGCTCGGACACGCAGTTCCAGCTCGTGAAGTTCTTCGCGCACGTGGCCTCCACGCCCGCGCACGTCGCTACGCTCTCCGGCCTGCTCGACGGTTCCGTCGCGCTCGACGGGCTGGAGATCGACACCGACCTGCGCTGGGAGCTGCTGGAGGGCCTGGTGCTCAACGGCGCGGCGGGCGACGCGGAGATCGACACCACGCTGGCCGCCGACGACACGGCGACGGGCCGCCAGTCCGCCGCCCGCGCCCGGGCCGCGAAGCCGACGGTCGAGGGCAAGCTGGCCGCTCTGTCCTCCGTGGTCGACGCCGCGGACGTGCCGAACGCGATCATCCGGAACACCGGGCTCGGGTTCCTGCACGTCAACGACCCGGCCGCGCTGGCCGACGTCGTGCAGCCCTACCTGGACGCCGTGCTCAAGGTGTGGGACGAGCGCAGCTACCACATCGCCGAGGAGATCATCGAGGGCTTCTACCCGGCCCCGCTGGCCTCGCCGGAGCTGCGGGACGCCACCGCGGCGTGGCTGGAGACGAACGCGGACGCGGCCCCGGCCCTGCGCCGGATGGTCGTCGAGGCCCTCGCCGGCACGGAGCGCGCGCTGAAGGCCCAGGCCAAGGACGCCTGACGCCGTCGGCGGGACCTTCGCTCACCTTTGGGGCCCGGGTTTCTTCGCTTTGAGCCAGCTCAAAGCGAAGAAACCCGGGCCTCAAAGGTGAGGGGCGACTACCAGATGCGGACCCGGTCCTCCGGGGCCAGGTACAGGGCGTCGCCCGGCTGGACGTCGTAGGTCGCGTAGAACTCGTCCACGTTGCTCACCACGCCGTTGCAGCGGAACTCGTTGGGCGAGTGCGGGTCCGTCGCGAGGCGGCGGAGCACCTCCTCGTCGCGGCCCTTGGACTGCCAGACCTGGGCCCAGCCGAGGAAGATCCGCTCCAGGGCGGTGAGCCCGTCCACGACGGGGGCCTCGTCCAGGGGCTTGCCGAGCGCGATCCGGTAGGCCTTGATCGCGATGGACAGCCCGCCCAGGTCGCCGATGTTCTCGCCGATCGTCAGGCTGCCGTTGACGTGGCCCTCCGCGGCGGCCGCGCCCTCGGCCTCGCCTGCACCGGAACCAGAGCCGGAGCCGACGGCGGACGCCGCGAGCTGCGCCGGCCGGAACGCGTCGTACTGCGCGATCAGCGCGCTCGTACGCTTCTCGAACTCGGTCCGGTCGGTGTCGGTCCACCAGTCCTCGAGGCGCCCGTCGCCGTCGTACTTCGAGCCCTGGTCGTCGAACCCGTGCCCGATCTCGTGCCCGATGACGCCGCCGATGCCGCCGAAGTTCACGGCGTCGTCGGCCTCGGGGTCGAAGAACGGCGGCTGCAGGATCGCCGCGGGGAACACGATCTCGTTCATGCCCGGGTTGTAGTAGGCGTTGACGGTCTGCGGCGTCATGAACCACTCGTCGCGGTCCAGCGGCTTGCCGATCTTGGCCAGCTCGTAGTCCTGGTCGAACGCGTTGGAGCGGCGCACGTTGCCGACCACGTCGGCGGCGTCCACCTCCAGGCCCGAGTAGTCGCGCCAGCGCACCGGGTAGCCCACCTTGGGGGTGAACTTCTCCAGCTTGGTCAGCGCCTTCGCCTTGGTCTCGTCGGTCATCCAGTCCAGCCCCTGGATCGACTCCCGGTACGCGGCGACCAGCGCCTCCACGAGGCGGTCCATCCGGGCCTTGTTCGACGGGGGGAAGTGCCGCGCGACGTACTCCGCACCGACGACCTCGCCGAGCGCGCCCTCGACCAGGGCCACGCCGCGCTTCCAGCGCTCGCGGACCTCCTGCGCGCCGGTGAGCGTGCGGCCGTAGAAGTCGAAGTTGGCCTCGACGATCTCGTCGGTGAGGTACGGGGCCCGGGCGCTGACCACGTGGTAGGTCATCCAGAGCTGCCAGTCGAGCGGCGACAGCTCGCTCCAGAGGGCGGCGAACCCGGTCGCGAAGTCGGGCTCGCGCACCACGATGTCGTCGAACGACCCGGCCGGGACACCCAGGGCCTCGGCCCAGGCCACCCAGTCGAAGCCCGGCGCGGACTCGACGAGCGTGGCCAGCGTCATCGGGTTGTAGGTGAGCGTCGCGTCGCGGTCGCGCACCACGTCCCAGTGGTGGCCGGCGAGCTGCTTCTCGACGTCGTACACGCGCTGCGCCGCGTCCTGCGGCGAGATGCCCCACGTCTCCTGGACCGGGGCGAAGCCCAGCATCCGGGCCACGTGCGGCACGTACTTCTTGCGCAGCTCGGCGTACTGCTCCTCGCGGTAGTACGCCTCGTCGGGCAGGCCGAGCCCGGACTGCCGCAGGTAGACGACGTACTTCTCCGGGTCGGACGCGTCGTTGTCCACCCAGAAGCGCACGCCGGCCGTGCCGCCGGTGCGCTGCAGCACGCCCAGCGCGCGGGTCAGCGCGGCGGCGTCCCTGGCGTCCTTGATCAGGGCGAAGTCCTCGTCCAGGGGCGTCGTGCCGAGCTCGGCGATGCGCTCGGTGTCCATGAAGCTGGCGTACAGGTCGCCGATCGTGGAGCCGGTGGGCGCGTCCTGGATGATCTCCCGGACGTGCACCTCGGCCTGGTCGTAGAGAGCGCGGAACGCCCCGTCCATCGCGCGGTCGGCGGGGATCTCGTGGCTGTCGATCCACCTCCCGTTGACGTGGCGGTACAGGTCGTCCTGCGGTCGGGTTGCGGGGTCGAGCGCGTCGAGGTCGATCCCCGACGTGAGTCCCGTGGCGTCGGTGGTCATTGCGCCAGCGTACGCAACGTGGACCTCGTGCATGAGGGAAGATGGGGCCATGCGTCTCCACATCGCCGCCGACCACGCCGGGTACGACCTCAAGCAGCACCTGGTGGGCCATCTCACCGCGGCCGGGCACGAGGTCGTCGACCACGGTGCCCACGAGCTCGACCCGCAGGACGACTACCCGTCCTTCTGCCTCTCCGCCGGTGAGGCAGTCGTGGCCGAGCCCGGCTCGCTCGGCATCGTGATCGGTGGATCGGGCAACGGCGAGCAGATCGCCGCGAACAAGGTGACCGGGGTCCGGGCCGTGCTGGCCTGGTCGCTGGAGACGGCGAAGCTCGGTCGCCAGCACAACGACGCGAACGTGATCGCCGTCGGCGGGCGCATGCACTCCGTCGAGGAGGCGACGTCGTTCGTCGAGGCCTTCGTGGCCGAGCCGTTCAGCGGCGACGCGCGGCACCAGCGCCGCATCGACCAGCTCGCCGAGTACGAGAGCAAGCGTGCCTGAGGGCCACACCGTCCACCGCCTCGCGCGGACGTTCTCGTCGCTGTTCGCAGGGCAGACCCTGCGGGTGAGCAGCCCGCAGGGGCGGTTCGCGGACGGCGCGGGCGTGCTCGACGGCCGCCGTCTGGTGGCGAGCGAGGCCTGGGGCAAGCAGCTCTTCCTGGGCTTCGCGTCCGACGGCGCGCCTGCCGACGTTTCCGGTGCTGCCTCCGGCTCCGCCGGCACGGCTGACGTGCTGTGGCTGCGCACGCACCTCGGGCTGTACGGCGCGTGGACGTTCGCGGGCGCCCCGGACGCACCCGAGGTCGCGCACGCGATCGGCGCGCCTCGGCGCCGGATCGGGGAGCGGGACTCGGTGCCGGCGCCGTCCGGCCCGGACGTGGTGCCGACGGCCGCGGCGCCGTCCGACGCCTGGGCGGCGCCCGAGCCGCGCGGGCAGGTGCGCGTGCGCCTGCTCGGCGCGCACGCCGTCGCCGACCTCACCGGTCCGACGGCGTGCGAGGTGATCACCGCCGACGAGAAGAAGGCCGTCGAGACCCGGCTGGGTCCCGACCCCATCCGGGACGACGGCGACCCCGACCCCTTCGTGGCCGCCGTGGGCCGGTCGCGGGTGACGATCGGGCAGCAGCTCATGGACCAGGCCGTCGTCGCGGGGGTCGGGAACATCTACCGCGCCGAGGCGCTGTTCCGCGCCGGCGTCGACCCGCTGCGCGCGGGCCGCGACGTGCCCGCCGCGACCGTCCGTGCGATCTGGGACGACCTCGTGGTCCTCATGCGCGACGGCGCCGACCACGGGGCGATCGTCACGACGCGGCCGGAGGACCGGGGCGCCGGGCCCGTCCTCGCACCCGACCGCGGCCGGACCCGGCAGAACACCGACGGCTCGCCCGGCGCCGTGCCCTCCGACCAGGCCTTCTACGTGTACCACCGCGACGGGCTGCCCTGCCGGGTGTGCGGGTCGCCGGTGCTGGTCAAGGAGCTGGCGGGCCGCAACCTGTTCTGGTGCGGCGTCTGCCAGACCTGACGGCCGCGGTGCGGCCGCACCCGGCGCGGCCGCACCCGCCGCGGCCGCACCTGACCCGGCCGCACTCAGCCCGGCTCAGAACACCCAGGACGCGCCCGGCGCGACCGGCCAGCCGAACGCGGTGCTCGCGCGCGCCAGCACACCGGGCCCCTGCCCGGGGCGCGGGTGCACGGTGACGAGACCCGCCGTCGCCAGCGTCGCGAGCGACTTGCCCCCGAGGTAGGCCGCACCGAGCTCGCGGACGTCGAGCGACAGCTCGGGCGCCTCGAACTCCGGGTCGACCCGCTCCACCGACGCCGGCCCGAACGCCTCGGCCTGGAGCCGGTACACCCCGGCGTTCGCCGGGAGGCGGGAGTCGGTCACGGCGAGCGTCACGTCGACGTCGGCGGCGTACTGCCGCCCCGCGAGGGCGGCGGGCACGTCGACCAGCCGGACCCACAGGTTGTCCGGGGTGCGCGGCGCCGCGGCGCGCAGGTTGACCAGGAGCTGCGTGATCACGTCGTCCACGGGGAGGATGAACGGGCTGACCTCGTTGGTCAGGTCGAGGTCCAGCAGCGCGCCCCACAGGGCACGGGCCGCGGCGGCGTCCAGCGCCACGACCTCGCCGGCGCTGACCTGGCCGCGCGGGCCGGTGGGCTCCCAGGAGAGGTTGCGGCGGAACGTCACGTAGCCGCGGGGCACGCCGTCGAGCTCGACGACGATGATGCGGCGCGACTCCCGGCCGCCGCGATGGATCGGGGCGTCGTCCCAGAGGACGGCCTGCAGCTCCTCGGTCTCGCGCGTGACCCAGCCGGGCCGGTTGATACCAGGCCGTCCCCGGACGGCGTGGCGCCGGCGGCGCGGTGCAGGCGGTCGACGAGCTCACCGTGGCGCTCGCGGGAGGCCACCTCGACGCGGACCGTGTGCCGCTCTGCGCCCGGCACGTCGCGCAGAGCGGCGCCGCGCGGGATGTCGAGGCGCAGGTCGTCGGCCGCGTGACCGTAGCCGAACCGCCCGTAGATCGCGGCCTCCGCGGCGAACAGGGCGCTGAGCGGCTCGCCCCGCTCGGCCGAGCGCGCCAGGTGCAGGTCGACCATCGCGGTCAGCAGGCCGCGGCGCCGGTGCTGCGGGTGCACGCCCACCCAGGTCAGGCCCGCCGTCGGCAGCTCGGCGCCGGGCACGGGGAACTGCCCGAACGGGTAGGACGCGTGCATGGCCACCAGGCCGTCCGCGCCGTCCGCCTCGATGGCCACGGCGCGCTCCCAGGTCAGCGGGGACGGGGTGGCGTCGAGGTCGTCGTGGGCGTGGCCCGTCGGGAAGGCCCAGGTGTCGAGCTCGGTCACGAGGCGCTGGTCGTCGGAGGTCAGCGCGCGCCAGCGGTAGCCCGCCGGCAGGGCGATCTGGGGAAGAGCCATGCGTCGATCGTCGCACCCGTCGGCAAGTGAAAAACTGCCGGCCGGCCGGCGGTCGATGTCGGTGTCCGCGTCTACGATCGCCTGCGTGACCCAGCCGCCGCCAGGACCCCCGCTCACCGACGTCGAGGAGTACGCCGCCGCCGTGCTCGACGTGGTCCGGCGCATCCCGTCCGGCCGCGCGATGACGTACGGCCTGATCGCGGAGATCGTCGGCGAGGAGCTCGGCCGCGGCGGCCCGCGCCAGGTCGGAAGCGTCCTGGCCGGCTCGGGGAGCAGGTACGCGCATCTGGTCCCGGACGACGGCGGGGCGGGCGGCGAGGGCACGGACGGCACCGGCGCACCGCCGTCGGACGGCGACCGCGTGCCCTGGTGGCGTGTGGTCAACGCGGCGGGATCGCCGCCCCAGCACCACCTGACCGAGGCCCTCGACGCGCTGCGGGCCGAGGGCTGCCCGCTCACGAAGGACGGCCGCCGCGTGCACCTCCGGCGCGCGGTCTGGTTCCCGGAGGACGACGAGCCCTCGCACCACGCCTGACCGGCCTGGGCACCAGGTCACGCACCGTTCATGCGCCCGGGCCGCCCCGTTCACGCGTCCGGGCTACCGTCCCCGAGTCCGATCCGCTGCCGGAGGTTCTGCCATGCACCGCCCGCTCGCCCGTACGACCGCGCTCCTCGGCGCCCTGCTGCTCGTGTCGGGAGTCGCCACGTCAGGCGTGCTGCCCGCGCAGGCCCGGCCCGCGCCGGAACGCGACCGGCCCGCCGCGACCCTGCTCTACTTCCACGACGCGCACGAGATCGGCCCGGTGCTCACCGGCGGTCAGGACCGCGGCGGCGTCGCCCGCCTGGCCACGGCCGTGCGCACGGTCGAGGAGCGCAACCGGGCGACGGCCGTCGTCTTCGGCGGCGACCTTGCCGGCGGCACCCTGTTCGGCGGGCTCTACCGGGGCGTGCCCATGGTCGACGCGCTCAACGAGGTGGGCGTGGACCTGGCGAACTTCGGCCAGCACGACTTCGACTTCGGCGTGGACCACGCGCGCGACCTGGTGGCGGCGTCCGACTTCCCGTGGATCACGTCCAACCTGACCGGCACCGACGGGTCGCCGTTCGTCGAGGGCGGCACCTGGGCCGTGCAGCGGGTGGGTCCGGTCCGGGTCGGTTTCATCGGGCTCACCGACGCGATCGAGACGACGTCCGCCGCCGCGGACCTGGTCGAGACCGACCCGGTCGAGGCCGCGCGGGCCGCCGTCGCCGACCTGCGGGCGCACGCCCGGGCCGACGTCATCGTGGCCGTCACCCAGTACCCGATGACCGAGAACCACGAGCTGGCGCGGGCCGTGCCTGAGCTGGACGCCGTCTTCGGCGAGGAGATGGCGGAGTACGAGTCGGTGATCGAGTACGAGGGCGACGTGCCGCTCATGGCGTCGGAAGGGAACATCGGCTCGCTGATCCGCCTGGACATCCGCCGGGAGCGCGGCGGGCGCCTCACCGCGGGGTACGGCGAGCACCGGCCGGAGTACCAGGTCCGGCCGTCCGTGATCGAGGTGGACCACACCGTCACGCCCGATCCCGAGCTGCGCGAGGTCGAGGAGCGGTACGCCGCCGAGATGGACGAGCGCCTTTCCGAGGTGCTGGCCGACGTGCGGACCCCGCTGCTCGACCCGGAGCAGAAGAGCCGGTCCCAGGAGACCGCGCTCGGGGACTTCGTCGCCGACGCGTTCCGCGCGCAGCACGGCGCCGACGTCGGCTGGGTGAACGGCGGCGGGCTGCGCGCCCAGGCGCCCGGGCCCGACTTCACGCTCCGCGACGCCTACTCGATCGCCCCGTTCGCCAACCGGGTCATGGAGGTGCGGGTCACGGGCGCGGGCCTGCGCCGGTCGCTGGAGGACGCCGTCGCGCGGGTGCAGGACGCCGGCGGCGGCTTTCCGCAGGTCTCCGGCTTGGCCTACGCCTACTCGGCCGGTGCCCCGGCGGGCTCGCGGGTGCGCGAGGTCAGCGTGGGCGGCGCGCCGCTCGACGACGCGGCGACGTACACCGTCGCTGCGACGAACTACGTGATCGGCGGTGGCGACGGTGTCAGCGGGTTCCAGGACGCGGAGGTCCTGGTCCCGCTGGGTGACGCCCCGGTCGACGCGGAGGTCATCGCGGCCCACGCCCGCGCCGTCGGCACGATCGACGTCACCCCGGAGGGCCGCATCACGGTCCTCCCCTGACCTCGTCGAGTGCTGGACATCTGCGCTTCTTGTCGTGCCAGGAGCACAAGTGCCCAGCACTCGACGACCGGGGGGAGGGTCAGATCTTGGAGGGAACGAGGCGGGAGAGCACGGAGCCCGCGGTCGAGCGAGCGCGGCCGGCCAGGGAGCTGTCCTGGGTCGCGGCCAGGAGCGCGAGCATCGAGGCCGGGTCGCCCTGGACCAGCAGGGTCGTGATCGCGGTGCTCTCCCAGGTGGGCAGCTCGCGGCGGATCTTGTCGATCGGCCCGACCAGCGCGATCTCCTCGACGAGCTGCGTCGGCACGGCCGCGGCCGCCTCCTCCTTGCGTCCGGCGAGGTACAGCTCCTGCACCTTGTCGAGCGGCTCCTGATAGCCGAGCCGGTCGAGCGACTGCTTGTGGAAGTTCGCCTCCTTGGCACCCATCCCGCCCGCGTACAGGGCGATGTGGGGGCGGATCACGTCGGCGGCGGCCTCGACGTCGTCCCGCACGACGACGGGGACCGTGGCGCACACCTCGAACCGGTCGGAGGCCGAACGCTCCTCGGAGCGGGCGTCGAAGCCCTCGGCGAGGAGCGCGCGGAACTCGTCGTCCATGCGCGGTGCGTAGAAGCCGGCCATCCAGCCGTCGGCGATCTCGGCGGCCAGGGCCACGTTCTTGGGGCCCTGCGCGGCCAGCACGATCGGGATCTCGGGGCGGAACGGGTGCACGGTCGGCTTGAGGGCCTTGCCGAGCCCCGTCGCGCCGGGCGCCTCGGCGGACAGCGGGAGCTGGTAGAACGAGCCGTCGTGGGTGACGGGCGCCTCGCGACGCATGACCTGCCGCACGATGTCCACGTACTCGCGAGTCCGGGCCAGCGGCCGCTTGTACGGCTGCCCGTACCAGCCCTCGACGACCTGCGGGCCTGAGGCACCGAGTCCCAGCACGAACCGGCCCCGGGACAGGTGGTCCATCGTCAGGGCCTGCATGGCGGTCGCCGTCGGCGTGCGGGCGGAGAGCTGGGCGATGCCCGTGCCCAGCCGCACGTTCCTGGTCCGCGAGCCCCACCAGGCCAGCGGCGAGAAGGCGTCGGACCCGTAGGCCTCCGCGGTCCAGACCGAGTCGAGGCCCAGCTTGTCGGCGGCAACGATGAACTGCTGGATGCCCTTCGGGGGCCTGCGGGACCAGTAACCGGTCTGGAATCCGATGCGCATGGGGTTCACCTCGTCGTGGGAACGGCTTATCTGGGACGGCGCGTCCCAGGTACTGCCCCACACCCTACCGGTCGCGTGGGCCCGTTGTGGCTACGGTGGAGTCGTGGCCACCTACGACGACGTCGCCCGGCTCGCCCTCGCACTGCCCCAGACCGCGGAGGGCACGAGCTACCACCACCGCGCCTGGTCCGTCGTGGGTAAGGCCTTCGCGTGGGAGCGACCGTTCAGCAAGGCCGACATCAAGCGGTTCGACGACGAGCCGGTCCCGGCGGGCCCGATCCTTGGCGTGATGGCCGACGACCTCGACGAGAAGGAAGCCATCCTGGCCGAGAGCCGGGCGGGGTTCTTCACGATCCCGCACTTCGACGGCTTCGCCGCGGTGCTGGTCCAGCTCGACGTCGTTGCCGACGCCGACCTGCGGGACGCCCTGGTGGACGCCTGGCTCGCCAAGGCACCGTCGGACCTCGCGGAGCAGCACGCGGACCGCCTGCGCTGATCACACCCCGGCCGCTGTCGGGAACCCCTCAGATCGAGTACTCGATGAGCTCCGACGGGTCCTCGTTGCGGGAGCGCTCCGCGACGGGCGCCTTCGGCACCCGGATCCGCGCGGGGATACCCACCGCGACGGCTCCGGCGGGCACGTCCTTGACGACGACGGCGTTGGCGCCGATCTGCGCGTCGTCGCCCACCCAGACGGGGCCCAGCACCTTGGCGCCGGCGCCCACGGTCACGCGGTCCCCGAGCGTCGGGTGCCGCTTGCCGCGGTTGAGGGACCGGCCGCCGAGCGTGACGCCGTGGTAGAGCATCACGTCGTCGCCCACCACCGCCGTCTCGCCGATCACCACGCCCATGCCGTGGTCGATGAACATCCGGCGCCCCAGCCGGGCGCCCGGGTGGATCTCGATCCCGGTCGCCGCCCGCGCGAGCTGCGAGAGCAGCCGCGCGGGCAGGCGAAGGGCCGGTACCCGCCAGAGCCGGTGCGCCGCCCGGTGCGCCCACAGGGCGTGCACGCCCGGGTAGGCGAGCGCGACCTCCAAGCGTGACCGCGCGGCCGGGTCGTGGGCGCGCGCGGCGTCGAGGTCCTCGGAGAGGACCCCGAGCAGCCCGCGCCCCTTCGCCATCAGTCGACCAGGCCCTCGAACAGCGGCGTGGACAGGTAGCGCTCGCCGAAGTCGGGGATGATCACGACGATCGTCTTGCCGGCGTTCTCCGGGCGCTTCGCGACCTCCAGGGCAGCCGAGAGCGCGGCGCCGGACGAGGTGCCGACCAGCAGGCCCTCCTCCTTGGCCGCACGGCGGGCCGCGTCGATCGCGGTGGCGAGGTTGACGTCGATGACCTCGTCGTAGACCTCGCGGTCCAGGATGTCGGGCACGAAGTTGGCGCCGATGCCCTGGATCTTGTGGGGGCCGGGCTGGCCGCCGTTCAGGATCGGCGACTCCTCGGGCTCCACCGCGATGACCTTGACCCCGGGCTTGCGCTCCTTGAGCACCTGGCCGACGCCGGTGATGGTGCCGCCCGTGCCGATGCCGGCCACGAGGATGTCGACGGCGCCGTCGGTGTCCGCCCAGATCTCCTCGGCGGTGGTGGCGCGGTGGATGGCCGGGTTGGCGGCGTTGGCGAACTGGCGGGCCAGCACGGCGCCCGGGCGCTCCTGCGCGATCTTCTCGGCGGCGGCGACGGCGCCCTTCATGCCCTCGGCGCCCGGCGTGAGCACCAGCTCGGCACCGTAGGCGCGCAGCAGGGCGCGGCGCTCCTTCGACATGGTCTCCGGCATCGCCAGGACCACCTTGTAACCGCGGGCCGCGCCCACCCAGGCCAGGGCGATGCCCGTGTTGCCCGAGGTGCCCTCGACGATCGTGCCGCCCTCCTTGAGCTCACCGGACGCCTCGGCGGCGTCGATGATGGACACGCCGATGCGGTCCTTCACGGAGTTGGCGGGGTTGTAGAACTCGAGCTTGCCGAGAACCGTCGCCTCGAGGCCGTCGGTCAGACGGTTGAGCTTGACCAGGGGAGTGTTTCCGATGAGCTTGGTCGCGTCGTCGTAGATGCGGGCCATTGTTCTTCCTTCGCTGGGTGGCGGGTCTGGCGTGGTTCGTGCGTTGCCCGACGTCGGCGCACCGGTCGTGCGGATGCGCGCCTCGGAGCCGGAGTCGAGCGTCTGGGGCTGGTGTCGGGGCCGGAGCGTCCCGCTGGCGGCCTGGCCACGCGGACGGTGCCGGCGTGGTCTGGCGCGTGCGGACGCTCTACAGACAGCCTCGGGGGCAGCGGCCGGCCTCGCACATCGGGCGCGCGGCGACGGCGACGGGACGGTCGGGGAGTGCGGAGCGCACGGTGCTCAAGACGTCCTCCCTGCGTGTGGCGACCGTGTGGTCGCGCGGCTGCGTGTTTCGTGGCGAGCTGGTGGCTCGACTCGTGCAGGCTACGCGGGCGGGCACTGTGAGACAAGATCTGTCTCAGGTATCGATCATGTCGATGCTTTGCGCTTGCTTGCCCCGCTCACGAGCGAGGCAAGCAAGCAGGTGATCGATCAGGCGGCGATCTGTCCCAGCCGGAACGCCGTGGTCACCGGCGTCCCCGCCGTGCCGGACACGGAGCCGGGCTCGGCGACCGATCCGCCGATGTTGATGTCCGAGCACAAGTAGTACGGCTGGTCGAGGTGAGAGGCCTGCCAGATCGTGTACAGCACGGCGCGGCCGCTGTACCCGGTGAGGTCGACGTCGGTCTCGTACGTGCCCTGCGAGGGGTAGGGGTCGGTCTCCTGCACCAGGTCGAGGTCGTCCCAGCCGAGCGCTTCCGTGGTCGGGTCGAAGCTCGGCCTGGAGACGTAGATGCGCAGGTAGTCGGCGCCGTGCCGGGCCTGGTCGGTCAGGGTGAGGTGGAACTGCTGCGGCACGTCCTTGGCCACCCACTCGCCCGGGGTGTCGAGGTAGTCGTAGCGGGGGGACTGGGTGCGGCCGCCCGAGCAGAGCTGCCCGTCGGGGATGACGGCCTCGTGGTTGCCGCCGACGTTCTCCCGGTACAGCCCGTTCCAGTTCCACATGGCGTTGGGGTCGGCCTGCCAGGCGCCCCAGCACATGGGGTCGAGCTCGGCCATCTCGGGGTTGAGGTGGTCGCTGCCCCAGCGCTCGAAGCAGCCGTAGTTGCGGGTGGGTGGGTCGGTCACCGAGCCGTGGGCGGCGGCCGGCGCCGCCGTGACGGCGTCGGCTGCGACGACGGCGACCATGGCGAAGGGCGCGACCAGCGCCACGGTGACAGCGAGCGTGAGACTGCGCGCGTGCGCACGGATGGACATGGGTTCCTCCAGGTGCTCGGACGGGTGCGCCTGGCGGGGCCCGCCACGGCGCGTGCAGGAACCACTGTCCGGAGGCGCAGCGGGCGAGACCACGGGGTGAAACGGTTAAGGCCGGGACGCGTGCGCGACGGGTCTCCGGGGAAGTGGTTGCGCAGCCGAGGGGGTAACGGTGAGGTAGCACTGCTACCTCACCGTTACCCCCTCGGCTGCGCATGCTTCTCCCGCGGCGGCCGTGCGCGGGGCGGCGCGTCCTGCTTATGGTCGGCGGAACCGACCGCCCAGGAGGCACTCCATGGCTGCTCCCGACCTGCCCGCCGCGATCCAGGAGTTCATCGACGCGACCAACGCCGGCGATACCGAACGCTTCGTCGCGACGTTCACCGACGATGCCTATCTGAACGACTGGGGGCGCGAGTTCCACGGCCCCGACGGCGTCCGGAGCTGGAACGAGACCGACAACATCGGGATGAAGAGCCATTTCGACCCCGTGTCCGTGGCGCCCGGGGACGGTCCGGACGCCTACACCGTCACCATCAAGGTGACGAGCAACCGGTTCAACGGGACGGGCCCGTTCAAGTTCGACCTGCGCGGCGGCAAGGTCGCAAGCCTCGTACTGAGCTGACGCCGCGGAGCCGAGGCTGCCGGGATACGTAGCCCGGGCGGCGGCCCGCTGAGTGGCGACACCACCCGCAGGGAGTGTGTTGCTGTCCGTAGACAGTGTCGACGCACAGCAACGGATCCTCGGCGGCAGGTGTTATCCCCGAGACCCCGCATGGCCGCCCGGGACCTGGTGATGGCCCTGCCACGCGGTGCGCATCACCAGATCGCGACCTCCGCGCCCAGCTCCAGGCCGGCCTCGGTCGCCACCGCCGACGAGATCGTCACCTCGCTCTCGTCCTCCGGGAAGGCCACGCCCTCGACGAGCCGGTCGAGCTGGTCGTTGCCGAGCTGGTCGGCCACGGCGTCGAGGGGCAGGGAGAGACCGGCGAGCTCGACGGACTCCGCGCGCAGCACCGCCCGGCCGTTCTCGGCGGTCACGGAGAGGAGCACGTCCACGTTCTGTTCGCTGCCCGCGATCGAGAACGGCACCTGCGCGACCAGGTTGCCGGACTGCGGCGTGACCTGGAGGTTCGGCAGGTCGGTGGCCGAGCGGGCCATGTCGGTGAGCGCCGCCGGCGAGACCTCCGCGCGCAGCGTGGCCCGACCGGTCGCCACCTGTACCAGCGCGAGCGTGTCGTCGCGCTCCACCGTGACGCCCTCGGGCAGGTCCGCCTCGGCGGCCGCGATCCGGTCGTCGATGATGCCGCGCAGCAGCACCTCGCCGACCACGCCCAGGACGACCAGCACTCCGATCACGGAGACGACGGCGACGATCCAACGACGGGGACGGCGAGGTGCGCTCGGCGGCGCGGCTGCGTACGACGACATGCGTCCTATTCGACAGCATCGTCATGCCGGACTCATGGCGAACCGCTGGGCATCACGTGATGGGTCTCATCGCGACCGCCGCCGCATGCTCATCGCGACCGCCTCCGGACACTCATCGCGTACGCGTCCACCCAGGCACGGGAGTCCAGGTCGCGGGGCAGCGCGTTCGGCCCGACGCCGTTCTCCCGGGCCCACCGCCCGACGTCGCCCCGCGCGATGCCGTACCGCGTCAGCACCTCCCGGACACCCCGGCCGGGGCCGTTGAACACGGCGGCGGCGAAGCGCTGGTAGCGGCCGAGGTCGGCCACCGGCACGAGCGGCCGCGGACGCCGGTCGATCACGAGCAGCCCGGCGTCGACGCTCGGACGGGGCCGGAAGGCCGCGGCGGGGACGCGCCGGTCCAGGCGGAAGGTGAACCACGGCCACCACTGCGCCGTCAGGAGCGTGGTGCCGCCGACGGCGGCGCGCTTGCGCGCGACCTCCCACTGTGTGATCAGCAGGGCGCGCTCCCACCCGTCCAGGGTGAACAGCCGCCGCAGCACGGGGGTGGTCAGGTGGAAGGGCACGTTGCTCACGAGGTCGTAGGCGCCCGACGGCGGTGCGTGGCGCAGGATGTCGTCCCGCGTCACGGTGACGTTGCCGGGCGCGGTCCGTCCGAGCCGCGCGACCGAGCGCGGGTCGATCTCGACGGCCTCGACCGGCCGGCCGAGCCGGGCCAGCGGCAGGGTCAGCGCGCCGCGCCCGGCCGCCCACTCGACCAGGGGCCGGTCGGCGTCGGGGACCAGGGCGACCACCCGGTCGATCACCTGCGTGTCGACCAGGAGGTTCTGGCCGAGCTCGTGGGCGCCGCCGGGATGTTGGTCGACCGGCCGCTGGGTCATGCCCTGGTCGACGTGGTCCTGCCGGCGGGTTGGCCCGCGGTCGAGGTCACCCGGCCCGCGGGCTCCACCCCGGCGTCGGGCATTCGCGTCCGTGCGGAAGGGCGCGCGGGCAGAGGAACGGGAGGATCGGTTGCGCGTCATGGTGCGTGCTCCAGGATTCGTCGGCTGACAGGAATCCGGGCAGCACGAACGCGCCGCCCGGCGGAAGCCGGCGGCGCGGAGCACGCGCTGGGTGGTGGTGTGCGTTCCGCGCCGCTAGCGGGCGGAACGCTGCCTGATCATGGCGTTCATATCGCGGCCGACCCTACGAGCCGGCCTCCGGCCGGCGCCAGGCTTTTTCGCCCTGGTCCCTTGACACGACGATCCGCCGATGGTCGGATGACGCGACTGTTAACGTTCACATTCTCGCGAGGTCACTGTGCAAAGAAGCACTCGTCCTTCCCGCCTGCCCCTGCGCGCGGTCGCCACGGGCGCCGTCGTCGCACTGCTCGGCAGCCTGGTTCCCCTCCTCCCCGCAAGCGCCTCGGCGGCGCGCCTGCCCGCGACCGCTCCGGAGACCACGATGTCCGTCACCGCCGAGACCACCGCCGGCACCGCGCAGGCGGAGGCCGACGCCGCGGCCGCCGCCCTGGGCGTCGTGCACGCCGACGACGTCCGCGGCCACCTCACCCTGCCGACGTCCGGCCTGCACGGCGCGAGCGTCACGTGGGCGTCGTCCGACCCCGGCGTGGTCGCCGCCGACGGCATCGTCCGCCGTCCGGCGCACGGCGCGGGCGACACGGCGGTCACCCTGACCGCGACCGCCGACGTCGGCGGCGCGACGGCCGTCCGCGAGATTCCGCTGACCGTCCGCGAGCAGCCGGAGGCGGCCCCGTACGAGGGCTACGCGTTCAGCTACTTCACGGGCAACTCGATCGCCGGCGAGAAGATCTACTTCGCGGCGAGCCGGGGCAACGACGCCCTGACCTGGGACGAGGTGAACGACGGGCAGCCGGTGCTGGAGTCGGCCGAGGGCACCCTGGGCCTGCGCGACCCGTTCCTGATCCGGTCGCCCGAGGGCGACCGGTTCTTCCTGATCGCCACCGACCTCTCGATCGGGCGCAACGGCGACTGGGACGCGGCGCAGCGCCACGGCAGCCAGTACCTGGAGGTCTGGGAGTCCACGGACCTGATCACGTGGTCCGAGCAACGGCACGTCAAGGTCTCGCCGGACAACGCCGGCAACACCTGGGCGCCCGAGGCCTACTGGGACGAGACGCTGGGGCAGTACGTCGTGTTCTGGGCCTCGAAGCTGTACGCCGCGGACGACCCGGACCACACCGGCAGCGCGTACAACCGCATGCTCTACGCCACCACGCGGGACTTCGTGACGTTCAGCGAGGCGCAGGTCTGGCAGGACCGCGGCGAGTCGCGGATCGACTCCACGGTGATCCGCGAGAACGACGTGTACTACCGCTTCACCAAGGACGAGGGCGGCGGCGGGACGGGCTGCTCGGACATCATCCAGGAGAAGTCGGCGTCGCTGACCGCCGTCGACCTGCCCGGCGACCCGGCGTGGGAGTTCATGGCCGGGTGCATCGGCCGGGAGGCCGGCACCTCCGCCGTCGAGGGCCCCACGGTCTTCAAGGCGAACCCGGGCGACACGTCCGGCTCGCCGTACTACCTGTTCGTGGACGAGTACGGCGGCCGCGGCTACATCCCGCTCGGCACCGACGACCTCGAGAACCCCGACTGGCAGGTGCCCGCGGACTACGACCTGCCCGCGAGCCCGCGCCACGGCACGGTCATCCCGGTCACCGCGGCGGAGCTCGCGGCGCTGCGCGAGGGCATCGTGGTCCCTGAACCGCCGACGCCGGTCGTGGCCGACGAGAACGGCCTGGTCGCGCACTACGCGCTCGACGAGACCGGCGGCACCGTCGCGGCGGACGGCACCGGCCACGGGTACGACGGCGTCGTCAGCGGCGACGCCACCTGGGCCGACGGTGCGCTGAACCTCGGCGGGACCAACGGCCACGTGCGGCTGCCCGACGACATGATGGCCGGGCTCGACGCCATCACGGTCTCGACGAAGGTCTGGCTGGACCCCGCGCAGGCCACGCCGTACTTCATCTGGGGCCTGGGCAACACCGACGGCGGCGGCGTCGGCAACGGCTACCTGTTCACCACGGGGAACAACTACCGCTCCTCGATCGCGACCGGCAACTGGTCCACCGAGCAGACCGTGGCCTCGGGCGCGGCGCTGCCGCGCGGCGCCTGGAAGACGCTGACCTACACGCTCCAGGACGGCACCGCCCGGCTCTACCTCGACGGCGCGCGGGTGGGCGAGAAGACCGGTGTCACGATCGAGCCCGGCGACATCGGCGACGGCCGGACCACGGCCAACTACATCGGCCGTTCCACCTACACCGCGGACAGGTACCTCAAGGGCAAGGTGCGCGACTTCCGCATCTACGACCGCGCCCTGTCGGCCGACGAGGTGCGGGAGCTCGGGGCGGACCCGACCGCCATCACCGGCGTCGACCTGGACGCGCTGAAGGTCCCGGCCGTCATCGATGCCGCGACGTCGACCGTGACGCTGCCGGTGACGCCCGGCACCGACGTGTCCGCGCTGGAGCCTGCCTTCCAGACCGTGTCCACCTCCACGGTCTCGCCGCAGGTCACGGGGCCGATCGACCTGTCGGCGCCGCGGACGTTCACGGTCACCGCGCAGGACGGCGCCAGCCGCGCCTGGACCGTGCGGGCCGTCGAGATGCGCTCGCCGGTGCTGCCGGGGCTGTACGCCGACCCGAACATCGCGCACTTCGGCGACAGCTACTACCTCTATGCGACGTCGGACGGCGTCGCGGGCTGGGGCGGCAAGGACTTCTACGTCTGGACGTCGAAGGACCTCGTGGACTGGGAGCGCTCGGCGGACCCGATCCTCACCCTGGACGGCGCGAACGGCGACGTGCCGTGGGCCACGGGCAACGCGTGGGCGCCCACGATCATCGAGCGGGGCGGGAAGTACTACTTCTACTTTTCCGGCCACAACGCGACCCACAACCGCAAGACGATCGGCGTCGCCGTCGCCGACAGCCCCGAGGGTCCCTTCGTCGCGCAGCCGACGGCGATGATCCTCAACAACGAGGCCATCACGTCCGGGCAGGCGATCGACCCCGCTGCTTTCCAGGACCCGGAGACCGGCAGGTACTACCTGTTCTGGGGCAACGGCGGGCCGTCGAACGGCCCGGTGTACGCCGAGCTGAGCGACGACATGCTCTCCGTCAAGCAGGACACGCTCGCGCGGATCGGCGGGCTGACCAGCTTCCGTGAGGGCACGTTCCTCAACTACCGCGACGGGCTGTACCACCTGACCTACTCGATCGACGACACCGGCTCCGCCGACTACCGCGTCGGCTACGCCACCGCCACCAGCGTCGACGGGCCGTGGACCTACCGCGGCGTCATCCTGGAGAAGGACCCCGCCCAGGGGATCCTCGCCACCGGGCACAGCTCGATCGTCCAGGTGCCCGGCACCGACGAGTGGTACATCGCCTACCACCGGTTCGCGATGCCCGGCGGCGACGGGACGCACCGCGAGACCACGATCGACCGGCTCACGTTCGGCGCCGACGGCCTCATGCAGAAGGTCACGCCCACGCTGACGAGCGTGGACCCGCTGCCCTACGGCGGGGTCCAGCCGCAGGCCCAGCGGCCGCCGAAGGTGAACGGCCGGGCCGCGGTCGGCTCGATGCTCATCGCGACGTCCGGGCAGTGGGACCAGCGGCGGTTCGTGCTCGCCTACCAGTGGCTGCGGGACGGCGTGGCGGTCGCCGGGGCGGAGGGCCGGACGTACCGGCTCACCGCCGCCGACGTCGGGCACCGCCTGACCGTGCGGGTGACGGCGGCGACGCCGGGCGCCCTGCCGGGTGTGGCGGTCTCCGCCCCGACCCCCACGATCAAGGCCCGTCCGGCCGCCTGTCGAACCCGCACCCCCGTTTAGCCGCCGATCGCTGAGTGCTGGATATTCGCCCTTTTCGGGGGCTCTGGAGGGCGAATGCCCAGCACTCAGCGGGGGGAGGGGGAGGGTAGAGTTGCAGGCTGTCCGGAAGCGGTAGATGCGGGAGATGGGGATGGCGTTGGTGCAGCACGAACTGAATGGTGGAGCCCGATGACCGTCCTGACCTCCGACACCCGGCCGGTCGGGACCGAGGCGGCACGTCGCCGCAGCATCGCGGTCATTTCCCACCCCGACGCCGGCAAGTCGACCCTCACCGAGGCCCTCGCGCTGCACGCCCACGCGATCGACGAGGCCGGGGCGGTGCACGGCAAGGGGAACCGCGCCGGAGTCGTCTCCGACTGGCTCGAGATGGAGCAGAAGCGTGGGATCTCCATCACGTCCGCGGCCCTGCAGTTCGCGTACGGCGACGTGGTGATCAACCTCCTGGACACCCCCGGCCACGCCGACTTCTCCGAGGACACGTACCGCGTGCTGACCGCGGTGGACGCCGCCGTCATGCTGCTCGACTCCGCCAAGGGCCTGGAGCCGCAGACGCTCAAGCTGTTCGAGGTGTGCCGTCGCCGCGGCGTGCCGGTCATCACGTTCGTCAACAAGTGGGACCGCCCCGGCCGCGAGGCCCTGGAGCTGTGCGACGAGCTGGAGGAGCGCATCAACCTGCGCCCGACGCCGCTGAGCTGGCCCATCGGCGAGGCGGGCCGGTTCCTCGGGCTGCTCGACCGCGCCAGCGGCGAGGTGCGCACCTACCGGCGCGCGCCCGGCGGCGCGTCGATCGCCGAGGAGGAGCTGCTGACGCCGCAGGCCGCGGCCGACACCCTGGGCGACGACCACACCGAGGCCGTCGAGAGCGTGCAGCTGCTCGACGAGCTCGACCGCGACTCGTTCCTCGCCGGCACCACGACGCCGATGCTGTTCGGCGCGGCGCTGGCCAACATCGGCGTCCGCCAGCTCCTCGACGCCGTCGTGGAGCTCGCACCGGCGCCCGGCTCGCGGCCCGACGTCGACGGCGCCGCCCGCGACGTGGACCAGGCGTTCAGCGGCTTCGTGTTCAAGATGCAGGCCGGGATGGACCCGAACCACCGCGACCACGTGGCCTTCATCCGCGTGTGCTCGGGCCGGTTCGAGCGCGGCATGGTCGTGACGCACGAGCGCACGGGCCGGCCGTTCGCCACGAAGTACGCCCTGTCGGTCTTCGGCCGCGAGCGTTCGACGGTCGAGGACGCCTACCCCGGCGACGTCGTGGGCCTGGTCAACGCCAGCACGCTCGCCGTGGGCGACACCGTGTTCGACGCCGCGGGCCCGCACGTGCGCTTCCCACCGATGCCGGTGTTCGCGCCCGAGCACTTCGCGGCCGCGCGCTCGGCCGACCCGGGCCGCTCCAAGCAGTTCCGCAAGGGCATCTCGCAGCTCGAGCAGGAGGGCGTGGTCCAGGTCCTGGTGTCCGAGGCGCGCGGCGACGGCAACCCGATCCTCGGTGCCGTCGGCCCGCTCCAGTTCGAGGTCGCGACCTTCCGCATGGAGCACGAGTTCTCGGCGCCCATCCGCACGGAGCAGCTCGGTCTGTCGCTGGCCCGCGAGGCCGCGCCGGAGCACATCGACACGATCGCCGCCTACCCGGGCGTGGAGGTCGTGCGCCGCGGCGACGGCACCCCGCTCGTGCTGCTGCGCGACGTCTGGCACGCCCGGGCCTTCGAGCGTGCCCACCCGGACGTGCCGCTGATCCCGCTGGTCGCCAGCGGCGTCTGACGACGGAGATCATCCCCCCGGACGTGCCGTGCGGGGGGAGCCGTCCGCGCGCGAACCTCGCGGCGCAATGCGACGATCGGCATGTTCAGCGCTAGGCGACCGAGGGTGCGGCCATGGACGCACAGGGCAAGAGGCCGCTGGCCACGCTCGTGGGACTGCCCGCGGTGGTCGGCGTGGCGGCGGCGGTGCTGGCTACGGCCTTCACCTCGCTGGTCCACGGCGGTGAGTGGCTGTTCTGGACGTGGCTCCCGGACACCCTGGGGCTGGCCGGCGTGCCGTGGTGGTGGGTCCTCCTCCTGCTGGTGATCGGCGCCGCCGGCGTCGCGGCGGCGACCCGCCTGCCGGGGCACGGCGGCCACCACCCGCTGGACGGCTTCGCCTTCGACATCACGGCGCGCGAGCTGCCGTCGACGCTCCTCGCCGCGGCGTCCTCCCTGGTGTTCGGCGTGGTGCTCGGTCCGGAGGCCCCGCTGCTCGCGATCGGTACCAGCCTCGGGTTCGCCGTGCACCGCCGGCTCGGTACCGATGCGTCACGCGTGCTCGTGATGGCGGCCGCCGCGGCAGCGCTCGGCGTCGTCCTGGGCAACCCCGTCGTCACCATGCTGCTCGTGCTGGAGGCGATGTTCCTCTCCTCCCGTCCGCGCCCGGAGCAGCCCCTGTACCAGGTGGTCCCGATCCTCGCTGCCCTGGGCTCGGGCTACGTGGTGCGCATCGGCATCGACGACTGGCCGGGCACCCACGTGCCCGAGCTGTCCCTGGGCGACATCGGCTCGTACCCGGACCTGCAGGTGGTCGACCTGGTGGGCGGGGTCGTGGTGGCCCTGGTGGCGGGCGGCCTGGTCATCGCGGCCATGCGCGCAGGCGGCGTCGCGCGGCGGCTGGCGGCCCGGCGACCGTTCGTGGCGCTCCTCGTCGGAGCCCTGACGATCGGCGGGCTCGCGGTGCTCACCCGGGCGGCCACGGGGGTGGACGTGAGCACCGTGCTGTTCTCCGGGCAGCAGTCCCTGTCCACGGTGACGGCGTCGACCGCGGCGGGGACGCTGGTCGCCGTCGCCGTCGTGAAGTCCGCGGCCTACTCCGTGAGCCTCGGCACGGGGTTCCACGGCGGGACCATCTTCCCGTCGGTGTTCATCGGGGCGACGGTCGGCGCGGCGGGCGCTCTGCTGGTGCCCGGGACGGCGCTGGCGCCGCAGCTGGCCTGCGGCATCGCCGCCGGCGTGGCGGCCGCGGCGGGGATGCCGGTCACGGCCCTCGTCCTCGCCCTCCTGCTGTGCGTGAGCGCGGGTCCCGCCGTCACCGTCCCCGCGATCCTCGGGGCGCTCGTGGGCACGCTGCTCAAGGGGCTGCTCAACGCCCGCCGGCCCGCCACGGTCGAGTCGTGAACGTCTACGCGCCGCTCGTGCCCGTGTTCGTGGTGGCCCTGCTCGCGCCACTGCTGACCGGGCTGATGCCGGTGCGGGCGCGGCTGCCCCAGGTGGTGCTGCTCCTGCTGGGCGGCGTGGTCATCGGGCCGGCGATGCTCGGGCTCGCCGGGCCCGACGACGTCACGCTCCTGTCCGACCTCGGGATGGGCTTCCTCTTCCTGCTCGCGGGCTACGAGCTGCAGCCGAGCCACCTGCGCGAGCGGCTCGGCCGCCGCGCCGGCGCGGCGTGGTTCACCTCGCTGCTGCTCGCGGCGGTCGTGGTCCTCGTGCTCATCCGGCCAGGCAAGGAGGAGGCGCTGGCGGCCGGCGCGATCGCGCTGACGACCACCGCGCTCGGCGTGGTGCTCCCGGTCCTGCGGGACGGCGGACGGCTCGACACCCCGTTCGGCCGGGCCGTCCTCGTGGTCGGCGCGTACGGCGAGCTGGGGCCCATCGTCGCGATGGCGCTGTTGCTCGGGACCCGCGGCTCGGGGGCCGCCGCCGTGCTGCTGGTGCTGTTCGCCGTCCTGGCGGTGGCCGTGGCCCTGGTGCCGGGCTCCCGGGCGCCGGTGGCCGTGCGGCTTCTCCGGGACTCCGAGCACGGCACCGGGCAGAGCACGCTGCGGCTCACGGTGCTGCTGCTCGTGAGCCTGCTCGCGATCGCCTCGGCGTTCGGGTTCGACGCGGTGCTCGGCGCGTTCGTGGGCGGCATGGTGCTGCGGCGGTGGGCGCCCGGCGACGTCGAGCGCCTGGAGAAGAAGCTCGACGCCGTGGCGTTCGGGGTCTTCATCCCGGTGTTCTTCGTGAGCTCGGGCATGGCGCTGGACGTGGCCTCCATCCTCGCCGCACCCACCCTGCCCCTGGTGCTGTTCGCCCTGATGGTGCTGGTCCGCGGCGGCCCGGTGCTGCTGTGGCTGCGCCGGGAGCTGCCCACCGGGGAACGGGTCCAGGCCGCGCTCTACTCCGCGACCGCCCTCCCGCTGCTGGTCGCGCTGACGGGGATCGCGGTGGAGCGCGGCATCATGTCCACACAGACGGGGGCGGCGCTCGTCGGCGCGGGCGTGCTCTCGGTGATCGTGCTGCCCCTGGTGGCCGGCCGGATCCCTGCGCGCGGGCCCACGCCTCCGGGTGGCTTGCCGCTCACGGGTGGGTCGCCGTGACCTCGATGACCTGGTCGAGCCGGTCCAGGGCGGTCTGCAGCTCGTCGATCCGCAGCCGGATCCGGTCGCGCTCGGCGTGCAGCATGGTGCGCTGCTCGGCGTCCGTGTGCCCGGACTCGATGCACGGCAGCAGCTCCGCGATGTTGCGGCTGGTCAGGCCGGCGGCGTACATCTGCTGGAAGAAGCGCACGCGTTCCACCGTCGCGGGCGGGTAGAGGCGCTGACCCGACGGGCTGCGCTCCGCGGTGAGCAGCCCCTGCTGCTCGTAGTAGCGCACGGCGCGCACCGAGACGCCGGCGCCCCGGGCCACCTCGCCGATGCGGATCAGCGGCTCCGTGCCTACCTCGGCCGCTGCCTCGGTGACCGTCATCACAGCTCCTTCCGGCCGGTTTCGGGACTCCATGCTTGACCCTGACGTCAGCGTCAGGTTTTAGCGTACCGGACATGGACATCAACAACTCAGTCGCCCTCGTCACCGGAGCCAACCGCGGGCTCGGCCGCGCCTTCGCCCAGCGGCTCCTCGACCGGGGTGCGCGCAAGGTCTACGCCACGGCCCGGCGGCCGGAGTCGGTGGACCTGCCCGGCGTGGAGGTGCTGGCCCTCGACGTCACCGACCCCGCGTCCGTGCGCGCCGCCGCCGAGGCGGCCTCCGACGTCACCCTCCTGGTCAACAACGCCGGCATCACCACGGGCACCAGCCTCGTGACCGGCCCGCTCGACGGCGTCCGGCACGAGCTGGAGACCAACCTGTTCGGCAGCCTGACGATGATCCGGGAGCTCGCCCCGGCGCTCGCCGCGAACGGCGGCGGCGCCGTCGTCAACGTGCTCTCCGCCATGTCGTGGTTCGGGGTCGACGGCGCGAACGCGTACCACCTGAGCAAGGCCGCGGCCTGGGCCATGACCAACGGCGTGCGCCTGGAGCTGGCCGGGCAGGGCACGCTCGTGACCGCCGTCCACCTCGGCCTGGCCGACACGGACATGTCGGCGGGCTGGGCCGTGGACAAGATCGCGCCGTCGGCCCTGGCGGACGCCGCGCTCGACGGCGTCGAGGCGGGCTCGGCCGAGGTGCTCGCCGACCAGTGGACCCGGGACGTCAAGGCCCGGCTGCAGCTGACGCCGGAGGAGCGGGACGCCGCTACCGCGCGGGGCCTGGCGGCGATGGCGGCGGGCTGAGCTCCGGCCCGGGCTCCGGCCGGCGGGCCGCGACCCGCTCGATGACACCCCGGTTGAACCGGTCGTGCCGCTCGACCCGCAGCCCGGCGGCCTCGACGTGCAGCAGCGGACGGCGCCGGAAGTGCTCGTTCTGGAACCGCACGCTGTACAGCTCCGCGACGGCCTGGAGCGCCCGCAGCGGTGCCGAGGTGCTGACCACGTGGTCGGCCAGGAGCAGCAGGCCGCCGGGCCGCAGCACGCGCACCATCTCGTCCACGGCGCCGCGGTCGTCGGGTACGGCGCACAGCCCGAACGTGCAGACCACGGTGTCGAACGAGGCGTCGTCGAACTCCAGCCGCTGGGCGTCGCCGACCCGCAGGTCGACCGCGCGGCCCAGCTCGGCGGCGTGCCGGCGGGCCCGGTCCAGCATGGCGGGGCTCAGGTCCATCCCGGTCAGGGCGGCGTGCGCGGGGTAGAGGCCCAGGTTGAGGCCCGTGCCGACGGCGACCTCCAGCACCTGGCCGGTGGCCTGCCGGCACACCCAGTCCCGGGTGTCGCCGAACATCCGCTCGGCGCCGTTCATCTTGCGGTCGTAGCCCGCCGCCTGCCGGTCCCAGTGCCGGCGGATCCGGTCCGGTCCGGGTGATCTGACCATGGCACCTCGCTCGGTGGTCGTCGCGCGTCGTTGTCACACGGTGGCCGGGAAACGACTCGGGCGGTGTTGCGGGGGAGTCGACATCGTCCACTCTCCGCAACACCGCCCGGTCGCGCGACCTGGGTTCAGCCGACCCGCAGGAAGGTCGGGTTGGACTGCCAGATGCTGGTGTACCGCACGCTCTTGCCGGGGACCGGCGCCTCGATCTGCATGCCGTTGCCCGCGTAGATCGCGATGTGCCCCGGGGTCCAGATCAGGTCGCCCGCCTGGGCCTCGGCCCACGACACCGGCGTGCCGGCGTACAGCTGCTGGGACGAGGTGCGCGGCAGGTCGATGCCCACCTGGGCGAACACGTAGGACGTGAAACCGGAGCAGTCGAACCCGCTCGGGGTGGTGCCGCCCCACACGTACGGGACGCCCAGGTACCGCATCGCGATGGAGACCACCGACGCGCCCCGCTCCTTCGCGGCCCGCTCTGCCTCCTCGGCCTCGATCTGCGCCTGGTACTCGGCGTTCTCCGTCGCGGACACCACCGTGACCGCCGACTTCTCGAGCGTCAGCTGCGCGTCCGCGGCGACGGTGATCATCGGCGAGGCAGAGACCGACTCCCGGGCCTGGGCGGTCAGCGCGTTGAGGTCCGCGGTGTTCAGCGCGCCCTGGACGGGCTGGCCCTGCAGCGCCGTCGTCGCAGGTGCCGCCTGGGCCGGGGTGGCGATGAGCGACAGCAGCACGCCACCGCCTGCCGCCGCGACGACCGCTCCGCGTCCGGCGAACGAGCTGACCTGCTCGCCCGCGGCGCGCGCGACGCCGGCCAGGGGGCGGTGCGCCGCCCGGTGCCGGCCGCGTGCACGGGGGAGTGCGGCCGGTTCGAGGTTGGGATCCATGAAGGCTGGGACCTTTCTGGTTCGGAGAGGGAAGCGCACACGCGGCGTCGTGGTGGGCCGAGCCGAGGTGCGCCCACACTAGCGCCTCCTCCGGCGGTGCGGGACCCACCTGGCGTGATCTCCTCGTGATCTTTTGTTTCCGCCGGGTGCGGGACGTGCACCGGCGCCCGTCCCGCACCCGTCTCGCCTACTGCGGGACGCTCCAGACCTGGGTCCAGAGCCCGTTGCAGTCGTAGATCTGCAGGTCGGTCCCGTCGGCCCGTGCGTCCCACTGCTGCGCCCCGGGGTTCGGCAGTTTGCATCGAGGTCGGCACAGGCCTGGGCCGACCTCGATGCAAACTGCCGAGTCTGCGATGCAAACTGCCGAGTCTGCGATGCAAACTGCCGAGCTGACGTCGCCGCCGGCTCCATGGGCGGAGAGCGGACTCCCGGCTCAGCCCCCGGCCGTGACCGTCGTGCTCTCGCGGACCAGCAGGGTGTGCGGCGCCGTGACCTCGACCGCCGGGGTGTCCGGGTCGTCGATGCGCTCGGTGATCCGGCCCACCGCCTGCCGGGCGATGAACGGGGGGTCGAGGGAGACGGTCCACAGGCTGGGGTGCGTGTACTTGCCCTCCTCGATGTCGTCGACGCCGATCGCCGCGATGCGGGTGCGGCCGCTCGCGGTGGGGTGGGCCGTCGCGTCGTGGGCGGCCTGTACGTTGTCACTACTACGACGAGGACCCCGCCGCCTGGGCCGCGAACGTCGCGGCGCTCGCGGACGGCACGGGCGAGGACTTCCCGGTCCGGCTCGCGGCCGTTCCTCTCGACGGCGACGACGACGGCGAGCCGGACGGCCTCGCGTCGGAGACCGTCGAGGCCAAGCCGTTCGTGCTCAGCCCGGCCGTCCGGGTGACGGTTCCGCCGCCCGGCCCGGTGTCGTCGGCCCGCCTGCACCTGTGGCTCGTGGACGACGACGGGGCCGTGCGGGCGCGGACCTTCGTGGACGTGGCCCCGATCGAGGAGCCCAACCGGCGGGGAGAACGCTGGGCGTGACCTGGTTCGGCCCGGCGTCGTACGGCCGGGTCTGACCCGGCGTCGTACGGCCGGGTCAGGCCCGGCCCGGGCCTTGCCGTCAGCCGTTTCGTACCGCGGCCAGCGCGTGGATGTCGATCTTCGTCATGCCGTGCACCGCGTCGAGCACGCGGGCCGCGGCCTCCGGGCCCGCACCGTCGAGCAGGTCGGCCAGGGCCGTCGGCATCACCTGCCAGGAGACGCCGAAGCGGTCGGTCAGCGAGCCGCCCGGACCCTCCGTGCCGCCGTCGGCGAGGGCCGCCCACACGCGGTCGATCTCCGCCTGCGTGGTGCAGTCGACGTAGAGCGACATGGCGGGCGTGAAGGCGAACCGTGGCCCGCCGTCGTAGGCCACGTAGCGCTGCCCGGCCAGCTCGAAGGTGACCGTCGTGACCCGGCCGTCCGGCGTGCGGTCCGTGCCGAGGATGCGGGAGCCGTCGAAGATCCCGGTGTAGTGCTGCGCCGCCTCCTGGGCCTGTCCGTCGAACCAGAGGAATGTGCTGACCTGCATGTGTGCTCTCCTTCGTGGCGGTGACCAGTGGCGGTGACCGGGGGTGTCAGCGGTGCGCCAGGGCGGCGTAGTCCTGGAGCTCGACCGTGCCGGCCACCCGTTCCATGCCCCGGCCCACCAGGGCGCGCGGCAGGTAGGGCAGCACCCGGACCGTCAGGTTGCGCATGCGGAGCTGGGCCCGCGTGTCCGGCATCAGGCCGTTGTCGCCGGACCGGCGGGCGAACTCCTGGGCACGGTCGACGAACGGGCGCATCTGGTGCGCGTACGAGGGGTAGGCGCGTGTGTGGTCGCCCTCGGCGGCGGCGAGCTCGCCGGCCAGGACGTACGCCCCGACGAGCGCGAGGCTGGTCCCGATGCCGGACAGGGGTGACGCGCAGTAGCCCGCGTCGCCGAGCAGCACCGTCCTGCCGCGCGACCAGCCGTCCACCTGGACCTGCTGCACGCGGTCGAAGTAGAAGTCGGACGCGTCGCCGATGGTCGACAGCAGCTGTGGGATCTCCCAGCCGTCGCCCGCGAAGGCGCGTGTCACGATCCGCTTCTGCTCGTCGACGTCGCGCCGGTCGTACCGCAGCGGAGCCGAGCGCAGGAAGAACCCGGCCAGCCCGGTGCCCGGCTCGGTCCGCGGGTAGATGCCGGCCGTCCGCCCGGGGCGCCCGTCGCCGGCGGGCATCGTGTACATGAGCTGCCAGCCGTCGTGCGCCAGCGTGGTCGTGGTGGAGTAGAGCGACACGTAGCAGCCGAGGTCGCGGAGGTACCGCTCGTCGGGGCCGAACGCCAGCCGGCGCACGGTCGACCGCACGCCGTCGGCACCGACGAGCAGGTCGAACCGCCGGGACGTCCCGCTCTCGAACCGGACGTCCACCCCGGTGTCGTCCTGCTCGGCCGTCACGATCGAGTCGCCGAAGAGGTACTCGACGCCGTCCCGCGTCGCCTCGTGGAGGATGCGGGCGAGGTCGGTGCGCAGGATCGCCAGCTCCGCGACGGGGCCGCCCGAGTCGCCGAAGACGTCGGTGCCCAGCGTCGCGACGCGCCTGTTGTCCTGGTCCACGAACGCCATCCCGCGCGCCCCGGTGTGCGCCGCGCGCACGGCGGGCACGATCCCGGTCCGTGCCGCCACGTCGCGGGCGGTGCCCCGGATGTCGACGGCGTGCCCGCCCGTCCGGGGCGCGGGTGCCCATTCGACCACGGTCACGTCGAAGCCGTACCGGTGGAGCCAGTACGCGAGTGTCGGTCCGCCGATCCCGGCGCCGGAGATGAGGACGCTCCGGTTCTTCATGAGTGCTCCCTGGGGTGGCTGTCCGCCGCGCGATGCGTACGGCGTATCGGATTCTCGGGCATCACCCACGCTAGCGATGGGTCGGGCCCGACAGCAGGCCTGTCGGGCACAAAGTGTCCTCGCCGGGCGGACAGGTGAACTAGTACACTCGTGGACCAGGTGGCGCTCACCGACCAGCCGGAGGGGTCCATGTCCACGTCGTCGCACCAGGCCGGGCCGCCGTACCGGCAGATCGCGGGGGAGCTGCGCGCCCGGATCCTGGCGGGCGACCTGCGCCCCGGGGACCGGGTGCCGTCCGTGCGCCAGATCGCGCAGCGGTGGGGCGTCGCGGTCGCGACGGCGACGCGGGTGACGGCCGCCCTGCGCGACGAGGGCCTGGTCGAGGCGCGGGTGGGTTCCGGCACCGTGGTCAGCGGCCTGGCACGGCACGAGCGGGCCGGGCGGCCGGCCGCTCGCCCGTCGTCGGACGCGGGGTCGAGCCGTGACCAGCTGCTACGGGTCGCGATCGAGATCGCCGACGCCGAGGGCCTGGAGGCGGTGTCGATGCGGCGGCTCGCCGCCCAGCTCGGCGTCGGCCCCATGTCGCTGTACCGGCACGTGGCGAACAAGGACGAGCTGCTGGTCGAGATGGCCGACCGGGTGTTCGGCGAGGTCGACCTGCCGGCGATCGGGCCGGAGGGCTGGCGGGCCCGGCTCGAGCTCACCGCGCGCAGGCAGTGGCGGCTGTGCCGCAGGCATCTCTGGCTGCCCCGGACGGTCTCGTTCACCCGCCCGCTCCTGGCCCCGAACATGATGGCGCAGACCGAGTGGACGCTCCGCGCGCTCGACGGCCTCGGGCTGCCCCCGGCCGTCCTCATGCGCGAGGCGCTCGCGCTGCACGGGCTGGTCCTGACCGCGGCGCTGTCCCTGGCGGACGAGGTCGAGGCGGAGCAGGACAGCGGCGTCACGCTCGACCGGTGGCACGCCGAGCAGGCCGCCCGGGCGAACGAGCTGCTGCGGTCCGGGCGGTTCCCGCTGCTGGCGTCAGTCCCGGCGAGCGTGGCGCGGGACCTCGACGCGCTGTTCGAGTACAGCCTGGCGCGGCACCTGGACGGGTTGGCCGCGCTCGTGGGCGGCCGCTAGCCGGTAGCCCCCGTCGCGTGCCCGGTCAGGGCGTCGACCGACCGGCCGATCTGGCCGACGGCGCGGGAGAGCAGGTCGTCGGCGTCGGTGTCCCAGACCTCGGCCTTCTGGGCGAGGAGGCCGTCGAGCGTCAGCGACGCGAGGCCGTGGCCCAGCGCCCAGAGCGTGATCCCGAGTGCCTGCGGGTCGCTGACGCCGAGCCGGCCGACCAGGTCGGTCAGGACCTGGAGCGCGGCGTCGCCCGCCTCCTGCACGGCCGGATGTTTCTCGGGCTCGGACAGCTCGGGGCGGAACATGACCTGGAAGTGGCCGGGATGCCGGCGGGCGAAGGCGACGTAGGCGGCGGCCGTGCGCGCCACCTCGTCGCCGCCCGAGGTGGTGCCGGGCCGGCCCCCCGCGCCCAGCAGGTCCTGGGTGAGCAGCTCGAAGCCGCGGGCCGAGATGGCGGACAGCAGGGCCGCCCGGTCCGCGAAGTGGTGGTAGGGCGCGCCCGGGCTCACGCCGGCCTCGCGCGCGACGCGCCGCAGGCTGACGGCGGCGATCCCCTCGGTCTCGATGAGCCGCACGCACGCCTCGACCAGCTCCTCGCGCAGCGAGCCGTGGTGGTACGTCTCCCGCTTGCGTGACCCGTTGACCTCCATGGCCGCAATCTATACGGTGCTCATAATCTAAACACTGCTCAGACTGGAGACGCCATGTCGAGGGTTCTTGTCACCGGTGCCACGGGATTCATCGCCGGCCATGCGATCGAGGAGCTGATCAGGAACGGCCACGAGGTGCGCGGGACGGTGCGTTCGCTGCGGGATCCCGCGCGGGTGGAGCACCTGCACCGCATCGCCGACGCGCTCGGCGGGCACCTCGACCTGGTGGAGGCGGACCTGTCCCGCGAGACGGGCTGGGACGAGGCCGTCGCCGGGCGGGAGTACGTGCTGCACATGGCCTCGCCGTTCCCGGCCACGCCGCCGCGGGACGAGGCCGAGCTGGTGCGGCCGGCCGTGGACGGCACCCGCCGGGTCCTGGCGGCGAGCGCCTGGGCCGGGGTGCGGCGCGTGGTCATGACGTCGTCCCTCGCCGCCGTGAGCGCGGCTCGCTCGCGCGCGGGCGACCGGCGGCGCACCGAGGAGGACTGGAGCGACCCGGACCGGATCGCGCCCTACGCGAAGAGCAAGACGCTGGCGGAGCGCGCGGCCTGGAGCTTCGCGGCGGACCATCCCGGGCTGGAGCTGGCGGTGATCAACCCGGGGCTGGTCCTGGGTCCGGTGCAGCACGCGGCGTCCGGTACGTCGGTGTCGCTGGTGCGCCGGCTCCTCGGCCGGGAGATCCCGGCGGTCCCGGAGCTCGGCTTCGCCCCGGTCGACGTGCGCGACGTCGCGCGGGCGCACCGGCTGGCCATGGAGGCGCCCCACGCCGCGGGCCGGCGGTACATCTGTGCCGGCGACAACGTCTGGTTCGGCGACATCGCACGGATCCTCGACGAGGAGTTCGGGCCGCAGGGGTACCGCGTGCCCCGCCGCCGGATGCCGTACTGGATGCTCTGGACGGCCGGCCGGTTCGACCGGGAGGTACGGCTCGGCCTCGACTTCGTCGGCAGCGCGGAGCACGTGAGCGCGGAGAAGGCGGTCCGGGAGCTCGGCTGGAGCATGCGGCCCGTGCGGGAGACGCTGGTCGACACGGGCCGCAGCCTCGCCGAGCTCGGGCTCGTCCGGCCCCGTCGCGCGGAACGATCGGCAGCGTGAGGCGCGAAGTCGGCAACCGGCGTCGAGATCGGCACAGGCATGTGCCGATCTCGGTGCTGACTGCCGAACTCATGGGCGATCGCGGGGCGCGCCGGGCCGGTGCCCTCAGGTAGGGGCCGTCAGAAGGGCCCGCAGGCGCCGCTGCAGGTACTGCTGCTCGGCGAGGTTGCGGGTGGCCCGGGCGGCCTGCCGGTAGGCGTCGGCGGCCTCCGCCGTCCGGCCCAGGCGCTCCAGGAGGTGCGCGCGGACGGCGTCGAGCCGGGGCAGCCCGGGATGCTGCCGCCCCAGGTCGTCGAGCGAGGCCAGGGCCGCGCCGTCGCCGCGCACCTGGGCCTCGGCGACGATCCGGTTGAGCGTGATCGTCGGGTTCCGGTGGGCGGTCACGACCTCCAGGACCCCGTACAGCGCGAGGATCTCGGACCAGTCGGTCGACGCCGTGTCAGGAGCCTCCGCGTGCAGCGCCGCGACGCAGGCCTGCAGCAGGTAGGGACCCGGGGCCGCGCCGGGCACGGTCGCCTCGACCAGGGCGACGCCCTCTTGCACGAGGGCCCGGTCCCACCGGGTCCGGTCCTGCTCGTCCAGCGGCACCAGGGCGCCGTCGTCCGCCTGCCGTGCGGGCCCGCGCGACGCGGTGAGCAGCATGAGCGCGAGCAGCCCGGCCACCTCCGGGTCCTCCGGCAGGGCCTGGCGCAGCAGCCGGGCCAGGTGGATCGCCTCCGCCGCGAGGTCCGCGTCACGGGCGGGAGTGCCCGACGTCGTGTGGTGGGCCTCGGTCAGCATCGCGTAGAGCACGTCGAGCACGGGGCTGAGCCGTTCGGCCGCGTCCCGGGGCCGGGGCAGGTCCCCGCCCAGCTCGGCCAGCCGCCGCTTGGCGCGCGTGATCCGCTGGGCGACGGTCGCCTCGGGGAGCTGGTGGACGTTCGCGATCTGTGCCGTGGTCAGGCCGGCCACGGCGCGCAGTGTCAGCGCGACCTGTGCCGGGCGGGCGAGCGCGGGATGGCAGCAGAGCTGGAGCAAGAGCAGGCTGTCGTCGGCGGGGGAGGTGCCGGGGTCCGCGCCGTCCGGTGGCGTGCTCAGCGGGTGGGCCAGGAGCGCCTCCCGGGCCTCGCGGTCGCGACGCCGGCTGTCGGCACGCACGCGGTCCACGTACCGGCGCCGGGCCGTGGTGACGAGCCAGGCCAGCGGGTCCGACGGCGGGTCGGCCGGCCACTGGCGGTATGCCGCGAGCAGGGTGTCCTGGACCGCGTCCTCGCACACGTCGAACTGGCCCGCGCCGTGGGTGCGCACGAGCCGGGCGAGGACCTGCGGCGCCAGCTCGCGCAGCAGGTCCTCGCCGACAGCGGCTCCAGGGCTCACAGGTCCCCGAGGTCGCTGAACATCACCGGCCGCACCTCGACGGCCAGCCCGTCGATGGACGTGTCCGGGATCATGCGGGCGAGCTCCAGGACCCGCGCCTCGTCCTCCACGTCCACCAGGTAGAAGCCGCCCAGGAACTCCTTGGCCTCGGCGAACGGCCCGTCGCTGGTCTGCGGCGTCCCCGCCACGGACCGCACCACCTTGCTCTGGCTCGGGTCGGCCAGCGCCTGCGTGCCGACGAACTCGCCACGCTCCTTGATGTGCGCGGTGAACGCCTCGTGCCCGTCCTGGACCAGCTTGCTCTGCTCCGGGGTGAGCTGTTCGAGGACGGTGGGGTTGATCTGCATCAGGATCAGGTACTTCATGGTTCCTCCTGGGTTCTCCGCGGCGGCGCCCTGCCGTCGTCGTACCCCTTGGTCGGCACGGCCGCGCCGGATACGACACGTCGGCCACAAGAGATCCTGGCCGATCGGTCGGGCCGTGGCGCGGTCAGCGGAGCGGGTAGTCGGGCAGGGAGTCGTCGGTGGCGAAGAAGTCGGTCAGCCTCATCATGGCGCCGAAGAGGAACCGGTTGGCGAAGGTCAGGTCGCGAGCCCGGATGCGCCAGGGCGACGGCGGTGCCAGGAACGGTCCCGCGTTGCCGCTGCGGGCGATGTTCGTCAGCGGGCGCATCCGGCGGTCGTAGGCGGCAAGGGCGCTCGAGTGGTCGCCGTCGGCGGCCATCAGCTCGCCGGCCAGCACATAGGCGCCCACCAGTGCCAGCCCGGTGCCGAACCCCCCGAGAGTGTTGGCGTAGCCGGCGTCGCCGACCAGGGCCACGCGGTCGCGGGTGTATCCGGTCATCGTGGTGCGCGACAGGCCGTCGAGGTAGAACTCGGAGGCACCGAGAGCGGCCTGGAGGATCTCGGGGACGCGCCAGCCGGCGCCGGCGAAGTGGCCGGCCAGGAAGCGCTTCTGGGAGTCGACGTCGTACCTGTCGTAGTCGGCCCTCTCGGCGCGGAAGACGAACAGCTGCGGGGCCTTCGTCCCACCGAGCGCGACATAGCGCCCCGGCTCGTTGTAGCCATAGGCGACCGCGCGCCCGTCGGGCAGTCGGGTGAGGAGGCCGTCGGTCGGCACGGCCGCCTCGGCGACGGCGTAGAAGTGGCCGAGCGGTCGCACGTGCTCCCGCTCCGGTCCGAACGCCAGAGCGCGCACCGCGGAGTGGATGCCGTCGGCGCCGACCACGAGGTCGAACCGCTCGGTCGGCCGTCGGGCGAAGCTGACCTCGACCCCGGAATCGTCCTGGTGCAGGGCGACGATCTCGTCGTCGAAGACGTACTCGGCGTCGGCCCCGCTGTGCGCGTGCAGGATCCCGGCCAGGTCGCCGCGCAGGATCTCGACGTCGCCGCCCACGAACTCGCCGGGGATGACCGCCTTCACGCGGCCGCCGCCGTCGACCAGCCGGATGTCCGTCTTGCTGGTCTGGGCGGCGACGACGTCGTCCCAGATGCCCATCCGCTCCAGCACCTGGCGGTGGGTGCGGCCCTTGAAGTCGACCGCCTGTCCGCCCGCGCGCACAGCCGGCGCCTTCTCGACGATCGTGACGTCGAAGCCGTTCCGGCCGAGCCACAGTGCCAGCGCCGGTCCGCCGATGCTGGCGCCGGAGATCAATACCTTCGCGCTCATGGGAGCCCCTCTCGGTTATTTGCGTCCATCGGACGCATTTGAAAGTAGCGTACGGTGGACGCAGATACAAGCGGTATGCGGCGAGGGCTCAGGAGGCGGCATGGAGCGGGCGGAACCGGGCGCGAGCGTGCTGTGGCCCGAGGACGGCCCGCGCAAGCGAGGCCCCCGCCCGAGGTTCACCCTCGACGAGGTGGTCGGCGCCGCGATCAAGGTGGCGGACGCCGAGGGGCTCGACGCCGTGACCATGCAGCGGGTTGCCGACGAGCTGGGCGCGGCGAAGATGGCGCTCTACCGCTATGTGCCGGGCAAGGGTGAGCTGACGGCGCTGATGCTCGACCAGGCGCTGGGCGCTCCGGTGGAACAGCGGGGGTCCTCCGGATGGCGGCCGCGGCTGTGGCGCTGGGGGCTCACCCTCCACGAGCGGATGGCGGCCCGGCCCTGGACGCTGGAGCTTACCGTCGGACAGCGAACCCCCGGGCCCCGTGAGCTCGACTGGTTCGAGCAGGGTGCGTCCGCGTTGCGGGGGACTCCGCTGCACGGCTCCGAGGCGCTGGACGTGCTGGCGCTCATCTCCAACCATGTCCGCGGCAGCGTCGAGCAGGGTGCGGCGGTCGCCGACCCGGAGGCGGCCCTGGCCGACCGGCTCGCGCCGATCCTGGCCGCACACGCCGACCGGTATCCGCACACGGTGGCCGCGTTCACCGCGGCGGGCGAGAGCGGGCAGCGCGACGGCGCGCTGCGGTTCGGCCTGGAACGGATCCTGGACGGTGTGGCCGCTCTGATCGCGGAGCGGCGCCAGGAGCCGTCCTGACGCCAACCGTCGCGAATCTTGGTGGGCGGCCCAACGGGCCGCTTCAAGCAGCGATACTTGACCGGTGACAACGTCCAGCGAGACCCCTGCACCTGCAGGAGCGGAGATCCCGATCGAGCAACTTTACCGGGTCCCCTACGGCAAGGTTCTGCACGGCAAGGACTGCCAGCACCTGACCACGAATCGGCTGGCGACGCTCCAGCCGGCGACCGAGCTCGACCGGCAGAAGTTCAAGATCTGCCGTTCGTGCCTCATCGCGCTCGACGGCGACCCCGGCCACGACGACTTCGAGTCGTTCGAGTCGGCGCTCGAGGCGCTGCAGGTTCCGCCGGCGAACCGGCAGGCCATGCGCGAGATCGCGGATGCGCTCGACACGTCCCGCATCTGGATCCCGGTGCCGCGCACGTATATCGCCGTCTCGCCTGGGACCGGGCACCAGGTCTCGGCCTTCTTCAACCGGGACTACGTCGATGTCCTGGACGAGGACGGCGGGTACAAGCGCGTCCTGATGGCGGGCCCTCCGGCGAAGACGAAGGCGAGGACGAAGGCGGCGGCCGCGCAGGAGCCCGAGCCGGCCCCGCCGACCTGCCCGACCTGTTACATGCAGCTCCCGGCGACGGGCATCTGCGACAGCTGCGACTGACCTCGCCGACGCACGCTGAGTGAGGTCACGATCGGCGACACCCGCTGCATCGTCGCCTGACAGGTCGAGGCCGCCACGCGACACGAGGCCCGGTCTCCCGCAGGGTGCGGAGGACCGGGCCTCGTCGGCGTTTCCTGCGGGACTACTTCTTGCCGGAGACGCCGAACGCCGCCGTGACCTCCTGGGTCACCGAGTTGCCGGCGTCGTCACGGGCGGTCGCCCGCAGCGAGACCAGGTCGGCGCCGCGCGGCGGGATGCGCAGGGTCACCTTCCAGCGGTCGTCGTCGCGCCGCAGCGAGACCTTGGACCACGTGGTGCCACCGTCGTAGCTGACCTCCAGCGTCGCCCCGTCGACCGTGCCCGCCCGCGGCGCGCCCGGCACCGTGTACGGCTCCACCGCGAACGGCACGGTCGAGCCGGCCCGGACGGTGCCGTCCAGCGCCGTGTCCACGTCGTAGTCGAGCTGGACCAGCGGGAGCGGCGTGCCGTTCTCGCCGGGCACGGCCTCGTCGGCCTGGTCGGCCACGAAGGTCCACGACGTGCGGGTGCTCGTCGAGTACCGGTGCGCGTCGTCGGCGGCGTCGGTGTCGATCTCGAACCGGTACTTCTGCGGTCCGTCGACGACGGGGACCGACGTCTGGACCGCCTGCCCGATGTTCTGCCGCACCAGGGTGTCGCCCTGGTAGAGGCGGGAGGTCACCGGGGTCTCGCCCCAGCCGAACCCACCGGTCAGGCCGTTCGGGCCACCCGCGGTGGACACGTTGACCGCGAACCAGTCGCCGCCGTGCCACGGGCCCCAGTAACCGTCGCCCGTGCGGGGCGCAGCCACGGGAGCCCACCAGTCGCGGACCGTGGTGCTGCGTGGCTCGTACGCCTGGCGGACGCCGCGCTGCTCCCAGCCGCTCTCGTGGTTCACGCCCTCGTACCAGGTCACGTCGTCGTAGGTGGAGACGTAGTCGGTCCGCTCCGACGCCGTGGGCTGCAGGGCCCGGACGCTCAGGCACGGCGGCCACTGGTAGTCGCGGCAGTCGGCACGGTCGTCGACCGCGAGGCGCTCGGCGGTGTCGTTGTAGCGGCTCTCCACCGTGGCGAGCTGCCGAGTGGTCGGCGCCAGGGCGAGCTCGGCGGGGATCTCACCGGGCCAGCTCTTGGACACGTCGTACAGGTACGCCGGGAACTCCACGGCCTTGCCGGTCAGCGTGAGCCGGCCCTGGGTGGCGGCCTTCAGGAGCTTGGCGCCCTGGGTGGACGGCACCGAGACCACGGGCAGGTCACCCTGGGTGACGTTCTCGACGAGGGAGCCGGGGCGGTCGTCGACCACCACGAGCAGCGCGGCACCGGCGGCCTGGGCGGCGGCCTCCCGCTCCTCCGCCGGGACGGCGTCGTCGCGGGTGACGAGCACGGCCTTGCCCTCGGCGCGCACGCCCTCGTAGTCGGCGGCGGTGCCCGTGCCGGCCGCGACGGCCCGCAGCGCGACCCGCCCGTCGAGCCGCGCCGAGCCGACCTGGTAGACCGGGTCGAACGCGACCGGCAGCGGGCTCCAGGCCGTCAGGTCGAGCGCGGGCTCGGTGGCCCGCCAGCGGACGGCGAAGTCGAAGTCGGCGCTGTCGACCGGGCCCGTCCTGGCGGCGTAGAACGAGTCGACGTCGGCCGGCACGGCGTACGTGGCACCGAACGTCGAGTACAGGCCGCCGATCCCGGAGTCGTTGAAGAACTGGAACCGCCGGTAGCTCACCTCGCTCTCGCGGGGCGTCCGCAGCGTCAGCTCGTCGGCGTCCCGGGCGTCGAGCACCAGGGACTGGTCCGCGTCGGAGACGACGACCTGCGGGTCGCCGACCAGCGCGACGCCGGTCGAACCCGGCCCCGTCGAGCCGGCGACGTCGAGGAACGCGGTGGCGGAGTAGACGCCGGGCTGCAGGCGCTGCGTCGGCACCTCGCCCGTGGCCGGGTCGATCGGCAGGCTGCTGACGAACTGGTCGCCGTAGCGGTAGAAGTCCACGTAGCCGCCGGCCGGCTTGCCGGAGCGGTCGAGCGCGGTGATGTCGAGGCCGTACCGCTCCTCCTCCTTGACCAGCGCGACCGCGGTCCGGACCGTCACGTCGCCGGAGGCGTCCGTACCGACGACGGCGCCGCTGTACTTGCCGGCAAGACCGGCGTCGTCGGCGTCGGCGGTGACCGTGACGTCGGCCGTGCCGCCCGCCGGGACCACCACCTCGGAGGCGGACAGGGTCATCAGGTCGCTCGCCGCGCCGTCGGGCCCCGTGACGTCGGTGCTCAGCGCGAGCGTGACGTCGGCGTCCGTCGAGTTGGTGAAGGTGACCGTGCTGCTCGCGGGCTCGTCGCCGTCGTGCGGCCAGCCGTAGAAGCCGAGGAACCCGTCGCCGGAGGCGTCCACGCCGTCGAGCGCGGCCGGGACGTCCAGGCGGCCCGTGCCCACCTCGTACGCCGGGGCGTCGATGTCGGCGGCCGAGGAGACCAGCGCCTCCTTGAGCTGCGGGCCCGTGAGCTCCGGGTGCGCGCCCTTGACGATGGCGGCCGCGCCCGCGACGTGCGGGGTGGCCATGGAGGTGCCGTTCATCGACACGTACCAGCCCTCACCGCCCGACTGCTGGGAGCGGGCCGCGACGATGCCGACGCCGGGCGCCGTCAGGTCGGGCTTGATCGCGTGGTCGCCCACGCGCGGGCCGTAGCTGGAGAAGTCGGCGCGCACGTCGCCGTCGTCCACCGCGCCGACCGTGAGGGCGGCGTCCGCGGTGCCGGGGCTGCCGAGCGAACCCTCGGCGTAGCTGTTGCCGGCCGCGACGACGAACAGGGCGCCCGTCTCCTCGCTCAGCGCGTTCAGCGCCTGCGCCATGGGGTCGGTGCCGTCGTTGAGGCTGGAGTCGCCGAGGCTCATGGAGACGACGTCCGCGTTCGCGGCGCCCCACTCCATGCCCGCGATGATCCAGGAGTCCTGGCCGTAGCCGTCGTTGTCGAGCACCTTGCCGACCAGCAGGTCGGCGCCCGGGGCGACGCCCTGGTAGAGGCCGTCGCTCGCGGCGCCGGTCCCGAGCACCGTGGAGGCGACGTGCGTGCCGTGCCCGTGCTGGTCGTCGTCGACCGCCTGGCCGGGCACGAACGACTCCGCCTGCGCGATCTGGTCGGCCACGTCGGGGTGCGTGGCGTCGATGCCGGTGTCGAGCACGGCCACCGAGGCGCCCGTGCCGTCGAAGCCGGCCGCCCACGCCTCGGGGGCGCCGATCTGCGCGGTGCTGTGGTCCAGCGTGGACTCGGCCTTGCCGTCGAGCCAGATCTTCTCGACACCGCCAGCGAAGGTACCGGCACCGGAGCGGCCCGACCGCGCCGAGCCGGCCCCGGCCTCGGGTGCCGCGACGGCCGACCAGAACGCCGACGCCTTCTTCTTGTTCGCGTCCACGGCGGAGGCGTCGATGCTCGGCAGGTCGAGCGTCCGCTTCGCGCCCGGCAGCTCGGCCGCGGCGGAGCGCGCCGCGGCGCGGGTGTGCTCCAGGATGAGCGGCGTCGCGGCCACGGTCTCGTCGTCGTACTGCATCTCGAGCAGCGCGGTGACGTCGAACAGCCGCCGGTCCAGCGTGCCCGCGGCCAGGTACGGCAGCGCGGCGTCGGGCACCACGTAGAGGTGGTCGCCCACCTGCTGGGTGCGGACGGCGCCGCCGTCGGCGGGCTCGACGCCGACCGTCAGCGCGCCCGCGTCGGTGGTGGTCACGTCCACGACGTCGCCGGTCACGAGGGTGACGGTGGTGCGGCCGTCGGCCAGGGCGGGCGTGGCCGGCGCGGTGCCGCCGGAGCCGGAGCCGGTGCCGCCGGACGCGGAGCTGCCCGAGGCGGGCTCGGAGCCGGACGTGGGTTCGGTGTTCGCGTGCGCCGTGGTGGCCATCGCAGCGACCAGGGCGGTCGCGGCGACTGCCGCGGCGGCCCGGGTGGCGGCCGACAGCCCGCGCCGAGTGGGGGATCTCATGGACCTGGACACTCCCAGCGAGCGGCGACACGTCACAAGAGGCGCATCGTGGCGGCTTTACGGCATGTCGCGACTCCGCCAGAGTTGGGCACCCATCGACGTGACGGAGGAGTGCCATGCTCGGCGACGTGCTCGGACTGACCCCTGACGAGACCCTCGCGTACAGCGAGCTCGTCGCCCTGCCCTCGGCGACGGTCGCGGACCTCGCGGCCGCGCTCAGCCCCTTCGGCACCTCGCTGGGCGACGCCCACCGGCTGCTGCGCCGACTGGAGGAGCACGGTCTGGCCGCGCGGATCACCGGCGACGAGCGGCGGTTCGCGGCCGCGCCGCCCGCCATCGCCCTGGGCGCGCTCCTCGCGCGCCGGCAGGACGAGGTGCGGCACGCCGAGGTCGAGCTCAGCCGCCTGGAAGAGGTCTACCGGGTGGCCGCGGCGGGCCGCGGGCCCACCGACGTGGTCGACGTGATCCGGGGCGAGGACGCCGTGCGCCACCGGTTCGAGCAGCTCCAGCTCGGGGCGCGCGAGTGCGTCGACGCGTTCGTGCGGCCGCCCGTGATCGTCACGTCCAGCCAGGAGAACTCCGCCGAGGGCCAGGCCGTGGAGCGCGGCGTGCAGTACCGGGTGGTCGTCGAGCGCAGCATGCTGGAGAGCCAGGACGTGACGATCGACGAGGCCGTCGAGGCCACGGAGGCGGGGGAGGACGTCCGGTTCGCCGAGCGGGTGCCGCTCAAGCTCATCGTCATCGACCGCCGGCTCGCCCTCATGCCGCTCACGTCGTCCGGCGACGTCGTCGGCGCGCTGCTGGTGCGCGAGAGCACGCTGCTCGACGCCCTGCTCGCGCTCTTCGAGAACGTGTGGGACCGGGCGACGCCGCTGCTGGTCGGCACGTCCGGCCTGGCCGGCGACGTCGTGGACCACGTGGACGACGACGACGCGCGCGTGCTCGGTCTCCTGCTCGCCGGGCTCACCGACCAGGCGGTGGCCAAACAGCTCGGCACGTCCCTGCGCACCGTGCAGCGCCGGGTCCGGGCGCTGATGGACCTCGCGGGCGTCGAGACCCGGGTGCAGCTCGGCTGGCACGCCGCGACCCGCGGCTGGGTGCGCTCGGGGGCCGTTCCGGTGTGACGTTCCCGACCCCGGCACGGTGCCGTCCGAAATCCGCTTCCCGTGCCGCCGTACCCGGGGTGAGGATCGGGCAGTGACCTCCTCTCCACGCACCGGCGCCCTCGGATTCTGGGCGGACCTGCCGCGGGACGGCCGCTGGCTGCTGTCCACCGTGGTGGTGCAGTTCTTCGGCCGCGGCCTGACGCTCCCCTTCACGATCATCTACCTGCACGAGGTGCGCGGGTTCTCGCTCGCCCTGTCCGGCACGCTCATGGGCCTGATCGCCGTGGTCGGCGTGCTCGTGACCGGCCCGGCCGGCGCCCTCGTGGACCGGTACGGCGCCCGGCGCGTCATGCTCACCGGCCTGTTCTTCGCCGTGGCGGGCTACTCGGTGCTGGCCTTCGCCACGACCCCGGCGGTCGCGGCCGCCGGGCTCGCCCTCTTCGGCGTGCAGCTCGGCGTCGGCTGGCCCTCGGTGAACGCGCTGGTCGCCACGGTGGTCGACGGTGACCTGCGGCAGCGGTACTACGGCGTGAACTTCGCGCTGCTCAACCTCGGCGTCGGCGTGGGCGGCGTGGTGGGCGGGCTCGTGGTCGACGTCGACCGGCCCGGCACCTTCGTGATGGCGTTCCTGGTCAACGCCGCGACGTTCCTGCTCCCGATCGTGGTGCTGCTCGGGCCGTTGCGCCACCTGCACGGCCGCGTGGACCGGCCGCACGACGCCGAGGTCGGCGGCGAGAGCTACCTGGCGATCCTGCGCCGGCCCGAGGTGCTGTGGCTCGCCGCGCTCGGGCTGCTCGCGGCGTTCGTGGGCTACGGGCAGATGGAGGGCGGCTTCCCGGCCTTCGCCCGCCAGATCGCCGAGGTGTCCACGCGCGCTGTCGGCTTCGCGTTCGTGGTGAACACCGTGGTGATCGTGGCGCTGCAGTTCTGGGTGATGAACCGGGTGAGCGGACGCCGCCGGACGCGCGTGCTGGCGCTCATGGCCGTGGTCTGGGCGGCGGCGTGGCTGCTGCTCGGGGTGACGGGGCTGGTGCCCGGCGGCACGGCCGCCGTGGTGATCGTCCTGGCCTTCCACGGCGTGTTCGGCCTGGGGGAGACCCTCATGCAGTCCGTGCTGCCCGCCCTGACCAACGACATGGCGCCCGCGCACCTGCGCGGCCGGTACAACGCGATCGGGTCGGGCTCGTTCCAGGCGGGCACCATCGCGGGGCCGGTCGTCGCCGGGCTGCTGCTGGAGCACGGCTGGGCCGGCGCCTTCATCGGCGTGGTGGTGGCGGGCTGCGCCGGGATCGCGGCGACGGCGTTCGCCGTCGGACGGCGGGTGACGCCGGAGGTGAACGGTGTCGCGGACGCGACCCCGACGTCGTCCCCCGCCGCCGCGACCCCTGCCTGACCGCCCACTTCTCTTCGAGGCCCGAGTTTCTTCGCTTTGGCGCCGCCCAAAGCGAAGAAACTCGGGCCTCAAAAGGGGAGGCGAGCCTCGCGTCAGGCGACCGGGTCCGACGTCGCCGCGTGGTCCCGGGCCCAGGTCAGGGCGTGGTCCGCCACCTCCTGCCAGCCCTCCGCGCCGCACGTCCAGTGGTCGCGGCCCTCGAACTCGTAGTACTCCGTGATCGCGGGCGACTTGTCGTAGTGCTTGGCGTTGGACCGGTTCACCGACGGCGGCATGATGTGGTCCTCGCTGCCGGCGATGAACAGCAGGGGAGCGCGGTCGGCGGCGTAGTCCACCCAGGTCTCCTGCGGCCCGGGCTTGAAGTTGGCGAACAGGCCGTACTCCCAGACCCAGTGGCCCGGCGCCGGGATGGCGTACCGCTCCCAGACCTGCCGGGACTCCTCCTCCGAGAGTGTGTTCGTGAACGCGTAGTGGAACTCCTCGGCGGTGAAGCCGACGGCGCGGTGCCGGTTGGCGGGGTTCTTCAGCGCGGGGAACAGGGACCTGGCCTGGGACAGCGGGTTGACCCGCACCCCCTCCGTCGGCGCGGAGTCGATCACCACGCCCGCGGCGCCGAGCCCCCGGGCGAGCAGGAGCTGCGTGAGCGTGCCCCCGAACGAGTGGCCGATGATGATCGGCGCGCTCGGCAGCGCCTCGATGACGCCGGCCAGGTGGTCCACCGTCTCGGGCACGGTGAGCCTCGCGATGAGGTCCGGGTCGGCCCGCAGGGCCTCGACCTCGACCTCGAAGCCGGGGTAGCCGGGCGCCACCACGTTCAGGCCCTGGGCCCGGTAGTGGTCGACCCAGGCCTCCCAGCTGCGCGGGGTCATCCAGAGGCCGTGGACCAGGACGACGGTGTCGGGCTGTGCTGCGGTCATGACAGAGCTCCTCGGGGTGCGGGACAGGCGGGACAGGCGGGACGGGCGGGATCGGGCACGGGCGGGACGGACGGGCAGCCGGTCAGGCGTCGATGAACGCCAGCAGGTCGGCGTGCAGGCGCTCGCGCGCCGTGTCGGGCAGGGCGTGGGAGGCGCCCTCGTAGACGGTCAGGACGGCGTCGTCGACCAGCGCGGCGGACCGCTTGCCGCCCACCTCGAAGGGCACGATCTGGTCGTCGTCGCCGTGGATGACCAGGGTCGGGACGTCGATCGTGGCGAGGTCCGGCCGGAAGTCCGTCGCGGAGAACGCGGCGATGCACTCGTAGGCGCCGCGGTGCCCGGTCGCCATGCCCTGGGCCCAGAACGCGTCGCGGAACCCCTGGGCGACGTCCTCGCGCCGGTTGTGCCCGAAGAACGGCCCGTCGGCCAGGTCGCGGTAGAGCTGGGCCCGGTTGGCTCGCTCGCCCGCGCGGATCGCGTCGAACGTCTCGGGCGGCATGCCCTCCGGGTTGTCGTCGGTGCGCACCATGAGCGGCGGCACGGCGGAGACCAGCACGAGCCGCGCCACCCGCCCGGTACCGTGCCGGCCCACGTAGCGCACGATCTCGCCGCCGCCGGTGGAGTGGCCCACGAGGGTCAGGTCGCGCAGGTCGAGGGTGTCGATCAGGATCGCGAGGTCGTCGGCGTACGTGTCCATCTCGTTGCCCTGCCAGGTCTGGCTGGACCGGCCGTGGCCGCGCCGGTCGTGCGCGACGACCCGGTGGCCCCGCTCCGCGAGGAACAGCGCCGCCGCCTCCCACGCGTCGGAGCTCAGCGGCCAGCCGTGGCTCAGCAGCACGGGCGTGCCGTCCGCGCCCCAGTCCCGGTAGAAGATCTCGGCGCCGTCGTCCGCGGTGACGTAAGGCATGTGGCCCCCTTGGTCGGTCGGGTGATGAACCGACCTTGCCGTCGGCCCCGGTAGACGCGGACCACGCGAACCACGTAGTCCGTCGCAGGCCTGTGACCTGGGCTACGACGTGGTGGGGCCTGGTGTGTCGTCCGACGACGGCGGGGCCGCCAGGCGGTCGGCGAGCTGCCGCCGCGAGGTGACCCCGAGCTTCTGGAACACCTTGCGCAGGTGGTAGTCGACGGTGCTGGGACTGATGAACAGGTTCGCCGCGATCTCGGGGTTGGTATGGCCGGCCGAGGCGAGTCGCGCGACCGTGTGCTCCTGCGCCGTCAGGCCGAACCGCCGCGGCGGGGCGTCGGTGTCCGCGGCGGCGCCCACGGCCGCCAGCTCCGCGACCGTCCGGGCGACGAACAGCTCGGCACCGCTGTGGTGGAGGTGCGCCAGGGCGAGCCGGAGCTGCTCGGCCGCGTCCCGCCGACGCCGGGCCCGGCGCAGCCACTCGCCGTAGACGAGGTGCGACCTGGCCCGGTCCATCTCCGCCCCGGTACCGCTCAGGGCCTCGACCGAGGCGAGGTGGTGCCGCTCGGCGTCCTCGTCCGCCGCGGCCAGCGCCAGCGCCCGCTCGGCGACGCCGCGGCACCAGGGCGAGCCGTTGGCCTCCGCCAGGGAGGCCAGCAGGTGCGCGACCCGGGCTGCCTCCTCCGGGTGCCCGCTGCGCGCGGCCGCCTCGACGTAGTCGGGGTACTGGTCCGGCGTGACCTGGAGGAACGGGTCGGCGACCAGCGGGCTGAGCCGGTCGTAGGCCTCCTGGTAGCTGCCCTTCGCGAGGTCGCGGACCGCGAGCGACGCGACGGCGGAGGCCTCGACCCCGCCGAAGCCGGTGGCGGCGGCACCCTCGGCGATCGCCCGCACCACGTCGCGGGGCGCCCCGCCCCACGCCATGACGGCGACGTTGGGCACGTTCTCGGCGTCGTACCCCATGGCCCGCCGCACCTCGCGGACCAGCTCGTCGTACGCGACGGCCCGCCGCAGGGTGCCGCCCCACAGCTCCGAGAGCGCCATGACCCACAGGAGGGTGTCGAGCACCTGCAGGGCCCCGGAGTCGCGCGCCGCCTGGGCGGCACGGTCGAGCGCGGCGGCGCGCCCGGCGTCGTCCCAGAGGAACGTGCCCAGGGACGCGATGGCCGTGCCCATGTGCATCATCCGGTCGTCGGGGAGCGCGAGGATCGCGGCCAGGGCCGCCCGCGCCGGGGCCACGGCCCCCGGGTACGGGTCGAGCACGATGGCGCCCAGCCCCCGCAGGATGTCCGACGTCGGGCCGCCGGCCAGCTCGGCGCCCGCCTTCAGGCGCCGGCCCAGCTCCTCGTGGGTGACGCCGCTCATCAGGCGGTCGGCCGTGCAGCAGCTCTCGAACGCCCGCAGGAGGGCCACCTGCTCCCGCTCGGTGTCCTGCCCGTGGAACGCGTCGGCGGCGCGCAGGTGCGCCGCGGTGGCACCGCGCACGCCCTCCGTGTCGGCGGTGAACAGGCTGAGGGCCGTGCGCACGGACAGCGCGCGGCCCCGGGTCACGGGGTCGACGGCGGCCAGGTCGATCTCGTCCACGAGCCGCTGGGCCGCGTGGGCCGCACCCACGGCCAGCGCGGCCTCGGCCGCGCCGATCTGGCGCGCGTCGCGGACCGGGCCGGGCGCGGTCAGCTCGGCCGCCCGCGTCAGGATGGTCGCGCGCGAGGCGAGGCCGCCACGCCGCGCGGCCAGGTCCGCGGTGTGCGCCAGCCGGTCGGCGACGGCGGGGTCCGTGCCCAGCACGGCGCGTGCGGCGTGCCAGGCCTCGGTCTCGACCATGCCGAGCCCCTCGGCCGCCCGCGCGAGCGCCCCGTGCATCCGGCGCAGCTCGGCGCCGGGGGCGGCGTTGTAGACGGCGGACCGCACCAGCGGGTGCCGGAACCGCACCACGGGCTGCAGCTCCACCAGGCCGGCCACCTCGGCCCGGTCGCCGTCGTCGGGTCCCAGGCCGAGGTCGGCGGCCGCCGCGGTCACGAGGTCGATGTTCCCGGTCGAGTCGGCCGCGGCCAGCAGCACCCAGGTCTGTACGCGCGGGTCGGCCCGCCGTACCTGTCGCACGTAGTGCTCCTCCAGGTGCCGGCCGACGGGCACCGGCGCCCCGCCGAGGCCCAGGTCCGGGAGCTCGTGCACCAGGGCGTCACCCGCCAGGTCGATCAGTGCCAGCGGGTTGCCGCCGGTCGCGCGGGCGATCGCCGCGGCCGCGGACGGCGCCAGCGGCCGCTCCGCCGACCGGTTCAGCAGCTGCGCCGCCGCGTCGGGGTCGAGGCCGGCCAGGCCGAGCCGCGGCACCCCGCCCATCCGGTCGGCGAACCCGCCGTCGTCCCGGGCCGCGAACACGACCGCCACGTTCTCGACGGCGAGGCGCCGCGCCACGAAGGCGAGGGCGTCCAGGCTCTCCGCATCGATCAGGTGCGCGTCGTCGACCACGCACACCACGGGGGTGTCGGCCCCGGCCGCGGCCAGGAGCCCCAGCACGCCGAGGCCGACCAGGAACCGGTCCGGGGCGGGCCCCTCCGCCTGGCCGGACGCCACGCGTACCGCCTGGCGCTGCCGCTCCGGGAGGCCCGCGCAGTGCTCGCGGAGCAGGGAGACGAGCCGCTGCACGGCCGCGAACGGGATGGTCGACTCCGACTCGTACCCGTCCAGCCGGATCGTGGCGAGGCCCGGGGCCCGCGTCGCCGCGGTCAGCAGGCAGGTCTTGCCGATGCCCGGCTCGCCCAGGACCAGCAACGATCCGCCGCGGCCGTTGCGTGCACCACCGAGCAGCGTGGCCAGCCGACGCAGCTCCTCGTCGCGCCCCACGGGGGCGGCGGCGGTCTCCATGCGCCCCACGGTAGGGCCGACGGCGAGGGACTACGTGGTTCACGTGGTCCATATCACCCGGCCTACTGCGGATGATCTTTGGTGTCCGTACCACGACAGGAGACATACCGATGACCAGGAGACGCTTCACCCGCCCCACCGCACTGGTCGCAGCGCTCGCCACGGCGCTGCTCGCACTCTCCACGATGTCCGGCGCGACGGCGCCGGCCGGCACCCACGGTTCGTCCGGCGGGCATCATCCCGGCGGAGGTGACAAGCCCACGATCGTGCTCGTGCACGGCGCGTTCGCCGACTCCAGCGGCTGGGCGGCGGTGACCGAACGGCTGACCGACCGTGGTTACCCGGTCCTGGCCTTCTCCAACCCGCTGCGCGGCCCGACCTCCGACAGCGAGTACCTGCGCCTGTTCCTCGACACCATCGAGGGCCCGATCGTGCTCGTGGGGCACTCGTACGGCGGCGCCGTCATCACCAACGCCGCGACCGGCGACCCCGACGTCGAGGCGCTCGTCTACGTCGCGGGCCTGGCGCTCGCCGAGGGCGAGACCGTGGCCGAGGCCAACGAGCTGGGCGGCGGGCACACCGACGTGATCGACCACCTCGTGCTGCGCCCCTACCCCGGAGCGCCCGAGGGCGACGCCGACGCCTACATCGACCCCACCTGGTTCCCCGGGAACTTCGCGCAGGACGTCCCGCGTGACGAGGCCGAGTTCATGGCCGTCAGCCAGCGTCCCGCGACGCTCAGCTCCCTGGTCACCCCGTCGGGCCCCGCGGCGTGGGAGGACATCCCGAGCTGGTACATCGTCGCCAAGTACGACCGCATCATCCCGCCCCAGGCGGAACGCGCGATGGCCGAGCGCGCCGGCTCCACCACGGTCGAGCTCAAGAGCTCGCACGCCGCGATGGTGAGCCAGCCCGGGGCCGTCACCCGGGTCATCCTGGACGCGGCCAGGAACTGACGCCCGCCCGCCGCCCGGGAGCTGGCTCCCAGGCGGCGGGCAGGGGTGGTCCTACTCGCCGGGGTTCAGGGGCGGGCGGGGCCGTCGTCCGTCCGGGTCCAGGTGAGCGTGGTGCTGGTGCCGGACAAGGGCACCGTCACGGTGCGCTCCACGCCGCTCGTCTCCAGGACGAGGTCGGCCGTCGACGTCACGCCCGCGCGCACCGGGTCGAACCGCACCCACACCTCGCAGGTCCGGCCGGGGGCGAGGACCCGGTCGTCACAGCGGTCGTGGTCGACCGTGAACGGGCTGTGCCGCTCGTCGTCCTCGACGTCCACCGCACGGATCCGTACGGGCGCCGTGCCGGTGCTCGTGATCGTCACCTTCTGCACCTGGCCGCGCGTGCCGGCCGGCTGTGCCGTGAACACGGGGGCCTCGGCCGTGATGCGCGGCCCGGCGTTCGCTGCCGGGACGACGGCGATCGTCTCGGACGTCGTGACCGGCGCGAGCGACGCGGCGCCGTCGTAGGGCCGCATCGCGTCGTTGGTGACCGAGACGGTCACCTCGCCGCGGCGCAGCGCCGTCAGGGTCCGGGTCTCCGGGTCGAGGACCGCCACCTTGCCGGCCCGGCGGGCCGACTCGATCGCGCGCTCACCGGTGCCGATCGCGAGGCTCCGCGACCCGCTCCAGTGCACCGACATCGGGTAGCGCAGCGGCACCACCCGGGTGCCCTCAGCGACACCGTTCGGCTGGACGATGCTGCCGCTGAGCTGCGCCGTCGTGCCCGTCTCCAGCGTCTCGGGCGCCGTGAGCGTGACGGACTGCGCGAACGCGCGGACGTCGGCCTCGACCCACTGCTCGTCGGCCTCGCCGCGCGGGTCCACGGACCAGCTCACCCAGCCCGTGAAGCCGCCCCGGTCGGGCGTGCCGTACGGGCTCTTGCCCGACGACGGCAGCACCACGTACGGCACTCCCTCCTCGCGGTGCACGTCCACGATCTGGGCGTGGGACCCCACCATGACGGCGCCCTTGTCCGTCCGCTCCCGGAACCCGGTGAGCATGTTCTGGACCAGCGCCACCTCGTTGCCGTCACCGAGCTGGCTGGCGGCGGTGTCACCCGGGTCGGCCACCGGGTGGTGGGCGAAGACGACGACGTTGTCCACCGACCGGTCGCGCTCGGCGTCCGCCAGCGCCGTCCGCAGCATGGGGAGCTGGTCCCAGGCGGTGCCGCGCAGCGTGCCGTACGAGCTGGCGAGCAGCACGAACCGCGTGCCCCTGTGGTCGAAGGTCCGGTACGGCTGCCCGAACTCGGCGACGAACGGGTCGAGGGTGGCCTGCGTGTTGTTCAGCCCGTACGACTCGTGGTTGCCCGGCACGTAATAGCAGGGCACGGTGCCCGAGCGCGGATCGGGCGTGCTGTTCGGCGCCGGCTCCGCGCCGACCGCGACCAGGTCGCAGCCCGCGTCCTCCAGGACCTGGCGGGCCAGGGCGATGTCCTGCGGCAGGCCGCGGTCCGTGATGTCGCCGTTGAGCACCACGAGGTCAGGCTTCGTGGCGCGGATCGTGTGCAGGGCCGTGGTGGCGACCTGGGTCAGGTCGGTGTTGTCGGCGGTGAACTGGACGTCGGACAGCGTGGCGAAGTTCCACGTGTCCCGCCCGTCGAGCCCCGCGCCGTCGGCGGAGATCAGCGGGTCCGCCTCCAGGTCGGGGCGCACCGGCAGCTCGATCGACGTCGGGACGTCGGCCTCGATGCGGTCCAGCACGAACGTGCCCGGCTTCTGCTGGGCGGCGTTGGTGTTGATCCCCTGGAAGCCGGAGACCGAGATCGGGTAGGCGGTGGTGGCGGGCAGCGTGAACGTGGCCTGCTGCCAGTCGTCCGACGCAGTCAGGCCCGTGCCGTACACGCCGCCGCTCTTGCCCGTGGCGTCGACATAGGCGATGTAGGTGAGCCCGCTGGGCACGGCGATGCTCGACCTGAGCCGCACCCGCAGCCGCAGCGGCTGGCCCGGCACCGGGACGCGCACGGCCGGCGACGCCGCGGAGATGCCGACGTTGCGCATGCCCTCGAAGTCGACCCGCAGGCCCGCCGGGTCCGCCGAGAACGTCGTGGCCCGGGTGCTGTTGTTGCGCCAGCGGGCGAGCACGTCGTCGTCGAAGTCGTAGACGGTGACGTTCTCCACGCCGATCGTGATCGGGAGCTGCACCTCCTGGCCCGCGACGGAGATCGTGAGGATCGTCGCCGCGTCCTTGAGCGGGGTGATCCGCAGGCCGCCGGCAGCCGGCTCGACCCGGACCACGTCGTGGTCGTAGTCGAGCTCCAGGTCGCCGGCCTCGATCGGGGCGGTGAAGCCCTGGCCGTCCCGCCCGGTCACACCGACCGTGACGGCCGACGACGTCGCCTCCGCGATCGACAGCCGCTCGGTCGACAGCTCGACGTCGTCCAGGGCGCCGAGCACCCGGACGTCCGCGGTGTCGCGCTCGCGGCCGGACCGGGCGGTGACCGTGATCTCGCCGCGGGCCGTGGCGGGGGCCTGGAGGCGCCCGTCGGTCACCGACGCGCCGCGCGCGTCCCAGCGCACGTCGCCGGCGTCGACCTCGACCGGCGTCTCGTGGTCGTCGGTGCCCTTGGCCACCAGGGTGCGGTGCAGGCCGGGGAAGACCCGCAGGTCGCCGTCCGCGGTGGCCGCGCCGGGGGCGGGGGAGACCAGGAGGTCGTGCAGGCGCCCGTCGCCGGGGGCGACGAAGACGCCCACGCCGTTCGGGTCGTTGCGCTCGTGCCCGTCCGAGGGCACGTTGCGCAGGGTCGCGTCCTGGTCGCCCAGCGCCCGCGCGACCATGGTGGTCGAGCCGCCGCCGTCCAGGTTCACCGCGGTCTCGACGCCCAGCCGCACCAGGTCGCGCGCGGTCTTGTCGATGCCGACCCCGCCCTTGCCGGTGCCGCCCGGGCCGTCCCAGGTCGCCAGCACGAGCGTGCGGCCGCCGTCCTTGAAACCGAGCGCGGTCCGCGGCGCGACCGAGGTCTGCAGGCCGTCGACCACCTTGCCGTCGCGCACGATCGTGCCGCCGTGCCCGAGCGCGAACTCCAGGTCGCGGGTGGCGTCGTCGGCCAGCCCGTAGCGCAGGGACACCGGGTCGCCCGGCCGCAGCGCCCGCAGGGCGTCGGCCGCGCCGTCCCGCCCCACCAGGGAGAACGCGCCCTCGGGGAGCGTGCCCGAGCCCGCGGGGCCGGTCTGCGTGACCGACACCACGACGTCGTCCTGCACGATCGCCTCGGCGACCCGGTCCGCCGGGACGCCCGTGAACCCGCGGTTCCGGCTGTACTCGCCCCACACCGGGGTGTACGCGACCATGCCGTTCGCGGGCACGCCGCCGCCGTTCGCGGCGTTCACCGACAGCACGTCGTGCGCGGCGCCCGCCAGGTCGGCGCTCGCGTCGACGGCGAGGTCGACGAGCTGCGCGATCCCGTCGCTGCTCACACCGACGTGCTCGCGCCCGCCGATGTCCGCGGACTTGCGCAGCACACCGTCCTGCACCTCGCCGCCGAGCGCGGCGTTGCTGTTGCCGATGTCGAAGAACTCGCCGTTGACACCCGCGACGGCGCCCGCCCGGTTGGCGGCGGTGCTCAGCGGGCCGGCCGACGCGACCGGGCCGGCGGTCAGCAGGTCGGTGCTGACGGCATCCTCGGCGAGGTCGACGGTGAGGAACCGGGCGTCGTACCAGCCGCCCTCGTCCACCGCCTTCAGGTGCCGCAGGCTGATGCCCGGGCCGATGTCCTCGACCGTGTCGGTCAGGGTGAGCTCGTCCGCCGGGTTGCCGGACGCCGAGGTGACGGAGGCCTGGGCGACGGATGGCAGCGCTGTCAGAAGGGTGGCCGCGGCGACAGCCACGGCCAGAGGGCTGGACCACCGGCGATTCGGGGTCGTTGTACGCATGGGGGTTCCTCGTGTGCGGAGGGGGAGGCGGGCGCGGTTCGCACCCCGTCGCGCCGTCGTCCGACGGCGGCGCACGCACACGATCGATCCCGCCGGCCACGGGCGGGTGAACGGGCTCGGGCAGATGGGTGAACTTGTCCGGGAATCACCCGTTCCGGGCCCTCATGTGGCGGTATGAGCGCCCGGAACCGGGTGTCGTCAGCGTGCCTGGACGGCGTTCCGGCGGCCGCGGGTCCAGGTGGCGATCCCGAGGGCCAGCGCCAGGACGGCGGCGACCGCGGGGACCAGCAGCGCGCGCCGGTAGTCGCCTGCGCCGGCGGCCGTGGCGTGGCCGTCGACCAGCACGATCGTGGCGGCCGTGACGCCCAGCGCGGCGCCGAACTGGAACGCCGTGTAGACGACGCCGCCGGCCACGCCGTGCTCCGACTCGGCCAGGCCCGCCGTGGCGGCGGCGGTCAGCGGCCCGTACACCAGGGCGAACATCACCGCGACGAGCAGCAGCGACGGCAGCAGGTCGAGGTAGCCCCAGGTCCCGTCGAGGCGCAGCGCCAGGACGAACGCCACGGCGCCCGCCAGCAGCCCGGCCACCAGCACGGGTACGTTGCCGAACCGGGCGACCAGCCGGTGCGTGAGCAGCGGCGCGATGATCATGTCGGCGCCCATGACGGCGAACACCAGCCCCGTCGCGACGGGCGACCACCCGCGGTACTCCTGCAGGTACAGCGTGATCAGGAACTGGAACGCGAAGAACGCGCCGATCACCAGCAGCCCCGCGAGGCTCGCGCGCAGCAGCAGGCCCTCGCGCAGCACGGCCAGGCGCAGCAGCGGGTCGGCCGCGCGCCGCTCGATCAGCACGAACGCGCCGGCCAGCACCGCCGCCGCGACGAAGGACGCGACCCCGGCGACGACGTCGCCGCCCTCGCCGAGCGCCACGACGCCGTAGATGAGCGCGACCATCGCACCCGTCAGCGTGATCGCACCGCCCACGTCGAACCCGCCGCGCGGCCCCGCGGCCGGCTCGTCGGGCCGGATGAGCAGCCGCCCCGCGACCCAGAGCGCGGCGCCCACGATCACCGGCGCGAAGAACACCCAGCGCCAGCCCGCGTCGGTGAGGAACCCGCCCGCCACGACGCCGAGCGTGAAGCCGCCCGCCCCGATGGCCCCGTAGATCGCCAGCGCCCGGTCGCGCAGCGGGCCCTCGGGGTAGCTGGTGGTCAGCAGGCTGAAGCCCGCCGGCGTCATGAACCCCGCGGTGGCCCCGGTGACGAACCGGGCGACGACCAGCACCCAGGCGTCGTCGGCCAGGCCGCCCAGCCCGGAGAACACGACGAACACCGCGAGGGCGACCAGGAACGTGCGCCGCCGGCCCACGAGGTCGGCCGTGCGGCCGCCGAGGATCATGAACCCGCCGTAGGCGAGCACGTAGGCGCTGATCACCCAGTGCGCGTCGGCGGTCGCCAGGCCGATGTCCGCGGCGATGGCCGGCACCGCGACGTTGAGCATCGCGATGTCGATGCCCTCCAGGAAGAGCGCGCCGCAGACGACGGCGAGCACTCCCCAGCCCGTCCGTGTCGCGGTGGTCGGTCGTGCGACCGCACTCGTGTCCGTCACAGGGATCTCCTCGCTCAGGTCCGGCATGGTTACCACTTGTAACCATGACGATCGTTGGGCACGATCGACGGATGGCACAAGAAGGCACTTCGACGTCACCGGGTTCCCTCGAGGTAACCGCCGCGGAGCTGGCGGAGTGCCGGGCGGACCGCGACCCGTTCCAGTGGGACGTCCGCGAGGACTGCCAGGTGCGGCAGATCCTGGACCGCATCGCGGACAAGTGGTCCCTGCTGGTCATCGCGCTGCTCGACGAGAGGACGCTGCGGTTCGGTGAGCTGGGCCGGGAGATCGACGGCATCAGCAAGCGGATGCTGACCGTGACGCTGCGCAACCTCGAACGCGACGGCCTGGTGCGGCGCACCGTCTACGCCGAGGTCCCACCCCGCGTCGAGTACGAGCTCACCGCGCTGGGGCGCACCCTGCTGGCGACGACCCAGGCGCTGGTGTCCTGGACGGAAGAGCACCAGGACCAGATCGCCGAGGCCCGCGAGGCGTTCGAGGTGGCCAATGCGGACCCGGTTGCCGGCTGAGGCCGCCGGGCGGGGTGCGGCTCAGACCCGGTCCCAGGGGACCGCGGCCAGGCGGTCGACGACGGCGGCCAGCAGGGGGCCGGCGTCGGGCAGCGGGACGTCGTCGATCGAGGCCACCGCGACCACGCCGATGGAGTTGACCAGGAACGCCCCGGCGAACCCGCCGACGTCGCCGAGCCGGACGGCCCGATACGTCGACGGCGTCGTGGCCTCGACCAGCCGCATCGCGGTGCCGTGCAGCTGGGGAGCGTCCGGCCAGACGACGGCGCCGTCGGGCTCCAGGAAGCCGATGTTGGCCATCGACGACTCGGCGACGCTGCCGTCGGGGGCAGTGAGCAGGGCGTCGTCATACCCCTCGAGGCCCACCCGGCGGGCCCACTCCGCCTGGGCGAACCCGCCCAGGTGCTTCACGTGCGGGAACGGCCGCAGGTAGGGGACCGAGCGCAGCCGCTGGGGCGCGGCCGGCGGGTCGCGGGGGTCGGCCACGGAGACGACGACGTGCTCGGCGTGCCGGAGCGTGACCCGCACCGCCGCGTCGGCCGTGCCGTCCAGCGCGTGCCGGACGAGGTCCCGTACCCGGTCCGCCTCCAGCGGCCGGCCGAAGAGCTCGCGGTGCGCCTCGTCGAGCCGGGTCAGGTGGTTGTCCAGGCCCTGGACGCCGCCGTCGCGCACCTGCATGGCCGTGAAGTGGCCGTAGGTGCTGAACAGGTCGGCTGCTTGGGCGGGACGTCCGTCGATCTCGATGCGCACCCTGAAACCCTAGTGAGTCACCGCCGGCGAACGCGGGCCTGGTTGCGTTCTGAGCTCTCAGAGTGCAACCAGGCCCGCGCTCATCCGGCGGCGGGGCGGCTTGGCGCCCGCCGTCATGCCGTGACGGCGGCGTGGGACGTGGCCCAGGTGAGGGCGTGGTCCGCGATCTCCTCCCAGCCCGGCTGGGAGACGAGCCGGTGCGTGCGGCCCGCGTACTCCTTGTACTCGACGACCGAGGGGCTGCCGGTGCCGGTGTACTTGGCCACGATCGCCTTGCCGATGGCCGGCGGGGCCACGTGGTCGATGCCGCCGGTGATCACCAGGAGCGGCGCGCGGTCGGCGCGGGCGTAGTCGACGTGGGTCACGCCGGTCTTCTCGTTCATGGTCGACGCGACGCCCTCGAAGAGGACCCGGTTGTAGGACGGGACGGCGGACTGCTCCCAGAGGACGTCCGACGCGGCGCGGCTCAGGTCGTTGCCGAACGTGTAATGGAAGTGCGCCTTCGAGAGCGGCTTGGCGCCGTTGCGGCCGAACGGGTTGGACAGGATCGGCAGACCGGTGCGCAGCGTGGACAGGGGCAGCACGCTGATGCCGGCGGTCTGCGCGGGCGCGACGCCCACGTAGGCGGCACCGAGGCCGCGGTCGGCCAGCATCTGGGTGATGACGCCGCCGAACGAGTGGCCCATGATGATCGGCTTGACCGGCAGGGCGCGGATGATGCGCTCGTAGTGGTCGACAATCTGCTTGAGGCCGACGCCCCGCAGCGCCGCGGGGTTCGAGCGGATGTCCTGCACGCTGCGGTCGTCGATGCCGGGCCAGCCCGGGACGATCACCTCGTGGCCCGCGGCGCGGAACCGCTCGGCCCAGGTGTCCCAGCTCGCGGGGGTCATCCAGAGGCCGTGGACCAGGACGATCGGCAGCCTCTCCGGGGCGGTGCCGGCGGTGCTGCTGGTGGTGTCGGGGGTGGCGTTCATGGCGGGCTCCTCGGGTTCGGTGGGCCGGGATCCCCGGTCCGTCAGTGGGAAGAACGATCGTTCTTTCTCTGTTATTCCAAGAAGGTACGCCCGCACCCGGCCGGCGTCAATGCCCAAGGAGAAAGATCGTTCTATGCTGACTGACATGGCACCCAGATCCACTGCCTCCCGCGCCCCGCGCAAGACCGCCGAAGGAGGCTCCGAGGCGCGCGAACGCCTGCTGCGCACCGCGTCCGAGCTGTTCTACGCCGAGGGCATCCATGTGGTCGGCGTCGACCGCATCGTCGCCGCGGCCGGCGTCACGCGGGCCACGTTCTACCGGCACTTCCCGGGCAAGGAGGACCTGGTCGAGGCCTACCTCGGGGTGGAGGACGCGAACCTGCGCGCCGCGCTGGACGGCGCCCGCGCCGCCACCGACGACCCGGTCGAGCTGGTCGGCCTGCTCGTCGAGGGCATCGCCGAGGACGTCGCCCGCCACCACACCCGCGGCTGCCCCTTCATCAACGCTGCCGCCGAGTACCCCGACGCCGACAGCGGCGTGCGCCGCGCCGTCGACACCCACCGCGCCTGGTTCCGCGGCGCGCTCGAGCAGGTGCTCACCGACGCCGGCGTGGACGACGCCGTGACCCGCGCCGGCCAGCTCGTGCTGCTGCGCGACGCCGCCCTGGTGGGCGGCTACCTCGACGGCTGGGACAACGTGCGCGTGGCGTTCGTCAGCGCGGCCCGTCAGGCAGCCGGGCTGGAGCCCGCGGCGTAGGGCGACGCGCCTGTCCGGCAAGGCACATACCGGACTTCCCTTTGCCGAGCTTTGACCCATATCCTGGCGTCCGTCGTACGACCGTCACGAGGGAGAACAGCCTGATGAACGCACCCGACGCCGGACGGGGGACCGCGCGCGGAGTGCGCGGCGTCCTCGCGGCGTCGGCGGCGACCCTCGTGGCCCTCGCCTCCCACCTCGCCGGCGGCGGGGACCTGCCGAGCTGGCTCGGCGTCCTCGTGCCGTGGGTGCTCTCGCTGCCCGTCTGCACGGCGCTGGTCGCCCGCAGGCTCTCGCTGCCGCGCCTGTCGATCTCGGTCGCGGCCAGCCAGCTCCTGTTCCACCTGCTGTTCCAGCTCGGCACCCCGGCCGGCACGCTCCAGGCCGCGAACCCCGGGACGCACGGCGCGCACGGGGACATGGCCCCGCTGACGATGTCCGGGGCACCGCTCCAGGCCGAGCTGATGCACGGCGGGCCGTCGATGTGGCTCTGGCACGGGATCGCCGCGGCGGTCACCGTCGTGGTGCTGCACCGCGGGGAGCTGCTGCTGCGGCGCCTGCGCGAGCTGGGCGGCCGGATGGCGGCCTGGCTGCTGCGCGCGTGGGCCGTCGCCGGCCACGCGCTCACCTTCGTCGCGCCCGCCCGCTCGCGGGTGCGTGCCGAGACCTTCCGCCCGGTCCACCCGGGACCCCGGCTCTCACCCCTGCTCCGGAGGGGACCTCCCGCACCGCACGCGGTCTGAGCTCTGCCCCACGGGCGCACGTGTGCCCGTGGGCTGTTCCGTGCTCGCCCGCGCGGTTCGTGCTGCGCGGCGAGCGGGGTCCCGTGTGTCCCCGTGCGTGCCGACGTCGATCCCTGACGTCCGAGGAGAGGTCTCTTCATGCCCCGAACCCGTCCCCACGTGGCCGGGCTGACGGTGGCCGTCGTCCCCCTCCAGCGTCGCCTGGACCAGCTCGACCTGCTCAACCCATGGACCGTGCCCATCGGCTCGGCCGTCTTCGCCATCCCACCCGGGTGCGGCGAGGGCGGATTCATCGGCGAATCCCTCCTCACCTGAAAGCAGGACCCACATGACCGACACGATCACGGGCTCCGACGTCCCCACGGCGGCCGACCCCGCACCACCGCGCGGCCGCACGCCCTGGTTCGGCCCCCTGCTGCGGCGGCTGCACTTCTACGCGGGCCTCCTCGTGGGCCCGTTCATCCTGGTCGCCGCGACCAGCGGCGCCCTCTACGCGCTCACCCCCGCCCTGGAGCAGGTGGTCTACGACCAGGAGCTGCACGCCCCGGTCGCCGACACCGCCCTGAGCCTGGGTGACCAGGTCGAGATCGCCCAGGGCCAGGTCGGCGCCGACGCCGTGCTCACCGCCGTCCGGCCCGCGCCCGAACCCGGCGACACGACCCGTGTGATGTTCGGCGAGGACGGCCTGGGCCCCAGCGAGTCCCGGGCGATCTTCGTCGACCCCGCCACCGGAGAGGTGCGCGGCGACCTGACCGTCTACGGCTCCAGCGGCGCGCTCCCGCTGCGCACCTGGATCTCCAACCTGCACCGCAGCCTGCACCTCGGCGACCCGGGGCGGCTCTACAGCGAGCTCGCCGCGTCCTGGCTCGGCATCGTCGTGGTGGCGGGGCTGATCCTGTGGATCGGCCGGCTGCGCGCGTCCCGCCGGGCCGCAGGCGTCGTCCGGCCGAAGCGCCGGCAGACCGGGTACCGGCGGCTGCTGTCCTGGCACACCGCCGTGGGTGCCGTGGTGGTGCTGGGCGCGCTCTTCCTGTCGGTCACCGGGATCACCTGGTCCCAGTACGGCGGCGCCAACGTCGGCGAGCTGCGCAGCGACCTCGGCTGGACCACACCCGCCCTGGACACGCGCGTGGCGGGCGGCGCACCCGCCGAGGCGGACGAGCACGCCGGGCACGGGGGCGGCGCCCCCGGGGCGGACGGCGCGGTGGACCCCGCGACGTTCGACGCCGTGCTCGCGGTCGCCCAGGGCATCAACGTCAATACGAACGAGGTGGAGATCAAGCCGCCGGCCGAGGCCGGCACGGCGTGGACCGTGCAGGAGAACAAGAGCGACGTGCCCACCGAGGCCGACTCCGTGGCCGTCGACGGGACCACGATGCAGGTGGTGCACCGGACCGACTTCGTGACCTTCCCGCTGCCGGCCAAGCTCACCACGTGGGGCATCGACCTGCACATGGGCCTCCTGCTCGGCCCGGTCAACCAGGCCGTGCTGTTCGTGCTCGCGCTCGGCATCGGCTCGATGGTGGTGCTCGGCTACCTGATGTGGTGGAAGCGGCGGCCCACGCGCGAGCCGCGCGGGCTGGGCGGTCCGGCCCCGCGGCGCGGGGTGCTCCAGGGCACGCCGTGGTGGGGGCTCGCGGCGGTCGCCGCGGTGGCGGTCACGGTGGGGACGTTCCTGCCGCTGGTCGGGTACACGCTCGTGGCGTTCGTGGTGGTCGACGTCGTCGTCGGGCTGGTGCAGGCGCGGCGTGCCGGGGAGGGGGTCAGCGCCACGCCCTGACCTCGCTCCACGTCCGCCCCCGGTCCCCAGAACCGTACAACATCTCTACATCATGTGGTACCGTCGCGGCGGTTCGGCCGCTTCAACTTCTCGGGACGCGGGGGCGCCAGTGATGTCGGACCCAGCCGTGCAGTGGGTGGCGACGACCCTCTTCGGCGCGCTGAGCGTGTACTCCCTGTGGCGCCTGATGACCTCCCGCCACCCACTCGCGGGAACGGGCCACCTGTTCCACCTCGGCATGAACCTCGTGATGGTGGCCATGGTCTGGCCGTGGTGGGCGCGGCTGCCCATGCTGCCCCAGGTCGCCTTCTTCGTCGCGGGCGCCGCCGGCTTCGCCGCCGCCGCGGGCTGGTACGGCCTCGACGCCCCGAGCCGCGGGCGGACGCCGGACGGGCGGCGGGCCGGCCACCACGAGAGCGCCCGGTGCCAGGCGACGCACGCCGTGATGATGCTCGCGATGGTGTGGGCGCTCGCGGTGATGACCCGGCACGGCGGGCACGCCGCTGCCCATGTGGCCGAGCACGCGGCGGCGGCCGTGCCGCTGGACGCCCCGACGGCTGCCGCCGGCGCGGTGCTGGCCGTGCTGCTCGTGGTCGGTGGCGCGCTGTTCCTGGTCGCGGCGGTCCGGCACGCGCGCGGGGGCGATCGCGTCGGCCTCGACCGTGCCGGGCTCGACCGTGCCGGGCTCGACCTGCTGACGGGCGGCCTGATGAGCCTCGGCACGGCCGCGATGTGCGGACTCATGCTCGCCGGGTGATCGCACCCGGACCCGCCGGAAATTGGACGAACCGTCCCCGGGCAAGGTGATGTCGACGAGCACCGGTCGGCTGCGCCGAATTCCGTTCGGCGCGGCCACCGGGGAGTCAGCCCGCGCGGCGGCGTCCGGCAGGCTGCTTGGGGCGCAGCGCCCGCTGCAGCATCTCGGCGTCCCGGGCGCTCAGGTGGTCAGCGAACCGGAGCAGGGCCTCCTCCCGGTTGCCGGTGCCCTCCAGCACGGAGAGCATCGCGGCGCCGGCGCGTTCGCCGTCGGACCGCGTGGGGCGGAAGCGAACCTTGCGGGGGGAGGCCGCGATGCGGACCACCTCGCCCTTCTTCTCCAGGCGGTCGAGCACCGTCAGGAGCGTGGTGTAGGCCGGGACGTGCTCGTCCCCGAACCTCTCCTGGATCGCTCGTGCCCCGATCGCGTCCTCGTGGTCCCAGAGGATGCGCATGACCTCCGCCTCGAGCTGTCCGCGTGCGCGAGTCCTGCCTGACATAGTGCCCTCCTGCCAGGACCATACTGCAAAGGTGGCCGCCCACCGGGAAGTGGACAGCCACCTTTGCCGCCGTCCGGAATACCGGACGGAACACCTCGAACGTCAGGCCGGCTGGAGCGCCGCCGCGTCGAGCGCGCCGCTGCGGGCCTGCTCCACCAGGTCCGCGAGCTGGTCGTGGCTCATCTGGATGCGCTGGCCGAAGTCGTCGGTGATCACGATCTGCTTCAGGGGCTCGGCGGTCGGGTCGACGAACAGTTCCGGGCAGCCGCAGTCGCACTTGCCGCAGAACGTCGCCACGTGAAGTAGCTGAGAGTTCTCGCTCATCGCTGTCTCCTCTGGATGGAACGGACGGGACTCGGGCGCGTGCTGGATGCCCTCTACGAGGGTCGCCCTATCTCTACAACACGTCAAGATCTGGGTGTGGGGAAGAGCCTCCTGACACACGTGGCCGGTCTTCGCCAGAATGATTCGATGATCTCCACCGAACTCGCCACGAAGCTGCAGCACGCCGGCCTGGTCTGGACGCCGGTCGACGGCGACCAGTTCCGGGTCCAGGCGCCCGACCTCGAGAGCGATGTCTTCACCGTGAGCACGATGACCATCGAGGCGCACGAGTACCCGACGGGCACGATCCTCGGCTTCAACGGCACCACCGAGTGGGCGCTGGACTCGGTCGCCATCGAGGACGCCCTCTGGCTGCCGCGCGAGGACCAGCTCCGCGGCCTCCTGCGGGGAAGCTTCCGCCTGCTGCGCCATACCGACGACGCCTTCGAGGTGGAGGTCGAGCTGCTCGGCGAGCCCCGGGTGTTCACCGACCCGGAGCCCGCCGAGGCCTACGGCGAGGCGTTGCTCGCCCTCATCGAGCTCAGCCGCTGACCGAGCGGGACTGAGCCCGCGGCGGGAGTCAGCCGTCCGTCAGGCCCAGGTCCTCGGCGAGGCCCAGCAGCGAGTCGGGCCCCGCCGACGGGCTGGACGACGGCGCCGGGCTCGGGGCGCTCTGTGAGGGGCTGGGCGACGGTACCGGCTCGCTCGGCGCAGGCGTCGGGGTCGGTGCCGGCTGCGACGGGGTCGGGGACGGCGGGGTCGAGGGCTCGCCCGGATCCGACGGGGACGGCGTCGGCGACGGGGACGGTGTGGGCGACGGCGACGGCGACGGCGACGGCGACGGCGTCGGGGACGGCTTCGGCGTGGGCTTCGGGGCCGGGTTGCTCGGCTTGGGCGACGTGGCGGGCTCTGACGGCTTCTGCGCCGGCGGGTTCTCGCGCGGCTCGTCCGGCGTCGTCGCCGGCTTGCGCGGCTTCTCGGCAGAGTCGCCGTCCTCGGGCCGGGGGTCGCGCGCAGCGGCCTCGACGGCCGGCTCGGACGCGTCGTCCGAGGTCCACCGGCCGACGTCGGACGGGTCGATCGCGCGGTTCGGGACCGAGCCCGCCGCGAAGAACTCGAAGTGCCACGGCTCCGGCTTGGCGCCGCCGAGCCGCGCCCACGACGGGTTGTCCCAGCCGTAGTCCGGGCCGTGCACCCGCAGCCAGACGTACTCCGCCGACGCCCCGCCCGAGATCGGTGCGCCCAGGTCCACCGCGAGACCCCAGCCGTGGTTCGACGTGCCCGGGACGGCCGCCAGGTGCGGCTTCGCGTCGGCCACCGCCACCTGCTGCACGTAGGACCGGTAGGAGTCGGTGATCGGGATCGGGTGCCCGAACTCCTCCTCGAACTCCGCGTTCAGCGCCGTGAACCGCTCGGCGGCGTCGCAGCGCAGCAGGTGACCGGGCGCGAGGTCCAGCGGGCACAGCGCCGCGGCCGGGATGCGACCGTTGGCGTACTCGAGGGTCGAGGTGCCGAACGCCGAGACCACGTCGAGCAGGCTCTCGCGCAGCGGGTCCGCGGCGCGGTCACGGGCGCCGTTCGCCCCGGCGGTCCCGCGCGACGACGACTCCTCGTCCTCGCCCGTGGCCTCCACCTCGACCAGCGTGCTGGGCACCGACGGGTCGAGCATGTTCGCCAGCCGCACCGCCGCCAGCACCACCTGGTGATAGGTGATCCGGCCCGAGGGCACCGTCGACCCCGCGCCGTCGTCCTCCGCCGCCCGCGCGACCGGCGCGTCCTCGACGCGCAGGCCTTCCTTCGCCTCGCCGAGGGCGAGCTCCTGCATGAGGTACGTGGTGTAGAGCATGCCGAGCTCGGCGGCGGCCTGGGCGACCGCGGGGCTGAGGTCCGGGCCTTCGCGCCGTGCCTGCTCGTCGGCGCGGGCCAGGACCGCCGTGATCTGCTCCGTCGTCACGTGCCGCGGTGTCGTCACCGTGCTGGCGGCCGGCGCGGCCTGGATCAGCCCCTGGTGCCGGGTCGGCTGGTCCCGTTCATCCCCGGCGAGGGGCGTGCCCGGGACGGTCGGCGCCGCCGCGAACAGCAGACCTCCCGCCGTCACCGTGGCGATCGCGCCCGCCCACGTGGTGCGCAGAACCCTGCGCCGGTCGGGGCGGAAGACGGGGGACACCAGCTCGTTCGCCTGCTCCTGCACGCGTCGCTCCCTCGGGTCGGTGCTGTGGTTCGTTCTTCGACAGGTAAAGAAATCCTGCGTGGCAGTCAAAGAACTATCACGAGTAGGCGGGACTCACGAGAGGAGGTCTGTGATGCCCCGACCACGCGGCCGTTCTCGGCGTGCGGCAGTCGCTCCCTGGCCTTCGTCCCGTTCGGCCCTGCCGAGCGAAGGGCCTGCGCACTCCGTCGCCACCTCGTCAGACGCCGGGGGGCGGGTGAATTACGCCCGCGACTTGATGATTCGCTTGGTGATTTCTTGATCCCCGACTGGTGATCGAGCGCCGAGGGGATGGCATCGAACACGCCGGACCGGTCAGCGCCAGAGCTCGGCGAGCTCCGCGGCGCGTGCCCTGCCCTGGTCGTAGCCCGCCCGGGCGGCGGCCGGCCGCAGCGACCCGTCCATCGCGTTGAGGCCGAACAGGTGCTCGTTCTCGCGCTCCGGGAAGATCGTCTCGACCTTGCTGCCGCCCGCGCGGAGCTCCGCGACCTGGGTCGCGAGATCCAGGCCCCAGTCCGCCGGTGTCCGGGACCGCCCGCCGAACGGCGAGAGCACCAGCACCCGGGCGTACCCGGCGGCCAGGTCGGCGTTCTCGGCGCCCGCGCGGTAGCCGCCGTCGATGTAGCGGCCGGAGCCGATCCGGTAGGCGAAGCCGCTGGCGCAGCTCGCCGCGACGGCGTCCGCCAGGTCGACCCCGCTGGTCCGGTCGAGCACGGCCGGCTCCCCGGTGGTGGCGTCGACCGCCGTGAGGAGCACCGCGCGGTCCGGCCAGGTCTGGGCGGGCAGCCGCGCGGCGACGGTGGCGCGCCACCGTTCCTGCACCGTGTCGTCCGACGACCCGGGCAGGTCGAGCGTCATCGCGCCCAGCCGGCGGCGCAGGTCGGCCGGGCCCTCGGCGGCCTCGATGATCCGGCGCGTCCGCTCCATGTGGTCGGTCACGGGCCGGGTGCTGTGGGGCTGCGGCCCGGCAGTCCGTGGTGCGGGCGGCTGCGGCCCGGCCGACGGCGGCGCCGTCAGCGCCGCGGCGTACAGCTCGCCCGGCGTCGCGCCGGAGAGCTGCGCCGCCGCCGTCGACCCGGCCGACGTGCCGACGGTCAGGTCGGCCGTGGTCACGTCCAGCCCGCCGTCGAACAGGCCGGCCACGACGCCGAGCAGCCATGCGTTGCCCGTGGAGCCGCCGCCGCCGAGGACGAGCGCGCGCTCACGGGTGGCCGTGGGCGCGCCGGAGGGCAGGGCAGAAGAAGAAGTGTTCATGGGAGTCGCCTCTCGCGAGTTGCCTGGCGGGCGCTCCCGGTGGCGACTAGCGCAGTCGCGCGATCGTGGGCTGCGGGGGAGCACCCGGTACGGATACAGCGTTCACGGGTCTCACCTCCTGCCTCGGTTTCACGATCGCGACGACGTTAGCACACGTCAGGGATCGTCTCGTCGGCCACCACGAGCGCCACCTCGCAGAACATCGAGTCGGCCCACGAGAACCACGGCCGGGAGAACGCCGTCGGGTCCGAGGCGTCGAACGCCTCGTGCATGCGGCCGGTGCCGGCGTCGGTCCGGGCGAGCACCCCGAGGAGGCGGACCCGGTCCTCCGGGGTACCCGTGAGCGCCTCGACGGCCAGCGCGATGGGCCACACCCGGCCCGCCTGGGTGTGCGGGCTGCCGATGCCGCTCGCCGCCGTACCGGTCACGTGGTACGGGTTGGCGGGGCTGAGCACGAACGCGCGGGTCGCCCGCCAGACGTCGGCGTCGTACACGTCCGGCGCGACCAGCGGGAGCGACAGCAGGGACGGCGTGTTGGCGTCGTCCATGCGCAGCACCCCGCCCAGCCCGTCGACCTCGTAGGCGTAGATCGGGGCGGCGTCGCCGGGTACCCCGCCGGGGACGACGCCGAACGCCCGGACGCCGTCGACCAGCTCGCCGGACAGCACCCGCGCGTCGGCGGCCAGGGCGGTGTCGTCGAGCACCTCGCCCGCGATGTCGCCGATCGCGAGCAGCGCCTGCGCCGCGAACAGGTTCGCCGGGATGTTGTACCCGTACGTGCAGGCGTCGTCCGACGGGCGGAACCCGCTCCACGTCATGCCCGTGCGGCCGACGGCGGTGCCGCGACCCTCGCGCGCGAGCGTCTCCGTCGGGATGTCGGTGTCGCGCCGGAACCGGTACGGCGACGCGTCGTGGTCCTGCTCGGCGCGGAGCTGGTCCACGATCGTGCGCAGCACCCGGTGGGCGCGCCCGTCGAACACGTCGTCCCGGCCCGTCGTCCGCCAGAGCGTGTGCGCGAGCGTGACGGGGTAGGCGAAGCTGTCGATCTCGTACTTCTGCTCCCACACGTGCGGGTCGTCGCACACGTCCTCGGGGTCGTAGTGCGCGCCCGTCGGGCCGTCGTTGAAGGCGTTCGCGTACGGGTCGTGGTCCAGGCACGCGAGCTGGCGCCGCACCACGGCGGCGACCAGGTCGGCCAGCGGCGGGCACGTGGCCAGGAAGCGCAGGTACGGCGTGAGCTGGGTCGTCGAGTCGCGCATCCACATCGCGGGGATGTCGCCGGTGATCACGAACGCCGTGCCGTCGTCGCCCATCGTCACCGTGTCGGTCAGCGTGCGCAGCAGCGCGGCCTCGACCATGTCGCCCACCTGCGTGCCCGAGGTGGTGCGCACGCGGTCGGCGGCCTCCGTCAGGGTCGCCGTGATCGCGGGGTCGAGAAGGGTGCGCGTCATCGCTCCCATGGGGTGGCTCCGTTCTGGTCGGTCACGCGGACCGGTAGGGCGTCGGCGGGCGGGTCCGATTCCGGCGTGCACCAGACGCTCAGCGTGACCGGCGCGGCGAGCGGCGCGCCGGTCGCCCACGAACCCAGCTCGTCCAGGCCGAGGGCGAAGGGCACGGCGGCGGTGGCGCCCGCCGCGACGGTCACCCGCCGGACGGCGAGGAGCTGGCGGCGGCGCGGCCGGATCCCCGGCTCGTGCCGGCGCGCGTACAGCGGCACGGAGAGCGACCTGGTGTCCGGGCCCGCGTTGGTCACCTCGACGGTCACGGTCGCCACGCCGCCGTCGGCCAGCGCGGCGGCGGCCACCGTGGTGGCTGCCGCGGACGGCACCGCGTCGCGCAGGCGCGCGGTCACACCCGGCAGCAGCGCCGTGCCCAGGGGGAGCCGCCGGAGCACGTCGGTGTCCACGTACCCGCGCGCCGTCTCCATCCGCTCGTCGTGGGCCACCGGCATGACGCCGTCCGCGGCCGGGAAGGTCGCGGGCAGCCGGCCGGACGCCGCGCCGTCGCACAGCGCGGCCACGACCGCGGCGCCCCCGCTCGGGCCGGGGAACGGCACGACCAGCAGCGCGTCGACCAGGGGACGGAGCTCGGTGAGCGCCCGCGGCCGCCCGTCCAGCACGACGGCGACCACGGGCGTGCCGGCCGACCGCGCCGCCCGGACCACGTCGAGCTGCGCCTGCGGCAACGCCACCGACGACAGGTCCACGCCCTCGCCGTTCGTGGTGTCCCGCGCGGGGCCGTCGACGGCGCCGTTGTCGGCGAACTCGTCGTCGTACGTGCGGCGGCTCGTGCCGCCGAGCACCACGACGCACACGTCGGCGCCGGCGCTCGCGGCCCGGACCGCGTCAAGTGCGTCCGGGTCTGCGAGCGGGCCCCGCAGGCGGCTGCCCTCGGCGTGGCGCACGCGGTCGGCGCCGAACCGCGCCGTCAGGGCGGAGAGCACGGTCGAGGCGGCCTGGTCCGGGACGGGCCGCGGCGGCGTGTAGTCGCCGAGCTGGGCGTCCAGGTCGTCGGCGTTCGGACCCACGACGGCGATCGTCCGGCCGGGGCGCAGCGGCAGCACACCGCCGTCGTCCACCAGGACGACGGACTGGCGGGCCGCGCGGTCCACGAGCACGACGAGGTCGCGCCCCGCAGGTGCACCCGGCGCGTCCGCCTCGGACGAACCCGCCTCGGGCGCGCCGAACAGCCCGAGCCGCCGCTTGAGGGCGAGCACCCGGTCGGCGGCGCGGTCGAGCACGGCCTCCTCGACGAGCCCCCGCTCGATCGCGGGCTCCAGGTGCGTGAACGCCTCGTCCCACAGGCTGAGGTCGACCCCGGCCCGCAGGGCCAGGGCCGCGGCGAAGGCGGGGTCGGGCGAGCTGTCCCGGAGCCGGTCGATCGCGGTGCCGTCGGCCATGACCACGCCGTCCCAGCCCCACTGCTGCCGGATCGTGCCGGTGAGCAGCTCCTCGTTGGCGCTGCACGGCACGCCGTCGACGTCGTTGTAGGCGGCCATGAAGCCGGCGACGCCAGCGCGCGCGGCGGCGTGCGCGGGTCGCAGGTGGATCTCGCCGAGCTCGCGCGGGCCGACGGGCGCGCCCGAGCCGTTGCGCCCGCCGATGCCCGCGCCCTGCCCGGCGAGGTGCTTGGCGACGACGGCGACGTGCCGGTCGTCGATCGGGTCGCCCACGGACGTGGTGCCCTGCATGCCGCGCACCGTCGCCGCGACGAGCAGGGCGGCCAGGGCCGGGTCCTCCGAGAAGCACTCCTCGGCGCGGCCCCAGCGCGGGTCGCGCAGCACGTCGAGGCCCGAGACGAGGGCGACGTGCGTGCCGCGGGCGCGGGCCTCGGCGGCGACGGCGGCCGCGAGCTCCTCGGTGAGGTCCGCGTCCATGCCGGCGCCGAGCGCGAGGTTCACGGGCAGCGTGGTGCCGCCGAGCGCCATGAGGCCGTGCGGCGCCTCCTCCACGAACAGCACGGGGATGCCGTCGCCGTACGTCGTCACGTGGTCCTGGACGGCGGCGTAGGCCTCGGCGCTGCGCTCCGGCGGGATGCCGTTGTCCCAGCGCACCGCCGACCACGGGTCGGCGCGCAGCACGCCGTAGAGCGCCCCGAGCCCGCCCCAGCGGTCCACCTCGCGCCGCAGCACGTCGGTGACGCGCGGGGCGCCGTCGACCCACCGCACCGCCTCCCAGCCCTTCAGCCGCTGGTTGACCTGCCCGATCCGGGTGGCGAGCGGGAGCGACGCCGCCCCGTCCGCCGGGAGGGTGGTGCCGAGCGTCATCCCTTGACCGCCCCCGAGAGCAGCGCCCGCTGCATCTGCCGCTGGAGCACGGTGTAGACGAGGTACACGGGCAACAGTGTGAACAGGGTGCCGGCCATCAGCACGCCGTAGTCGGTGCCCGCGTCGACCTTCAGCGTCGGCAAGGCCACCTGGATGGTGCGCTGCGCGGTGTCCGGGCCGATCAGGATGAGCGGGTACAGGTAGGCGTTCCAGAACGAGAGGAAGTTCAGCAGCAGCACCGTCGCGATGCCCGGCACGCAGATGGGCAGGTAGACCTGCCGCAGCACCTGGAGCGACGACGCGCCGTCCATCGAGGCCGCCTCCTCCAGCTCGCGCGGGATGGTGCGCATGAACGACGTGAGGATGACGATCGACAGCGGCAGCGCCGTCGCCGGCAGCAGGAAGATCACGAACGTGCGGGTGTGGAACAGGCCGAGCGCCGCGGCGAGCAGGAACGTCGGGAACAGCGCCGCGAACGACGGGATGAGGAAGCCGAGGGCGAAGACGCTCTCGACGATCTTGCCGGCGCGGCCGCGCGCCCGGGCCAGCGCGAACGACGCGGGCAGGGCGAGCAGCAGGGTCAGGACGAGCGCGGCGACCGTGGTGAGCGCGGAGTTGGCCACGGCCAGGCCGAGGTCGGCCTGCTGGATCGCCGTCGTGAAGTTGGAGAAGTCGAACGTCGTCGGCCACGCGAGCGGCGACTCGAAGATCTCCTCGTTCGTCTTGAACGACGAGACGATGAAGTAGTAGAAGGGGATGACCAGCAGTGCGGCGTAGATCCACGCGAGCGTGCCGCTCGTGATCGAGCCGATGCGGTCGCGCAGGGGGAGTTGGCGGGCGACTGTGGCGCGCTGAGCCATGAGGGTCTCCAGGGCAGGTCGGGAGGCAGATCGGGCGGGGATCAGTGGGTGGCGCGGAGCGTGCGGCGGATCGCCCACATCCCGAGCAGCCCGATCACGAAGAGGACGACGCCGACGGCCTGGCTGTAGCCCAGGTCGGTCTCGACGAACGCCTTGCGGTAGATGAGGTACGCGAGCGTGGTGGTCGCGTTCTCGGGCCCGCCCTGCGTGAGCAGCAGCACGGTCTGCGCCGAGTTGAACAGCATGGACAGGAACTGGAGCATCGCGACGACGCCGATGAAGTCCTGCGCGATGGGCCAGTACATGCGCCAGGCCAGCCGCCAGTCGCCCGCGCCGTCGAGCCGCGCGGCCTGCACGAGCTCGGTCTCGACGCCGTCGAGCCGCGACGCGATGAGCACCGCCGAGTAGCCGATGCCGCTCCACAGCTCGACGGCGATGATGGCGCCGAGCGCGGTGGTCGGGTCGGCGAGCCACTCGTTGCCCTCCAGGCCCAGCGGGCGCAGGAACCCGTTGACCAGGCCGTCGGGGTTGAGCATCGCGTAGAACACCATCGCCGTCGCCGGGGCGGAGATGAGCGCCGGGATGAACAGCAGGTACCGCAGCACGCGGTGGCCGCGCGGCTTCTGCACCACGTAGAACGCGAGGAGGAAGGCGAGGCCGATCATGATCGGCAGGCCGACGACGATCTGGATCGCGGAGTTCGCGGTCGCCGTCCAGAAGGTCTCGTCCGCGAAGACGCGGGCGAAGTTGTCGAGGCCCGCCGGTGTCGGCGTGGTGAGCATGCCCGGCCAGGAGAGGAACGCGATGACGAACATCGCGACCACGGGGCCGATCATGAACACCGCGTACCAGATCAGCGCGGGCAGGGCGAGGCCGGGGAACCGGTCGCGGAGGGTCCCGCGGCGGCGGGTGCGGGGGGCGGCGGTCGTGCCGTCGCCGACGGCGTTCGGGCGGCCGGCGTCGAGGAGCGCGGTCATGGGTGGGGGTCCTTTCCCAGCTCGAGCGGTCAGACCGCCTGGTATGACTTCTCGAAGGCGTCGATGATGCGGTCGGCCGGGGCGGACCCGTAGGCGAGCGCGGTCGCCTGGATCATCGGCTCGAACACGGCGTCGGGGATGAGCAGGTCGGGCAGCATCACGGGGGTCACGTCGTCGTCCGTGAGGCGCGAGCCCTGGGCGACGAGCGGGAAGTCCCGGCTCACGGTGTCGGTGATCCGGCTCATGTCGCGGCCGGACCCGAGGATGAACTCGTCCGTGACCTCGGGGGTGTACAGGTTCTGCACGAACGGCTTGATGAGGTCGAGCTTCTTGCGCCCGTTCTCGCTGATCCAGATGCCGTGGCCGTTGAAGCTCCGGATCACGCTCGGGTGCTCCAGCACGCCGCCGCTCGACGGCCTGGGCCAGCCGCCCACGGTGACCTCCGCGGCTCGCTCGTTGGGCACGAGCGCCAGGGCCGACGACATGGCCGGCACGATGGCGGCCTTGCGCGTGTTGAACTGCGTGAGCTCCGAGTCGGACGTGTAGCCCTGGACGTTGTCGACGAAGACGCCGGCGTCGCGCAGCTCGACGAAGTGCTCCACGCCCGCGATGGCGCCGGGGCTCTCGGAGATCTTGCCGGTCGAGAACACGGTGCGCGCCTCGTCCTGGGTGATGAAGCCCTGGAGGATCTGCAGGAACATCTTCTGGCCGCTCCAGTCGGAGCCACCCACGGTGACGGGACCGATGCCCTTGGACCGCAGGGCGTCCGCGGCGGCGATCAGCTCGTCCGACGTCGTGGGGATGGCGCCGACGCCGGCCTCCTCCAGCAGCCCGGTGTTGAACGACACCGGCCAGTTGGTGCGGGTGAACGGGAAGGCGCGCAGGCGGCCCTCGTCGTCGGTCCACTCCGCCAGCGCCTCGGGGATGATGAGGTCCCGCAGGCCCCAGTCGTCGAGGTAGTCGTTCACGGGCACGGTCGCGCCCAGGCGGGTCCAGGAGAGCGTGCGGCCCATCATGTTGACGATCGCGACGTCGGCCTCCTTGCCCGCCAGCGTGCTCGTCTCGAACACGATGGGCAGGTCGGAGCCGTTCTTCAGCAGCGCGACCTTGCGCGCGGTGGCGCGCTGGTAGGCGGCGACGACGTCGGAGAACACCTGCGCGCCGGCGACGGCGCCGCTGATCTGGGTGTGCACGGTCAGGGCGCCGGGACCGCTGGACGCCGGGACGAGCGCCCCGCACCCGGCGAGCAGCGGGGTGATGATTCCGCCGCTGAGGGCGGCGCCCAACAAGGTGCGCCTGCTGATGCCGTGGGACACGGAACCTCCTGGAGCTTGTCGACCTGGAACTGCGGTGTGTCGATCGAGACGGGCGGGGCACATCCGCGTGCCGGGCCTTGTAAAGCGGTACACAATCTGGCTGGCCGCGAATGTATACCGCTTTACTTTCGAGGGTCAACCCCCGTAGTGTCTGGCACGTGACCGAAACACCCCAGAAACGAGCAACGATCGCCGCGGTGGCCCGCCGTGCCGGCGTGTCGCCGTCCGCGGTGTCCCACGTCTTCAACGGGCGGCCCAACGTCTCGGCCGCCACCGCGGAGCGGATCCGCCAGGCCGCCGACGAGCTCAACTGGCGCCCCAACTACGCCAGTCGCAAGGTGTCGGGCCAGGGTGGGCGCAGCCTCGGGCTGGTGATCGCCCGCGCGAGCGACACCTTCGGTCGCGACCCCTTCTTCATGCGGCTGCTGGCCGGGCTCACGCAGCCCCTGGCGGACATCGGCTGGTCGCTCTCGCTCACGCTCGTGGCGGTCGACGACGAGGCGCGCGTCTACCGCGAGTGGTGGGCCGAGCAGCGCGTCGACGCGTTCCTGCTGGTCGACGCCCGCACGGACGACCCGCGGCTCGACCTCGTCGGCCAGCTCGGCGCGCCCGCCGTGGTGCTCGGCGCACCCGTCGACGCCGCGGTCCCCGCGGTGACGGTGCGCGACGACGCCGCGTTCGCGGCCGTGCTCGCCCACCTGGTCGAGCTCGGGCACCGGCGGGTCGCGCGGATCAACGACGCGCCCGGCCTCGCGCACACCCAGGCCCGCGACCGGCGGTTCGCCGCTGCCGCCGCCGAGTGCGGCGTCGAGCCGTCCTACGCGGTCTGGGACGCCGAGGCGGCCGACCCCGTGGCCGACCTGCTGGGCCGGGTCGGCGACGTCACGGCGATCATCGTCGACAGCGAGGTGATCGCCGCCGAGATCGTCGCGCACGCGCCCGAGCTCGGGGTCAGCGTCCCCGGGCAGCTCTCCGTGGTGGCCTGGGAGGACTCCTGGGTCTCCACCCTCGTGCGCCCGCGCCTGACCGCGCTCGACGCGCCGGTCGAGGAGAGCGCCCGCACCGCCGTCGCGCTGCTGGAGCGGCTGGTGCGCGGCGAGGACGTGACGTCGCAGACGGTCGGCGGCCGCCGGCTCACCGTGCGCGAGTCGACGGCCGCGGCGCCCGGCGCCGGCGCCTGAGAACCCCCGCCCGGGCTGCGACGCCCGGGCACCCTGAGTCACCTGAGAGGCAGGCCCTTGACCACCACCCCGCGCTTCGGCGTCAACTACACCCCGTCGAAGGACTGGATGTTCCAGTGGATGGCGATCGACCCGGACGTCGTCCGCGCCGACTTCGAGGCGATCGCGGCGCTCGGCGTCGACCATGTGCGGGTGTTCCCGCTCTGGCCGGTGCTGCAGCCCAACCGCACCCTGATCCGGCAGCGCGCGCTCGACGACATCGCGCTCGTGGCCGACCTGGCCGCCGAGCAGGGCCTGGACATCGCGGTCGACGTGATCCAGGGGCACATGTCCGGCTTCGACTTCGTGCCGGCGTGGCTCGTGAACTGGCACGACGGCAACATGTTCACCGACCAGCCGGCGATCGACGCGCAGGCGGCGCTCGTCGCGGCGGTGTACGACGCCGTCCGCGACAAGCCGAACTTCCTGGGCCTCACGCTCGGCAACGAGCTCAACCAGTTCCAGCGGCCCAACCCGGCGGCGATGCCCGCCAAGCGCGACGAGATCACGCACTGGCTCACGTCGCTGCTGGAGGCCCCGCGCGACCGCGACCCGGGACACCTGGTGACGCACAGCGAGAACGACCACCTCTGGTACCGCGACGAGCACCCCTTCGTGCCGGTGCACGCCGCACGCCTGGGCGACGTGACCACCGTGCACTCCTGGATCTTCAACGGGACGGCCGCGACGTACGGTGCGCTGTCGCCGCAGTCGGTGCGGCACGCCGAGTGGATGATCGAGCTGTCCAAGGCGTTCGCCGCGCAGCCCGGCCGGCCCGTCTGGCTGCAGGAGGTCGGCGCACCGTCGATGAACCTCGCCGAGTCGGAGATGCCCGAGTTCTGCGCGCGCACCATCGAGGCCGCGCTCACCACGGACGACCTGTACGCCGTCACGTGGTGGTGCTCGCACGACGTGACGCGCGACCTCGCCGACTACAAGGATCTGGAGTACTCGCTGGGCCTGCTCGACACCGAGAACCGGGTCAAGCCGCTCGGCCGGCGGTTCGCCGAGGTGATCGCGGAGGCGCGTGCGGCAGGTGCGCGGCCGGCCTCTTCCGGGCGGGCCACGGCCGTGGTGGTCGACGTCGACGCGGACGACCTGCCGCTGTCCCGGCCGTCCCTCGGGCCTGGTGGCGCGGTGTTCGAGCGCTGGCACGCGCTGCGCGAGGAGGGCGTGGAGGTCACCGTCGTGACCAGCGCCGCCGCCACTGACCCCGCGGCGCTGCAGGCCCGCGGCATCCGGGAACTGGTCCGTGTCGACGCGGGCTGACCTGCTCCTGCGCGGCGGTCTGGTCGTCGACGGCGGCGGGGCGCAGCCGGTCACCGGCGACGTGCTGCTGCGGGACGGCCGGATCGCCGCCGTCGGCGGGCGGATCGACGCGCCCGGCGCGCGGGTCGTCGACGCCGCCGGCCTGGCCGTGGCCCCGGGCTTCGTCGACATGCACGCCCATTCCGACCTGGCCGTCCTGGCGGACGGCGACCACCTCGCCAAGGTCACGCAGGGCGTGACCACCGAGGTGGTGGGGCAGGACGGGATCTCGTACGCGCCCGTCACCGACGAGACGATGGCGCTGGTCCGCGAGCAGATCGCGGGCTGGAACGGCATCCCGGACGGCGTCGACTTCTCCTGGCGCTCCGTCGCGGAGTACCTCGCGGAGGTGGACCGGCGCGGCAGCGCGACGAACGTCGCCTACCTCGTGCCGCAGGGCACCGTGCGGATGAACGTCGTCGGTACCGGCGACCGGCGCGCCACGCCCGCGGAGATCGCGGAGATGCGCGCGCAGGTCGGCCAGGGCCTGCGGGAGGGCGCGTTCGGCCTCTCGTCCGGGCTCACCTACGTGCCCGGCATGTTCGCCGACACCGACGAGCTCGTCGCGCTCGCCGAGGTGGTCGCGGAGCACGGCGGCTACTACGCGCCGCACCAGCGGTCCTACGGCGCCGGTGCCATCGGGGCGTACGCCGAGATGGTCGACGTCGCGCGGCGCTCGGGGTGCGCCCTGCACCTGACGCACGCGACGATGAACTTCCCCGAGAACCGCGGCCGCGCGGGGGAGCTGCTGGCGCTCGTGGACCAGGCGGTCGCCGACGGCGTGGACGTCACGCTCGACACCTACCCCTACCTGCCCGGCTCCACCACGCTGTCCGCGCTGCTGCCGAGCCGCGCGGCCGTGGGCGGTCCGGAGCGGACGCTGGCCCGGCTGCGCGACCGGGGGGAGCGGGCGTGGATCGCGCACGAGGTCGAGGTCGTGGGCAGCGACGGCTGCCACGGCGTGCCCGTCGACTGGGACTCGATCGAGATCGCGGGGGTGCGCGACGCCGCGCTCGGCGACCGGGTGGGCCGTACCGTGGCGCGGATCGGGCTCGACGAGGGCCGGCCGCCGGCCGAGGTGTTCTTCGGCCTGCTGCTCGCCGACCGGCTCGGCACGAGCATCCTGCAGCACGTCGGCGACGAGCAGAACGTCCGCGAGATCATGCGACACCCCCGGCACACGGGCGGCAGCGACGGCATCCTGGTCGGCGCCAAGCCGCACCCGCGCGGCTCCGGGACCTTCCCGCGGTACCTCGGCCGGTACGTGCGCGAGGAGGGCGTGCTGTCGCTCGCCGAGATGATCGTGCACCTCTCGGCCCGGCCCGCGGCCCGGCTCGGCCTGCACGACCGGGGCCGGATCGCCGAGGGCTACGTGGCCGACGTCGTGGTCTTCGACCCGGCGACCGTCGCCGACCGGGCGACCCCGGACGAGCCCCGGCTGACCGCCGCGGGCATCCCGTGGGTGCTCGTGGGCGGTGTGCCGGTGATCGAGGAGGGCGTGCGCACCGGCGCTCGCCCGGGCGGGGCGCTGCGGCACCGGCCGCCGGGGCTGCCGCAGCCCAGGCCGTAGCCGCGCGGGGTCGGCGGCGGGCGGGGTCGTGGTCGGGCGAGTCCGGAACCAGGCGGGTCGCTTCGTGGTCTGACGCTGTCGCTCGGCGTGCCGACTTGGCGTGTCGGCTCGGCCTCAGGCATGTGATCCCTGCAGAGGGTGTCGGCTGGGCCGTATTTCGTTCAGCCTGGATCCGCTGAGTTCACGCCAGCAGGACTGTCCGGCGCAGCCGGATCACGCACGTCCCAGGTGAACGAGATGAGGCCCAGCCGGCACCCCCTTCAAAGCATCCATGCGCCCCGCGGCCGGCCAGATCTTGGTTTTCGGAAGGACTCGCGGATCATCTCCAGGACGCAGCTCGTCTCCGCACGGGGTGCAGCCCGTACCCAGATGCGGGCAGGTTGTCTCCGGATGGGTGCCAGGGTCGGCAGTTACCTGAGGCTGTCCACTGAGTTCGGCAGTTGGTGTCGAGATCGGTCCAGGGGTGTGCCGATCTCGATGCCGAGTGCCGATCTCGCGGGGTGTTCGCGGGAATAGTGTGCCAAGCGCAACGTCGCACTGGCGAGGAATGTGCGGGTCTTCGAGGAGTTCGAGTGCCCTGGTGTGCATCGTCGTGGCCGGGGGTGCGCGGCACTCGCCAGGGCGGGGGCCGGTGGCCGAGAGTGCATTGCCCTGTCGGGGTCGGCGCGGCTTGCCAGGGCGGGGTCTGGTGCATCTAATATATTGCATGCCTATTCCGAGGAGCGTGCCCGCGATCAATCGCCGGCTGCTGCGTGACGACGTGTACGGCCGGCTGCGCGACGCGATCGTCGACGGCAGCCTGGCGCCGGGGGAGCAGCTGCGTGACCTCGAGCTCGCGGCCTGGCTCGGCGTCAGCCGCACGCCCGTGCGGGAGGCGCTGCTGCGGCTGGCCGAGACCGGCCTCGTCGTCGCCCGCCCCGGCAGCTCGACGACGGTGAGCTCGCTGGACCTGCGCGAGGTGCGCGGGGCGCGCGACGTCGTCGCCGCGATGCACGAGGTGGCCGTGCGAGCGGCCGTACCGGGCCTCACGGAGGCCGACCTCGAGGCGATGCGCGCGGCCGAGCGCGAGTTCCGCGAGGCGATCGAGCGGGGCGACGTCGAGGCGGCCCTGCGCGCCGACGACGCGCTGCACGGTGTGCCCGTGACGGTGGCGGCCAACCGGGCGCTGTCCGCCGTGCTCGACCAGTTCACGCCGGTGCTGCGGCGCGCCGAGCGTCTGCGGTTCTCCTCGCTGGGCGGGCGCGCGTCGTTCGCCCGGCACGAGGAGCTGATCCGGCTCTGCGCCGCCGGGGAGGCCGAGGGGGCGGCGGCGGTCGCCTTCGACACCTGGAGCACTCTGCCCACCGTCGCCGACGAGTCCGTCGAACCCGACCAGCCCAGCGACCACCCCGCCCGCGAGGAGTAATCCATGGCCTTGTCCGACTTCCCCCGCCACCCGCTCACCTTCGGGCCCAGCCCCGTCCACCCGCTGCCACGCCTCACCGCCCACCTCGGGGGCGCGTCGGTCTGGGCCAAGCGGGAGGACTGCAACGCGGGCCTCGCCTACGGCGGCAACAAGACCCGCAAGCTGGAGTACTTCGTCCCCGAGGCGCTCGCGCAGGGCGCGGACACGCTGGTGTCGATCGGCGGCTACCAGTCCAACCACACGCGCCAGGTCGCGGCCGTCGCCGCGTCCCTCGGCCTCAAGGCCGTGCTGGTGCAGGAGAACTGGGTCGACTGGCCCGACTCCATGGCCGACCGGGTCGGCAACATCATGCTCAGCCGGATCATGGGCGCGGAGGTGCGGCTCGACCCGGCCGGTTTCGGCATCGGTTTCAAGGACTCCTGGTCCCGCGCGATCGAGGACGTCAAGGAACGCGGCGGCACGCCGTACGCCATCCCGGCGGGCGCCTCCGACCACCGGCTCGGCGGGCTCGGCTTCGCCCGCTGGGCGTACGAGGTCCAGGAGCAGGAGCGTGAGCTCGGCGTCTTCTTCGACACGATCGTCGTCTGCGCGGTGACGGGCTCCACCCAGGCCGGCATGATCGCCGGGTTCGCGGCGCTGGAGGAGGCCGGCGGCCCGCCGCGCCGGCTCATCGGGATCGACGCCAGCGCCAAGCTGGACGAGACGCGCGACCAGGTCGCCCGGATCGCGCGCGCCACGGCCGAGCTGATCGGCGTCGGCCGGCCGCTGCGGGACGACGAGATCACCGTGCTCCCCGGCTGGGCCGGCGACCTGTACGGCATCCCGGTGGAGTCGACGCTCGACGCGATCCGGCTCACCGGCGAGCTGGAGGGCGTCATCATCGACCCCGTCTACGAGGGCAAGTCGATGGCCGGGCTGATCGACCTCGTGACCGGCGGCGACATCCCCGCGACCAGCAACGTGCTGTACGCCCACCTGGGCGGGCAGCCGGCGCTGAACGCCTACAGCGGCCTGTTCACGCAGACCCGCCCGTTGCTCGCCTGAGGGCCGGCGGCCCAGCCGCCGTCTGCCCGCCCGGCCGTCCATGACACCTGTCACGGGTGGCCGGGCGTTGTGCGTGCGGATCGATGACCAGGTGACATTTCTCGGCGGACGTCCGCCCTCGGAGGGTGGGGTCATGAATCGACACCACGTTCGTCGCTCGTCCCCGACCCCCGCAGGCGTGCCGTATCACCGGGTGCTCGCAGGCCCGAAGCGTCGCATCGGCCGCGGCATCCTCGCGATCGTCCTGCTCCACGTGGGCCTGGTGGGGTTCGGTGCCCTGGCTGCCCAGGTCGCGGGTCCGATCGACCGCATGCTCGGGCGAGACAGCATCGTCAACGGCGGCACGGAGTTCACCCCGGTCGCGATGACCGCCAACTACGCGTGCATCGTCCTGCTGATCTCCTTGAGCATGTTCTTGCAGCGCTGGCTGTACGGGGTCAAGGGTGCCTCGCTGCACTCCGTGGTCTCGGCGTTCCGGCCCGCGGTCCTCGGCCGGGCAGTCCCGGGACGGCCCGCACGGTCGGTCTAGGACCGCGCGGGCCTGACGGCGCCGTGCGGCGTCGCGGGCGCGACGTCCGCCTCCGTGTCAGCCTCCCGGGTGGCCGCCCAGCTCGCGAGCAGCACGAACCGGTCCGCGGAGTCGGTACCCGGGGGCGGGCTGTAGGTGACGATCTGCAGCCCGGCCTCGCCCGGCATCTCGAACACGTCGAACGCCACCTCGATCACGCCGACCTCGGGGTGGCGGAACGACTTGACCCCGGTGCGGTGCTCGTGGACGTCGTGCCCGGCCCAGTCGGCGCGGAACTGCGGGCTGCGCGTGGAGAGCTCCCCGACCAGGGTCGTGAGCTCCGTGTTGAGGGGGTCGCGTCCGGCCTCCAGCCGCATCATCGCGGCCGCGGTGCGGCGGGCCAGGGGCCAGTCCACGTAGTAGTCCTGGGCGCGGCGGTCCAGGAAGATGAACCGGGCCGTGTTGGGCGTGCCCTCGGTGTCGAAATGCGGCGAGTACAGGGCGCGGCCCATCAGGTTCGCGGCGACGATGTCCTGGGTCGCATTGTGCACCACCGCGGGCACGGTCAGGTGGTCCAGCACGCGCTGCACCGACGTGCGCACCGCCTGCGGGGCGGGCCTGCGGGTACGCGCGGCGACCGCGGCGGGCGCGGTCCGGGCCAGGTCGAACAGGTACTCGCGCTCGGCGTCGCCCAGCTGCAGCGCCCGGGCTATCGCCTCCAGCACGCTCTGGGACGCCCCGCGGATGTTCCCGCGCTCCAGCCGGGTGTAGTAGTCGAGGCTGACGCCGGCGAGCATCGCGACCTCCTCGCGGCGCAGGCCGGGCACCCGGCGCTCCCCGAAGCTCGGGATGCCGGCCCGCTGGGGCGTGACGTTCGCGCGGCGGGAGATCAGGAAGTCCCGGACCTCGTCCTTGGTGCTCATGGCTTCCACGATAGGTACGCGACCGCGCGGGCGGGAGGCTCTGCCGGAACCCCCCGGCCCGCGCGCGGCCGCCACCCGGTCACAGGGTGAGCAGCACCTTGGTGGCGCGGCGCTCGTCCATGGCGCGGTAGCCCTCGGCGGCGTCCTCCAGCGGGAGGGTGCGGTCGAAGACCTTGCCGGGGTCGATCTTGCGGTCCCAGATGAGCTGGATCAGCTCGGGCAGGAACCGGCGCACGGGGGCCGGTCCGCCGTGCAGGTGCACGCCGGTGAAGAACAGGTCCAGGCCGTCGAGCTGCACGCCGTGCGTGACGCCCACGTAGCCGACGTACCCGCCGGGCCGGGCCGAGCGGATGGCCTGCCACATCGACTCCTCGGTGCCCACCGCCTCGACCACGCCGTGGGCGCCGTACCCGCCGGTGAGCTCCTTGACCTTCGCCGCTCCGACGTCGCCGCGCTCCTCGATGACGTCCGTGGCCCCGAACTCGCGGGCAAGGGCCTGCCGCTCGGGGTGGCGGCTGAACACGATGACGCGCTCGGCGCCGAGCTGCCTGGCGGCCAGGACTGCGGAGAGGCCGACGGCGCCGTCGCCGACCACCGCGATCGTCTTGCCGGGGCCCGCCTCGGCGGCCACGGCGGCGAACCAGCCGGTGCCCAGCACGTCGGACGCGGCCAGCAGCGACGGGACCAGGTCGGCCGACGGCGCGCCCGGGGTGGGCACGAGGGTGCCGTCGGCCAGCGGGATGCGGGCCAGCTCGGCCTGCGTGCCCTCCGAGCCCATCATCACGTTGTGGATGCAACGCGACTGGTAGCCGGCCTGGCAGATCTCGCAGGTGTTGTCGGAGGCGACGAACGAGCCGACGACGAAGTCGCCGACCTGCACGTTCCGCACCTGCGCGCCGACCTGCTCGACGACGCCGACGTACTCGTGCCCCATCGGGGTGGGTCCGGCCAGCTTCTCGATCCCGCGGTACGGCCACAGGTCCGACCCGCAGATGCAGGCCGCCGTCACGCGGATCACCGCGTCGGTCGGCTCGATGATCTTCGCGTCCGCTCGTTCCTCGACGCGGACGTCGCCGGGTGCGTACATCACAACTCCACGCATGGGTGGTCACTCCTTGCTCGGTGCGCCCGCGCCGGGACGTGGCGCGGGTTCGGTGCTCTGTCGTCCTCCATGAGACGCCGGTCCGGCCCGGAGGTGGGAGGCCCGGCCAGAACCCCTCACGCCGACGGCGACAACAGGGCCGGTTTCCGGGAGGCTGGGACCCGCCAGGTGTTCACCGCGGACACCCGGGACCGATTTGGAGCGCAATGGCCCGCCTGCTGCACCGCCCTGGCACCCCGCCACGCCTGCCCAGGGGGCGGGACCTCGACGCGAGCTTCCGCCCGACGGCGTCCGCGCGATCACCGCGGGTCGCCGGCGGCCGGGCGGGCCGGGACACGGTGGTGGGCCTGCCCGCCAACCCGTTCGGCTACGCGATGCTCGCCACGCTGGGGGTCGGCGCCGGCCTCGCGGTGCTCGGCGCGCTCTCCGCGGTGGCGACGGTGCTCGTCTACGTCGGGCTGGCCCTGTTCCTGGCGCTGGCCCTGGAGCCCGGCACCGAGGCCCTGACCAACCGGGGACTGCCCCGCTGGGTGGCGGCGACCGTGATGGTCGTGGGGTCGCTGGTGGTGATCGCGCTGGTCGTCGTGGCGGTGCTGCCGATCGCCGTCCCGCAGGTCAGCAGCTTCGGCACCCAGCTCGTGGACCTGCTGCGCACTCTGCCCGACCAGGCCTGGTACGCCTGGGCGACGAGCAACCTGGGCGCCCTCGACCTGAACGGGCTGCTGTCGTCGCTGACCGACCTGCTGAGCGACCCCCGGCAGCTCTCGGCGATCGCCGGCGGCGTGCTGCAGGTCGGCACCGGGCTGATCAACGGCGTCACGGCGGTCATCATCGTCACGGCCCTGACGATCTACTTCGCCCTGACGCTGCCGACCATGGTCGCCGCCGTCCTGCGGCTGGTGCCGCGCTCCCGGCGGGAGATGACCGGGTCGCTCCTGGACGAGGTGCTGGACTCCGTGGGCCGGTACGTCTCCGGGCAGCTCATCCTGGCCACCATGAACGCCACGTTCACCCTCGTGCTCACCCTGTTCGCGGGCAGCCCGGCGCCGATCCTGCTCGCCGTCATCGCGTTCGTCGCGGCGCTGATCCCGGTCGTGGGCACCGTCATCGGGTCCATCCTCGTGACACTCGCGACGCTCACGGTGAGCCCCGTCGCCGCGATCGTCGTCGGGGCGTGCCTGCTGGTCTACATGCAGGTCGAGGCGTACGTCCTGTCCCCGCGGGTGATGAGCCGGGCCGTCTCCATGCCCGGCGTCCTGGTCATCGTCGCGGCCCTGGCCGGCGCGGCGCTCGGCGGCATCCTCGGGGCCCTCGTCGCGGTCCCGGTCGCGGCGGCGGGCCTGCTGATCATCAAGCGCGTGGTGATCCCGTACCAGGAGGTGCGCTAGGGCGGGGCTCCCAGCTCTGAGGTGAGGTGGCCGCCGTCGCAGGCGCACGCACCGGCGCCCGCCCCGTCGCAGGCGCCGGTGCGTAGACTCGCGCGATGAGTCTTCTTGCTGCGGAGCGCGCGCTCCAAGCCGCCCAGCGTGCCGGCGACGTCGACGCACTGGAGGCACTGCTGCATCCTCGTTGCGTCGGCGCCGGCCCGGACGGGTCCGTGTTCTCCAAGGAGGACGACCTGGAGAGCTACCGCTCGGGTTCGCTGCGGATCACCCGCCTGGCGGAGGAGTCGTTGGACGTCCAGGAGGACGTCCTGAGCGGAGTGACCAGGCTGGTCGCCGCTGTGGATGCGACCCAGGGCGGCACCGCAGTTTCCGCGCGGTTGATCTACACGCGCCTCTGGGTGCGTGCAGACGAGGGTTGGCAGGTTCTGGCTGCCACGCTCGTACAAGCCGCTGAGCCTGCCTGACCGGACCCCGGCGAGGCCGCGATCAGCCGAGCACGCCCAGGTGCAGCGCTCGCCGGCCGGTGCACCTCGCGACGGGGTGGGCGTCGCGGTCGACCCGGCGCACCTGATCAGCCTGGGCGTGACGGTCGTGGTCGGCAGCGTCACCGCCGCGCTGCTCTTCCGCTGGGACTGACGGGCGTCAGTCTGCGGCAGGCCCGGGGCCGACGGCGGTCAGGCCGCGCAGCTCGGCGAGCACCCCGCGCTCGATCTCCGCGATGGGCCGGGTCTCGCCCGGGCTGATCCACTGGGTGAAGGAGACGCCGAACACCGTGGCCCCCGACTCCGCCGCGAGGGTGGCTGCCGGCTCCGTGACGCCCCGGGCGCGCAGTGCGTCGCCGACCGTCGCCGCCAGCACCGACAGCTTGTGCCGCTCCCGCTCCTGCAGCGCGGGGTTCTGGTCGATGACGGCCTGCCGCAGCCGGGAGTGCTCGCGCCGCTCGTCGGGGAAGAACTCCGCCGCCGAGTCCAGCGCGGCGGCGACCAGCTCCAGCGGCGTCGCGTCGTCCGGCGCCGCCGCCATCCCGGCGAGGAACGCCTCGACCAGGAGCTGCTGCCCGTGGAACAGCACCTCGCGCTTGTCGCTGAAGTGCCGGAAGAAGGTGCGCTCGGTCAGGCCCACGGACTGCGCGATCTCCGCGGCTGTCGTCTGCTCGTACCCCTGGCTCGCGAAGAGCTCCAGCGCGGCGGCCTGCAGTCGTTCGCTCGTCCCTGGCTGCCATCTGACCATGGTTCCAGTCTAGGTGATGACAGGCGCTGACGTCACGCGTATGGTGATGTCTGTGACTGACAACAGTCACTGACATCACTGGAGGTTCACCATGCAGGTATTCGTCACCGGAGCATCCGGCTGGATCGGGTCGGCCGCCGTCGACGAGCTGCTCGCGGACGGCCACGCCGTCACCGCGCTCGCCCGGTCCGACGCGTCGGCGGCCGCGCTGGAGGCCAAGGGGGTCCGCGTGCAGCGCGGCGACCTGGACGACCTCGACGGCCTCCGCCGGGGCGCCGACGCCGCAGAGGCGGTGCTGCACCTCGCCAACAAGCACGACTTCTCGAACCCGGCCGTGTCGAACGCGGCAGAGCGGGCCGCCGTGCAGACCTTTGTCGACACCCTCGCCGGCTCCGGCCGGCCGTTCCTGTTCGCGTCGGGCGTCGCCGCGCTGGCGCCGGACCGCCCCGCCACCGAGGTGGACGCCTCGCAGTTCCACGGCCCCGACTCGCCGCGCGGCGGCGCCGAGAACCTCGCGCTGGAGTATGTGGACCGCGGCGTGCACGTGGTCAGCCTGCGCTTCTCGCCGACGGTGCACGGGGTGGGCGACCATGGGTTCATCTCGGCGATCACCGACGCCGCCCGCCGCACCGGCGTGTCCGGCTACCCAGGCGACGGCACCAACCGGTGGGCCGCCGTCCACCGCTCCGACGCCGCGCGGCTCGTCGCCCTCGGCCTGGCCAAGGCCCCGTCCGGCTCGCGGCTGCACGCCGTGGCCGAGGAGGGCGTCACGAGCCGCGAGATCGCCGAGGCGATCGGCGCCGTGCTCGACCTGCCGGTCACCTCGGTCGCGCCCGACGACGTCCCGGCGCACTTCGGCTGGATCGGCGGGTTCTTCGGCATGGAGATGTCCGCGACGAGCACCGCGACGCGTGAGCTGCTCGGCTGGACGCCGACGGGCCCGACGCTGGTCGAGGACATCGCGGCGGGCGCGTACACGACGCCGGAGGTCCGGTAGGCCCGGCGTCCGCTCGTGGCACGCGGCCAACCAATCCCCTTTGAGGCCCGGGTTTCTTCGCTTTGAGCCCGCTCAAAGCGAAGAAACCCGGGCCTCAAAGGGGAGGGGTGACCTGTCGCGCGACGACCGCCGCGGCGGGGGCGAGGCCGGTCCGGCCGGCGACGTCTCAGGCCGCCGGGGTTCCGGCGACGTCCGTGGTGACGGCCAGTGCGCGGGACGCCTCGACGTCGTCGGACAGGCTCTGGAGGCGGCCGGCCGCCAGGCCGAGCGAGTCCGAGCCGAGGAGCTGGTGCAGCGGCGCCTCGCCCGTGGTCGCGACGGCGATGATCGCCGCGGCCGCCCGTGCGGGGTCGCCGAGCTGCGTGCCGGGCATCTGCAGGTGCTGCTCCACCATCTCGCGGACGGCGGGGTAGGCCTCGTTCGTGTCCCGCGGCAGGCCGAGCGAGACGGGGCGCAGGAAGTCCGTGCGCATGTAGCCGGGCTCGACCAGGTTGACCCGGATGCCGTGGTCGGCGACCTCGGCGGCGAGGGACTCGGTGATGGCCTCCACCGCGAACTTGCCCGCGGCGTACAGGCTCCAGCCCGGGAACGACAGCAGCCCGAGGATCGAGGACACGTTGATCACGTGCCCGCTGCGATGCGCGCGGAAGCCCGGCAGCACGGCGCGCAGCACGTTCCAGACGCCGAACACCTGGACGTCGAACATCGCGCGGGCATCGGCGTCGGACACCTCCTCGACGGCCGCGAGATAGCCGTACCCGGCGTTGTTCACCACCACGTCGAGGCCGCCGAAGCGGGCCGTGGTGGCGGCGACGGCCTGGTCCACCTGTGCCTGGTCGGCGAGGTCGACGGTCAGGGCGAGCAGCCGGGACGTGTCGGCATCGGCAAGCGCGGTGGTGAGGCGATCTGCGGAGCGGGTGGTGGCCGCGACGTTGTCGCCGCGCTCCAGGAGCTGCCGCACGAGCTCGAGGCCGAGGCCGCGGGAGGCGCCGGTGACGAACCAGGTGGCGGGGCGGTCGGTGGGGTAGGACATGGTGGTCTCCTCGGGAAGGTCGGGCCGGCGGGGAGTGCCGACCCGTCAAGACTTCCGCGCGGAACCGCGCCGCAGGGCGCCATATCCGGCCCCCTGTGTCCTGGGTCGCCGCCGACTAGGACCCGGAGGTCCACCCTGGCGGGTGCGCGGCCGGGGGTGGGCCGCCCAGAATGGAGGCATGGCCGAGAAGAACACGGAGCTGGCGGACTTCCTGCGCCGGGCACGGAGCCAGGGCGACGCGTCGCGCGCCGGCCTGCCCGCCGACGGCCGGGTACGCCGGGTGCCGGGCCTGCGCCGGGAGGAGGTCGCGTTCCTGGCCGGGGTCTCGACCGACTACTACGCCCGCCTGGAGCAGGGCCGGCGCATCGTGCCGTCGCCGTCGGTGGTGGACGCCATCGGGCGCGCGCTCGGGCTGGACCAGGCCGGCCGCGCCCACCTCGCCGACCTCATCGGGCTGGGGTCCGCCGCGGCGCAGCCGCGTACCCGGCCCGTGCAGCGCGTGCGTCCCGGGCTGTACCAGTTCCTCGGCACGCTCGACGACGTGCCGGTGCTGGTGCTGGGCCGCCGCGCCGACGTGTTGGCCCAGAACCGCATGGGCAGGGCCCTGTTCACCGACTTCGAGCGGTTCCCGGCGGTCCGGCGCAACTACGCGCGCTGGATGTTCCTCGACGAGGGCGCCCGGTCGCTGTTCGTCGACTGGGAGGAGCAGGCCCGCGCCGCCGTCGAGAACCTGCGGCTGGAGGCCGGGAACGACCCGGCCGACCGCGCGACCGGCGCGCTGATCGCCGAGCTGCGCGAGGCCAGCGACGAGTTTGCCGCCTGGTGGACGGAGCACCGCGTCTACCGGCGCACCTACGGGTCCAAGCGGCTGCGCCACCCCGTGGTCGGCGACCTCACCGTCGAGTACGAGACCCTCGCCCTGCCGGGCGACCCCGACACGACCCTGTACGTCTACTCGGCCGAGCCGGGCTCGCCGTCGGCCCGCGCGCTCGACCTCCTGGCGAGCTGGTCCCTGACGGCGACGCCGCGGCCCGCCGCACCGTGAGACGGCACGGCGGACCCGCGGGCGCCCCTAGCCGAGCTCGCGGATCAGCACGTCCTCGAACACCGCGCTGACCGCCGGCGCCGCCCCGCCGCCCGCGTAGATCCCGATGGCCGGGTCGGTGTCGGCGGGCAGCGTCCAGGTCGCCCCGAAGCGCCAGTGGTCGCCGTCGCGCGACGTCGCCGACCGGTACCGGTGCTCGCCCGTGGCCGGGTCGGTGGTGTGGAACAGCCGCAGGTGCATGGTGTCGGCCACCGGGCCGGAGACGAAGCCGCCGAACCGGACGGCGCCGTCGGCCGTGAGCTCCTTGCCGAACTCGACCTGGCGGGTCCGGCCGATCGCCACGGAGCCGAGCCGCAGGAAGTCGTCGTCGCCCGCGTGCACCAGCAGGCCCGCCTGCTGGAAGTTGCGCACCGTGTCCTCGCCCAGCGGCAGGCGCACGGTGGCCTCCAGCACGTAGTCGCCGTCGGGCGCGTCGCGCAGCAGCGCCGGCGCGTCGTTCCGCGTGCCCACCAGGTCGTGGCCGGTCAGCGGCCAGGTCAGGGCGCCGTCCGCGACGTCGACGGCCGCGGGGGAGTGCTGCCAGCGCCAGCCCGCGTCCAGCGCGCCGTCGAACTCCTCGGCGAACGTGACCGCGCCGGCCTGCGGCTCGGGTACCCGCTCGGTCACCGGCTCGTGCGCCGCCACGACGGTCAGGTTGTCGAGCTGCGCCTCGGCGCCGTCGGCCGTCAGGCGCACCGGCGCCTTCCGGGGCAGCGGCGTCCGCGCCTCGAACCGCGCCTCGGCGTCCACGTCACCCAGGCCGCTCGACGACAGCCGCGCATCGGCCACGCCGTCGCGCACCTCGACGCTCAGCACGTGCCAGGAGGTCAGGTCCGCGTTCGCCGGCAGCGCCGTCCGCACCTGGTGCCGTCCCTGCCCGACGACGAGCTCGCGCGCCCCCGCGTCCAGCCGCACGGACACCGCGGCCGGTCCGGCCCCGCCGACCCGCACCGTGAACGAGCCGTCGGCGTCGGGCAGCCGCACGTCCGTCTCGACCCGCACGTCCCGCGGCGCGGGCGCCGTCTGCACCACGGCGGCGTGCCGCCGGTCCGGGACCAGGCGGGCGATCGCCCCGGCGTCGCCGGAGCCGTCCGTGCCCCGGGCGAGCGTGCCCGTCACGCGCCGCAGCCCGTGCCCGGAGGCCGGGTCGGCGCTGACGATGCCCAGCGCGCTCGCGGCCACCGGCGCGGTCTGCGCGCCCTCGCTCGGGCCCGCACCCGCGTTGACCACGGGCCAGCCGTCGATCCAGTCGAGCCGGTCCAGCAGGGTGGGCCGCCGGTTCACGCCGCCGGGCTGGTCGAGCCACGCGTTGTCGCGGTCGATGCCGTGGTAGAGCATCCAGTCCTGGCCGGAGACGTCCGAGAACACCGCGTGGTGCCCGACGCCGATCCACTTGTTGCCGTTCTGCGCCACGACGAGGGTGCCGCCCACGCGGGACTCGTTCATGCCCACGCCCTCGTGGTCCGTGAACGGGCCGAGCGGCGAGCGCGACCGGCCCGTGTACACGCTGTACCCGGTCACGGGGCCGGAGCAGCAGTTGGCCGACGACCCCATGAGGTAGTACCAGCCGTCGCGCTTGACCACGAACGCACCCTCGTAGCGGTCCGCGACGGTCACGCGCGTGGGCTCGCCCACGGCGCGGGTGCCGGTCTCGTCCAGCTCGGTGACCCAGATGCCGCCGTTGAAGCCGCCGAAGTAGAGGTAGCGCGAACCGTCGTCGTCGGCGAACAGGGCCGGGTCGATCGTGTTGAGGTACCCGCCGCCCGGTGCCGGACGCGGGGCCAGGACCGGACCACCGGAGTCGGTCCAGGGTCCGGTCGGGGTGGGCGCCGTCGCCACGCCGACCGTGTAGTCCCACGCGTCGGGGTTCGCCGCCGTGTCCGTGACCGTGTAGTACATGACGTACTGGCCGTCGACGTACCGGATGTCCGGCGCCCAGAAGTAGGAAGCCTCCGCGGCCCACGCGGGCCGGTTCTCGCCGTCGAAGATCGTGCCGACGTACTCCCACGCGGCAAGGTCGCGCGACCGTGCCACGTGCATGTTGCCGAACGGGCCGCCCGACACCAGCGGGTCGCTCGTCGCGTACAGGTACCACCAGCCGTCCTTGCCGCGGATCACCGCGGGGTCGGCGTAGGTGTCCGAGAACGGGTCCGTGACGGGGTTGGTGTAGGTGGTGCCCGACGGCGGTGGTGCGGCCTGGCCTGCGGCGGATTCCGCCGGGGCGGCGGCTGCGGGCGGGGCGCCTCCGGTGCCGGGCAGGGCCACGGCGCCGGCGACCAGCGCGAGCGTGGCGAGGGCGGCTACGAACCGTATCTCCATGGGTGGATCGTCCCTTCGGGCGGCCGCGCGCCACGTCCTCGATGACGTGGCCGTCGCTCCTTTACAACGGATAACCACGCGCGAAGTTACAACGGATAACCTGCGGTCGGCAAGGGGCTGATCAGTCCAGCGACAGCTCGTAGAACCGCCACAGGTGCTGGAGCTCCGGGGGGATCTCGGAGCCCGGGTACGGCGTGCGCTCCACGAACCCGCGCGACTCGTAGAGGCGGTGCGCCCCGGCCATGAAGCGGTTGCTGTCGAGCCGTACCGTCCGCGCGCCGAAGTCCGCGCGGGAGCGCTCCAGCAGCCAGTCCAGCATCGCCGATCCGACGTGGGTCCCGCGGTGCTCGGGGCGCACGAACATCCGCTTGATCTCGACCACGCCGTCGTCCTGCGCGCGCAGCGCGGCGACGCCGGCGGGCTGCGTGGTGCCGCGCCGTGCAGCGCCGTCGTCGCCGGCCGGCGAACCGTCGACCTCGGCGAGCGCCATCAGTCCGGTGGGCCGGCGGAACGTGTCCAGGTCGGCGCTGGTGTGCCGCGCGTCCAGGCCCATCGCGAAGCCGTAGGTCTCCTCGAAGGTCGCGAGCGCCCACGTCATGTACTCGGTCATGAGCTGGAGCACGACCGCCTCGTCCTGGTCGGTCGTCTCGCGGACTCGGGTTCGATCCACTGCTCTTCCTCTCGTGACTGCCACGCCGGCGCGGCCGGGCGGGCACGCCGCTGCGAGGCTAACCCCGCCCGGCGGCCCGCCCCGCCGCCGTCCGCCGTCGTCTCGCCGCTCGGCCGGCGGTACCCACCGGTGGACTAGCCTTGTCGGAGCAGTGTCCCGACCCGCACGGAGCGCTGCTCCGCCGTGCCGCAGGGCGCGGGCGGTTCGAGTTCGCGGCCAGGTCAGGGGCTATCAGTGAGGGTGACGTTGCGCGACGTGGCGGAACGCGCCGGGGTCTCGTTCAAGACGGTGTCGAACGTGATCAACGGGCACCCGAACGTGCGGCCGGAGACCCGGGAGCGGGTCCAGACCGCCATCGCGGAGCTGCGTTACCGGCCCAACACGTCGGCGCGCAGCCTGCGCCACGGGCGGGCCGGGTTCCTGGCGATCGCGCTGCCGGAGCTCACGTCGCCCTACTTCGCCGGACTGGCCTCCGAGCTGGCGGCGGCGGCGCGGGCGGTGGGGCAGTCGGTGCTCATCGAGGAGACGTCGGGCGACCTGGCGGGGGAGCGCGCGGTGCTCGACGGTCTGCCCAGCCACCTGGTCGACGGTGTCGTCTTCAGCCCGCTGGTCACGTCGGTGGCGGAGGTCGCGGAGCGGCGGGACGGCACGCCGCTGGTGCTGCTGGGGGAGTACGGGGAGCCGGCGGGCGTGGACCACGTGGGCGTGGACAACGTGGCGGCGGCCCGGGATGTCACGCGGCACCTCCTGGACCTGGGCCGACGTCGGATCGCGGGGATCGGTCTGCAGAGCGGCGACGGGACCGGGCGGTTGCGCGGCGAGGGCTATCTGGCCGCGCTCGCCGAGGCGGGCGTGGCCGTGGACCCGGACCTCGTGGTCGAGTGCACCGACTACCACCGGGCCAGCGGCGCCGACGCCGTGGCGCAGCTGCTCGCTCGCGGCGTCGAGTTCGACGCGGTGTTCTGCTTCAACGACCTGATGGCCCTGGGCGCGCTGCGCGCCCTGCACGACGGCGGCCTGCGGGTGCCCGGCGACGTGGCCGTGGCCGGCTTCGACGGCATCGAGGACGGGCAGTTCTCCGTACCCTCGCTGACCACGGTGACGCCTGACCTGCCCCGGCTCGCGGCCGAGGCGGTGCGTCTGGTGATGCGGCGCATCGCCGAGCCGGACGCGCCGGCGGAGCACGTGGTGGTGCCCCACCGGATCACCGCTCGCGAGAGCACCGGCGGTGGCCTGCCCGCGGCGTCGTCCCCGGCCTAGACTCTGTGCCATCCGCCGGGGTGGTACCGGCCGCGGCGGGTGACCTACCGGAGCGACGTGAGGATCGAACGATGACCGACGAGTGCACGCATCTGGACCAGGTCGCGGTCCTCGAACCCGAGAACAGGGAGGGCTGCCCCGAGTGCCTTGCCCTCGGCGGCACCTGGGTGCACCTGCGCAGCTGCCTGGTGTGCGGGCAGGTGGGCTGCTGCGACTCCTCCCCGGCCAAGCACGCCACGGCGCACTTCAAGGACTCGGGCCACCCGCTCATGCGGTCCGTCGAGCCGGGCGAGGGCTGGGGCTACTGCTACGCCGACGACGCGATGATCTCGTCGACGACGCTGGGCACCCACAAGTACTGACCGGTACGGTCGAAGTGAGCCATTGCCTCGGAGGTGGACATGAAGTCAGGTCTGATCGTGCTCGGCATCGTCCTCGTCGTGATGGGCTGCGTGTTCACCCTGCAGGGACTCGGCTACCTCGCCGGCAGTGCGATGACGGGCGTGACGCTGTGGGCGATCGTCGGGCCGATCCTCGTCGTCGTCGGGATCATCCTGATCATCCAGGCCGCGCGACGAGGTCGGCCGGGCCAAACCGGCTGAGGTCCCGGCCTACGGGCCGGACGGTCAGGTGAGGGCCGCGGCGAGGAGGCGGTCCAGGGCCGCGTGCGCCTGCTCCGATGCGGCCGCCCGGTCGGGCTGCTGCGCGATCCAGAGCGCGGCCTCGTTCATGGCGCCGGAGAGCTGTGCGGTCAGCGCGTCGAGCAGGTCGTCGGCGATGCCCGCCTCGTGGAGCGCCTCGCGCAGGTGTGCGCCCGAGTTGGCCTCGTCGAGCCGCCGCCACTCCGCCCAGCCGACGACGGCCGGGGCGTCCACGAGCAGCACCCGCAGGGCCGGACCGGCGGTGATGGCGTCGAGAAAGGCGTGCGACCCCGCGCGGAGCTGTTCCCGCGCGTCCTTTCCCGCGCCGTCGGCGGCCGCGACGACGGCGTCGGCGACCTGTGACTGGAGGCGGGCCGCGACCGCCAGGAACAGGCCCTGCTTGTTCCGGTAGTGGTGGTAGACCGCGCCGCGCGTGACCTCGGCGGCCTGGGCGACGTCGTCGAGCGAGACCGCGGCGAAGCCGCGCGCGGCGAACAGGTCGGTCGCCGAGTCGAGGACCTGGCGGGCGGTGTGGGCGGCGGCTGCCGCGGAGGCACGGGGCACGGCTCTTCCTTTACGTACGGCGTGTATGTATCGTGGATCTCGTTACATACGCAGTGTACGTAAAGGAGCGTCCGATGTCCGTCACCAGCTTCTACCCGGTCCTCATGGCGCAGGACGTCGCCGCCGCGGCGTCCTTCTACCGCGACGCGCTCGGGTTCGAGACCACCTACGAGTCCGACTGGTACGTGAGCCTGCGCCTCGGCGCGTTCGAGCTCGCCGTGGTCGCCCACGACCACCCGACGGTCCCCGAGGGCCACCGCGCGCTCCCGCGCGGTGTGATCGTGAACCTCGAGGTCGACGACGTCGACGCCGTGCACGCGCGCCTGACCGGGCACCTCGGCCTGTCCCCGGTGCTGGCGCTCCGGGACGAGGACTTCGGGCAGCGGCACTTCATCGTGCCGGCGCCCGACGGCGTGCTGCTCGACGTGATCCAGCCGATCCCGCCGAGCAGCAAGTACGCGCAGGCCTACGCCGTGTCGTGACGCCACGCCCGACCGGCGGTCATTGATGCGGCACGGGTATGCCCGCGGCGCGGAGCTTCGCCTCCACGAGCGCAGTCAGTCGGGCCGACGTCGGCCACTGGTCCTGCCCGTGGGAGTTGACGAGCCCGTACCTGGTCGCGGTGTCGGGTCGGGACCGGAAGCCGGGCGGTGCCGCGAGCAGCTCGCGGTGGGCCAGGAGGTTGTCGGCCAGGGCGGAGGCCAGCTCCTCGACTCGCGGGTCGTCCGGATCCCAGTGCAGCGCGTCCCAGCTGCGCTGGGTCAGGTCGACGAACTCGGGGTCGTCGAGCCGGTGCTCGAGCTGGGCCACGAAGCTCTCGAAGCCCTCCGGCACCAGCGCCCGGAACAGCACGAGGGCTTCGCGCTGGCCCGCGACGTAGTCCCGGCTGAAGCCGAGCTCCCGCATCCGGTCGAGGACCGCGCAGGCGCGGTCGGGGAGGAGGGCCCGGTCGTCGGCGAGCCGGTGCAGCGTGTCACGGCGTGTGGTCAGCTCCTCGATCCGCTCGGTCAGGCGCTGCTCGACGTCGGTGAGTGCCGCGGCGAACCGCTCGGCGTCGGCATCGAGCAGCACGCCGATGTCGGCGAGCTGCACACCGGCGTCGGCCAGCGCCCTGACCTGGACCAGCCGCAGCAGGTCGTCCGACCCGTACCGCCGGTAGCCGGAGGTGTCCCGTCCGGGCTCCGCGAGGAGCCCGAGCCTGTGGTAATGCCGCACGGTCTTGATCGTGACGCCGGCAAAGGCCGCCGCCTGGCCGATCGTGACCCCGGCCGTCCTGCCCGTCATCGGGCCGACCGGTCCTCTGGCCGTGCCGAGGCGGCGAGCTCCCGCACGACCGCGGCGACGGCGGGGGAGTCCTTGCGCAGGATGCTGCCGTGGTTGCTCGTGACCTTCGCCCCGATCTCCAGGTTCGGGTTGTGGGCCAGGAACGGGTCGACGGCCTTGCGCATCTGCTCCTGCAGGTCGTCGCGGCTGCCCAGCGCCTCGCCGGAAGCGACGACGTACCGGACCGGGACCGGCATGTTCTCGAGGACCGGTCCGAGAGCGGCGTGGAGCAGGTGGGCCTCGATGGCGACCTCCACGTGCTGCTCCCCGGAGAAGCGCGCGGCCAGGCCCAGCCGGCGGGCCAGCGGCAGCATGAGCCGCATCCGGCGGAACACGCCTCGGATCTCCTCGTGCTCGGCCTCGGTGGTCCAGCCGACGGGGTACGGGCCGTCGACGCCGACCACGCCCAGCGCGCGGTCCGGGTTGCGGTTCGCCCAGTGCACCCCGAGCAGCGCGCCGTAGGACCAGCCCACCAGCAGCGCCCGGTCCACACCCCGGGCCGCGAGGACCGCGTCGATGTCGCGCAGGCACGCCTCGAACGAGTAGTCCGCCGAGAGCTTCGACCGGCCGCGGGCCCGCTCGTCGAAGCTGATGTGCCGGTAGCCCGGCCCGAGGTCGGCGATCACGCGCTTCCAGTGCCGCCGGGAGGCGTACGAGCCGTTGAGGTAGATGACGGGGATGCCGGGGCCGCCGGTGTCGGTGACGGCCAGGGCCGTGTCGTCGACGGGGACCATGCCGGTCCAGGACGATGGGGTCGAGCTCTTGTCGATGTTGGTCATGCGATGAGCGTCCACCCTGACCTCAGGTCAAGGTCAAGCACGAGAATCGGCTCCGCAGCAATGCCCTACGACGGCGGCTGGCCCGGGCACCACTGAAATGGCACCTCAGGGCTGGTCGGTGGGCCGGACGACGATCTCGTTGACCGCGACACGGCGCGGGTTGGTGACGACGTAGCCGACCGCGTCGGCGATGTCCTCGGTGTGCAGCGCCTCGACCTCGCCGAACGCGGCGATGAAGTCGGAGTCCGAGTTGGCCTTCTGCTCGAACAGCTCGCTCGCGGTCCGCCCGGGCTCGATCACGGCGAAGCGCAGGTTCCGGGTGGTGTACTCCTGCCGCCACGCCTCGGTCGCGCCGGTCACGGCGAACTTGGTCGCGTTGTACAGGGCGACGGTCGGGGCGGCGAACCGGCCGGCGACCGACGAGATGTTCACGACGTCGGCCACCGAGCGGGGGCTGTCCTTCGCGGCGGCGAGCAGGTGGGGCAGCGCGGCCTTGGTCACGTACATCAGGCCGCGCAGGTTGACGTCGACCATCCGGTCCCACTCCGACAGCGGCGACTCCTCGGAGGCGCCGTTCAGCATGACGCCGGCGGCGTTGACCAGGGTGTCGAGGCGACCGAGCTCGGCCACCGTGCGCTCGACCGCGGCGCTCGCGGCGTCGGCGTCGGTCAGGTCGGCGACGACGACCAGGGCGGTGCCGCCGGAGTCGCGGATGTCGGTGGCGAGCTGTTCGAGCCGGTCGGCACGCCGGGCCACTAGGGCGACGGCGGCGCCGGCGTCGGCCAGGCGCCGGGCGGTGGCGCGGCCGATGCCGCTGGACGCTCCGCTGATCAGTGCGACGGTGCCGGTCAGGTTCTCGGTCATGGTGTTCCTCCGGGGCTGGTGGTGGTGCGTCGGTTGCTGACGTCATCCATGCCACCAGCCTGGCCGGGCGGGCGGAACCAGATGGCACGCACCCCTGGAACTGGTACCGAGAGTGCGTGCCAAGCGCCCCACAGCGTGGATCGCGCGCGCAGAATGAAGGGCATGACGACGTCGAGCGGGCTGCGCGAGTTCCTGACCTCGCGCCGGGCGCAGATCGATCCGGAGGCGGTCGGGCTGCCGCCGTCGCCCATCCCGCGCCGGGGCCGCGGCCTGCGTCGGGAGGAGGTCGCCGCGCTGGCCGGCGTGAGCGTCGACTACTACGCCCGCCTGGAGCAGGGCCGCATCGGCAACATCTCGGACCAGGTGCTCACCGCCATCGAGGACGCGCTGCGGCTCGAACCGCTGGAGCGGGAGCACCTGCGCAGCCTTGTCAGCCCGCAGGCGACCCCTCCGCGTTCGCGCCCGTCGCCCAAGCCGCGGGTCCGGGCCGGTGTGCGGGCCCTGATGGAGGCGATGGACCCGGTCCCGGCGCTGCTGCAGGGCCCGCGGATGGAGGTGCTGGCCTGGAACAGGGCTGCCGCGATCCTGCTCACCGACTTCGGGGCGATGCCCGCCAAGGACCGGAACATCGCCCGGTGGCTGTTTCTCGACTCGTCCAACCGGACCCGGTACCCGGACTGGGAGGACGTCGCCGCCCCGACGGTCGCGGCGCTGCGGGCGGCGCACAACCCGGGGCGGCCGGACGCGGAGCTGGAGAAGCTGGTCGGCGAGCTGTCGGTGGCCTCGGACGAGTTCGCGCGGTTCTGGGCCGACTACCGGCTGTTCAAGCACGGGCACGGCGCCAAGCGCGTCGTCCACCCCGCAGTCGGCGTGATGAGCCTGAACTACGAGACCCTCGACATTCCCGGGTCGGGCGGGCAGTTCCTGTCGACGTACACCGCCGACGTCGGCTCACCGAGCGCGGAGAAGCTGAGCATCCTGATGAGCTGGGGCGAAAGCCCTGTCGAGGAGGGCATTGCGGAGAGCGAGCCGGGCCGACGGCGGCAGCCGGGTCGTTGAGACCGGCGCGGATCAGCGGTGCGCCGCCGTGCGCCACGGTCGTCGCGGTCGGCTCGGCCCGCCGCGGTCAGCCCGGCGTGGGGGAGGACGCAGGCCGCCAGCGGGCGCTGCGTCGCTCCAGCTCGGCCGCCAGGTCCGCGAACGCCGCGTGCACCCGCTCCTCCTCGTCGGTGACCAGCAGGTCGACGAGCAGCCCCCGCAGTGTCGACAACAGCGACGTCGCCAGGGTGGTGGCCTCCGGCTCGGGGCAGCCGTGGCGCGTGAGCCCCGCGGCGAGCAGGGCGGTGCGCTGTCGCATCGACCGGGCCACCGCGTCACGCAGGGCCGGGTCGCCGTGCATGGCGTGGCCGGTGATCGCGGTGAACAGCCGGACGTAGCGGCGTCCGTCGTCCGACGTCCCGCGCTCCCAGACGGTTCCGAGCGGGTCGGGGTCGTCGTCGGCGAGGTCGGGGACGGTGAGGGAGCGGGCCAGCACCAGGTCGACGATCTCGGCGACGAGGCCGTCCTTGGTCCCGAAGTGGTGCACCAGCGTTGCGTGGCTGACGCCGACCGTCTCGGCCACCTTGCGCAGCGACAGGCCGGCCAGGCCGTGGTCGAGCGCATGCTCGGTCGCGGCGCGCAGCACCTCGTCGCGGCGATGCTCGAAGCGGAGCTTCCGGCCGTCCACGTGCTCGTTCACGGGAGCGACCCTAGCCAATCGCGTGCTTCCGACACGCAGAAGTAGGTTGACCACTTGGTAGAGCTACTTTATTGTCGGTCCGGTCAGTTGTTATCTCCCCAACCTTCAAGGGGTACTTCATGAAACATCTGATCCACAGAGCGGGTGCGGCACTCGTGTCCGGCCTGCTGCTCATCGGCACCGCCGCCGTGAGCCAGCCGGTCGCCTACGCCGACGACAACCCGTACGAGCGAGGTCCCGATCCGACCGTGGCGAGCATCGAGGCTCGCCGTGGTTCGTTCACCGTCGCGGACGAGAGCGTCTCGCGACTCGAGGTCACCGGATTCGGTGGCGGCACCATCTACTACCCGACCAGTACCGCCGAAGGTACGTTCGGAGCCGTGGCAGTGGCGCCCGGCTTCACCGCGACGGAGTCCAGCATGGCCTGGCTCGGCCCGAGGCTGGCCTCGCAGGGCTTCGTCGTCTTCACCATCGACACGCTGACCACCTCGGACCAGCCGGCCTCCCGTGGGGACCAGCTGCTGCGGGCGCTGGACTACCTGACCACGCGAAGCGACGTCAGCGACCGCATCGACGCCGGCCGGCTGGCCGTCGTCGGACACTCCATGGGTGGCGGGGGAACGCTCGAGGCGGCCAAGGACGACCCGTCCCTCAAGGCCGCGATCCCGCTGACGCCGTGGAACACGGACAAGACGTGGCCCGAGGTGAGCACGCCGACGCTGGTGGTCGGTGCGCAGAACGACACGATCGCCTCGGTCACGACCCATGCGGAGCCCTTCTACCAGTCGCTGCCCGGGAGCACCGACAAGGCGTACCTGGAGCTGCGCGGGGCCAGCCACTTCGCACCGAACAGCGACAACACGACCATCGCGAAGTACAGCATCTCCTGGCTCAAGCGCTTCGTCGACGACGACCTGCGCTACGACCAGTTCCTCTGCCCAGCACCGTCGACGAGCACCACGATCAGCGAGTACCGCAGCACGTGCCCGTACTGATCCGCTGACCGACCCCGGCCGGGTCGTCGAACGTAGGGTCCGTCGGCGTATGGAGGCTCATGCGCCGACGGGTCCTACGTTCGACCACGCCGTCCCGTTCGGTCAGACGCCTCGGTCCGGGGCGCCCATGTCGCCCGTGGCCGGGGTGCCGTCCTCCAGGCCGTAGCGCAGGTACACCGTGCCGTTCGGGGTGGACACCGGCGGTTCGAGCAGCGACAGGTTGGAAGGCACCGCGCCGCCGTCGAACACCTTCTTGCCGACGCCGAGCACGATGGGGTGCACCCACAGGTCGAGGCGGTCGAAGAGCTTCTCGCGCAGCAGGGTCTGCGCCAGGTTCAGGCTGCCGACCACCCGGATGCTCTGGTGCCGGTCGCGGATCTCGCGGATCGCCGCGGGCAGGTCGGGGCCGAGCTGCGTGGACCCGGCCCAGGACAGGTCGGGCGTGCCGCGCGAGGCCACGTACTTGGGCACCCGGTTGAACAGCTCGGCGATCTTGAAGTCCTCGTCGCCCTCGTACTGCGGCCAGTAGCCGGCGAAGATGTCGTAGGTGCGCCGGCCCAGCAGCAGGGCGTCGGTGCCCTCGTAGGCCGCGTCGATCTGGGTGCCGGCGACGTCGTCGATCAGGGGAGCCTGCCAGCCGCCGAACGGGAAGCCCTCCGGATCCTCCTCGGGGCTGCCGGGCGCCTGCGCGACGAGGTCGAGGGTGGCGAACAGCTCGATCTGGATGATGCCCATGGCGTGCTCCCTGATGAGTGGTCTGTGCCTCGCCTGGTAGACCCGGGGGAGCGTGCGGACTCATCGGCCGGGCGGCCCGGCTACTTCTCCCAGACGTCGACCAGCGCCAGGCCGCGGGCGGCGTCCTGCGGGTTTGTCAGCAGCCGGTCCCGGAAGATCCGCTGGATGCAGGTCGCCCACCAGGCGATTGCAAAATCGCTTTGCAAAACGTCTTTGCGGTCGTACCGTGGGCGCATGAGCGAGCAAGAGGCCTGGCCGCCGTCCTGGTTCGACCCGGAGCGCTACGCGACGCTGACCCCGCACAACGTGCAGGCGCTGGCGCACCCGATCCGGTTCGCCCTGCTCCGGCTGCTGCGCGAGGACGGACCCGCCACGGCGTCGGGCCTGGCGCAGCGGGTGGGGCACTCCAGCGGCGTGACGAGCTACCACCTGCGCACGCTCGCGAACGCCGGGCTCGTGGTCGAGGACGAGGAGCTCGGCAATCGGCGCGACCGCTGGTGGCGGGCCGCGCACGAGAACGTCACCTTCACGCTGCGTGTGCCTGACCAGCAGGGCGACGCCGAGCAGCGCGAGACGGCCGCGCGGTACCTGCGCATGGTCGCCCAGGTGGGGCACGAGCGGGTGCTGGGCTACGTGAACAGCCTCCCCGAGCGGGGCGGGGAGGTCGCGGAGCTGCCCTGGCAGCTCGGCTACATCGACCTGTCGCTCACGTACGCCGAGGCCCGCGAGCTCTCGGCGCGCGTGGTCGAGGCCGTCTCCGCGTTCCGGCGCGACCAGGCGGGCCGCGCCCGCGGCCCGGGAGGCCCGGACGCGGACGGCGCGGAGCGGCACCGCGCGGTGTTCCAGTACCAGCTCCTGCCGGACGACGACGACGCGGGGGCGACCGCGTGACGGCCCCCGGGCCGACGACGGCCGAGATCGCGGCGCCGCGACGTCGGCTTCCCCTGGCCGCGGTGCTGGCGGCCTACGTCGTCTCCGTGACCTGCACGGCCGTGTCGGCCATCGCGATCCCGTGGTTCGTGCTCACCACCACGGGGAGCGCGGCCCAGACGGGGCTCGTCGTGACGGCCGAGATGGCGCCCTACGTGCTGATGCAGGCTACCGCGGGCCCAGCGGTGGAGCGGTTCGGCCCGCGGCGGTCGAGCTGGTCGGCCAACCTGGCCGCCGGCGTGGCGCTGCTCGTGGTCCCCGTGCTCTACGTCAACGGGCACCTCGGGTTCGGGGCGCTGCTCGCGGTCATCGCCTGTGCCGGCGCGTTCCGGGGCGTGGCCGACTGCGGCAGCGCCCCGCTCGTCCCCGCCGTCGCCCGCCTGGCCGGCGTGCCGCTCGAACGGGCGGCCGGTCTGCACGCCTCGGCCAGCCAGGGCGGCCAGCTCGTCGGCGCTCCGCTCGCCGCCGTCCTCCTGACCGTGATCTCCCCGCCGACGGTCCTGATCGCGAGCGGGGGAGCGTTCTTCGTCGCCGCGCTGCTCGTCGCCCTCTGCGTACCGCGCACCGTGGGTGCGCCCGCGGCGCGGGACGTCGTCGCGGACCCCTACCTGCGCCGGCTCGGCGCCGGCCTCGTCTTCCTCACGCGCGACCGGGTGCTGCTGGGGGTGGTCGTGATGATCGCCGTGGGCAACCTGCTCAACGCCGGGCTCGCCAGCGTCTACCTGCCGTCCTGGGTGCGGGAGCACGAGCTGTCGGTGGCCGCCGTCGGCACCGTGGCCGGCGGGTTCTCCCTGGGCGCGCTGGCGGGGAGCCTGGTCGGGGCGTGGGTGGCGCCCAGGGTGAACCGCTGGGCGCTGTACTCCTTCGGCTTCCTGCTCGGCGGCGCGCCGTGGTTCTTCGCGCTCGCGGTGAGCGACGAGGTGGTGCCCGTGCTGGCGGTGGTGGTGCTCTGCGGGCTCGCGATGGGCGGCATCAACCCCGTGCTGGGTGCCGTGCAGTACGAGCGCATCCCGACCGAGATGCTGCCGCGGGTGCTCGGGGCGGTGAAGTCGCTGGCCTGGCTGGGTCTGCCGCTCGGGCCGCTGGTGGCGGGCGTGCTCGTGGACGGGGTCGGGCTGGTGCCCACGCTCTTCGGTGTGGGGGCGGCGTACGGGATCCTGGCGCTGACGCCGTTCGTGGTGCCGTCGTTCCGGCTGCTCAGTCCCGCCGGGCGAGAAGGAAGACCAGCGCCCAGATGACCGCCAGGGTGAGGGCGATGATGATCGCGCTCCAGAAGGGGTAGTAGGGCAGGAACGCGAAGTTCGCGATGCTCGCCAGCATGGCGAGAGCGAGCCCCGCGAGGTACGCCCAGGTCCGCCCGGCGAGGACGCCGAGCCCCGCGGCGAACGCGACGGCGCCCATGCCGATGTGGATCCACCCCCAGGTCGTCACGTCGAGTGCGTAGACGTAGTCGATGCTGATCATGGCCGACCTTTCCGCCACCAGCGCCGAGATCCCCTGGAAGATCTGGAACAGGGCCGCCAGGACGAGCATCGTCCCGGCGAAGCCCGACGAGGTGAACGCCACCGACGTCGGCGGGCCGTAGCTGGCGACCGGGGTGAGCCCGGGGTACGGATCGGCCCCGGGGGCGTGCGTGCCGGTCATGGTGGCTCCTTGCCGAGGGCACCTGCGGTGAGTCTCCTCATCTCAGCGCTGTGGTGGCCCGGCGTCCTCACCCGTTCCTGGTGAACCCGGTCGCTCGTGGGTGGGCGGGTTACCCGGGTTCGCCCGGCTCAGGCGCGGCCGGACGGCGCCGCCGCCGGTCGCACGCCGAACCACTGCTCGGCGTCCCAGGCCTCGAACCGCTCCTCCTCGGTGAACCCGAGCCGCGCCGCGAGGCGCATCGAGCGTTCGTTGGCGGACTGCGTGACCAGCACGACCGGCTCGTCCGGAATCTCGCCGGCGAACCAGTCGAGCGCCGCCGCGCAGGCCTCGGCGGCGTACCCCTGTCCCCACGACTCCGGGAGGAACAGGTACCCCAGCTCGACCTTTCCGACGGCCGGGCCGATCAGATAGTCCCCGTCGCGCCGGTCGAGCTGGACCAGCCCGATCATCGCTCCGTCGAGGTCGACGACGAACTGGCCCGGGTGCGCCTTCGGCACCGCGGAGATCGTGCGTTCGAGCTCGTCGCGCGGGCGAGCGCCGCCGATGTACGTGCCCACCTCGGGGGAGGCGCTCAGCTCGATGATCGCCGCGCGGTCCGCGGCGATAGGCTCCCGGAGCAGGAGCCGCTCGGTCCTGATGGGGGCGGGAGGCCAGGTGATGGGTCCGAGGTCTGCCATCTGCGCAGACTAGCGAGGGTGGGGTCCAAGACCATGGCCGTGGGCCTCAGCGGAGGTTCTGGTCCAGTGGAGGGCTCATGCCGGACATGTAACAGAGCTGTCCGATGGGGCACCGGAGTTCACCATTGTGGGTGACGCGTTCGAGTTCGTTCGCGAGATTGCCTGTCTGCCGAAGACGGCGTCGTGGGCTGTAACCACCGGGCCGCCGTTGTCCTCAAGCCATGCGCCCAGGGGTGTTGGTGTCAGGCGGCCGTTTTCCCAGGCGAGAAGAGTGCCGTCGGGAAGGTACTGAAGGCCAGCGTTGCTCGGGGAGCGTCGGGCCTGACGGCTGGGCCAGCTCGCGGGGCTTCGTCGGCGGTTACGACGATCGTGCCGTCACGGGCCTGGTCTCGGTCGGGGCGCGTGAGTACGACCCGGATTTAGGCCGGTTCATCAGCCTCGACCCGATCATGGACCTGACCGATCCTCAGCAGCTCCACGGGTGCACGTACGGCAACAACAATCCTGTCGCTGTTGCTGACCCCTCGGGTCTGGCCTACGAGGAGTGCAGCACGGGGCAGTACACCTGTCGGATTGGTGGTGGCGGGGGCGTCATCGATGTCACGCCCAACCCTGACTGGGACGGGGACGGTTCTGGGGGCGGTGGCGGCGGAGGCGGCGACCAGACGGATGGTGGTTCAGCCGACAATGCTGGTGACCCTGGCCCGGCCACAGACGGGCCGACGGCGGAGGAGATTGCCCGCGCCAAGGCGATCCAGGACAAAACCGTCATGGATGTTGCTGTCGAGCTCGGCTTTGAGGCAATCAAGGACATCATCGGATACAACGATCTGATGGGTTGCGTCAACGACCGCGACGCATGGGCCTGTACGAACCTCGTCGTGGGGCTAGTTCCCTGGGGGAAGGTTTTCGCTGTTGTCAAGGTTGTGACGGCGATTGTCGTCGGCGCCATTGCTTTCTACAAGGCTTACAAGGGGGCCAAGGCCGTACTCAAGGTCGCGAAGGCCGCCCGAGCGGCTAGAGTTGCGTGCGACACGCAACGGTCCGCGGCCCTGGCGCGTTTTGAAAACGCAGCTCAAACGCGAGCGGAACCGAATGCGACGGTCAGGGATCTCAAGAGCCTTACGGAAGGAAACGCTAGCGAGGGGCCCAAGGCTCGGTCAGCGGCTAGCCGAAGTGATGAAGAACTTCTGGACTCAGTTTTCCAGCCGAAGGACGGTGTTCATATGTCCAAGTACCCGGGCTCGAACGAGCTCGGAGATGGAAACCATCGACGAAATGAGTTGATGAGGCGTGCGGACGACCCAGGTTCATCTATTACTTGGGAAACGCCAATCTATATCAGGGAGACAAGTTGATGTTTCGTCGGCATTGGCCAAAGGTCAGGGTTGGCAATAGTCTGCTCCCTGGTGACGTCAAGACGATGTCTCTTGCAACACTCGATCAGTTGCAGGACTCGGCAATTCGTACGAGTGGCGTTAGTGCGACTGGGCGGCCACAATGGGTCGCCGAACACGCGAGTGAAATCGACCACGTTCTCGCAACGGTGTTTTCGCCGGAGTGGCCAGGTTGGCATCGATGCATCGTCGTGCCAATCGGGGCCAATGGCCCAATGGGACTCTTCTCGCTGGGGGTTTCGTTCGAAGATTTCGAAGGCTTGCCGGCGGTCCCGTGGCCGGAGGCAGCGGGATTGCTGCGTGAATTACTCCTGCGATCGAGGCCAATTTCGCTCGATTCGGAGCGGCCTTCCAGTGGGAAGGATGACCCGAGTTCGGGGTGAAATGATCGAGATGGGGGAGCGTTATTCAGTGGTCAGTCGGTAGATCTCCAGTTGGTGATCACGCGGATGATGTAGGCGGGCCAGTCGGCCGGTGCAGCAGATCGAGTGGGTGTGTCGCCGCCCAATTTACGTTGCTGACTTTGGGGTGGCTCTGACGTCTAGGCGAAGTTCGTCGGCATTTCGGCTAGCGCAGAACGTTGTCCCGGGCGCGTCAAGACTGCATCCGTCCTAGTGCTCGTCCAATTACAGAATGTGGCGATTAGCTACGACGAGGGCAGTGCGACCGTGCGGCCCCACTGGACCGCCCAACACGCGGTGAGCATTTGCCGCGCTCTCACACAGTCTTTCCAATCGAATGTCCTGGCTGGTATCTGTGCCGCGCGGTTCCCAGGTGAACCAGCTGGCTCAAGCGGTCCAGCTGTCCCGGCGCACCGACATGAGGAGGACGACGGCGTCCGGACTGTGCACCGCCGCGAGGCGCATCGCGTCGCGCTCGCCGACCGTGAGCAGCAGGTCGGCGTCGCCGAAGGAACGGACGGCGTCGGCGAGGTACGCCCGGTCGAAGGCGACGGTGCCCGGCGCGTCGCCGACGCGGACCTTGGCGGGGTCGAGGCTGATCAGCACCGGGTCGTCGCGCCCTCCGCCGTGCGTCTCGCTCCCAACGTCGGACCGCAGGACCCGTTCCAGAAGGTCCGGCGCCGGCACGGTCACGCCGCCAGGCTCACCCCGGGAACTCCCCGGCCAGGACCCGTGTGCCGCGAGGACGGCCTGGTAGTCGGGGTACAGCGCATCGATCGGCGTGCCGTCGACGCCGCCGAGCGTGATCCGGTGCGCGGCCAGGGACACGTCGACCCGCGGCGTCGGAGCCCGGTCGAGGAACGTGTCCACGACCGCGACCGGCACGATGACGCGCACCCGCGGTCCCGACACACCGACCACCGGCGCACCCGCGACAGCCATCCGGTGGCGGTCCGTGGCGACGAGCCGGAGGCCGGCGTCGTCGAGATCGAAGAGCACGCCGTGCAGCGCCGGCCAGCCGGCGTCCTCTCCCACGGCGTGCCGGACGGCGCGGAGTGCGGCACACAGCGCGGCGTCGTCGAGCGTGAGGGTGGTGGTCGCCGCCAGCAGCGCGCGCACGTCGGCGAGGTGGGCGGACGCCGTGGCGAGCTCTGCCTCCAGCCGGCGCTGGTGCGCGTCAACGACCCGGCGGGCCGTGACGGCATCGCTCGTGATGACGCGGCAGATGTCGGCGACCGGCATGCCCGTCTGGCGCATCCGGGCGACCAGCCTGCCGCGTTCGACCTGGTCGGGCGCGTACCAGCGGTAGCCGGTGGCCGGGTCGACGCGCGCGGGGCGGAGCAGGCCGGCGGCGTCGTAGTAGCGAAGCGCGCTGACGGGCAGGCCGGACGCGCGCGAGAACGCGCCGACGGTCAGCATCGTTGCGGGGTGCACGGGTACAGCATCGACCCTCGACCCACTTCAGGGTCCAGCCGGGTCACGACGCGCGCGAAGCCGGGTCGCGGCCGCGGCGCACAACCCGAGCACGACGGCGCAGCAGCCCAGCGCGACGCCGGGGGAGACCCGCTCCGCGAGGGCGCCGAGCAGGTTGTTGGACACCACGACCGGCGCGAGCTGCGCCAGCGCGGTCCACGCCTGGACCCGCGCGAGGTGGGTGCGGGGTGCGCTGCCCAGCACGAATGGCCCCAGGTGCGCGACGGCGGCGCCTGTCCCCGCCCCGACGACGACGGCCGCGCCGGCCACCAGAACGGGCGCACTCGCGGAGGCCAGCAGCGCCACACCGGCAGAGGTAGCGGCCAGTCCCAGCGCCACAGCCGGCCCGGTCCGCCGCGCCGTCCCGGTCCGGGTCACGACGAGAGCGGCGCCGATCGAGCCCGCCGCCTGCGCGGCGACCACGCCCCCTGTCGCCCCGGCGCCCCACCCGGAGTCCTGCCCCAGCAGCGGCACGAGCAGCGACGACACCGGCAGCACGACGGCGGCCACGGCACCCGTCAGCCCGAGCGCTGCCGCGAGGCCGCGCGTCCGGGCGACCACGCGGGCGCCGTCGGACAGCGAGCGCCAGAACGGCTCCGCGGAAGGGCCGACGCTGCGCGCGGGCCGGATCACCGCGAGGACGAGCAGGACGACGGCGAAGCCGGCGGCGTCGGTGACCGCGATCGCGGGCAGGCCCACGGTGGCGACCAGGAGGCCGCCGAGCGGAGCGCCGGCGAGCAGCACGGCCTGGTTCAGGCCCTGGCGGAGGGCCATCGCGTGGGGGAGCGCGGCGTCGTCCACGAGGCGGCGGGGCATCGAGCCCAGGGCGGGCAGGGAGAACGCGGAGACCACGCCGGAGGCGAGGCCGGCGGCGGCGAGCAGCCACGGCGTCGGACCGGTGGAGCGGAGCGCGACGGCGAGGGTCAGGCAGACCGCGACCATGACGGACTCGGTGCACAGGAGCAGGCGCCGGGCGCCGACCCGGTCCGCGAGCGAGCCGCCCACCAGCACCAGGAGCAGCCGCGGCAGACCGGACGCCGTCAGGACGAGCGCCGCCGCCTGACCGCCGTGCGCCGCCGCGGCCCAGCCGAGGGCGAACCAGAGGACGGTGCTGCTGAGCTGGCTGAGGGTGCTCGCGGCGAGGAAGGCGAGCCAGGCGCGGGGGAGCTTGACGGGCATGGCCGGGAGCCTGGGGGATCGTGCGGGTCGAGGGTCAACGGCCGGTCTTCTGGGGCGCGTGCCCGCGCTCAGGGTGCGGCCCGTGCCGGACTACGATCGAGTGTGCGACTGTTCGAGAACCTGACCGCGACGCCGCGTCCCGCCTGGCCGGAGCTGCAAAAACTCGTCGACGAGGCGGCGGTGACCGCCGAGATCCTCGCCCCGGACGACGCGACCAGCCGCCTAACGCTCGAACAGCTCCAGGTGACGACAGCGTCGTACCTGGGCGCCGTCGTCGTGCATACCGGTGGGCTGCTGATCGACCACGGGTGGCTGCGGGTGTACGGGAGCACGGGTGGCTCGGAGAGCCTGCCGGGCCTGGCCGCGGTGAACGAGTTCCCGCTCGTGCCCGAGGCTTCCTGGTACGCGGCGCACGGGCTCATCGTCGCGCACGACGTGCTCGGCGGGACGTACGTGCTCAACGGGCCGCACCCGGGATCGGTCGGGAGGCCGGGAAGTCCCGGCGAGATGACCTACCTTGCTCCCGACACGCTCCAGTGGGAGCCGCTGGAGGCGGGCTACGCGGCGTGGCTCGCATGGGTGCTCGACGGCGGGCTGGCCGACTTCACGGAGGGCCTGCGGTGGGACGGCTGGGACGCCGAGACCCGTGGCCTGAGCGGGGACAGCGGGCTCAACTTCTACCCGCCGCTGTGGTCCAAGGAGGCGCACGAGGACCTGGGTGGAACGAGCCGGGCGGTGGTGCCGATGTCGGAGCTCATCGGGATGGCGCGGTCCACCGCCGCCCAGATCGACGACGTCGACCTGGGGGAGCTGGGGACGTTCGGCTGATCCGGGGTACCGATAAGGTCCCTGGTCATGCCGCCGTCTCGGTTCCGTCGACACCTGACCCACTGGCTGATCGTCGTACCGGCAGGGGTGCTCGGGGTCGTCCTGGCGGCCGCGCTCGTCGCCGGGGGCGCATCCTGGACGATCGACAGCTGGCGGGCGACGCACGGTGGGATCAGGGGGGAGTTCACCACGTCTGGGCCCGAGTGCTTCAGGCGCTGTTCCTGGAACGACGGTGAGTTCCGGTCCTACGACGGAACCTATGAGGTCGCCGACGCTGAACTCTGGAGCTTGGGCGGCGGCGAGCGGCCGCGAGCGACAGGGGTGACGGTGTACCCCGTCGTCGTCGCACCTGGTGGCGAGGACGTCTACTACCCCGACGACAAGACCTGGATGTTCGCCTGGCTCATGTCGGCGGCGGGTCCGATCGTGGGCTGGCTGATCGTCGCCCGGGCGCGCGGCTTCAGGGATCGGCTGCTCGAACGCGCCGGCTGAGTCGGCGTACGGCTGGTCCGGCCGGGATGCGGACCCAGTAGCCTCGCGCCATGAGTCTGGGCGTGCTGTACGTCGTGGTGACGGCTGCCGGAGCGACCCGTCAGGTGCCGTCCCGGCTTCTGCCGCTGGCCGTCGAGCAGGGCTGGGACGTGTACGTCCTGGCCACCGAGCAGGCGCTGAGCACCTTTCCTGAGACCCTGCGGCAGATCGCGGAGGCCACGGGACGCCCGGTGCGGACGGACTTCCACACGGCGGTCGGCTACTCGCTGCCCGATCCGGACGCCGTGGTCGTGGCGCCGGCGACCTACAACACGATCACCAAGTGGGCGCTCGGCATCGCAGACACCTACGTCCTGACGCGTCTGGCCGAACAGGTCGGCCGGGGCATCCCGATCACCGCGGCGCCCTACGCCAACGTCAGGTTCGCCGCCCACCCGACCTATCAGGGGAGCCTGACCACCCTCAAGGAATGGGGCGTGAACGTCGTGATCGGCCCGAGCGAGCCGCACGAGTCGGGTGACGGCGCGGCGGACGACTTTCCGTGGGACGAGATCCTCGCGACGGTGGCTCGACCGCCTGGATCCTAGGATCCGCAGCGTGAGCGCCCAGGCCAGAGTGTGGTGCCTGCGGCACGCCGAGTCCGAGAACGTCACCGCTGGGCTCGCGGGCGCGGTACCGAACGCACAGCTGACCGAACACGGACACCAGCAGTCCGTCCGAGCCGCGAGAACTCTGGCCGACGAGACCATCCGGGGTGTGTACGCCAGCACCGCCGTCCGGGCGGGCGAGACGGCGCGGTGGCCGTCATCGGCCACGTCGGCAGCCTCACCCTCGCACTGAGTCGGCTGTGCGGGCTCGGCTCGTCGATGTGGGGAGCGCCGCTGCCCCACGCCGAACCGTTCCGCGTCGAGTGGGACGGGAACCAGTGGAACTGCGCGGCGTGGCCGGCCTAATCCTCTGCGCGGCTATCCCAGCGCACGGTCATTGCCACCCGGCCGGAGCGCACGCAGGTACCGCCGCCGATAGACGCGCTGAGCAACCAGGATCAGCGGGAAGGCACCCCGCCAAACACCCCGGCCCGCACGTATGAGGGAGCGCAGCGTCAGGCTCACGTTGCCGCGGTCGTCCCGGTGGACGATGAACGCTTCCTCCCCGGAGACGGGGTGGCCCTCCAGGGTGCCGTATCCAAGTGCGGCCCGATGGTCGGTCGAGACGGTCGTGACGATCTCGACGGGCTTCCGCACACGGATAAGGCCGATCCGTGCGATCAGCCAGTAACGCTCGCCCGGGCGTGCCGGTCGCCCCGGTTCGAGCGGCGGGTCGACGGCGAAGCCGCTGCGGGTCTTGATGCCCCAGGAGAGCACTGCCGCCGAAGCCGCGTTCCAGAGCTCGTCCCCGGAGCCGAGCCGGACGGTGTGCTCGTACGCGCGCCATCCTGCGGGTGGCTGCCACTGTTCCTCGGCGGGTGCCGTGGCGCCCACGACGGAGTAGTTGCGGGCTCGTCGGCCGAGATGGTGCTCGACCAGCCCGACAAGATCATCGGGGTTGCCACCGGCGCCACTGATGGCGGACCTCACGACGAGCTCTTCGGCGGAGCTGAGGGCAAAGGCCGCGCTGGTGCCGGTGTCGTTCGCGTCCCAGACGGGCTTTCCGTCGGGGCCGGTCCCGGTACAACAGATGCTGAACGGTGCGAGCGCCAGCGCGATCTCAAGGTCCTGATCGATGTGCGGATCGAGGGTGAGTGAGATGTCATTGCGATGGTTCGTAGCCAGACGGCGTTCGGCGAGCTGGACGGTTGTGAGAACGTCCGTGGGCCAGTCGTCGTCGGAGGCGATGTCGACCTGGAGGCCGGCCATACGGTGGCGCTGAGCGATCAGGGCGCTCCGAATTGCCACTTCGACGGTCGCCCGGGGAGCGCCGTCGTCGACGCCGAACCAGCGTGTGTCGTCGTCGACAACGTCCGTGCTGCCCACGCCGCACATCCTTCCGCACCGCAGCCGTCGAGCGCACCCGAGCAACCGGTGTTTGTGGATGGCCGTCGCGGGGGAGAAGCCTCTCGAGCGGCACACGTTCCTACATGCCGTCGTCCGTCACTCCGCGCGGGGTTCGACCACCGCGTCGCCTCAGGCGAACGCGGTGAACCAGAGAGCCGCGACACCGCCCAGAAGGACCGTCATCACCGCGACGACCAGGCCGTCGAACCCGGCCAGGGTGCCCGCGAAAGCAACCACGGCGAGGAGAGCGGCGACCCCGGCCCCGATGGTCAGCACCTTGACGCGTCCAGCCTTGACAGTGTGGGCGGAGCCGACGGACATCGCCCACAGGCCCAGCCCGAGAGCAAGGGTCAGGAAGAGGGGAACGTCCCCAGCCAGGCCGACGGCGAGCACCGCGACACCAGCTCCCGCGAAACCGAGGAACGCATAGGTCGCCAACCGGTCCGGCCGGCCCAGGACGTGCCGGTCGCTGCTGAGCAGAAGGACTGTGTTCATCAGCGGTTCGAGGCTCCAGCTGAGCACGACGTAACCGAGCACTACGACGAGCAGCGCGGTCGCCCACGGTTGATCGTCGAACGGTCGCAGCAGCCGGGTCAGGATCACCGGCAGAACGATCATCCCCAGTCGCAGCGCCTTCGGCTGCGCCTGCAACCACATGCTGTACCGCAGCAGCAGGCCATAGAGCGGGTTGCGCGACTTGAGCGAGAAGGCGAGACCCTCGCGTGCACCGGAGTCCGTGGGCGAGAGGCGCAGCGCGGTCCGGTGTGCCTGGACGGCGGGCGCGCCGCCACCACGGCGCAGCGCCAGCAGGCCCTGGACACGGTGCGCGGTAACGTTCTCCGGCTCCAGGCGCAAGGCCTCCTGCACCGCGGCGTCAGCCTCACCGAACCGCTGCGTCTCGTACAGAGCGAGGGCCTGTACCGCCGCAGCGTCGGAGTCCTCCGGGTTGAGGGCGCGTGCTCGCGCCACGCTCGCCAGAGCCTCGGCTGGCAGTTTCTGTGCCAGCAGCACGTGGGCCTCCTGGGCGTGCAGTCCGGCGAAGTGCGGGGCCAGCCCGAGAGCTCGGCGGACGGCGTCGCGCGCCTCAGGCAGGCGATCGAGCCCGGCGAGCGACGCCGAAAGAACCGAGTAGGCCATCACGTGCTCCGGGGCCGCGCCGACGGCCGCGCGACTGGCGTCGTGCGCCTCCTGGTAGCGGTCCTGCTCCAGGAGTGCCTGTGCCAGCTGGGTCAGGAGATTCGGGTCACCAGGTGTCGAGGCCAGTGCGACGCGGAACTGTTCCTCCGCCTCCCGGCCACGACCGAGCTCGAGCAACGCCTGGCCACGCTGCTCTGCGGCAGCTGCAGTCTCGTTCATCCCCACCCCAGCACACTGGTCGTGGCTCGGGTTCGAGCACGAATCAGGCACACCGTAGAGGTCCGGACACGACCGGTCAAAGGAGACGAAACCAATCCGGTACCGTTCGGCGAATGACGCATCCGGTGATCGACGCACTGCTCGTCGCGCTGACCGCTGATCCCGCCAATCACGCGGTGCGGGCACACGTCGCGAGACTGCTCACGGAGGCCGGCCGGCAGGAGGAGGCGCTCACGCACGCCACCGCCGTACTTGCGGCCGTACCGGACCACGTCGAGGCACTGCGCATCGCGGCCGACGCCGCGCGAGCGCTCGGCGACGAGGCCAAGGCGGCGTCCTATGCCCGCCTCGCTGATGCGCTCGATCCGGTGGCACCGCCGGCCGCCCCGGCCGGTGCAGTGACTGCGCCGAACTCGGCCGGGGCAGCCGCCACTCCGACCCCGGTCCCCGCGGACGCGCCGGACACGGCCGCGGCCGCCATCCCCGACACCGCCGACGAGATCCTCGAACAGTGGTCCGACAGCGAGCCCGTCGCTGAACCTGCCCTCGGCACGCTCGGGCAGGCAGGGGTCACACTGGCGGACGTCGGTGGTCTCGCGAGTGTGAAGAAGCGGCTCGACCAGTCGTTTCTCACGCCGCTGCGCAACCCGGAGCTGAGCAAGGAGTTCGGCAAGTCGCTGCGCGGCGGGCTGCTGCTGTGGGGCCCGCCCGGGTGCGGCAAGACGTTCATCGCCCGTGCGCTCGCGGGGGAGCTCGGCGCCAGCTTCTACGAGATCGGCTTGAGCGACGTCCTCGACATGTGGATCGGCAGCAGCGAACGCAACCTGCGCAGCATCTTCGAGACAGCTCGCCGGAACCGGCCGTGCGTCCTGTTCTTCGACGAGATGGACGCGCTGGGCCAGAAGCGGTCGAACCTCCGCGCCGGCGGGTCGGCCATGCGCGGGGTCGTGAACCAGATGCTGTCCGAGCTGGACGGCGCGAGCACGGAGAACGACGGGCTCTTCGTGCTCGGTGCGAGCAACCACCCCTGGGACATCGACTCGGCGCTGCTTCGGCCGGGGCGGTTCGACCGGACCGTGCTGGTGCTGCCGCCCGACGTCGAGAGCCGTGAGGCGATCCTGCGGCTCCACCTGCGCGGCCGCCCGACCGAGCGGCTCGACCTCGTGAAGGTTGCCCGGGCGACCGACGGCATGTCGGGAGCCGACCTGGCGCTGGTGTGCGAGCAGGCGACGGAGTCGGCGATGGAGGAGTCGATGGCGTCCGGGCGGGTCGTGCCGATCACGCAGCGGCACCTGCAGGATGCGGCGAAATCCGTGCGGCCAAGCATCGGGGAGTGGATGGAGACCGCCAAGAACTACGCCATGTACGGCAACGAGGCCGGCGCGTACGACGAGCTGGCTGCCTACCTGAAGAAGCGGCGGCGGTAGGGCGGACGAGGCCCTGCCGGCCGTGTCGGATTGTCCTGCGGGTGCTGGGTGCGATGGCAGAATCGCGCTGGTGGCGCGACAGAGGGCGGTGTGCGCGACGACACGGACGGACTCTCGATGAGACCAGATCGTCGGCGGCCCTGGCTCGGTACCGTCGAGATGCGGACCTACCTGTCTGTCAATCGCGAGTTCGTGCCGATCGAGGAGTCTCCGGTGCCCAAGAACTGGAGCGAGTACGAAGCCGGCGCTGTCCAGCTCGTGATCAACGGACGCGCGATCATCGGGCAGGAGCAGTGGGACGACATCGAGCCACTGTGGATGCTCCTGGCCGGCCTGGTCACCACGATCAGCAAGGGCGCGTCGTGCGCGACCGTGTCATTCCCCGACCAGCCGATCCCGGTCGGGATCGCACTTCAGGCTGACGACCTGGTGGTCGTGGTCTGCGGGCGCGGCGAGCGCCGGCGCCGCGCAGTCGCCGACAAGCGCACGTTCTTCGAAGCGTTCTGCAGGGCCGGGATCGATGCGTTCGACCATTTCGAACGGCTCGGAGGTGGGCGGCACGCTGCCTTGGCCCGTCAGTCTTTGGTCCAGTGCCTGGATGATCTCTACCAGGGTGAATGGCCGAACCTTCGAACAACACGGTGCATCGGTGTGGAGAAGGCCGCAGCAGCTGAGGCAGAAGCGAAGGCGTTCTTCGGTGTTCACCGGCTCGCCTGGTGACCTACGGTCTTCCGCTCCCGTGGCCGGGCGCTCGGCTTCCCCGTGAGCGGCGCGGCCACGCGACTGGCGACGCCCTACGAGGACGTCTTCACCTCCCATGGTTCACCGACCGCTGGCTCGAGGGCGGCGGCGTCTGACCGTGCTGGGCTACGGCATCCCGTCTAGAAGCGTGTAGGTGGGCGGTGTCGCGACGGATGTCCGTTCGCGCAGCAGATCGAGTGCATCGTCGGGGCGTCCCGAATGGATCAGTTCCCGGGCGCGGAGCGCCCCGGATGGGTCTTGAACCTCACGTCGGAGACGGGCAAGAGCCTTGCCTGCCAGGCCGGCTTTCACGAAGTCGTCCATGAGGCAGCGGACATCCAGAGCCCACTTGCATGCCGCAAGTGCTTCCTCGGCCCGGCCACACGCCATGAGCAGGAATGGTCGTTCAGAGGTGATCTCGTCCCACATCGTCTGATCGGGACCGTCCGCGATGAGCGAATCGACGATCGTCAGAGCTTCCTCGGCCCTGTCTGCGGCAACGAAGGTGTCGCGAAGCACGGGCAGGACCTCGTTGTGCAGGAGGTACTGCAGCTCGGCGACCGCAAGGTCGCACGCCTGATGATGACGTCCCGCGCGGGTCAGCAGCTCGATCATCGTGACCGGCGCCCACGCGGAACGTGCCAGGACCTGTGGTCGCAGGATCTCGATGGCTTCGTCGAACCGCCCGTTGTCCGCCAGGACCCGTACGGCCGCATCCGCGTCCTCGCCGGCAGCGACCAGGTCGCGAACCTTTTCGAGCATGTCGTTCCGGGCGAGCAGGCCCATGAGCGAGCTGACGACATCTCCCGAGACCTTGTTCGCGGCGACGTCACGCTCGTGCGCGCTCGTCAAGACGTCGATCGCCTCGTCCGTCCTCCCTTGTCGCTCGAGAACCCGCGCGAGCGCGTCGAGCAGGAACGCGTCCGACGGCGGCAGGTCATGCCACGTGGGCGGGCACTGCTGCGCGATCGCCGACCTGATCAGCGACTCCACCAGGTCGTCCATGTCCTGCCCGTCGGAGACCTCGACGAGCAGGCGTGCGTCGAGATCTGGACCGTACGCACCCAGGATCTCGATCGCCTCGGCCACCGCGTTCGCTGCCGCCAGGGCCCTGACCAGGACGACCGGACGCATCTCGGACTCCGGGTGCGAACGCAGGTGCGCCACGGCCTCCTCGGGCTGCCAGGCCTCCACAAGGAAACGGGCACGCTTCTCGACCGCACGCCAAGATCCGGCTGAGGCCGGCGGTTCGAGTATGGAGATTGCTTCGTCGATCCGTCCGTCGGCAGCAAGCCGGTCCGCCAGCTCGGCCGCAGACCGGAAGTCACCAGCCGCAGCGAACCCCTTGATCAACTCCGCACAGCCGGAGTCCAGTAACGCTGAGACGACGTCGTGAGCCCAGTCGTCGGCGCTCGATTCGGACCAGGGAACACGACCAAGCCGGGCGGATTTCACGGCCGCCAACCTATCGCCGGTCCGCCCCTGGTGCGAGGGCCGCCTCGATCTCATTGCGGCTGCCTTTGAGCCCGTGCCGGGCCAAGGCACCTGGGACCGCGCTCAGCCACGAGTCGTTCGATTCCCAGATCGGCAGGACCGCGTGCAGGACGTGTTGTTGTACCGGTATGAGATTGTCCAGCCTCACGTCGGCTTCGGGGCTTGTGCCTGGAAACGCGGCGGACAGGACGGTGTCGAGCAACTGCTCGCGGTTGAAGCTGGAGGTGGCGAGCGGAAGCCGATCGGCAAGTTCCTTGATGTCGTTGGTGGTGAGCCAGTGGCTGATCGAGGCCAGGCTCTTGGCGGCATAGGACCCGATCCAGCCGTCATGGATCCGAAGGTCGGGAACATCCTCATGCACCGTCGACTCGATCAGTGCCCTGATCGTCTGGCGGCTTGGTGATTCGGAGTCGGTCGTTGCTGATGCTCGGGCGAGCGCCGTTGCCGCACCCCAGCGCACCAGAGGCCGCTCATCGTCGAGAAACCGTGCCACAGAGTCGAGTGTTTCGGAGGGGCTGGCAATCAGGCCGTGCGCGATGAGAGTCGACGTCAGTGCGTGCTCGTCGGCTTCGACGTCGAGACGGTCGGCGAGGAGTGGCACGGTCTCCGTTGCGGACTCCGGGAACATGCCGACCAGGTACGCGACCCGTGTGCGTTCGACGCTCCGTCTCGAGGCGAGGAATCGAACCAGGCGGGGTAGTTCGTCACGTACCGCGTCGTACGCAGCGACCGTGTCCGGGCTCGGGGTCAGGCCGCTGAACGGATTGCGGAGCCACAGCTCACGCTCGGGCCCACGCTTCATCTCGCGGTCTGCCCACTCGGCCGCGTGAACAACCAGCGACTCGCGTTCTGCTTCGAGACTCGCGGCGCCGTCCCGCCACTCGGAGATCGGCACACCAGCCGGCAGCCGGTCGTCGTCGATCCCGACCGCGAGTGCGCAGAGGAACTCGAGCAGCCTCTCGCGGTCGAGTGCGTCCGGGGCCAGGACGAGCTCCACCACGAATCGCGCAACGGGAGCAGACGCCGAGTACCTGCCGCCCTGGTGCGTCACGGAGCTGCTGAGGCTCATCAGGGCGTCGTGCCGAACCCGTGCGTCGCGGCTGCGCAGCGCACGCAAGTTGGGCGGTACGTCCCTGGCGGAACCGTACGCGTGGACGAGCCACTCCCATTCGACCTCGTCCAGACCCGCCAGGGGATCGACCTGTGCAGACATGTCCGCAACCTATCGGTGGCAGTTCGCGTCGATGTTGACGTCCCGACCCCGGTCGTCGTCGGCTTCCTCGTCGTGGCCGCCGACCGCGACGGTGATGCGGCACTGTACCCGTGGACGCAGCGACCTCATGGCTGGGCAATCCGTAGGAACTGGAGCGCGGCGCCTGTGCTTACTGCATGTACCTGGCGACGGGGTGGTCCCGTGACTTGGTGCAGTACGTCTGCAGGTTGTACCCGCGGCCGATCATCAAGCCGGTCGCCATCCGGGACACCTTGCGGTACGTCCGTCACATCGTCCGGAGCGAGCTGCGACGGGCAGACGCATGGCGGCCGACCAGCGGGATCGTCGCGTGGTGACGTGCAGGACACCTGGCAGACTGCCTCGATGTCGTTCAGCAAGATCTCGCTGGAGGGCCGGCTGACGGTGATCGCCGGCCCGCGGCCGCCGTCGGACGACGGCTTCTGCTCGGATCGGCTCCAGGTCTTGCACTGGCGCGTCGACGAGCCTTTCGGCGACGACGGAGCCCACCTCCATCGGTCGAGCGACGAGGTGTACGTCGTGCTGGAGGGCGCCATCGACGTGGAGATCGATGGATCGCTGATCACGGTGGCGGCCGGGGAGGCGGTGACCGTCGGCGCGGGGGTCTCCCATGCTCTTGTCGCAGTTCAGTACCCAGCCCGGGGCCTGACCATCCGTGGTCCAGCCGTCAGCGACAAAGTCGTAGCGGAATCATGACGAGAGAAGGGACCGTGCAGTGGTCGAGAAGGCAGTGATTGCCGGTCGTCAGGTCCGGCACTACTTCAGCCACGACCCTGAGATCGAGTGAGGCGTACGCCAACATCAGCCGGTCCCTCCTCCCGGCCGCCGTTCTGCCGTACTTCCGCAGTCTGCTGCCCGCGAAGAACGGCGAGTACCCGGCAGCCGACGCCATCGGCGAGTACGCGAAGGACCACGACACGCTGATCCAACCTGTTCGCGGCCGGTACTTCGACTGCGGAAACACGAGCGGGTGGCTCGCTGCCAATCTGGCGGCTGCTCAGAGCTAGGCGGGCGGCGACGGCGCGGTGGCTCGGCCCAGGCGGCTGGCCAGCTGATCGGCCAGCGACTTCGCGCGTGCCAACTCCTCGATGATCCGACGGACCGCCTGGTCCGGACCGAGCCCGATGTACCCAGGACGCTCGGTCCAAGGTCCGGTCGGCGCGGACCGGGCGACGTCGGCCGCGCTGATCGGGTGGTCCCGCAGGACGCCGCCGGTGTCGAGCAGATCGATGGCGACCTTCCACGCGCGGTTCATGCATCGGTCCTGTCGGTCAGTGGGATCTTCGTCACCGTGGTCGCGGTGAGCACCGATCCAGTGTCGTTGCGCGACGGCCGCTCGGCCAGGGACCAAAGTCCCGTTGCGTCCGGGCCAGCGACGTCGTCGGCTTGATCGCCGAGCTGGCCGCGCTCCACGAACTGGTGGTCTACGACCCGCAAGGGGACGAGATCACGCACCCGGCCGGGTGAGGACCTTGCCGATGACGTGCCGCGCGTAGCTCGCCAGTGCCGGGTTGGTGTCCATGCAGTCCCGCAGATAGCCCAGCGTCTGGGACAGCGCGCTCCCGCGTCGGCGGAGCCACGTCGCGTCATTCGCCGGGGCACGAGTCGGTGGGTGAGCCGATTGCCTCGACAGTAGGGATGGCCACGGGCAGGAACGGCGCGAGTGCCGCAAGCTTTGCCTGCTCCCGGCCGGCCTCGTCAGTGGTCGAGGGCCGGAGCGGCAGCCGTACCGACAGGTCGGAACCGAGGCGGTAGATCGCGTTCACCAGTCCAGTGGGGTCAACCCGCTCCAGCGGCAGCGCGGCCCGCTGCGGGAACTGGGCGGCCAGCAGCTCGCGGACGAGCGGGGTGTCGATGTCGGCCTGGTCGACGGGGACCTTGCGGGGACTCGGTAGTCGATCAGCCTTTTATTGCTGCGAGCGGCCCGTTCGGGCCAATGTCTACGGGAGCAGCGGCGTGGAACGCCAGCCGCTGATCGGCGCCGGATGCCAAGTCCTCGCAGAGCCGGTCGATCGACTGGTAAACCTGCCGCCGGTCGGTTGTGGTGCGATCAGCGATCACTCCGACGATGCGCTCCTCCAGGGCGCTGACTCGGTCGCCTTTCCACACCTTGTCGGCAAACGTGACCAGCAGGTCCTCCAAGTGGCAGTCGGGTGCGTCCCAGGATCCGTGCGTCGTGGCGAATCGCGCGAGATTTTCGTCGTGCCCCATGCGCAGCAGCATCTGCCGCCCGGCTTCCCGGTGCTCACCACCGGGGCCTGTCAGCTCGGACCGATGAAGGATCTTGCCGATGTCGTGCGTCGCGGCACCGAACTCGACCGCCCGACGGTCGACCTCCAGGTCGGGGAAGGCTTTGTCTATCCCATCGAGTAGCCGGACGGCGACGTCGTGCACGAGCCGCAGGTGGACCGCCAGCCGGATTGGTGTCTCGTGTCCGGACAGCACCCCCGCGAGCCACTCGGGCAATGGCTGGATCCCGGGCATGCCGTAGGAACCCATCAGTACTTCCGCACGGGGGCGAGCGGTGAATTCGTCCAACCCCGCAACCGACCTCCGCAAACCTTCGCGCCACCCGACGAACGGTCCGCGATTGCCCCACGCCTCGTCGTTGCTTCCCGGGGATTCGTCGAGGTCCGCGGTGACGAGGCGGCGGAGGAACTCCACCATCCCGATATCGAAGCGCACCAGATCCGGAGTCATGTGGCGGCGCCAGACCACCACGGGCCACGTGTCCGGATCTTCGCCTGTCATGATCCACCCGTACAGATCGGGATCGTCGTGCCCGACACCCCACGCCACGAGCTGCTCCGCCCGCTCCAGCCCTTCGGGCATCGGGTCGCTGTCGAGTGGGTCTTCCTCGAAGGTGTACCGAAGGTTTGCCGTCTCATCGGCCATGCCATCGCTGTTGTAGCGGTACTCGTCCGGTCGCGCGGGAGGTTCGATGCTGAGCCCAGGGAGCGAGCCCGAGCCGTACACGCCCATGAAGGACTTGTAGTCCGAGGGCAGCGGGTGGCCGAGCGACGCCTCCACGGTCGGCCAGTCAAACCCTTCGTCGTGTCCGGCGTCAGCCGGCATCACTGCCAGCAACGCATCGACCTGGGCGTGTCCCGTCGTTGTCATGGGCCGGACGGTATCCGCAGCCACTGACACGACCGGACCCCGAGAGGATTCCGTGGCAACGTTCCCGCACCACAGCCTTTGCGCGTGACTCGAACGGTGCTGTTGTCTCGAGATCTCACTGACCACGGCGTGGGTGGCTGCTCTGCGAGGGCGCGCCATGGTGTGGTGCCACGGCGCGCAGGTCCACCCGTGCACGTTCCACGCTTGGGTCGGGGCCGATGGCGCTCCGGTCGACGAACCCGTGACCACCTCTTCTTTTCTGCGCACCATGACGATCCCTGCCCGGACTCGAAGGAGCCACCCATGACCGCCGCTGTTGCCGATGCCGTCGCCGCTGTCGACTACGACCACTTCGTCACCGAGCTGGATGGTTCCACGCTCCCTCAGTCCTCCAGCATCGCGTCGATCCAGAGGATGCTCGAAGACCTCGACGTCCGGCCCGGACACCGCGTGCTGGAGATCGGCACAGGCTCCGGCTACACGGCCGGGCTGCTCGCCAACCTTGTCGGCCCAAGCGGACTGGTGAGGTCGGTCGAGGTGTTCGCCGACCTGGTACCGCGGGCGCAGGCTCGCCTGGAAGCGGCCGGCGTCACGACCGTGACGGTGAGCAACCGTGATGGTTACGCGGGTGATCCGGTCGGAGCGCCTTACGACCGTGTCGTGGCCTGGGCGACCCCGCACGTGATCCCGTCGTCCTGGATCGACCAGATTGCGCGGGACGCCGTCATCGTGGCGCCGGCCAAGGTCGCGGAGCTCGCGACTGCGCACGCGATCGTTGCCATCACAGTGACCGACGGGCGTCCCAGGATCGTTGCGGTGCGGTCCGGTGGGTACATCGAGATGCACCCCGAACCTGTCACCGTCTTCGGGCTGCCGCTCCGCTACGTCGCGGCATCCCACGCTCCCGACGATGCCGAACCGTGGTGGATCAGTAGCCTGGCCCCACGCGAGGTCCCCGGGGCGCTCGGCTTGGTGCTGGACTGGCTCAGGTCCGCGCCTGATGTGTCGGACACGCCGCTCGAGGCGGCGGAGGAACTCGACGACTTCAGGGCTTGGCTGTACGCCACTGTCCCGGCCGAACTGGCTACCGCCGGGCTCTCAGATCGCTTCACCAGCATCGGTGCGGCCAACGAGGACGGCGCCGCCTTTCTCACGGACAGCGAACTGGTCACCTCGGATGACGCCGATGCGGCACGCACTCTCACTGGATGGATCGAAGAGTGGCGGGAAGCGGGACGGCCGGGCTGGTCTGACATCCCAGGGGCACTCGTGCCGGGAGTTGAGGGCTGGGAAGTCCGGTTGACACTGCAGCTTGCTCACGGAGGCTGACCTGTCTGAGGTGCATCGACGGAGAACGAGAGAAGCGACGAGCGGGGCACGGAGGTCGTGCTTGGTCCTTGGGCGGCACCCGCGTTCGCCGAGGACCTGTACTCAGCCGTCGCCGTCCTCGACACGAAGTGGCGTCCGCCGCAGCCAGTACCACCCGATGACAACGCACACGAGGCCGTTGAGCACCCCGACGACGACGTCGCTCGGATAGTGCATCCCCCGGTACAGCCGGGAGTAGACGACGAGCAGGGGCAGCACGAGCAGCACGACGGTCACACACACCCGCAGCCACGTGTGCCCGATCCGCTGGGCCATCAGCGCAAGCGAGACGTAGAGCGCTATCGAGGCGCCGGAGTGGCCGCTCGGGAAGCTCGACGTCGGTGGTGCCGGGTCGAGCTGTTCCACCTCGGGGCGTTCGGCGCTCACGACGAGCGCCGCCAGCATGAAGACCCCCGCCTGGATGGCCACCGCGATCGCCGGGACCACCGCGTACCACCATTGCCCGGTTCGCCACCAGACGACGCCGGACACGACGAGGCAGATCCCGATGATCGTCTCGGTGGTCCCCATCGCACTCCACACCTCGGTGAGGGTGTCGAGGGTCGCCGTACGCTGCTCGACGAACCATTCGCTGACCGCGGTCTCCCGGTCCTTGAACCCCACCAGCGGGCCGGCGAGCAGGAGGCCGAGCCCGACGACGACCACCCACCACACGGCTGCCGGGACCCCGACTCGCAGGCCCAGATCGCGCCGTACCTCGTGCCCTCTCGGTGTCGACGTGTCGTCCGCCCACCGATCGAGGTCGAGCATCAGGACGCCGTACCCGGCTCGGGGCGCGGCGTCGGCCAGTGCCGGTAGGCGAGGTACGACGCCAGCACGAAACCGACCCCGAAGAGGATGCCGGCCACCACGTCGGAGGGGTAGTGGACGCCGAGCATGACCCGGTCGACCGCCGTGGCGACCGTGAGCACCGCCGCCCCCGCCACCGCAGCAACCCGCAGGGCCCGCGATCTGAGCGACGGCCACACGAGCACGACCAGCGCCGTGGTCATCGCCGCCGTGTTCGCGGCGTGCCCCGACGGGAACGAGAAGCCGTCCGCGCTCTCCACGGGCTGGTCCAGCACGGGTCGGGTGCGTCGCACGAGCTCCTTCAGCAGATTGGACAGCCCCCAGGCCGCAAGGATCGTCGACAGCGCCCACCAGGTGCGCGTGGCGTTGCCGGTGCGCCACCAGTAGACGAGGCAGAGTGCGGCGACAGGCACAAGCAGGTGCGCCGCGAGGAAGACCCACTGCCAGACGACGAGCGTGCGCAGCAGCTCAGGGTGCGACGCGGCGAGCGCTGTCCCCGCGGTCACGGCGCGCTCGTCGAGCTGGACGAGCGGCGGCCACTGCTCGCGCACCAGAAGGGCGATGGCGACGACGGCGACGCCGGTCGCGACTCCAGTCAGCACAGCGCGTACGAGGCGGCGCGCGCGACTCGCGGTCCCTCGCGCTGCTCCGGCGGCCTGCGGATCGCGCCCGGGACTGCGGTGCAGTGCGGGCCTCATGCCGACACGCTGCCACAGGGCGCCGCCACTGGCTCGTCGTGACTCGCCTCGCGACCTGGTAATCGTGCGACGTGAGACCGACGAGGCTGACAGACTGCGGCCGTGGAGACGCCGGCATCGTGACAGACCCTGACGAGGGCGTGACCGCCACCGGCGATATTCGCACCGGCGCGCACCGCGACCGTGTGCCGTCGATCTTCGAACCGATCCTGTCGGCTGCGGTAGCAGCAGTAGGCGACGCCGACGCGACGCTCTACGTCTACGGGTCCGTCGCCAACGGGACCGCCCGCCCGGGTGTTTCAGACGTCGACCTTCTCTGCGTGAACTACCCACACGCAGCCGAGCTGAGCGCGTACCTCACCGACCGATTTCCCCTGGTGTGCCGGGGCGTTGAGGTTGCCGGAATGACGTCGAGCGACCTCCAGGGCGATACCGACGAGGCGTACGGCAACAAGGTCTTCCTGCGCCACTACTGCGTCCACCTGACGGGAACAGACGTGTCCGCCGGTTTACCTGACTTTCGCGCTGACGCTCGGGCGGCCCGGGGCTTCAACGGCGACGTCGGCCGGCATTGGCGCAGGTGGCAGGACCAGCTGACGACGCCCGGCGTGGACATCGAGACGCTCGGCAGGCGCGTGGCGCGCAAGACCCTTCTCGCCGTCGCTGGAATGGTCAGCGTGCACGACAATATCTGGACCACCGATCGCCTTCGGGCTGCCCAGCGCTGGAGCGAGATCGAGCCCGCGCTGGGTCCGGAGCTCGCGCAGTTGTGGTCCTGGGTGGAGGGCGCGCAGATACCCACCCGCGACGCTGTGGCAAGCGTGTTGGCTGATGACGGCCTCATCGCCGCCGTCGTCAGGCAGTTCGACGCGGTCGCCGGGCTCTGGACCAGCTCTCACACGTAGACGCCGATTCGTGCTGCCCGCCGACCGACGTGTGGCTGACCCCCTGCCGGTCGGCTCTCCGGGCTACCAGAATCGACCCCGGAGGTGTGCTGGAGGTGACCATCGTGCGGGTGCTGGCAGTTGACGATCAGGCGGCGTTCCTGCACGCCATGACCTCGGTGGTCGGGGAGACCCCCGGGTTCGAGGTCGTGGGCTCGGCGTCGTCCGGAGAGGAGTCTCTGGTCGCCGCCGCAGGGCTGCTCCCGGACCTCGTGCTGATGGTCGTGAACGTCACTGATCCAAGCATTTGTGGACGGCGCCACCGAGAGGGCACCTCTGACGGTCGGTGTCCTGCTCATGATGTGTTTCGGCTTTGCCGTCGTAGGCATCGGCCTCCTGATGTACCCGGTCCTGAAGACCGTCAACCAGCGGCTGGCCATCTGGTATCCGGTGCTCAGAATGACGGAGTTTGCTGCCGATCTGGTTGATCGCAAAAGGATTCAGCTCCCCGCCGCCCGCAAAGGAATTCACGTCACCGGCGATGGTGACAACGAGCTGACCAACCCGCGACAGCCCATGGGTCGCCCCTCGGTGTGGCGCCCGCCCCGGAACTCCGGCGGGTGCCTGCTCGCGGGAGTTCCAGGGGGAGCGGCCCGGTCGGGCCAACGTCTACGGGTTGCAGGTGGGCCGACGTTCCTACGAGGAGTAGTCGCCCTCGTCGTACTGGTCGAGAGACAGCAGCTGGCGAATCGAGTCCGCAGCGGCCTGATCGTCATGTTCCAGCGCGGCCAGCACAGCGGTGACCATGTCCTCGGGCGTCGCCGCGGCGGTAGCCGCCTCCCACGACGGAACCGCCCGCTCACCCGCGTCGGCCAGGCTCAGGGCGTGCGGTTCGACCTTGGCCGGCCACCGCGCTCCGCGCAGCGCCTTGACCTCCGAGCGCAGCGCTGTCAAGGTCGCCGTGGCTTGCTCCCGCTGCACGTCGACGGGTTGCCCCGTGTTGATCGCCGCCTCCAGCGCCTCGAGCGCCTCGTTGTACGGCCGGACGATCTCCAGGTACCGGACGGCGGCCTCCTCGGCACCGAGGCGCGCCGGCTCCGACGGCGGCGCGGAGGCCGGCGCGGCCGCCGGCGCGGACGTCCGAGGTGTCGGCGCGGCCGGTTCTGGCGCGCCGTCCGCGACGCCTGCGCATCCGCTCGCGAGCAGCAGAACCAGCGACGTGATGATCAGGCGGCGCATCATGCTCCATCGACAAAGGGGCAGGTAGGACACCGAAACTTAGCGCATGTCGGCGTCACGGCGACCCGGTCCGGGGCCGGTTCGCGCGTGGAGCGACGTCCATGGCCGATCCGCCCTGGAAGGCGAGCGTGAGGTCTACGGTCTCGCCTGGGCTGACGGGGTCCTCGACGTTCATGAACATGATGTGGCCGCCGCCCGGCTCGTGCCTTATGGTGCCGCCGCGGGCGATGACGAAGCGGCCCTCCTGGGGCGACATCACCATCAGCCGTCGCCGTCGGGCCGGGTGACGTGCAGCCCCGCAGTCCATCGAGCATTCTCGGTGCCCAAGTTGCCGTGAAGACTCCTCCGTTGGGCTCGTATTCATGGCTGACGAGCGAGTGGCTACGGCGGCATTCTGGTGTGGTAACCGTCTCCGCGGCCTCATGCCTAACCGGTCAGCTATGCAGCCCGGAGCGGTGCGCGTGGTGCACGGGTTTGAAGAGATTCCGGACTATTCGATTGTCGCGGACAGCGGAAGGTCACCCTCCGACGAATAGTGCCCATCGCCGCGCGCCAGCGACGCCGGGGCGGAGGCGGTTGCCGCTACCAGCAGCGCTGCGTACCACTCGTTCAAGCCCAGGACCTGTGCTTTCGCACTCTGAGCGGGCGACGGGAATCGAACCCGCGTAATTAGTTTGGAAGCCTTGCCGGGTGGCGATCGAATGATGCGGGTCAAACGGCCGAAAACGGCCGCTGACCTGGTCTTATTGTAATGCTGGAGTGGGTCCGTGTGGGGTCGGGACTGGCCCTTATTGGCCCTAACTAGGGCCAGGTTGGCGGAAGTTAGGGCCAATAAGGGCCGGCCCAGATGCCTCCGTCAACGGCGGCTGGCAGAGGAGCACGGTCGAAGGCTCGCCCTGCGGGTCAAAGGTTCGTCATGGCGAACCGGGACGCGCTGTTCGGCGAAGGGGACCTGGGATGCGTGTCGCCTCGGTGACCCGTCAGTCGTAGTCCCAGGGAAGCGTGTCACTGGCGGTAATAGTGGTCGAGCTGGGCTGGGGCACTAGCAAGGATGCGTCGGTCGACCGCGTGGACGAGGGTTCTCAGTCCCATGCGGGCCAGCGTGGCAGGCGGCGAACAGTTCGCTCGAGGAGGTCGCGATCGGCGCGCGGGCTGCCGCAGGCATGCCCAACGGGGTGTGGGTGCAGGCCTCGCACGCCCGTTTCTGGAGAGCGCCCGGAGTGCGCCGGGATCATTTCAGCGGGTCGTATCCGGCATGTGTCGGGTCAGAAAGGCGAACGTCTAGGTACAGCGGTCTGTTAAGCCCTTATGGCATTCCAGAAACGCCGCCAGATTCTAGGACTATCTCGTCCTCGGTAAACCACCCGCGACGAATCGCAGCAGTTCTTGCAGCCTGGGGATCGGAGGTGTAGAGCACGACTGCCAGCGAATCTCTAGCGCGACTGCAGACAACATAGAACAGGCGCAGGGTCCGTTCGCTGGCCGTCTCGCGTCCGGCGGCGGCGTTTTCTTGGTCGGTCTTGGACTCAGGGGTCGTCCCGAATAGCTTCCCGTAGCGGAATAGAAATCCCCCGGCTGCCTTGTCGTCGAGCACTACCATTACGCGCGGGAACTCCAGACCTTTCACGCCTTGATGCGTGTCGAACGGAGCTCTCCCCAGGATGTACTCATAGAAGCGCTCAAATTGTCTCAGGTCGACGCCGACCGCGAGTCGCCACGATTCCAGCGCGCTGTCTCGATCGATCTCGTCCTCGACACCGGAGGAGGTGGGCCCCGAATGGTCGATGATGTACGCGAGCACGTCCGGCAGGGCAAGAAGCTTAGACCGGTGTACGGCAGTCAGCGGCGACAGGAGTGGCTCACCATCAAAAACCGCTGCGTCGCGCACGGCGGTGACTGCACGGCGCACGGCAGCGACAAGCCGGGCTCGTGTTTCCGGGTTGCGCGCGTCTGTCTCGGCGGCAAGCAGGGGCGAGTGCGAGCGAAGGATTCTCTCGGTTTTCAGATTATCCCGGCCTGCGATGGCTCGTACGAGTGGCAAGAATTGTGTTCCGAGAAAGTTTACAATTGCGGACCCGCCTTGGTCGCGCCCGAAGATCTCCTGACGTAGTCGCGTGTTGTCCTTAAAGGCCTGAAGGAATTCGGCGAACCCATGTCTTGCGGCGGCTAATGAGTGCTCGAGAATTAGCGTCTTGACCGATGTTGCCGACGACCAATCGGAATCGTCTGCTGACAAAGCCATGTGGGTTCGTGCTTGCGTTTCGAACTCGGCCCTGTCTTCAGATTCTTCGTCTGCAATGAACAGACGCACAACCCCGGTGTTTGCCGAGTGAGCTGTCTGAGTTCGGCCGTCACCGTCTGCGCGGATACTGTTGACGAGTTGGACGATCCGTTGGGTGGAGCGAAAGTTGACTTCAAGCGCCGGTCGTTTCCACTCAGGTCCGATCGCCTCTTCGAGGCGCTCCTTTCCGTCCGCATAGATCCGTTGCATTGTGTCGCCGAATAGTCCGACGCAGAAGCGGGTCGAATGTGCGATCTGAACCGCAAGAATAGCATCCATAAAAACCTTGTTCGTGTCCTGGACCTCGTCGATGAACAGGAACGGGAATCGGCCGATCAATAGTTCCTGAAGGACGGGCTTCTCTGAGAGAAGATGCGCAGCAGCCTGCAGTACTTCGGCGTGCGCTAGGCCGTGCGCAGTTGGTGAAGTTTGTAAAGGGCTGTATCTGAATTGACGTACCTCGGCAAGCGTTTCCAGCCGCAACGTCTTCCGCTCGATGTTGTGGAGGCGCCGCTCGCTTACTCGAGTGCCGCTTCGTCCGCTCGCCTCGGCGTCTGCCAGGTCGGCAAGGTCTCGCTGGAGACGCGTTCGCAACCAGGTTGCGATGTCCTTGGTGAATGGTCGGATTAGTTCCCAAGAGAATGAGTGAATGGTCGACACTTGTACCAGCGGATCACGGCCGAGGCGGACCTGGATCTCCTCGGCGGCGGCATTGGTGTAGGTGATAACGCAAAACTGTGATCCTCTCGCACGCAGTGCTGGTCCACACCTGTTCGCCGCGTCCCCGAGGACCGACACCAGTTGTGCAGTCTTGCCGGCGCCGGCGCCGGCGTAGAGGAAGAAGGATTGCGGGGCTTTGAGGCTAACCGAACTGCTGATTTCGTCGAGTGCGTTAGTCAGGGTCATGCCTGGCCCGTCGCCGCTGCGCCAGTGCCCGAGACGTCGGCGCTCGGTAGCAGTGGTAGCTTGCTTACTTCTGACTCGAGCCACCGTAGACCCTCAGCGATATAACCGGGGACCACAACGGCTTTTTCGTCTTCGATGGATAGGAGCATTTCGAGGGCAAACTTAGCTTTGTCGCCCTTCTGGATACTTTCGTAGAGGGCTTTAGCAACCGTAGACAGATCACCCGCCTCGGCGGCGGCCTTGGCTGTCGCGGAGAACTTCCCGAATAGGCCAGTGCCGGTGGTACTGGCGAAGAGCTCTAGGTTTTCGATGACAACGGCGTCCTCAAATGTGCTGGGTAGCATCTCCACTGGCTCGGTGCCCTTGAGGTGGGCGTCGACTGCTATCTGGTAGGCGAACCGGACGCCAACGCGAGTTGGTCCACGCGAGACTTTTCTCTCTCCAGCCAGGCTCAGCAGGTCGTCGACCGAGGCCGAAGCCTCCAGCCAGTTTTTCAAGGCGTCACTGCCGGTCGTCTGACCAGAACCACGCTGGGGACGGGCCTTCTTGCCGTCCTCGTCAGTCGCATCGATGTCCGTAATGACAAGAGTTGGGATCGCGAGCTCCACCAGAAGCCCCTTGAGCCGGTGTGCGTGAGCTCCGCCGATTTCAAGGTACTCGACAAAGCACTGTGCGATCTTGGGATGCGCGTTGGTGACGAAGGACGGCAGCAAGATTCGCTCGGCAGCGCCCTCCAGAAGGATCGCCGCGTCGGCGAAGAATAGGTTGCAGTGGTTGACTTTAAGGTAGCGTTTCACGAATCGCGCTGTCTCGTCGTCGCTGCCGAATACGCGTGCCAAGCTCTTTACGACCGTGGTGGGGACCGGCTTGTCTTCGACAGGCATGCCGCGACAGAAATAGCGAATTCGATCGAATTCGAGCTCATGGGCGATGTGGCTCGAATGCGTGCTGACCACGAGTTGGTTTGTCAGGTCGGCGTAGCGGTCCTCTGCCGGGCGAGTGGTCAGAGTGGAGTATGCCTGGTTGATGAAAACCTGTTGCACCTGGGCATGAAGGTGCGCCTCCGGTTCCTCCACAAGTACCAGGTGAATCGGAACCAGTACGGCCGAGTCGTTGGCTGCTATTCCCGACTTGCCGAGCCGAAGCCTCCGGTCCCGGAAGCTCATTAGGCGAAAGATCATCAGAACCAGGTTTTGATAGCCGAGTCCGTTGAGGCCTTCGGATAGTTCGAATAGGGCTGCATCCTGATCATCGCTCGGGGTTCCGACGCGGTAACGCAGCACGGACTCATGTACAAGCCCGTCAGTCAGGCGCATGTTGGTCTTTATGAGTGGCTCGGGATTCGCCGTGCCCGGGTAGCCCATGCGAGCCACCTCTGCCAGTGGCGGGCGGAATACTTCCTGCAGACGCTCGTCGAAGATCTTCGACGCATCTTGGGTGGCACGAATCGCTTCGAGATCGTGAGGGGTCGGGTGCTTCGCGAAGTCCAAATGTTCCTTGTAGTAGGAAGCAATGCTGCTCGAAAGTGTCACAGCAGATTCGTCGTTCTGAAGCCCGCGCTGTGCATCGATGACGTCGACATGGATCAGCTTGTTGAGGACCGACCGTGCGATTGGCTCGCTGTCCTCGCTGAGGCGTTGAGGTTGCGCAGCGGACGGCTCAGGCAGAGGCACGAGTGGTCCACCCACCGAGTTGCCGGCGAAGTTGATCTTGCCCGCCACCTGATGCGGGTCCAGCCTGTACGCGCTGACGCCAAAGTACGTCCCGATATTGGCTTCGAGAAACTCGACCAAGTTCATCGGCCTCAGGCGAGGTCTCTTCGACTCCTCAGCCTCCGCGCTGCGCGTGAGCTCCACGGCCTCGCGAGCTTTCAAGTAGTTCTTCACGAGGTGTGGGATGTTGTTGGGTTCAAGTCGGAGCCTCACGCCGACGCCGCCACAGTACTCGTCAAGGAGTGGCAGGAGTTCAGGGGCTCGGTACAGCTCGTGCTCGGCGGCTTCGATCCAGATGTCGAGTTGTGGAAGAAAACTCGACCACTCGGCTATCGTCTGGAACTCGTCACCTGGTTGCGGCGGTGGTGTTTTCCCTGGAGTGGTGGGCGTGGCCGCCGCTTCCCAGCGTTCGCCGATTTCGCGGATGCGCGAGAGGTGAAAGAGGGTGAAGTCGGACAGTTTGAATGAGTCTTTCCCCAGAAACTGCTTGACGGCGTCCATGGCACTGGTTTTGCCACTGTTGTTAGCGCCGACCAGCAGGGTGGTCTGGTCGGACAGGTCGATACGGACGGACTCCAACTTGCGAAAGTTGGCGATCTCTAGGCATTTCACCTGCATACGAGCGCTCCCCCCTAGCGAATCTTGGTGGACGGTCGCAAGTCGCGCATCGTCAACTATGGTGTTCTGTTGTTACTAAACCAGCGTCAGACGCTCACAAGGCAGCGAGCTGGGACACGCGTACGACTCTCCTCGTGAGCGGTGTGGCTGCCCTGTCGCTGCCGGCGCCTATGGGATCCCAGGCTATGCACGGTCAACGCACTTCATTGGTGCAAGTGCGGGTGAACCTGCGGGTGATCGCCGGGAACCGCTTGCGGAGCGCAACAGGGGCGGTGCGAGGCCAGGACCTCGTAGAACGGCCGATGGATGAGACGCGCACCGATCCCATCCGGCACTCGGTGTCACGATGCGCGCCATCGAGTCGGCGGCCCTGGAAGCTTGGCTGCCTCACTCTCGCGGGGATGGCAGTGGCCGCCGTGCGCAGCGGCACCGGAGACGGAGACAGGGACGGCCCGGCTGGTTCGAACTATCCCTGAGCGACCGGTAGCCGCTTCCCGCAGATTCGCGGCCGGGTCCGCCCCTGTTCTGCACCCGTTTGCGGCATCTCTCGTCCGCAGGCCCGCCGCCCCGAACGAGCACTCCAAGCCGGTCGGGTCGTAGCCCTTGGGTCCGGCTGCCACCAGTCCACACTCTGACGGCAGCGGGCCGGCGGCCGCCGACGCGGCCTGACGCCGACAGTCACCGGAAGTGCGTTGGAGTCAGTAAAAGGGCAGACCCACCGCCGTCAGAGCACGGAGCGTTCAACCGTCAGAGCGCGGTTCACCCGATACCGCCGAACGGTCTTGTGGTCGATGACGAATAGCGGATCTTCAGCACCATGCTTATCGTGCCGTTGGTATCGAGTTAGGCGGGATTTCGTCTCGCCGACTGTCTCAAACCAGATGGGGTCTCCAAAGAACAGCACGATGTTCGTCCCGCCTTCGCGAACGCGTGATGGATACGCTATGCCGTCAAGTCGTGGGGATGTCCACCAGCGGAACGCTTCGGTCAAGATTTGCGACGCCACGTAGTCCACCGGGTGATTCCCGTCCAAGATGACGGGGCGTGTAATCCGATCTCTGTAGAACCCTAGGGAGTTCAGGCGATTATCACCTTCCTCGATGGTGTCATCGAAGACACTCCGAGGTGGCGGCACCAGTGTCAGGTCGAGAATATGCAAGGTCCGCTGGAGGATAAACGTCCCCACCACTGCCTCGTCGTAAGGGCTGTGCGACGCCACCTCGGCACATGCTGTCTCTACGTCTTGAGCGACATACAGCATGGGCACACCTTGAGCGTTCATACGCCCAGCACTCACTCGTTCTGCGGGCGCAGGTCCAAGCGTGCCGGCAGGTGATTCGCGTGCATCTCGTTCCAGCTTGCGAGCATCGCGCTCGATGCGAGCGCGATGCAGTTCCGTGCCTCTGCCAATAGCGCGAACCAGCCCGGCCCGCTTCTCGGCAAACACCAGCAGAGAGCGCACGAATTCGTGGTTCCTCTCCGGTGCTGTCTCAGGCTGCGCGCCAGCTGCGGGCGAGAGCAGCCGCGACTCGTGCTTGATGCTCTGTTCGAAGTCATCCCACTCGAACTCGACACCTGCATTGTGGTCCATGTCGAACGGCTCGAACCAGTCCAACTCCTCATGAATGAGTCCCCCCATCAGACCGGCCACGGGGTCGAGCACGGCGGGTTCGATAGCGTCGGCGAGCAGGCGCTCTACGATCTCCTCTGTGTCCATGGGGGACTGGAGCTGTTCCCCCTCGATCCTGAACCCGTCGTGGTCGTATGTGCGTTCAGCAAAGTCGTAGACGACCTGCGCCAGGTGCTCCAAGTTGATCACCTGTCCGCTCGCCGTCACACAGATCGTGCAGGCGCCGCTTGTCGCGAACTGCTCGACACGGCGCAGAAGGTGCCGGTCTGTGATGTGTCTGAGGCACATTGTGTCGTCAGTCTGTCCAATCGGATCGAACTCCATGCGCCGATCGTGCCATGGGGCTTTGGCAGACAGACACCAAGAGTCCGCCTATCCCGTCGGGGAGGAGGTTCTTGGCACGCCCGCGGCCCAGGGGGACACACACTCGCATCTCCTTGGTGCCAGGCGGCAGGACACCGCCTGCTAGCAGTGCGTCGGCGGACTGGCAGACGACGATGCACACCACGCGACGACCGACACGGCGTCGCGAATGCGCGACCACGGCAGGCGAGCGATCGCCGGACAGTGGGTCCCGCGGACCGCCCCGACGAGGGCCACACACCTAGTGCACAACGCTGTGAGCGGTCCAGAAATCAGCCCCGAGCTGAGCCGTTCCAGCCCTGGCCTGGGAGGGGGTGGGGGACATGATGACGGTCCATGTGCTGAGCGCGGGTAGCGGGTACACGTACCTGACGCAGCAGGTCGCGTCGGGGGACGTGCCGCGCGGTCGCGGGGTGTCGTTGACGGAGTACTACATGCAGCACGGGAACCCGCCTGGCCGGTGGGTCGGCACCGGGGTGGAGCAGCTCGGGGTCTCGGGCCGGGTGCTGGAGGGGCAGATGAAGTCGTTGTTCGGGCAGGGCCGCCACCCTGATGCGGGCCGGCTGGAGCTCGAGGCCTTGGCCCGCGGTGCCTCGACGAAGGACGCGGCCCGCGCGGGTGCGTTGGGCCGGGCGTTCCCGGTCTTCGAGAGCGCGGAGGATGACGGGTATCGGGCTGGGTTGGAGGCCGTGTTCGCTCGGTTTGCTCGTGAGAACGATCGTCCGCCGGAGCCGGGTGTCGAGCGGGACCGGCTCCGCTGGGAGGTGGGCCGTGCCCTGGCGACACGGAAAGGCGGAGCCGAGGGTGGTGGTCCGTTGAGCGATGACGAGGTGGCGCGGTGGTTGGCTGAGCGGGGCGGGCAGCCGCGGCGTGCGGTGGCGGGGTATGACCTGGTGTTCACCCCGTCCAAGAGCGTCAGCGTGCTGTGGGGTCTGGGTGACCCGGCCACGCGGGAGGCGATCACGAGAGCGCACACCGATGCGTGGCAGGACACGCTGGCGTGGATCGAGTCCGAGGCCGCGCTCACCCGCGGCGGTGCGAGTGGTGTGCGGCAGATCGATACCCATGGTCTGACGGCGGTCGCGTTCGACCATCTCGACTCCCGCACGGGCGACCCGAACCTGCATACCCATGTCGCCGTAGCGACGAAGGTCCTCGGCGTGGACGGTGGGTGGCGGGCCCTGGACGGGCGGGTGCTGCTGGGGCTGAAGGTCGCGGCCTCTGAGCGGTACAACACGCGGATCGAGCAGCTGTTGGTCGAGCGGCTCGGGGTCGTGTTCCATACCGAGTCCCGGGGCTGGGGCAAGCAGGGTGTGCGGGAGGTCGTCGGTGTCCCGAAGGTGTTGCGGGATGCGTTCTCGCGGCGGCGGGCCGCGATCGTGGAGTCGTACGAGAGTCTGCGGGCCGCGTACCGGGCCACGCATGGGCATGAGCCGGCGACGGAGGCCGCGTTCGGGCTGACGCAGCAGGCCAACCTGGACACCCGGCCGGGCAAGGGGGTACCGGTCGGGCTGCGTGACCGGCTGCCGCAGTGGGCGGTCGTCGCCGCGAGCGTCCTGGGTGGCCGGGCGGCGGTGACCGGCATGCTCACCACGGCTCTGCGACCCGAGCTTGAGGAGGGCCGGGTCGTGGTGGACGAGCCGGGTGACCTGTGGGCCGCTGTCGCGCAGGACCTGGCCGGGCGCGGGATCGCCCGCTGGGCAGCCCAAGACGTCACGGACGCCGTCCGCCGGCTCGCGACCGTATGGCCCCACGCCCAGGTCTTCCGACCGCTGCGGTGGACGAGCCCCGCACGACGCCAGACCGTGCTCGCGGAACTGGCCGGACAGGTGCTGGCCCAGGGGGACCTGGTCGACGCCTGCCTGACGAACGTCGCGGGCAAGCGCTCGACCTGGACGACATACCACCTGCAGGCCGAGGCGACCCGCCTGGCCCGGGAGTACGCCCCCACCGGGACGGATCTGCTCGCGTTGGCTGCGACGATCTCCGGGTACGCGGTGGCCGCGAGCTTGCAGGTCACACCGCCGGACGTGAACGAGCCGCCGGACGTGATGCGCCGCAAGGACGGCGAGAGCGTCTACTTCGTGCACGGCTCCACCAAGTACACCTCGCTGGCGGTCCTGGAAGCCGAAGACCAGCTCCTGGCCGCCGCCCGCACCCCTGGTGGCCTGGTCATCGACCCAGGCACGGTGGAGGACGCGGTCGAACGGGTCCGGGTCGACCGGGGTCGGGTCCTGAACGCCGGGCAGCGGGACCTGGTCGCGCACTTCGCGGCCAGCACCGTGCTCGCAGCGGGAATCGGCCCGGCCGGTACCGGAAAGACCACCGCCATGTGCGCCTTCGCGGACGCGGTCCAGGACTCCGGCGGCAAACTGATCGCCCTGGCACCGTCGGCCGCCGCCGCCGAGGTCCTCGGCGCGGACCTCGGCAACGGGACCACGGCAGACACCCTCGACATGTTCCTCCTGGCCAACCATGGAGCCGGCGGGCAACGTCTCCGGGAACGCCTGACGGTGGAGCCCGGCACAGTGGTGCTGGTCGACGAGGCCAGCCTTGCCGGAACCCTCGCCCTGGCCGACGTCCTGACCATCACCCAGGCCGCTGGCGGAAGCGTCCGGTTGCTCGGGGACCCGGCCCAGCTCAGCGCCGTCGCCGCCGGTGGTGCCCTGCGGCTGATCACCCAGCAGGCCGGGGCGGTCGAGCTGACGCACATCCACCGCTTCCGCACCCCCGGCGAAGCCGACGCGTCCCTGCAGGTCCGCGAGGGTGACCACCGGGGCTTGGACTTCTACATCACCGGCCGCCGTACCCAGGGAGGGTCGGCGGCGGCGATGGCGGAGGAGATGTTCGCGAACTGGATCACCGACTCCGATACGGGCCGCAAGACGATCATGATCGCCGCGACCAACACCCTCGTCACCGAACTCTCGGCCAGGGCACGCCTGCACCGGGTGAACCGCGGGGAGGTCGAGGACGACGGCGTGGTCCTGCACGACGAGAACCGCGCCGGGGTCGGGGACGTGATCGTGACCCGGCTGAACAACCGTCACCTGCACGCCGAGGACGACGACGGGCACATCGACTGGGCCCGCGGCTGGGTCAAGAACGGTGACCTGTGGCGCGTGACCGCCCGCGACACGGACGGTGCGCTGCAAGCCCGACACCTGGACACCGGGGCCACGGTCACCCTTCCCGCGGACTACGTCACCGCGCATGTCGAGCTCGGGTACGCCGCGACCATCCACCGGGTTCAGGGCATGACCGTCGTCACCAGTCACGCGATGGTCGGCGTCGGCATGACCCGCAACGAGCTCTACACAGCGATCACGAGGGGCGCTGACTTCAACCGGGTCTACGTGGAGACCGATGACGTCCTCGACCTCGACCCCCACCGCCAACCCGACCGGGAGCGCGCGGTCCTGAACGCGCTCAAGGGTGTCCTGGACCGGGACGGCGAAGAGATGTCCGCGTCGAGGGTGATCGAGGACGAGTGGGATCACGCGCACTCCCTGGCTCGCCTGGTCCCCGAGTACGAGGACGCCTACCTCACGTTCCTCGAGCCCGACCGCATCGGCCGCCTCGCCCAGGCTGTCCGGTCGGCGCTGCCCGAGCGGATGGCAGACCGTGTGCTCGCGGACGAGGTCTGGCCGGTGCTGGCCAAACGGCTGTCCATGCACGAGGCCGCCGGCACCGACCCGGAGACCGTGGTCCGTCGCGCGGCCGGGACGGGGTTCGGGGACGCGAAGTCGATCGCGAAGGTCCTGTACTACCGCATCGGCCTACCCCGCACCCGCGACCACGCTGAGAGGGGACTGCCCGCCTGGATCACGACCGCACCCGATACCACCGACAAGCTCCTCTGGGACACCAGCACGCCCACCACCCTGGCCACGGACGGCGCGAACACAGACGGCGCCCCGGTTGGTGCGACGGTCGTGCACGTGACCGGGCAACCGGGCGAGCCGCGGGCCGACGGCGACGTCGTGGCCGGCCCCGCTCCGGGGGGTGCGGATCGCGAGACGACCACCGCCGACCAGGGGCCGGTGCTGGTTGATGCGGGGGAGCGGGACCTGGTGGTCGAGATCACCGGGCGCGCGTGGACCTGGTGGACCCGGCAGAAAGCCACCCAGTCCTGGGCGACCCGGTACATGACCAGTCGGGGTCTGGTCGACGCGGAGTGGGGTGCCGCTCCTGCGTCGTGGACCGGCCTGATCGATCACCTGCAGTCTTTGGGGTACACGGCCGACCAGCTTGTCACCGCCGGGGTCGCCACGCGTACCCGGGGCGGGCGGGTCATCGACAAATTCCGGAACCGGATCCTGTTTCCCTACCGCGACGAGACCGGGACCGTCGTCGGAGTCACTGGACGCATCAACCCCGCCGAGACAAAGACCGGCGATGGGCGTGCCCCGAAGTACCTGAACACCCCTGAGACGGCGGCCTATCGCAAGGGGGAGCTCGTCTACGGCCTCGACCCCGATGCCATCACGCGGCTCGCTGCGGGAGCGCGCCCGGTCCTGGTCGAGGGGCCGACCGACCACGCCGCACTCAACGTGGCCGCCGCCCGCCTCGCGGAACAGACAGGTGTCGAGATCGTGCCGGCCGCCGCGGGCGGTACCGGCATCACCGCGCAGCACCTGCAAGCCATACGGGACGCCTCCGGTAGGAACCTGACCGACCTGATCGTCGCCCTGGACCCCGACAACGCGGGCCGGACCGCGGCGGCCCGGGCCTGGTCCATGCTCACCCCCAAGGAAGCCGCACACGCCCGGGCCCTTGACCTGGCGACCGATCCGGCTCAGACCGCGACCGAGGAGCCCGAGAAGCTCGCCGCGGCGCTGGCCGAGACGATTCCGCTGACGTGGTTCGCGATGGAACCCAACCTGCAGACCATCGCGAGCCTGGACCACCCCGAACGGCAGATCTCGCAGCTGCGCGCCCTGGCCGACCACCTCTACGGCCGGGTCGCGCTCGACCAGTGGTGGGCCCTGATCGAACATGTCGCCCAGGCCGTCGGCCATACGCCTGGCGCCGAGACGGATCGGCAGCTGAGCGTCAGCTCGGTGCGCGAGGTCATGACCGACCACCTCGCGGACCTCATCACCAACCAAGCCCAGACCGACACAGGCACTGGCATCGATGGCACAGCCGAGGCCCCCGTCAGCGCGCAGACGGGGCGTGAGCGACCTGCGGCGGACCCGCTGGTGCAGGCGTGGCTTGCCCGACATGCCGACCTGATCGCCACCCGCCTGGACGCTCTGGTCGAGGACGCGATGACGAACCCACAGCTGTGGATGGAGACCATCACCCCGCCGCCCCCAGACGGTCATGCGCGCGGGCCATGGCGGGCCGCGATGCGGCAGGTGGTGGGCTACCGCGACCGCTATCAGGTCACCGACGCGGTTACCCCGCTCGGGCCGCGGGCGCCAGAAGGGGAGCGCGGCGAGGCCTACGCTGCCGCTGCACGAGCCCTCGAAGCCATCACGACCAGCCAAGAATCGACCCGGCAACTACGCCGCCCGGGACCGCGACTGATGGACCGGGTCCCGGTGGCTCTGGCCGACGCGCGAGCCCGCGCCGCCCAGATGCGGCATAACGCGGACGAGCGAGCACAACGCGACGCCGCCGACCGAGCATCTCAGCAGAACACGAGCTGGGGCTGGTAGGAACTTCCACAGCGCCACCATGCCTGGAGACCTCTTAACCTCACGGTGCGGCACCTGGTGCACGATCTTGCGGATCGTGAGCCCGGTGCGGTTCTGGGACGTGCGGGCGACGGCCAGTGCGGTGAACACGATGGTCAGGTGCGCCTCGATCGCGTCACGGGTCCGAGCGAACATCGGACGGGCCGCCAGATCGGCCATGCTCATCCGTGGCCGGGAACGTCCAGAACCGTCCGGACGCGCCCCCCGCAGGAGCCAGGCTCGGCCCGGTATTAGCAGAGCCGAGGCGCTCCGCGGGGGCGTCATCGACCTCGACGCTATCAACGTACCAAGGCCAGGTGCGGCGACTCGCCGCATTTGCGCGTCGGTATGACTTTTGATGCCTAGGAGATCGGCAACGTTTGAATGCCTGCGTCACCATGTGCGCATGCTGCGATGCATCTGTCTCCGTCCGGGTCGGCGAGAAGCGCAGGGTGAGCGCGGCGGTTACCGGAGCGGGATCTTTGAGTCCCAGACGCTGTTCGGATGCCCCGCTCTCTGCATGAGTCTTTCGACAGTGACCCTGTTATTCTGCGCCGAAAGAAGGGGGCCCAATCCGACGGACCGGATGGGTAGCCTCTGGAGCTCCTTGTGTTCTCTGTGCTCACTGGGGTAAACAACTGCTCCCTCACCACGTGGCGCTGGATGGCGACCAAGCCGCACGTATCCCACAACACCGTAGTCGGTTTCGCGATATAAAACATGGTCGTCGCCAGCTGCGAATGAAACGACGGTGCGGATTTCGTTCTCGCCCGCAAACCCCGGGGACTTCATAATTTGTGCGATTGTCGCCAACTCGATGCTGAGATCTGCTTGAAACTGTTGAGTCGCTTCACCAAATTCTTCGTACGTGGACGACTTCACCGGCAAGTTTTCCGAGTAGAACCGGGCATTCGCTGCCAGCCCGTCCAGGGCACGGACTTTCGCTGAATTTTCGTACAGGACCTCGAGCCACGGGCTGACGAAAGCCGAGTCAAGTATTAGTGTCTCCCATGAAGGCTGACCCGTACCTGTTAATGCTGGATGTGCGCGTTCGCCGAGTGCCTTTACTGCCAGGCGGACAGAAGCATCCAGTTCGACAGCATATCCTCGGCCCGTGTTTGCGTAAAGTCTCCACTGGTTGGCGTCGTCACGCTGTTTTGAGGCAGAGCACATAAATGTGGTGGCGAACTGTGACCCTGTTCTCTCATTTTCAACAACTTGCCGCATGCTGTTGAGAACGCCGTCGTTATCTGGCTGGTCATCCAGCCATTCCCGGATGAAGTCCCATCCTTGCCGTACTTCCGCAAGATCGTTCAACCCGGTAGCTTCGGTCGCCCACAACTCTTGCTTATCGAGGACCCCGATCAGTCCGCGGGGGCTCGTGTAATGGTAAGCTGGCCCGGTCCATTTCTGAACGGAATCGGGTAGTAACCCGCGCCAAGTTTCGGGTGGCATGGTGGCGGCGCACCTCCTATGTTCGGGGCAAAGTGTGGGGACGCACGCTGCAGCACAGGCGCCATTCTGATCGGGTGCCCGCGAGCACCCACTGTGCGAGACCAGCGCCTTGAGTGGCCGGGTCCGAAAAACGCGTCATCGTGTTAGCTGCAACGGACAGTCCGCAGAACGCGAAGCAGTTGGTCGAGGCCCCCGCCGGCTCATGAGCGGTTACGTGCCTTCCGCCGTCGAGTCGTGCGTGGTGGACCTATCAGGGTCTCGGCGGCAGTCATCTCCTCGTATCGCTTGAAGAGGACTTCTTGCCGAGTCTCCTCATCCGCGCAGAATCCCGGTGCCCCGAACACGTTGTCCACCAACAAGTCGAGTTCGCGGTGGGCCTCGGCGAGGTCCTCGGGCAGCTTTCGAGGGTCGTAGAGATCGGCGAGATTTGTTTGCTGGTGGGCATCGCGGATCGCAACGACGTTCTTGCCCGCGCTACATATCTTCGCGTGCGTATCGCTGTCCATCCGGGGAAGGGGCAGGGTGTTCCATACAACGCTACTCGTGAAGCTCGGGTCGGACTTCAATCGACCGCCTACGGTCTTCTGCCATGCCATGAACATTGACGATGACACAATAGCGAACAGGAAGCCGTCTGGATCAGGTGCAGTGAACAGCTTGATCGACGCAATTACCGTCACGTCGAGCCGTGCTGCGGTTGCGAACTGCCTGTTCTCGCTGAAGGTCTGAGGGATACCCAGATAGGGTTGCATCGGTTGCCGGCGCTCGCCAAAGAGGTGCGGAACTGCAGCGAGGGCCTTTGTTGCGGCCCGACCGCTTTGAGACCTCTTCCTTCGGACCGCTTCCACCCTTTCGCGAAGAACCGGAGAACGGACTAGATCCTGTGGGTCAAATTCAGGGGTATCCATCCAGAGGCACCAGCGCTCGAGACTATGGATGAGCTCTTTGCCTCCAACGTACCTGCGGATGTATTTCGCGGCGATGGGGTCGGAGCGGACGTGTTCAATTTCGTCGACGTCGACACACAGGAGATTCCAGTCGATGGGCGTCGAACCGGCGCTGATCTCCGGAAGGTCGGGTGAAAGTATTGTGGGACGCGGTATGACCAGTATATCGTCAGCATCGACGAGGTATGGGTTGATGTTCCCTGCGGCGCGCTCGTTTGGCGCTCCCTTCGGACTGTCGTAGACAAAGAGTCTTGGGGTCGTTACAGATCGTGCGAATCCGATGATCACGCAATGAACCGCTGCTTGTCCCGACGCTTCCGATGTCCAGGGGAATGTTCGGTGCGCAAACTTTACCCGCCACCCGGCGTTGTGGATTGCACCAAAAAGGGTGGTCACACTCTCGCCTTGAACCACGGAATTCGTGGAAACGAAAGACCACCGGCCCGATATTCCGGTGAAGTATCGCGCCGTCTTTGCGTACCAGGCTGTGACATAGTCGAGATGGCCGACATTGGAACGCTGCCATGCTGCCCGCAACTCTTCGCCTTGCTCGGGAGTGCGTTCTTTATGGCCAAGGAAGGGAGGATTCCCTGCGATGATCACGTTCTCGGAGGGCGGGAGGATCTCCGACCACTCGACGGTGAGCGCGCTGTGGACAACGATGTGCGCAGATTTTTGGATCGGGAGGCGTTCGGGTGCAACGCCGAAGCGCTCTTTGAGCTTGAGGTCGCACTGTCGATCGATGAGAAACATTGCTGTCTCGGCGATACGTGCCGGCCACTCATCGATCTCGATGCCGTAGAAGTGGTCAAGGGACACCCGAAGTATGCTGGTCCAATCGGTCTCGAGAGTGACTGCGTCCGCTCCGACCTGGAGGGTGGCGAGAGCATCAATGATCCGAAGCTCAAGGTCACGGAGTTCGCGGTAAGCGACGATTATGAAGTTGCCGCAACCACAGGCGGGATCCATGTAGCGGATCTCACCGAGCTTCTTCCAGAGGGCGTTAAGCGCGTTGATCTTCTTTTGATCCGTCTGACGTGTGAAGGCTGCATCAAACTCTGCGCGCAGTTCGTCGAGAAACAATGGGTTCAGCGTCTTGAGGATGTTCTCTTCGGACGTGTAGTGCTCGCCGAGCTCCCGGCGGGTTTGCGCGTCGCGAACGGACTGGAACATCGAGCCGAAGATGGCAGGGCTGATCGTGGACCAGTCCACTGCTGCCGTCGCGAGGACGGCGTCGCGGAAGCTCTTGTCCAGGCTGGGCAAGGTGATGTGTTCGTTGAAGATGCCACCGTTTACGTACGGGAACGCTGCCAGTTGGGCATCGACACCATGCCTGTCGGTTGGTGCAGTGTTGAGGGTGTCAAACAGCGCGTTGAGCCGCTGCGCGATGTCGGATCCCTGACGGTCGGTGTGGTCCTTGATGAAGTCCTGGAACAGTTCCGGTAAAGGCTCGCCAGTTGGCGCCTTCCACATCTCGGTGTCATCGCCGAACAGGAGGAACAGCACGCGCGCGAGAGTCACGGAGATCTCGTGATCGCGAGTATGCCGGTCGAAATTGTCGTGGTAGCCCTTCTCGAGGGCGGCATACATTTGAGCCATGAGCTTCGACGCGCGCTTGGTCTCGTTCTTCGTCTCGACGTCGAAGGCACCACGGATCCGTTGAAGCAGGTCGTTGACGTCGATGCGAGTGTCGGTCGGCAGGCGAATCGCCTCGAGCTTGGCGACGAACTGCGGGTTATGGTCGCCGACCCGGTGGACGTGCCGCGCAGGCCGGGCCACTACACCCGTTCCGCGTGCGGTTCGAGAAGGCCACCGCCACACCTGCTTCTGGTCGTCGCGGAAGATCACCAGGCGGTTCGTCGAGTTCCGGGCGATTGCCTGGTCGACGCGAGCCTCATCTGCCGAACTGAGCAGGGAGGGGACCTCCCAGACGCGAACACCTTGGTAGGTAGAGATGTTCGTGGCGGCTATTTTGCTGCTGTCGCTCAGTTCCACCTCGACCGGTGGGTGGTTTGGCGCTCCCCAGTAGAGATCAAACAGGAACAGGTTGCGGAGTTCGCCCTGCTCGGCCTTGGCAATCAGTGAATCTGTCATCGGGTGGTGACTCCAAGTGAGCACACGATCTTGATTTCATCCTTCTCTGTCGTGCCGATCACGAGTCGTTCCTCGTCGTGGAGCTGTTTGACGAGATCGGCGAGATCCTGGTCGGAGTACTTGCTTCGCCGAGCCTGCCTGAGCCGGATGTTCGCGTACTCGGTCAGGGGGCGGTCGTTCATGGCCTCGACGGCGGCGCTCGCGTCCGCTCCAAAGATTGTCCCACCCAAGCGCTCCACCGCCCACTTCCGAATGCCCTTAAGATTGCCGGCGGTGACGATTTCCGAAGTGATCTTCTCTCGGATGAGTTTCGATTCGCGTTCGAAGTGATCGTCGCGCATTGGTGCTGTCGGGGTGGATTTCTGAGCGCGGAATATTTGAAGTGCCTCAAGTGGCGTGAGGAGTCGTTCGATCGGATCGCTAGGGGCGTTGTCAAAAGAGGCTGCGAAGGCGTCGATCCCAGACGTCGTGCTTGCGAATGTGACGACGCCGGTCCGGCGTTCGTTGCCGTATGCGTCGCGGCTGCTATGGAGCATGTCCTGCATCCGAAGGATCTTCGCGGCGAGGTTAGGGTTCTCGTCCTTGACTCCTGACCAGACGAGCCACGCCTCACTGACCGCGTCGGCCTCGCTCTCGTCGGTCTCGAGGTCGTCCTCCGCGGGGAGCGTCCCCTTGTAGAGGTCGTCGAGCAGGTTGACTTCCTTGTCGTCGCCGAAGAAGCGTTCGTCCGATCCAAACGCCGCAGCGTTGTCGCCGAGCCGTTGGCGGATCCGCTGGCGTAGACGGATCGCCTGTTCTACCTTCTCGTGAGTTATAAGGTAGATATAGACCTTGTCAGACTTCTGCCCGATTCGATCAACGCGGCCTGCACGCTGGATGATGCGGATGATGGCCCATGGAAGGTCATAGTTGACGACGATGTGCGAATCCTGGAGGTTCTGACCTTCCGAGAGGACATCCGTGGCGATGAGTACATCGACGGGGTTGTCTACCGACGTAGGGCCAGACTCACCACCGGGCAGGCGGTTGCTCACCGGCGAGAACCGCCTGGCCAGCGCTGCTGGGTCGTCGGAATCTCCGGTGGCCAGGCCCACGTTCGGGATGCCGGCTGCGTTAAGGGCGCCCGCCACGTACTTGGCTGTGTCCTTGTACTCGGTGAAGACAAGTACTTTCTCGCCAGCATGCTGGCCGCGCAACAAGTCGACGAGTGCGTTGACCTTGGAGTCCTTCGCCGCATCCCACGTACCGAAGCGGTCGAGCAGCTTGTTGATGATGTCGTTGTCGCGTTCGAGGTCCTTCTTCAGGCTCGATTTGAAGATTGTCGAATTGAGCCACTTCGTTGAGGCAGGGAGCCTGTGAACGAGTTCACGATACTGCGACTCAAGGCTGCCATATATCTCCTCGTCGGCCTCCAAGTCCTCGTCGGAGACCATGAACTGGCGGTCGTCGAAGCTACCGAGCGGAATCTGCAGACCCTGATCAATCGCGTAGATGAAGAGCTGGTTGCGTGCTCGCTGCCTCTGGAGACTGACGATGAACGAGTGGCCGGATGAAGACAATCTCTTGAAGAGACCGATGCGCACGAATCCGCTGACGTTACCGCGGCCGGATCTGACGTCGGAGAGGATCTTTGAGTCTTTGTCAGTGCGTGCTGCTCGTGGATTGTCGTATTCTGCGAGCCGGTATCGGGGGAGTGCCAGATCGCGAATCGCGTCGAGGGCGTCGTCATCCTCCATGAGTCGTGCGGGGTCGTCATCGGCGAAATCGTGGCTCAGCGGCTGGGGCACCCGGGTCGGGAAGCGGAACTTCTGACCGTTGGCGAACTGGAGGTACTCGCGCTCTTCGGTGGTGCCGTCCGGCAGCGTGACTGTCTCGGTCTTCGCCGTGCGCTTGACAAAGGACCGTGTTCGGCGCACGAGATGGTCACTCATGAGCCGCTTCCAGTCTTCCGGTTCTTCTGAGCGCCGGAAAGCGGCGAGGGTGGTGATCTTCCCGTCGACCTTGTCAATAAGGGTCGGATCCTTCGCGATTGCGGCTGTGGGTTGGATGCCTAGGTCGTCGTCATCACTAATGTACAGGCCGATCTGGTTAGCGACGTCAGTAAAGGCCAAGTTGTAGGGCGTGGCGGTAAGGAGGAGTACTTTTGAGCTGTTGCGACGCACGTAATCGTAGATTGCCTCCGACACCTTGGTGCTGTTGTTTCGGAGGTTGTGTGATTCGTCGCAGATAACCAGGTGGAAACGCTTCAGTTCGGGGAGCTTCTTGTCTGCGATTGAGTATGGGATGACTCGGGCGCCCACGAGCCCGTACTTCTCCAGGTGTTCTTCCCACATGTGCTGAAGATTCTTTGGGCACAGCACGAGCGTCGTGTAGTCCTCAGCGGCCTCCAGCATGAGTGCTGTGGCTGTCGCAGTGAGCGTCTTGCCGAGGCCTACGACGTCGCCGAGCATGGTGCCGCCCCGCCGGACGATACGCCGGGCGAGGGTCCGAACGGCAGTCTCTTGGTAGTCGAGCAGGAGGTTCTGCATTGAAGGAGGCAGGACGTAGCCCATACCTTCGCGTGCGTCTTCCGACAACGCATGACAGACCTTGAGGTAGACCTCGTACGGTGTCGGTTGGTCTTCAGCGGCCCAGGACTCCTCGATGAGTTCGATAATTTCCTCGGTGATCCGCAGCGAGAAGCGGTCTTCCCACCGATCGGCGAACCACCTCGCGAGCTTTGCGCTGGCGTCGTTGTCGGTGACATCGATGTTCAGTTCAAGATTCCTGAAGTGCCCTGCGTTCGTGAGGTTTGATGAGCCGACGTAGGCGCGGCGCTCGGCGAAGGCGTTGCCGGGCGCATGGAATATGTAGGTCTTGCCGTGCAGTGGAGCGGTCGTGAAGACCTTGATCTCCACGGCGCCGGACTTCAGCTGGGACTTCAACTGCTGGAGAGTGCGCCGTTGGGCCCTAGAGGGCAGGCCGCGCATCAGCTGGGTCCGCAGATGCTTGACGAGCTGCTCCTTAGCAGACAGCGCCTTGCCGATGTCGTTGATGTCCGAGCCGTAGGGGGGTGGCTGGACCAAGTCTTGAAGGGCCGACAGCATCAGCGCTGAGTCTGCTGGCATGACCATGCCCACCAGCACTCGCACGATGGCTGGCGAGCTGAGATTGCGGGTCTGCGTCTTCGTGTCGACGACTTCCGAGAAACCTGCCCAACCGCGCAGGTCGAAGTAACCCGTGGCGACATCGCAGGTGTCGAAGTTCGCGAGTGCGTTCTGAAGGGCCGGCCCGATGGTCGACTCCACCTTCAGGTTGTCGAAGATGTCTGGCACGGGCCCTCCGCTGCTGTCCTGTGGTCGGACTGATCCTACTGGGATGCACTCCATCGCGAGGTGCGATGCGGCCGTGTTCACCCACGTCGCGCGGGTGCGTTTTGGCAGGTAGAGCGGCAGGGTCAATGGTGGATCGGGGTTCGAGTATCGCCCCGGCGCTGACCGGCGGTTCGGCTGTCAACCGTTTGCAACCGATCTCGCGCCCATGGGCGACTGAATGTCCCCCGTCCCGGCTACCGCGGCCGTCACGTGTAGCGCCGGCCGGGCGGCTCGGGCCCGTTGGCCGGCGTGACGGCGGAGGGGGCGTGCAGTGCGAGGAGCCGGGCCTGGCGGAGATCAAGACCGCCGGACGGGGGTCATCCTGATGGTCGTGTGCGACGACCTCAAGGGCTCGGCAGAAACCGTGAACGCAGCCGGAGGCGATCGCGCCGATCCCGCATCGTGATGCACAACAGGTCCGCTGGGCTCCAGCAGCATCGGGGCGCGATCTCCGGGTCCTTAGCCGGTGTTCCAAGCCGCAACTACATTTGAGGCCGAGGAACGGTTCCTAGGATCCCATGGACCCCTCGGGCGGCAGGTTCCCCTTGACAGATCAGGGTGTGTTCCAACGCCGGGCAGAGCTCGTGCCGTTCAGCAGTTCGACCGCGAGATCGGCTGCATCGTGTGCGGTGCCTTCGGCAGCCAGCTCGCGGCCCGCGCTCACAACCAACGACCCGAGTTACACCGAAGACCGGACGGACCCGGCCGAGATGGCGCTCACTACCGGGGTGAGATAGAGACTGTTTCGTCGGCTCCGGGTAGGTACTCGTATACCGTTCCGCCTGGTGCACACACGGAGGTTTCAATGGCTAGCGGCGCGCGGGATGACAAGGCTAAGGTGCCGGTCGAGTGGCTACTTGGTCTCGTCGACAAGGCGCTCACGATCGGGAGCGATGCTGTCGTCGCGGTCCTGAAACGGGCGCGGAAGCAGTGGCCCGACGCCGATCCCGCCACGCTCCTGAAAACGCTTGAGCGCTCCTATTTGGGAAGTATGACCGGTGGCGGCGCCGCGGTTGGCGGCGCCGCTGCCGCGCGCGGTCTCGGAACGGGAGCTTCGATCGCCCTGAGCCTCGGGGAGACGGCCACATTCCTCGAAGCGAGCCTGTTGCTGTCCCTGGCGTCAGCAGAGATCCGCGGTGTCAGTTTCGACGGTCTCGACCAGCGTCGAATGCTTCTCTTTACAATCATGCTTGGCAACTCTGGTTCAAGTTTCGTCGAGTTGATGGCTGCCCGTACCGGTCGGCACTGGGGCCTGAGAATGGCTGAAGGCGTGCCATTGGAGACGATCAAGGCCATTAACAAGGTCCTCGGCCCGCGTTTCGTCACGAGGTACGGAACTCGTCAGGGCATCGTCGTTCTCGGTCGATCGCTTCCGTTCGGCGTCGGCGCCGCAATCGGCGGCGTCGGCAACTACCTCATAGCCCAGACAGTCGTCAGCGCCACGAGGAAGGCCTTCGGGCCCGCCCCGGAGAGCTGGCCCACTCGCCTGTACCTCTCGTCCGACGAACCCGGCGACACGACACCCTAATGACTTGCGGGCCCAGCAACTCTGGAGCATTCGCGGACTACGCCGAGCGTCCGCCGGCGGGTTGACCCGCGCGTCGAGATGAGTGCGGACATCTGGGAACCGGGCCCGAACTTGCCCTTGGGGCCACGGAAAGGCCTGCGTGATGCCGTGCCCTACACACGCTGGGGCTCTCCGGTCGGCGAGCGATCGCTCGTGGACGGGAGCACGTGAGGGCGCACTCGCCGCCCATGGTTGCCAGTACCGACCCACCGTTCTCGCCCGAGCTTCTGACCGTGGGTTTCTATTCACTCACGCCCGAGCTTGCCTGCCTGGTATCGCCGATCAGCTCGATGACCGTGTGCTCGGCCGGTGCCAACCTTCCAGGGGTCCTCAAGGAGTGATCCGCTAGAGCGGTCGGGCCAAGGGGATCGGCCATCGGGACAGTGCAACCCAATTACTTTCGGCCCAGAACTAGCGGCTTGAACTTCTCCCGATGTCCTCATCGTTGTCATCCGCCGACTCGTTGGTCAGTGTCATCGCTGCGTTGGAGAGGATGATCTGCCCCTTCTTGTCCATGACTATCCCGAAGGGGTCACGGAATCGGGTAATCATCGGTGCTTCGGAGTTCGCGTTGGTCACTCGGTAGATGTAGAACCGGGATCGGTGGATAGCGGCCATAACTAACTCGCCACGCGAGATTTCGAACGGGTCGGTCGGACTCGAGCCGATCGTTGCCTTGACTTCGATGTAGATCCGTTGTCCGTCCTCGACACTGGTCATGTCGTACGGCGAGAGTGCGTCGCGCTCCGACACCCAGTCGACGAGTTCGGGGTCCAGCCCGCGGCTGGCGAGGCGAGCGCGCTCGACCTTCCAGACCACCTCCTCACCCCGAGTACCGACATCACGTTTGAGTTGTTCGTTTAGCAGTGACGGGGGTGCAGAATTGCCTCCGCCCGGACGTGCGCCACCGCCCGGTGTGGGTGCCGCCGCTGCAAGGCCGACCGGTTGGGCGTCGACCAGCTCGACCCTGGAGTAGTCAACCGGGGGCAGAGCAGGGACCGAGGCAGATGCGCTCACCTCATCGACAGCTGGCCCCGCCGACGTTGCCGAGATGGAGACCGGTTCGCCAGAGGCTGGCGCCTCGGCGGTTGCACCGCCAGAGACTGACCCGTATGGGGTAGCGCCTGCCTTGCTGTAAGTCGTTTCGGTTGGCAATACCCGGGCGAGCGTGTCGAGTTCATCGTCGTCGAGTTCGGGCGATTGCAAGCGCTGTCGAGCGTCCTCGACATCGCTCCGCTCCACCGAGTGTTGGGCGAGCATGCTCCAGCGGTTCTCGGACGAGGCTGTGAACAGGGTGGCTAGCGCATCCGATAGTCCCGGCACCTCAAGGAACTCGGCTAGCTGACTCGCGAAGGCGTGCCAGTCCGGCCGGTTGCCCGTGTCGTCGGGGAGCAGGCGAAGATAGGCCGTCCCGATTCGTCGATTGGTCCTGCCTTGCCGCTCGACCCGCGAGTCGATGTAGCAGGGAGCATCCGGGCGGGGCATCTGCACGTCTCCGCGTACGTATTGGAGCTCCAACCCTTCGCAAGCGATTAGCTCCAGGGCCCGTAGGCGACTCTCAGCCAGCTCATCGACGTTCTGGTTCTCGGCGCTAATCAACGCCAGGACGAACGGCTTACGCGGTTCGATGTCGTTGCGGATGGCTCTCCACGCCTCGCTGTCGGGGTGATGGATGCCGGTCGCTTGGGGAACGGTCTTGACCGTCCGGTCCAAACTGGTCAGCGAGAGGTAGCGGGCCAGCGAGCGGGGCTGGGTATCCGAGATCAGGATCGGCTCGAGTGCCTCCCACGTGTTCCTGAGCAGGTGGTCTTCGGTGTACGCCGGTTGAGCCACGAACTTCTTGATTCCAGCGTGGCGGGCGAGCAGCCGGACACCTTGCGGCTCAGGGTGGGGATCGACATCGGCGTGGATGTGGTCGTTGAGGCGACGCTGCACCCAGCGAGCAGCGGCCGTCAGGTCGGAGTTCACCTCGCCGGCCTCGTCTGCGTCTGCCGCAAGCCGCCCGAGCAACGTCACCAGGTCGTCGATGCTGGGACGTGCAGCATCCGTAAGGTCGAGCGCCCTGGCGAGGTTGCCACCTGAGCCCTGCAGGAACTGTGCATGGATCCGCGGAATGTGTAGACGGATCTTGCGCGGTGTATCGGGCGCCTCGTACCAAGCGTCAGTAGGCCGAACCAACTCCTCCTCGCCACCACGGGTTACTGGTATCCACGCTCGACTGTGGAGGGTGTAGGCAAGGAAGGAGTCAGTGGGGCGGTCGCGCTCTCCGGTGTGGGCGCTGGCCGTGCATCGGAACATTGCTCGCATCGCGGGCTTGTAGTAGTCCCAGTGCTCGGCAAGTTGTCGCCAGAGCGCGCGCAGTCGGGCAGGGTCTTTGGAATCGAGGATCTCGGGCAGCCGATCGACCTGGTAGGACTCCTTGAGGCGTTGCGATGCCGGATGGCCCGCGGGACAGCCATTGGCGATGGCATTGACTTGAGGTTGCTTGAGCCACTCGAAGAAGAGGGGGCTGGCGTGCGGAAAGCTCCAGTCGAATGTCAGTCCGCCGGGCCGGGCCTGCGCATCGATCCAGGGGCGGCCGTCGACACCGAGCATTTCGTAGAAGCTGCGTGCGGTGGCCAACTCGTCGGGGTCTCGTGGTGGTTCAACATCCAGGAACTCGGTCTCGCCGAAGGGTCCGTAGAGAAGCTCGAGGTCGGGGGACCCGATCCAGGCTGATGGAAAGTACAGGCCACCGCCTGGCCTCAGTTCGTGTTCGCTGTGGTCCACGGTTCGTGCGGGGAGCAGTGTGTCGCCGAGCTCCGGTGGAGTCTCATCTCCACGTCGCTGCTGGTGGTACGCCCGAAGGCTGTTCAGCGCGTGTTCGCGCTGCTCTGGATCGGCACCTGGATCACGCAGGACGACCATGAGGAAGTTCTCGATGATCGGGCGCCACTGGAAGGGCTTGACGCCAAGGTCCTCAATGAACTTCTCGAGTTTGTCGACGCCTTCGGGCACAACGGCGATCGGGACGGGGATGTCGTCCGGGATGTCCACCTCTCCGCGGGTTCGAGGCAGAAACACCGTCGTCGAACCAGGTGCCACCCATTCACCGTGCGTTGTAACGACAGAGGGCACAGCCGTGAGCGCCCGCATGAACGCCTCGCCCGCCGCCTGCCGGCAGCTCATGAGGAAGCGGTAGTAGCCGACTAGGTCGTTGTGCTCCGGCTCACGCAAGCTCTCCGCGTACACGTCGAAGCTGATCTCGGCGTCGGGCGCTAGACGGGAGATCAACTCTCGAAGCGCCTTCACACGCTCAAGGTCCGGTCGAATCGTCGCGGACTGGCTGAGTTCGGCATAGCGATGCGCAAGTTCGGCATTTGACAGCCGGGCAGGCAGCATACGCAGTTCGCTCGGGCGCTGAAGGCCGCCACCGACGGTGGGGATGAAGGCCGATTTGGCCAGTGCCTCCATCCAGAGTTGGTGCAACTGCGCACCAAAACCCGGCGTGACGGCTGTGGACCAGGCGGGTACCAGCGCGTGAACGGCCTCGCGAGTGAAGGCAAAGCGCTCGACCAAATCGACCGCGAAGGTGCCGGAAACAAAGTCCGCCACTTCGGTGAGAATCGCCTGATTGAGTGGGCTGGCCTCAGGGGTGTCTGAGATGTGCTTGCGATCGAGGGTAAGTACCCACTCAGCATGGACGATCAGTCTGAGGCCGGCGAACTCATCGGTGGGGAAATAGACGCTGAGGGGGTAGGCCGTGTTGGTCCGCGGCCGACCCGCCTCGTCGCGCGGTACGGCTATGGAGACGTTAATTGTCTTGATATCGGTCCAACCGTCACCGAGGGGCGCGAGTTGCTCGCGTTCGGGTGCGAACCGGTGGGGGTAGATGAGCCACTGCTCAACCTCGCCGTTAACCTCGAGCAGCGCGTTCCATGCTGGTCCGTCCTGCTCATGGACGATCGTTGCGACGAAGTCGTGGCCTGTACCATGCAACTCGAGGTGCCCGATGCTCGGTAGAAACAGGAGAAGGTTGGGGATCAAGTGGTCACGAAGGTTGCAGGCCACGGTCTCGCGGACGACTCCCTCAGCGAACGGCAATCGAATGACGGTGGCATAGCCGCCGTCCAGCAGCTCGCGGACTGCCGTCGCGTCGTTGCCGAGTTCTTCATCCGAGAGCGGGAACGGAAAGGCGTAGACCGGAAAGCGCTGACTCGTCGGAAGCGGGCCAAGTATGTCTTCGACCTCCGCTCGGACGCGGGTCTCATCGAATTGGAACTTACTGGAACGTGAGACGATCTGCGGTCGTGCGGTGATCTCTCCAACCGACTTGAAGCCGAGCCCCTTATGCCCGATCGCAGTACCGGGGCCCTTCGTGGACGCACCGAGCGAGGAGATTGATCGGATCTGCGGATCGTGAAAGCCAGCTCCGTCGTCCGCGACAATGAGGGCTGTCTCGGTAAGCAAGAAGTAGGCGCTCCGTCCCTCCTCCAGCCCAAGTTCGTTGGCCGCGTCGTTCGCGTTCTGAAGCAACTCGAAGGGGTAGCGTCCGGTGTATTGCTGCCGGACGAGCTCTTGAGCTCGACCGCGCTCATTGAGTTGCTTGAGAGCATGCTCCACGTTCCCGTCGCGCACCGCGCTGCGAAGCGCCTGTAGCTCCTCGTTCCGAAGATGCCCCGCTACGTCCACGCCATTGCCTTCCGACCGGAGGAGTCCGGATTGCATGGTAATGCCGACCGCCGATAGCTCGTTGCTAACTACCCGTTCCAAGTAGGTGGGTGAGCACACGCGAGTCTGCTGGCTCGTCCACGCAGAGCGGGCGCTCTGCGAGTCCAAGCTCATCTCAGAACTAGTGCTGCCACTCCATCCAGCCCACCAGAACCACATGATCAACGTGCACGTCCACTGCTCGTCCGCGATGTCGAGAGAGTTGGGCGAAGGCAACTCGGGTCCTATTAGGCATCTGGACTCGCCCACCGGGATCGCCCGGGTCCGACCCTTCAGCCAGGCGATCGACGGCTTCGGTACACCGGATCGGCACCAAAGCCGGTCGGACCGCAACGCCGCGCCGTGGTGAAGTTCGCCGGCGACCGGTAACGGGACACTGAGCACGGCTAGCCGCCAAACATCGCCGGTGTAGGCGGCGACCCCATCGGCAATCTCAAGGCGTCCCAGCGTGGTGGCTTCGGTGAGGTCAGCGGCCCATGGGCGTCGTTCCGACACCTCATGGGAGATGGATTCTGAGCTGCTGGACCTCAGATTCTGTATTGGGGATGATCGCTATATGGGCAAAAACCCCGCGCAGCTGAACCAGAAGCAGGTCGACGTCCTACGTTGGATCGACGACGGATGCCCCGACGGTGTCTACGTCGACGGCTATGAGCACCGGATTGTTGCCCGGGCGCTGCAGAACCGAGGTCTGGTGACGATCAGCGGCAGGGGACCGACCTGGAGCGCTCGTGTCACCAAAACGGGGCGCCAATGGCAGGCCGCGCCGCCTGCAGCGGTCCTGCCCGATGAGTCCGAGGCCGACCGGCTGATCCGCAGGGTCTTGGATGCGGGCGGTCGACTGACGTTGCCCGAAGACCGAGAGGTCGAGTCAGCCCATGAGCGGCTTGTCCGCATGAGCCTCAAGTCGCCGGCGCGGCCCAGAGGCAAGCGGTTGGAGATGGTCTCGACCGGGCACTGGGGCCGGGGGCCGAAGGCGATCGAGTTTGTCGAGCACTTCGACGACCTGGTGGAGCCCCGGCCAGTGCCTATCCCCGAGCGGATCGGGAAGTACCACCCGGCGGTGAAGGCCTATGTGAGCAATAAGGAGTGGCAATACGTCACCACGGAATACATCGGACGGGCCGCTCGCATCCTGCAGGCCCTCGCCAATGAAGCTACCAAGCGCGGGCTCGTCGCCACAGACCCAGGCTCCGCGGCGAAGGGCCTCCCCGATCATCAAGCTCGAGAAGCGAGAGCAGGACACCTCGCTCTGCGAACGCCCGCAGGTGTCTACAGCATTCAGGTCAAGGAGATCGCTGGCAAGGGCGGGCAGAAGGCCGCCCGGCGCGGGTGGAACGAACGCAAGGTAGACCCTGCGTGGATCGAGAACCGGGGATGGGAGTTCATCAGCACTGGGAAGCTCGAACTTGTCGTCCGCGGCCCAGGAAGCGCCTACGGAGGCGACCACTACCGCGATGCCAAGATGATCACGGTCGAGGATCGACTCCCTGAGCTGATGCGCTCGTTCGAGGTCCACAAACTTCGCGCGGACTGGCAGGAGCAGGAGCGCAAGCGCGAGAAGGCTGACAGGCGCCAGCGCTGGGAGCGCGCGATGTCCTTGGCCAAGGAAGAGTACTTTGCTCACGCGCGCTGGGAGCACTTCAAAGAGCGTTCACGAGAGTGGCAGGCGATCAATCAGCATCGAGGCTTCCTCAAAGCGGCCAGAGCAGGCCTGGGCCAGTACGACGGCGAGGATCGAGACCTGATCGAACAGCAATTGGATGAAGCCGAGCAGACCATCGACACTCTCGACTCCATCCGGCACCCTGCTCGCATCGTCCCGAATGTTTCGGAACCCAAGGCCGAGGACCTAAAGCCGTTCCTCCATGGATGGAGCGTCCACGGCCCGGACGGATCTCCCTGGGGGTGAGGGTCGGAGGTGGATGAGTCTTGCTTGCGATGGGCTCGATCTTCGACCTGACGGCCTCCCCAGGCCTGGGGATGTCTTTCTCACCCAGCGGTTCACCCGGGCCGCTGTTCACTGGTGTGGCCTCGTAGCGTCCAGCCCATGACTGATGCCGGTGATGTCGATGCCGTCGAGAGGCTTTTGCGCGACCGCCTTGGGTCGACCTCATCTTGGGCTGAGCCGGATGGCTACCCCGACTCGCTGCAGTCGCACTACACCGCAGTGGCCCACGTCTTGGACCGCTATCGCGCGTACCGGCTCGAACGGGACGCTGACCCGAACAAGGATGGAGCGCCCGAGCTGCTGGCCGCGATTCAGGAAGCCGACGGCCCGACTGCGGCCGCGGACAGCCTCTTCGGTAATCGCGCGAAGGCGCCCGGTACGAAGCGACTTAAGTCGGAAGCACTCGCCGACGCCGTGCCGAGGCTAGCTAGCGTCGGCGTAGAGACCACGGCCCATCCCCGCTCCGCTGACGCTCGGAGGCGCGACGCGCCTGGAGTGTCAAGGGACTCGGGCCCGTCTCGTGGGACTACCTCCTGGTGCTCGCCGGCACTCAAGGCGTTAAGGCCGACACCAGGGTCCGGCAGTTCGTCACGACTGCGGTGGGGGAGAGCGGCATCGTCTCGAAGGGCCCCGGGGCGCGTGAGTGAAGGCTGATTTGGAACGCCTGGGATCGACACGGCGCGCTCTCGACCACGCGATCTGGCAATACCAGCGGACGGTCCGGTAGCTATGAGCTCGCTCTTCCTGCGTCCTGCGAAACCTCGCGGTGCAGTGGAGATCAGGCGATCGCAGATCACCCCGCGAGAGGGGCCATCCTGAACGGTGATCGCGCTACATTCTCGGCGTGAAGCGTAGAGGCACGATCTTGGTTGCTGGGCGCAAGGCCGACCGTGTCTGACGACGGCCGGCGTCATGAGTCCAAGTCTGTACGGGTAATTAGGGGTACCGAGTCCAGGACGATCACCAAGTGGCAGCGAGCTGGCTGGGAGCTGGGGTCCCAGAGCCAGGCCTCCTTCGTGCACTCGGAGCTCAGCTTCCACCGGGTTAGGCCGAGAGCGACACGACGCGCAGTAACGGTCGCGCTGTGCGGGCTGGTCCTGGCAGGGGTCGTGACCGCCATCATTGTTGGGATCGTCACCGAGGATGTGCCCGAGCCGGCCTTGTCTGTGCAGCCGTCCGTTCCGGTCGCACCTGTCTCGCCTGATCCCACGCCAAGCCCCAGCGAGTCGGAGAGGGAGACCAGGTGGGGTGGTGATCAGGTGGAGTTCCGGTTCGGTGAGACCGCGAGCTTCACCTCAACCGCGGGCAATGGGAAAGAGATCCCACTGACGCTCACCATATCCGGACCGAGGGAGTACGACCCGCAGGACCCCTTCGCGGTGAAGGGGACGGCCGTCTACTTCACGGTGACCATCACCAACCTGTCCGAGACCGAGACGTGGGACACGGCCTTCCTCCTCTCCCACGCGATCGTGAACGAGACGGAGGGCGAAGAGACGTGGGACTTCGACGCGGGCTGGACCGGACACGACATCCCGCCAGGTCAGTCCCTCGAGTTCAAGGACGCCTGGGACGTCGTGGACACAAAGGGTCTACGCTACGAGCTCGACATCGACGGGTTGGCCGGCTACACGATCTACTTCACCGAGTAGGGCCCGACCGGCTGGTGCCGTTCCTGCGTCGAACGAGACGACGGTCATTGCCGGGCCGACATCGGTTCACCGTCGTAGCGTTGAGCCGTGACTCCACGCTTGTCTATCGCCGTCCTGCTGGTGTGGTGGATCGCGGCAAACTTGGTTTCACTCTTGGTCTAGTTGGGATGGCTCTGGTCATGGATGCGTCCACGTCGACCGTTCCGGAACTCGCCGCCGAATTCGGTGTCAGCCCCAAGACGATGCGGGCGTGGATGCGGCAGCAGGGCTGGCGGCACTCCGCGGAACTCGGCAACCCGTGGATGCTGACCGCCGAGCAGGTGGGTCAGCTGCGGGCTCGATTCGCTGCGTCTACGGCGCCGGCATCTGAACTGGTCGTGGCTGAGGACAAGGGGTTTGAGTCGCTGACGGTCGGCGAGCTGCTGGAGATGTACGGCCGGGTGCTGGCGGAGCTTCGGCTGCGCCGCCTCGTGCGGACGAACAACGCGCCGATCGGCGACCTGGCCGAGTACTGCGCGGCTACCGTGTATGACGGGGTCCTGGCTCCGAACTCGGAGAAGTCGTTCGACCTGACCGCTGTTGATGGAGCGATGGTTCAGGTCAAGGTCCGACTGATCCGGATCGGCGCCAGCAAGGCCGCGGTCTTCTCACCGATCCGGTCGTTCGATTTCGACGCATGCCTGTTCCTGCTGGTCGATAACGAGAGGAATACCGTCCTGGCCGCTCGTGAGTGGACAACCGACCAAGTTCGAGAGCATGGCCGGCATCGAGCGCATACGAACGGGACCGTGGTCCGGGTCGCACAGGTCCTGGGGGACACGAAGATCGGGAATGACCGGACCGCAGAGTTCGATGCCGCGTGGCAGGGGCTGCTTGCCCGGCGCAGATAGCGACGGCGGTCTCACAGCGCTGGGCTGGCTCAGCCTGGCCACGCGTCACCGTCGTCAGTTCATCCTCGGGTGGATCTCGTGATCGAGGAGTGTGCCGGCGTGGCCCAGGAGGGTGGCCTGGCCGAGCCGCAAGGGCCAGCGTGGGTCCACGCCCCGAGGATCGAGGTCGCGAGGCGGGCGTTCAGTGCTGCTCGATCCGCGTCCCATGCCGCGTTGTCCGAAAGGTCCCTGGAGGCCGGGGGCGTAGGCCGGCGTGACATCGGGGGCTTCATCAGGATGGCGTCCAGGGTCTTGCCAGATGTCTCGCGGGTCATCTCCACTTGGGTGTGCCCAGATTGTCGCGTTGGGGGATGCTTGGGCTCGAGGTGTTCAGGCTGATCGAGGAGATATGGATGCACCCGCCGGCGCTGTACTACCCCTTCATCCATGTGCGGGACGAGGACTGGCTCAAGACCGCTGCCCTCTACTGGCCGGCGATCCACCGCCTGGTCCCTAGAGGCCACCAGATCCACGACACGGCAACGGCCCACGAGTTCGTTGAAGCCGGCGTGCTACTCGCTGAGGACCCGGACCTCTACGTCCACGAAACACAGTCAAGCTTCACCTCGGCCCTCCGGAGGAACATCGATCAGCTGGAGTCACGCTTTCACATCGGCGACATCCCTTACTCGGGCTATGTCGAGAAGCTGGGCTGGATCCACGTCCAAAAAATCCCGCCGATGTTGCTCGACATGTTCGTAGCCAGAAGGCTGGCAGTCCGGGGACGGCCTGACATGGGTCTTCGGACGCTCCGCTCTCACTCGCCCGGCAGCGAGTGGGTCGGGTTCCACCCTGCGGTTGCCGGTGCGTACATGACCGCGCTTGCCGGGCACGTCAGCGAGCAAGGCCGGTTCCAGCCGCTCACCGACGCTCAAGACCTTCGCCGTGCGGTCCCGGACCCAGACGCTGAAGCCGCTCTGCGGCTGCTGACCGGGGCACCGGGACCCGAGCCCGAGCTAGCCGAGGAGTACATCCTGCTGGCCCTCGAGACTGTCCTACCCACCAACCTCGCAGGGGTGCACGCCGAGTCGATCCTCCGGTGCCGAGAGAAACTGCAGGGCGAACTCGATGCATTTAGGGCATATGTCGACGATCAAGTCGAAGAGCTCAGGCAGATCGCAGCTGTGCCTGCGGAGCATCGGCGGCTCGAGGAGTTCAGTAGGCATGTGCAGGGAACGATCGAACGGCCGCTGCGCGAACTTGAGCAAGGGTTGCGGCTGCACAAGCTGGAGACAGTCCGATCGCTTCTTACGACCTCGGCCTATGCACCTCCTGCCGCCGCCGGTGCTGGCCTGGCGTATCTCGCTGAGCCGACGGCCACAGTGGCCGGGTCGGTAGCTGCCGTGATCGGCAAGGCCTGGTGGGACGTGCGGCAAGAGCGCAGCACCATCCGCAAGGACTCTCCGGTCGGGTACCTCCTCGACGTACGCCAGCGCTTGACGCCGGCCACAGCCAGCCGGCGCTTCAAACGCTTCTTCCGACGAGACAGATGAGCTCGGGCACCAGACCCGTGGTGTCAACGCGTGGCCTGCGCAAGGCGGGATGAGAACGGCGAGGCGGGCGCCTCCTCCTGGCGGGCACAGCCGCGGGGTCGCAGTCCCGCGGTCTGCTCGGTCGCGGTGTGAAAGTCCCATCCGACGCCGCACCGCGGTGAGGGCCTGCGCTGCGAGAGCTACGCCTCGGGTACACCAGGGATGGAGGCGGGTCTGGCGCTACGGTTCACCTCGTGCTCCACGCTGAAGATGTTATCCAGGTCGACGTTGTCACTGACATTTGGACCGACGCGTTGCTCCCGCTCGTCGCCATCGTGATCTCGGTCGGCACATTGGTTTGGACCATGCTCGATCGCCGCCGTGATCGTGCGCGGATCAAGATCGAGACCTCCATCGCCTACGTGGTCGGCGATCCCCAGCAATCCGGTCCGCTCGTCTCTATCGAGTGCACAAACGTCGGTCATAGCGGAAGCACCATCCTCAAGGCCATCTACTTCCTCGACCGGCGACATGGCGGCAAGCTCTGGATCCTGGAACAGCACGGTGGGATGGGCTTGACCGGTCCGAACCGTCATTCGGAGATGCCAGTTCGGCTCCAGCCTGGAGAAGGCGCCTACCTGCGGACCTCGCCTGACCGACTAGCGGCCGCATGCCTCGCAAACGGCATCCGCACCGAAGACCTGCGAGTCGTCGCCGAGACCGCACACGCCGACTTCGTCTCACGACTACACGCGGGCATTTCAGCAGAGATTCGCCGAGCTCTTGACAGCCTGCCGCCCGTTAGTCCCGGCTGACGCTCGACGGACTCCCTTGTTCACTCGCGTCTCTGTCATCTGGACCGCCCAAACCCACTGGGCTGAGGTCAGGCAACTGGTGAGCTCGGTTGATCCTGTCCGGGGCTGAGTGTGGCGAGCGGCGGTCTTTCAGTGCGACGGCCTGCGGCGCGTGCACGCAAGTGCATTCCGGTGTGGTGCATGACGATCAGGGCCGGTGCGCTCCTGCGATGTCGCTGGCGGCTTGTGGCGTCGCGATGATCTCGCTGTCTGGGTCAGGTAAGCGCGAATGTCTCGGTTCGTCCATTTGCGATTAGAGCTGTACACGTGGGACTGCCTGGACGACTGTGACGCGTCAGGGACGGGGGCGCGATTTCGGACTGTCGCATCGCTAGCAGGTGCTGCACCGGCGTGCGACTCTGTCGCCATGATTCCGCACACGAACCTCGAATGCCCGTGGGATGCCCACGAGCGTCCTTTCGAGGGGCGTCCGTGCAGGTCAGGGCAGTTTCCACGGTTTACACCGTGAAGGTGTTGGGCTGACGGCGTCGTTGTCCCCATGGTCATTTCAGTCGTCCGCTTAGTTGAAAGCAGTTCGCCCAGCAATCAGTTCGGCCCAGTGACCTTCCAGCCCGACGACTGTTGGGCTGACGTGAGACACGGCAAGGGCTGGAAGCGACGGTCGATGTAGCGACGGGCCTCCCCGGAGAGGCGGTTCACAGTCTCGATTGATTCCGGTGGAGCGGACACCTTGATGTTCGGCAGGCTCGTCATTCGTACGTTTGGTTGATAACACGGGGGTCAAGCCCTGGAGCAACTCTGTCTCGGTGAAGACCTCTCGCCAGGATCGGATCCCGTCGTAGCCGGTCCGTACACGTGCGGCGCGTGCGTTGCCTTCCTGTGACTGGGCCGCCTGGATCGTCTCGCTGATGGTCTACTTCAGGTTGCTGATGTTGTCCCAGCGAGGCCCGGCCGCGCGGGCACATGTCACCTTGGCGACCTCGTCCCACCCGCAACTATGTTCCTTGGCCCGGCCCGCACCCTCGGGGCATGGTCCCGCGTACTATCGCCGCCAACTTCTGCCGCCACCATCCGTCCGAACGTTCTTGTCGCTCACGCCCGACGCGTGCGAGGGTCGCCTTAGACTTCGCGACCCGCCTGTTCTTGGGGTTTCCGCCGAAGCCGGCCCGCAGCAGCTGTTCGAGTGCTTCGGGTTCCCCTCAAGCTCGCGCTTCCTCAGGTCCCGGCGCAGTTCCGGTAAGTTCCGGCCGGTCAACGGGTCCGTCTTCAGGCGGTCGTGTGCTTCGCGATTCTCGTCGGCCGCTATCCCGCGCGCGGGCCACACATGGTTCGGCACCGAGGCGAACCAGCGCCCGCACTCTGCGCACTGGACCTTGTCCGTCGTTTTCGCCCCGTGCGTCACCATCCCTGCCGTTTCTCCTGGCGGGAGCCGAACTGACGAGCCGGCGCGGAAGCGATCGACGAGGGCTCGGCGGGGACCGTGGACACCCGGCAATGATGGTGGGAGCAGAGAGGCCTCCACCGACTGCTCTGGATGCAGCGCGGTCGTTGCTCCGGCGCTGGATTGCCGTGAGTCTCTCTCGGAGGCTCCCCCGCTCCATCGCCAAGCCCCTGCGGGACGTGGCATGGTGTCGAACAGACGTATTCACCCGGTTTGCTACTAGTGCGAACTATGCACGATCTGGTCTGATCCTCTCTGGATTGCGTGAACGTTCCTTTGCGAGGGGTTGGGACTGTGAGTGCTGGTGGAGTGGGTCGAGGCGTGGCCCGTACGAAGGTGGGTACGGCGATCGTCGTCTCGACAACGTTGCTAGCAACTCTCAGTGTGGGCGAGGTGGCCCGTGCGGATCAGGTCTTGCCTGTGGATGGGCCGGTCGAGTGCGTGGACGTGCTTACCGAGGATGGCGTTGACCCGGTCCAGGTCGCGAGCCACTGTGGGCACGACGTCGAGGTCGCCGCCGCGCGGACACCCTGGGACACCTACATCGTCCAGCCGAACGGGCAGATCCGATGGGAGTCCAGCACCAAGGCAACACGCACCAAGGTCCACGGGCAGTGGGAGCCCATCTCGAGCGCGATCGTCGCGGACCCGGACGGCGGGCTGACGGTCGCATCCGGCGTGTACGACATCGACCTCCACGCTGCGACCCCGGGCGAGCCGTTCGCAAGCCTGTCGGACCCGTCGGGTACGGCCGGGGATGTCGGCTGGGACAACCTTGTGGGCGAGAACACCGCACAGCCCGTGGGCGACCGTCGCCTGGGCCTGACAGTTCCGTTCGGACTTGGCCAGCCGGTCGTTGATCCGGTCGTCGCTTCACGAGTCCTCTTCCCCGTCTTGAGCACCGATGGGACGCCGATCGATGGGGCCTCTGTCGTGGTCACGGTCGAGGACGACGGAACGGGCCTGCTTCCGATCCTCAAGCTGGACTCCGTCGAGGACGCGAACGCGGTGACCGATGCGTCTCAGACCGGGGAGATCGGCTTCGGGGTCGAGGCCTTCGGGGATATGGCGATCCAGCCCGCGGACACGATCGACGCCGGCGACGGCAACCTCGTCACCGATGGTGTCTTCAACGTCGTCGATCCGACAGTTGAGTCCGCCGACGGAGATGTGGGTGTGACGGTATGGTCCGGCGCGCGCAGCCTCCAATGGGACTCCTCGGCAGGCGCACCCGTTGATGCTCCCACCGCACGGTCCGCTTCCGTGGATACCGCGGGAGCCACGGAAGACGCCGACGACCGGCTGCTGGCTCCGGTCGATGGCGACCTGGTCGCGCCGATGGACGTGGCGATCGCCGCAGACGGTGACTCGGCGACAGTGACTGCGGATGAGTCGATGTTCACGGCACCGGGCGCCACTGGTCCGTTCTACGTCGATCCGCAGATCAAGGGCTCGCTCCATGAGTGGACGGCGATCAAGAGTGGCTGGCCGTCGAGCTCGTCTTCCTACAAGTTCACCGACGACGAGGGTGTGGGCCGGTGCCCGACCTCGATCAGCTGGCCGGTCTGTGACCGGACGAGTGTTCACCGGCTGATGTTCGAGTTCTCTATGTCGGGGCTGCCGGACAACGTTGATGCAGCCGACGTGTCGAGCGCGAAGTTCAGCGCTTTCGGGAGTCATGCCTACGACTGCGTGAACCGGTCGATCGATCTTTACAAGAACGGGATCAACGTCATTTCGTCCTCGACCAGCTGGGACACCCGGGGCATCTGGTCAGTGTTCCTCTCTCGCCAGACCACGACGCACCGAGCAGCATGCCCGGACGCTTCGCAGAAGCCGCGGCGGATCTACTGGACCGCGACGAGCGCCGCCAAGGATGCGGCAGCGGGCGACTACGACTACCTCACCCTTGGTCTGCGGGCGCTGGACGAGACCGACGAGGCTGCGTGGAAGCGGTACACGGCCACAACGTTGGATGGTGTGGAGCATCGGGCGATGCTCGTGGTGACGTTCAACCGGCCGCCGTTCACGCCGTCCAAGGCGTCGATGAGGACCAAGGCCTCGGCGACAGATGACGAGCTTGCATGCGTCACCGTGGCGTCGGATGCGACACCGATCCGGACCCAGAAGCCGTACTTGCAGGCGCAGGGCAGCGACCCGGACGGCGCGGACCCGTGGAACCAGACGGTTTCCATGAAGTTCATCGTGGTGGACAACGCGACCAACGACGTGCGGTGGGAGTCGGGGTGGACGAGTACTGCCGCGGGCGGATCCACTCATCGGGTACAGGTGGGCAAAGTCCTCTCGTCGCAGCGCATCTACAGGTGGCGGGCGCAGGCGCGCGACTCGACCGGGCAGGTGACCGGCTGGTCCGACGACGCATGCATGATCCGTCCCGACACGACGGCGCCGAATCCGCCGATCGTCAGCTCGAACCTCTATAAGGAGTACCCGGCAGGAGTCTTTGGCGGGATCAACCAGGGCAGTACCTTCACCTTCCGCCCGGACGGGTCGAGCGACGTGACCGCATACAAGTATTCGTTCAATGACGGTGAGAAGTCGGGTTCACCGGCAGCCACCGCGGACGGGTCTGCACAGGTGACATTCGCCCCAGGCGCACCGGGGCCGAACGCTGTGGACGTCTGGGCCAAGGATTCTGCTGGGCTCTGGTCACCAGAGCCACAGAGGTACGAGTTCTGGGTGGGCTACCCGGCGCGGGACGGGCTGTGGCACCTGGACGAGGCCACCGGCCTGACATCCCAGAATGACGTCACAACCGGCGAGACTGCTGGCGACCTGACGTTGAGCTCGACCGGTCTGTGGCAGAACGCAAACGGGACACCGGCGCTGGGCGCGATGCGTGAGCTACGCAACGATCCTGGTGACGTCAACGACCATGCGCTGGTCTTCGACCAGGACACTGATGTCGTGCGGTCGCAGGGGCCGGCGGTGGCGATCGACAAGTCGTACACGATCTCCGCGTTCATGAAGGTCCCCGCTCCCGGGGCGGTCGTCAGCGCGGGCGCTGCGGTGTCCCAGGAGGGCGAGAACCGGGGGTCTTTCCATCTGGGTTATTCGACGGACGGGAGCTGTCCGGATGGTGAGCCGTGCTGGGCGTTCTGGGTGAAGGACGCTGACACCACCGATGCGGGGCACATCGCCGTCCGGTCGGACACCAACGTGGAGCCGAACACCTGGGTCAACGTCGCAGCTCAGTACGACGCGACGACGGACAAGCTGAGCATCAGGGTGTGTGACCCGAACGCTCCGTTGGACACCCCCGAGCCCATCGTGTCCACTGCGCTCAGTCCGTTCTCATGGACCGCGACAGGACCTCTCCGGCTCGGTTCCGGCATGCGTGCGGGTGCTGTCGAGTACCCGTTCCGTGGGTACGTCGATGATGTGCGGGTCTATCGAGAGCCCTTGTTCAGCGACACCGATGCCATGAACGCGATCTGCACGGGTGCACCGGTCTCGTGAACCACGACAGAACCGACCGCCGTGCCACCCGATCGACCACTGACCGTGCGGACCTTCCAGGGGAGACCATGAACCGAGACGCAACTCGCGCGCGCCGTCAGGCCCGTGCCGCCGAGGCTGTCGCGGCAGCGCTTGCGCTTGTACTCCTGATGCCGGTGACGGCGCCGGCCGCGGAGCTGCCTGGTCCGAGCGTCGAGGAACGGCAGGCATGGAGCCCCGAGGAGGCTGCCGAGCACGACCGCGAGTTCGCCGGAGATGTCGAGCTGTCCGACCCGTTGCCGGCCGATGAAGGAGCCGGCCAGGGGCAGGGACCCGATGCTCTCGAGGTGGACGTTCCGGGACCGCGCATCGACAGTCCTCCCATCCCTGTCACTGCGGGCGAGGCGACGATGGAGATCCCGACGCAGGGCGGCGACCCCGCTCTTGCGGACGTGGGTGGGCTTCCGGTCCAGCTCGAGTCGGTTTCGACGGACGACGCCGCGACCGGCGTGCTGCAGGTTCGGACTCTCGAGCAGCCAGCTGCAACCGCTGTGGGTGTGGCAGCACTGTTCACCGTGGAGCAGGCCGCGGAGCCCGGCACAGCAACCTCCGGTGCGGTCAACCTTGGCGTGGACTACGAGGGCCTGACGGGCGGAAACACAGAGTTCGGTTCGCGGCTTCGGCTCGTGGAGCTGCCGGCCTGTGCTGTGTCGACGCCGGAGGTCGCAGACTGCCAGACCCAGGTGCCGTTGGAGGGCCAGGCGAACGACCCGACCAACGCGCAGCTTGGCGGTGTTGTCGATCTGACGGCTGAGCAGGCTCTGCTGTCACCTGACGCCGCAGAACGTGCGGCCACTACGGAAGAGGCGACCGTGCTCGCGGTCGCGGCGGGCAACAGCGGTTCGGAGGGCGACTGGGGCGCGACCTCGCTGTCGGGGGAGGCCGCCTGGGAGACATCGGGGTCCTCGGGCTCGTTCACCTGGTCCTACCCGTTCCGCATGCCGGGTACGGCTGGTGGTCTGACACCTGAGATCTCCCTGGCCTATGACTCGGGCAGCGTGGACGGGCGGGTCGCGTCGACGAACGCGCAGACGTCGACCGTCGGTGAGGGCTGGGAGCTGGACGCAGGTGGGTATGTCGAGCGCAAGTTCGTGCCATGCATCGACGACCAGGCCAACGTGGGCGGCAGCGCACCGAACAACGCGACCCACGACACGGGCGATCTGTGCTGGAAGAGCGACAACGCGACCCTCGTGCTGGGTGGCAAGGCCACCGACCTGATCAAGGACAAGACCAGCGGCCAGTGGCGTCTGGAGTCGGACGACAACACGAAGGTCGAGCACCTTAACGGCGGGTGGAACACCGACGACGACAAGGAGTACTGGAAGGTCACCACGAACGACGGGACGCAGTACTGGTTCGGGCGGGACAAGCGCAGTTCGACCGACACCGCGGAGCTGGAGTCGTCGTGGACCGTGCCGGTGTTCGGGAACCACGCGGGCGAGCCGTGCCACGACACGACGTTCTCGGGGTCGTCCTGCGACCAGACGTGGCGATGGAACCTGGACCACGTGGCCGACACCTCGGGCAACACGATGACTTACTACTGGACCCACGAGCAGAATGCGTACGGCCGCAACAACAACAGCATCGGTGACGCGTACATGCGGTCGGGGTTCCTGGACAAGATCGCATACGGCAACCGGGCGGGGAATCTGACTGCGAATGCGCCTGTGGTGGTGAACTTTACCTACGCCGAGCGTTGCATCCCGACAAGCACGTTCGACTGCACGACGTTGAACGCAGACACCCGCACGAACTGGCCGGACGTACCGCAGGACCGCCTGTGCTCGATCACGGCCGAGAAATGCGAGGGACGCACCGCACCGTCGTTCTTCACCCGCAAGCGGCTGATCACGGTCGACACGAAGATCCTGCAAGCGGACGGCACGTACCGGCCGGTGGACGAATGGGCGCTGTCTCAGTCGTTCCCCGACGCCGGTGACGGGATGGATGCCCTGTGGCTGGGGGAGGTGACGCACAAGGGTGTCGGCGGAGGGACGGACGTCCCGCTGCCGGCGACGCAGTTCGGGTCGGTGCAGAAGCCCAACCGGATCGCGACCCCGACGGCCGGGAAGACGGCGATGAACCGGATGCGGATCGGTGAGATCCGCACGGAGTCCGGGGCGATGATCACGGTGACCTACACGGGTGCCGACTGCACCGCGGGAGGGACGTTCCCGACGCCGGAGACGAACACGCGCCGGTGTATGCCGGTGTGGTGGACGCCGGAGGGCGCCGCGGCTCCGGTCATGGAGTGGTTTCACAAGTATGTGGTGACCAAGGTGTCGGAGGACCCGAGGGACGGCGCCTCGGACCCGAAGGTCACCTCCTACAACTACGCCAATGCCGCCTGGCGGTACACCGACGACGAACTGACGCTGAAGAAGCATCGGACCTGGTCCACATGGCGTGGGTACGGAATCGTCAGCGTGTACACGGGTGACACCGTGCGCAACCCGGACATCGTCCGGACCCGGACAAGGTACCGGTACTTCCAGGGCATGGACGGCGACCGGTTGAATGCCACCGGTGGCGCGAAGGATGCCACGGTCGACGGGTTCGACGACCTGGACCAGTGGGCTGGTCAGGTGCGCGAGGAAGCCGTCTACAACGACGCTGCGGTGGTGTCCTCTACCAAGACCCTGCCCTGGCGTTCGGTCTCGACGGCGGAAGACGTGGACGGGGACAAGGCGTTCCACACCGGTACCGCTGAGGTCGAGACCACCACCACCGCACCGGAGCGCGCGGGTGGAGACCTGGTCACCCGGGTGGTGACGACCAACGATCCCGAGTACGGCGTGCCTACAACGGTCAGCGACTACGGTGACACGGACGACCCGTCGGACAACACCTGCACCACCACGACCTACACCCGCAATCTCACGGAACACATCCTGGATACCGTGCGGCGGGTCGAGACGAAGGACGTCCTGTGCTCGGCCGTCGCGGCTCTCCCGCCCGACGAGGTCGTTGACCATGTGGTGTCTGACCAGAAGTACGCTTACGACGGCGGCACCATGGCCACCGCGCCGACGGCGGGGTTGGTCACCCTGACGCAAGAGGTCCGCGCGTACGACGCTGCGGGGAGTCCGTCCGACTACGTGGACGTGGAGCGCACCACATACGACGCGTTCGGGCGCCCTGAGACGTCCACCGATGCCGCGAACAACGTCACCACCACCGAGTACTCCACCGTGCAGAACCTGACCACGGGCACCAAGGTGACCACTCCCGACCCGGACGGCACCGGGGTGTTGTTGACGGCACACGAGACGAGCACGGTCATCGACCCCGCTTGGGGCACCCCGACCAAGGTCACCGCCCCGGACGGTCGAATCACCTCGGGTGCGTACGACGCTCTGGGCCGGCTCACCAGCGTGTGGGAGCCGGGCCGGGTGCAGGGCACCAACACCGCGACACGGACCTATGCCTACACGGTGCGGTCCACCGGCGTGAACGCGGTGACCACCAGCACACTGAAGTACGACGGCAGCGGGTACATCACCTCGAACGCACTGTACGACGGTCTTCTCCGTGAACGACAGAGCCAGGCCACCAGCGCCTCGGACCTGACCACCGGCCGGGTGATCACCGACACCGTCTACGACACCCGCGGGCTCGTCGTGGTGAACAACCATGAGTGGCACACCACTGGTGCGCCCTCCACGACCGTGCTGTCCACGTCCTCGGCCGTTCCCGGCCGAACCCTGACGTCCTACGACGGTGCGGGTCGGGTGACCTCGGAGCTGTTCCAGGTGGACGAGGACGCCGAGTCCACCGACAACGGGACCTACATCCCGCGGTGGACCACGACCACGCAGCACCTGGGCGACCGGGTCAAGGTCGACCCACCCACGGGCGGGACACCGACCACCACGATCACCGACGGACGTGGTCGAACGGCGGAGCTGCGTCAGCACCTCGGGGCCGATCCCTCGACTTCGTTCCAGGCCACGAAGTACACGTACGACGGGGCCGACCGGCTCCTTGGTGCGACCGACACGGCGGGTAACGCCTGGTCGTACAAGTACGACCTGCGCGGGCGCCAGGTCGAGGCTTCCGACCCGGACAAGGGCGTGACCGCGACCACGTACGACGTTCTCGGGAACGTGACCACAACCACGGACGGGCGCGGGCAGATCCTCGGATACACCTACGACAAGCTGAACCGGAAGACTGCACTCCTTGCCGGCGGCACCAGCGGCACCGTGCGGGCCAAGTGGGCCTACGACAAGCTCGCGAACGGTACCGTCGCAAAGGGGCAGCTCGCGTCTTCCACACGCGTACAGGCCGGCATAGATATCACCACGACCGTGAACGGGTACGAGATTCATGGGCAGCCGACCGGCACGACAGTCACGATCCCGTCAACGGTGGGAGGCCAGGACCTCACAGGCGTCGCCGGAACGTACACGACGTCATACACATACACCGCGGACGGCCGACCTGACCTGACGACCTTGCCGGCTGGCGGGGGGTTGCCCGCGGAGACGGTCAACATCGCATATGACGCCGCCAACCAGGCCTCCGGGCTGGACGCCGGCGTGCGCGGCCTGTACGTGCGTTCAGCCGACTACGCACCCACGGGCGAGATGGTGCGGATGTCGCTGGGGAACACGTACGCGAACGTGGAGAACCGGGACTACCAGTTCGGCACGAGGCGTCTGATCGGGTCAGCCGTGGTGGCCGAGCAGGCCGACGGCACCGCACACGATGTGCGGCATGCGGCGTTCACGTGGGATGACGCCGGGAACCTGACCAGCGCGTTCGACACCCCGGCAGCGAATCTCGGCGGACCGGCCAAGGACCGGCAGTGCTACACCTACGACGGGCTACGGCGGCTCACGACCGCGTGGACCCCGGACACCGCAGGCTGCTCGACCGCGCCGACCGTGGCAGGGCTCGGCGGAGCGGCACCCTACTGGCAGGACTACACCTATGACGCCGTGGGGAACCGGAAGGGGAAGGTGGAGCACTCGTTGCCGGATGGCACGGCGGCACGTACCAGCGCCTACACCTACCCCACCGCGCCGGCCGGTACACCCGTTGTGCGGCCGCACGCCGTGTCCCAGGTGACTGCTACGGGTCGGCAGGCCGGCACAGCGCAGTTCTCCTACGACAACGCCGGCAACATGACCGGCCGGGAAGTCGTCGGCAGCCCGGACCAGAAGCTGGTGTGGGATCCGGAAGGCGAGCTGGCCACCGCCGCAGAGGACACCAGCGGCGATGGCACCGTGTCCGACGCCGAAACCGCCGCGGGAGACAAGTACGTGTACACCGCCGACGGTGACCGACTCCTGCGAACCCAGGACGGCAAGACCACGCTCTACCTCGGCACCACGGAGCTGACGGTCAACCACTCCACCGGGGCCGTGGTCGGGCTGCGGTACTACACCTTCGCCGGCCAGGCCGTGGCGGTACGCACGGGGCTGGACTACGCCACCGTCTCCAGCATCTTCTCCGACCGGCACGGCACGGGCGAGGTCCAGATCCCCAACAGCACCAGCAGCCGCACGCACCGGTACACCGACGTGTTCGGCGCCCCCCGCGGGGCCCAGGCCGCCAGTTGGACCGGCGACCACGGGTTCCTTGACAAGTCAACCGACACCACGGGCCTAACGGCTATTGGTGCGCGTATGTACGACCCCTTGCTGGGTAAGTTCATTAGCGTGGATCCGGTGATGGACCTGGCGGACCCGCAGCAGTGGGCGCCCTACTCCTACTCGAACAACAACCCAACCACCTGGACCGACCCTACGGGCAAGCGCTACGAGGAGTGCGGAACCACCCACAACTGCACATACAACACCAGTGGAAACGTCACCAACGCGACCAAGAAGAAGCCTCAGCAGAAGGCGACGATTTGGGACACGGCGTCGCGTCTAAGGTCCTCCTGGGGCCGATACACATTTGGGTGGTGGCGGCCCCCAGTGATCGCCCGTCCGGTGGACACCAGGCAACGTGCGATTGCCGACATGAACTTCGCCAAGATGCAATTGGCCAAAGCGAACGCTGCCATGGCATTGGAACGCAAGGCTGAAGTGGAGCGGGCGGCGGCCGCGGCGCGCGCCTTGGAGGCGTGGAATTCTGGCATGAGCGGTTCAGGGCCTGGCGCTGGTTTCGCAATGGGTAGCCTGGCGGGGCAAAGCGTCAAGTCGCTGGAGCTGACGGGCGGAGTATGTGCCGGCGTTTGTATCGACGTTTCGGCGGGCATCGATGTCGACCACGGGAGGTATGTGTATGTTGGAACCGGTGTCGGAGTCGACTATGGTTGGAGCGTGGGTCTTGGAGGAACTACCGGCGTAACCCCGGGCTGGTCTTCCGGGATTTCAGGATCGGCGTCGTTTGGTCCTGGGGTGAGCGTATCCGGCGAGTTCACTAATGATCCGGGATTCAGCGTAAATTCGGCCGGCATAGCCCCAGGGCGAGGCATGCGATTTGGCGCCCACTTTACGACGGGATATACGTGGGTTGAACGCTAATGGGATCTGATTAGGGAGGTGTAATTCATGCACCCTGTGATTTTCGTCGCTGCTTCAGTGTTAATCGTTGGTGGGATACTTGGTATTCTATTCAATAGAAGGATTGACCGCTGGTCGGAACTGAAGGGGAAGAAGCCGATCCCTCGCTTCTTTCGCCAGCCCATGGAGTCGGCGTTTGGCACGCTGAGTGAAAATCGGACCACTCTGAAGGTGGCGATAGGTTTTCTATTAATGGGTTGTCTGATGATGTACTTCGGGCCGGTCGTATCGTAGTTCGATCTGCCCTATGTCGACGTAGAGCGTATGTGTGAAATCTTCCTAAGTAGAGTTCATCCACATGGCCGGAGGTCATGGCAAATCTTGCAGCGGAGGCGTTCCGTCATGTTGGGCCATGGCTATTCGAGTTCAGTGCGAGTACTCGCACTCTGGATGGTACTGCTCACCGGTCTGGTATCGGGGTGCGCGGCCAGTGGGGAGCTGCGCGCAGAGCTGGAGGAGGTTCGGAGCGCTCTCATCGACGTAGGGTTCGACGACGCGGGCGTGCATGTCGGACGCCTTGAGGGCGGTAAGGTGTCTGAAGATGTCGTTACGGTTGTGCTTGTTGGTGGTGGCATGGCTAATGAAGACGCTACCCAAGCGGCGGCACGTGTCGTTTGGGATGAGTTACCGCTGCCGTTTGATACGCTCGTCATGGACTATAATGGGCAGAGTTATCGACTCGAGTACCGCGAAATTGAGAGGCATTTCGGACCAAGGCCGGACGGCCTCGACGATATCTCGATTCGCGATGCCATTGGCGAAGAAGCGCAGCTCCTGGTTGGACTCCTTGCAGCATTCGGTCTATTCGTGCTTGCGATATTGGCGGTTCTGATCGTCTGGCGAGCCAGGCGTCATGCTGAAAGGCGTGCGAAATCACCACCCGCGTAGGTTCTAGCCTCGATCATTCACATGGTGGGTAGCCCGGCCTGACGGTTTCGTCCGATTTGGTGGTTGGCGCGTGTTGGGCATGGTTGCTGTGCGCGTGTCGCTGCGTGCGCCGGTTCCGGCCGGGGTCGTGCGGTCGCTCCCTTCCGGGGCTCGTGGGGGCGTCGTTGGCCTGGTCAGGTCACGGTGGGCAGAGCGGACAGGCGCTGCCAGGCGGTGGTGATCGCGTCGGTGTTCGGGTGGTCGCGGTCGAAACGCAGCCAACTTTTGCGGGCGTGGTGGGCCAGGCGGGCGGGCAGTCGGTAGACGAGCTCGCGCATCGTGGCTGGTTCAGCGGTCGCGAGGAGCGGGTGGTCGTGGAAGGCGAGCAGCCGGGTCCAGACGTCGAGGTCGCGGGCGATCCCGGTCAGCAGGATCCACGCGGTGTTGATCCGCCAGGACGCCGACGGCAGCAGGCCCAGGCCCGTGGTCTTCGCGGCTCGGACGTGGTCTTCGACGACGGCGTGGTGGCGGTGCAGGACGTCGAGCCACTGCGGCTGGTTCGTCCCGGGGATGCCGCGCATCCGGTTGATGTTGGTCGCGGTGACCGCGTATTTCCAGCCCGTGGCCTTCTCCAGGGCGGTGATCTTCCCCGCGGCCTGGTCACGTGGCGCGATCGGGACCCGCCGCACGATCAGCCGCATCGTGGTCGGCCAGCCGGGTCGCTTCGTCAGTCCGGTCAGCTCGGCGACATGCCCGTACTCCGACCGGGTCTCGCCGGGGGTGTCGTCGTAGTGGATCGGCGCGACGATGGCGCCGCCCTGGTCCAGGTAGGGCACCCACGCGCGCTCGGGCAGGGCCTTGATCGCTGCTTCCTCGACGCTGGTGATGGTCCAGCCGATCATCCAGGCCACCCGGCGGCGGGTCGTGCCGAGTCGTTCCAGGTGAGCGATCGTGTCGTGGGACGCGCCGGCGCCGTCGATCCCGAGCAGCAGCTTGGAGTGCTTGCCCCCGTCGGGGATCTGGGTCAGGACCTCGTCCAGGACGGTGATGTGGTCGGTGGCCGTGTTCGAGCCGGCATTGCCCGGCCTCGGCAGGATCGACAGGGTCTCGCCGGTGTTCGCGATCCACCCGCCGAGGTGGTGGTGCCCGAACCCACCCTTGTAGGTCCCCGTCGCGTGCTGCTTACGGGAGTGGCAACCCACGACCGTGGCATCCAGGTCCACCACGACCCACCCGTGAAGCCGTTTACCGCCGATTTGGAGCCAGGGGAACCCGCCCGGGCGCGCGGCCAGCATCCGCCACACCGTCCTACGGCTCCTGGCCCGAGCGCGCGACAAGCGTTTCAGGGCCCGCTCGTCGATGGAGTCCAGGGTCCGCCACAACGTCGAGTCCGACCCGCACGACCCGAACGTCCCAGCGTGATGAGCGAGCATCCGCTCGACCTGGGACAGGTTCCTGGCCCCCACGGCGATCGCCGACGCCGCACCCACCAGCACGGCCCCGCGGCAGATCCGCTCGACCCGCCCCGGCCCGAACACCTGCGCGATCCGGCCGGTCAGGCCGACGACGTCGGCGGTCTTACGCAGCAGCACCACACCCGCGTTCGCGACCAGTCCTTTACCGTCGGCGGTCAGTTCCAAACGCGCGTCCCACGCGGTAGTCTCGCCCACCAGAAAGGTGCTCCGATCCTCAGCCCGACACAGCCTTCGACAAGCCGTATCGCGCCAGGTCAGAGCACCTTTCCCATGCCAGGACCCACCTCACCCACGAAGGATCGAGGCTAGCCTCGGCCACTCACTTCAAGGAGTGTTGAACCACCCACAAAAGCATTTTGTTCAGTCGCCGGTCGCCGGTCGCCGCCGCGTCGCGATGGTGATGGTCGCTCCGGTTGCCCGAGGGGCCACTCTCCAGGACAGGCGTGTGGACCACAAGGGCCCGCGGGCCATCATCGTCGGTCGCCCCGTCAAGCGCTGAGGTCCGGCGGCAGCCGGAGGGAGCCGCGTCGGGTGCGAAGTGCTCTGGTGGGTTGCGGTTCAAGTCGGTCCACGGGTCGTCCACGCGAGAGGGTTTCAGGCCCCGGAATCCTCAGTCAGTCCTCGGGGTCGTCGACCGGCAACGCCCGCGGTTGACCGTCGTTGCCTGGTGGGCGAAGATGGCTCGGGAGGGCAAGAATCCGCAGCATTCTGCTGTTTCGAGCCGCTCACCAGTGCTATCGCACGAACCCGCCGTGATTCCCCTGGAAGGCTGGGAAGATTCGAGCCGACCTGAGAAGGCCAGGGATTCGAGACCGCTCGCCCCCCTGTGACGAACACTGCTAGCCCAAGTGAAGTCGGTGCTCGGCCCAGAGTCGCGCGCCGTGCATTGCGCCCTCCCGATGCGGACTCGGGTACTCAACAGCCAGACGCCGCCACTGGCCATATGTGGTTGCTGCGAAGGTTGTGAGCGCACCCGATGTAGCGCTGGAATGCCGCATGCCCCAGGTGCTGGACACGAAGCATTCGGCATGTTCTGGTTCGTGCCCTTCGCCGATCAGCCGGGTGACCAGCAGTGCGGCGTCGACCCAGGGTGGTCCGGTCCGGGACCAGGCCCAGTCGATGACATGCACATGGTCGCCGGTGACGAGCAGGTTGAGCTGGTGGATGTCTCCGTGGACCAGAGATTCCCCCAGCAGGGTTTTCGGCACGTCGTTGTCGAACTGGATGAGCAGGTCCAGATGCTTCTGCTCCCACGCACCCAGCTCGTCGACGTGGTGCTCCGCGAGCCATTGCCAACCGGCAAGTCGTGCGTATCTCTTGCGCAGCGGCGCCACGCCAGTGGCAGGGCTCGGAGTGAGTTGCTGGGCGAGTCGTGAAAGGGCGTCGACCACCGCCGGGACGTCGGGTGATCCGGGTGTGAGGTCGGCGTGCTCGCCGGGCACGGTCTCGTACCCGGCGAGCAGCCATCCCTCGGTGCGCACGACCCACAGCAGTCGCGGTGCCTCACGCACCGCGTCTCGCAGTCGGGCGTTGATCTGGATCTCGTGCTCGTGCACCGTCACCAGCCGGTCGTAGTCGGGGACACCCTTGACGAACACCGTCCCGCCGGCCGTGTGCAGGAACGCGGCGAACGTCGAGTTACGCCCCGCAGACGGAGCCTTTGCACGCAGCACCGTCCCGGTCTCCGCCTCGACGGCGCGGCGGAGTGCTGTGGGCAGTTCCTCCCATGAACGGCGGTGCATCATCTCTCCTTGCGGCTCTGTCCCTGCGTGGTCGGTCAGGGTGCGGTGGAGCTGGTGCAGCCCTGGTGGCACTGGGAACAGGCGACCGAGTGCGCCGTGGGCCACAGATCCGTGTCGACGTAGAACCCGGCGGCAGCGATGGCGTCCACGGTGTACTGGAGCGTCTCGTGGGCGCCCTCGCCGTAGGCGGACGGGTCTTCTGGGTCGGTGGGCACGTGGTGCAGGAACCGGCCCGCGATCTGGTCGCAGAACGCAGCGTAGTCAACCGTGTGCAGGATGAACTCGTGCCACCCCGGGTCGACTTCGTCCGACGGCGACAAGGGTCGGCCCTGGTGGGTGGCTGTGGTGCCCAGGAACGCCAGCGCCTGGTCCACGACCCGTGCAGCCATGCCCAGGTCGTGGTCGTGGTCGTGCTCGGCGGCGACACGCTTCGTGAGCTTCTGGAACAGCGCTCGGTCCACGAGCGACCTTCCCTCGCGCAGGTCATGTGCGGTGATGGTGGTCATGTGCTTCCTCCTCGTTGTGCGGGGTAGTGCTTGTACCTGCACCCGCCAGGGGCGGGCCTGCGGCCGGGCAGTGGTACGGCTGCCCAGCCGCAAGATCAGGGGCGAGCGGTTACAGGCCGCTCAGGGGTAGCTCGAACCCAGCCGGGCCGTCACCGATCACGCTGCGCCACTGCGCGCGACGGCGGCCCTCGTCGCCACGGGGATAGGGCATGCCGGCGTCCAGGGCAGCGGTTTCGATCGCCCGCATCGTGACCCCGACGCCCGACGGGATCGGGGCGTGCCTGACCCAGCGCCCGTCCTGGAGTGCCCAGGCTTCGCACTGGGCCAGGTCCGGTCCGCTGCCGTGCCACACCCGCAGCACTACCGGTCCGGGTGCGGTGCGCTCGGCGGTGACGATCTGCGCGGCCAGCGACGACAGCGTCCGGTCCACGGTCGGGACGAGCGAGGCCAGCACGGGCAGGACCCCGGCCTGGTCAATGCTGCTAGTGGTCTCACTCGCGGCGCTGCGGACGATCGCGGGCGCCTGCCCCATCGCGACCGAGCGTCCGGCCCAGGCCAGCATGTCCAGGTCATTGACACCGTCACCCACCGCAACCGTGCGACCGGCGGGGATGCCGAGGTGGGTGCGGATGACGTCGAGCGCGAGGGCCTTGTTCACACCCGGAGCGGTCACATCGAGCCAGTCCGGACCCTGCGGGCCCGCGGTGGCCCCCGTGGCACGTAGGGCGTCGGTGTAGCGACGGATACCCGGTGCGGTGAGTGCGACCCGGGTCGCGGGCTCGGCCATCAGGTCAGCCAGGAGGACTGTCTTCTGCTGACCGTTGAGTTCACCCGGCTCGAAGGTGCCGCTGGTGCGCCAGCCCCACCCAACGTCCTCCACGGCGACGCGCACGGACGGTGCCACGTCGAGAGCGCGGCGGATCACGGGCGCGGGATCGAAAGTATGGGCCTCGACCACGTCATACCCGGACGGCGCGGCATGGTCCAGGCGCACGGTGAGCGCCCCGTTGGAGCACACCGCCCACCCGTGCGTCAGGCCCAGCCTTGTCGCGATCGGCAACAGTCCGGTCAACGACCGGCCCGAAGCGAGCACGACTTTATGGCCTGCTGCACGCACCAGGTCCAGGGCCCCAACCGTGCCCGCCGGAACGCGCCCCTCACGGTCGACCAGAGTCCCGTCGATATCCAGCGCGACCATGGCGCGCGTGCACGTGGTCGTCGCCGTGCTCATCGGGCCACCACCTGACGCAGGACCGACCGCACCTGTACCTCCAGGCCGTCGCGCTCACCGGTCCATAGCGTGTGGCCGGGAACGAACATGCGGTGGTCCAGGGGCAAATCGCAGCCCAGGGCACGTGCGATCTGCTCACCGTGGTTGAGATTCACGGGTTGCAGGCAGATGCGACCTCGGGTCAGTGTCACGATCTCGATGTGATCCGAGCCCACAGTCCGTACAGCCTCGGTCGCGACGCGCATTGCGTACGCGAGCCGATCAGCATCTCCTTCGTTGCGGTGTTGGCTGTAGCTTGTCGTGGCGTCCTTCGTGGCCACGCCTGCTCTGACGTGGCCGACGTCTGTCGGGCGGCTCGTAGTCATCACGGCGATTCCTTGGGGTCGGTGGTGAGAGTTCGACCACCGTCGCACCCGGCTGGTGACCCACACACCTGTTCACCAGGCCGAGGGCCACCGGATCCGTGGGTGTGTTGACGTGTAGCAATGGCATCAAGACCGGAGATTGCCCATTGCGATGGGCAATAAGGCGCAAGATGGCTAGGGTTTCCCGGGTGGAAGGGTCATCCGTCGCGGAAACACCGTCTGGGCCACGGCCTCGCTCGAACCAACGTCAGAGGATCACGCCGCAGGCTCGGGGGCGTGAGCTCGCCGCCCAGGGGAAGCAGTTATGGACCGAGTTGAGGTCCGTGGAAGATGCTGCGGTCGAACTAATCGCCAAGTTCCCCGATGTGCCTAGTTTGCAGGCGTACCGCTACGCCGCCGGCTTGTCGCAGGACCAGGCCGCGAGCCGCTACAACGACGTGACGGGGCATCAAACAAGCCTGGGCGGCACGACCATCAACGCCTGGGAGACCTGGGCGCGAGGTCGGGGGCAAGGTTCGCCGCCTTCGATGTCGAGCCTGCTCATTCTGTGCGCGGCTTACGGTCGGGGCCCGTTGGGAGTGGCTGAAGAGAAGATCAGTCCCACGGCGCTGATTGCTGAGGCGTACGAGCGGTTGACTGCTGAGGACCAGTTAGCGCTTAAGCAATTCGACGTGACACAGCCGGCCATGGTCGACATGCCGAGGAGGGTGACTACAGCCCAACAGGACGGCGTTCAGCAATCGAGCGAACGACACGGCCAGATCGGTCAGGAGTTCATGTTGACCGTTCCGACCGTCGAGTACGGCAATCCTGAGATTCAGGTGTTCAGTCTCCCGAACCCTCAGCCAGGGCGGCTGCTCGACCTGACGTGGGAGACGTTCGGCCTCGGCGTGGCGAGCCTGTCGCAGCAGATCAAGAACCTTGGCAAGCGCCTGGACGCGGACATCTGCTTCGGGATCAATGAGGCCGGACTGGTGATGGCGACGTTCCTCGCCTCGGACCGGTTTGGCCGGTGCCCCATCGGGTACCTGCGGTGCAACAAGGTGAGCGACGGCGTGGTGCTTGACGACGCCTCCTTCTTCCCCGACGTCCGGGACGCCCCGACCATTGTGATCTGCGATTTCGAGGTCAAGCATGCTGACGTGATCGGGTACATCGCACGGCAGGTTCGCGCGAGGTATCCCGGGGCCGAGCTGTATTTCGCCGTGTTCGGTGCCATGACCAAGGACCGAGAGCTGGCCGTCGACAGCTTCGATGACCTGACGGGTGCCAAGATCATGCGCGCAGCGGACTTCGAGGCCGTGTTCATCGCTGCGACCATGAGCCCGCCGGGCATAGAGCCCCCACTTGAGTTGCGCTAGCGGACTGGAGACGCCCTGCATGAGCAGCGAGACACCCACAGCAGAGCTGGCCGAGACCATCGCCGAGCTCGTCAAGACCACGATGAGCGACATCCGCCCCCGGCTCGTTCAGGCCGCACTGACCGGACATCGTGCGGAGAACGAGAACCTGCGCCACGAGGACAACTTCCTGTCCGACTACGACCTGTGGATGCACCAGCGATACAAGGAACTGCTGTCCGAGGTACTCCCGTCATTTATCTACGCCTCGGAAGAAGACGACCCGCAGGTCATCGGCGACGATCCCGACCCCGACCTGTGCGTGCTGGTCGACCCTCTGGACACCAGCGAACTAGCCGTTCGCGCCCTGCACGGGTACACCCACCTGATTGTCTACTCGCGATCCCAGAGACGACCAGTCATCGCGATCGTCGGCGACATCTTCCACCACGTACAGCTCTACCTCGCGTTCCACGACCTCGACGGCTCGGACCGAGCATTCCTGACCACCGCAGACGGAGACCGGCACCCCCTCGAGTCCCCGTCGAACGCCCACCTCCCGCAGGCGTTGGTGACCAACTACCTCATGCGGCCAGCCGAACGCTTCCGAACCCTGGCGCAGCAGGAGCGGTTCTTCGACGCGCTGAGCGCACCAGGCGAGAACGGGAAGGCCAAGGGACGGATCGGAGTCGATTTCGGCTCCATCAGCCTGTGCCACGTCGCGGCCGGCTTCACCGACGCGACCATGGAGATCGCCAAGGGCTTCGCCGTGTGGGACCTCTCGCCCGGGCACTACATCCTGCACGCCGCAGGCGGCGTCACCATCGACCTCGACGGCAAACCCATCGACCTCGACTACGGGCTCAACACGCTGCCCGAGATCAACACGACCATGAGCACGCGACGTAAGTTCATCGCGGCGGGCAACCAGGTACTCGCCGAGGAGATCCGGGGCACCATCGAGATCTAAACCTCGGTGGTGGGAGCCCTTCGTCTGCGGGCATCGAAATGGTGCGCGCATCTGACCTGCAGGGATACGCGCGCACACCCTGGTGTGCGGACATCTTGGTGTGCGCAGAGCGTGCGCTCATTCGTCACCATCGAGGCATGGATGTGTACGTGCGTGCAGGTCGCCCGGCAGGGGCCGGCGGGTCGAGTCCGCTGAGCCAACCGCGGGGCCATGCTCATGCGCGACCGCGCGCCGATTTCCACGTTCCGCCTGTGAGCAACGCCCACGAGTTGAGGGACATCCGTTCGCCCTGTTCACTGCCATGTCCCCCACCCGGAACGTGCCTGGAAAGGCCGCATGGGGGACGTCAGCGAGTACCTCGACGGGTACAGGTGGCGTGCACAATCGCGAGCATGGGGCAGGCAGATGCAGGTGCATGCGGGCTAACTGTGACATGCGCGGTGGTGGCAAATTGCCACCACCGCGCGACCTGCGGGTTCGCTCCGGCATGGCGCGCGGGCAGAGCTGGGCTGCCGCCAGCCTCAGGGCTAATCCGGACATCAGCGGTGGTGCCAATTTGGCACCACCGCGTGACCTGGGGTTCTACCGAACCACCGACGCGCCACTGGCCCGTTCCGGCTCTGGAGAACAAGCCGGACAACAATGGTTCTGCCGAATTGGCAGAACCATATGACCTGGGCAGGCGCTCGAGCCCGATCGGGATTACTGGGCCAGGTGTCGATATAGGTGCCGATCACCGGCTACCGCACCAAGACGACCGCCGCCCGATGCGAGTTGTGGAAGGGACCCACGCAACGCCCTCGACCGATCCCGAGAACAAACGGGACAAGTACGGTCCCGCCGATTTGGCGGGACCGTACGACCTGGGCGAACGCCCCGGCGCCCAGCGCTGGATCTACCCCGTGCAGGCCTCGATATAGACCTCTACCGCAGACCGTCGCACCACGACCCGTCGGCCGACCCGAGTTCCGGGTAGCAGCCCACGCCGCACCAGCTCGCCGGCCGTCCACGACGAGACACCGAGATACGTACCGATGTCCTCGTACGTCAGGTACGGGTCCTTCGAATCGCCCGACTGCTCCGCCTGGTACCGGTCCAGCACGGACCGCCGCACCCGCAGTCGGCCACCGATCCGCGCGCACGGCCCCACGCGTCCGCGCCGCACCAGCTCGCCGAACCACCAGCGAGAGACTCCCATCACCTCGGCGGCCTCGGCCGACGTGAGCAGGGGATCGTCAACAGCAAACGGCAGCACACCCTCGGTATCCATCTCTGACTCCTGTCCGGCAACGGTCATCGACAGGTAGGTGTGCACGAACCTCCAAGCGCCCTCCGCTGCCCGGCCCCACAGAAACGGCCGGGCAGCGGCAGGCGCTCTCACCCGCTCAGCCCAGGGAACTCCACGACATTCGATGCTCGCCTCGCCGCCTGGATCTCGGCCATCCGTGCCGCCAGCCGCTCGTCACCGTCATCGGTGGCGTGCTGGTAGACCATGGCGGCGGCGACCGTCGAATGCCCGATGCGCCGCTGCAACTCGGCCAGCGTCGCCCCGGCTTCGGCGGCGCGAGTCGCCGCGAGGTGACGTAGGTCGTGCCAGCGGAGCTCAAGAGGCGCTCCAGCACGCCTCTTGGCGCGAGAGAACATCGACGAGCGATTCCCACCACGCACCGGCCGCCCGGCGGCCGTCGCGAACACCAGTGCCCGCGGACCAGGCCCGGTGTAGCGGTCCAGGTGGGCCAGGAGGACGCGGGCAGCTTCGGGCGGCAGGTGCACCTTGCGCCGTCCGGCGTCGGACTTGGGTGGTCCGAACGTGACCGGCTTGCCCGGCACGTCCACAAGCGTCTGTCGGACGTTGAGCCGTACGCCGCCCTGCGGCGTCCGCTCGACGTGCTGGCGTTCGAGCGCGAACAGCTCGCCTGCCCGGAGCCCGGAGTGGGCCGCGACGATCACCGCCGCGCGGTACCGCTCCGACGGCCCGTCGAAGGCTGCCGCGATGGCATCCACGACGGTGTCGCCGGGGACGACGCGTTCCGCCGGCCGGGTCTGGCCCGCGCCGCGGATGCTGCACGGGTTCGCCTCGATGAGCCGGTCGCGGACGGCGTCCCCGCAGATGGTCCGAAGCAACGCGTAGGCGTGCGCAGCCTGGGTGCGACCGGTCACCGTCCCGGCATGCCGCGACTCGACCGACGCGGCAGTAGGCGAACCGGCAGACCGCCACGCATCCCACAGCCGCGCCGGCATCCGCCCCGAGGCGCCGACCGGCAGGCCGGTCGAACGCGCCCACGCCCGCACGTGCGCTGCGTCGCTCGGCCCGCCGCCGCGCTCCAGCCAGGCTGAAGCGGAGTCCGCCGTCGCCACCAACAGCGCGGCGTACCACTCGCTCACCATGGTGTGCGACAGCGAACGCAGGGGGAGTGAGCCGAGGTCGAGCTGCCGCGCACCGCCCGGGCTCGGCAGCGGCGTCAGGATCCAGCGCCGCAGCAGCCGCTCGTACCCGTCGAGAGTGGAGGGCTTCAGGTCGCGCGTGGCGAGCCAGCGCTGTGCGTACTCGCGCAGCGGCACGTCACCCGTCTCGGGCTCGCGGTAGGTGCCCTGGTAGACGTCGCTGAGCACGCGAGCCAGGGCGGCGTTCGCCGCCTTCTCGGACTCGAACGTGCCGATCGGACGGCGCACACCGTCAGGCCCGGTGTACCTGGCTTCCCAGCGGCCGGGCGTGCGCTGGCGGACGTTGCCGTAGGAGCGGCGGCTGTTGCGACGGTTGCGTGGGGACATGCTTCGAGGTGCGCGCGAACCTCCACGGGCGCGCTCCTGCGGATCGGGTGAAGCGGACATCTTGGCTCCAGGTCCTGACCCCGTCGCGAGCGACTTAGGGTCAATAAGGGCCACTCGGCGCCGCTTCCAGCCCTCCAGAATGCACGAAGCCCAGGTCAGAAACACTCTCTGACCTGGGCTTCCGCACTCTGAGCGGGCGACGGGAATCGAACCCGCGTAATTAGTTTGGAAGACTAAGGCTCTACCATTGAGCTACGCCCGCAAGCCCGCGCTCGAAGCACGGTGCGGGCGTTACCTTAGCAAACCTCGCGCCCTGCCAGCGGCTCCGCCCGCGTGGCGTGCCTCCCACTCAGGCACCCGTCACCGGCAGCCACCTCACGAAGGCCGCGTCCCCTCCGGCGCCACCTGGTCGACGTCGGTCCACACCTCCGTCATCTTCACGATGACCCCGTCGCGCGCCGTGATGAACGTCGCCACCTCGAAGTGCTGCACCACGCCATCGGACATCCCGGTCACGTGCGCACGCCCGGCGGCACGCTCGCCGTCCGCCACGCAGTCCTCGAGCCGGAGGTTCTGGAAGCCCGGGTACTCCGCGTTGAGCCGCACCCACGCATCGGCGCCGTAGGTCTCGCCGGTGTGCACGTAGGTGCAGGTGAACGCCGGATCCAGCAGCCCCGGCAGCTCGTCCCACCGGTGCCCGTCGATGACGTCCGCGAGCCGTTCCATGACCTCTCGTGCTGACATCGACGCAGCATCCCACACCGTCAGGCCGCGACCTCCCGCCCCACCGTCCGGAACGCCTCCAGCGCCGTCCGCACGGCCAGCCGCTCCGCGTGATCAGGCCGCAGGATCGCCACGATCCAGCGCGCCGCATCCATCCCCTGCACCGGACGCAGCGTCAGACCAGCCCCAGGCGCCGTCGAGTACCGAGGCAGCACCGCTACCCGGTCGCTCGCCGCGACCAGCGCCTCGATGAGCCGGTTGTCCCGCAGACGCTGCGCCACGCGCACCGGCCGGCCTGCCGCCGTCTCGACGGCGATGCGCAGCCCGTCGAACGGATACCCGAGCGGCACGCCGTACCACTCGTACTCGACCAGATCCCGGGCGGTGACCCGCGCCTTGGCGGCAAGCGGGTGGTCCGCACGCAGCGCGATGTCCAGCGGCTCACGCAGCAGCGCCGCCGTCACCAGATGCTCGGCTCCGGCCGGCACGGGCCCGGTGAAGCTGTGGCCGATCACGATGTCGTGGTCCGCGACCATCCCCGAGTACTCCGACTCCGCAATGTCCATGTCACTGCATTCGAGCGAGACGGCCGTGCTCGCGAGCCGGTCCAGCACGCCGGGCAGCAGGACGGTCGCCGCGCTCGGCAGCGTCGCCACCCGCACCGTGCCCGACGGCGAGCCGACGAACTCGTCCCACCGCGCCTGCACCTGGGCGACGGTCCGGGAGAGCTCACGACCGCCGTCGGCCAGGAGGCGGCCCGCATCGGTGAGGCGCAGGCCCCGGCCGTGCGGCTCGACGAGCGGGACGCCCCGCAGCTCGCGCTGCGCGGTGCGCAGCTGCTGCGACACCGCCGACGGCGTCCGGTGGGTCGCCCGGGCCACCGCCGTGACCGTCCCGCGGTCGGCGAGCTCGCGCAGCAGGTCGAGGTGCCGCGGGTCCACCCGAGAGAGGTCATTCATGTAGGCAACCTACAACGACGTGAAGAACGTTTCGCTTGTCCTTCAGAGCCACGAGGGCGAGGCTCGGGGCACGCCGATCTCCCACCGCCTGCTCGCTGCGTCCGTCGCGGTCATGTGGGGACTCAACTTCATCGCCATCCACGCGTCGCTGGGGCAGTTCCCGCCGTTCCTCCTCGCGGCCCTGCGGTTCGCGGTCATCGCCGTGCCCACCATCCTGCTGGTGCCGCGCCCCAAGGTGCCGATGCGGTGGCTGCTGGGCTACGGGATCGGGTTCGGCACCCTGCAGTTCCTGTTCCTGTACTGGGGCATGGCGGTCGGCATGCCGACGGGCCTCGCGTCGCTGGTGCTGCAGTCGTCGGCGCCGTTCACGGTGCTGCTCGGCGCTGTGGCCTTCCGCGACCGGGTGTCCGCCCGGCAGCTCGTGGGGCTCTCGGTCGCGACGCTCGGGCTCGCCGTGGTGGGCTGGTCCCAGGCACAGGCCGCGGCGTTCGGGCCGTTCCTGCTGGTGCTGGCCGGCGGCTTCGGCTGGGCCATCGGCAACGTGTCCAGCGCGCGGGCCAAGGCACCCAACCCGCTGCACCTGACCCTGTGGATGTCCGTGGTGCCGCCGGTGCCCATGCTGGCGCTGTCGCTGGTCATCGAGGGACCCGACGCCATCGCCCGGTCGTTCGTGCCCGGGCCGCAGCTGCTGCCCGCACTGCTGGGGCTCGCGTACACGGTGCTGATCGGCACGCTGGCCGGCTCCGGCATCTGGACCTGGCTCATGGCCCGGCACCCCGCCGGCGTCGTCGCGCCGTTCTCCATGCTCGTGCCCGTGGTCGGCCTGAGCACGTCGGCGGTTCTGCTCGGCGAGGAGATCGGGATGTGGACGGCGGTGGGCGCGGTGCTCGTGATCGCCGGCGTGCTCTGGGGTGCGCGGCGGGCGCGCGGCGCGGTACCCAGATCCGCCGGGCACCGCGCCGCCGTACTCACCCCTTGACCGACCCCGACGCCAGCCCCGCCACGTAGTACCGCTGGAGCGCCACGTACAGGATCACGCACGGGATCATGGCGATGACCGACCCCGCCGCGAGCAGACCGAAGTTGACCTGGCCATACGCCCCCTGCTGCAGGTTCACCAGCGAGACGGGCAGCGTGTACAGGCTGGAGTCGGTCAGGAACGTCAGCGCCCCGAGGAACTCCGTCCAGGATGCGAGGAACGCGTACAAGGCGGCGGTAGCAGTTCCAGGTACGACCAGCGGCCGCAGCACCGACACCAGGATCCGGAGCGTGCCCGCGCCGTCGACGTGCGCGGAGTCCTCGAGCTCGGTCGGCACCGCGGCGAACGTGTTGCGCATGACGAAGATGCCGAACGGCAGGTTCACCGTTGTGTAGAACAGCACGAGCCCGAACAGGCTGTCCGTGAGCCCCATGACGTTCATCTGCAGGTAGAGCGGGGTCAGGATCGCCTGGAACGGGATCATCAGCGTGACCAGCACCAGCCCGAACAGCACCGTGCGCCCCCGGAACGGGAACCGCGCGAAGCCGTACCCGGCGAGGGTGGCGAGCACCGCGGTGAGCACCGCCGTCGACACGGACACGATCGCCGAGTTGAGGATGCCGCGCCAGACCTCCGGCTGGTCGATCACGGCCTGGAAGTTGACCCAGGACAGGTCGAAGAACCGGCCGTCGGGGGCGGCGACGATCACGTCGCCCGGCTGCCCGGCCCGCACGAACGCGACCACGAGCGGCACCAGGAAGACCAGCGCGGCCAGGGTGCCGCCCACGACGTAGAGCGTCCGCTTGACCCGGGTGTCCCGCTCGGGCCCGGAGGGGCGGGCAGCAGGCACGGAACCAGAAGAACGGCGGACGGCGGCGGCAGCGCGCCGCGGCGCCGAGGACTCGGTGACGGTAGCCATGTCAGCTCCTCTCCCGCAGCAGCCAGAACTGGGCCGCGGTGACCAGACCGGTGATGACCACGAGCACGAGCGACATGGCGGTCGCCGCGCCGAGCTGGAGCTGGACGAACGCACGGCGGTAGATGGCCATGACGATCGTCGTGGTCTCGGATCCCGGCCCGCCCTGGGTCAGGATGTAGAACTGCGTGAACGCGAGGAACGAGCCGATCACCGACAGGATCACGGTCATCGCGATGGTCCGGCGCAGCATAGGCACCGTGATCTGCAGCTCCCGCTGCCACCACGATGCGCCGTCGATCTCCGCCGACTCGTAGACCTCGCGCGGGATGCCCTGCATCCCCGACATGAGCAGCACCATCGTCAGCCCCGACACGCCCCAGACCACCATGACGCACAGCAGCCCGGTGGCCAGCGGCCCGTCGACCAGCCACGCCGTCGTCCCGTCGGTGATCCCGAGCCCCTTGAGCGCCACGTTGACCAGGCCGCTGTTGGGCTGCGCCTCCAGCAGCATGAGGAAGCTGAGCGTCGTCAGACCGATGACGAACGGGACGAAGAAGATGGTGCGCAGCAGCGTGGCGCCCCGCCGGTTGGACCGCACCAGCACGGCCAGCCCGTACCCGAGCAGCAGGATGGGCAGCGTGACGATCGCCGTGTAGAGCAGCGTGTAGCCCAGCGCGCTCCAGAACGTGGGGTCGGTGAGCACCGAGGCGTAGTTGTCGAGCCCGATGAACCGGTACGGCCCGATGAGCGGGAAGTTGGTCAGCGAGATGTAGACCGCCACGACCAGCGGCACGAACACGAACACCACCACCAGCGCGACCGCCGGCGTCACGAGCGCGAGCCCCGTGCGGTGCGGGTGCGTGAGGGTCCCGTACCTGCGGCGGCGCAGGGAGTGCGGGGCCGACGTCGCGGGCGGGCGCTCCGCCGTCTGCGCGCTCATGCCTGCGCCTGCCGCAGGATGCGGTCGTACGTGGTCTGGGCCTCCTGCATGGCGGCATCGACCTCCCCGTCGAAGACGGCAGAGCGGAACATGCGCAACCACGGTCCGTCCTGCTGGTTGTAGATCAGGTTGTAGGCGAGCGTGGTGGGCGCGTAGCCCCGGTCGAGCGACTCCAGCGGCGGCAGCACGAACGGGTTCTCCCGCGCGAACTCCGGCGTGACGACGTCGGACCGCACGGGGGAGTAGAAGCCCTCCGGCATCCGCGTCTGCTGCTCCACGGCCACGGCGAACTTCATGAACTCCCACGCCGCCGAGGGGTTCTTCGCGCCGTTGAGCATGCAGAGGTTGTCCCCGCCGTCGAAGAAGGCGCGGCCGCCGTCGGGTCCGGGCAGCAGCACCACCTGGGTGCGGTCCAGCAGCGCCTGGTCGGCGTTGGGCACCACCACGCCGAACCCCGCGGGGAACATCCCGAGGCGGCCGGCGGTGTAGTCGGCCGACCAGCGCGAGGCGTCGTCGGAGAAGCTGCCCGGCGGCACGAGCTGCTCCGCCCACAGCGTCCGTTCGAGCTCCAGCGTGCGGCGCAGCGCGTCGTTGCCGACGACGTCGCCGCGCTGGCTGCCGACGTCGCCCGCGATGAGGTCGCGGTCGGTGGCCCAGATGTGCGGCTGCACGGTGAAGCCGAGCGCGCCGGAGGCGTTGCCGGGGAACGACCAGCCGTAGACGTCGTCGTCCAGGGCGGTGATCGCACGGGCCGCGGCCAGGATCCCGTCGAAGCTCGCCGTGTGCTCCGCGACGTCCAGTCCCGCGCGGTCGAACAGCTCGGTGTTGCAGAACAGCACCGAGAAGTCGCCGATGAACGGCAGGCCGTAGTGCCGACCGTCCTTGGTGCTCAGGGCGAGGTGCCCGGGGCTCAGCGCGTCGCCGATGCCCAGGTCCTCGATGAGCGGGGTGAGGTCCGTGAACGCGCCGCGGTAGGCGAACAGGGTCGAGTAGATGTCGTCGATGTCGATGACGTCGGGCACCCGCCCGCCGCGGATCGCGGTGGCGAGCTTGGTCACGTACTGCCCGTTCTGGATGGGCGTGACCTGCACGCGGATCCGGTTCTGAGCTTTGTGGAACGCGTCGACGACGGCCTGGGTGCCGTTGACCGTGTCGGACCGGCACCACAGGTTGAGCGTGCCCGTCGCGTTCTCGCCGAAGCCTGCGGCCTCGACGTTCGCGGGTCGCAGCGTGCCGCCGCAGCCGGCCAGCGCGGCGGCGACCGTCGCCGAACCGGCCAGCGTGAGCAGCTGGCGTCTGGTGAGCTCCATCGCTCTCCTTCCTTACGCATCGTTACGCAGGGTGAGACGTACTGGGGTCGTGCTTCCCCCGAGGGGCCGGGCCGGGCCCGGCCCCTCGGGGGCGTGGGTCAGCGGGTCGGGACCCAGACCCGCATGGGCTGCGGGCCGCGGTTGGCCCACGCGTAGTAGGGGATGGCGGTCAGGGTCACGTCGCGCACGGGGTCGGGCGCCTTGTCCGACGCCGACGACGGCGCGGTGGCCGGTCCGTACGGCGATGTCGCCCCGGCGTCGGGCCCGGGGACGACGGCGCCGCGTGCGCGGACCACCGTCACGCCGCCCAGGAGCTCGGGGCGGAACTCGTCGGACAGCGCGCCGGAGACATCGATGCGCAGGTCGTCGACCACGGCGCCGGCCTCCTGGTCGGGCTGCTCCAGGGCGTAGACCAGCGGTCCGCGCTCGATGGCGACGCTGCCGCGCACGGCGTCGACCCGCGGGTCCGCGGTGGTGAGCCGCGGCGTCATCGGCAGGTCGAGCAGCACCGTGTCGCCCGCGGCGAACCGGCGGGTCACGCGGGCGTAGGTGCCGGCGGTCACGGGTGCGCCGTCGAGCGTGGCGCCGTCGGCCCAGGCGGGGACGCGCAGGGCGAGGGTCGCCTCGCCGTCGGGCGCCTCCTCGACGCGCAGCGCGATGCTGCCCTCGTCGGGGTAGCTGGTCTCCACGCGCAGGCGGAGCGTGCCGCCGTCCAGCGGCGCGGTCACCGTGCCGGGCGCGTACTGGTGCAGCTGCAGGCTCGGCCCGTCCGCCGTCGCCACGTAGCCGGTGAAGCTGGAGACCGTGCGCATGATGTTGGGCGGGCAGCACGCGCAGTCGAACCAGCCGCGGCGGCCCTGCGCCGGGCTGCGGTCCTCCTCGGCGTGCGCGTCGCTGCGCAGCTGCAGCGGGTTCACGTAGAAGTACTCGGTGCCGCTCAGGGAGACCCCGGCGAGGAACCCGTTGAGCAGCATGCGCTCGATCTGGTCGGCGTAACGGGCCTCACCCGTGGCGAGCAGCATGCGCCACGCCCACTGCACGCCGCCGATGGCGGCGCAGGTCTCGGCGTACCCGCGGTCGGTCGGCAGCTCGTACGGGTCGCCGAACGACTCGCCCTCCCAGCGCGCCCCGAGGCCGCCGGTCAGGTACTGCTTGCCGCGCTCCATGGCGCGGTACTGGGTGTCGAGCGCGGCGAGCAGTTCGGCGTCGCCGGTCTCGATGGCGACGTCGGCCGCGCCGGCGCCCAGGTAGACCGCGCGGACGGCGTGGCCCTCCACCGTGGTGGCCTCGCGCACCTTGACCCGGTCGGAGAAGTAGGTGGGCTGCTTGCCGTGGGACTCGATGATGCCGGTGCCCCGAGCCTCGACGAACCAGCTCGCCAGGTCCAGGTAGGCCCGCGTGCCGGTCTCGCGGTAGAGCTCGACCAGGGCCATCTCGATCACGGGGTGGCCGTCGACCTCACGGAGCTGCCCCGGGCCGTCGCCGAACGTGGTCACGAGGTGGTCGGCGAGCTTGACCGCGACGTCGAGCAGCTCGCGGTGGCCGGTGCCGCGCACCTGCGCGACGGCGGCCTGGAACAGGTGCCCCGCGCAGTACAGCTCGTGGCTCCACGGCAGGTCGCTGTAGCGCGGCACGTTCCGCAGGGCGGGCACGGAGTCGAGGTAGCCGTCGTCGGCCTGGGCCGCGGCGAGCAGGCCCGTGACGTGGAGCTGGTCGGCCAGGAGCTGCTCGTCGGGTTCACGGGCGTACTCCCAGGCGGCGGCCTCCAGCCACTTGTGCACGTCGGAGTCGGCGAAGATCGGGCCGATCGCCTCGCCATCCGTCACCCCCGCGGCGATCTCCAGGTTGCGCAGGTTGCCGGCCTTGGCGAGCTGTTCGAGCCCGCCCGGGATGGCGGCGGAGCGGTTGACGTCGGCGGTGCGGCGCCACAGCCCGGCGTCCACGGTGACGTGTCCAGGGGCGAGGGGGCGGAGCAGCACGCGGGCATCGCTCGTGGGGGCGGCCGGTCCGCTCGTCGTACGGCTGGGCGTCGGGGTCGTCATCGATGCTCTCCTCCGGGACGGAAACTAGGAATCCGATTTCCTGATCGTAGGGACCCGTGTGGTCAGCGTCAAAGGTCTGGGCGAAACTTCGTGCAAACTGGGCTCTGAACTGGGGTGGGAGGTACGATGACGCTGCGTTCCGCGTTTGCCGCGCAGGTGCGGCGGAAAACGCGGAAGGAAACTCGTTCGAGGAGGGGCGGTGCGGATGGACCGGGGAGCGGTCGTACGGATCACGGACGTCGCGGCGCTCGCGGGCGTGTCGCCGAGCACGGTGTCCAAGGCGCTCAACGACACCGGCTCGCTGCGGGAGAGCACCCGCGTGCGGGTGCGGGAGGCGGCCGAGCGGCTCGGCTTCGTGCCCGACGCGAGCGCGCGCTCGCTGTCGGCCCGGCGCAGCTTCACCGTCGGCCTGCTGAGCACCGACTCCGCGGGCCGGTTCTCCCTGCCGGTGGTGCTCGGCGCGGAGAACGCGCTGGTGGGCGGGGAGCTGTCGGCGCTGCTGGCGACGGCACGCCACGACCCGGTGCGCGAGCAGCACCACGTGCGCGCTCTCGTGGCCCGGCGGGTCGACGGGATCATCGTGACCGGCCGCACCACCGAGCCGCGCGAGCCGATCCGTGTGCCGATGCCGGTGGTCTACGCGTTCGCGCCGTCGTCCGACGCCGACGACGCCTCCGTGGTGCCCGACGACGCGGCCGGCATGCGGCTCCTCGTCGAGCACCTGGCCGGGCTCGGCAGGCGTCGGATCGCGTACGTGGGCGGGCGCGCCGAGCAGGCGGCGTCCTTGGTGCGGTACGAGACGCTGGCGGCGGAGCTGGCGGCGCGCGGCCTGGAGCTGGTGGGCTCGCCGCTGTACGGCGACTGGTCGGAGCAGTGGGGGCGGCGCGCGGTGGACCAGATCCTGTCCGGCGTCCCGGGCACCGGCTCTGCGGACCGCGACCTGCCCGTGGACGCCATCGTCTTCGCCTCCGACCAGCTCGCGCGGGGCGGGTGCGACCGGCTGCGGGAGCGGGGACTTCGCGTGCCGGACGACGTCGCCGTGACCGGGTACGACGACTGGGACGTCATGTCGCTGGCCAGCCGCCCGCCGCTGACCACCGTGGACATGCAGCTCGAACGGCTCGGCCAGCGCGCGGCGGAGCTCCTGATCGCGGCGATCGAGGGCGACCCGGCGCGCGGTGTCGAACGACTGGCGCCGCGGCTCGTGGTCCGCGCGTCGACGTTGGGCGACGGGTAGGGCGGCGTCTCGACGGTCGTCGCTGTCGCCGCTGCCTCCGTCGCGAGGCCGTCGCGAGGCCGACGGCGTCGCCGCGGCTGTCTCCTCTTCTTCGAGGCCCGGGTTTCTCCCTTTTCGGGGCCCGCAAAGCGGAGAAAGTCGGGCCTCAAAGAGGAGGTGCCCCCAAGGCTGCGCTGTGGGCAGGCCGCGTCTCGACGGCCTTGTCTCCGGAATTCCAGCGCTGTAAATTCCGCTCGGACCCGGGATGGCCCGGGATGCCGAGCCCCTCAGGAGAGCCACAGCCATGACACAGTCGTCGACCTCATCCGGTGCGGCCAGGAGCGGGCCTGTCGTGGGGCCAGTCCCGCTGCTCGGAGAACCGTGGGCCGTGGCCCGCGCGGACGGCAGCCTCTGGGCCAAGGACCCGTCGGTCGTGCGGTTCCAGGGTCGCTACCTCATGTACTTCACGCTGCCGCAGCCGGAGCCCGGGACGGAGCGGGACCTGTGCGTCGGCATCGCGGAGAGCCGCGACCTGCGCTCGTGGGAGCTGGTGGGACGGCTGTACCCGGGCGGCGACTACGACGCGAAGGGGCTCGCCGCCCCGGCCGCGGTCGTCATCGGGGACGTGCTGCACCTCTTCTACCAGAGCTACGGCACCGGGCCGCTGGACTCGATCTGCCATGCGACGTCCACCGACGGCGTGACGTTCGAGCGGAACGCGACCAACCCGGTGTTCCGCCCGCAGGGCGAGTGGAACTGCGGGCGGGCGATCGACGCCGACGTGATCGTCGACGGCGACCGGCTGCTGCTGGCCTACGCGACGCGTGACCCGGAGATGCGGGAGCAGATCGTGGGGGTGGCGGAGGCGCCGCTCGACAGCGGCTTCGGCCGCGACGCCTGGCGCGACCTGAGCCTGGACGCCCCGGCGCTGCGGCCCGAGCTCGACTGGGAGGGGGAGTGCATCGAGGCGCCCGCCTTCGTCCGGACGGGTGGCCACGCGGACGGTCGGCTGGTCATGTTCTACGCGGGCGCGTACAACAACAAGCCGCAGCAGATCGGGTACGCCACCAGCGAGGACGGCGTCACCTGGACGCGCGGCGTCACCGAGCCGTTCCTCCCGAACGGCGCGCCGGGCACCTGGAACGCGTCCGAGAGCGGGCACCCCGGGGTGCTGACCGACGACGACGGCCGCACCTACCTGTTCTTCCAGGGCAACGACACCGGCGGGCGCACCAACCTGCTGGCGGGTGTCGAGATCGTCTGGACGGACGGGCGCCCGGTGCTGCGCGAGGGTTAGATCTCGCACAGCCGGTGGGAGTGGTTACTGCCGGAACGCGAAGGCGACTGAGGCGTCGTCGACCCGGACGGCCCGCACCTCGTCGGCGGCGTGGTCCACCGGCAGGACGACGACCTGGCTCACCGCCAGGTGGTCGGCCGAGCACCTGGTCTCGCCGCTCGGCGCCGTCGTGACGTGCACCGTCCAGGGGTCGTACCAGACGACCGCCACGGGGTACGGCATGCAGCCGGGGGTGCCCCACATCGTCACGGTGAGGCGCGCGGGCCGGACCGTGGCGTCGACGATCGCGTTGGTCACGCCCTCGATCGGCGGCCCCGGCGGCGACTCCTCGGCCGGCTCGGCAGGAAAGCTCTCCACGACGATCGAGCGCGGCACGTCCTCGCGCGGCGCGACGGCCCCGTTCCCGGCACACGCCCCGAGGCCGACCGTGAGCACCGCCGCGGTCAGGAGGGCGAGGCCGAGCACGCGGGGGAGGGTGAGCGCGGTCGTCCGCTGCCGGAGCATGGTCGGTCCCTCCCGATACGTGTGGTGTCGCATCGACGATGGCAGGGGTGCCGGGGGAAGTTCAAAGGATTACTTCGCTGCTTGCGGCCCGGAAACACCCGGCCGTCGGACGCGCCGATCGGATACACTCGGGGCGTCCTACCGGGAGTCTCCCGGTCCGGCCCGGGAGCTTCGGGCCGTTGCGGACCCACGGGGTGTAGCGCAGCTTGGTAGCGCATCTGCTTTGGGAGCAGAGGGTCGCAGGTTCAAATCCTGTCACCCCGACCAGCGAGAACACGGTGGGGGAGTAGTTCGCTCCCCACTGTGTTCCCCACCAGACCCCGTTCGCGCCCGCCCCTGGTCAGCTGGAGAGCTGCCGCGGCGAGGCTCAGCGCATCATCGTGCGAGCGGGCGTAGAGACTGGTCACCTGCAGAGCTGGACTGCCACCGAAGACGATCTGCCAATCGGGCAGATCACGCTTACACATCTCGACCTGCTGGTCAATCGTCAATTACTACTGGTGAGGCGGTGGCACTGAGTGGCAGTGCAGATTGTGCTCTGCATGGTTGCGTTCTTCGGTGCCTTTGGCATCATCGGGAGCGCCTTGAGCGGGCGCTTCTGGGGTTGGGGCAAGCCTGCGGGCAGGTGGCTCGGGATCATCTTCAACGGGACCATGATGGCCCTTACTTTCGAGCGAGTTCTGGACGAGGGAATGCTCGTCGCCTGGGCGGTGTGCCTGTTCGCAGGTACCGGGCTCGGCCTTGCACCAGCGGCGAGAGACCTCAAGGCCGCGCGCCATTCCGGTCAGGAGTCCACGGATCGGCCGGACTGACGGTTTCGATGGCCGCAGCGCCACGTGTCACCCCGACCACAAAAGGCCGGACCTACGCATGGGTGGATCCGGCCGTTCTTCGTTCGCCAGGCCCGGGCCGCGGTACACCGCCGCCGGGCAGGCCTCGTCAGAGACCCGCGGCCAGCTCCCGGACGACGTCCGCGGCCGGGCCCGTCGGCGCCTGCCGGTAGCCCGTACCCGCCCACAGGTGCAGCCGTTCGGCGTCCCCGGACGCCGCCGCCCGGCGGCGCAGGTCGCGCGTGAGGTGGTGGATCGCGGGGTAGCCCACGGGCGCGACGGCGTCGTGCCGGTCGACGAACCCGTTGCGCACGGCGCGCGCCGGCCGGCCGGTGAACGACCTGGTCACCACGGTGTCGCGGGCGGACGTCGCCAGCGCTTCCTGGTACGTCGCCGACGCGCCGGACTCGTCCGTGCGCAGCAGCAGCGTGCCGACCGCGACGGCCTGCGCCCCGGCCGTCAGCAGCTCGCGCACGGCGTCCGGCCCGTCCACGCCGCCCGCCGCCACCAGCGGCAGGTCGACGGCGGCCGCGACGGCGCGGACCACCGACGCCGTCGGCGCGTCGGTCACGCGCCGGGCCGGGTCCCACGTGGCGCTGTGCCCGCCGGCCGCGGGTCCCTGGACCACGAGACCGTCCACGCCGCCGTCGCGAGCGGCCACTGCCTCGTCGGCGGTCGTCACCGAGGCGAGCACGATCGTGCCCGCCCGCCGCAGGGCGCGGATGTCGGCGGGGTCGGGCAGGCCGAACGTGAACGACACGACCGGCACCGGGTCGTCGAGCAGCAGGGCGAGCTTGTCCGGCCACCGGTCGTCGTCGGCCACGGGATCGGCGGAGAGCTCGACGCCCAGGGCGGCCGCCTCCGGTGCCAGCCGGCGGGCGTAGGCGGCGAACGCCGCCCGGTCCAGCTGCTCAGTCCCGGGGACGAAGAGGTTGACCCCGAACGGGCGGCCCCCTGCGCGTGCGGCGGCGACGTCGGCCGCGAGCCGCTCGGGCGCGAGGTACCCGCCCGGCAGAAAGGCGAACGCGCCCGCCCCCGTGGCCGCGGCGGCCAGCGCGGCCGTCGTCGCGCCGCCGGCCATCGGGGCCGCCACGATCGGCAGGTCGCTGCCCAGCAGGTTCGGGGTCGTCACAGTCGTGCTCCGTTCGGCGGGTCCGCGAGAGGCACCCTACTCGCCGGGACCCCGCGTCCCGCGCTCCTCCGTGCCCGCGGGCTCCCCGGTCCCCGCGAGGTCGTCGAGGAACTTCAGGACCACCTCGCGCTCCTCCGGCTTGAGCCGCGCGACGGCCTCGAACCGGTGGGCGTGGTCGCGGCCGACGCTGCGCAGCGCGATCCGCCGGGTCTCCTCCGTGACCTCGACCGCGAGGCTGCGGCGGTCCGTCGGGTGGGGGAGCCGGCGCACGTGGCCGGCGTCGGCCAGCCGGTCGAGCATCTTGGTGGTCGACGCCGACGTGATGCCCAGGTGCGCGGCGATCGCGCCCGGGGTTGCGGTCTCGCCGCGGTGCTGGGCCGCGATGACGAACCGCAGGGTGCGCATGTCTGTCTCGCCCAGCTTCATGTACCGGCGCGACGCCTCGCTCATCCGGCGCTCGGCCTCGCGCCAGCCGCGCAGTCCCTCCAGCACGCGGACCACCTGGTCGACGTCGCGGTCGTCGAGGCCCGCTCGCCGCACGATCTCCTCCTGCGGGTCCAGCACCCGGGGATCCAGCATGGACGGACCGGGTGGCTGGGTCGGCTCGGGTTCAGGAACCACGGAGGATCCCCTTCCTGCTATTACTCGCCACTCTTGAAGGTAGCCTGGCTAGCGAAAAAGTACCACGAGTGGCGCCCCGGTGTGCCTATGGTCAAGGGGGGAAGCAGGCAGTACGTCGCGAGGGGGCGGGAGTGCCATGCGGATGCGTGACGGAGAAGATCGAGGGGCGGGCGTCGCGCGCCGGCTCCTGACGGTGTCGGTGGCGGCCGCCGTCGTCGTCCTGGTGGCGGGCTGCGGCATGTTCGACCGCGGGCACGACGACGGCCCGCCGCACGGCGGGATGGGCTCCCGGTCCGCTCCGGCGGGGGCGGGGCTGCCGCAGTCGGACGAGCCGGCCGACCTGGACCCGGCGGACCTCACCACCGAGATCGACAACGAGTACTGGCCCATGGAGCCCGGCACGCAGTGGGTCTACCGCGAGACCGACGAGGAGGGCCAGGAGCTGCGCGTGGTGGTGACCGTCACCAGCGAGACCAAGGAAATCGCCGACGGGTCCATGGCCCGCGTCGTCCGGGACACCGTGACGCGGCGCGGCGAGGTGGTCGAGGACACCTTCGACTGGTACGCGCAGGACCCCGACGGCACGATCTGGTACCTCGGCGAGGACACCGCCGAGTTCGAGGACGGCCGGATCACCACCACGGAGGGCTCCTTCGAGGCGGGGCTCGACGGCGCCCTCGCGGGCGTGATCATGCCCGGCGATCCCGCCGTCGGGATGGCGTACCGGCAGGAGTTCTACCGGGGCGAGGCGGAGGACAACGGCGCCGTGCTCAGCCTGGACGAGCAGGCCGAGGTCCCGGCGGGGCACTACGACCACGCACTGCTGACCAAGGACACGATCACCATCGAGCCCGACGTGCTCGAGTACAAGCTCTACGCCCCCGGCGTCGGTCCCGTCCTCACGCTCGGGGTCTCGGGCGGGGGCGGCCGCGAGGAGCTCGTCGAGGTCGGCACGGTCCCGGCGGAGGTCGCGCAGGCGGCTGGTACCGCGCCGCTCGGCGAGCGGTACGAGTGAGCCCGGCCGGCAGGCCCGCGACGGCCGGGTCCGCGACGGCCGGGTCCGCGACGGCCGGGTCCGCGACGGCCGGTCAGATCCAGCCGCGCTCCTCCGCCATCAGCACCGCCTGCTGACGGGTGTCCACGGCGAGCTTGCCCAGCACGGCGGAGACGTGGTTGCGGACCGTGCCCGGGGCGAGCGACAGGGTGCGCGCGATCTGCCGGGTGGTCTCGCCGTGCCGGCCGGCGCGCAGCACGTCCAGCTCGCGGTCGGTCAGCGGTGACCGCTCGTCGCGCAGCGCGTCGGCCGCGACCTCCGGGTCCACGTAGCGGCCGCCCGCCGCGACGCGGCGGATGACGGCCGCGACCTCGTCGGCGGGGCGCGACTTGGGCAGGAAACCGACGGCCCCCGAGGCCAGCGCCCGGCGGAGGACGCCGGGCCGGGCGTGGCGGGTGACGATCACGCAGCGCGTGGGCAGCGTGCGGTTGAGCCGCTGAGCCACCTCGACGCCGTCCAGGTGCGGCATCTCGAGGTCCAGCAGGCAGACGTCGGGCCGCAGCCGCTCGGCCTCGGCGACCGCCTCGGCGCCGTCGGCGCACTCGGCCACGACCTCGATGTCCTCCTCCAGCCGCAGCAGCGCGGCCAGGGCGGACCGGATCATCCCCTCGTCGTCGGCGAGCAGCACACGGATCATCCGGTCAGGGTACGGGGCAGGTCGTCGCCCCCGGCGCTCGACATGTCGGCAGCGCCGTGCGCTGTCAGCATGGAGGTGCGCCGTCCCGGCGCACAGGAGGTGCGTCGTGTCGTCGTTCCTGTATCGGCTCGGCCGCGCCGTGGCCCGGCATCGCGGCCTGGTGATTCTCGCGTGGATCCTGGTGCTCCTCGTGTGCGGCACCGCGAGCGCCCTCCTGAACAAGGGCACGGACGACACCTTCGCGATCCCGGGGTCGGAGTCGCAGGACGCGATGGACCACCTCGACCATGTCTTTCCGCAGGTCAGCGGCACGTCGGCGCAGCTCGTGCTGCTGGTTCCGGAGGGGCAGCAGGTCGATACCGCCGCGACGCGGCAGGCGGTGTCGGACGCCGTGGAGCGGATCGGGGACGTGGCGCAGGTGGAGCTGGCCTCCGACCCGTTCGACCCGGACGTCAACGACGCGGTGTCCGACGACGGCCTGGCGGCGAACATCGGGGTGCAGCTCAGCGTGGTCTCGACCGATGTCCACGACAGCACGCTGACGGACCTGAGCGGCATCGCCGACGACCTCGCGGGTGAGGTCGGGACCGGCGCCACGGTCTACACGGGCGGGGACGCGTTCGCCGACCGGGTGCCGGGGCTGAGCTCCACGGAGGCCGTGGGTCTGCTCGTCGCGCTCGTGGTGCTGCTGCTGATGTTCCGGTCGCTCGTCGCGGCGGTGATGCCGCTGGCGACGGCGGTGGTGGGCGTGGGCGTGTCCGTGGCCCTGGTCTACCTGGGGACCCTCTTCGTGCCGGTCTCCTCGACCGCGCCCATGCTCGCGGTGATGATCGGCCTGGCGGTGGGCATCGACTACGCGCTCTTCCTGCTGTCCCGGCACCGGGACCAGCTCGCCGAGGGCCTGTCGGTCGAGGAGTCGATCGCCCGGGCCACCGCCACGGCGGGCTCCGCGGTGCTTTTCGCCGGGCTGACCGTGCTCATCGCGCTGCTGGGCCTGTCGGTCGCGCAGATCCCGTTCCTGACGACCATGGGTGTCGCGGCGGCGCTCGGTGTCGCCGTCGCGGTCTGCGTCGCCGTGACGCTCGTGCCGGCGCTCCTGGCGTTCGCCGGACGCCGGCTGGTGCCCAAGGTCCGGGCCCCGGCAGGAGAAGAGCGCTCCGGGCGTCGTCGCCGCCCCCGGTTCCGCAAGCCCCGGGTCGCCCGGCCGTGGGTCCGCTTCGTCACGCGCCGGCCGCTCGTCACGATCGCCGTCGTCGTCCTCGGGCTCGGGGCCCTTGCCGTGCCCGCGGCGAACCTGCGGCTCGCGCTGCCGGACAACGGCAGCCAGGAGCCCGGGTCGGCGGCGCGCGAGACATACGACGTGGTGGCGGAGCACTTCGGCCCCGGTTTCAACGGGCCGCTCCTGGTGACGGCGGACGTCATCCAGTCCACGGACCCCTCGGGACTGGTCGACGACCTCGCGGACGAGATCCGCGACCTCCCCGGCGTCGCGGCGGTGCCCCTGGCCACACCCAACGAGAAGGGTGACACGGCCATCATCTCGGTGGTCCCCACCACGGCGCCGGACGACGCCCGCACCGACGCGCTCGTGGAGCGGATCCGGGACCAGGAACCGCACTGGCTCGCCGAGCACGACACCCAGACGGCCGTCACGGGCCTGACCGCCGTCGGCATCGACGTCTCCGCCCGGCTGGGGGCGGCGCTGGTCCCGTTCGGCCTGCTTGTGGCCGGGCTCTCGCTCGTGCTGCTGGCCATGGTGTTCCGCTCGGTCTGGGTGCCGGTCAAGGCGACCGTGGGCTACCTGCTCTCGATCGGTGCGGCGTTCGGCCTCACCTCGCTCGTGTTCCAGGAGGGGCACGGCGCCGCCCTGCTCGACGTCGCGCACGTCGGGAGCGTCATCAGCTTTCTGCCGATCATCCTCATGGGCGTGCTGTTCGGCCTCGCGATGGACTACGAGGTCTTCCTCGTCTCGCGGATCCGTGAGCACTACGCCCACCACGGCGGCGCGCACGAGGCGATCGAGGAGGGTTTCGTCTCCGCCTCCCGCGTCGTCGTCGCGGCCGCGCTCATCATGTTCGGCGTCTTCGCGGCGTTCGTGCCGGACGGGAGCGCGACCATCAAGCCGATCGCGTTCGCGCTGGCGGTGGGCGTCTTCATCGACGCGTTCATCGTCCGGATGACGTTCGTGCCCGCCGTGCTCGCGCTGCTCGGCGACCGGGCCTGGGGCCTGCCGCCCGCGCTCGACCGCCGCCTGCCCGTGTTCGACGCCGAGGGCGACGGGCTGCTGCACGAGCTGCGCCTGGCGGACTGGCCCGACCGGGGCAGCGACGAGGTGATCAGCGCGCAGGCCCTGAACCTGGACGACGACCGCGGCCGCCCGGTCTACCGCGACGTCGAGCTGAACGTGCCCCGGGGCGAGGTGCTGGTGCTGCACGGGTCCGGCGCGGTGGGCAAGTCGGCCCTGCTGCTCTCGCTCGCGGGGCGCGTGACCCGGCACCGCGGCGACCTGAAGGTGCTGGGGCAGGTGCTGCCGCAGCACGTGCACGCCCTGCGGCCGCGGGTCGCCGTCGTCGACGGCCGCGGCGACCGGGACCCCGCGGGAAAGGTCACCGAGGCCCTGGCCCGCGACATCGAGCTGATCCTGATCGACGACGCCGACCTGGTGCTCCGCTCCGAGGCCCGCGCCCGGCTGCGCGACCAGCTCGGCTTCCGCGTGACCTCCGGCGGCTCGCCCGCCACGTTCGTCCTGGCCTGCCAGGACCCCGACCGGGTGGTCGACCTGCTCCCGCTGGATGCCACCCAGCTCTACGCGATGACCCACCGACCCGCAGAGGTCCTGTGATGACCATGTCGTTCGCCGCCTCCGCCCGGTCGCTGACCACCCGGCCCCTGACCTGGCGCACCTGGACCGCCCTGGTGGCCGTACCGCTGCTCGTCATGGGCCTGCTCACCTGGGCCTTCTGGTCCCCGGGCACCGACCACCAGACCGCCCAGGCCGCCGTCGTGAACAACGACGAGCCCGTCGAGGTGAACGGGCAGCAGATCCCGCTCGGCCGCACGCTCGCCGGGAACCTGACCCATGACGACGACTCCGCGTACGCCTGGGTGCTCACCGACGCCGCCGACGCGCGCGACGGGCTCCGCAGCGGCACCTACGCCGCCGTCGTCACCATCCCGAAGGACTTCTCCACCCAGGGCATGTCGGCCGCGACCGCGGACGACCCGATGGACGCCGTCCAGGCCGGGCTGGAGGTACGGACCACCACGGCCGCCGGCGTCGCGGACCCGTACCTGGCGGGCGGAGTGGCCGACGACACCCAGGACGCCCTGAACCAGACCGTCGTGGAGTCCTACCTGGGCAACATCTACGGCAGCTTCACCACGCTGCACCAGCAGCTCGGGGACGCCTCCGACAGCGCCGGCCAGCTCGCCGACGGCACGGCCCAGCTCAGCGACGGCGCCGACGAGCTGTCCGGCGGTGTGGACCAGGTCGCCGAGGGGGCCGACGAGCTGTCCGGGGGCGCCGGGGCGCTCGCGGCCGGCACCGGCCAGCTCGCGGCCGGGGCGGCAGGGCTCACCTCGGGTGCGTCCGCGCTGGCCGGTGCCACCAGCGACCTCGCCGCCGGGGTCGGGCAGGTCGCCGACGGCACGGCGGCGCTGTCCTCCGGCCTGGACGACGCCGCGCAGCGCGCGGCGCGGCTGCCCGCGGCCGCCCAGGAGCTGGCCGACGGCGCCGGCCGGGTCGCCGACGGCAACAAGCGGCTCGCGGACCGGGTGGTCCCCGTGGCGAACCGGGCGATCGACGGACTGGACCGGCTCCCCGACACCCAGGACGTCGTCGCCGAGCTGGACCGGCTCGCCGAGCGGTGCGGCACGAGCGTGGTGGCCGACCGCGACTTCTGCCAGGCGCTGGAGCGCGCCGCCGGCCGGGCCGACTCCGCCGCGCAACGGATCGAGGACGGCAAGGCCCGGGTGCGGGACGACGTCGTGGCCGCGCGCGACGCGGTGCAGGCCCTGCGGACCGGCTCGCGGCAGGTGGCCCGGGGCAACGCGGAGCTGGCCATGCGGTCGGGGGAACTTGCCGCCGGCATCGCCGCGGCGGCGAGCGCCGCGGACGACCTGGACGCGGGGGCGCAGGGCGTCGCGTCGGGCACCCGGCAGGTCGACGCCGCGGCGGGGCAGCTCGCCGCGGGCGCCGCGGAGCTCGGCGCCGGGGTGGCGCAGACGGACGCGGCGGCGCAGCAGGTCGCCGTCGGCGCGAGCGGGCTGGCCACGGGCGCGGACGACCTGGTGCCAGGTGCGGACCAGGTCGCGAGCGGCGCCCACGACGCGGACGACGGCGCGGGACAGCTCGCCTCCGGACTGTCGGACTCCGTCGAGCAGGTGCCGACGTACACCGACGACGAGCAGGACCACCTCTCCGCCGTGGCGTCCGACCCGACGACGTCGACCACCACCTCCGCGGCGTTCGGCGTGCTGTCGATCGCGCTGTTCTCCGCGCTGGCGCTGTGGGCCCTCGCGTTGGTGACGTACCTGGCCACGCGCCCGCTGCCGGCCGGGATCCTGACGTCGCGCGAGCCGACGTGGAAGCTCACGCTGCGGGCCGCGGTGCCGGGGTCGGTCGCGGCGGCGAGCGCCGCGCTGGTCATCTCGGCCGTCGCGATCCCGGTGCTGCGGCTGCACCTGTCGGCGGCGGTGGGCTTCGTGCTGGTCGCGCTGCTGTCGGCGGCCACGTTCGTGGCGCTCAACCAGGCGCTCGCCGCGATCTTTGGCCCGGCGGGGCGGCTGGCGTCGCTCGCGGTCGCCGTCCTGACCGTGGCGACGGGCGTGGTGAGCACGCTGCCCGGTCCGCTGTACGCGCTCGGTGACGTGCTGCCGACGCACGGTGCGATCGTCGCGCTGCGGGCCGTGACGGCCGGTGACGCGAGCCTCGCCGGCGGCGTCGCGGAGCTTGTCGCCTGGCTGGTGGTGGGGCTGCTGGCCACGATCCTGGTGACGGACCGCCGCCGGTACGTGTCCCCGAGGGCGCTGCGCCTGGACGCTCCGGCGCGGCAGGCAGCGGCCGCGTAGGGACGCTGGCGCTGTTGGCGGGGGCGGTGGGCTCGGCCGGTCGGGGATCGCTTCCTTCGAGGCCGGGGTTCCTCCGCTTTGGACCGCCTCAAAAGGGAGAAACCCCGGCCTCGAAGAGGACCGCCGCGGCGGCGCTTCAGCGCCTGGCATCGCGGAAGAGGGCTGCGCCCGGATTCGCCCGTCGAATAAGTACGTTCCGAGTATTTTCGCAGGTCACGCAACCTCGCGGAGGTTCGCGTGCGTCTGGGATACGTGGCGCCGCACAGGCGGCGTGCTCGACTCGGACGGGAGAACCCGATGCGCAAGAGAGCAAGTGCAGCGGCGGTCGCTCTGGCGATCGCACTGGGCGGGGGGACGTGGGCGACCGCGGCCGTACCGCAGGACACACCGGCACCGCGCGACACCCAGGAGCGGCCCACGGCCGCCGGGCAGGGGCGCACCACGACGGTGACGCTGCTGACGGGCGACGTCGTCACCGTGGAGACCACGGCCGACGGCTCGCCGGACGCCGAGACCGTGACGGTGCGGCCCGGCCCGGGCCGGGAGCACATGGCGTTCTTCCAGCAGCGCGAGGGGGACCACCTCTATGTGATCCCGCGGGACGTGGCGCGGCTGGTGCCCGGCCGCCTGGACCGTGCGCTGTTCGACGTGACCGGCCTGGTCGAGGCCGGGTACGACGACGCCTCGCGCGACTCGCTGCCCGTGATCGTCCAGACGGCCGCGGCCGCCGACGCGGCCGCCGACGCCGCCGGTTCGGACGCCGCCGCGCGCGCCGCAGCACCCGCCGAGCAGGACTGGGCGGCGTCCGGCGTCACGCCCGACCGGGACCTGGAGTCCGTGGGCGCGGTGGCCGACGTGCTGCCCAGGGGCCGGGCGGAGAAGCTGCTCGACGCCCTCGCGCCGGTGGCGGAACCGGGCGCCGAGAAGCGGACCAAGCAAGCCGACCCCGACGCCGTCGGGTACGTCTGGCTGGACCAGCCGGTCCGCGCGTCGGACGCCGACTCGATGCCGCAGATCGGCGCGCCCGAGGCCTGGGACGCGGGGTACACGGGCGAAGGGGTGACGGTCGCCGTGCTCGACTCGGGCATCGACGCGACGCACCCCGACCTCGACGAGGTGGTGGTCGGCGAGCGCGACTTCACCGGCAAGGGTGACGTGACCGACGGCGCCGGCCACGGCACGCACGTCGCCTCGATCCTGGCCGGGTCGGGCGAGGCGTCCGGCGGCGTGAACCAGGGCGTGGCGCCGGACGCCGACCTCCTGGTCGGCAAGGTGCTGGACGACGACGGCTTCGGCGAGCTGTCCGGCGTCATCGAGGGCATGGAGTGGGCGGCCGCGGAGGGCGCCGACGTGGTCAACCTGTCGCTCGGCAGCCTGTTCTTCGACGTCCCGTCGCCGGACGCCGTGGCGGTGGACGAGCTGTCCGCACAGTTCGGGACGCTGTTCGTGGTGGCCGCGGGCAACGACGGTGACCTCGGGTACGGCACCGTCGGCTCGCCGGGGATCGCGGCATCGGCCCTCACGGTGGGCGCTGTGGACGACGACGACGCCGTCACCTGGTACTCCAGCCGCGGCGGCGTCGACCCGGGCCTGCTCAAGCCGGACGTCGTCGCGCCGGGTGACGGGATCGTCGCCGCGCGCGCCACGGGCACCACCGCGGGCGACGTGGTCGACGACCTGCACGTCGCGCTGAGCGGCACCTCCATGGCCACCCCGCACGTCGCGGGCGCGGCCGCGGTGCTCAAGCAGGCGCGGCCCGACCTGGACGGCCCGGCCCTCAAGTCCGCGCTGATGGCCTCGGCCGAGCCCACGGGCGCGGACGTCTGGTCCGAGGGCGCGGGGCGGATCACCATCCCCGGCGCCGTGGCGCAGGAGGTGACCGCCACCCCGGCGTCGCTCGCGCTGGGCACCTTCACCTGGCCGCACGACGGCGAGACCGCCGCCGGCACCCTGACGTACTCGAACGCGGGCGCCGACGACGTCACGCTCACCCTGGCGGCCGACGTCACCGACGCGGCGGGCGCCGCGCTGCCCGATGCGCTCACGCTGTCGGCCGGCTCGGTGGTCGTGCCGGCGGGCGGCACCGCCGAGGTCGACGTGACCGTGACCGACGGACCCGGCGCGATCGGCGCGATCGGCGGCACCGTCGTGGCGACCGCGGCGGACGGCACAGCGGTCCGCACGCCCGTCGGCTGGGCCAAGGAGCGCGAGTACGTGGACCTGACGGTGCGCGCCGTCGACCGCGAGGGCGAGCCCGTCAGCGCGGACACCTGGGGCGCGGCGATCCGCCTGGACGCGGACGCCGGCGAGCCGTACGCCACCAACCTGTTCTTCAGGGACGGCGTCGCCACGGCGCGCGTCATCCCGGGCATCTACAGCCCGGTGGCGTTCATCGAGACCCTCGACGACGACGGCGCGGTCACCGACGCGCTCTTCCTGGGCAGCGGGGAGGTCGACGCCACCGCCGACGCGGAGGTGCTGCTGGACGGGACCACGGCGCAGGAGATCACCACCTCGACGCAGCGCCCGGCAGACCTGGCGAGCCTGGGCCTCTCCCTGGAGACCGAGGACTCGCTGGAGTGGGTCTCGGCCAGCATCAACGTGAAGTACGGGCCGGAGACGGACCTCGCGCTCACACCCGTGCCGGCGGCGACCCACGGCGACTACGACACCATCGTCCAGGCGACGCTGCTGCCGTCGACCACGGGGGACGAGGCAGCCCCCTACCGCTACGACCTCGCGCACCACAGCGAGGGCGTCGAGGTGCCGGCGCTGCGGGGTGACCGCCGCACGACGGTCGCCGTGGAGACGACCTACGGCGCCTCGGTCGGCGACACGCACCTGGCGGAGCGCATGTACTGGGAGCCGGGCACGATCATCGCCGGCGGCCTCGTGGAGCCGGTCCCCGTGGGCACGCGGCGCACCGAGTACCTGACGGCGCTGCCGGGCTCGTGGTACCTCCGGTCCGAGATCCAGGAGGACGGCGTGGGCGTGGTGCTCGCCGAGGCCGAGACGCACGTCTGGAGCGAGCCGGGCCGTGTCCGGCAGGGTCTCGCGGCGGGTGCGCTGGCACCGGACATCTCGTCGATCACGCCGGTGGAGCACTGGGACGACCGCCTCTCGCTGGCGCCGACCGACCGGGCCGACGACGACGGCGGCGTGCTGTGGGGCGCGGACGTGGGGGAGCGGCTGCGTGTCTGGCAGGACGGCGAGCTGGTCGACGACGTCCCGGACCCCTACTCGTTCCCCACCGTGCCGGAGGGCGGGGCCGACTACCGCGTGCTGCTGGAGAGCACGCCCGGCGACCCGGCCTACCGGCTGGCCACCAGCGTGAGCGGCGAGTGGAGGTTCCACGCGCGGTCCGACGTCGCGGCCAACGCGCGCCCGCCGCTGCTCGACACGGCGTGGGACGTGCGCGGGCTCGACCCGTCCGGCTCGGCGCCCGCCACCACCCGGGTGCGGGTCACCGCCGTCCACCAGGACGACGCGTACGACCCCTCGGCGGTCCAGGACGTGCGCCTGTGGTGGTCGGCGGACGACGGCGCCACCTGGCACCGGGCCACGACGGTCCGGACCGGTGCGGACGTGCTCGTCGCGTCGGTCCGGGCACCGGCCGGGACCGAGCACGTCTCGCTCCGGACCGAGGCCCGGGACGCCGCCGGCGGCTCGGTGCGGAAGACGGTGATCCGGGCCTACGCCGTCGAGTGAGCGAGCCGGAACGATGAACGCGGGCCCGGTGGCACTCCGATCGAGTCGGAGTGCCACCGGGCCCGCGCTCACCTACCTCCGGAGAACCGTCAGCTCCACGGGACCAGGTAGGACACCGTCGCCATGTCGGCGTCGCTGGTCATCTCGTCGAGCTGGTAGTTGCTCTGGCCCGTGACCACCACGCGGGTCTGCGACCCCGGACCCTCGGTGACGGCCACGGCGTTGGCCACGTCGCCGGAACCACCGGCGTCGTACAGCGCCGACCAGACCTGCTCGCCCGTGGCGACCGAGTAGGCGACGGTCGCGAAGTCCTCCTTGGTCTCCGCCTCCGCGCTCTGGCCCGTGACCACCACGTGGTCACCGCTGGGGGTGAACGCCGCGGTGTACGCGACGTCGAGCCCGTGCGCCGACCCGTCGTACCGCGTCGACCAGCGCTTCTCGCCCGTCGCGGTGTCGTAGACGGCGGTGAGGTAGTCGCTGCCGGTGCCCTCGCCCCACGAGTTGCCGGTGATGGCGACGGAGCCGCCGTCCGGGCTCACCACGACCGAGCGGGGCACGTCCGTGTCGCCGGTGCCCCCGTCGAGGCGCTCGGTCCACAGGGCCTCGCCGGTCTCCAGCGAGTAGCCGATGGTGACCCAGTCCGTCGAGGTCGCGGTGCTCTGGTTGTCACCGGTCACCACCACGGTGCCGTCCGGGGTCACCGCCACCGCGCCGCCCGAGCCGCCCTTGTCGTCCGGGCTGTCGTAGGTGGCGGCCCAGAGCTGCTCGCCGGTGGCCGCGTCGAACGCCACGGTGCCCCAGTCGACGAGGCTCTTGCCCTCGCCGCGGCTCTGCCCGGTGACCACCACGGCCGAACCGTCCGGCGACGCGGCGATCGCGCGGGCGGCGTCCGTCTCGCCCACCGGGCCGTCGTACAGGGTGCGCCACAGCTCCTCGCCCGTGGCGGCGTCGTACGCGACGGTGCCGTAGTCCGCGCCACCCTCGTCGTCCAGGAGCGACATGCCGGTCACGTAGACCGCCGAGCCGTCGGGGCTCACGGCCAGGGCCTCGCCGTAGTCTGACACGCCGGCGGCGTCGTACACCGAGACCCACAGGCGCTCGCCGGTGGCGGCGTCGTAGGCGATGGTGACGTAGTCGGCCTCGTTCCCGTAGCCCCCGCCCGCGGCCAGCACGAACAGCGTGCTGCCGTCCGGGCTGAGGCCGAGGCCGGTCTGCTCACCGCCCACCCCGGTGGGGCCTCCGTACACGTCCGACCACAGCGGCCGGCCCGTCGCCGCGTCGTAGGCCGCGGTCACCGGGGAGTTCTGGAACCCGCCGAAGCTCGCGGGCGAGGTCTGACCGGCGGTGTAGACGATCTTTCCGTCCGGCGAGGTGAGCGTCTCGTTGCCGTTGTCGTCGTTGGCGCCCAGGCCGTTCTCGCCGCCGTTGAACCGGGCGGTCCAGGCCTCGGCGCCCATACGCAGCACGATGGGGGAGCGGACGCTGTGGCCGCCGCGCCCGTCGGACCAGGTCAGGTGGCCGGCGAGCCGCACGTTCAGCGCGGCCTCGCCGCGCGTGAACGTGACGGTGAACGACGCCGACTTCCCGGGCGACAGGGTCAGCCTGCGGGGGCTGACCTGCACCCCAAGCCCGTCCAGCCCCGTCACGTCGGCCGTGTACGTGGCGCGCTTCGTGCCCACGTTGGTCACCGTGCGGGTCACGGTCTGGCCCTCGGCGGCCCGCCCGATCGCGATCGAGGGGGTGTTCAGGTCGGACGGCGCGAGGGAGTGCCCGTCCTCCTGCAGCGCGTCGCAGGTGTCCTGCTGCACGCCGTCGGTCGCACCGCAGAGGAAGGCGAACCAGTCCTCCACGCTGCTGTCGTAGACCAGGCCGGGGTCGGTGGAGTCGTCCGCGGCCACGTGCCCGCCGCCCTGCTGGAACAGGGTGGCCGGGGTCGCGGGGTCGGCGTCCAGCACGTCCGTGCCGGTGGTCATCAGGGCCGACTTGACCGCCATCGGCGACCACCTCGGGTGCTCCTCGACCAGCGCCGCCGCCAGGCCCGCCACGTACGGCGCGGACATGCTGGTGCCGCTCATCAGGTTGAAGTCGAGGCCCTGCTGCCCCGGGGGTGCCACGGAGGCGAGGATGTCCTGGCCGGGCGCGGTGACGTCGGGCTTGAGGATGTCGCCGTTGCCCGCGAGCGACGGGCCGCGCGAGGAGAACGCCGCCGTGTACGGGGCGGGTGTCGAGGTGTCGACCGAGGCCGCGGCGATCGTGGCCGTGGCGCCGGAGGTCTTGGAGTACGCGATCAGCGCGTCGCGCTCGGTGTCGGCCACGTGCACGGACGGCACGGCCTGGACGTCGGTGTTGAGCGTGTCGCCCTCGACGGTGTTCACGAGGATCATGCCGACGCCGCCGGCCTCGGCCACCGCCGCGCCCTTGTTGACGCGGGGGTTCTCGCCACGGTCGCAGAGCACGATCTTGCCGGCCACCTTCGCCGGGTCGAGCGCGGGCTTGCCGTTGTTGTCCGCGGTGGTGAAGCACAGGCCCGCGTTCGAGACCGTGGCTCCCGCCGCGACGACGTCGCGCCCGTAGACGAACGACGCCGGGCCCACGACCTTCGCGGCCAGCGACGTGCCGGAGACGGTGGTGCCGTTGCCGAGCGTCGCGGTGGACCGCGCCGAGGTGGAGTGCGTGGCCGCGGCCACCGTGGTGATCCACGGGCTCGGGTGCGCCACCGTGCCGGACGCCGGGCCGCTGTTGCCCGCCGAGGCGGAGACGAACACGCCCGCCTGCGCCGCCGCGAGGAACGCGAGCTCCGTCGGGTCCAGGAAGTCGGTCAGCGTGCCCGAGACGGAGAAGTTGATGACGTCCACGCCGTCCGCGACGGCCTGGTCCACGGCAGCGACGATGTCGGAGGGGTACCCGCTCGCCGTCGAACCGTCCTCGGCGGACCACAGCGCCTTGTAGGCGGCGATCCGGGCGCGCGGCGCGATGCCGCTCACCGTGGAGCTGAACTTGTTGAGCGGACCGGTGACGGCGACGTCCTTGTTGCCGCCCGCGGTCGAGGCCGTGTGGGTGCCGTGCCCGTTGTAGTCACGCGCCGACTGGAACTCCCACGGCATCTCCTGGGCGATGCCGGCGTCGCCGCCCCACCCGTCGTTGAAGTGCCGGGCCGAGACGAGCTTGTTGTTGCACGCGTTGTCGTCCCACGAGTCGTCGCCGACCGTCTCCGCGTCGTCGCACTCGCCGTCGAACCCGCGCAGGCGCTGGTAGGCGGGGCGGCCGCGCTTGTCCTTGTCGGAGAAGCTGGCGCTGTCCGGCCAGATGCCGGAGTCGATGACGCCGATGACGACGTCCTCGCCCGCGGCGGAGTGCTTGGTCAGGCCCTGCGGGCTCTTGAGCTGCGCCGGGGCGTCGGAGCCGTCCTTCTGGTCGCTCCAGACGGTGATGCCCTGGTCGTCGTCGCCCTTGTCGTCGGCGGTGGTGGTGTGCACCAGCACGTCCTCGGTGACCGACACGACGCCCGGCTCGGTGCGCAGCTCGGCCGCCTGGGCGGACGTCAGCGACGTCGCGAACCCGTCGAACGAGTACACGTACTGGTACAGCGTCTCCTTGGCGCCCACGCTCGACAGGGCGGCGCGGTGCCGGCCCTTGAGGTGCTGGGCGTACTCGACCACCTCGGGGGCGGCCGGGTCGATCTTCTCGCCGTCGGCCGGCTTCGTGGCGGCCAGGCCGGCCACGCCACCCGTGTAGGTCGCGACGGGCTCCAGCGCCATCTGGACTATGTAGTTCTTCTTCGCCGTGGCCTCGGGCTGTGCCCCGGCCGCGGGAGTCGTCGCCGTCGCCGTGAGCGCGAGCGCGATCGTCACCGCCGCCGCGCGGCGCACATGCCCGCGTGACAGCCGGCGTTCGTCGGACCGTCGGTCCATGTGCCCTCCTCTGGATCAGCCACGGTGAATCCGCGGCTGATCAGTGAAGGTAATCGCGTCGATTGTCGGAAACATCAGTGCCATACACTGACTTTTGCCTCACGACGGGCACCCCGGCCCCCGGGTACGACACGGAGGGAGCGGCAGTTGAGTCTTCCCCAGACGGCTGCCGCGCCGGTCCGGCCGCGAGTTTCACCCGTCCTGGTGGGTCGCACCGCCGAGCTCGAGTCCCTGGTCCGCAAGGTCCTTCAGACCCCCTCGCTGGTCGTGATCGACGGCGAGGCGGGCGTCGGCAAGAGCCGGCTCGTCCGGGAGCTCGCCAACGACCCGGCGCTCGCGGGCCGGCCCGTGCTGATCGGGCACTGCGAGCACCTCCAGGAGCCGCTGCCGCTCGCGCCGGTGCTCGACGTGCTCTCGCACCACGCGGACCTGGTGCCGCCCGGCGACCACAACCCGATCGTCGGCGCGCTCGCCCCGCTGGTCCCTGAGCTCGGCGACCGGCTCCCGCCGCCGCCCCCCGAGCTGGCCGACCAGGGCGCCGCCCGGCACCGGGTGTTCCGCGCCGCTGCCGAGCTGCTGGACCGGATGGGACCCGCCGTGCTCGTGCTGGAGGACGTGCACTGGGCCGAGAGCAGCACGTTCGACTTCCTCACCTTCCTCGCCGCGCACCAGCCCGCGGGCCTGTGCATCGTGCTGACCCTGCGCAGCGGCGGGGCGCCGCTCCCGGTCCGGGAGTCGTTCGCCCGGGCGGCGTCCGGCCCGCCGCTGGCCCTCACCCTGCGCCCGCTCGACGCCGCCGGGGTGGGCGAGCTGGCCGGGCGGATCCTCGGCACCCAGGTCTCCGACGCGTTCGCCGCCTCGCTCCACGAGCGCACCGGCGGCATCCCGTTCGTCGCCGAGGAGGTGCTCGGCACCCTGCACGAGACCCCGCTGCCCGACGACGGCGCGCACCAGGACGACGTGCTCACCGACCTCGCGGTGCCCACCGCGCTGCGCGACGTCGTGCTCGGGCGGCTGGACGGCGTCGCCGAGGGCACCCGCGAGGTGCTGGGTGTCGCGTCCGTGCTCGACCACCCCGTCGACGTCGACCTGATCGCGGAGGTCACCGGGCTCCAAGCCGCCGACGTCGTCGCCGCCCTCGTCGACGCGATCACGGCAGGCCTCCTGCACGAGCAGGACGGGCAGGTGCGGTTCCGGCACGTGCTGGCCGAGCAGATCGTCTACGACGCGCTGCCCCTGCCCACCCGCCGGCTGCTGCACCGCACGGTCGCCCGCGCCATCGAGGACCGCGAGGGCCCGCGGCCCGTGGCGCGCCTGGCGCACCACTACCAGCGCGCGGGGGACACCATCCGGTTCGTCCGGTACGCGGAGGACGCCGCCGACCTGGCCGTCACGCACGGCGACGACGCCCACGCCGCGCGGCTCCTGGTGCAGGCCATGGAGACCGACCTGCCCACGGACCACCGGCTGCGGCTGGCGGTCAAGCTCGGCCGGGCGGCGGTCGACGGGCTGGCCCACATCGAGGCCGTGCCGCTGCTGCAGCAGCTCCTGGCCACGGAGCTGCTGCCGAGCGACGTGCGCGGCGAGCTCCGGTTCGCCCTGGGCCGGCTGCTCCGCCAGCAGGGCCTGGCCGACGCCGGCTACCGCGAGATCGAGCAGGCCCTGCCCGACCTCGCCGCGAACCCCGCGCTGCTCGCGCGGGCGCTCGCCGTGCTCGCCGCGCCCGAGACGGTGGCCGACCGCCCCATGACCGTGCACGCGGCGCGCGGGGAGCAGGCCCGCGACGCCGCCCGGCGCAGCGGGGCCACCGACGTGGAGCTCGCGGTGCGCATCGCCGACGCGTCGCTCCTGATCGAGCAGGGCCGGCCCGAGGGCTGGTCCGTCGTGGAGGAGCTGCTCGCCGACGAGGCCCTGGCCGACTTCCCGCGCGAGCACGCCCGCGCCTGCGTGAACTGGTCGCAGGCGGCGCTGCACGTGGGGCACGTGCGGCGCGCCGAGCGGCTGCTGGCCGAGGGGCGGCGCGTCGTGGCGGCCGCGGAGTACCTGCGGGTCACCGACGTGATCGAGCTGGTCGCGGCCGCCGTCGACTGCTCCGCCGGACGCTGGGCCGACCTGGCCGGCCGCGCGCACGAGCTGGTGGTCCGCCGTCCGGGCTACGACGCCGCCACGCTGGACGACCACCTGCTGCACGGCATCATGCTGGCCGCCTCCGGCGGCACCCAGGAGGCCGTCGCCCACTTCACCGCGCTCGTGGAGGACGCCGCCCGCGTGGGCGCCGTCTGGCCGCTGCTCGCCGGCCGCAGCGCGCTGGCCCGCCTGCTGCTCACGCTCGACGACGTCGAGGGCAGCGCCCACCAGGCCGGCCTCGCGGTGGCCACGGCACGGCAGAAGGGCAACTGGGTGTGGGCGGCGGAGCCCCTGCTGTGCCTGGTCGACGCGCTCGTCGCCCAGGGCCGCACCGCGCAGGCGCGCGCCCACGTCGCGGAGCTGGCCGCCGGGCTCGGCGTGGTCGACGCCCCGCTGGCCCTGGCGGCCCTGCACTCGTGCCGGGCGGTCGTGGCGCACGCCGACGGTGACCACCCCGCCGCCGTCGGGCTGCTGCGCCAGGCGCGCGCGGTCGTGGCCGACGCCGGTCTGCGCCACGAGGAGTCGCGCGTGGTCGAGCGGCTCGGGGTCTGGCTGGCCGAGGACGGCGACGCCGAGGGCGCCGCGCTCCTCGAGGAGGCGCTGCGCGGCTACGGCGGCCGCGCCGCGAGCAACGACGTCGCCCGGGTCACGCGGACCCTGCGCCGTCTGGGCCTGCCCGTGCCCTACCCGTGGCGCGGCGGACGGCGCTCCAACGGGCTCGGGCTGTCCGGCCGCGAGCGCGAGGTCGCGCTGCTCGCCGCGCAGGGCCGCACCAACCGGCAGATCGCGGCCGACCTGTTCCTCTCGCCGCGCACGGTCGAGAGCCACGTCCGCAACGCCCTGCGGAAGCTCGGCTGCAGCTCCCGGGCGGACCTCGCCGTCCACCTGCTCGACGACGCCGGCGAGGACCGCGCGGCCGTCGCGGGCTGATACGCCCTACCCGCCTCACCTCTCTCACCTGCCCTGATCCGGCGCTTCGAGACCTGATCGTCAAACCGGTTGACCGATTCGTCAAACCGGTTTTACGTTGACGGCCCCGATGACGGAGGAGCGTTATGGACAGGCCGACGATCGACGACGTCGCCCGCGCGGCGGGCGTCACCAAGGCGACCGTGTCCCACGCCTACAGCGGCAAGCGGCCGATCTCCGCGACCACGAAGGCCCGGGTGTTCGCCGCCGCGAAGCGGCTGGACTGGGTCCCGAGCTCACGGGCCCGCGCGCTCGCCGCGCGGCGCACCGATGCGGTGGGAGTCGTGCTGTCCCGCGATCCTTCGATCCTGGCGTCCGACGCCTTCTTCCCCGCGTTCATCTCCGGCGTGGAGGCGGTGCTCGCGGAGCACGAGATCGCTCTCGTGCTGCAGGTCGCGAGCACCCGCACGGCGGAGGAGCGCGCCTACCGGGCGATGGCGAGCGGGCGGGCGGACGGCGTGATCGTCCTCGACCTGCACCGCGTCGACTGGCGGGTGGGCTACCTCCAGCAGATCCGCCTGCCGGCGGTGCTGCTCGGGGCGTACGACGCCGAGAGCCCGTTCTCCACCGTCCGCACGGACGACGCCGCGCCGGTCCGCGACCTGGTCGCCCACCTGCGCGAGCTCGGCCACACCCGGATCGCCCACGTGTCGGGTCCGCTCGACTACGTGCACTCGCACGCCCGCGCGGGGGCGTACGTCCGCAGCGTCGGCAGCAAGGAGCTGCTGCGTGAGGGGGACTTCACCGCCGGGAGCGGCCGTGCCCTGACTGCCGAGCTGCTCGACCTGCCCGACCGGCCGACGGCGATCCTCTACGCCAACGACACGATGGCCATCGCCGGCTATTCCTATGCCCGGAGCCGGGGCCTGCTGGTCCCCGACGACCTCGCCGTCGCCGGCTTCGACGACGACCACCTCTCGGCTCACCTGAGCCCTGCCCTGACCAGTGTCTCGACCGACCCGTTCCGGCGGGGGCGGGTGGCCGCCGAGCGGCTGCTGGCCGACCTCGCCGGCGAGCCGCCCGAGTCCGTGACGGTCGACTGCAACGCGCTTCGCCTGCGAGCCAGCACTGCCGGCCCCGCACCCGAGGCACCCCACACCGAACTCGAGGAGGAGTTCTCATGAAGCACCCCCGAATGGCCGGAACGGCCGCCCTGCTCACCGCGGTGGCCCTGACCGCCGCCTGCTCGTCCGGCGGCGGCGGAGGTGACGGCGGCGGCGAGAGCCCCTCCGGCACCGGCCCCATCACGGTCTGGCTGTCCAACAACGAGCAGGAGGTCGGCTGGGGGCAGGACGTCGTCGACGCCTGGAACGCCGAGCACCCCGACGAGGAGGTCACCGCCCAGGAGATCCCGGCCGGCTCGTCGTCCGAGGAGGCCATCACCGCCGCGATCACCGCGGGCACGGCGCCCTGCCTGGTCTACAACATCTCCAGCGCCGCGGTACCCGGGTGGGTCCGCCAGGGCGGGCTCGTGAACCTGTCGCAGTTCGAGGACGGCACGAGCTACATCGAGGACCGCGTGGGCGAGGGCGCGCAGACGTACCTCACCGACGACGGCTACTACCAGCTCCCCTGGAAGTCGAACCCGGTCATGGTCATGTACAACAAGACGGTCTTCGAGAAGGCCGGCATCGACCCGGAGAACCCGGACATGGCCACCTACGACGACTTCCTCGCGGGCAGCCGCAAGATCGTGGACTCGGGCGCCGCGGACAGCGCCATCTGGCCCTCGCCGACCAACGAGTTCTTCCAGCCGTGGTTCGACTTCTACCCGCTGTACCTGGCCGAGTCGGGCGGCACGTCCCTGGTCGAGGACCAGCAGGCGACGTTCGACGACGAGAACGGGAAGGCCGTCGCCGACTTCTGGGCGACGATCTACTCCGAGGGCCTCGCGCCGCAGGAGGCGTCGACGGACGACGCCATGTCGGCCGGCACCACCGCCATGCAGCTCGCGGGGCCGTGGGCCATCGCGTCGTACGCCGAGAGCGTCGACGTCGGCTTCATGCCGGTGCCGACGTCGAGCGGCGAGGCGGAGCCGATCACGTTCGCCGACTCCAAGAACGTCTCCATGTTCACCTCGTGCGAGAACCAGGCCACCGCCTGGGAGTTCCTCAAGTTCTCCACCAGCGAGGAGAGCGACGGCCAGCTCCTGGAGGCCACCGGCCAGATGCCCCTGCGCACCGACCTGGCCACCACCTACGCCGACTACTTCGAGGCGAACCCCGCCTACGAGGTGTTCGCCGACCAGGCGCAGCGCACCGGCGACGTGCCGAGCATCCCGAACTCGGTCGAGGTGTGGCAGGCCTTCCGCGACGACTACTCGTCTGCCGTGATCTTCGGCAAGACCAGCGTGGACGAGTTCCTGAGCGGCGCCGCGGAGACCATCAACGGGCTCGTCCAGGGCTGATCCGGGTGAGCACGGCATCAGGTGAGCTGCGCACCACGCGGCAGAGATGGTGGGGGCGGCAGCCGATCGGCACGCTGTTCGCGCTGCCCTACCTCGTCTTCGTCCTCGCGATCTTCGCCTACCCGCTCGGGTTCGCCGTCTACATCGCGTTCCACGACTACTTCTTCACCGCGCCCGGTGTCGACGTGCCCAAGCCGTTCGTGGGGTTCGACAACTTCGCCGCCGTGCTCACCGACCCGCAGGTCCTGGAGGCCTTCCGGAACATCGGGGTCTTCCTGGTCATCAACGTGCCGCTCACGGTGGTGCTGTCGATGGTGCTGGCCACGGCCCTGAACGCGGGGATCCGCTGGGCGGCGGCGTACCGCATCGCCTTCTACGTGCCCTACCTGACGGCGAGCGTGTCGCTGGTCGGGGTGTGGATGCTGCTGTTCTCGTCGGGCGGGCTGGTCAACTCCGTCCTCGGGCCGCTGGCCCCGGACCCGTCCTGGCTGGTCAACTCCTCGCTCGCCATGCCGACCATCGCGCTCTACGTGACCTGGAAGCAGCTCGGCTTCTACATCCTGCTGTACCTCGCGGCGCTGCAGAGCGTGCCGCGCGAGCTGCACGAGTCGGCAGCGACCGACGGCGCGAACGCCTGGCAGCGGTTCCGCAACGTGACCGTGCCCGGCGTCCGGGCCACCACCGTGCTGGTGCTCGTGCTCGCGATCATCACCGGGGCCAACCTGTTCACCGAGCCCTACCTGCTGACGAACGGCGGCGGCCCCGACGGCGCGTCCGTGACCCCGGTGCTGCTGATCTACCAGCGCGGCATCCAGCAGCAGAACCCGGACACCGCGGCGGCGATCGGCATGCTGCTGGTCATCGTCGTCGGCGTCCTCTCGCTCGCCGCCAACCGCATCAACCGGGAGCGCTGACATGCGACGACAACGCGGGACCTGGGTGCGCTACCTCCTGCTCACCCTCGCGGCGGCCGTGTTCGCCTTTCCCTTCTGGTTCATGGTGGTGGGGGCGTTCCAGGAGAGCCCCACCAACACCCCCGACCAGCTCCTGCCGACCTCCGGCTGGACGCTCGACAACTTCGCGGCGATCGACTCACGGATCGACCTGCTCGGCTCGCTGGGCAACTCGCTGATCTTCACCGCCGGCGTGCTGCTGGGCACGGTGACGTTCGGGCTCCTGGCCGGCTACGCGATGGCCCGGCTGGACTTCCGCGGCCGGGGCGCCACCTGGGTGCTCATGCTGCTGGTCCAGATGGTGCCGTTCCAGCTGCTGATGATCCCGCTGTACGTGCAGATCACGCGGGGCTTCGGCCTCGGCGACACGTACCTCGGGATGATCCTGCCGTTCGCGATCAACACCACCGCCGTCTTCATCTTCACGCAGTTCTTCCGGGCGCTGCCGCAGGAGATGTTCGAGGCGGCGCGGATCGACGGCGCGAGCGAGCTGCGCATCCTGCGCTCGATCGCCGTGCCGCTGGTCAAGCCGGCCCTGACGACGGTCGTGCTGGTCACGTTCATCGGGCCGTGGAACGAGTTCCTCTGGCCGTTCCTCATCACCAAGGACGCCACGCTGCAGCCGCTCGCGGTCTCCCTGGCGAACTACATCTCCAACGTGGCCCAGTCCACCGCCAACCCGAACGGCGCGATCCTCGCGGGCGCCACCACGCTCGCGTTCCCCGTCGTCATCCTCTTCTGCCTGTTCCAGCGGTACTTCACCGCATCCAACATCGGCTCCGCCGTGAAGGGCTGACCCACCACCATGGACGTCACCAGCATGTTCACCCACGCCACGTTCCCGCTCGGGCCGTTCGTCCCGTACGAGAACAACCCGATCCTGCGCCCTCGCGGGGGCAGTTGGGAGTCGGCGAACCTCTACAACCCGGCGGCCCTCGTGGTCGACGACGAGGTGGTGCTCCTGTACCGGGCCCACGCCGAGGACATCGTGTCCCACATCGGGCTGGCCCGGAGCAGCGACGGGTTCCACTTCGAGCGCGAGGCCGAGCCGATCCTCTCGCCGGTGGAGGACTACGAGCGCTACGGGTGCGAGGACCCCCGCATCGCGTACATCGACGGCACCTTCTACCTGACCTACACCGGCTGGGACCGGCACAGCGCCCAGCTCTGCCTCGCCACGTCCACCGACCTGCACGACTGGACCCGGCACGGGCCGATGTTCGAGTCGTTCGACACGTTCGCCACCGTGGACCCGCGCGGCTTCAACTGGTCCAAGGCCGGCGTGATCGTCCCGGTGCGGATGCAGGGCAAGTGGTGGATGTACTTCGGCGAGGGCGCGATCTACTGGGCCACCAGCGACGACCTGATCCACTGGACGCCCGGCACCCCCGACACCGAGCCCATGTACTCGCCGACGCCGGGGTCCTTCGACGCCGACCTCGTGGAGATCGGCACCTCGCCGGTGCTGACGGAGAACGGCCTGCTCGTCATGCTCACCAACGGGGCGACGCGCACCATCAACCCGGACGGGAGCGTCGACGTCGACTACCGGTGCGGCCAGATCGCGATCGACCCCGACGACCCGACCAAGGTGCTCGCCCGGCTGCAGGACCCGTGGCTGCGGCCGCAGACGTTCGAGGACCGCAACGGGCTGGTGTCCAACGTGACGTTCGTCGAGGGCCTGGTGCACTTCCAGGGCCGGTGGCTGGCGTACTACGGCCAGTCCGACACCACGCTGGCCGTGGCCGTGCACGACCCGAAGCAGACCTGGGGCGCGACGCTGGGCGCCTGAGCCGGCCCGCCGGCCCCGGTGACCATGCGGTTGCTGCCAGGACGAGTCCCGTCCTGGCGGCAACCGCACGGTCCTGCGATCACGCCGTGCGGACCCACGCCGTCGTCGCGCCCGGGAGCAGGCCGCCGGCCAGGGGCTCGCTGGTGAGCAGCACCTCGCCGTCGGGCAGCGGCGTCGGCTCCGCGCCGAAGTTCGTCACCACGCGCCAGCCGCCCGGCCGCGCGAAGTGGACGACGTCGTCGGGCGCGTCCACCCACTCCAGCGTCTCGTCGGTCTGCAGCTCGTCGCGCAGCGCGAGCGCCGCCCGGTAGAGCTCCAGCGTCGAGCCTGCGACGCCGTCCTGCGCCTCGACCGACAGGTCGCCGTAGCCCGCGGGCTGCGGCAGGTGCGCGCCCGCCGTGCCGAAGCCGAACGACGCGCCCTCGCGCGTCCACGGCAGCGGCACGCGGCAGCCGTCCCGGCCCGGGTCCACGCCCGGGTTGCGGAAGAACGCCGGGTCCTGGTGCTGGTCGGCCGGGATGTCGGCGACCTCGGGCAGGCCGAGCTCCTCACCCTGGTACAGGTAGGCGCTGCCCGGCAGGCCCAGCATGAGCAGCGTCCCCGCGCGGGCGCGGCGCAGGCCCAGCTCGACGTCGGCGGCGGGCTCGGTGCCGCCCGACAGCAGCCAGGCCTGCCCCTGCTTGCCCGGCTTGCCGTCGCGCGGCGGCAGGGCGTAGCGGGTGGCGTGGCGGACGACGTCGTGGTTGGAGAACACCCACGTCGTCGACGACCCCGACGCGGCGGACAGCGCCAGGTTGTCGGTGATGATCTTCTTGTACTGGGCCGCGTCGAAGTCGGCCTCCAGCAGGTCGAAGTTGAACGCCTGGCCCAGGCCGTCGGCGCTCGCGTACCGGGGCCGCCGGGGCGTGTCGACCCAGGCCTCGGCCACGGCGATGCGCGGCGGGGTGTACTCGTCGAACACCTGGCGCCAGCCCGCGTAGATCTCGTGCACCTCGTCGCGGTCCCACAGGGGGTGGGCGCCGGGCTCGGTGATGGCGTCGAGCTCCGCCTGGCTCGGCAGCGTCTCCGCGAGCTCCTTGGTCAGCCCGTGGGCCACGTCGATGCGGAACCCGTCGACGCCGCGGTCCGACCAGAAGCGCAGGGTCTGGTGGAAGTCCTCGCGGACCTCGGGGTTGTCCCAGTTGAAGTCGGGCTGCTCCTTGGCGAACAGGTGCAGGTACCACTGGCCGTCGGGCACGCGGGTCCACGACGGGCCGCCGAAGATGCTCGTCCAGTCGGCGGGCGGCTGCGCGCCGTCCGCGCCCAGGCCGTCGCGGAAGATGTAGCGGTCCCGCTCGGGGCTGCCCGGCGCCGCGGCCAGCGCCTGCTGGAACCAGACGTGGAGGTCCGAGGAGTGGTTCGGCACGATGTCGACGATGACGCGGATGCCCACGCCGTGCAGGGCCTGGACCATCTGGTCGAACTCGTCCAGCGTGCCGATCCGCGGGTCGACGTCGCGGTAGTCGGCCACGTCGTAGCCGCCGTCGGCCAGGGCCGACGGGTAGAAGGGGCTCAGCCAGACGGCGTCGATCCCGAGGCGCTTGAGGTACGGCACACGCGAGATGATGCCCCGCAGGTCGCCGATGCCGTCGCCGTTCGCGTCGGCGAAGCTGCGCGGGTAGATCTGGTAGACGGTGGCCTGCCGCCACCAGGTGGGGTCGTCGACGAGGAGCTGCTGCTCGCTGAGGGTGCTGGTCACGGTGCGGGATCCTTTGCTGTCGTGGTCGAGCGGTCGCAATTTTATGCAAGCGTTAGATTTAATGCCCTGGGGAGAGCCTCCAGCGTCGGGGACGAAAGGTCAAGCGTGAGCCGAGCACCCCAGAACGCGTCGTCGTCCGGACTGCTGAGACGCATCAACGCCGTGAGCGTGCTCGACTTCGCCTGGGCCAACGACGTCTTCACCGCCACCGAGGCCATGGACGCGACCGGGCTGACCCGGTCCACCGTGATCAGCCGGTGCGCCGAGCTGATCGAGCTCGGCTGGATGCGCGAGGTCGAGCGCGCACCCGAGCCCGCGGGCAAGGGCCGGCCCGCCCGGCTCTACCAGCTGAGGGCCGACGCCGGGTACGTGGTGGGGGTCGACGCCGGACAGCACCGCGTGCTCGCCACCGTCAGCGACCTCCGGGGCGCCGAGGTGGGGCGGCAGGAGCACCCGATCGACCGGGCGCACGACAACGCGCCCGACCGGCTCGCCGTCACCGATGCCACGATCGACGAGGCGCTCGCCGCGGCCGGCGTCGACCCGTCGCGAGTGCTGGGGATCGCCGTCGGCGTGCCGGCCCTGACGGACGCGCAGGGCGCGACCCCGCCGGGCCCGAACACGTTCTGGGCGCGGATGAACCCGGGCTTCGCCGAGCACTTCCGTGAGCGCGGCTGGCACGTGACCGTCGAGAACGACGCCAACCTCGCCGCGCACGCCGAGCGCGCGCTCGGGGCGGGGCGCGACGTCGGCTCGTTCGCCGCGCTCCTGTCCGGCGAGCGGTTCGGCGCCGGCATCGTGGTGGACGGCGCCCTCGTGCGCGGCAGCAACGGCGGGGCCGGCGAGATGCGCCTGCTCGACTACGTGGTCGGCGTGGGCAGCCCGCACGGCCTCGGCCACCTCGCCCGTGCCTGGGGCCGGGAGGCGCACGAGTCGGGCGTGCTGCCCGCCGACAGCGCGCTGGGCGCCCTGCCCACGAGCGCGATCGACGCCCCGGCGGTGTTCGCGGCGGCCGCGGCCGGCGACGTCGGCGCCATCGCCGTCGTCGACCGCCTGGCCGACCGGCTCGCGCGGGTGTGCGCCGTCATCGACGGCATGCTCGACGTGGACCGGATCGTCGTGGCGGGCGGCGTGGCGCCCGTGGTCGGCGACCTGCTGCGACGGACCGCGGCCCTCCTGGACTCGATGGTGCACCCGCCCGCCCCGGAGCTCGTCGCCTCGTCCTTCGGGGCGGACGCCGTGATCGTCGGCGCGTCCACGCTCGCGCTGGAGCGTGTGCGGACGGACGCGCTCGACCTGGCCCTGGGGGTCGAGGACCAGGGGCGTGCGCCGGTGACGGGCTAGCGGCCTCGGCCGTTGGGGTGGCCGTTCCCGTGGCCCGTGCCGGAGCCCTTGGCCTGGTCGCTGCCCTTGTCCTTGCCGTGACCCTTGCCGTTGCCGTGGCTCTTGTCGTTGCTGCTGCCGGGGCCCTGGCCACTGCCGTTGCCGTTGCCCGGGCCGTTGCCCTTGGCCGGGCCCTGGTCGTTCTCCTTCGCCGGCCCCTTGCCGTGGTCGTTGGAGGGGTTGCCGGGCGGGCCGCCGGGGCCCTTGTCGGGCGGGCCGGGTGCCGGGGGTGTCTCGGGTTCCGGCTCGGGGGCCGGCGGGGCCGGCGGCGTCTCCGGCTCGGCCGGGTCGGGGTCCTTCGGCGCGGGCGCGGGCTTGTCCTTCGCCGGTGCGGGGGCTTTCCGGGGCGGTGCGGGGGTCGCCGCGGGCTCGGGCGGGGTCTCCGCCGTCACCGCGGACGCGGGCACGGCGGTGGTGACCTGGTCCGGCGCCGCGACCGGCTCGGCGTCGGTGTGTTCCTCGGCGGGCGCGGCCGGACGCCGCGGCGGGTCGGCGGGCGGCGACGGGTCCTGCGGCGGGTCCGACTCGACGGGCGCCTCCGTGCCCCCGCCGTCGAACGGCTCGCCGTCGGCCTGGATGGAGGGGCTGTCGGGCTGGACGGCGATCAGGGCCATGGCGCCGGCACCGATGGCCAGCGCGGCGGCCACACCCGCCGCGACCGCGGCGTGCTTGGTGCCGAACGAGCGGAGCCTTGTCGTGCGGGTGGATCTTGTCGTGCGGGTGGATCCGGCGGCGCCCGCGATACCCGCACCGGCGGCGGTGCCGGTGAGGAGTCCGCCGGCGATGAGGTGCTGGCCGAGGTCGCGGAGCATCCAGGAGACCTCGCGGACGTCGATGAACGCGCGGGTGCATTCGCCGCAGCCGTCCATGTGGACTTCCAGGCGGCGTTGCCGGCGGGGCAGGAGGCGGCCTTTGAGGTAGTCGTGCATGGCGGCGCGGGTGGTGCGGCACTCGGGTTCGTTGACGGTTTGTGCGTGGGCGGCGGCGAAGGCGCCGGCGAGGCGTTCCTCGGCGCGGCGCAGGCGCATGGTCACGGCGTGGGGTCGGACGCCGAGGCCGGTGGCGATGTCGGTGACGGCCATGTCGTGGACGTGGCGGTCCAGGAGGATCTTGCGGTCGTCGTCGGCCAGGTCGGACAGTGCGGTGCGGAGCATGGAGACGTCGGCTTCGCGTTCGGCGTCCAGCTCTGCGCCGGCGACGGGGGGTGTCAGGCCGTCGAGGGTGTCGTCCTCGACGGGGCGGGCGCGGCCGGCCTCGCGGGTCATGGAGATGGCTTCGTTGACCGCGGCGCGTCGCCAGTAGGGGGCGGGGTCGTCGATGGTGCCGCCGGTGGAGACGATCCGGACCATCTTTTCCAGCGCGCGGCTGGTGGCTTCTTCGGCGTCGATGCCGGGTACGCGTGCTGCGACGGAGCGTACGACGTTGGGCCGGTGCACCACCCAGTCGTCGACCGGTGCGTCATCAGTGGTCACGCCGACCTCACCCCTTTCCACACAGAGCTGTCCCCACTCAGACGATCCCGGGAGGCGCAGCCTGGGGTGCGCTGCACTGGTAGGAGATACGGGCGAAATGCGTTGATCGGCCTACACGTGATTGATGTCTGAAATGGCACGTGAAAGGCGACGTTCCGCCCGATCCCGTTCGGCCCAGCATACGTAACGCAGCTTCAATATGGCCCGCCACCGCGGATGAAATGTGTCTCAGGACGGCCGTCCGGACGTCGGCCTGCGACATCGCGCGGTGCCGTGGACAAAGGCCCGTAGAGGACAACCCCGACATTTCGGTCTGGCCCGTTCAGGGATCGCCCGGGCGCGCCCCTGGAACCCTCGCGGAACTCTTGGCCCGCTCCTCGCGGTGTGAAAAAACTCTGGCATGAGGACACCTGAACACCTGGTCAGATCCGCTTTTGTCGCGACGGCGGTCGTGGCGTGCACGGCCCTCGTGGCACCGAGCGCGGTGGCGCTCGCCGGGGCGGCGGCGGGCCCGACGTCGGTCGTGGCGGCGTCCGCGGCTCCGACGTCGGCGGTCGCGCCGTCGGAGGCAACGCCGTCGGACGCGGACGAACCGACGCTCGCGCTGCCCGAGCCGACGGGGCGGTACCCCGTCGGCTTGATGCCGCTCCACCTCGTCGACGAGGACCGTGCCGATCCGTGGGTGCCCGAGGCGCGCCGCGAGCTCATGGTGTCGCTGTGGTACCCGGCGGTGCCGCGCGGCAGGATCGCGCCGTACACGTCCGAGGCGGTCTCCACGGCGATCATCGAGGGCGCGCGGCTGCCGGTCGCGCCCGACATCCTGACGACCGTCGAGACCCATGCCCACGACCGGGCCCCGGCACTTCCCGGGCGACGTCCGCTCGTCGTGCTCTCGCCGGGCGCGAGCCTCAGCCGCGAGTCGCTGACGTCGCTCGCGGAGGACCTGGCCTCCCGCGGGTACGTCGTGGTCGGCGTCGACCACACGTACGAGGCGCGCGTGGTGGAGCTGCCGGGCGGCCGCGTCGCCGGATGCCTGCTCTGCGAGCGGGAGAACACCGCGGAGCTCGGCGCCTGGGTCGCGCGCGGGCGCAGCGCCGACGTCAGCTTCGTGCTGGACGAGCTCACCCGCGGCTGGCTCGGGACCCACGCGCCGGTGATCGACGCGCGGCGCATCGCCGTCGTCGGGCACTCGATCGGCGGGGCCTCCGCGGCGGTCTCGATCATGGACGACCCGCGTGTGGACGCGGGGGTCAACCTGGACGGCACGTTCCAGGTGGACTTCCCCGAGGGTGGGACGGACCGGCCGTTCCTCATGCTGGGCGGTGCCGCGCACGAGCCGGGCGCCGGCGACGGGACGGACTGGCCCGACAACTTCGCGCGGCTGGGCGCGACCAGCCGGTGGCTGCAGGTCCCGACCGCGAACCACGGCTCCTTCACGGACCAGCTCATGTTCCTCGACCAGCTCGGGGTGCCGCTGCCCGGCGGCCCGGGCACGATCGGCGGCGAGCGCGGCGTGCGGATCACCACTGCGTACGTGGGCGCGTTCCTGGACCGGCACCTGCGCGGGCTGGACGCCCCGCTGCTCGACGGCCCGTCGGCGGCGTACCCGGAGGTCGAGCTCCAGGACTGACGCGGGGTGCCGGCCGACCGCGGCGGCCGCCGATGTGCGCTTCTACCCAGCCATTGGGCCCGGATCTCGCGTGTTTTCGGGCCCAATGGCTGGGTAGAAGCGCACCTTCGTGCCCGTGGGCGCAAAGAGGTGGGGGGTTGTGGGTCGGGTGCCTAGGATCGACGCATGTCGAACTCCGTGCCCGCACCGATCCACCCCGCCGTCGAGAAGGTCACCGCAGCACTCGCCGAGGCGGGCGCCACCGGCCAGGTCCGCTGGCTGGACGACGCCGCGACGACCGCCGCGCTGGCCGCCGAGTTCCTCGGCATCGGCGTCGGCCAGATCGCCAACTCCCTGGTGTTCCTGTTCGACGGCACGCCCACCCTCGTGCTCACCTCCGGGGCCCACCGCGTGGACACCGCCTGGCTGGGCGAGCAGGTGGGCGCCACCGTCACGCGCGCGTCGAAGGAGCAGGTCCGCGAGGCGACGGGCCAGGTCATCGGCGGCGTCGCGCCCGTGGGCCACCCGGCGCCCGTGCGCACCTACATCGACACCGCGCTCGGCGCGTACGACGAGGTGTGGGCGGCGGCGGGGCACGCCAAGACGGTCTTCCCGACGACGTTCGACGAGCTGGTCCGCATCACGGGCGGCACCCCGACGGCGGTCACGCCGGAGAACTGACGCCGCCCGCTCAGGCCCCGTTCGCCGGACGGGTGGACGTCGCTCATCTCGCCGGGACCGTGTGCCAGTAGGCGGCGTTCTCGCTGACCTGCTGAAGGATCGCGTCCGCGGTCGGCGGCGCCGGCCAGAGCTGGAGCAGGTAGGAGTCCGGAGCCGTCTGGTCGTCGCCGGGCGTGTCCATGTCGTGGCCCGCGTCCATCGCGTGCAGGTTGTACCTGGCCCGGTGCCACCCGGTGCGCGGGGATCCGCAGCGGGTGGCACTCGTTGAACGTGTCGAGTGAGTACGCTCCGGCGCGGACGTCGACCGAGGCTTCGACGACGTCCTCCCAGGCGGCGCCGATCGGCGGTTCCGTCTCGGTCCACTCGACGCGGAACGCCACCTCGCCCGTGTGCAGCCCGGTGATTCCTCCGAGCCGGTGCGGTTCCCGGGCGCCCAGCAGGCCGTTCCTTTGGTCGCGCCGGGCGGCGATCAGGTCCTCGACGAACTCGCCGTCCGGGGCGACGGAGAAGTAGCCGTAGTGGACCGAGAGCCAGCCGTCGAAGAGAACTGTCATGGCGGCAGTCTGCCGGGAGCCACTGACACTGCGGCTGTCAGCCGAGCGCACTCCGGCCTGCGACGAGCGAGATCGTGCCCAGCACCAGGAACACCGGGGACGCCAGGATGCCGCACCAGAAGCTCGGGGCCGCGACCCGGCTGGGCAGGAACAGGCTCACGACGCCCGCCACAGTGATGAGGACGGCCGCGAGCATCAGGATGGGCTGCTCGAACACGAGGGCCAGCGGCGCGAAGTGGGTGCCGACGACGATGAGCACGGTCGGCGCCAGCAGATGCTGCCGGTCGGTGCGCGCGTAGAAGATCGCGAGCCCGGCGATGACGGCGACCTCCAGCCAGAACACCACGATGTAGGCGATCACCGCGAGGCTTCCCGAGGACATCGCAGTAGGCGTGCCCCAGCTGCGGATCAGCGTCGGCAGGCCGAGGCCGAGCAGCACCAGGCCGCCGGCGCCGAGCGCGCCGAGAACGACCCGCCAGACGACGCCGGCCGGCGGCCGCTCCTGCGCCCACCCGGCCCACACGAAGGTGACCGTGCCGAACAGCACCGCGGTGAACACCAGGTCACGAGCGAACTCCAGGTTCAGCATCCCGGACCACCTCCCGGCGCAACGCTAGCGAACAACGCGCCCGTTTTGCTCCGAAATGGACCCGACCTCCTGTGTGTCAACCAGGGTTGACAAACAGGCCCGCTGTCAACCATGGTTGACACCTCGAACCGGCACACCCTCGCCACCTGGAGGCGTCATGGACTCACCCGCGCGCAGCATCGCCACCGACGTCGTCGTGATCGGGGCCGGACCGACCGGCCTCTTCCTGGCCGGTGAGCTGGCCGCCCGGGGGGTGGGCGTCACGGTGGTCGAGCGCGCGCTCGAACCGGATCGGCTGCCGCGCGCGAACGGTGTGGTGGGCGACGCCGTCCGGCTGCTCGACGAGCGCGGGGTCTACCGGGAGCTCGCCGGGCACGACCGCAGCCTGCGCGGCCTGCTGCACCGGGTCGGCACACGGAACCTCGGACGGCACCCGCGTCCGGCGCCGGTCTTCGCCTACGCGGGCTTCCGCCTGCCCCTGCATCGCGTGCGCGACCACGCGGTCCACGTGCTCCCGGTGCCGCAGCGCACCCTCGAGCTCACCCTGGAGCGGTACGCGCGCGAACAGGGGGCGGTCGTGCGGCGGGGCCACGAGCTGCGGTCCTCCACCCAGCACGCGGACGGGGTGCAGGTCGAGATCGTCACCCCGGACGGGACGGACCGGCTCTCGGCCGCCTACCTCGTCGGGTGCGACGGCGCGCACAGCACGGTACGCAAGAGCGCCGGCATCGACCTTCCTGGCGTGACGCTCGACGGGGCGGTGTCGCGCATCGCGCACGTCACGATCCCGCGGTACGAGCTCACGCCGGGCGGCGCCCTGCGGATGCCCGGCGGGTCCGGTCTGCGGGCGTTCGTGCCCCACCGGACGGCGCGGGGTGTGCTCACCTTCGGCTCGTTCGGCACGGGGCTGACGACGATCAGCACCCTGGAGTGGGGCGGGGCCGCGCCGGACGACGACGTCCCGATGACCATCGGCGAGATGCGCGAGAGCGTCGCACGGGTCGTCGGCCGGCCCGTCGACGTCGAGCCGCCGCGCGGCCCCGGCCCGCACCAGCTGCGCCGGACGAACAGCAGGAACGCGCGGGTCGCCGCGACGTTCCGCGCCGGCCGGGTCTTCCTTGCCGGCGACGCGGCCCACGTGTTCACCGGCTACGGCGCGCCGTCGCTCAACGCCGGGCTGCTCGACGCCGCCGACCTGGCGCGCCGGGTGGCGGACGCGGTCGGAGGAGCCGCCGAGGCGGCACTCGACCAGTACGACGCCGTCCGGCGCGCCCAGGCGTTGCGGACCGTGGAGCACGGCGCCGCCCAGGAGGGCCTGCTCGCGCCGGGCGACGACGTGACGGCGCGGCGCGCCGAGTTCGCCGTCCGGCTGGGCGACCGGACGTTCCTGGCGGCCCTGGCGGACGAGCTGGCCGGCCGGGCGCCCGGCGCGGCCGGGCGGGTCAGCGCAGCCCCGTGACCGTCACCCGGATCGAGAGCAGCAGGTTGGTCGCCGTCACGAACAGCACGTTGCGCTTGACCCCGCCGAACGTGAGGTTCGAGCAGACCTCGGGCAGCAGCAGCTTGCCCAGCAGTGTGCCGTCCGGGTCGATGCAGTGCAGGCCGTCGTGCGCGGCCGCCCAGATCCGGCCGCCGTCGTCGACCCGGACGCCGTCGAAGGTGCCGGCGTCGCAGGTCGCGAGCACCTCGCCGCCGGACAGGGTCAGGTCCGGTGCGACGTCGAAGCGCCGCAGGTGCTTGCGCTCGCTGTCCGCGATGTAGAGGGTCCGCTCGTCGGCGGAGAAGGCCAGGCCGTTGGGTCCGGCGAAGTCGTCGGCGACCCGGGCGACCGAGCCGTCCGGGTCCCGGCGGTAGACGTGGGTGCCGCCGGCCTCGGGCACGGCGGCGAAGCCCTCGTAGTCGCTCTGGATCCCGTAGGTCGGGTCGGTGAACCACACGCTCCCGCCGCTGTGCTCGACCAGGTCGTTCGGGCTGTTCAGGCGCTTGTCCTGCCAGCGGTCGGCCAGCGTGGTGACGGTGCCGTCGGGCTCGGTGCGCGTGACCGACCGGGTGCCGTGCTCGCACTGGAGCATCCGGCCCGCGCGGTCGACGGTCCGGCCGTTGGCGTGGCCGCCGGGGCTGCGCCAGACGCCGACGCCGCCCGTGGCCCCGTCCCACGCGAGGACCCGGTCGTTCGGGATGTCGCTGAACAGCAGCGTGCGCCAGGCGGGCGAGTACGCCGGGCCCTCGAGCCAGCTGCCCTCGTCGAAGAGCACCTCGGCGAACGTGTCGCCGCGGACGGGCGCGAACCGCTCGTCGTGTCGCTCCCACCGGGCGCGAATCCTGTCCAGCGTCACGTGTGTACTCCTTTGTCCGGTTGCTCACCTGTGGGGGTGGGCGGTGACGTGCATGAGATCCGGGGGTGGCCGGGTCGGCTTCATCGCGTTCGGGCTGGCCCCGAAGAGTTCATCCTGGCTGGACAGTCCAGCACAGCCGGAGATCGCGGGTGCCGGCCGAACGAAGTTCAGCGCACCCGGCCACCCCTCGAACAGTGCTGTCTGCCTCGGCGAGGCCCGAACGGCGGCGCGCAGGCCCTACACCGCGCAGGCCCGACGGCGGACGTCAGCCGGCTCCGAGCACCTCGGCCGCCGTCGTGACCTCGATCAGCGGCGCGTACAGCCGCATGATCTCCAGGGCGCGTTCGTGGTTCTCCGGCGTCGAGCCCGCGCAGGCGTCCTCGACGACCAGGACCCGGCGGCCCGCGTCGGCGGCCGCCAGGGCGGTGGAGATCACGCAGCAGTCGGTGGCCACGCCCGCCAGCACCAGCGTGCCGGCGTCTCCGGTGGCGGCCGCCAGCTCCGGGCCCCACTTGCCGAACGTGGTGCGCGTGACGACGGGTGCGCCGGCGGCGACGACGTCGGCGAGGTCGGTGATCTCGTACAGCGGGTCGTCCTCGGGCACGAGCGCGAACGGCCACTGGTCGAAGTAGGCGCGCCAGGCGCCGTCGGGCACGCCGGGGGCGACGTAGCGCGTCAGGACGGTGCGCCCGGCGAACGCGGGGAGCAGGCGCCGCGTCCCGGCGAGCGCGCGCGGGTAGTCGGGGGAGGCCCAGGGGCTGGGCGGGACGGCGAACACGTCCTGCATGTCGATCACGACCAGGGCGGCGTCCGGCCCGACATCGGCGGCGTCCGGCCCGACGGCGTCCGAACCGCCGCTCACCGCTCCTCCTGCCGGCGCACCGCGCGGGAGCTCAGCAGGAGCGTCCCCACGAACCCGAGGGTCAGGGCCACCAGCACCCCGAGGTTCGCGAATGCCCAGTTCCCGTCCACCCCGCCGAGGGGACCGAGCAGGTAGCCCTGCCACTGCAGCCAGGGCGCGTAGGTGTTGGTCACCAGGCCCCAGCCGATGCCCGTTCCGACCACGACGAGCAGCACGGCGGCCCAGTTCACGGACCCGTAGCGGCCGTCGGCGTCGTACAGGTCGGCGTCGGCGTAGTCACGGCGGCGCAGCAGGATGTCGGCGAGCAGCACGCCGCACCACGCGGCGACCGGCACGCCGAGGGTGATGAGGAAGCCCTGGAAGGGGCCGATGAAGGAGTCGGCGACGAAGACGACGTAGATCGCGCCGACGACCATGAGGGCGCCGTCGATCGCGGCGGCCACCCAGCGCGGCGCGGGCAGCCCCAGGGAGAGCAGCGCGAGCCCGGAGGAGTAGATGTCGAGGGCGGCGCCGCCGATCAGCCCGGCGAGGGCGACCACGATGAACGGGATGAGGAACCAGGTGGGCAGGATCGTGGACAGCGCCCCGATCGGGTCGGCGCCGATCGCCTCGTTGAGCACGGGGTCGGAGCCGGCGAGCAGCAGGCCGAACACGAGCAGCACGACGGGGGCCAGCGAGGCGCCCAGCGTGGTCCACCCGACGATGCCGCGCCCCGAGGCGGAGCGCGGCAGGTAGCGCGAGTAGTCGGCGGCCATGTTGACCCAGCCCAGCCCGAAGCCGGTCATCATGAACACGAGCCCGCCGATCACCTGCGGGCTGCCTCCGGCGGGGATGGCGGCGACCGTGGCCCAGTCGATGTGGTCGAGCACCAGCACGATGTAGACGACGGTGAGCACGGCGGTCAGCACCGTGATGACGACCTGGAGCCGCATGACGAGGTCGAACCCGAAGACGCCCGCGACCACCACGATGCCCGCCACCACCACGAGGGCCACGACCTTGGTGACCGTGCCGCCGCCCCAGCCGAGCGTGCCGAGCACGGTCGAGGTCGCGAGCGTCGCCAGCGCGACGAGCACCGTCTCCCAGCCGACCGTGAGGATCCACGACAGCAGCGACGGCAGCTTGTTGCCCCGCACGCCGAACGCGGCCCGGGACAGCACCATGGTGGGCGCCGACCCGCGCTTGCCGGCCAGGGAGATGAACCCGCAGAACAGGAACGACACCACGATGCCGATGGTGCCGACCACGACCGCCTGCCAGAACGACACGGCGAACCCCAACAGGTAGGAGCCGTACCCGAGCCCGAGCACCGAGACGTTGGCCCCGAACCACGGCCAGAACAGGTTGCGCGGCGAACCGCGCCGTTCGGCCTCGTCGATGGTGTTCAGGGCATTGGTCTCGACGCTCGTGGGCGCGCTGCTCATGGTGGTGATCCTGCCACGACGCACGAAGGGCCCGCACCGTCCTGGTGCGGGCCCTTCGTGAACCGGTGTCGGACGGAGCCGACCCGGGTGTGTCAGCCGATCCGGAGGTAGACCGGGTTGTCCTGCCAGATCTCGGTGTACCGGACGGTCTGTCCGGGGACCGGCGCCTCGATCTGCATGCCGTCGCCCGCGTAGATGGCGACGTGGCCCGGGGACCAGATGATGTCGCCCGGCAGCGCGTCGGCGACCGAGACCTCGGTGCCGGAGTAGCGCTGCTCCGCCGAGGAGTGCGGCAGGGTGATGCCGACCTGGGCGTAGACGTAGGACGTGAAGCCCGAGCAGTCGAACCCGGCGGGGGTCGCACCGGCCCAGACGTAGGGGACGCCGAGGTACTGCATGGCGATGTCGACGATCTTGGACCCGGAGGTGGCGGCCGGGGCAGCCTTCTCCTCGGGCTCCTCGGCGGCGGGGGCCGCCGCAGGCTCGGCCGCGGCGGGCTCGGCCTCGACGACGGGCTCGGGCTCCGGCTCCGGCTCGGGCTCGGGCTCCGGCTCGGGGGCCGGCGTCACCTTGATGGTGCCGGACTCCAGCGCGAACTCGCTGTCGGCGGCGACCTTCACGGCGGGGGCGGTGTCCACCTTCGCCGTGGTCAGGGCGGCGGTGGCCACCTCGACGTCGGTCGGCTTCTGCGCGGCGTCCTGGACGACGTCACGCACGGCCTCGAGCTCGGCCGTGTTCGTGCTGGGGTCGTTCGCCGGGGCGGCGTTGGCCGGGATGGCGAGGAGCGAGACGAGCAGACCCGATCCGGCGGCGACGACCGCGCCACGGCGGGCGGTTGCGGAGATGCCGCGGGCAGCGGCGCGCGAGATGGGTGTCAGCGGGGTGATGGGTGGGTGGGCAGCACGATGGCGCCCGGGCATGCGTGTGGTCACAGCATTTTCTCCCGGCGCCTACGAGGTGAGCTGTCGGATTCGGATCGGAGAATGACCCGGCCGCGTCGTGCTGGTGCGGCTTCACCCCAAGGGCACCTCGCGGTGCCCACGTACTTGGTTCCCCCGTCCCTGTCATCTGTTCAGAGCAGATCTCGCGGCGGTGACAGGGCTCGGCGTCCACCACGAGTGCCCACGGAATTCCCCGTGAGCGGGACCGACCGTAGCCCGCCTCAGCGCGAAAGTCACGATCGCGTTACGGACATCCCGGCCCGCGCTGGAGCTATTGACCGGAATGTCCGACCTGCGCTAATGCGGTGGGCGCCGTCCGGATCGAGGACGGCGCCCACCGGGCCGAAGGTCCCGACTAGGACATCTGTCCAGGTCGCACATTGTGGTTGCGGGCGAACAGGTTGTCCGGGTCGTACCGCCGCTTGACCGACGCGAGCCGCTCGTAGGTCGACTTCGGGTAGACGTCTGTGACGTCCGTCTCATCCGCTGTCGTGAGGAAGTTCGCGTACGCCCCGCTGAGATACGGAGCGAGCCGGCCCCAGAGCCCGTCCAGCACCGGCCGCGCGGCCTCGATCACGGGTGCCGGGCCCCCGGCGAAGGTCGTGACCATGAGTTCCGCGCCCCGGTGGGCGTAGGCGGTGGCATCGCCCGGCACCCGGGACATCGCGCCGCCGAGGCTCCGGATCGAGATCGACGGCGCACCCGGCGACGTGCCGGCCTCGGTGAGGATCCGCAGGGTCTCCGCGACCGACTCCCGGTCCACGAGGCCGTCGTGGGCCACCACGTGGATGCCGGGCGGCGGCGTCGCGCCCTCCACCAGGACGTCCGCGTAGGCCATCAGCTCGACGTCGTCCGCGACGACCGTCCCGAGCGCGCGGAGGGGCTCCAGCGCGCGGGCCGCGGCGTCCGGGTCGTCGCCGTCGAAGGCCACGTGGATCTCCACCGGGGCCTCCGGCCCGCCTGCGAACGGGTTGGCGAGGTTGGCGATGGACGTGAGCTCCTCCGGCGCGGTGCGCAGGTAGTCCGCCCAGCCCTGGAGCACGGTCGCGGCCTCGGCCGCGGGGAACGAGACCTTGCCGAAGAAGACGCGCGTGGTGCGGTGCGCCGCGAAGTCGAACGACGTCACGACGCCGAAGTTGCCGCCGCCGCCACGGATCGCCCAGAACAGGTCCGGGTGCTCGTCGGCGCTCGCGGTCACGACCGCGCCGTCGGCGGTGACCACCTGGGCGGCCACGACGTTGTCCAGGGCCAGCCCGTACCGGCGGACCTTCCAGCCGATGCCGCCGCTCAGCGTCAGGCCGCCGACGCCGACGCTCCGGGTGTCGCCCGAGGAGATCGCGAGGTCGTGCGGGGCCAGCGCGTCCGCGACCTGGCCCCAGGTGGCGCCGCCGCCGATCCGCACCAGGTTGCGCTCGGTGTCGACCACCTCGATGTCGGCGAGCTCGCAGAGGTCGATCACGATGCCGCCGTCGTTGGTGCCGAAGCCCGGGAAGCCGTGGCCGCCGCCGCGGACCGACAGGGCGAGGCCCGAGCCGGCGGCGAATCGGACGGCCGCCTGCACGTCGCCCACGGTCTTGGGCCGCAGGACGTGGGCCGGGCTGCCCGCGACCAGCCGCGAGCGCGCGGCCGACTCGTAGTCGGCGTCGCCCGGCTCGATGATGTCGCCGCCGAAGTCGCGGCGCAGGGTGTCGAGTGCTGAGGTCATGACGTTCCTTCCACAGGGGTGGTGCGGCGTGCCGCACCGGACGAAGTCATGACTCCCCAGCCCCGGAAGGTGTGACAGGGCAACCGTGCGACCCCGGTCACACGGTTGCCGGGTCAGCGCCTCACAGCTCGCCCATCAGGTCGAAGTCGAAGCCCCTGCTCGCCCGGCCGCATCACCCGGAGCTGGAGCATCGCGCCGAACCGGGCCTCCGGGTCGTCGAGGTCGATCCCGCTCACCTCGGCGACCCGGCGCAGCCGGTACCGGAACGTGTTGGGGTGCACGAACTCCGCCGCGGCAGCCGCGGTCACGTCCCCGAACGCGTCCAGCCACGCCCGCAGCGTCGCGACCAGGCCGGCGCTGTGCTCGGCGTCGTAGTCGACCGGCCGGGCCAGCGGTCCGGCCACCTCGTCGCCGCGCGCCGCCACCACGTCGCGCAGAGTTTCGGGCGCCTCAGCGCGCGCCCGACAGCACCGCCTCGGCCACCACGAGGTCCTCCCACGACATGCCCGTGCTCTTGAACACGAGCGGCCGCGCGGGGTCGGGGCGGACGGCGCCCGTGACGACGTCGCGCATCGGCACCAGGTCGCCCGCCGTCAGGGCGCCGTCGGCGATCGCGAGCACCACGTCGCCCGCCTCGCGCAGCGCGGCACCCGGATCCTCGACCACGACGGTCGCGTGCGCCAGCAGGCCGGCGGGCAGCTCCCGGGCGTCCGGCTCGTGCGAGCCCACCGCGACGACGACGGCGCGGTCCGCGATCAGCGCGGCGTCGAACAGCGGCTCGCGGGCCGACGTCGCGCACACGACGACGTCGGCGGCGCGCAGGGCGTCGTCGGAGGCCAGGCCGCCCAGCCGGATCACCCGGGCGCCGTCGATCCGCGCGCCCTCGGCCGCCGCCGTACGGGCCGGGTCGCGGACGAGCTGGGTCACGTTGACCGGCCGGCCGGTCAGCGTGTCCGCGAGGGTCGCGACGTGCCCGTGCGCCTGCGGGCCCGCGCCGATGACCGCGACCTGGAGCGGGCCGGTGGCGCTCGGCGGGTCCGGAACGCCGGCCGGGCCCGCGGTGTCGCGGAGTCGGTCCAGCACCGCCGCGACCGACACGGCGGGCGTGCGCAGCGTGGTCAGCGCGATGCCGTCCAGCGCGGCCACGACGCCGAGCGTCGCGGCGTCGAACAGCACGTACGACCCCTGGATGCGGGGCAGGCCGAGGGCGGCGTTGCCGGGCGCGACCGTGGCCAGCTTGATCCCGACGTGCCGCAGGCCGCCGCCGTCCGACGGCATGAGCAGGAGCTCGCCGGCCCCCAGGGACACCCCCTGGCGGGGCAGGTCCGCGGCCGGGTCGAGCCCGCCGGCGAGGGCGGCCCGCAGCGCGGCGACCGCGTCGGCGGGGGAGCAGGCGGCGGCCACCGCCGCGGCGTCCAGGACGAGGGGCGCGCTCATCGCAGCACGAACCCGGGTACGAGGGTGTCGGCGGGGTCGACGACGAACCGGTGCTCGCCCGTGCGGTACGCCATGCCCGTGACCTGCGGGATCACGGCGGACAGGTCGCCCACCCTCGTGGTCCCGACGACGGCGCCCGTGAAGGCGGACCCGACGATCGAGGTGTGCTCCAGCACCGGGCCGCCGACGCCGACCCGGCCGTCGTCGGCCAGCACGGCCAGCCGGGCGCAGGTGCCCGAACCGCAGGGCGACCGGTCGACCTGGCCGTCCGCGAAGATCGTCACGTTGCGCTGGCGCACCGTCCCGTCCGGGCCGTCGCCCAGCTCCTCGTACAGGATCGTCCCGTACACACCGCTCAGGCGCGGGTCGGTGGGGTGGACGGCCAGGCTCTCGGCGTCGATCGCCTGCTTGATCTCGCGGCCCACGGCGATGAGGTCGGCGTAGGAGGCCGGCTCCACCGCCAGGCCGAGGCTCGTCGCGTCGACGCTCGCGTAGATCGCGCCGCCGTAGGTCAGGGTCGCGGACGCCGTGCCGCGCTGGGTGGGCACGGGCACGTCGCGGGCCAGCACGTAGCTCGGCACGTTGACGAAGTCGACGCCGACCGTGCGCCCGCCGGCCCGGTGCACGCGCGCCGTGACGCGGCCGGACGGCACGTCCACGACGACGTCGGCCGTGCCGTCGTCGGGCGCCGCCACCAGGCCGGTGTCGACGGCCCAGGCGCCCAGCGCGATGGTGCCGTGCCCGCAGGCGGTGGAGAACCCGTCCTTGTGCCAGAAGAGCACGCCGAGGTGGGCGCCGTCGTCGTCCGGCGGCACGATGAACCCGCCGTACATGTCGGCGTGCCCGCGCGGCTCGGAGCACAGCAGCCGCCGCAGCTCCTGGGCCTCGGTGCTCGCCAGGGCGCGGGTGCGGCGGTCGGCCACGGAGTCACCCGGCAGGGGCACGGGCGGCTCCGCGACGATCCGGAACGGCTCACCCGCCGTGTGGTAGTCGGTGGTGGCGACGGTCTGCGTGATCACGCCGCCATCCTCGGACATCTGACGGGGGCCGTCCACGTGCCCTGCGCGCCGGGTCGCCGGCGCGATCTCTGACGTCGTCACGAGTTCAGGGCCTGGCCGGGTGCGCGGTCGTCCCGGCCGTCGGCGATCCGGATGGCCAGCCCCCGGATCGTCTCGAGCTCGTCGGGGCTGAGGTGATCGACGAACCTGTTCCGTACCGACGCGAGATGCGTGGCGGTCGCCCCTCGCAGCGCCGCGTACCCGGCCTCCGTGAGCTGGAGCACCACACCGCGGCCGTCGGCGTCGTCGGGCAGCCGGTCGACGAGACCTCGGGTCTGCATCCGGCTGATCTGGTGCGAGAGACGGCTGCGGGACCACTCCATCTTCGCCGCCAGGTCCCGCAGTCCCCACCGGTGGTGGTCCCGCTCCGCGAGCGTGCTGAGCACGTCGTAGTCGGGCAGCGACAGGCTGGTGCCGGCGAGGTCCTTCGCGGTCCGCTCGGTGACGGCCACGAGCATCCGGCGGAACGCCCGCCACGCCGCCTCCTCGTCCGGGGTCAGCCAGCGCCGCGTGCCGCGGTGCTCGGGGTAGGGCGCCGAACTGGTCGTTGACATGTCCACGATCCTACCTCTACGGTCATTTCATGTACACGTCAACGAAATCGCGCAACGTCCTGGTCATCGTGCCGAGCACCCGGCCGGGGCGGCGGGGGCCGGTCGTGTCCGACTGGTTCACCTCGTCGGTCGCCGGGCGCGCGAGCGAGCTCCAGGTGCGGTGCACCGTCGCGGACCTGGCCGAGATCGGCCTGCCGTTCCTCGACGAGCCGGAGGAGCCGTCGACCGGGCGCTACGTGCACGAGCACACCCGGCGCTGGAGCGAGCTGGTCGAAGGCTCGGACGCGTTCGTGGTGTGCACGCCCGAGTACAACCACGCCATGCCGGCGGCCCTGAAGAACGCTTTCGACGCGCTGTCCGCCGAGTGGGCCCACAAGCCTGTCGCGTTCGTCAGCTACGGCAACACGTCAGCAGGCACGCGCGCCGCCCAGATGGCCAAGAGCGTCGCCGTCACGCTGGGCATGGTGCCGGTCAGCGCGACGGTGAACCTGCGTATCGCCGACAGCTTCGCCGGTGAGGGGCTTGTCGCGGACCCTCGGCGTGACGCCTCGGCCGTGCGGATCCTCGACGAGCTGCACGAGCTCGCCGGGCTGCTGGACGCCCTGCGCGTCCCCGGGCGGACCAGGGTCGACGGAGCGGGACCGGCCGGGCTCACCATCGCCCCGGCCCGGGACGTCGACGCGGGCGAGCTGCTGGTTCTCCAGCGGTGCTGCTGGGTCGACGAGGCTCTGGCCAACACGACCCTCGACATCCACGCGCTCCACGAGCCGCTCGACGTCGTCCTGCGGGGGATCCGCGAGCAGGCCACCTGGGTGGTCCGCGACGGTGCGCGCATCGTGGGTGCCGTGCGGGCGCAGAGCCGGGGAACGACCTGGGAGATCGGGCGGCTCATGGTGGCGCCGGACCACCGGGGTCGCGGGCTGGGCCGGTACCTCCTGTCCTGGGCCGAGAACCAGGCGCCGAAGGGTACGGAGCGCTTCGAGCTGTTCACCGGCGCCATGAGCACCAGGAACCTGCGCCTCTACGGCCGGGCCGGATACCACCACGAGTCCACGTCCGCCGGGGTGGCCCACCTCGTCAAGGCGGTGGCGAGAGGCACCGAGCCGGTCGCGGCGTGAGGGCGGCGCGCTCTGGACGCTCAGATCGCGCCGGGGCTCAGACCCCGTCGGCGGGAGCCGGCGCCGGAACGTCCTCCGGCGCCGGCTCCGTCGTGTCCGGCGCCTCCGTGTCGGCGTTCTGCTTCGTGTCGGCGCCCTTCTTCGCGGACCGGTCCTTCTTCTCGCCGTCCTCGTCCTTGAACACGTTGTCGAGCGTCACGACGAACGTCGTGAAGAGGGTCACGAGGATCGCGACGACCCACAGCGTCCACTGCAGGAACGGCCAGGGCGCCAGCGACCCGAGCCACCAGAACACCCAGGCGATGCCGCCGCCGACCCCGACGATCATGATCGCGCCGATCACCTTGCCGGCGTCCAGCCTGCGGCGTGGTCGCTGCTTGGCGGTGGTTCGGGTACCGACCGCACGGCGCGCGGCGCGGACCGCGAGCTCGTTGATCGAGTCCTCCAGGGCGTCCCTGCCCTCGCCCGCCGGCATGTCCCGGTGGATGGTGACGAGCCGGTGCAGCTTGCGGTCCGTGCCGGGCACCACGCCCAGGAACGCCGCGAACGCCGACACCACGGCGCCGAGCGCGGGCAGCCCCACCGACAGGATCGACACCATCTCCGAGGGGATCACGGCGCAGAGCCTACCCACGTGCGGGTGAGTTTTGCCCGGAATTGAGCACAGCAGTTTCTGCCAGAAGTGGCGCCTCGCCGGCAGCAACCGCTGTGCTCGATGCCCTGGGGTCGGAGGGCGCCCGCAGCAGCCTCCGCCAAAGGTCGTAGACGGAATGCCTGCCTGCGGGCGATGTGTTCGCGCCGGCCGGCCGACAGGCTGGTCACGTCCGGAAAAACACTCCCGGACCAGCCCGAACACCTGCCGAGCGCGAGGAGCGCGACGATGTTCTCGTCCCACGACCACACACCCACCGAGCGGCCCGACGACCCCGCGCCGGGCCGCGCCGGACGCCGAGCGCTCGCGGCCCTCGGCGTCCTGACGGCGCTCGCTCTCACCGTCACCGGGGCGCCCGCCGCCACGGCCGCCGAGCAGCCGACGCCGCCCCCGCCGGTCAGCGCCCCGTCCGGCGAGCACGCCCTGGTGGCGTCCGACGTCGACGCCTGGCTCGACGGCCTGCTGCCGGCCGCGCTGGAGAGCGCGAGCATCGCCGGCGGCGTCGTCACGGTGGTGCACGACGGCGAGATCCTCACCACCCGCGGCTACGGCCACTCCGACACGGGCACCACGGGCGGCGAGGCCGTGCCGGTCGACCCCGAGCGGACCCTCTTCCGTCCCGGCTCCGTCTCGAAGCTCTTCACCGCCACCGCGGTGATGCAGCTCGTCGAGAGCGGCGACCTCGACCTGGACACCGACGTGGCCGAGTACCTCGACTTCGACGTGCCGCGCCGGTTCGACGAGCCGATCACGCTCCGGTACCTGCTTACCCACACCGCCGGGTTCGAGGAGCGGGTGGGCGGCCTGATCGGGTTCGGCGACCAGCCGGTCGTGCTCCGCGACGCCCTGGCCACCGACCCGCCCGAGCAGGTCTACGAGCCCGGCACCGTCCCCGCCTACTCCAACTACGGCAACGCGCTCGCCGGCTACATCGTGGAGCGCGTCAGCGGCGTCCCGTTCGAGGAGTACGTCGAGCGCAACGTCCTCGAGCCCACCGGCATGACGTCGTCCACCTTCGCGCAGCCGCTGCCGGGCGACCTGAGCGACCGGATGTCCCACGGGTACCCCTCGTCCGACGCCGCCCCCGGGCAGTTCGAGATCGTCGGCACCCCGCCGGCCGGCTCGCTCACGGCGTCCGCGCCCGACATGGCGCGCTTCATGCTGGCCCAGCTCGGCGAGCCCGGTGCGGGGTCGCTGCTGGAGCCCGAGACCCTCGACCTGATGCACTCGCCCGCCCTCGACGAGAGCACGCTGGGCGACCTCGCCGCCGCGCCCCGGATGACGCTCGGGTTCTTCGACGAGAGCCGCAACGGCCACCGCATCATCGGCCACGGCGGCGACACCCAGTTCTTCCACTCGCACCTGCAGCTCTACCCCGAGGAGCGCACGGGCATCTTCATCTCGCTGAACAGCTCGGGCGACGACGGCTACGCCACCATCCCGCTGCGGGAGGCCGTGCTGCAGGGCTTCACCGACCGGTACTTCCCGGCGGACGACGCCGGCACCGGCTCCGCTGACGCCGCCGGCACCGCGGACACCGCCACCACCGCGGACGCCGCCGTCGTCGACCAGGACACCGCCCGCGAGCACGCCGCGATCGCCGAGGGCAGCTACGTCTCCTCGCGCGGCGTCCGGAGCAACTTCCTCGCGGCGCTCGACCTGCTGAGCACCACCCAGCTCACCGCCCGCGCCGACGGCCGCCTGCTCATCACGCCCGGCCCCGGGGCGACGACCCCCGCCCTGTACGAGGAGATCGCGCCGTGGGTCTGGCGCGAGGTCGACGGGCAGCGCACCATCGCCATGCGGGTGGCCGACGACCAGGTCCAGGCCGTCGTCTACGAGGGCGCGTTCACGCTGCTGCCCGGCGAACCGGCGCGGGCCCAGGGCGTGGCGCTGCCCGTGCTCGGGGCGTCCGCGCTGATCCTGCTCGTGGCCGCCGTCGCCTGGCCGGTCGGCGCGATCCGCCGCCGCGTCCGCAAGCAGTCCCTGCCGCAGGGCACCGGGCGCGTCACGCGCATCCTGACCAAGGTCGCGGCGCTGTCCACCGTGCTCGCGCTCGTGGGCTGGGCCACCGTCGTCACGGTGGTCATGGGCCTGCAGGACGTCTCGGAGGCGTCCCTGCGCCAGCTCCAGGTGCTGCAGGCGATCGGCGCGCTCGGCGTCGTCCCCGCCGTGCTGCAGGTGGTCGGCGCCGTCCGGCACCGGCACGGCTGGCGCCGCGTGCTCGGCACCGCGCTCGTGGTGCTCGCCCTGGCCGCGGTCGCCTGGTACGCCGTCGACCTCCGCCTGCTCGCGCCGTCGGTATCGTACTGAGCCATGTCCACGACAGGCAGGTCCAGCACAGGCCGGCCCACGACAGGGCGGCCCACCACGGACGGCCACGCGGTGCTCGACGACCTGACCCTCCCGGTGCGTCCTCGCCGGTTCGACGAGCTGCTGAACCGGGCCGGCCTGACCAGCCCCGTGTCGCGTGACGCCCTCCTCGCGGCGGTCGTCCTGATCCTGACCGCCGTCCTCCTGCTCGGGCTGTTCGAGATCGTGCTCGGGGCCGAGGGCCTGACCCTCGGCCCCGTGCAGGGCGTGGTGCTCACGGTCGGCGCGTGCGTCCAGGCGCTGCCGCTCGTCCTGCGCCGGGTCCGCCCGGTCCTCTGCCTGGCGCTCGTGGTGGCCTGCCAGGTGGTCATCGTCATGGCCTCGCCCGACGACCTGTCCGTCGGCGGCATCCCGCAGATCATCGCCGGCTACACCGTCGGCACGCTGCTGCCGATCCGCCGGGCGCTGGCCGTGACCGGGGCGGCGGCCCCGGTCGCGGCGCTCGCCGCGGCCGCGACCGCCCTCGTGACCGGGAACGACCTGCTGGTCCCGGTCCTCAACCACCTCGCGTCGGGCCTGATCACCTACGTGGTCAGCGCGCTGGTCGGCAATACCGTGGCCACGCGCCGCAACTACACCGAGCTGGTGCGGCTCCGGGCCGCCGAGGTGGTCCGCACCCAGGAGGCGACCACCCAGGCGGCCGTCTTCGCCGAGCGCTCCCGCATGGCGCGCGAGCTGCACGACGTCGCCGCGCACCACCTCTCGGGGCTGGTCGTGCAGGCGGCCGCCGTCGAGCGGCAGATCGACAGCGACCCCGAGGCCGCGAAGCAGGGCACCGCCTGGATCCGCGGGCAGGGCAAGGAGACGCTCGACAGCCTGCGGCTCATCGTCGGCGTGCTGCGGGAGCGCCCGGGATCCGGCGGGCCCGGCGAGGACCCGCACGACGCGCCGCCGCCCGGGCTCGGCGCCCTCGACGACCTGGTCCGGTCGGCGCGCGCCCTGGGCGACACCGTGGACCTGGACCGGACCGGGCGGCCGCGGCCGCTGGCACCCATCGCCGACGCCGCGTTCTACCGGGTGGCCCAGGAGTCGCTGTCCAACGCGCGCCAGCACGCGCCCGGCGCACCGGTCCGGATCGCCGTGCGCTTCGAGGACCGGGAGGTGGCGCTGGAGGTGACGAACGAGCGGGCGCCCGGGCGCACCTCCAGCGGGACCGCGCGGGGCTCGGACCGGCAGGGCATGGGGCTGATCGGCATGGGGGAGCGCGCGCACCTGGTGGGCGCCACGCTGAGCACGGACACCACGCCGGACGGCGGCTGGCGGGTGCGCCTGGCGCTCCCGCTGTACCGCGAGGTCACGACCGCGACGCCGGCGCGCCCGGCGCTCGCCGAGGGGGGACAGGGATGATCAGGGTCATGCTCGTCGACGACCAGACGGTGGTCCGGGCGGGGTTCCGGTTCCTCCTGGAGCAGGCCGACGACATCGAGGTGGTCGCCGAGGCGTCGAACGGCCCGGCGGCGGTCGAGCTCGCGCGCCGGCACCACCCCGACGTCGTCTGCATGGACGTGCGCATGCCGGGCGGCGACGGCCTCGCGGCGACGCGCGAGATCGTGGCGCGCGGGGTTGCCGGGGAGGCCGGGCCGACGACGCCGGCCGTGCTGGTCGTGACCACGTTCGACCTCGACGAGTACGTGTTCGGCGCCCTGGAGGCGGGCGCGAGCGGCTTCATCCTCAAGGACTGCGAGCCGGAGGAGCTGATCGACGCCGTCCGCCGGCTCGCCGACGGGCACGGCCTCATCGACCAGGCGGTCACCCGCCGGGTCATCACGGAGTTCGCCCGCCGCACGGCCCCGCCGCAGCCGGACACCGACGTCGCGCCCCAGCTCACGGCCCGCGAGGTTGAGATCGTGCGGCAGCTCGCGCGCGGGCTGTCCAACGCCGAGATCGCCCAGGAGCTCGTCGTCGAGACGAGCACGGTGAAGTCCCACCTGGGCCGCGCCATGGCCAAGGTGGGCACGCGCGACCGCCTCCAGACGGTGGTCTGGGCCTACCAGAACGGCCTGGCCCCGAGCTCCGCACGACCGGCACACTGATCCGCCGGTCTAGCCGGCGGATCCTCGACGCCGTGACACGACCGATCCGGTGAGCCCAGCGCCGACCAGCAGGAGCGCGACCAACGCCAGGACCAGCGCGTTCGTGCCCGTGGCCGCCAGGCCGTCGCTCCCGCTGCCCGTGGCGGTGCCGCCCTCTGTGCCTGTGCCCGGGGTGTCGCCGTCACCGCCCTGTGCGGGTGGAGTCGGCGGGGAGGGGGGTTCCGGTGCCGGCTCGCCGAGCGTCGTCCAGACACCCTGGGCGTCGTTGTCGGTCGGCGAGGCGTCGGTGTCGGTGTCGATCGTCGGTACGACGAGCGGGCTGAGGTGCTCGACGATCGCGTCGACGACCCCGTCCTCGTCGAGGTCGGTGTCGGGGGCCGGGGCGACGTAGGCGACGTTGCGCATTGTCGCCTCACCGGGTGCGGGGTCGGTGACCCGCACGGTCACCGTCAGGGCGGGTCCGTCGGCATCGACCGGCAGGTCGGCCGCGGCCGTCGCGGTGCCGCCGTCGATCGTGTAGCCGTCGCCGGTGATCGAGACGAGCTCGGCGCCGTCGGGCAGGAGCTGGGTGACCGACCAGCCGGCCGGCGCGACGCGCGGCCCCACGTTGTGCGGGGTGAGGGTCCAGGTGAGCAGGTCGCCCGCGCGCAGGACGCTGCCTGGTTCGACGTCGAGCTCCTGGGTGAGCGACAGGTCGATGCAGCTCATCGGGTAGAGCACGGGGGCCTCGGTGGGCTCGTGCACCTCGGCGCCGCCCCCGTCGTAGTACGGGGCGCCGTCGAGGAACCCGGTCGCGCGGCAGACCGAGCCCCAGTCGTTCGGGTCGTCGTGGTCGCGCGCGTCGACTGCGACGGGGCCGTCGACCGGGAGTGCGCGGGCGGGCGAGGGCGCGGTGTCGTCGCCGACGACGGCGTTCGCGTACGTACGGATCGCCGCGGTGCCGGCGGGAAACGTGTTGCCCGTGACGAGCACGTCGTCGCGCAGCGTGCGGCGGGCCGCCTCCGGGGCGTCGGCGTCGGCCGTACCCACCTGGATCCAGGTGCCGTCGCCCGCGAACGTGTTGCCCGTGATCTCGACGTCCGACGACGAGTACGAGCCGGCGAGCGCGCCGTCGGCCCAGAGCGGTGCGACGGTGATCGCGGCGAGCCCGTCGCCGCCGCTCTGGTCGACGGTGTTGTCCGCCACGAGCAGGTCGTGGGCGGGGCCGGCGGTGACGACGTCGGACTGGCCGCTCACGTCGTTGCGCTGGATCCGCACGTCGGTCGTGCCCTGCAGCACATGGATCCCGCTGTCGTTGCCGGTCATGGTGCTGTCGTGCACGGCGATGTCGTGGCTGATGCCGTTGGCGGGAGTCGTCACGACGAACAGGCCCACTGCCGAGTTGTCGTCGAACGTCGTCGCGCTGACGTCCAGGTTCCCGACGCTGCGTCCGTACAGGCCGTACTCGACGACGTTCGCGACGGTCGCGTCGGTCACGGTCGACCCGTCGGTGGCGGAGTAGAAGAAGCCGTACGAGCCGCCGTCGATCGAGGCGCGGTCGACGTCGACGTCCTGCGAGCCGTAGGCGCGCAGGATCGCGGCGCCGGTCACCGGCGTCGGCCCCTCCCGGCCCGTGACCGTGATGTCCTCCGCCTGGACGCCCACGGACTGGTGGATCACGAGGGCGGCGCCCGTGAGCTCGGCCGTGACGCGCGAGATCGTCGCGTTCTCGGCGCCCAGCAGGTACACCCCGCTCGAGGCGTCGGGCGCCCCGACGACGTCGATGTCGGAGATGGAGATGTCCACCCGGTCCGAGGTCGGGTCGGTGCTGGACTGCGCGCCGATCGCGTAGAGGAACCCGGTGGCGCTCACCTCCGAGACCGTGACCCGGCCGGCGTTGACGAGGTTGATGCCGGTGCCGGCGGGCCCCCACGTGCCGCTGTCGAGCACCGCCCCGGTGACGACGGCACCCTGGGTCGAACCCAGCAGGATGCCGCCGAACGCGGTGATCACCGGGTCCGTGATCGTCGGACCGGCGCCGGTGTTCGCCGCGCTCGTGGTGATGCCGTACATCGCCCCTGTGATCGTGGGCCGCTCGATCACCACCCCGGTCGCCCCGAGCGTGACGATCCCCGTCGACTGGGCGGCGCCCGCGAGCGTGATGTCGGCGTCCAGGATCCTCGCGTCGGTCGTCGCGCCGAGGGCAATGCCCTCGCGGCCGCTGCCGTCGACGACCGCGTCGGTGATCGTCGGGCCCGATCGGGTGTTCGTGGGTGAGATGCCGATGCCCCGGGCGAAACCGCGCACGACGGGGGTGTCGACGACGGCGCCGGAGGAGTTCGCGAGGTCGATCCCGGTTCCCGTGCTCCCCGCGGCACCGGTGACGTCGATTCCCGACACGGTCGGCGTGGTCGTCGTGCCGAGGGAGATGCCGGAGGTCGCGGCCACGATCGAGCCGCCGGAGACGACGACGCCGGTCGCGGTCGACGCCGCGGTCGCGACGATGCCCGTCGCGACGCCGGCGATCTCCGCTCCGGTGACGGTCGCGGCCCCCGTCGTGAGGTTGATCCCGTACGACGAGGCCTCGCCCGCGCCGTCGACGTCGAGCCCCTCGATCGTGACGCCGGTGACGCCCGCCCCGAGCTGGACGCTCGTCGGGCGGGCCACCGGCGTGGGGTTGCGGATGGTGAGGTTCGACAGCACGGCGCCCGACGCGGTGACGGAGACGATCGCACCCGTGTTGGCGGCACCGATCACGACGTCGTCGTCCAGCGTGAGCCCGCCCCCGCTGACGGTGAACCGGGCGTAGAGCGTCGAGGCGGCACCGCTGTCGAGCGTCACGGCCCGCGGGAGGGTCAGCGCACCGGTGAACGCGTAGCCGTTCGGGTCGAACGAGACGGTGGCACCGGCGGGGGCGGCGTTGATCGCCGCCTGGAGCGTGAGCAGGTCCGCGTCCGCCGGGCGCTGGTCCGGTGTGCCGACCCAGGCCATCGGTACGGTGTTCGCGTTCGCCACGATGGCGGGTGACGGCGGCGGCGGGACCTCGGTGATGCTGTCGTCCGGGACGGCCGCCGGTTCCTCGAGGGCGTCCGGGGTCGTCGGGTCCGCGGGTGGTGGCGGGTCACCGGTGTCGACGGTGTCGGGCGGAGAGGCACCCGTGGCCGGGAGGGCCGCGGGCATCATGACGGCTCCGGCGAGCAGCACGGTCGTGGAGAGCGCGGCCACGCCGGTCCACCACCGATGCGGGCCGACAAGCCGCGTCATCTCGTCATCTCGCCTCATCGTGTCGAGATGGTGGTTGATCCAGCAGTCGTCGTTCTCACCCGAACTGGGTGAGCCGGGCGCCGGGCAGGACGGCCAGGGTGTTGGCCACCTCCGCCCCCTCGGGCCAGCTGGTCGAAAGGACGCCATGAGCAGCACCGACATCGACACCGACACGGATCTGATCACCAAGGCGTACCTCTACGGGTTCCCGCTGGTGTTCAACCTCGATCAGGTCACCAGGTACGTCCAGGAGGGGGTCGGCGCCAACCCGGCTGCCCCGTTCAACACGTTCAGCCATGCCCGGACGCTGGCGGGCCCCCAGGACACCTTCGTGACCATCAACAACGACACGCTGTACTCGATGGCGCAGCTCGACCTGAGCGTGGGGCCCCTCGCCCTGCACGTCCCCGATACCGGCGGCCGGTACTACGTGCTGCAGTTCGTCGACGCCTGGACCAACAACTTCGCCTACGTCGGGCACCGCGCCACGGGTACGGGCGAGGGACGGTTCCTGCTGGTTCCGCCGACATGGGACGGCGAGGCACCCGGCGGCACCACCGTCATCCGGCTTCCCACCCTCGTCGCGTCCGTCGTGGGCCGGTGGGCGGTGTCCAGCGGCGAAGACCTCGCCGAGGTCCACGCACTGCAGGACGCCACGACCCTCACGCCGCTGGACGCGACAGCGCACCCGGTGGGTCTCGCGGTACCCGACCCCTCCGCACCCGACGAGCTCGCGTTCTTCGAGAAGCTGCGGGTCTGGTCCCAGCAGCTCCCTCCGGCCGACCGCGACAAGCCGCTGCAGCAGAGCCTCGCCCCGCTCGGCCTGACGACACCGGGCCCTTCCCCTTACGCGGGTCTCCCCGCCTCCCGGGGCGCCGCCCTGACCGACGGTCTGGCGCGCGCCGAGGCCACGCTGCACGAGGCCCTGGTCTCGGGCAGCTCGCCGGAGGTCAACGGCTGGAAGCTCGTCTTCCATGCCTTCGACTACAACCTCGACTACTTCGAGGTCGGGACCATCGACGACGACCGGTACAAGATCCTCGACCCGAAGCTTCGGATCGAGGAGCGCGCAGCCGCGGCGATCGGCGGCCTGTGGGGCAACCATCCCTACGAGGCCGCGTACGTCATGACCTACGTCGACGACCAGGGAGAGCAGCTGACCGGGACCCGGACGTACACGCTGCGCCTCGACCCCATGCCGCCGGTAGACGCGTTCTGGTCGCTCACGATGTACTCGGTGCCCGACTTCTACCTCGTCGACAACCCTGTGGGTCGCTACTCCCTCGGTGACCGTACCCAGGGCGTGGTCCTCGACGACGACGGAGCGCTGACCATCACCATCAGCCACGACGAGCCCACTGACCCCAAGGCCGCGGCGAACTGGCTCCCCAGCCCGGCGGGCGACTTCCGGCCCGTCATGCGCATGTACGAACCCCACGCCGCCGTCCTGGACCAGAGCTACGTGCTGCCCCCGATCACCCGCAGGCCTGACCAGGTGTGATGCCCAGGCGGTCCATGCGGTGGCCTGCCTGCCGGTGGGCCACCGCGGCGAACGGGGCCGGGTCGAACGTGCCGAAGCGTTCGCCGAACTCTCTGGCCCGGCCCGGCCACAGGAGCGTCAGGCGGTTCGAGCGTTCGTCCACGTACCAGCTGCGGCAGCCGCCGCGCAGCCACACCGTCCCGGCGGCGCGGCGGTCCACCTCGCGGGTGTAGGCGTCCTCGGCCGCCGCGGACACCTCCAGCGGCTCGCCGGTCGCGTCCAGGTGGTCGAGCGCGCCCAGCACGTAGCCGATCTGCGCCTCGATCACCTCCAGGGCCGAGTGGTGCCCGAGCCCCGCGTTGGGGCCGTCGAGCACGAACAGGTTCGGGAACCCGTGCACCACCGTCGAGGCGTGGCTCGTCATGCCCTCCACCCAGTGCTCGGCGAGCGTTCGCCCCTCGCGTCCCGTGACGAGGTGCGCGAACGGCGGGCGCGTGGTCTCGAAACCCGTGGCCAGCACGATCACGTCCACCTCGTACCGGGCGCCGGAGGCCGCGACCAGCGTGGACCCCTCGACCGCGAGGGGTGCGCCCGGCTCCAGCGTCACGTGCGGCTGCTGGAGGGCGGGGTACCAGTCGTCGCTGAACAGCGCGCGCTTGCAGCCCACCGCGTAGTCCGGGGTGAGCAGCGCGCGCAGCGCCGGGTCCGGCACCTGGGCGCGCAGGTGCGCCCGTGCCCGCTGCTGGAGCTCGGCTTCGGCGCGCGTGCCCGCGATCCGCGCGTCGAACAGCCGCTCCGCCTCCGCGGCGAGCGCCGCCCGGTCGGGCGGCGTCTCACCGGGCGCGTACGCCCGGTCGCCGCGCGGCAGCACCCAGGGTGGGGTGCGTTGCAGCACGACGACGGACGCCGCCCGCCGGGCCACCTCCGGCACGAGCTGCACGGCGCTCGCGCCGGTGCCGACCACGGCGACGCGCAGCCCGGCGGGTACCTCGCGGTCCCAGCGGGCGGAGTGGAACACCTGGCCCGGAAAGGTGCCGAGCCCCGGGATCTCGGGCACGCGTGGCTCGCTCAGCCGGCCGACGGCGGTGGCCAGCACCCGCGCCGTCAGCGGCCCGCGGGACGTCGTCAGGCGCCAGGCGCCGGCGTCGTCGTCCCAGCGGGCCCCCATGAGGTCCGTGCCGAGCCGCAGGTGCGGGGCCAGGCCCTCGGAGCGCACGACGTCGCGGACGTACCGGTGGATCTCCGCGCCCGGCGCGAACACGCGTGACCAGGCGGGCTGCGGCAGGAAGGAGTAGGAGTACAGGGCGCTCGGGATGTCGCACGCGACGCCCGGGTAGACGTTGTCGCGCCAGGTGCCGCCCACGTCGTCGGCCCGCTCCAGGACGGTGAACCCGGTGCGCCCGGCGCGCCGCAGGCGGGCGCCGAGCCCGACGCCGGCGAGGCCCGCGCCGACGACCGCCACGTCCACGTCGGGGGCTGGGCCGTCGTGCCTGTCCGGGTACGCCGCCGTCACCCCACCTGCTCGTACGTGGTGGTGCGCTGCCGCACCGGCCGGCCGAGCTCGGCGGCCAGCCGGGTCACGTCCGTCACCGTCAGCTCGCGGCCCTGCTCCGGCCCGGCGTCCGGGTCCAGCACGCCGTCGAGCAGCACGCCGCCCAGGTCGTCCGCGCCGCCCGCGAGCACCCGCTGCGCGCCGCGCATCCCGAGCTTGGTCCACGCCGCCTGCACGTGGTCGATCCGGCCGGCCAGCATGAGTCGCGCCACGGCGTGCAGGGCGCGGCTCTCGCGCAGGGTCGCGACGCGCGCACCGGGCACGGGCACCGGCGACTCGGACGGCAGCCACGGCATCGGGATCAGCTCCGTGAACCCGCCGGTCGCGTCCTGGATCCGGGCCAGGGCGCGCAGGTGCCGCACCTGGTCGCGCGCCGACTCGACGTGGCCGTACACGATCGTCGCCGTCGAGCGCAGGCCCGCCGTGTGCGCGGCGGTGACGAGCTCGATCCAGCGCTCCGCCGGGATGTCGGTGTCGCCGGTGAGCAGGCCGCGGATCCGGTCGTCGAGGATGCGCGCGCCGGTGCCCGGCACCGTGTCGACGCCGGCCTCGCGCAGGAGCGCGAGCCAGTCGGCCGGCGGCAGGCCGGCGCGGGCGGCGCCGTCGGCCAGCTCGGCCGGGCGGAACGCGTGCAGGTGCAGCCCGGGCCCGCCCTGCTTCACCGCCCGGGCGAGGTCGAGGTAGGCCTCGGCGCCGCGCGCCGTCGGCGGGAGGCCCTGCGCGCACACCTCCGTGGCGCCCAGCGTGACCGCCTCGGCCGCGAGCTCCGTGAGCCGCTCCGGCGGCAGGCCCAGCGACGCGTCGATGTTCCGGTTCACGGCGTACGTCACGGCGGCGCCGACCCGGTCGCGCCGCACCTGGTCCGCGAGCGCGGTGAGCTCCTCGAGGTCAGCGCCGTCGGCGCCGAGCAGCTCGACCCAGGCGGCGTCGTCCGCCCCGCCCGGATCCTGCTGGACGTCGCCCAACAGCCCCGCCAACCGCCCGCCCGAACCGGCCGCACTCGACGAGACGGAGGAGGGGAACTCGCCCAGGAGGGCGTCGTGGCGGGCCAGGCCGTAGTCGTCCGCGAGGGCCAGGACCCGGTCGCGGAGCCGGTCGTCGAGCCAGTCGCCGCCCGTGCGCGCCTCGCGCAGGTAGTGCGGGTGCGCGGTGAGGCGCTCGCGGAGGGTGTACCCGCCCTCGGCGGTGAGCCGGGCCAGGTCCTCGATGTGCGGCCAGGGCCGCTCGGGGTTCACGTGATCCGGGGTGAGGGGGCTGACGCCGCCCCAGTCGTCGATGCCGGCGCGCACCAGGAGCTGCAGCTCGGCCGTGTCGGTCAGGTTCGGCGGGGCCTGCACGCGCATCCCGGGGCCGAGCAGCACGCGCGTGACGGCGACGGCGGCCGCGTACTCCTGGGTCCCCAGGTCGGCGGCGCCCATCATCGCCGTGGCCGACTTCGCGCGGAAGTTCTGCACGATCACCTCCTGCACGTGACCGTGCCGGGCGTGCGCGTCGCGCAGCGCGAGGATCGAGTCGACCCGCTCGGCGTAGTTCTCGCCGATGCCGAGCAGCACGCCGGTGGTGAACGGGACACGGGAGCGGCCGGCGTCGTCGATCACGCGCAGGCGCAGGGCGGGATCCTTGTCGGGGGAGCCGAAGTGCGCCTCGCCCTTCTCGGTCCACAGCCGCGAGGAGGTGGTCTCCAGCATCATGCCCATCGACGGGCCGACCGGCTTGAGCCGCTGCAGCTCCGCCCACGACATCACGCCGGGGTTGAGATGGGGGAGCAGCCCCGTCTCGTCGAGGATGAGCTGGGCCATGTGACCCACGTAGTCGAGCGTCGAGGCGTAACCGTGGTCGTCGAGCCACTGCCGGGCCACCGGCCAGCGGTTCTCGGGGCGGTCGCCGAGCGTGAGCAGCGCCTCCTTGCAGCCCAGCGCGGCGCCCTGCCGGGCGACCTCCAGCACCTCCTCGGCCGACATGTACGGCGAGATGCCGGCCTTGGCGAGCTTGCCGGGCGTCTGCACGAAGATGCAGTAGTGGCACCGGTCCTGGCACAGGTGCGTCAGCGGGACGAACACCTTGCGGGAGTAGGTGAGGACGCCGGGCCGGCCGGCCTCCTGCAGGCCCTGGTCGCGGAGCGCCCCTGCGACGGCGAGCAGCCGGTCCAGGTCGGCGCCGCGGGCGTGCAGCAGCACCTCGGCGTCCGCCCGCGTCTCGGGGTCCGCCCTGCCCGGCGCTCCGCCGTCGTGCTCCTCCAGCCGGTCGAGGGCCGCGGCCAGGACCGTGGGGTCCGGGGGCTGCGGCTGGTCGGCGGGTCGCGCGGGCGTGCGCAGGGTCAGGGGAACAGTCATGGGCCCACCTCGGGTGCGGGAACCGGATCGCGATGGTCCGGAGGGGACGGCCCGACACTATGTCATCCCCGTGTCACCCGAGCTCGGCGAGCGTGCCCTCCTCGGCGGTCACCAGGGAGCTGATCGTCGCGAAGAACGCGGCGATCCCCGGCCGGTTGGCGCCCTTCTGGCGGGACGCCGCGAAGTCCTCCGACGTGGCCCACTCCACGATGTCGAGCCACTCGTCGTCCGGCAGCTGCACGAGGCGCGCCCCGAGGAAACCGGTGCGGTCGTCCTCGAAGTCGGCGATCATCGCGGGCCGCGCGGCCAGCATCGCGTCGATCCTCTCGGGCAGCACCCGGAATCGGGTCAGCTCCACGGACGTGCTCATGGTCTCTCCTGGGGTGAGCGGATCATGCGTTCGGGGATCACCGTAGGGCAAGGAACGCCAATCCCGACCGTCCCGTCCCGTACTCGCGGTGTGGGAATCCCGGATATCACCCGCTCGGTCATCTTGCTAGCGTCCCTGGGACCAGCAGGCGGGCAATGCCGCCGGTCTGCTCCGGCTCCTGACCGACTGAGGTGGTCTCCCATGGTTCTCCGCCGCGCCCCGATCATCGTCGCCGTCGCCACGGCCGCGCTCCTGGCGACAGGGGCGTCCGTCGTGCCCACCCTCGCGGCCACGGCCGTGGCCACCCACGAGACGCCGACGGCGGCCCGGCCCGCCGTGGCGCCCGCCGACGCCGAGCCCGCCCCCGCACCGGAGGCCGCCACCCCCGTCGAGGCGAACGGTCAGCTCAGCGTCTGCGGCGTGCGCCTGTGCAACGAGCAGGGCAAGCAGATCCAGCTGCGCGGCATGAGCACGCACGGCACCCAGTGGTACTCGCAGTGCGTGGACGACGCGTCGCTCGACACCCTCGCGTACGACTGGAACGCCGACGTCATGCGGATCTCGACGTACGTGCAGGAGGACGGCTACGAGACCGACCCGGCCCGGTTCACCGCGCTGGTCAACCAGTACATCGACATGCTCACCGAGCGCGGCCTCTACGCCATCGTCGACTGGCACATGCTCGACCCGGGCGACCCGAACTTCAACCTCGAGCGCGCCAAGACGTTCTTCACGGCCATCGCCGAGCGCAACAACGGCAGGAACAACATCATCTACGAGGTCGCGAACGAGCCCAACGGGGTGTCGTGGCAGACCATCAAGGGCTACCACGAGCAGATCGTCCCGGTGGTCCGCGCCAAGGACCCGGACGCCGTCATCCTGCTCGGCACCCGCGCCTGGTCCTCGCTGGGGGTCTCGGACGGCGCGAGCGAGGCCGAGGTCGTGAACAACCCGGTCAACGCCTCCAACGTCATGTACACGTTCCACTTCTACGCGGCGTCGCACGACCAGGAGTACCTGGACACCCTGTCCCGCGCCGCCGACCAGATCCCGATGTTCATCACCGAGTTCGGCACCCAGGACTACGCGGGCGAGGGCGCCAACGACTTCGCCATGGCGCAGCGGTACCTCGACCTGGCGGCGCAGAAGAAGATCAGCTGGGTCAACTGGAACTTCTCCGACGACCATCGCTCCGGCGCCGTCTTCACCGAGGGGACCTGCGGGAGCGGCTCCTACGGGACCGACCGCCTCAAGGAGGCCGGCACCTGGATCCGCGACCGGATCCGCACGGCGGACGACTTCTAGGCGGCACGCGGGGCGGGGCCGGGCCTCGCCCCGCGTGCCGGACGCCGGACGCCGGACGCCGCTGCGGGTGGCAAGGCCGGCACCTCTCACCTTCGTGCCGTGCACCTCGGAGGCTTGCGAGAAGATTGTCCGATGCGCATCCTCCAGCTCCCGGCGCGGGAGATCACCCGGTTCGGCAGCGACGGCGTCGACATGGACTTCCTGCCGCAGGTGCCCGACGCCGAGCGCACCACGGTGCACGTCGCCCGGATCGTCGCGGGCGGCGTGCTGGGCGAGCATCCGGCGACGTCGCTCCAGGTCTTCGCCGTCCTGGCCGGCGAGGGCGTGGTCACGTCGAAGGGCGCCGACGGCGACGCGGACGAGCGCTGGGACATCGAACCCGGTCAGGCCGCGGTCTGGGAGCCCGGCGAGATCCACGCGACGACAGCGACCACCGATCTGCTCGCCGTGATCGTCGAGACCACGGCCGACGAGCTGCTCTTCCGCGACCACACGGTGCTGTACGGCCCGCCCGTGGACTGACCCGGAGCAGGGAGCACTACGCTCCCTCCATGGTTCTCACCGTGTCCGTCATCGGCGCCGGACCCGCCGGCCTGGCCGCCGCGGCCGCCCTGAAGGCCCGCGGCGCCGACGTCACCGTGCTCGAGAAGTCCGAGCACGTCGCCAACGCCTGGCGTCACCACTACGACCGCCTGCACCTGCACACCACGCGCGGGCTGTCGAAGCTGCCGGGCCTCGCGATCCCGCGGGAGTACGGCCGCTGGGTCGCGCGGGACGACGTCGTCCGCTACCTGGAGGCGTACGCCGTCCATCACGACCTGCGGGTCGAGCACGGCGTCGAGGTCACGCGCCTCGACCGGCCCGCCGCCGCCGCCGACGCCGCGGACCGCCGCTGGACGATCACCACCACGGACGGCACCCGCACCGCGGACGCCGCCGTCGTCGCCACGGGCTACAACCACACGCCGCACCTGCCCGACTGGCCCGGCCAGGACGGGTTCACCGGCGAGGTCGTGCACGCGAGCCGGTACCGCAACCCCGCCCCGTACGCGGGCCGGCACGTGCTGGTGGCCGGCGTGGGCAACACGGGCGCCGAGATCGCGCAGGACCTCGCCGAGCACGGCGCGGCGAGCGTGCACCTCGCCGTCCGGACGCCGCCGCACATCGTGCCCCGCAACCAGGGCCCGTGGGCCGCCCAGTACACGGGCGTCCTGGTGCGCCACCTGCCCGACCGCCTCGTCGACGCCGTCGGCGTGGCCGTCCGCAGGGCCAGCATCCCGGACCTGTCCGGCCTCGGGCTGCCGATCCCGGACGTGGGCATCGCGAGCCGCGTCGCCCAGGGCTCCGTGCCCCTGCAGGACATCGGCATCGTGGCCGCCGTCCAGGCCGGCACCGTCCGCGTCGTCCGCGCGATCGAGCGGTTCGACGGCGCCGAGGTGGTCCTGGCCGACGGCGCCCGGCTCGCCCCCGACGTCGTGCTGGCCGCGACCGGGTACCGGCGCGCGCTCGAACCCGTCGTGGGCCACCTGGGCGTGCTCGGTGACCGCGGCAAGCCCCTCGCGACCAACGGCCGCCCGGCCGCGCCCGGCCTCTACTTCACCGGCTTCACCAACCCGATCAGCGGCATGTTCCTCGAGATGGCGGCCGACGCCCGCCGGATCGCGCGGCACGCGACCCGCGGCAGGTAGGCAGATCCGACACGACGTATCGATTCGGTCGAAATGCTTGACACCTCGACCTCCGACCGGCAGCGTCCCGCGCATGAGCCGCCGAACGACCCTTGCCACCGCCGCCGCAGCTCTCGTGGCGCTGACCCTCGGCGCGTGCGCGCCGTCCGCGGACAGCCCCGAGCCGGGCGCGGCGGCAGGGGAGGGGTGCGACGGCGACGCCGTCGCGCTCGACGTCTGGTCCTGGCGGACCGAGGACGTGAAGACGTACGAGCAGATCTTCGACGTCTTCGAGCAGGCCAACCCGTGCATCACGGTGAACTTCCAGGCCCACCTCAACACCGAGTACGACCAGATCCTGCGCACCGGCCTGACCGGGTCGGACGGCCCCGACATCGCGCAGGTGCGCTCCTACGGCCTGCTCCAGCCGCTCGTCGAGGGCGGCAACCTGGAGCCGCTGGAGGACGTCGTCCCGGCGCTCGCCGACTTCGACGACGCGATCCTCGATGGCTCCCGCGGCCGTGCGGACGGCGCCGTCTACGGCGTGCCGCTGGCCAGCCAGACGATCCAGGTCTACTACAACACCGCGATCTTCGAGGAGCACGGCCTGGAGGAGCCCGAGACCTGGGACGACTTCCTCGCCCTGAACGACACGCTCCTGGAGCACGACGTGACGCCGCTCGCCGTCGGCGCGCGCGACGGCTGGTTCGTGCCGACCGTGCACGACGCCCTGACGGCCGCCCAGTACGGCGGCGCCGACTTCCAGCAGGCCCTGCGCGACGGAGCGACGGACTTCACGGACCCGGCCTACGTGGACTCGATCCAGACGCTGAAGGACCTGCAGAAGTACATGCCCGACGACGTGACGGGCGTTCCGTACACGGACGCGCAGGTCCTGTTCACCTCGGAGCAGGCCGCGATGTTCGCCGGCGGCTCGTACGAGCTCGCGTTCTTCCAGGACGCCAACCCCGACCTGGACCTCGGCGTCTTCCAGGTGCCGCCGCCGCCCGGCTCGGCCCTGGACCACCCGGTCAGCGCGGGCTACGCGGACGGGAGCTGGGGCCTGTCGGCCTCGACGCAGCACCCCGAGGAGGCCAGGACGCTGCTGAACTGGCTGGCCACGCCCGAGTTCGGGCAGCTCGTGGCCGACGAGCTCAAGCAGTTCTCGCCCATCCCCGGCGTCGAGTTCTCCGACCCGCTGCAGCAGGAGATGTGGGACCTGTACCAGGAGAACCCCGCACCGTACCTGCTGCTCGTGGACTACCGCTACGGCGACCCCGTCGGCACCGACCTGATGGGTGAGGCGGGGCAGAAGCTCTTTCTCGGCGACACCGACGCCGAGGGTGCCGCCGACGTGATCCAGGACGGCCTGTCGGCCTGGTGGACGCCGGGCGAGTGAGCCGCCGCCGTCGAGCCGCGGCACTGCCCACGCCGGTCGCACTGCTCTTCATCCTGCCCGCCGCGGCGCTGTTCGTGGTCTTCGTGCTCTACCCGATGGCCACGGCGCTGACCTACTCCCTGTTCTCCTGGCGCGGCACCGCGCAGGACGCGTTCGTGGGCCTGGACAACTTCGTCGCGCTGTTCACCACCGAGCCCTACCGCAGCCAGCTCCCGCGGGCGTTCGGGCACAACGCGCTCCTGTTCGCCGGGGCCATGGTGGTGCAGAACTCGCTGGGTCTCCTGCTGGCGTACGTGCTGCACCGGCGGGGGCGGCTCCGGCGGCTGTTCCAGGTGCTGTACACGATGCCGTACCTCGTCTCGCCGCTGGTGGTCGGCTACCTGTGGTCCCTGCTGCTCTCGCCGCTGTTCGGCCCGGTCAACGCCGCCCTGCGCGCCGTCGGCCTCGACGCGGTGGCCCAGCCCTGGCTCGGCGACCCCGACACCGCCCTCTGGGTCGTCGTCCTGGTCACCGCCTGGCAATGGGTCGGCTTCCCGCTCCTGGTCTACGGCGCCGCCCTCGGCGCGCTCGACCCGACGCTGGAGGAGGCCGCCATGCTCGACGGCGCCAGCTCCCGCCAGCGCTTCTGGCACGTGACACTGCCCCTGCTGACGCCGGTGATCGGCACCGTGAGCGTGCTGACCTTCATCTTCTCCATGGAGGCGTTCCCGATCCCGTACGCACTGGGCGGGTCCAGCGGCAGCCCGGCCGGCGCCACCGACGTCATGTCGCTCCTCTTCTACCGCACCGCGTTCCACTCGGGGGCGTCCAACGCCATCGGCATCTCGTCGGCGATCGCGATCGTGCTGTTCGTCGTGATCGTCGGGGTCTCGGTGGCGTTCACGCGCTGGTTCCGCCGCGTCGAACGGCGGCTGACGTGAGGCGGGCCGCGGTCGGCACGCTGCTGTGGGGCTACGCCGCCGTCGCGCTGCTGCCCCTGCTGATCATGGTGTGGAACTCGTTCCGGACCGACCAGGAGCTCGTGGTCGAGCCCCTCGGCCTGCCGCACAGCCCGTCGCTGGACGCATACCGCGAGGCGTGGGTCGAGGCGTCGTTCTCCACCTACTTCGTCAACTCGGTGCTGGTCACCACGGTCTCCGTGGTGCTGTCGACGGCGGTCTCGCTGCTGGCCGCGTACGCGCTGGCGCGGTCGCGCTCGCGCCTGATGGCCGTGATCGAGCAGGTCTTCGTCTCGGGCCTGATGATGCCCGTGTTCCTCATGATCGTGCCGATCTTCTACCTCCTGGACACGATCGGGCTCGCGTCGACCCGGACCGGGCTGATCCTGGTCTACTCGGCGGTCTCGATCCCGTTCTCGGTGTTCGTCCTGGCCACGTTCCTGCGCCAGCTCCCGGACGAGCTGGAGGACGCCGCCCGGATCGACGGCGCCGGCCCGCTGCGCACGTTCTGGTCGGTGCTGCTGCCGCTCGTGCGGCCCGCGGTCGCCACCGTGGTGGTCTTCCGCTTCGTGCCCATCTGGAACGACTTCTTCTACCCGCTGATCCTCGTGCGCGACCGGACGCAGTACACGCTGCCCGTGGGCCTGACCACCTTCTTCGGGGAGTACCAGACGTCGTGGTCCACCCTGTTCGCCGGCCTGGTCATCGCGACGCTGCCGCTGGTGGTGCTGTTCCTCGTCGCGACGCGGCAGATCGTGGCGGGTCTCACCGCCGGGATGGGCCGGTGACCGGGGGCCCCGCCGGGCTGTGCCGCACGACACCCGACTGCATTCGGCACCCGTGGACTCCAGGCGTACTATTGATGGGTTGCCCGTGCGCCTGTCGCACACGGCTGTCAGCGAGCAGCTGCAACTGAGCAGAGCATCCCCGCGCCACCCGGGACGCAGTACGCCGGCGTGCGCGCACCCCCGACATTCTGGAGACCATCGAAGTGAAGAGCGCCGTCGAGACCTTGGAGCCCACCAAGGTCAAGCTGACCGTCGAGGTGGACTACGACGAGCTCAAGCCGAGCATCGATCACGCCTACGAGCACATCGCAGAGCAGGTGAACGTCCCCGGCTTCCGCAAGGGCAAGGTCCCCCCGCGCATCATCGAGCAGCGGGTCGGTTGGGGTGCCGTGATCGAGCACGCCGTGAACGACGGGCTCTCCGGTTTCTACCGTGACGCGCTCGGCGAGACCGACCTGCGCCCGCTCGCCCAGCCCGAGGTCGACGTGACCGAGGTCCCGGCCAAGGCCGGCGAGGGCCAGCTGAAGTTCACGGCCGAGGTCGAGGTGCGCCCCGAGATCGAGCTCCCGGAGCTCTCCGACGTCGAGCTGACCGTCGACTCCACCGAGGTGACGGACGAGGACGTCACCGAGCGCCTGGACGCCCTGCGTGAGCGTTTCGGCACCCTGGTGGGCGTGGACCGTCCGGCCGTCGAGGGCGACTACATCGTCATCGACCTGAAGGCCGTCATCGGTGACGAGGAGGTCGACTCCGTGTCGGGCGTCTCGTACCAGATCGGCTCGGGCAACATGCTCGAGGGGCTCGACGAGGCCCTGACCGGCCTGTCCGCGGCCGAGACCACCACCTTCAAGGCGCCGCTCGCCGGTGGCGACCACGAGGGCCAGGACGCCGACGTGACCGTCACCGCGACGTCGGTCAAGCAGCGCGACCTGCCCGAGGTGGACGACGACTTCGCCCAGCTCGCCTCGGAGTTCGACACGCTGGAGGAGCTGACGGCGGACCTGCGGACGCAGGTCGCCGGCATCAAGACCTCCAACCAGGCCGTCACCGCGCGTGACGCCCTCATGGAGAAGCTCCTGGAGACCGTCGAGGTCCCCGTGCCGTCCGGCGTGGTCGAGGCCGAGGTGCACCGTCACCTCGAGTCCGAGAGCCGCCTGGAGGACGACGAGCACCGCGCCGAGGTCACCGAGGACGCGACCAAGGCGATCAAGAACCAGATCCTGCTCGACACCCTCGCCGAGAAGCTCAAGGTGCAGGTGAGCCAGGGCGAGCTCGTCGAGTACCTGGTGAGCGCCTCGCAGCAGTACGGCATGGAGCCGAGCGAGTTCATCAAGACCCTCGAGCAGGGCGGTCAGATCCCCGCCATGGTCGGCGAGGTCGCGCGCTCGAAGGCCCTCGCGGTCGCCCTGCGCCAGATCGAGGTCAAGGACTCCGACGGCAACGTCGTGGACCTGAGCGAGTTCATCGGCTCGGACGAGGCCGACGAGGCGCAGGCCGCCCTGAGCGACGCCGTGGCGCAGGCCCAGGAGGCCGCCGACGCCGAGGCGCCCGAGGCCACCGAGCCCGAGTCGTCGGAGCCCGCGAAGGCCTGACACACCCCCGGCACACCAGGGCCGGAGCAGGTCGTCCGACGGCGGTCCGCACCCTTCGCGCGAGGGTGCGGACCGCCGTCCGCGTTCCCCTCGGCTTCGCCGTGGGCAGCACCGGTGCGCTGTAGGCGAAACGGCCGTCGAATCGGAAGTTCTGGCGGCATGAGGCACGTTAGGGTCGAGCGACACGACGTCTTAGGACGTGGTCCACAGACGAGAGTCAGAACCGAGGAGATGGACGTGAACGATCTGCTGCGGATGGATGCTGGGCCGGTAGCGCGGACGGAGGGTGCTGGCTTCGGGCTCAACGACTCCATCTACAACCGGCTGCTCAAGGAGCGCATCATCTGGCTGGGGTCGGAGGTGCGCGACGAGAACGCGAACGCGATCAGCGCGCAGATGATGCTTCTCGCGGCCGAGGACCCCGACAAGGACATCTGGCTGTACATCAACTCGCCCGGCGGCTCCATCACGGCCGGTATGGCGATCTACGACACCATGCAGTTCATCAAGCCGGACGTGGCGACGGTCGCGATGGGTATGGCCGCCTCCATGGGGCAGTTCCTGCTGTCCTCCGGCACCAAGGGCAAGCGGTACATCACGCCGCACGCCCGCGTGCTGATGCACCAGCCGTCCGGCGGCATCGGTGGTACGGCCACCGACGTGCGGATCGGGGCGCAGCTCATCATGCACATGAAGAAGGTGCTCGCCGAGCTGACTGCCGAGCAGACCGGTCAGTCGCTCGAGACGATCATCAAGGACAACGACCGCGACAACTGGTTCACGGCCTCCGAGGCACTGGAGTACGGCTTCGTCGACCACGTCGTCGAGACCGCTGCGCTGGCCGGCGGCGGCGGCATGAACAGCTGACCGCCCGGAAACGCATCAAGAGCTTTCTCAAGAGGAGATGACCGTGAGTCCTGAAGCCCAGTTCGTCGCAGCCGCGGAGCGCCTTGCCGGCGCCCGTTCGGGTGCACGGATGCCATTTGCCACCGCCGGCGCCATGCCGTCCGCACGCTACGTGCTCCCGCAGTTCGAGGAGCGCACCGCGTACGGCTTCAAGCGCCAGGACCCGTACACCAAGCTGTTCGAGGACCGCATCATCTTCCTGGGCGTCCAGGTCGACGACGCGTCCGCGGACGACGTCATGGCCCAGCTCCTGGTCCTGGAGACCCAGGACCCGGACCGCGACGTGATGATGTACATCAACTCGCCGGGTGGTTCGTTCACGGCCATGACGGCGCTGTACGACACCATGCAGTTCATCAAGCCGCAGATCCAGACCGTGTGCCTGGGCCAGGCGGCGTCGGCTGCGGCCGTCCTGCTGGCCGCCGGCCAGCCGGGCAAGCGGCTCGCGCTGCCGAACTCCCGCGTGCTGATCCACCAGCCCGCGATGGAGGGTGGCGGCTACGCGCAGGCCTCGGACATCGAGATCCACGCGAACGAGCTGATCCGCATGCGCGAGTGGCTCGAGCTGACGCTCGCGACGCACAGCGGCAAGACGCAGGAACAGGTGCGTGACGACATCGAGCGCGACAAGATCCTCACCGCCGCCCAGGCCAAGGAGTACGGCCTGGTCGACGAGGTGCTCGAGTCGCGCAAGCCCGTCGCGGTCGTGACGAACTGACCGCTCCGGTCGGGTCCGTCGAGACCGCAGGCGTCCGACGCCGGGGCCGTGCCACCAATACCGGTGGACGATCCGCCCCGGCGTCGGGCATTGTGGGACACGCCGCGCAGAATCTGACAAAATTGTCATGATCTGGTGAAAATCGGTCAGGCGACCCGCCGGGCCGCCGGGCTGACAACAGGCCACCGGTGGTGTGGAATGGATCTGAGACCGCTCGACGTCGCGGATCTGCTGGGCCAGCCGGCCCGTGCAGGACTCCGCGAGGGTGCACAAGGCGAGGAGACAGGTAGTGGCGCGAATCGGTGACGGCGCGGAACTGCTGAAGTGCAACTTCTGTGGCAAGTCGCAGAAGCAGGTGAAGAAGCTGATCGCCGGACCCGGCGTCTACATCTGCGACGAGTGCATCGAGCTGTGCAACGAGATCATCGAGGAAGAACTCGGTGAGGCTGCGGAGCTCGGCCTGACAGAGTTGCCCAAGCCCCGCGAGATCTTCGACTTCCTCGAGCAGTACATCATCGGCCAGGACCCCGCCAAGCGCGCCCTGGCCGTTGCCGTCTACAACCACTACAAGCGGATCCAGGCCGGCGAGGCGGGGCGCTCCATCAACCCCGACGACCAGGACCCGGTCGAGATCGCCAAGTCGAACATCCTGCTCATCGGCCCCACCGGCACCGGCAAGACCTATCTGGCGCAGACGCTCGCCAAGATGCTGAACGTCCCGTTCGCCATCGCCGACGCCACCGCGCTGACCGAGGCCGGCTACGTGGGCGAGGACGTCGAGAACATCCTGCTCAAGCTCATCCAGGCGGCGGACTACGACGTCAAGAAGGCCGAGACGGGCATCATCTACATCGACGAGGTCGACAAGGTGGCCCGCAAGGCCGAGAACCCGTCGATCACCCGCGACGTCTCCGGTGAGGGCGTGCAACAGGCGCTCCTGAAGATCATCGAGGGCACCACGGCGTCCGTGCCCCCGCAGGGCGGGCGCAAGCACCCGCACCAGGAGTTCATCCAGATCGACACGACGAACGTGCTGTTCATCGTGGCCGGCGCCTTCGCGGGGCTGGACGACATCGTCGCCGCCCGCTCCCGCAAGCGCGGCATCGGGTTCAGCGCCCCCATGGAGTCCATCGCCCGGGACGAGGACCTCTTCGCCGAGGTGCGGCCCGAGGACCTGCAGAAGTACGGCCTGATCCCCGAGTTCATCGGCCGCCTGCCCGTCATCGCCTCCGTCTCGTCGCTCGACCGCGAAGCCCTGGTGCGGATCCTGACGGAGCCCAAGAACGCGCTCGTGAAGCAGTACAAGCGCATGTTCGAGATCGACGGCGTGGAGCTCGAGTTCGACGAGCCGGCCGTCGAGGCCATCGCCGAGCAGGCGCTGCTCCGCGGCACCGGGGCGCGCGGCCTGCGGGCGATCCTCGAGGAGGTGCTCCAGCAGGTCATGTTCGACGTGCCGAGCCGTGACGACGTCGAGCGTGTGGTCATCACCCGGTCCGTGGTGCTGGACAACGTGAACCCGACCGTGGTGCCCCGCAAGAGCCCCGTGCGCGGCCGTCAGCCGCGCGAGAAGAGCGCGTAGCACCGCAGAACAGACGAGAGCGGGGCCGGAGCGCTGATCAAGCGCTCCGGCCCCGTTCTCTGTCTGCTTGCGGTCCTGCCGCAGCGGCTGCGGTCAGTGCGTGCGGGCCGCCTGCGAGCTCGCGACCGGGGCGCCGTACAGGGCGTCGACGGTGTCCGCGAAGTCGGCGAGCACCTTGGCTCGCTTCACCTTGATGGACGGCGTGAGGTATCCGTTGGCCTCGGTGAAGTCGAGGTCGAGCACCGTGATCTTGCGGATCGACTCGGCCTTGGAGACCGCCTCGTTCGCCTGCGCGACCACCTTGTCCAGCTCGGCCAGCACCTTCGGGTGCACGCGCGCGTCGGCCACCGAGAGCTTGGGCAGGCCGTTCGCGGCGCACCAGCCGGGCAGCATCTCGGCGTCGAGCGTGACGAGGGCGCCGATGAACGGGCGCTGGTCACCGACCACCACGACCTGGCTCACGATCGGGTGCGCCCGCATCCGGTCCTCGAGCACGGCCGGGGCGACGTTCTTGCCGCCGGCGGTCACGATGATCTCCTTCTTGCGCCCCGTGATGTGCAGGTGGCCGTGCTCGTCGAGCCGGCCGAGGTCCCCGGTCCGGAACCACCCGTCGACGAGGGCCTCGGCCGTCAGCTCCGGCTGGTTGCGGTAGCCGCGGAAGATGTGCGGCCCGCTCAGCAGCACCTCGCCGTCGTCGGCGATGCGGATGCCCGTGCCGAAGAAGGCCGGGCCCACCGAGCCCATGACGATCTTGCCGGGCAGGTTCACCGCCGTGGGGGCGGTGGTCTCCGTGAGGCCGTAGCCCTCCAGAATGGTGACGCACGCGCCCCGGAAGAAGTGGCCCAGGCGCTCGCCCAGCGGCGCGCCGCCCGAGACGGCCCAGCTGAGCTGCCCGCCCATGGTGGCCTTGAGCTTGCTGAACACCAGCCGGTCGGCGATCGCGTGCTTGACCTTGAGCGCGCCGCCCGGGCCCTCAGGCAGGTCCAGGGCCCGCGAGTAGTCCTCGGCGACGCGTGCGGACCAGGCGAAGATCTTCGCCTTGAGGCCGGAGGACGCCTTCTGCTCGGCGCTGTTGTAGACCTTCTCGAACACGCGCGGCACGGCCAGGAGGTACGTCGGGCGGAACGAGCCCAGGTCGGCCACCAGGTTCTTGATGTCCGGGGCGTGGCCCAGCACGGCCTGGCCGGCGATGGTCGCGACCTCGACGAAGCGCGCGAACACGTGCGCCAGCGGCAGGAACAGGAGCGTGCGCGCGTTCTCGGCGCCGAGCAGCTCGGGGATGCCGGCGGCGGCGTTCAGGGTCAGGTGCGCGAAGTTGCCGTGCGTGAGCTCGACGCCCTTGGGGCGGCCCGTCGACCCGGACGTGTAGATGATGGTCGCCAGGTCGTCGCGCCGCACGGCGTCGCGCCGCTCGGCCACGATGCCGGCGGAGAGGTTGGTGCCGGCCTTGCGCAGGTCGAGCACGGCGTCCTCGTCGATCAGCAGGATGTCCTCGAGCCCGGGCAGGCTGGGCCGTACCTGCTTGACGGTCTCCGCGTGCGCGCTTGACTCGACCACGACGAGGCGCACGTCGGCGTCGGACAGGATCCACTGGACCTGCTCGGCCGACGAGGTCTCGTAGACCGGCACGGCGACGGCGCCGGCGGCCCAGATGGCGAAGTCGAGCAGCGTCCACTCGTACCGGGTGCGGGACATGATCGCGACGCGGTCGCCGGCCTTGATGCCGCGCGCCACCAGGCCGCGGGCGACGGCGAGCACCTCGTCCTCGAACTGGCTCGCCGACACCTTGATCCACGGGCCGTCTGGTGCGTCACGCCGCTCGATCAGCGCCTCGTCTCCGGAGCGGGCCACACGGTCCGCGAGGATCGTGTTGATGCTGGTGCCCTCTGGCACCTCCACCAACGCCGGCGACGTGGCAAGTGTCATGTGCTGCTCTCCGTTGAAGTCTTGAAGAGGTGAAGCCCCAGTACCGGGCCTTCACCAAGTTGCGGCCTGCTCGGCAGACTGTAGCGGATCCCCGTCTCAGGTCGGAACAGTCTTTCGCCCGCGACGGCCATGGGCGGTTAGCCTCTTCTTGTGTCTGACAACGAACCGACCAGCGCTCCGGTGCCGTCCGAGATCATCCGCCTCCGCGGGAGCATCGACAACATCGACGCGGCGCTGGTCTACCTCCTGGCCGAGCGGTTCCGGGTGACGCGCCGGGTCGGGGAGCTCAAGGCGGTCGGCGGGCTGCCCCCGGCGGACCCGGCCCGCGAGCAGGAGCAGATCGCCCGGCTCACGAGCATCGCCGAGGAGTCCGGCCTGGACCCCGAGTTCGCCGAGCAGTTCCGCCAGTTCATCGTCAGCGAGGTGATCCGCCACCACGAGCTGATCGCCGCGCAGCACAAGGGTGACAACCTGCCCGAGGTCGACACCTACGCTTGAAGGTGACCTGCACCTGACGCATTCTTGCCCTCTCCGGGAGCTTGGCGTGCATCGGGTCCGAATATCTCCTGTACAGGTCACAGAAATTTCCCCCACAGGGGTGGCGTGTGCCCGGGATCCGTCGTTTCCTGGAGTCAACGCCGGGGCGGGGTCATGCGGTAGGGCATCGCCTCGACCTCGGCGGGTGATGCGGAGGTGTGTATGAAGATCGATTGGCTCAAACCCCTCCTCGGCCACCCGGGACCGTTCGCCACCCTGTGCCTGGACGCTACGCCGTCCGAGCACGCCGCCGACCGCGACGTCGGCGGGCGCTGGAACGCAGTGCGCAGGGACCTGGCGCAGCAGAAGGCCCCGGATGCCGTGCTGGACGCGATCGAAGAGGTGGTGCTGCGACCCACGAGGGTCCCGGGACCGCACGGCCGGGTCGTCATCGCCGACGAGACGGGCGTGCTGGTGGACCGCGTGGTGAACAACCCGCCGACCGCGAGCTCCGGCTCCTGGGAGGCCGTGCCGGCCCTGTTGCAGGCAGCGCTCGCCGCCGACGAGTCGGTGGAGGTGCTCAAGGTGACGGTGGACCGGGCGGGCGCGGACTTTCTCCGCGCGGGGCCGGACGCCAAGGTGCACAGCACCTTCCAGGCGCCGCACGACGAGATCGAGAAGACCAGCTCCTCGGGGATCAAACGCGCGCGGATCGAGTCCCGTGCCGAGGACTCCTGGGAGCGCAACGCCGCCGCCGTAGCGGCCGAGATCGAACGGCACGTGGGGGAGTCCGACCCGGAGCTGGTGCTGCTCACCGGGGACAAGCGCGCGGTGTCGCTCACCCGGGCCGCGCTGACGGCGCCGACCGCGGAGAAGCTCGTCGAGGTGACCGGTGGCGGACGCGGCGGCGGGGTGCACGAGGGTGCCTTCGCCGAACGGGTCTCCGACGCTCTCGACTCCTACCGGGAGCGACGGCGCGAGCGTGTGTTGGCGGAGCTTCGGCAGGAGCTCGGCCGAGAGTCGAACGCCGTGACCTCGGTGGACGACGTCGTCGCCGTGCTCTCGCGCGGGCAGGTCAAGGAGCTCGTGCTGGCCGAGGAGTACGGGACGGGTCCCGGGCGCATGAACGGGCGCAAGCTGTGGATCGGCCCCGACCCGATGCACATCGCGGCCGACCGGTCGGACCTGGAGGCGATGGGGGTGACGGAGCGGCTGGAGGAGTTGCCTGCCACGGTCGCGCTCGTGCGCGCGGCGGTCGGCCAGGACGCCGGCCTCACGTTCGCGCCCGAGGGCTCGGTGGAGCTGATGGACGGTGTCGGCGCGACCCTGCGCTGGCGGGACGACGGGACGCCCACGGAGGTGCTCGCGAGCATGTCCGGCGACGACCGTCGGCTGCACTGACCTCCCACGTGAATTCGATGTGAATTCTCGGGCGGTTGATCGGACAAAAGGCGCTCAGAACGGGCGCCAGACTGGATGGAATTTCCGATTTACCGCGTATGAGAAATTGTTGCGCCGGAATGTGTCCGTTTTGCCCATACACACGGAAACGCATTATCGGTACGGTCTCGGGCCATGGGGATGATTCATTGTGAGTACGCGCGGCTTGCCGCCGACGACTTCGACAAGGCACGTACAGACCTGACCTGGGCGCTGGAGCACATCGACGAGCTCGCGGGCGAGTGGACGCAGGTAGACCTTCCGGCACAGGAGGCGAGGTACTTCAGCATCGGCACCGTGTGGGGTCCGCTCCACACGGTGCTCCGGGTGCACGGCGGCATGCCGGTGGATCCGGTGCACGGCGGCGCTGAGCTTGCGTCGACGGGCGGGATCACGCCTGCGCGCTACCTCGGCCCGGAGGACGTGGAGAAGGCCGCCGCGTTCCTGGTGGGCACGTCGTTCGACGCCCTGGCGCCGCTCGCCGTCGCTGATCACGTGTGCGACGAGGACGTCTGCCCGGACCCGGGTGAGCACGCCGCGGAGACCGACCCGGAGGCACTGGCGGTGGCCTACGCCGAGCTCGCCGCTTTCTACGGTGCGGCGGCCGAGGCCGGCGACGCGGTGGTGCTGATGCTCAACTGACGGTGCCGACGCAGAACTGTGGCGAGACAGAACTGTGGCGAGATAGAACTGGGGCGGTGGTGCTGATCAACACCACCGCCCCAGTTCTATCTCGCCACAGTTCTATCTCGGCAGAGCGGGCTCAGCCCTTGTTGCGCGGCGGGGCCTCGCCCAGCTCGCTGGTGGTGACGACGATCCCGCCCTGGACGGCCGGGTCGCCCTGGCCCTCCGCGGCGGTGAGGAGGTCGAGCGGGCCGGTGACGCGGCCGGCGGCCTTGACGTCCTCGACCGCGGTCTCGACCGCCGTCAGCGACGCGGCCGGGACGGCCAGCGACGCCGCCACGATGGGCGTGCGCATCGAAGCCTTGGCCTCGGACTTCACCTTGCGCAGCGCGGCGAGCGCGTGCCCGGCGGCCGCGAGGTCGGCCGGGTCGGCGGCGCCGCCGGCCGCGCGCAGCGGCTCGGCCACGGGCCACGGTGCGCGGTGCACCGAACCCTCGCGCCACCAGGACCAGACCTCTTCCGTGGCGAACGGGAGGTAGGGCGCCAGCAGGCGGAGCATGGTGTCGAGCGCGATGGCCAGGGCGGTGCGGGCCGAGGCGGTCTCCGGCGTGATGTCCGCCGCGTCGGCGCCCGCGCCGTACGCACGGTCCTTGACGAGCTCCAGGTAGTCGTCGCAGAACGTCCAGAAGAACGTCTCCGTCAGCTCGAGCGCGCGGGTGTGGTCGTAGGCCTCCAGCGCGGCCGTGGCCTGCTCGACCACGCCCGCCAGGCCCGCGAGCATCGACCGGTCCAGGGAGACCGTGACCGCCGCCGGGTCGAGCGCGATCTCGCTGCCCGCTCCGCCGCCGAACGACAGCGCGAACTTCGAGGCGTTGAGGACCTTGATCGCCAGGCGGCGACCGATCTTCATCTGACCCACCTCGAACGCCGCGTCGGTGCCCAGGCGAGCCGAGGCCGCCCAGTACCGCACCGCGTCCGAGCCGTGCTCCACGAGCAGGTCCATCGGCGTGACGACGTTGCCCTTGGACTTGGACATCTTCTTGCGGTCCGGGTCGAGGATCCAGCCGCTGATCGTCGCGTTCTTCCAGGGCAGCACCTTGTTCTCCAGGTGCGAGCGCACCACGGTGGAGAACAGCCACGTGCGGATGATGTCCTGGCCCTGGGGGCGCAGGTCCATCGGGTACACGCGCTCGAAGAGGTCCTGGTCCCGCTCCCAGCCGCCGACGATCTGCGGGGTCAGGGACGAGGTGGCCCAGGTGTCCATGACGTCCGCGTCACCCACGAAGCCGCCGGCCTGGCCGCGCTGCTCCTCGGTGTAGCCGGCGGGCGCCTGCGACGTCGGGTCGACGGGCAGGGCCTCCTCGGCCGGGACGATCGGGTGGGCGTAGTCCACCTCGCCCGACGCGTCGACCGGGTACCAGAGCGGGATCGCGACGCCGAAGAAGCGCTGGCGGCTGACCAGCCAGTCGCCGTTGAGGCCGTTGACCCAGTTCTGGTAGCGCACCCGCATGAAGTCCGGGTGGAAGTCGAGCTCCTTGCCGCGGGCCAGCAGCTCCTCGCGCAGCTCCTGGTCGCGGCCGCCGTTGCGGATGTACCACTGGCGCGAGGTCACGATCTCGAGGGGCTTGTCGCCCTTCTCGAAGAAGTTGGCCTTGCGCTGGGTGGCGACGGGCTCGGTCGGCATGTCGCCCGACGCGGTGAGCGCCTCGACGATGGCCTTGCGGGCGCTGAAGGTCGTCTTGCCCGCGACCTCGGCCTCGAACAGCTCCGCGCCCGGGCCGCCCGTGAGCCACTCCGGCAGCTCGCGCGTGATGCGGCCGTCGCGGTTGATGATCGAGCGCGTCGGAAGCTGCAGCTCGCGCCACCACTGCACGTCGGTGAGGTCACCGAAGGTGCAGCACATCGCGATGCCGGCGCCCTTGTCGGGCTCCGCCAGGTGGTGCGCCAGGACCGGGATCTCGACCCCGAACAGCGGGGACGTCACCGTCGTGCCGAACAGGTGCTGGTAGCGCTCGTCGTCCGGGTGCGCGATGAGCGCGACCGCCGCGGGGATCAGCTCGGGGCGCGTGGTCTCGATGTAGACCGGCTCACCGCCGGCCTTGTGGAACGCGACCTTGTGGAAGTGCCCGGGGTAGTCGCGGGCCTCCAGCTCGGCCTGGGCCACGGCGGTCTGGAACGTGACGTCCCACAGGCCCGGGGCCTCGGCCTGGTAGGCCTCGCCGCGCTGGAAGTTGCGGACGAACGCCCGCTGCGCCGTGGCCCGCGAGGAGTCGCTGATGGTCTGGTAGGTCTGTGCCCAGTCCACGGAGACGCCGAGGCGCCGCCAGAGCACCTCGAACTCCTTCTCGTCCTCGGCCGTCAGCCGCTCGCAGAGCTCGATGAAGTTGCGGCGGCTGACCGGGACCTGGTCGGCGGCCTTGACGTTCTTGTCGGTGCCCTCGAACGGCGGCGTGAAGTCGGGGTCGTAGGGCAGGGAGAGGTCCACGCGCACGCCGTAGTAGTTCTGCACGCGGCGCTCGGTGGGCAGGCCGTTGTCGTCCCAGCCCATGGGGTAGAAGACCTCGAGGCCGCGCATGCGCTTGTAGCGCGCCACGATGTCCGTGTGCGTGTAGCTGAACACGTGCCCCACGTGCAGGGAGCCCGACACCGTGGGCGGCGGGGTGTCGATCGAGAAGACCTCGGCACGGGTCCTGGTGCGGTCGAAGGCGAAGGTCTGCTCGGCGGTCCAGCGCTCGTCGAACTTGGCCTCGAGGCCGTCCGCACTGACCTTGTCCGGTACCTCCTTGACCACCGCGCGTACGACCTCGGCGCCCGGTACCGCGGCGGCGGCGTGGGTCGGTGTCGTGTCAGGTGCGGGTGTGGTGGTCGCAGCCGGGTCCGTCGGCCCGGTGGAGGCGGGAATGCTCATGCGCACCAGTGTCCCAGATTCGAGCAAGCCGAAGCGCACGTTTTCCACAGGTCGCGACGGCGGTGCGCGCGGGGTGCGCGGGCGAGACGTGCGCCACAGATCGTTCGAGATGGTCGATAGGTGCCAGAGGCATCGACTATGGTTCTGCCTGGCCCAGAACCGGGCACACCGGTCAGGGCGGTCAACCCGGCCGTCCGACGCTCTCCAGGAGACGAATCGTGCGCATGTCGTGTTGTCGGTGCTCGCCGCACCGCCTCCCCGTCATGTCCCGTCGTACCTAGGAGTCCCATGTCGCTCGACCGCTCCGACGAGCTGGTCGCCCCGACCGCACCGGCCGGCAGCGCCGTCGCCCGCCGCGCGCCGCTGTGGCGCCGTCTGGCCCGCGACCGGTTCGCCCTGGCGGGCGCCGTCGTGGTCGTGGCGTACGCGCTCGTGGCGCTGGCCGCGCCCCTGATCACCCGGGCGCTCGGCGTGGACCCCTACACCTACGACCTCGACGCGCTCGGGCCGACCGGCGCGCCCGCCGGACCGCTGGGCGGCGTCAGCGCGGAGCACTGGTTCGGCGTCGAACCGCTGACGGGCCGCGACCTGTTCGCCGTCGTGGTCCTGGGCTCGCGCACGTCGCTCCTGGTCGGCCTCGGTGCGACGGTCGTGGCGGTGCTGGTCGGGACGGTGCTGGGCCTGGTCGCCGGCTACTTCGGCGGCTGGGTGGACTGGGTCGTGGCCCGGCTGATCGACGTCCTCATCGGGCTGCCCGCGCTCGTGTTCATGATCGCCGTCGGCGCGGTCGCGCCCGACTGGTTCCCCCGCCTGCTGCTCCTGGTGCTCGTGATCGGGCTGTTCGGCTGGTCGTCGATCGCCCGCGTGGTGCGCGGCCAGGTCATGGCGCTGCGCGCCGCCGGGTTCGTGCGCGCCTCCCAGGCGCTGGGCGCCTCGCACGCGCACGTGCTGTTCCGGCAGGTGCTGCCCAACCTCGCCTCGACCGTCGTGGTGTTCGCGACCATCTCCATCCCGGGCGCGATCGGCTCGGAGGCCGCGCTGTCGTTCCTGGGCGTGGGCGTGCCGCCGCCCACGCCGTCCTGGGGCCGGTCGATCGGCGACGCCGTCACCTGGTTCTCCGTGGACCCCGTCTACCTGCTGTTCCCGGGGCTCGCGCTGTTCGGCGTCACCCTCGCGTTCAACGCGTTCGGCGACGGCCTGCGGGACGCGCTCGACCCGCGGGGCGGCGGCCCGAGGCGGCGCCGACGGCGCGGGGGTGCGCGATGACGCTCCTCAGGTTCCTGGGGACCCGGCTCGCGACGCTCGTGTTCGTGCTGCTCACGGTCTCGTTCCTCACCTACGCGCTGTTCGTGCTGCTGCCCGCGGACCCGGCGCAGCTCGCCTGCGGCCGGCCCTGCACGCCCGAACGGCTGGAGACGGCGCGGGCGTTCATGGGGCTCGACAAGTCCGTCGTCGAGCAGTGGTGGGAGTTCGTGCGCGGCGTGTTCACCGGTCGCACCTTCGGCTCGGCGGGCGCGACCATCGACTGCCCGCAGCCGTGCCTCGGCTACTCCTTCGTCCGGAACGCGCCGGTCACCGAGCTGATCGTGGGGCGCTTCGGCGTGACGGCGTCGCTCGCGATCGGCGCGGCGGTGCTCTGGCTGGTGGTCGGTGTGGGCGCCGGCGCCGTGGCCGCGGTGCGCCGCGGCACGGTCCTGGACCGCGGGCTCATGATCGGGGCGATCACGGGGGTCTCCGCGCCCAGCTACCTGGTGGGCCTGCTCGGGATCCTGCTGTTCGGCTTCACGCTCGACATGGTCCCGGTGTCCGGCTACGTGCCGTTCGCCCAGAGCCCGGTGGACTGGGCGTGGCACCTGGTGCTGCCGTGGTCCGTGCTGGCGCTGCTGTCGGCGGCCGTCTACACGCGGCTGACGCGCTCGCAGATGCTGGAGGAGCTCGGCTCGCCGTACGTCCGCACCGCCCGCGCCAAGGGCATCACGGAACGCCGGGTCGTCACCCGGCACGCGCTGCGCAACGCGGCGATCCCCGTGGTCACGCTCTTCGCGCTGGACCTCGGCGCGCTGCTCGGCGGCGCCGTCATCACCGAGCGGGTGTTCTCGATGCCCGGGCTCGGTGCCCTGCTCATGGAGGCGGTCGGCGCCACCGACGTGCCGCTGCTGGTGGGCGTCACGGTGTTCACCGCGGCCATCGTGGTGATCGCGAACCTGGCGGTCGACGTCGTCTACGGCGTGCTCGACCCGCGGGTGCGGCGCGGAGGGAGAACCCGATGACCCGGCGATGTCGTCGGTGACGTCCGACCCCCGTACCTGCAGGACCGGTATTACCCCAGAACTCCGCAGCACCTCGTAGAGACGAGAAGGACCAGATGAATCTCGCACCACGCTCCACCCGCAGGCCCGCCCGCCGGGTGGCGGTCGCCGGCATCGCCGTCGCCGCCACGCTCGCGCTGACGGCCTGCAACGCCAACTCGCAGCCGGGCGCGGCCACGAGCGACGAGGCGACCGCCGTCCAGCAGGGCGGCGAGCTGCACATCCTGACCGCGGCGCCGTCGATCAACTGGGACCCGGCCACGAGCCAGAACCTCGCGATCACCACGCTCGGCCTGGTCGAGCGCCGGCTCACCGCGTGGCAGACCGACGCCGACGGCACCACCGAGGTGGTCCCGGACCTCGCGACCGACACCGGCACGCCGTCGGACGACGGGGCGAGCTGGACCTACACGCTGAAGGACGGCCTGAAGTTCGAGGACGGCACGCCGATCACCTCGGCGGACGTCAAGTACTCCGTGGAGCGCTCGTTCGCCCCGGAGCTGTCGGGCGGCCTGAGCTACCACAAGAACCTGCTGGAGGGGGCCGGCGAGTACAGCGGCCCGTACCAGGGCGACGAGCTCGACTCGATCGAGACGCCGGACGACAAGACGATCGTCTTCCACCTGGACAGCGCGTACGGCGACTGGCCGTGGATCGTCTCGATGCCGGCGTTCGGCGCCGTCCCCGAGGCGAAGGACGACATCCAGACCTACACGACCCAGCCCGTCGCCACCGGCCCCTACCGGGTGGCGGACACGGTCGAGGGCACCTCGGTGACCCTGGAGCGCAACCCCGAGTGGGACCAGGCCACGGACGACGCCCGCACCGCGGGCCCGGACTCGGTGGTCTTCGAGCTGAGCCAGGACGAGACGGTCGTGGCCCAGCGGCTCATCGCCGACTCCGGTACCGACGCCTCCGCGTTCGGCGCCACGTTCGTGCCGCCCGCGCAGCTCGCGCAGGTCCAGCAGGGCCCGGCCAAGGACCGTCTGGTCACCTCCGGCCCGGGGGCGCTCGCGTACCTCGCGATCAACACCGAGGCCGACGGCCTGGACGACCTCGACGTCCGCAAGGCGATCAGCCTGGCCGTGGACAAGAACGCGTACCGCGTCGCGTCCGGCGGCGAGATCGCGGGCGACTTCGCGACGACGCTGGTGACGCCCGGCATCCCCGGACGCGAGGAGTACTCGAACGGCGTGAACGACGTGGCCCCGGAGGGCGACGTCGAGCAGGCCGAGAAGCTGCTGGACGACGCCGGCTGGTCGGGCCGCGAGCTGCGCCTCGTCGTGACCGACGACGCCCCGACGCTCGCCAAGGCCCAGGCGATCCAGCAGGGCCTGGAGCGTGCCGGCCTCAAGGTGAAGATCGTGCCGCAGGCCGACGACGTGTGGACCGAGACGGTCACGCAGGGCGACGGCTCGAAGTACGACCTCACGCTGTCGTCGTGGCAGCCGGACTTCCCGAGCGCGAACGGCAACATCCAGCCGCTGTTCCACTCGTCCCAGGTGGGCGACGGCGGGTACAACCTGGCCCGGTACGGCAACCCGGAGGCGGACGACCTGATCGACCGGGCGACCGAGGAGACCGACGTGGACGCCGCGGCCGCGCTGTGGGTCGAGGCCGACCAGCTCATCCTGGGCGACGCCCCGGTGGTCCCGCTGATCTACACGAAGAACTCGTTCCTGCACGGTTCGAAGGTCGAGAACTTCCGGATCCCGGACTTCCCGGCCTACCCGAACTACCTCCAGGTCTCGCTGGCTCCGTGAGCGACGTCCTGGTGACCGATGGGCAGCCCCTCCTGCAGGTGGAGGGGCTGTCCGTCGTGTTCGACGCCGCCGAGCGGCCCGCCGTCGACGGCGCGTCCTGGGCGCTGCGCCCCGGGCGGGTGACCGCCCTGGTGGGCGAGTCCGGCTCGGGCAAGACGGTGTCCGCGATGGCGGTGCTGGGCCTGCTGCCCGACGCCGCGGCCGTGGGCGGGTCGATCCGGCTGGGCGGTGCGTTCGGTGGCGGGGCGGCGACCGAGCTGGTCGGCGCGTCGCCGGAGACCTTCCGCCAGGTCCGCGGCGCGGTGCTCTCGCTCGTCTCGCAGGAGCCGATGAGTGCCTGGAACCCCGTGCTGACGATCGGCGACCAGGTCGCCGAGGCGCTGCGGGCACACCGGCGCGGGCCGGACCGGCCGACCCGGCGGGCGGCGCACGAGCGCGTGCTCGAGCTGCTGGCCGAGGTCGGGCTGCGCGACCCGGAGCGGGTGGCCGCTGCATACCCGCACCAGCTCTCCGGCGGCCAGCTCCAGCGCGCGCTCGTCGCGATGGGGCTGTCGCAGGACCCGGTGGCGATCATCGCGGACGAGCCGACGACGGCCCTGGACGTGACCGTCCAGGCCGGGATCCTCGACCTGCTGCGCGGGCTGCGGGACGAGCGCGGCACGGCCGTGCTGCTCATCACCCACGACATGGGTGTGGTGGCCGACCTCGCGGACGACGTGGTGGTGATGCGCGACGGGCGGATCGTCGAGGCGGCGCCGGTGCGCGAGCTCTTCGCGGCGCCGCGCGAGGAGTACACGCGCACGCTGCTCGCGGCGGTGCCGCGGCTGGGGGAGCCCGCGGTGGAGCCTGCCGGGGCGGGGCCGCGGGCGGAGGTGTCGCCGCGGGCCGAGACTGTCGGCGTGCCCGTCGAGCACGCGCCCGGCGCCGTCGTGCTGCTCGACGACGTGACCGTCACCTACGGCGGCCTGCACCCCGTGGTCGCGGCCGACGGCGTCACGCTCTCGATCGGCCGGGGCGAGGTGCTGGGCCTGGTGGGGGAGTCGGGCTCGGGCAAGTCGACCCTCGGTCAGGTGGTGGCGGGGCTGCTGCGGCCGAGGTCGGGCCGGGCGGTCGTGGACGGCGTCGACCTGGCGCGGACGTCGCGCCGGGAGCGGGCCGAGCGCCGTCGGGCCACGGGCGTGGTGTTCCAGGACCCGGCCTCGACGCTGAACCCGCGCTGGACCGTGGCGCAGTCGGTCGACGAGCCGCTGCGGCTGCACTCCGGCCTGGGCCGGGACGCGCGGGACGCCCGCGTGCGCGAGCTGCTGGAGCTGGTCCGGCTCGGTCCCGGGTACGGGCTGCGGTACCCGCACGAGCTGTCCGGCGGGCAGCGGCAGCGGGTCGCGATCGCCCGGGCCGTGGCGCTCGGGCCGCAGGTGCTCGTGGCGGACGAGCCGACGTCGGCGCTCGACGTCTCCGTCCAGGCGCACGTGCTGGACCTGTTCCGGGACCTCCAGGCGGAGCTCGGTTTCGCGTGCCTGTTCGTGTCCCACGACCTCGCGGTCGTCGAGCGGGTGGCCGACCGGGTCGCCGTCATGCGGGAGGGGCGCATCGTCGAGACCGGCCCGACGGCGCAGGTGCTGGGCGCGCCCGCTGACCCGTACACCCGGGCCCTCGTGACCGCCGCACCCGTGGCGGACCCGGACGCGCAGGCGGAACGCCGGGCGGTGCGGGTCTGACCGTCTGCCGGGTCAGCCGGCCAGGTGGGACCAGCGCGGCGCCAGGTCGCGCCAGCGCCCGACGGCGGCCACGCGCCCGCCGTCGAGCACCACCACCCGGTCGGCGACGGCGAGGGTCGCGGCGCGCGACGTGGTACCCAGCACCGTGGTGCCCGCCGCCCGCAGACCGGTCCACACCTCGGCCTCGGTGACGGCGTCTAGGGCGGAGGAGACGTCGTCCACGAGCAGCAGGTCGGAACCCGTGGCCAGGGCGCGCGCCAGGCCGAGCCGCTGGACCTGGCCGCCCGAGAGCCGCAGCCCGCGGTGCCCCACGATCGTGCCGGTGCCGCCCGCCTCGGCGACGTCCCGGTCGAGCCCCGCGGACCGCACGGGACCGTCGACCGGGCGGTCGTGGTCGAGCCGCACGTTGTCCGCGACGGTCCCGGAGACGACGTGCGGCACCTGGGCGACGTGCGCGACACGCGGCGGGCGCAGGAACGTCTGCGGATCGGTGACGGGGGCACCGTTCCAGGACAGCCGCCCGCCGACGTCGACCAGTCCCGACAGCGCGCCGAGCAGGGACGACTTGCCGGAGCCGACCCGGCCGACCACGAGCACCAGGTCGCCGCGCCGCACCGTGAGGTCCACGCCGGAGACACCGACGGTGCCGTCGTCGTGCGTCGCGCTGACGCCGTCGAGGCGGAGCTCGCGCAGGCGGCCCGGTGCGGCGAGGGCTCCGGCGCGCGAGCCGGCCGGGAGTGCCGTGCCCGCGAACAGGTCGACGTCGTCGGGCACGTCGGCCAGGCGTTCGGTGCCCGCGTACCGGGAGGTGACCTCGACCCAGCGGCGGGCGGACGCGGCGCTGGTGACGAGGGCGCCCAGGCTGTAGCCGATCCAGCTGAACGTGCCGATCGACGTGCTGACCAGGAGCGTCGTGCCCAGCGACCACGTGCCGGCGAGGTGCAGCGTCCAGGCGAGCACCGTCGCGACGCGGCTCAGCACGGACGGCGCCAGGCCGACCAGGAAGTTGGTCCGCTCCTCCACCAGTGACGCGTGCACGCGGCGCCCGTCGACCCGGGCGACCTGCGCGAGCACGCCCCCGGTGGCCGAGGCGAGCTTGACGGTGCGCACGGAGTCGAGGGCCGAGCCGAGCAGCCGGCCCAGCTCCGCCGCGGCGTCGCCCGCCCGTCGTGCCGCCGCGGCGACCGACCGGCTGCCCAGCACCTGCGCCGCGAACATCACGCCCGCCATGGCCAGGCCGATCGCGCCGGCCAGCCAGCTGCCGCTCAGCACCACCAGGACGGCGAACGTGATCGGCGCCGTGAGCACCTCGCTCCAGGCCTGGGTGTGGCCCGTGAGGCGGTAGTCCTCCTGCGCCCGCGCCGCGATCTCGCCCGGGGCGTCGCGGACGGTGCGGCGCTGCGCCGTCTGCCCGCGCAGCAGGGAGAGGTGCAGCCGCAGCCGGGAGTCGACCCACCACCGGGTGCTCGTCAGCCGGACCGTCAGCGGCAGCAGGGTGTTGGTCACGATCGCCGCGAGGATGGCGCCCACCAGCAGCCAGGGCGCCGAACCGTGCTCCAGGCCCACGACGGCCGACGCCCACAGCCAGCCGACCACCAGACCCGTCGAGGTGAGGTAGTCGGCCACCTCGAACACGATCGCCGGAACCAGCATGCCGTGCGGACGGGCGCGCAGCGTGCTCCAGACCGCGCGCACCATCGACGGCCGCGGTGCGGCCGGGCGTGGCTCGGCGGGAGGAGACCCGGCCGTGTGCGGGCCGGCGGCGCCCGCTTTCCTGCCGGCGACGTCGCCGGTCCCGTCCCCGTCGGCCAGGGCCAGGTCGGGGGCCAGGCCCGTCGGCGCGGCGGGCTCCGGCGTGGGCACCGGCTCGCCGTCCGTGAGCCCCGCCGCCGCGACGAGCCGGGCGAAGTGGCCGCCCGACGCCGCCAGCCGGTCCCAGGGCCCGTGCTCCACGAGGCGGCCGCCGTCGAGCACGGCCACGGTGTCGGCATGCCGCGCGGTGGGCAGCCGGTGGGCGACGACGATCGCCGTCCGCCCCGCCAGGAGTGTCCGCGCGGCCAGGGTGACCCGCTCCGCCGTGGCGGGGTCCATGCGCGCGGTGGCCTCGTCGAGCACCACGACGTCGACGTCGCGCACCAGGAGCCGCGCGAAGGCGACGAGCTGCTCCTCGCCCGCGGACAGGGTCACGCCGTCGGGCCCCAGCCGGGTGTCCAGCCCGGCGGGCAGCGACGCGACCCACGCCCGCAGGCCCAGCGCGTCCACGGCCTGCTCCACCCGGGCGGCCGGGACCGGTGCCCAGAGCGTGATGTTGTCGGCGAGCGTCGCCGCCAGGATCTCGGTGCGCTGCCCGACGACGCCGACCCGCGTGCGCAGCCCGTGCACGTCCAGGCTCGTGACGTCCCGGCCGTCCAGGAACACGCTCCCGGCGGGCGGCTCGACCGCGCGCGACAGCATCTTGGTCACCGTGGTCTTGCCGGACCCCGTGCGTCCCACGAGCGCGCAGGTGGTGCCCGCCGGGACGGTCAGGGAGAGGGGACCCAGGGCGAAGCCCTCGCCGTAGGCGAAGCTCAGGTCGCGCAGCTCCACCTCGACCCCGCCCGGGCTGCCGGACCCGGGCGCTCGCCCGCCGGTGCCGGACCTGCCGGGGAACGGCGCGCCGCCCGCGGGCTCCTGGGGCGCCGCGAGCAGGTCGCGCACCCGGTGGAACGTGCCGATCGCCTCCTCGACCCGGGGCAGCAGGCGGCCCAGCACGTCGACCCGGCCCACGAACCCCGTCACCAGCAGCCACAGCGTGACCAGCCGGGCGACGTCCAGGGCACCGCCGCTCACCGCCCACACCCCGCCCACGAGCACCGCGCCCACCAGCGCGTCCAGCGGCAGCTCGGTGCGCAGCCGCACGCGGGAGAACGCGACGGACCAGTCCTCCCGCAGCCGGATCTGGCGCGCGGCCAGCTCGGCGTACCGGCGCAGCACGTACCGCTGCCCCTGCGCGGTGCGCAGGTCGTCCCGCGCCGCCACGGCCTCCTCGAACTGCGCCATGTGCTCCGATCCGGCCTCGGAGCTCCGCCTGCTCAGGTCACGCAACGGCCGCGCCGACCGGCGAGCGAACACCAGCACCGCCACCGCGACCAGCGGGAACGCCACCCAGGCGGGCCACCACACCAGGCCGGCGGCCACCCACCCCACCACGAGGCTGATCGCGGCCTGGCCGAGCGTGATGCCGATCCCGCTGATCGCGCGGGTGAGTCGTTCGGGGTCACCGTTGACCCGGTCCAGGAGCTCGCCCACGGCCTGCTCCTCCAGCTCCGGCAGGGGCTGGCCCAGGGCGGCCGCGGCCAGCTCGGAGCGCAGCGTGGCCTCCGCGCGGGCGACACCCCGCTGCACCACCAGCCACGTCACGGCGTCCAGCGCGACCACGGCCGCGCTCACCGCCGCGAGCACGATCAGGGTGTCCCGGGCCGGGTCCGCGGCCATGTGCCCCGTGACCACCGCGGCGTACGACGACGCACCCGCCGCCAGCAGCGCGGCCGGGACCGCAACGACGGCGACCCGCAGCGCGCGACGGCGCCACGGGCTGTGGCGCTCGTCGCGGGGCAGGCGGAGCCTGCGGCTCGGTCGAGCCGGTACGAGGGGCATGACACGACTCTGCCACCGGACACTGACACTCGATCCGGCCCCGACCTGTCGGACGGACAGGGCCCTCGGGGGACCTGTCCGTCCGACACGGGTGGAGTGTCGGACGCGGCGCGTAGCGTGGACGCCGTGACCCCCTATCGTGAGCTCGCACCGCCGGCCGGCCTGCTGCCGGTCGTCGCCTGCCTGTGGGAGCACGACGTCCCGCCGGGCCACGAGCAGCGCATCATCCCGGACGGCTGCGTGGACCTCGTGCGGATCGACGGCGACCTCGTGATCGTCGGTGCGGACACCGGCCCGGTCGTCGCCAGCTCCGGTTCGGCCCCGACGTCGCGCACCAGCGGCATCCGGCTCCGGCCCGGCGCGGCCGGCGCCGTCCTGGGCATCCCGGCGTCCGAGGTTCGCGACCAGCGCGTTCCCCTCGCGGAGGTGTGGCCCGACGTCGGCCCGGCGCTCGCCGACGCGCTCGACGCGGCCGACCCGGCCGTCCGCCTGGACCTGCTCGCGCGCACCGTGCTGCGCCGCAAGGCAGAGCGGGACGCGCTCGTCGCGGCCGCCGCGCGGCGGCTCGGCGCGCCGGGTTCGCGCATCTCCGGCGTCGCGCAGGAGCTCGGCGTCAGCGAGCGGCACCTGCACCGGCGCACGGTGGACGCCGTCGGCTACGGGCCCAAGATGCTGGGGCGGGTGGCCCGGCTGCGGCGGCTGATCGCCCTCTCGACCGCCGCGCCGGCGTCCCTCGCGGAACGTGCCGCCGCGGCCGGCTACGCGAGCCAGGCGCACATGTCGGACGAGGTGCGGCGGCTCACCGGCCTCACACCCGTCCGATTTCTGGAAGACGCGACCCTGACCGCCGCCTAGCGTCGATGACATGAGCACATCGACGAGCATCGACCTCGAAGCAGCCCGGCGGTTCGTCTACGACGACGCCCGCCTGCTGGACCGGCACCGCCTCGCGGTGCTGCTCGACGGCGCCCCGCCCGCCCGGGTCCTGGACGCCCTCCGCCCCTACCGCAACGCCGACCACGGCTGGGGCCACGCCCTGGAACCCGACCTGCGCGGGCCGGACAGCCAGGTCTCGGGCGCGCTGTCCGCGCTGGAGGTGCTGGCCGAGCTGGGCACGGCCGCCGACCCCGAGGTCACGACGCTGGCCCGCGAGACCGCCGACTGGCTCGCCGGCGTCGCGCTGCCCGACGGCCGTGCGCCGCACGTGCTGCCCACCGCCGCCGGCTACCCGGCCGCGCCCTGGATGGTGCCGAACGACGGTGGCTTCCTCACCTACGCGATCGCCGGGCACCTGTGGGAGCTGGGCCTGGACCACCCGTGGCTCGACGCCGCGACCGCCTGGTGCTGGAAGCAGCTCGACGGCGAGCACCCCGGGGACGGGTACACGGTCATGTTCGCGCTCCGCTTCCTCGACGCCGTGCCCGAGCCGGGCCGGGTCGCGGCCGCCGTCGAGCGACTGCGGCCCGCCCTGCGCGACGACGGGACCATCTCCGTCTCGGGCGGGGAGGACGACGAGCAGCTCCGGCCCCTGCTGCTGTCGCCGCGGCCCGGCGCACCCAGCCGGGCGCTGTTCCCCGAGCCGCTGGTCGCGGCCGAGCTGGACCGGCTGGAGCGCGAGCAGCTCGACGACGGCGGCTGGGACTTCGACTACCTGCACTGGTCGCCGGGCCAGACCGTGGACGCGCGCGGCCTCGTGACGCTGGGCGCGCTCAAGACGCTCCGGTTGCACGGCCGTCTCTGAACCCGGCGTGACAGACGCTCAGGTCACACTCTGGTGGCCTGAGCGTCTGACACGTCCGGGAGCGTGGGCCGTAGGCTGTCCCGCGTGGTGACCATCGGCTATGCCGCGATGCTCGAACAGTTCGCGCCCCGCGAGGCGGTGGAGCTCGCGGCGCTCGCCGAGGCGCACGGCTTCTCCGGCGTCATGGCCGCCGACCACTTCCAGCCCTGGACCCCGCAGCAGGGCCAGGCGGGCTTCGTCTGGAACGTGCTCGCGGCCGCCGCGGAGCACACCACGGGCGACCTTGGGCCGGTGACCGCGCCGACCTTCCGGTGGCACCCCGCGGTCGTGGCCCAGGCGTCGGCGACCCTCGCGGCGATGAACCCCGGCCGGCACTGGCTCGGCGTCGGCTCGGGGGAGGCGCTCAACGAGCACGTGGTGGGCGGCTACTGGCCCGAGGCGGCCGAGCGGATCAACCGGATGTTCGAGGCCGTCGAGATCATCCGGAAGCTCTTCGCCGGGTCCCTCGCGGGGCGCGACGTCAAGCACGCGGGCACCTACTTCAAGCTGGAGTCGACCCGGCTGTGGACCATGCCGGACGCCGCCCCCGAGATCCTGGTCGCCACGGCGGGCCCGGTCACGGCGCGCCGCGCCGGGCGTACGGCGGATGGGCTGATCACGCAGGCCGCGCCCCTGGACCGGATGGCGTCCCTGCTGACCCGGTTCGCGGACGGCGCCCGCGAGTCGGGCCGCGACCCGGCCCGGATGCCCAAGGCGCTCCAGCTCCATCTCTCCTGGGCGCCCACCCACGACGAGGCGGTCGCGAACGCCCTGACCGAGTGGCCGGTCGGCGGCATGCGGTTCCCGCGGTCCGACATCCGCTCGCCGCACGACTTCGCGCAGCTCGCCCGGATGGTCCGGCCCGAGGACTTCGAGGGGCGCCTGCTCGTCTCCGCCGACCCCGACGAGCACCGGGCGTCGATCCAGCGGTACGTCGACCTCGGGTTCGACCGCATCTACCTGCACAACGCGGGCCGCAACCAGCGCGAGTGGATCGAGACGTTCGGGCGCGAGGTGCTGCCCAAGCTGGTGCGCTGACGGGCCGCCCGCACGTGACCGGGTACCCCTACGTCACGGCACGCCTGCGTCACCGTGCGGCCCAGTACCAGCCCTTGCTGTCCGTGTTCTGCACGGCCACCGAGGCGAGCGGCCCGACGTCGGGCAGGCTGACGGTGGCGGTCACGTCGGCCGTGTCCGCGAGGTTGCCGTACGTCCAGAACGTGTCCTGCGCTCCGGCGTCCGCGGCGGTGGCGCGGCGGACGGTGCCGTCGGCGCCCACGGCGTAGACCCTGAGCCAGGCGCTCGGCGTCGGGTGCTGGTACTCGGGGGTGCCCACGCCGTCGCACGAGAACGTCAGCGTGACCTGCTGCCCCTCGACCCGGTCGACGCTGGCGGTCCAGCACGACTCCTCGGTGAGGAGCTGCGCGGTGCCCAGCGCCCACGGGTCGCCCGCGCTGCCGTCGTCGTCCGCGGCCGGGGCGCCCGTGACCGGTGTGCCCGCCTCGGGGCCGGCGCTGCCGCCCGGCGACTGCTCCACGGGGTCCTGCGGCGGACCGGCTGTCTCGGACTGCCCCAGGTCGGTGCGCTCCGCGTCGTCCCCCGTGAGCGCGTCCCAGAGGCCGAACGCGGAGCCGGCCAGCACCAGCGCCCCCGCCGTCACGGCTCCCACCGTGAGCAGGGGCCGTCCGCGCGTCCGTCGCGGGGAGCGGCCGGCACGACCCGCCGCTGCTGCCCCTGGGCCGGTACGCGCCGCCTGCCCAGGCGCGGACGCCGGGCCCCCGCCCGCCGGGGTGGCGAGGGTCGGCTCGGCGCCGGCGGGTTGCGGCACGCCGAGCGACCGCAGGATCGCGTCGAGGGACGGCCGCAGCTCCGGGTCCTTGACCAGGAGGGCGTCGAGGAACGGCCGGAGGTACGCGGGGCTGTCGGCGTAGGACGGGTCCTCCGCCGACACCCGGTACAGGACGACGGCGGGGTGGTCGCCCTCGAAGAGGTGGTTGCCCGTGGCGGCGTAGTAGGCGAGCGCGCCCAGGGCCCAGACGTCGGCGGCCGACGTCGCGCGGCTGCCGGTCGCCTGCTCCGGCGCCATGTACATCGGCGTGCCCACGGGCTGCCCGGTCAGGGTCAGCCGCGTCGCGTCGATCGCCGCGACCACGCCCAGGTCGATCAGGCGCGGCCCGTCCGGCCCGAGGATCACGTTGGCCGGCTTGACGTCGCGGTGCACCAGCCCGGCGCGGTGGATCTCGAACAGCGCCTCGGCGACACCCGCGACCAGGTTCAGCACGTCCGCCTCGGCCAGCGGCCCGTTGGCCGCCAGCTCCTGCGAGAGCGTCGGCCCGGCCACGTACTCGGTCGCGAGCCAGGGGAGGTCCGCGTCGGCGTCGGCGTCGACCAGGTTCGCGATGAAGCGGCTGCGTACCTTGGCCGCGGCACGCGCCTCGCGCCGGAACCGGGTGCGGAACTCGTCGTCGTCGAGCTGGGCCCCGCGGATCAGCTTGATCGCGACCTGCTGACCCCGGCGCGTGGTCCCGAGGTAGACGTCCCCCATGCCGCCGCTGCCGAGCCTGTTGCGGATCCGGAACGGTCCGATCGCGCGGGGTTCGCCGGGGCGCAGGGCCGCGGGTTCCGGTACGGGCGCCGTCCTTCGTGCGGGCGGGTCGTGCAACACCGGACGGTTCCCCCATCGATCGCGGTATCAAACAGACAATTGTGACGAACGCCTGGCAGGATATCGCGCCGACATGGTCGCCCGCTGGTCGATGTGAGGATGGTCCCGTGGAACGACTGAGCGTCTGGGCCCCCGACGGGCTGCCCGAGATCACCCCCGGCGACGACCTCGGCGAGCTGATCGCCGACCTCCTGGCGGGGCTGGAGGAGCAGGACCGGCCGCGCGACGGCGACGTCGTCGTCGTGACCTCGAAGATCGTGTCCAAGGCGGAGGGCCGCGTCGTGGCCGCCGACGACCGCGAGCAGGCGATCACGGACGAGACCGTCCGGGTGGTCGCCCAGCGGGCGCGGCCGGGGCTGCCGCCGCTGCGGATCGTCGAGAACAAGCTCGGCCTCGTGATGGCCGCGGCGGGCGTGGACGCCAGCAACACCCCGGAGGGCACCGTGCTGCTGCTCCCCGTGGACCCCGACGCCTCGGCCCGCACCGTCCGGTCGGCGCTGATCCAGCGGCTGGGCCTGGAGCGGATCGGCGTGGTCGTCACCGACACGGCCGGCCGGCCCTGGCGCGACGCGCTGGTCGACATCGCGATCGGCTGCGCGGGCATCAGCCCGACCGACGACCTGCGGGGCAGCACCGACACGCACGGGCGGCCGCTCAACGTGACGGTCACCGCCGTCGTCGACGAGATCGCCGCGGCGTCCGAGCTGGTGCGCGGCAAGTCCGCGGGCCGGGCCGTCGCCGTCGTGCGCGGCATGGGCCGGCACGTCACCGCCGAGGACGGCCCCGGCGCCCGCGCGCTGGTGCGGGCCAGCGTGGACGACCTGTTCCGCGAGGGGTCGGCGGAGGCCTACGCCCGCGGCCTGGCCGATGGCCGGGCGGACGCCGACGCCGGCTGACGGCCGACCAGCCTGCTGACTCACGCTCCTCGGTGTGCCGAGTCAGCGGGCGGGTCGGACCACGACCCTGACTCGCCCCACACCGGGCGCCGAGTCAGTGCCGTGGTCCGGCGGGCCTACAGCGACGGTCGGCGCGACGTCATCCGGACGACGGGCGACGCGCCGTCGGACTCCTCGGCCGTCACCGTCGCGGACCAGTCCGGCGCAGGCTCGTCCTCGTCGGCCGTCGCGGACGCCGACGTCGGCGGGGTCGTCGACGCAGGCGTCGGCACCGTCGCAGCCGGCACCGCCGCGGTCGGCGCCGTCGGCCCCGGCGGGGGAGGCGGCACCGCGGGGACCCCGCGCGGCGGGGTGGCGCCGGCATCGGTGGCGGGGTCACCGGCATCGGTCGGCGCGGCCCCGGGCTGCTGAGGTGCAGGTGCAGGTGCAGGTGCCGCGGCCCCCGCCGGCGCCTGCGCAGTCCCCGCAGGCGCCACCTGAACCCCCGGCTGAACCACCCCGGCCCCACCACCGGACCCGCCCCGCGTCGCGGAGGCGACCGGGTCGACGTCGGGCAGCGGGGTCTCCAGGAGCACCACGTCCACGCGCGACTCCCGCATCTCGCGGCAGGTCGCCAGGCCGATGCCACCCACGTAGTCCTCGAGGGTCTGCAGCAGCTTGAGCGGCGTGGCCAGGATCATGTGGAACCCGAACGCGGTGAACGTGTCCATCGCGGTGCGGGTGAACGCCGTGTCGGCCTTGTCGAAGGCCTCGTCCAGCAGGATCGTGCCGTAGGCGGGCGTCGCCGAGTCGGAGGCACCGGCGAGCTGGTACCGCAGGGCCGCGGCCAGGCAGAACACCACGAGCTTCTGCCGCTGACCGCCGGAGAGGCCCGCGGAGGAGTCGTGCACGGCCAGCGCGATTCCGCCCGCCGTGACCTCCACGCCGGTGAAGTGCACGTGCCGCCGCGTGTCCAGGCACAGGGTCCGCCAGGCCCGGTCGGCGGGGTCGCTGGACCCGAGCCTGCGCACCAGTCGCTCCAGTACCTCGTACTCGGGCTCGGTGTCGCCGGTGAGGGTGTCGAGCGTGGTCAGGAACTCCTCGACGGCCGCCGGGCGGCGCTCCTTGACCCGGATCTCCAGGAACCGGTCGGTGTCGAAGGGGGAGCGGCGCAGCGAGGTGTTCACCCCGACGATCCGCTCGCGGATGGTCGCCGGCGCCTGCCGGATCTCGGCGGCGAGCTTGCGCAGGGCGCGGCGGGCCTGGTCGGTCAGGAGGTCCGAGAACCGGGCCTCCTGCTCGGGTAGCCGCGACGTCCGGATGCGCTCCAGCACCTCCAGGTACCGCGCCCGGTCGCCCACCTGGGCCGTCAGGTCACGGGTGATGGCGGGCCAGCGGCGCCGGAACTCGGCCAGCAGCCCGACGATCTCCCGCTCGGCCGCGCCCGACGTGCGCAGCCCGGCCTCACGTTCCGCGTCCAGCGTGCGGGACACGGTCAGGGAGACGTCGTCGATCACCTCGTGCGTCACCGTCTTGCGGACGGCGGCGTAGCGCTTCTCCAGCTCGTGGCGGTGCGCGAGCGGGATCGCGTTCGTCGGCGCGTCCCCGAGCTCGGCGACCACGTGCTCCAGGGACCGGCGGTGCGCGCGGGCCTCGGCGAGCGCGTCCGCGGCCTCGGCGGCGGCGGCGCGCGCCTGGTCGAGCCGGGTCTCGGCTGCCGCGACGTCCTGCGACGCCTGCAGCAGGTCCATCGTGCCGTCCAGCAGCCGGTCGAACGACGCCTGGGCGTCCGTCAGGTCGGCCTCGGCGGTCTCGATGTCCACCTCGCGCCACTCCCGGCGCGCCACATGCCGCAGCGTGAGCTGGCGGCGCACGGCCTCGCGCTGCTCGGCGACGGCGTCGGCCACGGCCTCGTCCGCCTGGGCGAGGCGGGCCTGCGTCGCGCGGGCGAGCTCCAGGAGCTGGTCGAGCCGGTCGTCGGCGTCCCAGCCGAGCGCCCAGTCCTCGACGCCGGGCAGCAGCGGCTGCTCGATCTCCTCCGGCCCGTGCTTGATCAGGCCCTCGCGGGTCACGGCGCGCTCGTGCAGGTCGAGCCCGGCGGGCTCCTCGACGCACAGGTAGTCGTACTGCTCGGACAGGCGGCGGTGCAGCCAGCCGGACGCCGGGCCGTCCTTGACCTCGACCTTGCGCACCAGCGACGAGTCGTCGGTGGACCGCGGCGCGTCGTTGCGCACCCCGACCACGCGGTAGCGCAGACCGGGCCCGGCCTCCACGGCCCGCGCGACGGCGGCGCGGTGCGCGGGGGAGACCAGCACGAGCGTGGCCAGCGGGCGCAGGATCTCCTCGATCACGGGCCGCCAGGCGGCATCCTCCTCGCGCACGCGCAGCAGCTCGGCAGCGAACGGGAGCATCGAGACGTCGAGCCCGGCGGCCTCGGCCACCGCCCGGCGGGCCGTGGCGAGCCCGGCCGGCACGTTCGTCTGGGTCTGCCGCACGGCCTGGATCCGCGTGGCGACGGCCTCGTGCCGCTGCCCGACGGCGGAGCGCGTGGCCAGGGCGTCGCGGATGCCGCCGTCCAGCGCCTCGGGCGCGCGGGAGCGGCCGACCGTGGCCACGGCGCCCGTCGCCACGACGGGCAGCGCCTCCGTGGTCACCGCCGGGACGGCGCCGGTCGCGACGGCGGCGACCTGCCCGGTCGACGCGGCGGCCACGGCGGGCACCGCCCCCGTCAGGGTCGGCACCGCACCCGTGGCCGGCGGCCTGGCGCCGCCCAGCTCCCACCGGGCCTTCTCCTTGAGCGCCGCGAACTCGGCGAAGGTCTCGGGCATGTTCATGCCCACGGACTCGAGGTCGGTCGCGAGCTCGCCGCGCCGCGTGCGGACCAGGGCGGCGATCTCGCCCGCCCGCTGCAGGCGGTCGGCCTGCGTGGCCAGGGCCTGCCCGCCGCGGGCGCCCAGCACGTTGACGGCCTGCTGGTGGGTGTTCGCGGCGACGTCGACCTCGGTGTCGGCGGCCTTGCGGTGGTGCTGCGCCCGCTCCTCCGCCGCCCGCGCGCCCGCGAGCGCACCGTGGGCGAGGTCGAGCTTCCACGCGTCCTTGAACGTCTCGAGCGAGCCGCGCAGCGTCGCGGCGCGCACCCCGGCCGCCGAACCCTCGTCGTACGTCTTGGTCAGGGCGGCGAGCCGGCCCAGGTGCTCGATCTGCCGGCGGGAGGTCTCGATGTCGGCGTACGCGCGGGCCACGTCCGCGAACTGCTGCACGGCCTGTGCCGCCAGCTCGAAGGTGCCGGGCTCGTCCAGCATGTGCCCGCGGAACAGGTCGTCCAGGCTGCCCAGGTTCTTGGCCGACTGCGTGCGGTGCAGCAGCACCAGCGCCTGCTCCGAGCCGATGCCCAGGGCCTGCGTGAACGCCGCCGCGAACGGCGCGTGCCGCTCGCTCACGGTCGCGTCGGGCCAGGCGGCGGTCACGCCCCCGACGTCGGGCCCGGAACGCACGAACCGCTCGAAGTCCAGCAGCCCCACCTCGCCGGGCACCACCACGTGCAGCGTCGCCGGGGCGGACGAGCCCCGGGTGAGGTGGAACAGCCGCACCAGCGTGACGGTGCCGTCGTCGGCGTCGGTGCCGTTCGAGTACCGCAGCAGCACGCCCGACCAGGTGGCGCCCTGGCGCAGGTGGTCGGCCACCACCTCGCCCGTGCTCTCGTCGGTCCGGTGCCGCCACGCGCCGCGCACGTACGAGACGACGTCGCGGTCGCCCGCCTCGCGCTCCGTGGCGGCCGTGCCGGCGGCGGCCACGTTGAACCGCAGGTGCTCGGGCGGCGTCAGCACCGCGGCGACCGCGTCGACCAGCGACGACTTGCCCGAGCCCGAGTGGCCCGTGAGCAGGAACCCCTCGCGCGGCACGGGCACCACGTGGTGGCCCGAGAACGTGCCCCAGTTGACCAGCTCGACGCGCGACAGGCGCCACTGCCCGGTCGGGGACGGGTGCGGGGTCTTCATGCGCTCTCCTTCGCCAGCCGGACGTACTCGGCGCTCAGCGCCGCGACCTGGTCCGCCCCGAACACGGTCCGGAGCACGGGGGAGACCGTGCACCGGTCGCCGCTGAGCGGCTCCAGGATGCCCGACTCGATCAACCGGGCCCACGTCGCGTCGAGCTGCCGGCTGAAGTCCATCGGCGAACCGCCGCCGCGCCGCCGGTACACGGCGAGATGGTCGGCCGCCTCGTCGCGGCTGATCGCCACGCGGCCGTCGGACGAGTCCAGCAGCAGCGCGCGCAGGTGCAGCAGCAGCGCCGTGTCCAGGAACGTCAGCGCCACCTCGCGCACCACCTGCGGCGCGTCGGCCGCCGGCACGTCCCGCACGAACGCGACCTGCGCGTCGGCGTCGACCACCAGGTCGAGGTACTGGTCGGCGAGGCGCTCGCGGACCACGTCCTCGTGGGCCAGCAGCGCGCGCCAGGTGTCGGGCTCGGGCTCGGCCGCCAGGTAGGGGCCGCGCACGAGGCGCGCCAGCGCGAGGCGCGCGGGCGCGGGGAGCGTGCCGTGGTCGCCGGGCCAGAGGTGGCTGCCGGCCTCGCCGCCGGTTCCGGGGGCGCCGCCCGCTCCGGGAGCGCCGGCGCGGGACGTCGTCGAGCCGCTGCCCGACGGCGTGCCCGCCGGCCGGCCGGGGCGCGCGGTGCGGAGGTCTGCCGGGTCGGGCCGCGCCGGGCCGGATCCGGGTACGCCGGGTTCTGTCACGGGACATGCTCCTCGAACTGGTGCTGGGGTAGTGCGGCCCGGCGCGCGACGCCGCGCGAGGACCGCCAGCTGACGTCCTCGCGGTCGCCGGTGGGGGTGCCGTGCTGCTCGGCGAGCGTCAGCAGGCCGACGACGCTCGCGGCGCCCTGCGTGGCGGGGTGCGCGCCGAGCACGGAGCCGACCGTGGCCCGGCCGGCCCGGTCGACCACGTCGTTGACGTGCCCGCGCAGCTCGTCCACGTCGATCTCCGAGTCGCGGGCCATGGCGCGCAGAGCCGTGAGCGAGACCGGCCGCGGCGGCAGGGCCGGGGCGGCGGACGGCGCCTCGGCGTCCTCGCCGCCGGGGTTGTGCGGCGTCAGGCCGCCCACGGACCGGGGCGCCACGGCGCCCAGCGGCAGGGTCAGGCGCAGGTCCGCGCCGGGCGCGACGTCGGGGGCCGCGGCGAGGGCGGCGTCCTGCGCCTCGCCGATCAGGCGCCGTAGCGCGCGCTCGGCCGGGAGCTCACCGGACCGCACCGTCCGCTGCAGGGCGCGGCGCAGCACACCCATGGTGTCGGTGAGCTCGTCGGCGGCGTCCTGCAGGGTGGGCAGCAGGCGGCGCAGCGCGGAGGCCTCGCCGGGCGCCAGGTGGACGAAGTCGAGCACGCGCCCGAGGTCGTCCTGCGCGGTGTGCTCCGACTGCCGCAGCAGCTCGCGGAACCCGACCAGGCCGCGGCCCGCCTCCGACTCGGCGAGGTGGTCCACGCCGCGGTAGATGTCGTCGAGAAAGGTGTCGCGGGACCCGTCGGACTCCAGGAGCCGGCGGCGCAGCTCGCGGTCGGTGCGCTCCAGCTCGGTGCGTACGCGGGCCAGGTCGGCGGGGATGTCGCCGGCCAGGGCCAGGATCTCGCGGGCCCGCTCGGCCGCGACGTCCGCCGGCAGGGCCGCGGAGTCGCCGCGCCGGGCGCGCTCGATCCGGGCGTCGAGGGCGGCGCTCTGCTCCAGGAGGGCGGCGAGCCGGGCCTCCGGGTCGGGGTCGGCCTCGTCGGCCAGGTGGTGCAGTCCGTCGAGCACCGCGCCGAGGCGGGACGGCGTCACCGCGGGGTGCGGCCGCCTCAGGCGGGAGACGAAGCGGATGGCGAGCAGGGCGCCGTCGGACAGCTCGACCGTCTCCGCGCCGGGCTCGCCCCCGGTCTGCGGGGCCCGCCGGCGTACCAGCACGCCCTCGTCGATCCACTCGGAGACGTAGAAGTAGCCCGAGTAGGGCAGCTCGAACCCGGCCCGGCGCAGCTCGGGCACGTCGTCGTCGATCCGGTCGGCGAGCTGCTCCACGGGCAGCCGGCGGCGGGACGCGCCGAGGTTGCGGTCGAGCAGCACGACGGCGGCCGCGGCGTTCCTCGACCGCAGCAGCACCCACGCGGGGTGCTCCTGGAGAAGGGCGCGCACGGCGCGCGCCGCCTGGCCGCGGCGACCTGTCCCGTGCCCGGCGGCCGGCCGGGGCGCGGCGTCCCCCGGTGAGCTCGCAGTACCCATGGGGGCTGAGAGTAGTAGGCCAACGTGTCGGTGCGGCACCCCCGGGGGAAACATGGCGACACTTGCTCCGTCGCTGCGCCGCGACGGCCATAGACGTATAGAGTCAGGTCCCACAGGGCTTGCCGGAAAACAGATCTCTACTTTCCGGCAGGCCCTGTCGTGCGTCATGGCACGTTTCGATGGCAGAGCGTCGACGGGAGGGCACCTTGCTCACGAACGCAGCCCAGATCATTGCCCGGATCCGCGCCGAGCGAGAGCTCAGCATGAGCTCCCTGGCGGTGCTCGCGGGCGTGCCCACGTCGACGATCAGCCGCATCGAGTCCGGGCAGATCGAACCGACGCTCGGAATGATCCGGCGCATCGCGCTGGGGGCCGGCTACCACCTGCACCTGCAGTACCTCGACCTGTTCTCGGGCAAGCTCGAGGACGACGTCGTGGCGGTCGCCGCCGAGCCGGCCGGCGAGGGGGAGGACGAGGACGATCCCGCGCGCTAGGGCGGTTTCATCCGGTCCGCTACCTTATCTGCGTATGGGATGTCGGTGCGGGGGGCACGGGGACGCGGAGGGACGACGGCGGCGGTGCGTTCCCGATGAATGTGACATTGCACGCAATTCCAGTGGAAACCGGGCGTGCACTCTCACTCAGGTTGTGCCCCCCATTCCTCCGAGCAATATGGTCGTCATATGCCGAACGTCATGATCCCCGCCGAAGTGCGGGAGGACGTAGAGACACTGTGGGTGTTCCACGACCTGCAGCACGAGCCGCGGCCGGTCGACGTCGGCATCGGCCTGGGCGGTCATGACCTCGGCGTGGCCGTCTACACCGCCGAGCTCTACCACGCGGGGCTGTTCCCGCAGATCGTCTTCACGGGTGCGAACGCGCCCACCACGGTTGACGCGTTCCCCCAGGGCGAGGCGCTCGGCTACCGCGACCGCGCCATCGCGGAGGGCGTGCCCGCGGAGGCGGTGCTGGTCGAGCCGGCCGCCACCAACACCAGCGAGAACCTGGAGTACAGCCGCAAGCTGCTCGCCGAGAACGAGGTCGAGCCGTCCTCCGTGCTGCTCGTCTCGCATCCCTACCAGCAGCGGCGCGCGTTCGCGACGGCCCAGATGGTCTGGCCGGACGTCGACGTGCTGTGCGTGTCCCGGCCCATGTCGCTCGACGCGTACGTGCGCACGATCGGTGACGCCGACCGGGTCGTCGACATGCTCGTGGGCGAGACGCAGCGCCTCACGCTCTACGCCGAGCTCGGGTTCATCTCCCACGAGGAGGACGTGCCCGCCGACGTGATGGGCGCCTTCGACCGGCTCGTGGCGGCCGGGTACACGTCGCGGCTGGTGGAGGATCGCCGCCCGATCGACGTGTGACCGCGGCCTGAGGCCGGTGTCACAAAACGGGCTTCCGGGACATCCCTGGCGAGCCGCCCCGTTCTCCGTTACGTTCCGAGGATGCGCGAGGAAAACAAGCGGGGCAAGGATCCCAGGAAGTTCACCTGGCAGGAGATCCTCACGTTCGTCGCGGGCGCCGGGTACGTGGCCAGCCCGATCGACCTCCTGTCCGAGGGCGTGCTGGGCCCGCTCGGCCTCGGAGACGACGCGATAGCGATCGTCATCGCGGGCGTCACCCTCTACAAGGCCATCCGCCGGTTCCGGCAGCACCGCACCGTGCCGGGCACCACCAGGGACGCGACCCCGGGTGGCCCCGCACAGGGTGGTTCCACGCAGGGCGGCACGGCGCCGCACGGCAAGACCGTGCCGGGGACCGCCGAGGACGTGACGCCCAACCGCAAGCCGCACCGCTGACCGGTTCGCCCGCCCTGGCCCGTCGGCCCGGGCGGGTCTAGGGTCGACGACGTGACCGGCGACAACGCACCCAGGGTCCTCGTCGTCGGGGGCGGCCCCGCAGGCGCTGCCACGGCGATCGCACTGCGGCGCGAGCTCCCGGGCGCGCACGTCTCCCTGGTTGACAAGGCGACGTTCCCGCGCGACAAGACCTGCGGCGACGGGCTGGGCCCGGGCGCGCGCCGGGTGCTGGACGGGCTCGGCCTGACGGAGCTGCTGAAGCCGTTCCACATGCCGATGTCGGTGGCGATCAGCGGCCCGGGCGGCGTCGAGGCGCTCGCGCGCGGCCCGCTCATGGAGGGCCGCGACCTCGCCGGCTACGTCACGCCGCGGCTCGCCCTGGACGACCTGCTGCTGAACGCCGCGCGCGACGCCGGCGCCGAGGTGCGCGAGGGCGTCGCGTTCGAGGGGATGACGGCGGCCGACGGCGGGCGCGAGCAGGTCACCCTGTCCGGCGACGACACGACGTTCGACCTCGTCGTCGGCGCGGACGGGGCCTACTCCACGGTGCGGCGCGCCATCGGCGTCGAGCGCCCCGCGATGCGGCACACCCACATCGCGATGCGCGCCTACGGCCGGGTCACCCACCCGGACAAGCCCGTGAGCGACACCCTCCGGTTCGACTTCCTGGAGTCCCTCCTGCCGGTCTACGGCTGGGTCTTCCCGCTGCCTGACGACGGCGCGAACATCGGCGTCGGCCTCCCCGTGAACCACCTCAAGCGCCAGACCGCGCGCCACGGCCGCAAGCTGCGCGACCTCTTCGACCTGTACGTCGAGGACCTGGAGCGGCGGGGCTTCTCGGTGTCCGGGCTGGAGCGGGTCGCCGCCCACCAGCTCCCGCACGCCGCCGCCCGCACGCCGATGACGGCCCCAGGGCGGGCCGCGGTGCTGGTCGGGGACGCCGCCGCGACGATCAACCCGCTCAGCGGCGAAGGGATCTTCTACGGGATGGCCGCGGGGGTGCAGCTCGCGGAGCACCTCGGCGAGCTGGACCGTTCCGGCACCGCCTGGCACGGGGCGGGACTGCCCGGCGCCCTGGCAGGGTTCGAGCGGGCGCACCGCCGTCGGTTCGCGCGGCACTACCGGGAGTGCTACCTGGCGCAGCAGCTCATGCGCTCCAAGACGTGGGCGGGGATCGCGACGCGCGCCGTCGCGGCGTCCGACGAGGCCATGGCGCACGTGGCGCTCATGCTGTTCGACGAGCAGTCGGCGGGGTCCCGGGGCCTGCTGCGCCTCGCGGCGCACAGCATGCGGCCGCTGCTGCGACGCTGAGGAACGGGCAGCGGACGGCGATCGTTGACCACTCGGTCGGTCTGTCAGACTTGCAGACCCCGAAGCTCGGCGCCGCCTGAGGTTCCCTCCGCCCCACCTGACTCGAGGACGACGATGTCACGCACCATCCGCCGAGCCGTTGCACGACTGATCTGGGCCGGCACCGGCTACCGGATGCGTTCGGAACCCGCCCCGACCAGGCCCACCGTGTTCATCGGGGCGCCGCACACGTCCAACACGGACTTCTTCCTCATGCTGGCCATCGCGTTCGACATGGACCTCGACATCCGGTTCCTCATCAAGGACTCCTGGTTCAAGGGGCCGATGGCCGGCATCATGCGGTCGCTGGGCGGCATCCCCGTGGACCGCAAGGACCCGGCCAGCATCGTCGACGAGATCCTGGCCGCCGTCGGCCGGGGCGAGGAGTTCCACCTGGTCGTGACGCCGGAGGGCACCCGCGGCGCCGGGTCGGGCTACTGGAAGTCGGGCTTCTACCGCATCGCGCTCAAGGCGGGCTTCCCGGTCACGCTCGGCTACGTCGACGGCGTCGCCAAGGTCGCCGGCCTCGGCCCGAGCATCGAGCTGACGGGCGACGTGAGCGCGGACATGGACGTGATCCGCGCGTTCTACAAGGACAAGTCCGGCGTCAAGCCGGTCAACCGCACGGAACCCCGCCTCCGCTCGGAAGACCCGGAACCGGTCTGACGCTCCCCGCACTCAACGATCGCCGGTCGGGGTGAGCGCGTCCAGGATGCGGTCCAGGCCGTAGGTCCAGGCGTGGGCCGGGCTGTAGGGGGCGTTCATCGCCTCGCCCGCCGCGCCGCCGACCCGCTGGGCGAGCTGGTGCTCGTCGCCGAGGTACTGGGCGAGCCGGCCGGCCCACCGCCCCCAGAGCTCCGGCATCTCGTCGGCCCGCGGGTCCGGCCGCCGGGCCCGGGCGGCCGCGCGGACGAAGTCGAGCACGAACGTGAGCGCGGCGTCGCGGGCGACGTCGTCCAGGGGTAGCGGGTCCAGCGCGTGCAGCTCGTGGTCGTACTTGGCGATGGTGCCGGGCCCGAACGCCGTGCGGTCGTCGTCGATCTCCAGGAGCCACGGGTGCTCGTCCAGGAGCGCGAGGTTCGTGTCGGCGACCCGCCGCACCCTGGTGCGCCACCCGGCGCTCCCGTACGCGGGCCGCGGCATGCGCGCGAACGCGGCGTCGGCCATCAGCACCAGCAGGTCGTCGCGGCTGTTGACGTGCGTGTAGACCGACATGGGCGAGACGCCCAGCACGTCGCCGAGCCGGCGGACGGTGACGGCGGCGAGGCCCTCGGCGTCCGCGACCGTGCCCGCGGCGTCGACCACCGCGCCCGTCGTGACGGCGGCCCGCGGGCCCCGCGCGCCGCCCCGCGGTGCGGCCGGGTGATCGCGCCAGAGCAGGTCGATCAGCTCGCGGGGCATCGGGTCTCCAGGATCGGGGTGACGGGCCGGGAACATTCTGCAACCATCTTACGTTGTACGCCGTACAAGGTTATGGGATGCAAGGTCATGAGATGCAAGGAGTCAGCTTGAAGATCACCGGTACCGCCCTGTCCCTCAACGTGCCCGACGTCGCCGCGTCGGCCGAGTTCGCCACGCAGCACCTCGGGTTCACCGAGGCCATGTCGGACGACGGGTTCGTGTCGCTGCAGCACGAGTCGGCCGGCGTCAACCTCGTGTTCCTGCGGGTCGGCCTCGGCACGTTCAAGCCCGAACGGATCGCCGGCCCCGCGGGCCAGGGTTTGCTGATCGCGTTCGTCGTGGACGACCTCGACACCGAGTTCGCCCGCATCTCCGCCGCCGGGGCGGAGGTCGTCACGCCCCCCGAGACCGAGCCCTGGGGCGAGCGCTACTGCCAGTTCGCCGACCCCAACGGGATCGTGTGGCAGCTCGTCCAGTGGGTCTGACCCGCCCTTGACCTGTCGGGCTGGGAGCGCGGTCAGCCGTGCGCCCAGCCCGACCAGCGGGTCACCCGGACCCGGATCACCGGGCCGTCCGGGCGGCGCTCGCGGTACTGCGGGTACCGCGCGGCGAGCGCGTCCAGCGCCGCCGCGCGGGGCTCGCCGTCGTGCTCCACCGTGGCGACGCCGTCGGCCCGCACCCACCAGAGGTGGGTCCAGTCGTCGTCGTACCGGTCCACGAGCAGGGCGACGTTCGGGTTCTCCGTGATGTTGCGCAGCCGCTTGAGGTCCCGTGTGGTCTTGGGCTTGTGGTCGACGGCGACGACGATCTCGTGGGCCTGCGCTTCTGGCACCGGGCCGTGCGCCGCGCTGAACAGGGCGAACGTGACCGGCACGAGCTGGGGCACGCCGTCGGCGCCGGCCGTGGCGAGGTAGGCGTGCCGGGCCGCGGCGAACCGGGAGCGGCAGGTTTCGGCATCGAGGTGCACCCTGCCATTCTGCCGAGCCGCGGGAGTCGGTTCCGACCGTGCCTGCCGGGCTGTTGCGTATACGCAACGAATGCCGGCACGGCGTGCGAGCGCTCACCGGGGCTGACAGCCTTTCCCTCGAACGAGAATCAAGGATATTCTTAAGAGGGGAACTCGCCTTGGCATGGGAGATCCTGATCACGGACGGCGTCGAGGAGTTTCTCGATGAGCTGTACGCATCAGATCGTGAGTCGCATCAACTGGTGAACGAGGCGATCCAGGTCCTGGAAGACAACGGTCCGATGGAGGGGCGGCCACTTGTGGACAGCATCGTGGGATCGACGATCTCGAACCTCAAGGAGCTGAGACCTCCGTCGCGAGGGCGTACCGAGGTGCGAGTGCTCTTCTGCTTCGACCCGTGGCGGTCCGCGATCCTGCTCGTTGCCGGCGACAAGTCCGGACGGTGGCGGCGCTGGCATCTGGAGGCGATTCCGGCGGCGGAGCGGATCTACGCCACGTACCTGGACGAACGTGAGGGTGAGGTAGCTGATGGACGGTGCTAAGCACTGGCGAGAGACCCGGCACCGTGGTCTGGCCGTCGAGACGGCAGGCGGTGAGCAATCGTTCGACGACGGCGTCCGCAGACTGCTCGATGAGTCGCGGGGCTGGCGACTGGCCGAGATGCGCCGGAAGCGGCGGATGACGCAGGCCCAGGTCGCGGTGCAGATGAACATCTCCGTCGCGCGCGTGTCCCAGATCGAGGCGGGCGACGTGTCGACTCAGGACGTGCTGCGACGCTACATCGCCGCGCTCGGTGGGACGCTGCACCTCGTCGCCGACTTCGGGGACGAACAGCTGAAGGTGGGCTGAGTCGCCGAACCCGGCCGATCGGCGATGCTGTGGCCATGACGAACCACAGCCGACAGCCCCGGCGGGTGCGCGACCTCGGGATCATGGTCGGGCCGCTGAGCACGGGGCCGTTGAACGCGATCACGGACGTGCCCGGCGTGCGGGTGGGGCACACCACGATCGTGGACCCGCCCCGCCTGCACACCGGGGTCACGGCGATCGTGCCGGACGCGCTGGAGGAGGGCCGGCGCAGCCTGCCGTGCGGGCTGTTCGTCGGCAACGGGTTCGGCAAGCTGATCGGGGCCACCCAGGTCGCCGAGCTGGGCGCCGTCGAGACGCCGATCCTGCTGACCGCCACCCTGAGCGCGTTCCGTGCCGCGGACGCCCTGGTCACGCACGTGCTGGCCGGCCCGGGCCACGAGGAGACGCGCACGCTCAACCCGGTGGTGGGCGAGACCAACGACGGCCGGCTCAGCGACATCCGCGCCCGGCCGGTCACCGAGGCGCACGTGCTCGCCGCCCTCGACGGCGCGACGTCCGACCTGCCCGGCGAGGGCTGCGTCGGCGCCGGGACGGGCACCATGGCACTCGGGTTCAAGGGCGGGATCGGCACGTCGTCGCGGGTGGTCGGCGGCTGGACGGTGGGTGTGCTGGTGCAGTCCAACTTCTCGGGCACGCTCACGGTGCGGGGCGTCCCGATCGGGGCGGACGACGGTGGCGGACCGCCCGCCCCCACCGCCGGGCTCCAGCCCGAGGGCAACTCCTGCATGATCGTGGTCGCCACCGACGCCCCGCTCGACGCGCGTCAGCTCGGCCGCGTCGCCCGCCGGGCCGTGTTCGCGATGGCGCGCGTGGGCTCCGACTTCGCGGGCGGCAGCGGCGACTACGCGCTGGCGTTCAGCGCGCCGGGAGCGCCGTCGTCGGGCGGCGTGGACGACGGCGACCTCGACCCGGTCTTCGCCGCGACGATGGACGCCGTCGAGGAGGCCCTGCTCAACTCGCTGTTCATGGCGACCACGACCGTGGGGCACCGCGGTACGGCGACCGCGGTGCCCCACGCCCTGGTGCTCGACCGGCTGCGCGCCGCCGCCGTGCTGCCTCAGCCCTCGGCGACGGGGCCCGTCTCGTAGTCGGCGGACAGCGTGATCTCGACGTCGATGTCCCGGGGCTGCAGCTCGACCTGGGCGCCGCCGCCCGGGGCGGCCATCGTGCCGGCCCGCATGGCGTACATCGGCGCGCCGCCGCCGTCGTTGCCGCCCCGCAGGCCCGCCTCGTAGATCGCGACGGGCGCCACCGGGCCGAGGCCCAGGGCGTCGGCGTACGACTGGGCGCGCACCACGGTCTCCCCGGCGGCCTCGACGCGGGCCTCCGCCTGGAGCGTCTTGCGGGTCTCGTCGGTCAGGGTCCAGTTCAGCCAGTCGATCTCGACGCCCTCGACGTCCATGATGTCGGCGAGCCACGTGGACAGGACCTCGAAGTCGCGGAACGTGACCGACAGGCGGGCCGAGGCCCGGAACCGCCGGATCCGCTGCTTGCCGCCCGTCTCGGAGTTCTTGACCCGGTCGTCGTAGACGTACGAGTGCACCGACGCGGAGTCCCACTTCTCCGCCGCGCCCGCCGCGACGTGCGCCTTGGCCTGGTCCACGAGGATCGTGTGGGTGCGGGCCACCTGCTCCACGACGTCGTTGCGGAGCGTGCCCGAGAACGCGACGTGCAGGTTGACGGTCCCGCGCTCGGCGGGATGGGTGCGCTTGGCCTGGCCTTCGACGGCGATGCGAGTCATGTGCGGAGTCTGCCCACGATGCCGCGGACCACGCCACCCCGCCGCGCCGGACGGCGCGCTCGCCGGCGACGCGTCAGCCGATGGTTCCCTTGCCCACCGTGCCGCGGACCAGGGTCGGTTCGAGCCCGCAGAACGTCCCGTAGCGACTGGCCTCGGTCTCCAGCGCCGACCACACCGTGGCCGAGGGGTCGTCCGTGAGCTCGACGGTGATCTCCACGGTCTCGGCCTTGAGGACCCGCGACCACCCGCCCGCGATCAGCCCGTCCACGGCCACCAGCCCGGTGTACAGCCAGCGGCTCGGCATGCCGTCCCTGGTCAGGGAAGGCCAGCTCTTGAAGTCGTGGCAGAAGAACTCGTCGTAGACGGACAGCAGGCGCGCGGTGCCCGCCGGGGCGGGCTCGGGCAGGTCGCCGTCGGTCCAGAGGGTCAGGCCGGCGATCTCGTGGCGGGTCAGCCCGGCGTCGGCGACCGCGGCACGGGCCGCCGTCTTGGTCAGGGTGCCCCACCAGGCGACGTCCTCCGCGCGGCAGGGGCCGTGCCCCCGCACGTACGCGCGCGCCAGGTGCACGCGGGCCTCGTCCTCGTCCCAGGACCGCTGCTCCGGGAGCAGCCGGTAGGTGGCCTGCTTGCCGCGCATCGGGCCGCTCGCCACGATCAGGTCCAGCTCCGCGTGCATCATGACCTGGCCCAGGTGCCAGGCGTCCAGCGGGGCGTCCTCGTGCTCGGCGAGCGCGACGCCGAGCTCCTTGCGCGTGCGCGGACCATCCGCCAGTGCGTCGGCGAGGACGGCGTGCCGGCGGGGGAGCAGCGAGTGGTCGAAGTCGTAGGACCGCTCCGTCGACGCCATCGCCTGACGGACCCGCGGTGCGGTGGCCGTCATGAGCGGCGCCAGGTCCTCGGGGACCACGTAGTGCCAGGTGGGACGGAGGATGTGGGTGCGCAGGACCGACCCGTCGGCCAGCGCCGCCTGCACCTGTTCGAGCGTGGCCGGCGCGGCGAGGCGCTGCGCCACGCCCCACGCGGACGAGTGCAGCTCCTGCGACTGGACGGCGCCGAGCCGGGCGACGACGCGGGCCACCGCGCCGTCGTCGGCGGAAGGGGCGGGGTCCAGCGTGCCCAGGCCGACCGAGGTGAGCCGGGCTCGCTGGATCTCCTGGACGTCAGACGTAGTAGGCATCCCCGCCGCCATGTCCCGCCGCTCGGGCGCGTCGGTGCTTGGTCAGGCTCCGGATCAGCATGATCACCCCGACCACAAACAGGATCAGCACCGGGATGATCGCGAGAGGGGCCAGGACGGCCAGGAACGAGACACCGATGCTCGTCGCGTCCTCCGCCGCGCTGACCACGGGCGCCGCCGTGCCGCCCGAGACCGTGTTGGCGACCACGCGCCCGCCGGCCTTCGCCGCGTGGGTGCCGAGCGCGAGCACCACGCCCGCGACGATCGGGATCCACTGGCCCGACTGCACGAACGCCCCCGGGTCCGTGACCGTCGCCGTCTCCGACATCGAGCCGGCGCCGAACGCGATGCCGCCGGCGGTGGGGCGGATGACGGTCTGCACCACGTCGTTGATCGAGTCGAGCACCGGGATCTTGTCCGCGGCGAACTCGAGCACCAGGAGCACGACCAGGATCGTCATCACCCAGCCGTTCTCCAGCCACGCCCATGTGCTCGGCAGCTCCACGAGGTCCGTGAAGCGCGAGAGCGCGCCGAGGAAGATGAGCGGGATCCATGCGTTGAGGCCCGCCGACAAGGCGAGTCCGCTACCGGTGGCAATTTCGAGCATGACCCGAAGTGTTCCACGGCACACCGACACTCCGTGGGCGAAACGTGTCCGGTGTGCCCGATCTGTTACCCGAGCGTCGTGCGCGCCCACCTGCTAATCTGTATCGCAGAAGTTACACATTGATGGGTAGGTGTCGCCGACGGGAGAGTGGGATGCGCAGCGCGTTCTGGGAGGATCACGAGCGCGACCTCAGTGATCCCGAGTATGCCCGTGAGTTCGCGGCCGAGTCCGCACGGATCGCGGCGCTCGACGCACTGGTCAATGCTTTTGAGGCTGCGCGCAAGGCCGAGGGGCTCACAAAGGCCGACCTGGCCCGCGCGACCGGGATCACGGGGTCGGCGGTGCGTCGTCTCCTGACGGCGGCGAACCCGAACCCGACGCTGGGCACGGTGGTCGAGATCGCCGCGGCGCTGGGCCTCAAGCTGTCCGTCGAGCCGATGGCGGCGGACGAGCGTCGCGTGGTGACGGAACCGATGCTGCGCGGCATCCGCAGGCCGGCGTCGGGACCTGGTCGGGACGTGGCGTGACCGTCAACCCACGGACCGCGGATTCTTCGACCAGTAGCCGGCGACATGCTTTCTCACGGCGGCGTAGTCGCGCTCGGTGAGGGTGGTCCTGAAGGGTTTCCGTCGCCCGTCGATCACGGCGAGCAGGGGCTTGTCGAATCCCTTGGCCTGGTAGTCGAGTACGCAGTAAAGGCGGTAGTGGGTGCGACGTGGGGTGCCGTCGACGCGTACCTCGAAGATTCCTCGCATCTCGCCGTGCATCGCTTCCCACATGCCTCCGCCTGAAAAGCGGATCGGCGGAGCCGCAGCGACCTCGATCACGACGGCACGGAGGCGAGCGCGGATCGTCGTCGGGCACTCGTCGATGAAGTCGCGGGCCGGGAGCGAATTGTCCGGGGCCCGATAGAACACGACGACGTGGGCGTCGCTGGGGAGAGGGCCGGTTCGGGCTTCCCCAGGTCGATCGATCTTGTTGCGCTTGGATGGCGACATGTGTCGACAACCAAGATGTGTAGTCCACTCTCCGCCACCGGGAGCTGTGATGCGTGCCGCGGGCCCCGGTTCGCCTGTCGGCGAAGTTCTGGAACTGCCGGGCCCGTTCGTGGAAGAGTTGTCGACGACCGCCGCACCGCCGCGCTGACCTGGAGGCCAGGATGATCTGGACGATCTTCGCCGTCGCATCGGTGGTGCTGCTCGGCCTGTCGGCCGGGGTGTTCTTCGGGTTCTCGTCGTTCGTCATGAGCGGCATCGCCCGCGCCTCCGACGAGGCCGCCGGGGCGGCGATGAACGGCATCAACGAGACCGCGCCGATGCCCGCGTTCATGAGCGTCTTCTTCGGTGCGCTCCTCGTCCCGGCGGCCACCGGCATCTGGGGCCTCGTCGACGGCCACGACGGCGGCGTCTGGATCCTCGCGGCCGCGGCGGTCTACCTGGTCGGCACCTTCGGCGTGACGATGGCCCTGAACGTGCCGCTCAACAACCGGCTCCTGGCCGCACACGACAAGGCCGCCGGCTGGCGCGCCTACTGGCGTCCCTGGACCGCGTGGAACCACGTGCGCACCCTCGCGGGCGTCGTGGCGACGGCGCTCGCGGCGGTCGGGCTGCTCTGACGGGCGGTCTCCGGGCGGGGTGTCGGGGACAATCGTCGGGTGCCCGCCATCGACTTCCACCGCACCCTGCCCGGATACGCGCCCACGCCGCTGCGTGACGTGCCGCGGCTTGCCGCGGAGCTCGGGGTCGGGCGGGTGCTGGTCAAGGAGGAGTCGAGCCGGCTCGGCCTGCCGGCCTTCAAGGTGCTGGGCGCGTCCTACGCGATCGCCCGCGCGCTGGGGGAGCGGTTCGGCCTGGCGACGATCTCGCTGGACGCGGTGCGCGACGCCGTCCGCGGTACCGACGTCCGGCTGTACGCCGCCACCGACGGGAACCACGGCCGCGCCGTCGCTCACGTGGCCGCGCTGATCGGCGCCGCGGCGACGATCTACTACCCGCCGGGTATCACGCAGGCCGCCAAGAAGGCGATCGCGGCCGAGGGCGCGCGAACGGTCGAGTCCGACGGCGACTATGACGACGTCGTGGCCCGTGCCGCGGCCGACGCCGCCGCCGACCCGGCGGCGGTCCTGGTGCAGGACACCTCGTGGCCCGGGTACACGGACATCCCGCAGTGGATCGTCGACGGCTACGGGACGCTGTGCGTCGAGACCGACGAGCAGCTCGCCGCCCTGGGCGTCGCACGGCCCGACCTGGTGGTCGTCCCGGTCGGCGTCGGCTCGTTCGCCCAGGCCGTGGTGAGCCACTACCGGGCCGCGGGGGCCGACGGCGGCACACTGCTCGCCGTCGAGCCCGACCGTGCGGCCGGGCTGGTCGCATCCCTGCGTGCGGGCCGGCCGGTCACCGCTCCGGTGGGGGACACGATCATGACGGGGCTCTGCTGCGGCACGGTCTCCACGCTCGCGTGGCCCGTGCTCCGCGACGGGCTCGACGGCGCGGTCACGGTCTCCGACGACCAGGCGGCCGCCGCCGTCGACGACCTGGCCCGCTCCGGCGTCGACGCGGGCCCGTGCGGCGCCGCGACCCTCGCCGCGGCCCGCCTCGTGCTGGGGCAACCGGGGTGGCGGGAGGCGATCGGGCTGCGGCCGGACGCCGTCGTGCTGCTCCTCTCGACCGAGGGCCGGGCGGCGAACCCGGTCCCGGCGGACCGCGTCTAGCCCTGCCCGTCCTGATCACCGCTGCCAGGAGTCCGCTCGTGCCCGTTGCCGTCCCCGCCGCCCTCGACCCGATCCTCCCGCTGCTGCGCTGCCCGTCGTGCGGCGCGGAGCTCGCACCCGCGCCCGGCGCGCTGCGCTGCCCGCGCCGGCACAGCTTCGACGTCGCCCGCCACGGGTACGTCAGCCTGCTGACCGGCACGCGGGCGACCAGCGGCGACGACGGGCCGATGGCCCGGGCGCGCCGCGACTTCCTGGCCGCGGGCCGGTACGCGCCCGTGCGGGACGCCGTCGCGGACCTGGCGGGCGAGACGGACCTCGCGGGCCGGGGCGACGACGGCCGGCCGGGACCGCCCGCCACCGTCGTCGACGTCGGTTGCGGCACCGGCTATTACCTCGCGGGCGTGCTGGACGCGCTGCCCGGCGCCGTCGGCCTGGGCCTGGACACCTCCGCGCACGCCTTGCGGACGGCGGCCAAGACGCATGACCGGGCCGCGGCCGCGACCTGGGACGTCTTCCGGCCGTTCCCGATCGCGTCGGAGCAGGTCGACGTGGTGCTGGACGTGTTCGCCCCGCGCAACCCGGCCGAGTTCCACCGCGTGCTGCGGCCGGGCGGGGTGCTGGTCGTCGTGCGGCCGTTCGGCGGGCACCTGGCCGAGCTGCGCCGTCAGGTCCCCGGGATGGTGACCGTCGACCCCGCCAAGGAGGAGCGCCTGCACCAGGCGCTGGACCCGTACTTCGAGGCCGCGCGCACGGAGGAGGTCGAGTACACGACGCCCCTGACCCGGCAGGAGGCGGTCGACCTGGTGCTCATGACGCCGAGCGCGCGCCACGTCACGGAGGCGGACCTGAACGACGAGGACACCCTGCCTTCGGAGGTCACGGTCTCGGTCCTGGCCACGGCCTACCGGCGGCGGTGACGGCGCCGGCCCTGGCCCGCTATTCCTACTCCAAGTAGGATTGGCGTATGTCTGCTGCCGCCGGTATCGAGAAGCATTCCGTCTCCATGCCCGTGTCCACCTCCGAGGGCGTGCGCGCTCGGGCAGGGTCACGCGGGTTCTCCGCCTATGTCGCCGGCGCAGTCGCACGGCAGCTCGAACGGGATGCCCTCGACGACGTCCTGCAGGGCATGGAGGCTGAGCACGGCGCCGTCGACGAGGACGAGGTCGCGGCGATCATGGCAAGGCTTGCCCGGTGATCGTCGGCCCCCACTCGATCTTGCTGGACTCCGAGGCGCTGTCCGCCCTCGCCGACGACGGGCGGCAGATGCAGGCCTGGGCAACTGTCGCCCGTCGCACTGACTCGACCCTGCACGCTTCGGCCGTCACGCTCGCGGAGGTCACCGACGGAACCGCCCGAGACGCGAGAGTCCGGCGTGCGGCCAAAGCCCTCCGGGTCGAGGAGGTCACCGCGGAGATCGGGTACGACGCCGGACGCCTGCGCGCGAGCGCGACCTCGTCACGGCGCAAGGCTCGTGACATGACCGTCGATGCCGTGGTCGCGGCGACCGCGCTGACGCTGCGCGGCCCGGTGGTCGTCCTCACCGCTGACGACGGGGACCTGGATCTCCTGCTGACCGGCACCCCGGTCAAGGTCGAGCGGGTCGGCAAGAGGTAGGCGGGGTCAGCGGGCCGCCGGGGCCCGGGCCGTGCGCAGGTAGTCCGTGAACAGCTCCGCCGTCCGGCCGATGCCGTCCTCCTGACGCAGCCGTTCGCCCAGCCGGGCGGCCCGCTCGCGCATTGCGTCGTCGGAGATGGCCTGGGTCAGCGCGGCGGTGAGGCGGTCGGCGTCGAGCACCTTGACGGGGACGGGCTCCGGGCCGACGCCGAGGTCGGCCACGCGCCGGCCCCAGCTGAACTGGTCCACGGCCACCGGCGTCAGGATCGTGGGGATGCCGGCGCGCAGGCCCGCCGCCGTCGTGCCGGCGCCACCGTGGTGGATCGCCGCCGCGAGGCGCGGGAACAGCCAGTCGTACGGGGCGGACTCGATACGCAGCACGTGGTCGGGGAGCTCGCGGTCCCGGCCGAGGTCGGCCCAGCCGCCGATGAGGATGCCGCGGCGCCCGGTGCGGTCGAGGGCCTCCAGGAAAGCGTCGACCAGCCGGCCGGGCTGCGCCGTCGGCACGCTGCCGAGGCCGAACGACACCGGCGGCTCGCCCGCGGCGAGGAACCGGGCGAGCTCCGCGGGCGGCTCCCAGCCCGCCGGGGCGCTCGTGGGCAGGTAGCCGGTGACCTGGATCCGGGGGTGCCAGTCGGCCGGGCGGGGCAGCACGAGCGGGCTGTAGGCGTAGTACAGCGGCATGTCCTGCCGGTCCTGCAGCAGGCGCGCGTTGGTGCGCAGCGGGGGCAGGCCGAGCACCTCGCGCCGCTGCCGGTTCACGCCGGGCCGTTGCATGGTGCGCCAGATCAGCTGGTCGGTGCCCCACCAGCCCGCCCGGTCCAGGAGCGCGCCGCGGCTGCGGCCGTCGCCGAGAAAGAACGTCGGGAACTCGCGGGTGGGCGTGACCGGGAAGAACTGCAGGTCGGCGCACGGGATGCCGAGCTTCTCCGCGACGCTGTACCCGTACAGCGTCGTCGGGCCCTTGTAGAGGATGGCCTCGCTGTGCTTCGTGGCGCGCCAGATGTCGTCGATGATCTGCGGCAGCATCTGCTTGCGGGTCTTGGCGCCGTAGGCCATGAACCGCAGCATGTTGCCCGACTCGACCAGGTCGACAAGCTCCGGGTTGTCCGCGTACTTGGGCAGGACCGGCCCGAACGGCTCGAACTCGGTGCCGTAGGACGCCGCCAGCTCCGCGAAGTCCGGCGAGCCGACGACGGTCGGGTGGTGGCCCTGGTCGCGGAGCGCCACGGCCAGGCCGAGCAACGGCTCGACGTCGCCGCGCGAGCCGGCGGTGAGGATCGTGATCTGCATGTTCGTCCTTCGTCGAAGAGGGAAGATGACGAGCTAGCGCCGGTCGAGCAGGCCGTCGAGCAGCGCCATGGCGGCCGCGGTGTCCGGCTCGTCCGGCGTCAGCATCCGGTCGATCATCTCGGTGACCGTGTCGATCAACGCCTCGGGTGACGGGCTGTCCGGCCGGTCCTGGTGCTGCTGGATGGCGGTCATGATCGCGGCCGTGAGGGCCTCCAGGACGATGGCGACGGACGCGAGGTCCACGCCGTCGCGGATCACGCCGGCCTGCTGCTGCAGGGCGAGGAAGTCGCCGAGGAACCCCGGACCCGCCGGGCCGGGCATGGTCGCCGCGGGGTCGCGCAGGTACCGGCCGAAGACGTCGCGGTCCCGGGTGGCGATCGCGGTGAGCAGCGGGTCGCGGGCCACCACGCGGAAACCCGCCCGGTAGATGCTCGCGGGCGTTCCCGGCGTGGGCTCGTCACGCAGCCCCCGGCGCCAGCGGACGGCGTAGTCGGCCAGGGCGCGAGCCGCCACCGCGTCCACCAGCTCCCGCTTCGAGGCGAAGTGGCGGTAGACGATGGTCCGGCTGAGGTCGGCCGCCTCGGCGACGTCGACCATGGTCAGCTTGTCGTAGCCGCGGCTCAGCAGCAGGACGACGGCGGCGTCGAGCAGCGCGTCCCGGCGCCTGGTGCTGTCGACCATGCTTCCTCCTGCTGCGACCCCGCGCCGCTGTGACACTGCAACGATATCTGTCACAGCGTGCTCCCGGAACGTGCCGGAGTCAAGCGCCGTCCTGCCCGTGGATACCGCCGGTTCCCGGCCCGCCCGACTTACCTTGCGCTGCCCCGGGACCTTGGGCATGCTGTGTCCGCTTTGTTCGAAATGACTGGAGACAGCGCACGCGATGAACGCACTTCTCGAGGAGGCTCCGCCGCGGCCCGAGCCCTCGCCCGGGCCGGCCGAGCCGCCGTCCGACACCCCGCCGACCCGGGAACGGCCGGACCGCCGCTGGCTGATCGACGTGACGATCGGCGTCGTCTCCAGCCTGGTGGTCGGCGTGTTGCTGGCCGGTTACCAGGCCTGGATCGACGACGAGCGGGAGAGCCGGACGCAGGCGGTCGAGGCCGAGCGTGCCGAGCGGGACCAGGTGCTCGCCAACGTGACCTTCATCCGCGAGACGATCCGCGACGCGCCGGAAGGGGTCAAGCCGTTCCGCGGGATGAACCTGCGGGGCGCCGACCTCTCCGGGATGGACCTCGGGTGCCCGGTCCACTTCGACGCCGCCGGTGGCTGGTCGAGGGACCGGGTGGAGACCTGCGCGGACTTCACGGGGGCGGACCTGACCGGCGCGAAGCTGGACGGCGCGAACCTCACGGGCGCCCTCCTGGTGGACGGTTCGTTGGAGGGCGTCTCGGCCGTCAACCTCTTCGCACCGTCGGCGGAGATCGGCGGGAAGCTCGAGGGCTCGCGCTTTGACGGGGCGGTGCTGTTCGGGTCGGTGTTCCGGTCGGCGTCGGGCACCTCGTCGTTCGAGGACACGAGCCTCGACGGTGTCCAGGTCGAGCCAGGTCAGGAGGCGGGGGCGACGTTCGCCCTGGCCGGGGTGTCGATGACGGGCCTGCAGAACGGTTCTGCCGGCGAGGAGTCCGCCGGCGGCTGGACGTCGATCGACTGCGCGTCGGGATTTGCCCAGGCGCGCCGGGGCGGAGACGTGCAGCAGGTGGCGTCGTACGTCGACCTGGGTGACGGTGGCCGCGTCCAGTGCGGCGACTACGGGCAGCGGTGCGACTTCGACCGGTTCCCGCAGGTGGGCGCGCAGCTGGTGGCGGGCGGCGTCTGGAAGATGCCGGCTCCCGGGTGCGAGGACGGGTTCTCCGGCAAGTCGCCGGAGGACACGCCCGCCGAGGAGGTCGCCGAGTTCTACGACCACCTGCTGCCCGACTGGACGCGCGAGGACATCGCTCAGGCCGAGAGCCTGTGACGGGTTCACCGCGGTCCGGGCGTGACCCGGGCCGCGGTGAGCGGGTCAGGCCTTGGACTTGGCGGCCGCCTTCTGCGCCTTCTTGAACGCGCGGACCTCCTGCAGCGTCTCCGCGCTGGTCACGTCCGCGATGGAGCGGCGGGACCCGTCCTCGCCGAACTCGCCCGCCGCTTCCCGCCAGCCCGCCGGCTGGACGCCGCGCTGCTTGCCGAGCAGGGCGAGGAAGATCTTGGCCTTGCGCTCGCCGTAGCCCGGCAGGGCGTTGAGCCGCTTGAGCACCTCGGCGCCGGTCGGGGCGTCGCCGTCGGCGCCGGGTGCGGTCCAGATGCGCGCGGCGTCGCCGTCGTACTCGTCCACGACGGTGTGGGCGAGCTCCAGCACGCGGCCCGCCATCGACCGCCCGTAGCGGTGGATCGCCGGGGGAGTGGTCGCCATCGTCACGAACTCGTCCGGGTCGGCCTCGGCGATGGCGCGGACGTCGAACGAGCCCATCCGGTCGCGGATCTTGCCGGGGCCGGCGAAGGCGTGCTCCATCGGGAACTGCTGGTCGAGCAGCATGCCGACCAGCAGGGCGAACGGGTCGTCGCTCAGCAGCCGGTCGGTGTCGGGGTCGCCGGTGATCCAGAGCTCGGTAGCCATGCCTCCATAGTGCCTGATGGCGCCTGCGACGTCCCGGTCGCCCGCTGCTCTGAGCAGAACCCCAGGACCGGCCGGCCGGGCGGCCCTACCCTCGGAGGCATGGCCGATACCGCCCCGCCACAGCCCACAGCCCATGACGGGGCGCCCGAGGAGACCGGGCCCCCGCCGCCGTCGACCCGGACGGGCCGTGAGCCGCTGTTGCGGCACATGCTCGGCGAACGCCTGCGGCACCTGCGGCACGTGCGCGGCGAGACCCTCGACCAGACGGCGCGCCGGGCCGGGATCTCGCCGCAGTACCTCTCGGAGATCGAGCGCGGGGTCAAGGAGCCGTCGAGCGAGATGATCGCGGCGATCACCGGGGCGCTGGACGTCACGCTGGTCGACCTGGTCAGCGCCGTCGCCGATCGGCTGGTCACCGTTCGGGACGCCTGGGGGCAGCCGACCTGCCAGGCGGCCTTCGCGCTGGCGGCGTAGGCCCCGCCGACCGGGCGTCCGGGCCTGATCGCCACCGCGACCAGGCCCGGACCACGGCCAGGTCAGCGCTGCTCGATCACGTGGTCCAGCAGGCCGTACTCGCGCGCGGCGCCCGCCGTGAAGATGCGGTCCCGGTCGGTGTCGGTACGCAGCGTGCCGAGGCTCTGCCCGGTGTGCCGGGAGAGCGCCGCCTCCATGTCGGCACGGATGCGCACCACCTCGTCGGCCTGCAGGATCAGGTCCGGGATCGCCCCGCGGCCCTGCGCCGCGGGCTGGTGGAGGATGACGCGGGCGTGCGGCAGCGCGGCCCGCTTGCCCTCGGCCCCCGCGGCGAGCAGCACGGCGCCGACGGCGACGGCCTGCCCCACGACGGTGGTCGACACCTGCGGCCGGATGTACCGCATGGTGTCGTAGATGGCCATGCCGGCGCTCGGGTCGCCGCCCTCGCAGTTGATGTAGAGCTGGATGTCGCTGTCCGGGCTGCTCGACTCCAGGTGGATGAGCTGGGCGATCAGGGCGTTGGCCACACCGGCGTCGATCGCGGTGCCCAGGTAGATGATCCGCTCGCTGAGGAGCTGCGAGTAGACGTCCATGATCCGCTCGCCCCGCGGGTGCGCGGCGATGACGTTCGGGATGGTGTAGCTGCTCATCGGGCATCCCCCTCGGTGGCCGTTCCGACGGTCGCGGCGAACCCGGTCCGGGCGCGCTCCCGCGGCCGGATGCCGTCGAAGCCGCCCACGATCGTGTCGATGAACCCGAACTCCCGCGCCTCCTCGGCGGTGTACCAGTGGTCGTGCAGCGAGTCCTCGAAGACCCGCTCGACCGGCTGCCCGGTGTCCTCGGAGACCAGCCGCAGAATGGTGTCGCGAGTGTGCCGCAGGTCGTCCGCCTGCAGCTCGATGTCGACGGCGGTGCCCGCGATCCCGGCGGACCCCTGGTGCATCAGCACCCGGGCGTTGGGCAGCGCGCGGCGCTTGCCGTGCGTGCCCGCCGAGAGCAGGAACTGGCCCGCGCTGTAGGCGATGCCCAGCACGAGCGTGGAGACGTCGTTGGGAATGGTCCGCATGATGTCGCGGATGGCGAGCATCGCCGGCACCGACCCGCCGGGCGAGTGGATCCAGAGGTCGATGTCCGACGACGGGTCCTCCGTCGCCAGCGTGATGAGCTGTGTCATCAGAAGCGTGCCGTTGTCGTCGTCGAGCGATCCGTCCAGGACCAGGACACGCCGCTCGAACAGGTCGCGCCGGGAGCGCTCGCCGAACTGCGGGGGCTGCGGTGATTCGGTCATGACCTCACCGTGCCTCCCCGGGCCGGCCCCGGGGAGGCGGATCTGCCGTGAGCAGCACTGCTCAGAGCAGCGAGGCCCGTCGGCGCCGGACGACGGCGAGACTCGTCAGCCCAGGCGGTCGGCGCGCAGGCCGATCCGGAACCGCACGGGCCGACCGGCGGGAACGGCGCGGGCCACGTAGCGCAGCCACCAGGTGTTGTCCGTGGCGTCGGGCTCGACGGCGACCAGCTCGGCGGCCGTGTCCAGCGTGACCTCAAGGCCGGGCAGCGCCCAGCGCTCGGCCGTCAGATCAGCGAAGGGGACACCGTCTGTGACCAGGTCGCGCGCCGAGCGGCCGCCCAGGTCGGCCTCCGGGACCCGGACGTGGAACGCGAACGCGAGGTCCCCGCCGTCGTGCCGCGCGCAGGTCAGTGTCAGTGACGGCCCGTCGGCCCGGGCGTCGACGGCCAGGTCGCAGACCAGCCGGATCCAGCCCGCGTCGGCGGCAGCGCCGCCTGCACCAGCGCCACCGTCAACCAGCCAGTGCACCGTCGCCGGGTGGAACTGGTCGGCCAGGTTCCCGCGCTCGCCCCCGACGTCCTCCGCGCCGACCAGCAGGCGCTCGCCGACCCATGAGGTGGCGACCCGGAGCGGGTCGCGCACGATCACCTGGTCCACCTGCCGCTCGCCGCGGAACCCTGTCAGGTGCGCCAGGGCGTCGTCCGGCACCTCGGCGCCCAGGACCGCGACCACGGGGCCGAGCGCCAGGTCCCACGCGTGCCGGAACGGCCGTTCGGTCTCGGGGAACGGCGCCAGGTCGCGCCCGACGGCCGCCCAGATCCACAGCCCGATCCCCGAGGCGTAGTGCCGCAGGTCCATGCCGTAGCTGCGGTCGTAGGGGCCGGCGAGGTTGCGCAGGCCCGCGTGGTACCGCCGCGCGGTGTCCTGCCAGAGGACCGCCTCCATCTCCGCGCCGCCGTCGCGCAGCAGGGGCTGGTGCGCGTACCGGCGCCACAGCGCCAGCGCGTACAGGTCGATGCCGTAGTAGGTGGGCGAGTTGTACTCGTCGAACGTGCCGTCCACCCGGAACCGGGCCAGCACCTGCTCGGCGAGCCGCAGCGCCGGCGCCTCCCAGGCGGGTTCGCCCAGGCGGACGGCGGCGTCCTGCAGCAGGAATGCCGCCATCAGCGCGATGTTCGTGTAGTGCGCGCCGACGCCGCGCGCGAGCGACCCCTCGACGGCCAGCCGCAGCGCGGCCTGGACGCGTGGGCCCAGGTCACCCGCCAGGGCCTCGGGGAACTCGTTGGCCACGACCACCAGGGTCGTGCCGATGAACTCGCGCCAGTTCGGGTCGTAGTCGCGCCACGCGACGGAGTCCGCCGTCGGGAGCGGCTCGTGCGGGCTGCGCAGCCAGGTGCCGTGAAACGGCGTCCCCGGGGCGTCGAGCTGATGGTCCAGCACCCGGCCCAGGGCGTGCCGGGCGCGTTCGGCGTCGGCCTCCGCGTCGTCCCGGGCGGGCAGGTTCCGCGCGAGCAGGCCGACGGCGTACCAGCCGGTCTCGCGGACCAGGTGCCCCACCGGCGCGCCGTGGCCGCCGCCGGGTTCCTCGGGCGCTCGCAGCAGCCCTGCTGCGGGGTCCCACTGCTGGTCCATCCAGTCCAGGGAGCGTGTCGTCAGGTCACGGGCATGGAGAGTGAGCCGTTCGGGTCGCATCGCCGCCAGTATGTCGCGGCGGCCCGCCGGTGGCCGACCGTCTCGCAGGGCGGTCCGCCGCCGGCCCTGGCTACTGTGGCCGCATGCACCTGCGCACCGCTGACGGCGTCCGGCTCGACCTCACCGAGCGGGGTCCCGCCGACGGCAGACCGGTGGTGCTGCTCGCGGGGTTCAGGGCGGCCGCCACCTCCTGGCGGTTCCAGCTCCCCGCACTGGCGCGGGCGGGCTACCGCGTGCTCGCCGTCGACCTGCCGGGGCACGGCGCCACCGAGCCGATGGCGCCCGGCACCACGATGCGGCGGCGTGCCCGCGACGTCGGGGCGGTGCTGGAGCAGCTCGACCTGCACGACGTGACCCTGGTGGGCGGGTCGATGGGCGGCAACACCGTGTGGGCGTACGTGGACGAGCACGGCACGGCGCGCCTGCGCAGCGTCGTGATCGTGGACCAGACGCCGAAGATGCTCAACACCGCCGACTGGCCGTACGGGTACTACGGCTACGACGAGTCGAACCGCGACACGTACTTCGCGGCCGGCCCGCCGCCCACCGGGCACGGCAGGTCTGTGTGGGCACGCGGGATGCGCACCGTGCGCCTGCTGCGGGCGCTGGCCGGCGGCTCCCGCACCATCACCGACCCGGAGCTGGAGGTTCTCGCCGACCACGCCCGGGCCGACTGGCGGCCGGTGATCGAACGGTGCGACGTACCCGCCCTGTTCGTGGCGGGCGCCGAGAGCGAGCTCTGGCCCCCCGGCCACGCTGCAGCGGCGGCCCAGCTCGCGCCCCGCGGGCGGGCAGCGGTCATCGCGCGGGACGGCCACGCCGCGAACATCGAGCAGCCCGCGGCCTTCGACCGCGGCCTGCTGGGGTTCCTGGCCGGGTAGCCGCTCTGGTCGGTGTCAGGCGCCGCCGGGCCGGTCGCCGCGTCAGGGGATCAGCCGGTCCGCGATCTCCAGGGTGTCCGCGGTGAAGTGCCCGTCGTCGCGCACCACGAGCGTGCCGCCGAGCCGGTCGAACATCGCCCGGCCCTGCTCGGCGTCGCAGCCGAACTCGTCGGTCACGGAGTTGAGGAACACCAGGTCCCGGACGTGCGCGCGAATCGCGTCCCAGTCGTAGGACTCCTGCAGCACCGGCTCGGGGCCGGGGTTCGGGTTGGTCGAGTAGCCGCCCACCAGCACCGCCTGCGCCACCGTCACGTCGAGGTGCTCCAGGAGCGCGAGCAGCAGGGCGGCCCCGCCGGAGTGCCCCACGAGCACGGTGTTCTCGTCGAACGTGTGCGCGGCCAGCACCGTGGGCAGGAACGTCGCCACCGGCTCGACGTTGGTCCCCGGGTGGTGGGGCGTCTCGACGTCGTACCCGCGCTGCCGCAGCTTGTCCGCGAGCCACGGGTACCAGATCCACGCCGGGTCGGCGTTGGTCCCGTGGAAGATGATCGCCCTGCGTCCCATCAGCTCTCCTTCGTCGCGGGAACGGACGGCGGCGTCCGTTCCGGGGCGGTCTCTGGCGTGGTGTCCGGCGTGGCCCCCGGCGCGGACGCTACCGCCTGGCCCGGCCGCACGACCTGGTCGACGGCCAGGTTGACCTGGTCGAGCACCGGCTCGAACCCGATCGCCGCGTACACGCGGTTCGACACCGGGTTGCCCCGGTCGGTGTAGAGACAGACCCGGTCGCCGTCGTCGAGCACGCGCTGCGCGACGTCGGCCACGAGCGCCCGGGCGTAGCCGCGCCCGCGGTGCTCGCGCGGGGTGTAGACGGGGCCGATCCGCACCACGCCGAACGACGGCGGCCGGGCGCCGGTCAGTTGTACCACCTCGCCGTCGACGTCCCAGAGCCAGACGTCGCCGTCCTCGATCCGCTCCCGGGCGCCGCCGATCCGCAGCGGCTCCGCGTCCTCGTCGGGCGCGCGGCCCGCCTGGGCGTCGGCCTCCGTGTGGAACACGTCGAACCACGCGGTGACCACGTCCAGGTCGGCGAGCGTGGCGAGCCGGGCGTGGCCCGACGGCGGCGGGTCGGGCCGCACGATCCGCGTCGCCTCCCACAGCCGCTCCGGCCGGTCCTCGCGCACGGTGCCGCCGGTGGTCCGCAGCACCTCGTCAGTGAACGCGCGGACGGCGGCCACGGGGCCGTTCGCCGAGGTCAGCGGGGCGTCGCCCGCGCGGGCCGTCCGGTCCAGGGCGGCCCGGGCGAGCAGCCGCGCGGCCTCCTCCGGCAGGTCGGGCACCCAGACGGTGTGAGGCGCGTGCGGCATCGTCCGCATCGACACGGCGACTGCGACACCCCGCTCCCGCACGACGGCCCACCACATCGGGTGCTCCGGGCGCGGCCCGCCGGGGGTGAACGACCGGGCGGCCTGGCGCGTCACCGACGCGACGACGCTCCAGACCACGGGCTGGGCGGCCAGCAGGTCGCCCGCGACGTCCAGGACGGCCGCCGGATCATCGAACAGCTCGACGCTGTAGGCGCTGGTCATCCGGGAATCCTGGCACGCGCCCCGCCCCGGATCGACCTCATTCCCGGGCTGGCCCCCGTGCCGACCACCCGCGAACTGCCGACCAGTCCCGGCCGCGGGTCAGCGCTCAGCGGACGAGGCGGACCTCCAGCAGGTCCGTGTCCGGGTCCGTCGCGGTGACGCCGTCGGGCAGGAAGCCGGCCCGCTGCAGGAACTTGCGTGCCCGCGGGTTGGACGCGAACGTCCAGACCTGGGCCGACGTGCCGGGCGGGAGGATGTTCTCCAGCAGCGCGTGGCCCACGTTGGTGCCGTGGAAGGCCGGGTCGACGTACAGCTCGTGCAGCTCGATCGGCTTGGCCGGGGGCTGCCCGAGGTGCGGGCCGGACGGGTTCTTCATCGCGAAGCCGACGATCTTGTCGCCCACCTCGGCGACGAGCGCCTTGTTGCCGGCGGCCAGGATCCGCATCCAGCCCTCGGTGCGGGTGCCGAGGGTCTCGGTGTTCCAGTGCTCGGGCGGCAGGAGGTCCTCGAACATGGCGCGCCGGGTGGTCCAGTGCACGGCGGCGATGCCGACGGCGTCGTCGGGGGTCGAGGCGCGGACGTGGAAGTCTGACATGAGGGGAACGGTAACCCGACTACCTGACCATCCTGACCTCGGCCAGGTCAGCGGTGCTGGTGTCGACCACCCGCGCGCCCTCCAGGACGAAGCCGTTGCGCTCGTAGAAGCGCCGCGCCCGCGGGTTGTCCTCGGCGACCCAGAGCTGGGCCGGGGTACCGGGCGGCACCACGGCGTCCAGCAGCGCCTGCCCGACGCCGGTCCCGTGGTAGGCCGCCAGCACGTAGAGCAGGTAGAGCTGCCGGGCGCGCACGGGCAGCACGTCCTCCTGCTCGACGGCGTCGCCGGCCATCGCGATGCCGACCACCTCGCCGTCGGCGTCGGCGACCACGGGCGCCGCGCCGTTCGACAGCCACCGCTCCCACGTCGTGATGCGGCGCTCGAGCGTGGCCGTGGCCCAGAACTCGGGCGGGAGGATCGCCCCGTAGGTCGTGACCCAGGTGGTGTGGTGCACCTGGGCGACCGCGGCGGCGTCGGACAGCGTGGCTGTGCGCAAGATCACGACGCGAAACATACTCCCGCGCCGGGGTGCCCGGTGACACGCGGCCACCACCCGGCCGCTGTCCGGCCGGAAACCTGGCCTGACCTGGGCGTCAGCCCTTGTGCAGGGTCCCCACCAGGCACTCCTCGATGCCGACCGCCGACAGGAGCCGCGACGGCACCGCCCCGAGCCAGCCGACGGCCTCGTACGCGGGCACGAGCCGCACGTCCTTGACCACGAAGTCGGCCCCGCCGCGCGTCAGGCGCACGGTTCCGGCGCTCATCGTGTTGCGGGCCCAGTCGGTGCCCGAGCCCCACGGCAGCGGCAGCACCGCCAGGACTTCCTCCCCGGGCCGGGCCGCGAACGCGACCAGGGGAGTGCGGTACTCCACCCCGGAGCGGCGGCCCACGTGGTGCAGCACCACCCACGGCGGGATGCGTCCGGCGACGCGGAGCACCCACGGGTTGAGAACCTTGCCTGCCTGGACGACGAACTCTGGTGCGGCCATGGCTCCCATCATGGAACAGGTCCGCGCATCCGTCAGCCCCAGGACGCGGCCGGATGCGTCAGCCGCGCTCGAAGGAGAGCACCGGCCGGCCCGTCCGCGGGTGGCGCAGCACGTCCACCCGGACGCCGTAGACCGGCTCCAGCACCTCCGGGACCAGCACCTCGGCGACGGGGCCCGCCGCGACCACCCGGCCGTGGTCGAGCAGCACCAGGTGGTCGCAGGTCGAGGCGGCGAGGTTGAGGTCGTGCAGGGCGGCGACGACGGTCACGCCGTCCGCCGCGAGGTCGCGCAGCACCCGCATCGCGTCCAGCTGGGCCGAGATGTCCAGGTGGTTGGTCGGCTCGTCGAGCAGCAGCAGGCGGGGCTGCTGCGCCAGGGCCCGGGCCATGTGCACGCGCTGGCGCTCGCCGCCCGACAGCGTGCCGACCTCGCGGTCCGCGAGCTCCTTGGCGCCCGCGGCGTCGAGGGCCGCCCGCGCGGCCGCCCGGTCCGCGTCGGAGTCGCCCGCCAGCAGCGAGCGGTGGGGGATGCGGCCGAGCAGCACGGCGTCGAGCACGGTCAGCGGCAGGTCGGTCGTGGCGTCCTGCTCCACGAGGGCGAGCACACGGGCGCGCTCGCGCCGGGGCAGCGCGGCCAGGTCAGCGCCGTCGAACGTGGTGGCCGGCCCGGCGGACGACGGCGTGCGCCCCGCCTGCTGTACCCCGGCCAGCACGCGCAGCAGGGTCGACTTGCCGGACCCGTTCGGGCCGAGCAGCCCGGTGACGGCGCCGGCCGGGGCGACCACCCCGACGTCGTCCAGGATCGCCCGCGACGAGATCTCCCAGAACACCCCCTCGGCTGCCAGCCCCACCCGTTGGGTGCGGGCCGGCTGCGGGGTCAGGGGGTCCGTGCCCGACAGATACCCAGCACTCACCGCTGGTTTCCCTTCCACAGGAGGAACGCGAAGACCGGGGCGCCGATCGCCGCGGTGACGATGCCGACCGGCAGCTCGCGCGGCTCGAACACCGTGCGGGCCAGCGTGTCGGCCCAGACCAGGAACGACGCGCCGGCCAGCGCGGACAGCGGCAGCAGCAGGCGGTGCCGCGCCCCCGTGAACAGCCGCACCGCGTGCGGCAGGATCAGCCCGACGAACCCGATGGACCCGCTCTGCGACACGAGCGCGCCGGTCAGCAGCGCCACGCCGATCAGCAGGATCCACCGGGCCCGGTTCACGGGCACGCCCAGGGCGGCGGCCGCGGTGTCGCCGAACGTGAACGCGTCCAGCACGGACCCGGTCAGCGCGAGCAGCGTGCCGAGCACCAGGACGGCGCCGCCGGCGATCGCGACCGACGTCCAGGTCGCGGACGCGACCGACCCCATCAGCCACGACAGCACCTCACGGAACGCGTCGCCTTTGGCCGACCAGAAGATCACGAACGACACGGCCGCCGCGCAGAGCTGGCTGATCGCCAGTCCTGCCAGCACGGTGCGCGTGGGCGTGATCGTGCCGAGCGCCCCGGCCAGGGTGAGCGCCAGGGCGAGCGCGCCGACCGCGCCGGCGAACGCCGCGACCGGCAGCAGCAGCGGGACGCCCGCCAGCAGCACCAGGACGGCGCCCAGCGACGCGCCCGAGGACAGCCCCAGCAGGTACGGGTCGGCGAGCGGGTTGCGGGTCAGTGACTGCATCACCGCGCCGCAGACCGCCAGGCCCGCGCCGACGGCCGCAGCCGTCAGGATGCGGGGCATCCGGAGCTGCCACACCATGCCGTCGCGCAGCGCGGACAGCGGCTCCAGCCCGAGCGGCCCGCCGAGCCCGAGATGCGTCGCGAGCGACCGGCCGACCTCGGACAGGGCCAGGTCCGCCGGGCCGATCGTCACCGCCACGCCGACGCTCAGCACGAGGACGAGCGCCGCGGCGGGCAGGGCGAGCCAGCCACCCGGCCGCGGGGACACGACGGGTCGGCTCGGCCCGTCCGGCACGGGACCGCTCACCGGTCGAGGTCCGCCAGCTGGTCCACCACCGAGGCCACGGCGTCGACGTTCCGCACGCCGGCCTCGGTCGCCGGGAAGGGCAGCACGACGTACCGCCCGTCCTTGACCGCGGACATCTCGCGGGTGGCCGGGTTGGACCCCAGCGCCTCGATCTTCGCGTCCGCCGGGTTCCACGCGGCGTCGACCAGGACGATCACGTCGGGGTCGGCCTCGACCACGTTCTCCCAGCCGAGCGACGTCCAGGTGTCGTGGACGTCGGCCGCGACGTTGGTCAGCCCAGCCGCCTCCATGATCATCTGGGGCGCGCCGATGCCCGCGCCGACGTACGGGGTGTCGTCGCCCGAGGACCACCACAGCGCCGTCAGGCCGCGGTCGTCGGGCTCGATCGCGTCCAGGGTCGCCCGCTGCTCCTCGACGAGGGCGGCCGCGGCGTCGTCGGCGTCGAACAGGGAGCCGACCTCCTCGATCTCCGCGAACACCGTGTCGAAGGTGAGCGGGTCCGGCATGTACCCGTCCTCCTTGCAGGCGGCGGGGGAGACGTACGTGGCGACGCCGAGCTTGGCGAGGGTCTCGCGGTCGCCCGCGGTCTCCGCCGTCAGGTTGGACTCCCAGCCGGCGTAGACCAGGTCGGGCTCGAGCTCGAGCGTGGCCTCGGAGCCGGGCGCCTCGTCGGCGAACGGCTCCTCCACGGCGGGGACGGTCTCCAGGGAGTCCGGCACCGGCCCGTCGAGGAACGCCGAGCCGACGATCCGGTCGCCGAGGCCGAGCGCCAGCAGCATCTCCGTGGTGGACGACTTGATGGTCACCACCCGTTCCGGCGGCGCGGTGACCTCGGTCTCGAACCCGCAGTTGTCCAGGGTGACGGGGAATCCGGCCGACGCCGGGGACGCGCCCCCGGCGTCCACCGCAGCGGGCGCGGTGGCCGAGCAGGCGGCGAGGGCGAGGGCCGCCGCGGCGACGACGGCGGGCAGGACGACGGTCCGTGCGGACGGGCGATGCGAACGGGACGCACGGGACGTACGGGACGCACGGGCGGCAGGGCGGGGGTTCACGCGATGGCTCCAAGGGTCGACGAACAGCCCATGGCTGGGGTGCCATGGGTGCACAGCGACGCGCCATCTCGCGTCCGGGCGGGGAAGCGGCTCACGACGAGAGCCGCATCGGCGGGCCAAAGCGTGGCCCGCGACCCGGCCGCCACATTACACCGGCCGACCTGCGCGTTCCGGGCGCTTTCGCTCTCGGCGTCGGACCCGGCCGACGGCGAGCGGCCGCCGACGTTAGGGTGCGGCCATGAGCGACAGCACCGCCCCGCAGACCGGTTCCGAGACCACGCCGACCCGACGCGCCCTGGTGACCGGTGCGTCGTCGGGCATCGGTGCCGCGACCGCCCGCCGGCTGCGCGCCGACGGCTGGGACGTCGTGGCCGCGGCCCGGCGAGTGGACCGCCTGGAGGCGCTCGCGGCCGAGACGGGCTGCGAGGTCTACGCCGTCGACGTGACCGACGACGCAGCCGTCGCCGCGCTCGCGGAGCACCTCGCCGCGACCGGCGGGCTCGACGCCGTGGTGAACAACGCGGGCGGCGCGCTCGGGCTGGACCGCGTGGAGGCCGCCGACGTCGACGGCTGGCGGCAGATGTACGAGATCAACGTGCTCGGCACGCTGCGCGTGACCAAGGCCGTGCTCCCGCTGCTGCGGGCGGCGGGCGCCGCCAAGGGCGTGGCCGACGTGGTGAACGTGACCTCGACGGCCGCCCAGGGCGCCTACGAGGGCGGTGCCGGGTACACGGGTGCCAAGCACGCCGAGCACATGCTGTCCCAGACGCTGCGCTGGGAGATCGCGGGCGAGCCGGTGCGCGTCATCGAGGTGGCCCCCGGCGCGGTGGCGACCGAGGAGTTCTCGCTGGTCCGGTTCGGCGGCGACGCCGCGAAGGCCGCCGCCGTCTACGAGGGCTACACGCCACTGGTGGCCGACGACATCGCCGACACCATCGCCTGGACCCTGTCCCGCCCCGACCACGTCAACATCGACCTCGTCACCGTGCGGCCGCGGGCGCAGGCGCACAACTCGAAGATCGTGCGCGGCACCGGGGTCTGATCGCCGCCCGCACGTCCCAGGGCCGGTCCGGGCGAGTTCTTACAAGATCGTCATGATCCGCGTCCGGGCTCGGTCCGCACAGCAACCCGTGCCAGGCTGAGCTCATGACTCAGGCAACCGAGAGCCCGGTGGCCCCGCAGGCCAACCGCACCCCGGGCGACACGGGCTGGGCCGCGCTGGCGGGCGTGCTCGCCGGAGGCGCGGGCCTCGCCGTCGCGGAGCTCGTCGCCGCCGTCGTCGCACCCGGCGCGAGCACGCTCTTCGCGGGCGGCGCCGCCGTGGTCGACGCGGTGCCCGGCTGGCTCAAGGACTTCGCAGTGCAATGGTTCGGCACCAACGACAAGGCCGTCCTGCTCGGGACGATGGGCGTGGTGCTCGCCCTGGGCGCGGCGCTCGCCGGTTGGCTGGAGCTGCGCCGGCCGCCGTTCGGCGCGCTGCTGATGGGCGCCGTCGGCGTGGTCGGGGCCATGGTCGCGGTGCTGCGCCCGGACGCGACGCCGCTGTGGGCGCTGCCCAGCATCGTCGGGCTGGGCGCCGGGGTGCTCCTGCTGCGGGCGGCCGTGGCGCGGCTGCGCCCGGTACCGGCCCGGCGCACGGCGTCGGGCAGCGGGGGCGCCGGCGGTGCGGCGTCGGGCGGCGAGGTGGACCGCCGCGGGTTCCTGACCGTCTCCGGCATCGCCGTGGGCGTGGCCGCGCTGGCGCTGGTGGGCTCGCGCGTGCTTTCGGCGGGTTCGACGGCGGTGAGCGCCGTGCGGGAGAAGCTCCGCCTGCCCACCGCACGTACGACGGCGCCCGCGGTGCCCGCGGGCGCCGACCTGAAGCTCGACGGCCTCACCCCGTACGTCACGCCGAACCCGGACTTCTACCGCATCGACACCGCGCTGATCGTGCCGCAGGTCGACCCGAAGGACTGGTCGCTGCAGGTCCACGGCCTCGTGGAGGAGCCGTTCACGATCACCTGGGACGAGCTCCTCGCGCTCCCGCTGGAGGAGCACCACGTGACGCTGGCCTGCGTGAGCAACACCGTGGGCGGCGACCTCATCGGCAACGCGCTGTGGCTCGGCTACCCGATCCGCGCGCTGCTGGAGCGCGCCAAGCCGCGCGCCGGCGCCGACATGGTGCTCTCCCGGAGCGACGACGGCTTCACCGCCGGCACGCCGCTGGAGGTGCTGCAGGACCCCGACCGCGACAGCCTGCTCGCGATCGGCATGAACGGCGAGCCGCTGCCCGTGGAGCACGGCTTCCCCGCGCGGCTCGTGGTGCCCGGGCTGTACGGGTACGTGTCGGCCACCAAGTGGGTCACGTCGCTGGAGGTCACCACCTTCGACGCCGACCAGGGCTACTGGACGCCGCGCGGCTGGTCCGCGCTGGGACCGATCAAGATCGAGTCGCGCATCGACGTGCCGCGCGGCTCCGCGCCGGCCGGCGCGGTGACCGTGGCCGGCGTCGCCTGGGCGCAGCACACGGGCATCGGCAAGGTGGAGGTCCGGGCCGACGACGGCGACTGGGTCACCGCCGAGCTCGCCGAGACGGTCGGTCCCGACACGTGGCGCCAGTGGCACACCTCGATCGACCTGGCCGCGGGCAACCACACGCTGGCGGTGCGCGCCACGGACGCCGACGGCCTGGTCCAGACCGAGGCCGAGGCGCCGCCCGCCCCCGACGGCGCGACGGGCTGGCACACCGTGACGGTCTCGGTGGGCTGAGCCCGGCCCGGGCGCTCAGCAGAACGGCGCGGACGCCGACGACGTCGCCGCCACGAGCAGCTCGTGGAGCTGACCGCGCTGCTCGGGCCGCAGGGTCTCGAAGACCTCGTCCTCGACGGCGGCGAGCGCGGCCTCCGCCTGACAGAGCAGCGTGACGCCGTCGTCGGTCAGGGAGACCACGTGCCGGCGCCGGTCCTGCGGTGACCGCCGCCGCTCGACGAGGTGCTTGCCCTCCAGCTCGTTGAGCAGCCCCACGATGTTGGTGCTGTCCAGCACGAGCGCGGCGGCCAGGTCCCGCTGCGTGATGTCCGCCCGGTCGCGGAGCACGGTGAGGGCCACGAGGTGCCGGGTGCGCAGGCCGAGCGGCGCCAGCGCCGACTCGCTGCGCCGGCGCAGGTGGCGGGCCAGGTAGTCGATGAGCGCGCCCGATCGGCGTGCCGACTGCTCCAGCACCGGCGGCTCCTCCACGGTGTCTCCTTCGTCGTCGCGACCCCGTTGCAACCCTACGGGAGCACGGGGTCGCGACGTGCGGAATTCCGCCGTGAGCGGCTGCTCAGGCGGTGGCGACCGCGGGCGCCCACAGGTCGTCGATGGCGGCCTCGGCCTGCCGGCGGCTCTCCTCGGCCAGCGGCACCAGCCCGGCCATCGCGGGGTTGGTCCCCGCGAGCGTCAGCTCGGTGGTGATGAAGCGCGGCTCCAGGCCCACCATCGCCACGCCGTGCGGCAGCCACGCCGTCGCGTGGTCCCAGCCGTGCCGCGGCGCGCCCTCGCCGTACCCGCCGCCGCGGGAGACGACCACCACGAAGTCGCGGCCGCCCAGCAGGCCCTTCCCGGTCTCGGGGTCGATGGACAGCCCGGGCGCCATCAGGTGGTCCACCCAGGACTTCACCGTGCTCGGCGCCCCGTAGTTGTAGATCGGCAGGCCGAGCAGCACCGTGTCGGCGGCCGCGACCTCGCCCACGAGCTCCGAGATCCGGGCCCACGACTCGGCCTGCTCGGGGGTGTGCTGGTCGGTCGGCAGGCCACGGCTGAGGTTCGCCGCCGTGTCGAAGTGCGGCACCGGGTGGGCGCCGAGGTCGCGGTAGGTCACCGTGCCGCCCGGGTGCGCGGCGTGCCAGGCGCTCGCGGCCCGTGCGGTGAGCTGCCTGCTGACCGAGTTGTCGCCCTGGATGCTCGCGTCGATGTGCAGCAGTGTTGCCATGGTCGGGTTCCTCCTGGAGGTGTCGTGTCCGGCCGATGCGGCCTCCAGGGTCAATCATTCGTGAACCACAGAGTATTTCCTCAGACCATGTGATCTGGATCACTCATCGACGTCTCGGGCGCCCCCGCCGATGACTTCCGGTGGCCCGCGCCGTCGACCAGGAGAACGATGAGGTGCGAGCGCAGGCCTTGACCTCAATCCACGTTGAGGTACTGGAGTTGTCCCATGAGCCACGAACCGCAGTCCGCCGACGTCGCCCCGCGCCTTCGCCTGGCCGACCCGACCGTGCGGACCTTCGCCCAGCTGCTGGTGAACGTGCTGCTCGTGGGCGTCATCAACTACACGGTGTGGTTCGCCGTCACGTTCTTCGTGTTCCTGCAGACCCGGTCGGTCTTCGCGACGGGCGTCATCGCCGGCCTGTTCCTGGTCGCGATGGTCGGCACCGGCGTGTGGTTCGGCAGCCTGGTGGACCACCACCGCAAGAAGCTGGTGATGCAGGCCTCGGCCCTGGTGTCGTTCGCGTTCTACGCGGTCTGCCTGGTCATGTACCTGCTCACGCCGGCTGAGGAGTGGACCGACCCGGGCAGCGTCCGCCTCTGGGTGCTGATCGTGCTCCTCATGTGCGGGGTGATCGCGGGCAACCTGCGCTCCATCGCGCTCCCGACCGTGGTCACGGCCCTCTTCGACGACACCCTCCGGGACCGTGCGAACGGCCTGGTCGGCACGGTCCTGGGCATCTCGTTCCTCGTGACGTCGGTGATCAGCGGCCTGCTCGTGGCCTTCGACGGGATGCGGACGTGCCTCGTCCTCGCCCTCGGCGTCCTCCTGGTCGCGCTGGTGCACCTGCACTTCGTCAAGGTCCCCGAGTCGCTGTCGCATGCCGCCGCTGAGGGAGAGCCCCGCAAGGTCGACCTGCGGGGCACCATGCGAGTGGTCGGCAGCATCCCCGGGATGTGGGCGCTCATCGCGTTCACCGCACTGAACAACCTGCTGGGCGGTGCGTTCATGGCGCTCATGGACCCGTACGGGCTGTCGATGATGTCCGTGCAGGCGTGGGGTCTGGTCTGGGGCGGGCTCAGCGCCCTGATGATCGTGGCCGGCCTGCTCATCGCCCGCACAGGCCTCGGGTCCAACCCGGTGCGCACCATCCTGCTGGTCAACCTGGGCCTGTGGGCGGTCACCGTCGTCTTCCCGATGCAGGCCTCGGTGGTGTGGCTCGTGGCCGGGCTCGCCGTCTACATGATGGCGATGCCGTACGTCGAGGCCTCCGAGCAGACAGTGCTGCAGAAGGTCGTGCCCTACGAGCGTCAGGGGCGGGTGTTCGGGTTCGCGCAGTCGGTGGAGCAGGCCGCCTCGCCGCTCACGGCCTTCCTGATCAGCCCGCTCACGCAGTTCTTCTTCATCCCGTTCATGCGCGACGGCGGCACCGGCGCCCGCTGGATCGGCGACTGGTTCGGCACGGGTGACGCCCGGGGCATCGCGCTCGTGTTCGTGCTCGTGGCCGTGCTCGGCCTCGCGCTGACGGGCTACGCGCTGTCGAGCAGGTACTACCGCCTCCTGAGCCGCCGCTACCGCGAGGCTCCGGACCCGGCCGCCGCGGATGCCGCGCCGTCGGCTGACCCCGCCGCCGACGTCGCCACCGATCCAGCCACCCCGCGCGCCATCTAGCCGTTGACCACAGCAGTTCCTGCCAGGTCGTCGACCACAGCAGTTGCTGCCAAGAATGGCGCCGGACCGGCAGGAACTGCTGTGGTCAACGGAGGTGGGAGGGGCCGCCGGGGGCGCCACTTCTCGCGGGTCAGGATCTTGGCGACCCGGTCGACGATGTCGCCCGTGGTCAGATGGGTCGGGAAGAAGCGCAGGATGATGTTCCGGCCCTCGCCGAGAAGCCCGTTCTGGCGCACCGCGTCATGCTCCACCTGCCTGTCCGTGCCGTGGAACTCCTGCGAGTCGATCTCGACGATCAGCCAGCGGCCGCCACCCAGGTGCCAGACCATGTCGGCCCTGCCGAGAAACCGGCCCGCGGAGTCGAAGAAGTCCCGCTGCAGGTCGTCAGGCGCGATCCCGGCGTCGTGCAGCCGCAGGCGGGCGTGGCTCTCGGGCGGTGACTCGGCGCGGCCGTCCACGAGGGCGAGCCAGGGGATCACCTTGAGCGAGTCCCGTCGGCGTCGCAGCCGACGGCGGATCGTCACCAGCTGCGTCGGCTCGATCAGGCCCTGGTGCAGGGCGCTGTCGAGGCTCGCCACGGCGTCGTCCCTGCTCAGTGTCGGCAGCGCCTGGACCAGGGCGAGCTCTGCCTCGACCACCTCGCGACCGTGGATCCGGACCGTCTCGGCCCGGGTCACGTACTGCCGCAGCGTGGCCCCGTCGCGTGCTCGTCCCGCCGCACCGCGCGGAAGAGCCGACTCGGGGTCGAGGCGCCGGGGCAGCCCGCGGACGCCATGCAGCATCAGGGCGCACGTCCCGACGGCGATCGCGCGCCGGTTGGCCAGGAGCGTCGACCAGACCGCGCGCAACCGCGCGGCGTCGTGAGGGTGCACGTCGGCAGGTGTGGCGCCCGTGTCGAAGACTCCGCGGGTCACCCGGTGCCATGCGCCCCGGGCGACGAGATTGCGTCGCCGCGACGGCCCGACGCCGAGGGCCTCGCACTGCTCGGCGGACACGAGCCCACCCTGTCTCTGTGCGAGCCCGAGGAGCTGCGGCGGTACGACTTCCCTGGAGGACACCCCACGATTACACCCGATGATGCCGATTGCCCATCGTTGCTAGCCACAGGCGCTGGCGTTGACCACAGCAGTTGCTGCCAGATCTGGCGTCCCTCTGGCAGCAACCGCTGTGGTCAACACGGGGTGGTTGGGTCAGCCGAGCGACAGGGTTGCCTCGAAGGAGGTGACGAACTGCTCGGCCGATTCGTGGGGCAGGTTGAGGGTGATGAAGTACGCGCCCGGGCCGGTGGCCGGCTCGATGACCAGCATCGTCGGGCCCTTCTGGTCGTCAGGGACCTCGCTGCCGGCGGGCAGCCCGTAGACCTCGGCGGCGACGTCGAACTCGAGGGCGCTCTCGGCCCCCGGCAGGTCGAACGGTTCGCCGCCGGTCCGCTCGGCGATGCCCGGCCAGGCCTCGCCCTCGGAGCCCTCGTCGTAGTACGCCATCCGGAGGAACGGCGGGGCGTCGGGGTCCGTCTCGCTGTGCCACATGTCCGACGTGATTCCGGGCTCGTCCTCGACCGGTCCGCTGGTCACGATGTCGGGCGGCAGCGAGTACGTGAGGCCCGCCAGCTCGTGCGTGTGCCACCCTGCGGGGACCTCCGTGGCGACCGGATCCGCGGCGACCGGATCGGCGGAGGCGGAGGCCGAGGCCGAAGACACCGCCGTCCCCGGGAGCAGCTCCCCGGACGCCGTCGGGCCGCCGAGGGCGAACGCGGCGCCCGCGAAGGCAGCCACCGCCGTCACCCCGCCGCCGGCCACGAGGGCCGCGCGGCGGGTGCGCGTGCGGCGCACCGCGACGCTCGCCAGCGCGTGGGCGTCGGCAGGGGTCGGCGGCACCACGCCGTCGCCCACGTCGCGCAGGTGGGCCACCCAGCCGTCGTCGAGCGGTTCCGGGGTGCGGTCGTTCCTGGTCATGCGTCCTGTCCTTCCGAGAGCAGTGCGCGCAGGCGGGCGAGGCCGCGTGCGCCCTGGGACTTCACGTTTCCGATGCTGACGCCGAGCTCCTCGGCGACGTCGGCCTCCGACCGGTCGAGCAGGTGCCGCAGCACCACGACCCGCCGCTGGCCCGGCCCGAGCTGCCGGAGCGCCCGCACGAGGCGTTCCCGCTCCGCGACCTGCGCACCGCCGTCGCCCCCGTCGCCGACGGCGTCCTGCCGCACCTCTTGCGCGACGGCCACGTCCTCCGGCGGCCGGAGCACCTCGCGGCGGGTGCGCCGCCACCCGTCGATGCGGGCGGTGGCCAGCACCTTCCGGGCGTAGGCGAACGGGTTGCCGTTGATCCGGGACCAGCGGCGGTAGGTGCGTTCGAGCGCGATCTGGGTGAGGTCGTGCGCGCGGTGGTCGTCACCGCACAGGAGGTAGGCGATGCGGTGCAACGCCGCGGTGTGCTCGACGGCGAAGAGCCGGAACTGCTCCTCGGCGGACGTGCCGGTACGGACCACCGAGAACCCGGGCGCGCCGTCCGGGCTCGCCGCCGGCCCGGCCTGCCGAGAGGTGCGGACCGGCGGACCGGTCGCTTCGCTGATTGTGCTCATGACCCATGGACGTGTCCCGGGTCCGATCAGGTTGCACGCAGGATCTTTCCGGTTGCCGCGGTTCGGTACGATTACCCCACAGGCATCGACCCGGCCATCACCGGTGAGCCTCCGGAAGAACAGGTCACCTCACGCCGTCAGGCATCGGGGAGCCCCAGTAGAACCGGACGGGTAGGCCCGTCACAGCCGTCAACGAGCGGCCGACCGCGCATGCGGGCGGCAAGCGGGGTGGTACCGCGGCGCACCCAGGTGCGGCGTCCTCGCAGCAGAGCACCACAGAAGTCCACCTGCTGCCGAACCGCGTACCCGCCAGGAGCCAGAAGAACCATGGCCTATCCGCTGCACCGTCCCAGCGACGCCGAGAGCGCCGTCCCCGCGTCGCCCAGCCTGCCCGACCTCGAACGCGACATCCTCGCGTACTGGGAGCAGGACGACACCTTCCGCGCGTCGGTCGACGCCCGCCCCGCCGGCGAGAACGGCAGCAACGAGTTCGTCTTCTACGACGGCCCGCCGTTCGCCAACGGCCTGCCGCACTACGGCCACCTGCTGACCGGGTACGCGAAGGACGTCGTGCCGCGCTACCGCACCATGCGCGGGCAGCGCGTCGAGCGCCGCTTCGGCTGGGACACGCACGGCCTGCCGGCGGAGCTGGAGGCCATGAGCCAGCTCGGTATCAAGACCAAGGAAGAGATCGTCGAGCTGGGCATCGACAAGTTCAACGAGGCCTGCCGCTCCAGCGTGCTCAAGTACACCGACGAGTGGCGCACGTACGTCACGCGGCAGGCGCGCTGGGTGGACTTCGAGAACGACTACAAGACCCTGAACCCGACGTTCATGGAGAGCGTCATCTGGGCCTTCAAGTCGCTGTTCGACAAGGGCCTGATCTACGAGGGCTTCCGCGTGCTGCCCTACTGCTGGAACGACCAGACGCCGCTGAGCAACCACGAGCTGCGCATGGACGACGACGTCTATCAGCAGCGGCAGGACCCGGCCGTCACGGTCGGCTTCCGTGTGACCGAGGTGCCGTCCGGCGCGGACACGCTGCGCGTGGACGACCACCTGCTCATCTGGACCACCACGCCGTGGACCCTGCCGTCCAACCTGCTCGTCATGGTGGGGCCGGACGTCGACTACGCGATCGTCGAGTCGTCGTTCACCGGCACCCCGCAGCGGTACGTGCTCGCGGAGGCCCGCGTGGCGGCGTACGCCCGCGAGCTCACGGACGAGGGTGCCGAGGAGCCGACCGTCGTCGGCCGGCTCAAGGGGAGCGACCTGCTCGGCGCGACCTACGAGCCGCCGTTCGCCTACTTCGAGGGCCACCCGGGCGCGCACCGCGTGGTCGAGGCCGACTTCGTCACCACGACGGACGGCACCGGCCTGGTGCACAACGCCGGCGCCTTCGGTGAGGAGGACAAGCAGGTCAGCGACCGCGAGGGTGTGGACCCGGTGATCCCCGTGGGGGCCGACGGCGCGTTCACCTTCCCGGTCGAGGAGTACGCGGGCCTGCAGGTCTTCGCGGCGAACGCCCCGATCATCGACCACCTCAAGGCGCGCACGCGCGGCGCGGGCGACGACGAGGCCGGGCGGACGACGCCGGGCACCGTGCTGCTGCGCCGCGAGCAGTACGCGCACTCCTACCCGCACTGCTGGCGCTGCCGCAACCCGCTGATCTACATGGGCGTGTCCTCGTGGTTCGTCGAGGTGACGAAGTTCAAGGACCGCATGGGCGAGCTGAACCAGGAGATCACCTGGGTGCCCGAGCACATCAAGGACGGCCAGTTCGGCAAGTGGCTGGAGAACGCCCGCGACTGGTCGATCACGCGCAACCGGTTCTGGGGCTCGCCCGTGCCGGTCTGGAAGAGCGACAACCCGGCGTACCCGCGGATCGACGTCTACGGGTCGTTCGAGGACCTGGAGCGGGACTTCGGGCGCCTGCCGCTCGACAAGGACGGCAAGCCGAACCTGCACCGGCCGTTCGTCGACGACCTGACCCGGCCGAACCCGGACGACCCGACCGGGCAGTCCACGATGCGCCGCGTCGAGGACGTGCTGGACGTCTGGTTCGACTCCGGCTCCATGCCCTACGGCCAGGTGCACTACCCGTTCGAGAACGCGGACTGGTTCGAGCACCACTTCCCGGGCGACTTCATCGTGGAGTACATCGGCCAGACGCGCGGCTGGTTCTACATGATGCACGTGCTGTCCACGGCGCTGTTCGACCGGCCCGCGTTCAAGACGGCGGTCTCGCACGGCATCGTGCTGGGCTCCGACGGCCGCAAGATGAGCAAGTCGCTGAAGAACTACCCGGACGTCAACGAGGTCTTCGACCGCGACGGCTCCGACGCGATGCGCTGGTTCCTCATGGCGTCGCCGATCCTGCGGGGCGGCAACCTCATCGTCACGGAGGACGGCATCCGCGACGCCGTCCGCCAGGTGCTGCTGCCCCTGTGGAGCACCTACTACTTCTTCACGCTGTACGCCAACGCCGCGAACGACGGCGCCGGCTACGCGGCGCAGCCGCTGACGCCGGAGCGCGTGGCCGGCCTGCCCGTCATGGACCGCTACCTGCTGGCGCGCACGCGCGGCCTGCTCGCGGACGTGACCGAGCAGCTCGACACGTACGACATCGCAGGTGCCTGCGACTCGGTGCGCCAGTACCTGGACGCCCTGACCAACTGGTACGTGCGCACGCAGCGGGACCGCTTCTGGGCCGAGGACGCCGACGCGTTCGACACCCTGTCGACGGCGCTCGAGGTGCTGTGCCGCGTCATGGCGCCGCTCGCGCCGCTGCTCACGGAGGAGGTCTGGCGCGGCCTGACCGGCGAGCGCTCCGTGCACCTGGCGGACTGGCCGTCGCTGGCGCCCGGCTCCCGCGAGGGTGAGGTCCTGGCGGCCGACGACGCGCTCGTGGCCGCCGTCGAGTCCGCGCGGGCCGTGGTGTCGCAGACGCTGGCGCTGCGCAAGGCGAACAAGCTGCGCGTGCGGCAGCCGCTGCGGTCGCTCGTCGTGGCCGTCGCGGACCCGGACGGCGTCGCGCCGTTCACCGGGCTGCTGGAGACGGAGCTGAACGTCAAGGAGGTGCGCCTCGTCGAGTTCTCGCCCGAGGTCGCGGCGTCGTTCGGCGTCACGGAGCGGCTCGCGGTCAACGCCCGCGCGGCGGGCCCGCGCCTGGGCCGCGGCGTGCAGGCCGTGATCAAGGCGGCGAAGGCCGGCGCCTGGTCCGTGTCCGGTGGGGGGGCCGTGGTGGTCGCGACGGCGGACGGCGACGTCGAGCTGCTCGAGAGCGAGTACGAGCTGACCACCGTCGTCGCCGGCGACTCCGCCGGGGCCGACGCCGCAGCGGAGCCCACCACGGCGGCGAGCGTGCTGGCCGGCGGCGGGTTCGTGGTGCTCGACCTCGAGCTCGACGACGTGCTGCTGGCGGAGGGCTACGCCCGCGACGTGGTGCGGGACGTGCAGGACGCGCGCAAGGCCGCGGGCCTGCAGGTCGCCGACCGCATCACACTGGACCTCACGGTCCCCGCCGAGTGGGTCGCCGCCGTCGAGGCGCACCGCGACCTGGTCTCCCGAGAGACGCTGGCGGCGACGCTCACCGTGAGCGCCGGGCCGGAGCGCGCCGTGACGGTCGCCAAGGCCTGAGCCCGTCCGCTGAGATGACCGTCGGCTGACGCCGCCCGCGGAGCGCGGGCGGCGTCAGCTGTCGATGCGGGCGTCCCACGTGGCGAGGATGTCCACCATCGGGATGCCGTAGACATACGAGAAGCACTGCGTGGTCACCGAGGTGCTGCCGCAGCTTCGCCGGTTGGAGCCGCCGTCGATCATGCCGCGGGCGTACGCCTTGCCGTCGATGACGGCGTACATCGGCCCGCCGCTGTCGCCGCCGCCCACGACGACGCCGCCGTCGTCCCGGCTGGCCCGGAAGCCGTGGCAGGTCTTCTTGCCGCAGCTCCACGCGACGTCGACGGCGCGGACCTTGGCCCCGCAGTGCTCGCCCGTGACGGCCCCTGAGGAGCAGATGTTCTGCCCCACGGCGGGCTGCTGCACCCCGACGACCGGGAACTCGTAACGCGAGTTGACGCTCGACGCGTTCCACGGCCCGCCGAACACCGAACCCGACGTCTCGGGCTCGCCGACCGGGTCGATGAGCTCGGCGTCGATCTCGAGGGCGCGATTGGTGACCTTGCCCAGCTGCTGGCCCTCGCCGTCGCGCACCAGGGAGCCGATCCCCGCGTTGCAGTGCGCCGCGCTGACGATCTTGTGGTTGCCGGCGGCCGTGACGATCGAGAAGCCCGTGGTGCAGTAGTCGGAGCCGCTGCTGGTGGCCATCGCGCCGCCGGCGCTCCACGGCGCGGCGTCGTTGCGGCGGCTGACGGCAGTGGGCTGGACGCCGTCGTCGACGAGCTCGACCTGAACCGGGACGCCGGCCGCGGCCGCCAGGTTCTCGGCCAGGTCTGCCGTCCGGGCGGCGGCCGAGTCCCGGCTGACCTCCACGACCAGACCGGCGTAGTCACCGGCCGGCATCGCCGCGACCACGGCGTCCGGACCGTGCGCCGCCCGCTGGCCGTCCAGCAGCCGGGTGCTCGCGCCGTGCAGGTCCGCCTCGCTCAGCGCGGCCCGCGCGACGTCGACGGTCACCCCCGCGGGAACCTGCTCCGCCAGCGCGCCGACCGATGCCGGCACGTCGCCCTTCCACGAGACGGTCACCCGCGCGGCGTCGTAGTCGACGGCGACACCGGCATAGCCGGGATCGCCGGCCAGCGCCGTGGCGGCGTGCGCGGTGTGGTCCACGGCGGACTCCAGGGCGGCACGCCCCGACGCGGTCTCCGCCCGGGTCGGCCCGACCTGGTCCGCCCCCTGGCCGAGACTGCCGGCCGTCGCCGGAACCGAGACCACCGCCGACGCGGCGAGCGCCGCTGCCGCGACCCCGACACCGATCGTGCGGTGCACCGTGTTCTTTCGACCCATGCTGTGGTTCCCCCTCGATGAACCTTGCGCATCACGTCCGACGCCGCGGTGTCATCGTTCTCGACAGGGTGAAATGCCGCAACACAGACGTGTGGTTCGCCAGCGTCCGCAGAATCGGTCGGTCAGGTGCCCCGCGGCTGCGGGCTGTCGAACGCGGTGTCGGTCTCGACGTCCAGCACGTCCAGCGCGATGCCCACGTATGACTGCGTGCCCATCAGCAGGCATCCGCCCCCTGCGGAGCCAGCGATCTCCACGCCCCGCGCTATGGCGATCCGCGCGTCCAGCACTTCGCCGTGCAGGGCCTCGGCCCGGGAGAACTTCAGGTAGTCGTCCGCGCGAGCCGGAATCACGCGGTCGAACCCGCGGAGCTCGGCAAAGCAGGCCTCGACGTCCTTCGTGTCCGGGAAGCTCGCCACGACCGTGTCGAGGTGGCCGTGCCATCGCCGGTAGTCCGCGACCGCTGCCGCGACACCCTCAGGGGAGATCGCGCCGTCGACCATGACGGGCACACCGTCACGCACGTGCCGGCTCAGCCGCCCCGGGACGCGCACGCTCGCGAGGGCGGCCTCGGCCAGGTCGTCGTCCACCGGCCAGCCGAGCGTGGTGGCCATGACGCGCGCGGCGGCTTCCCCGAGAGCGGCGTTCAGCCTCGTGATCGGCGCCAGCCCTGCCGGAGCTGATGTCGGCGATCCCCTCCGCACGGTCACCAGCCCCGTACCGAATCTTGCGGCGGTCTCCTCGACGAGCGGGGTCACCTCGGCGTCCTGTTCCACCGTCACGATCGTGCGCGTCGCCGGTCCGACTACGCCGAGCAGGTCGCGCGCCACGTCACCCAGCGTGGGGCCGAGCAGGTCGCCGTGCTCGTAGAACACCCTGGTCACCGCGACCACGCGCGGCTCGAACAGGCTGATCTCGTCGGACCGTCCGCCCAGCCCTTCCTCAAGGACGAGCACGTCGGAGCCCTGGGCTGCGGCCCACGCGGCTCCTGCGATCGTGAACGCTCCCGTGGGCGACAGGTATCCGCCGTGGCCGGACGGGACCGAGCGCCGGGCGCGGTCCAGAGTCTGCGCGAGATCCTCGTACTCCTCGGGCGAGATGGCCCGACCCTCGACCCGGATGCGTTCCCGGTTCGTTCGCAGACCTGGCGAGGAGATCAGACCCACATGGGCCGGGCGATGCCCCGTGACGAGCGTGGCGGACAGCGCCGCGGCGGCGTGTACCGCCGTCGTGCCCTTGCCCTTGGACCCCACCACCGTGAGCACCGGCGGCGTGCCGTCCCACGTGCCGATAGCCTCCCCGACGGCGAGTGCGCGGTCGAGGGACCGGCGTGTGCCGGGTTGCCTGGCGCTCCACTCCTCGAAGAAGGGGCCGTCTCCGGGAAGATGCTGGGCGGTCACCTGCCTACCTTCTCACCGTCCGATCCGTGCCATGACCGGAGACACTGCTGGAGTCGGCCATCTCCTCCACCCAGCGCTGGTCGACCCGCGCCTCGCTCCGTGGCCGGGGGATGCGTAGGCGGGCAAGTGCGAACACGGACATCAGTGCCGTCCCCAGACCCAGGGTGGGCCAGTGCGGGTCGGGGAGCGCGGCACCCGCCAGCACCAGGCTGGCCAGGGGGACCACCAGGGCGTTGAGATTTCCGACCAGGACCGGCCGCACGCGGCGCCGTACGGTGACTACCGTGGCCACAGGCGCGCCCAGCTCGCCGCGGAGGCGAGCCGACATGCGAACCACGACGTGTGGCGACATCCCCTCGGGCAGGTGGGGCCACAGCCGGTTGACGCGCTGCACTCGCTTGATCGAGTCGGGCGGCGTTCCCGTCTCTGGCGGGTCGTGGTCGGCGACGGCGAGCGCGGCGACCTCCCGACCTCCCCAGCGGACGAGTACCTGCTGACCTGACTCGATGCCGATGCGGTCGAACACCGCCGGATGCAACGTGACGACCGGTGCACCGTCGTCACCCGCGTGCGCCTGGACCACTCGGGCGGAGAACTCCGGTGCGCGGAAGAGCGCACGCCAGAGGTGCTCCATCGTGGTGTCGACCGCTCCACCGAGCCGACGGGACCACGTGCCTCGCGCCCGGTGCCGGATCACTTCGGGGGGCGCGGCCACGAGCGCGACGAGGGCGTCGTCCGCGGCACCGTCCGCGGCGATAAGGAGACGGAGCTGGTAGGCGAGTCGGACGCTGCCCCGCCGCACGTGGCCGCGCGCCACGGCGCGGACCCACGCTGTGACGCCGTTCCGCACCAGAAGGTACGTGCCCGGTACGACGTCGGCAGGATTCACCTGCACCTCGTCAGCGGCCGGCATGTCGCGAGCGAGGGCGGCCCTCGTCTGCAGCGGTACGACCGGCGGCACGCGCACCGACAGCTCGGTGTCGGCGTTCACGGTGTCGTGCGTTCCGCGGCTGACACCGATCTCACCGGGCAGGAGGCCGCGGGCGCCTTCTGGGACCCCGTCCGCTGCCGCGCTCCATGCCCAGGCGACGATCGAGCGGGCGTCAGTGCTGACCGTGACCGGCACCGGTCCGTTGATCCCGGACAGGACACGGGAGTGCAAGACGACGGTCGGAAGCCCCGAGGGGATCTTCACGGGCACGGTCGTGAAGCGGGACGTCGGGGCAGTCTTCGTCCGGTCGATCGCGGTGACCAGGGCGGCGACCAGCCGGGAGAGCTCCTCCGGGCCGCCCGACGGCAACCTCAGGTGGGCACCGATCTCCACCTGGACCGCAGCGATGCCGAGCGCCTGTGCGAAGGATGTGACGGTGGTCGGCCGCATGGCGTCGAACACCTCGTTCGTCGTGACACGGATGTCGCTGTCGTTCAGCGCGGCCACGACCGGTGAGGGGACAAGGCCGGAGCCCGTACCGAGGTCTACGTCGGACTCCGGACGGCTCCGCATGCCGTGCAGGTCGATGACGACAGTCGGGCGCAGCTCGGCCAGCCGCTGCTTGAGCGGGTGCTCCTCGTCGTAGTTCGCGTCCCCGGGGGTACCCAGGGCCACGAGCGCCGTGCAACCGGTCAGCTCGGCAAGCAGGACTGCGAGCCCGCCTGTGCCCCGGTCCGCGACCTTTGTCGCGCCGTCACGCTCGTGGTTGGTCGCGTGCGGAGCGGTGACCACGACATGCGGCCGCAAGGCCCCGGCGACCTCCAGCAGACCCGGTGTCGGTTCCGACACACTCGTCGCGGTCGACGCCGGCGACGGCGGGCCCCCGCCCTCGTACTGGTCGTGGCTGAAGATCCGCTCCAGATCCAGCCACCGGGCCGCGAGATCACCTGTCACGTCCGACGTCTGCTGCTCGTCCGACACCTGCTGAGCCCCCGAACGAGATCGGCAACGTTGATCTCGGAACCCTATCCTCGTCTCGTGGACGAAGCCTTTGAAGCAGTACGTCGCGAGATCGCGGCACGAGCCCCTGAATTCGACATCGACCCCACCATGGCCCGCGTCGAGCGTGTCCTCGAGCTGCTCGGCGACCCGCACCGCGCCTACCGCACAGTCCACATCACGGGGACCAACGGCAAGTCCTCCACGGCCGCCATGGTCGAGCGCCTGGTGCGCGAGCACGGGCTGCGCACCGGCCGGTTCACCTCCCCGCACCTCACGAGCGTCACGGAACGCATCGCCGTGGACGGCGAGCCGCTCACACCCGAGCGGTTCGTCGAGGTGTTCGAGGACGTCGCGCCCTACATCGGCGTCGCCGACCGCGAGTCCCAGGAGAAGGGCGGGCCGCGCCTGAGCTTCTTCGAGGTGCTCACCGTCATGGCCTTCGCCGCGTTCGCGGACGCGCCCGTCGACGTCGCGATCATCGAGGTGGGCATGGGCGGCACCTGGGACTCCACCAACGTGGTCGACGGCGAGGTCGCCGTCATCACGCCCGTCGCCATGGACCATGAGCGGTGGCTCGGCTCCACGATCGAGGAGATCGCCACCGAGAAGTCCGGGATCATCAAGAAGGACGCCGTCGCGGTCATCGCCGAGCAGCCCGACGCCGCCCTCGAACCGATCCTCGACCGCGCCCGGTCCGTCAACGCCCACCTCATCCGCGAGGGCGTCGACCTGGAGGTCGCTGACCGCCGCATCGCCGTCGGCGGGCAGCTCGTCGACCTGCGCACGCCCGCCGGCCTCTACACCGAGATCTTCCTGCCCCTGCACGGCGCCCACCAGGCGCACAACGCGCTGCTGGCGCTCGCTGCCACGGAGGCCCTGATCAGCGGCGGCCGCGCGCTCGGCGCCGAGATCGTCGAGGCGGGCTTCGCCGACGTCCAGGTCCCGGGCCGCCTCGAGCTGGTGCGCTCCAGCCCCACGGTGCTGGTCGACGTCGCCCACAACCCCGCCGGCGCCGAGGCCCTGGTGGACGCGCTCGGGGAGTCGTTCAACCTGGAGCGGGTCGTGGCCGTCGTCGCGGTCATGGCGGACAAGGACTCGGAGGGGTTCCTGTCCGTCCTGGAGCCGTCGATCGCGGAGATCGTGGTCACCCGGAACTCCTCGGACCGGTCCGCCGAGCCCGAGGACCTCGCCGAGGTGGCGCGCGAGGTCTTCGGCGAGGACCGCGTGCACGTGGCCGACCGGCTCGACGAGGCGCTCCAGATCGCGGCGGACCTGGCGGAGGCCGACGAGACGGCGGGCGCCGCCGCCGGCACGGGCGTGCTCGTGACCGGTTCCGTGGTGACGGTCGCGGACGCACGGACCCTGGTCGGCCGCGCCTGAGCCGTCCGCGCCTGAGCACGAGCGCCTGTCGCGCCTGATCCGCGCCCTGGGCGCACACGTCACCCGGGTGACGTGTGCGCCCGGCCCCGCCTCTCCTGTACGCCCCGGCCCGGCGTGGTGTTACATGAACCCCAGGGGACGTGTTCGCGGGCCCGGCGCCGTCGCCGGGCCGCACAGTCCCGCGAGGAGGTCGTCGTGAAGAAGCTGCTGAACGATCCCGCCGACGCCGTCGCCGACTCCCTGGCCGGCTTCGCGCTCGCGCACGCGGACCTGGTGCAGGTCAGTACCTCACCGGTCTTCGTCAGCCGCGCCGGAGGCGCGGTCACCGGAAAAGTCGGACTGGTCAGCGGCGGCGGGTCGGGGCACGAGCCCCTGCACGCGGGTTTCGTGGGTGACGGCATGCTCGACGCCGCCGTCCCGGGCGCCGTGTTCACCTCGCCGACGCCGGACCAGATCCAGCCCGCGATCCAGGCCGCCGACGGCGGTGCGGGCGTGCTCACGATCGTCAAGAACTACACGGGCGACGTGCTCAACTTCGAGACCGCCGTGGAGCTCGCCGAGGCCGAGGGCGTCCAGGTCGCCTCGGTGCTGGTGAACGACGACGTCGCCGTCGAGGACTCCCTGTACACCGCCGGCCGGCGCGGGGTGGCCGGCACCGTGGCCGTCGAGAAGATCGCGGGCGCCGCCGCGGCCCGGGGCGTGGACCTCGCGGGCGTGGCCGCCGTCGCCGAGCGCGTGATCGCGAACGTCCGGACCATGGGCGTGGCGCTGGCCGCGCCCACCGTGCCGCACGTGGGCCGGCCCAGCTTCGACCTGGGCGAGGACGAGATCGAGGTGGGCATCGGCATCCACGGCGAGCCCGGCCGGCACCGCGTGCCCGCGGTCGGCGCCGACCAGGTCACGGAGATGCTCCTGACCCCCGTGGCCGACGACCTCGCCCTGGACGGCGGCGACCGAGTGTTGCTGTTCGTCAACGGTATGGGCGGCACCCCGCTCTCCGAGCTCTACGTGGTCTATGGTCGAGCGCGGCGCCTTCTCGAGGAGCGCGGCGTCACGGTCTCCCGGTCGCTGGTGGGCAACTACGTGACGTCCCTCGAGATGCAGGGGGCATCGGTCACCGTCCTCCGGCTGGACGACGAGCTGGAGGCCCTCTGGGACGCGCCGGTGAACACTGCAGCACTCCGGTGGTGAGACAGGAAGGGTTCCGAGACATGACGCTGGACGCGGACTGGGCGGAGCGATGGGTGCGCCGCACGGCGGCCGCCGTCGCGGACGCGAAGGACGAGCTCACCGAGCTCGACCGGCAGATCGGCGACGGCGACCACGGCGAGAACATGGATCGCGGCTTCCGGGCCGTGGTGGCCCGGCTCGACGACGCGGCCGGCCAGCCGGCTCCCGCGGACGAGCGGACCGTCGGTGACGTGCTCAAGCTCGTGGCGACGACCCTGATGTCCACGGTGGGCGGCGCGTCCGGCCCGCTGTACGGCACGGCGTACCTGCGTGCGGCGAAGGTCTCGGACCGCCCGCAGGTCGACCCGCCGGCCGTCGTCGCCGTGCTGGAGGCCGCGCTCGAGGGCGTGTCCTCGCGCGGCAAGGCGACGGTGGGGGAGAAGACGATGGTCGACGCGTGGCAGGCGGCCGTCGACGCGGCCGAGGCCGCGGCCGGCGACGGCGGCTCCGAGGTGGACGTGCTGCGCGCGGCGGCCGAGGCGGCGGACAAGGCGGCGACGGGCACCATCCCGATGGTCGCGACCAAGGGCCGTGCCTCCTACCTGGGTGAGCGCAGCGCGGGTCATGAGGACCCGGGCGCGCGCTCCACCGCACTGGTCCTGGGCGCGGCGCTGGCCGCCGCCCTCGCCGGTCCGCAGTCGGCCGACCCCCGCGGCGCGGCATGACGGCGCGGGTCGCGCTGGTCCTCGTCTCGCACTCCGCCGAGCTGGCCCGCGGGGCGGCGGAGCTCGCCGGGCAGATGGCGCCCGACGTGCTGGTCCGCGGTGTGGGCGGCGGGCCCGACGGCGGGCTGGGCACCTCGCTCGACGCGATCCAGAAGACCCTGGAGGAGGTCCTCGCCGTCCTGGCCGAGGGCGGTGCAGGTGCCGGTGCCGCCGGCGGCGGCGTCGTCGTGCTCGGGGACCTCGGGTCCTCGGTGCTGACGGTCGAGGCGGCCCTGGAGCTGGACGACACGCTGGCCGAGCACGCGGTGCTGGCGCGCGCGCCGTTCGTCGAGGGCGCTGTCGCCGCGGCCGTGACGGCGCACGGCGGTGCCGACCGCGACGCCGTCCTGGCGTCGGCCAACGCGTCGGTAGGGATGTTCGCGGCGATCGAGGCCGCGCAGTCGCCCACGGCGGGCGAGGCGCCGTCGGCCCCGGCGGCCGAGGGCTCGCGCACCGTGACGGTCCGCAACCCCTTGGGCCTGCACGCCCGCCCGGCGGCGCTGGTGTCGCGCAAGGTGGCCGAGCTGGGCGCGAGCGTGACCATCGACGGCGTGGACGCCTCCAGCGTGCTCCAGCTCATGGCGCTGGGCGCCACGCGGGGGCGCGAGCTGCGCGTGGAGGCCACCGGCGACGGCGCCGCGGAGGCCGTGACGACCGTCGTGGAGATGATCGAGTCCGGGTTCGGCGAGGTGTGAGCGCGGTCTCAACTTTTTGCAGTTGATGAATTTTTGCGCGGGGTGCAAGAATTGAGGCATGGCCCCCACCTCGTCGCGCGAGACCGTCGCGCCCGCTGACTCCGGATCCGTCCCGGACCTGCGCGAGCTCGTGTCCGCGCTGGAGGGCTCGCCCGCCGAGCAGGGCCTGCGCGAGCGCAAGAAGCGCGCGCGGCGCGCGGCCCTGATCGACGCGGCGCAGAACCTCGTCGCCGAGCACGGCCTCGACGCCGTGACCGTCGAGATGATCAGCGCCGAGGCGGGCGTCTCGCCCCGCACGTTCTTCAACTACTTCGAGTCCAAGGACGACGCCGTGCTCGGCGCGGAGGACACCGGGCTGTCCGAGGACGTCATCCGCACCTTCGTCGAGGGCGGCCCGACGGGCCGCCTGCTGTCCGACCTCCAGGTCGTGGTCGCCACGCTGCTCGCGCCGGCGGGCGAGGCCCACGACCGGGTGATGCGGGCGATGGACCTCATGCAGCACGAGCCGGCCCTGTTGCGGCGCCACGTGGTCTGGATGGACCGCCACAAGAGCCGGCTCGGCGAGCTCTTCGAGGCCCGCCGCGCGACCACCCCGTTCGACACCGACACCGAGCTGCTCACGATGCTCGTCCTGCTCATGCTGCGCACCGCCCTCGTCGCCTGGGAGCACGCCGGATACACGGGCAACCCGGCCGACCACCTGCCCGCTGTCGTCGCGCAGCTCGTGGACGTCGTCGCGGCCGACCTCGAGTCCTGAACCTCGTCGCAGACCCCTCCGCAGAACCTCCGTACCTCGCACGACCTGACCCCCAGAAAGGCACCTCCATGAGCCACGCCGTGACCACGGCGCCGGACAAGCCGCTGGTAGTACTGAACCAGCGCACGATCTGGCTGATCTTCGGGGCCCTGATGGCCTCCATGTTCCTGTCCTCCCTGGACCAGACCATCGTCGGCACCGCCATGCCCACCATCGTGGGCGAGCTGAACGGCGTGGAGCACCAGGGCTGGGTCATCACGGCCTACATCCTGGCGATCGCCATCGCGATGCCGCTGTACGGCAAGTTCGGCGACCTCTACGGCCGGCGCTGGCCGTTCCTCGTGGCGGTCGGCCTGTTCGTGGTCGCGTCGCTCGGCGGCGGCATGGCGCAGACGTTCGAGGCCCTCGTGGCCTGGCGTGCCGTGCAGGGCCTCGGCGGCGGTGGCCTGATGATCCTGTCGCAGGCGATCATCGCCGACATCATCCCGGCGTCCGACCGCGGCAAGTACATGGGTCCCATGGGCGCCCTGTTCGGCATCTCCGCCGTCGCGGGCCCGCTGCTCGGCGGCTGGCTCACCGACGGTCCCGGCTGGCGCTGGACCTTCTGGATCAACGTGCCGATCGGCATCGCCGCGTGGTTCATCGCCTACCGCTCGCTGAAGCTGCCCTCCCACCGCTCCACCAGGCCCACCGACTGGGGCGGCATCCTCACGATGGCGCTGGGCACCACCGGCATCGTGCTGCTGACGAGCTGGGAGTCGCTCGGCAACGACGGCTACGACTGGTCCGACCCGATGCTGCTCGGCCTGCTGCTCGGCACCGCGGTGCTGGTCGGCCTGTTCATCTTCATCGAGAACCGGGTGGCGGAGCCGCTCATCCCGCTGCGGCTGTTCAAGAACCGCACGTTCACCATCACCACGCTCATCGGCCTCGTGCTCGGCATGGGCATGTTCTCCGCCATGGCGATGCTCCCGACGTTCCTGCAGATGTCGGCCGGCGCCGGCGTCACGGAGTCCGGCCTGCTGATGCTCCCGATGATGGCCGGCGTGATGCTGACCTCGATCGTCTCCGGCTTCGCGATCTCGAAGACGGGCCGGTACAAGATGTTCCCGGTGGCCGGCCTCGCGATCACGATCCTCGGCATGATCTGGCTGACCCGGCTCGAGGGCGGCATGTCGCTGTGGCTGTTCGGCGCCATGATCTTCGTGCTCGGCGCCGGCATGGGCCTGATCATGCAGACCATCGTGCTCGCGGTGCAGAACTCGGTGGACCCGCACGAGCTGGGCACGGCGACGTCGTCGAACAACTTCTTCCGGGAGATCGGCGCCGCGGTGGGTACCGCGGCGTTCACCACGGTGTTCACCTCGCGCCTGACGGACAACCTGCAGGGCGTCTTCGAGGGCCTGCCGGAGGGCGCCGCCCCCGGGGGCGGTGGCTCCAGCCTGACGCCGCAGATGGTCGAGCAGCTCCCCGAGCCGCTGCGTAGCGGCGTCGTGGACGCGTTCGCCGATGCGCTCGCCCCGGCGTTCTGGTACCTGGTGCCGCTGGTCGTCGTCGGCCTCGTGCTCGCCTTCTTCCTCAAGGAGGTCAAGCTGTCCAACCAGGCCGGCATGGTCGCCCGTGGTGAGGCCGTCATGGAGGGCGCCGCCGAGCCCGTCGCCGTGGGCGGTGGGGTCGGGGTCCTGGACGGCGAGGCCGCGCACGACGGCGGCCGTGACGGCGGCCGGGACGGGGATCGCAAGGAGACGGATATCCTGAACCGGTGAGCAAGGACCGTCCCGCCCCCGGCGACCGCATCAAGGCCAAGAAGTCCGCGCTGGTGCAGTTCACCTCCACCACGCTGCTGCTCGAGGTGTTCCTCGTGCTGTTCGCGACCCTGGTGGTGTGGGCCCTGCGCGACTCGGAGTTCGGGCGCGGCCCGCTGCGCATCGAGTCGAGCGGCGCGATCTGGGCGCTCGGCGGGATCCTGTGCCTGGTGCTCGTGATCCTGTCGCGGGCCCAGGGCACGACGACGGGCCGGGCGGCGGGGACACTCGCGCAGCTCCCGGTGCTCGCCATGGGCCTGCTGCTGCCGATGATGTACTTCGTCGGCGGGATCTTCGTGGTGCTGTGGTTCTACGCGCTGCGGCTCGGTGCGCGCGTGGACCGCGAGCGGGCGGAGTACGACGCCGCCCACCCCGAGACGGCCCCGAACACGCCTTGACGTCGCGTGTCAGACGCTCAGGTCACCCCGGTGACCTGAGCGTCTGACACGTTCGGGGAGGGTGCGCGGTCCCGATATGGTTGGGCCATGACCGACGTCGCAGAGAAGACCCTGCCCACGGAGGCCTCGACGCAGCCCGTGGCCGAGCGCACCCTCGTCCTCGTCAAGCCGGACGGCGTACGCCGCGGCCTGTCCGGCGAGATCCTGCGCCGCATCGAGGCCAAGGGGTACACGCTGCGCGCCGTGCAGCTCAAGGACGCCACGACCGAGCTGCTGGCCGCGCACTACGCCGAGCACGAGGGCAAGCCGTTCTACGCCCCCCTGGTCGAGTTCATGATGTCGGGCCCGGTCCTGGCCGTCGTGGCCGAGGGCCAGGGCGTGATCCCCGGCTTCCGTTCGCTGGCCGGCGCCACCAACCCGACCGACGCCGCCCCCGGCACCATCCGTGGCGACCTGGGCCGTGACTGGGGTACCAAGGTGCAGCAGAACCTCGTGCACGGCTCCGACTCCGCGGAGTCGGCGGCGCGCGAGATCTCCCTCTGGTTCCCCGAGCTGGGCTGACCGGCCCCGCACCGCGCGTCCGTCGAAGCGGCACCCTGCCGAAGCATCCGGGTGCCGCTTCGGCGTATCCCGGCGGTACGTCCGACGTTCAGACCGCGTTCACAGTTAGGCTCACCGAGTGCATCTCAAGACGCTCACGCTCCGGGGCTTCAAGTCCTTCGCGTCGGCGACCACCCTCGAGCTCGAGCCGGGCATCACCTGCGTGGTGGGTCCGAACGGCTCCGGCAAGTCCAACGTGGTCGACGCGCTCTCCTGGGTCATGGGCGAGCAAGGTGCCAAGTCGCTGCGGGGCGGCAAGATGGACGACGTCATCTTCGCCGGCACGTCCGGCCGCGCGCCGCTGGGCCGCGCCGAGGTGGCGCTGACGATCGACAACACCGACGGCGCGCTGCCGATCGACTACACCGAGGTCACGATCTCCCGCACGCTGTTCCGCAGCGGCGGTTCCGAGTACGCGATCAACGGCAACAGCTGCCGCCTGCTGGACATCCAGGAGCTCCTGAGCGACTCCGGCATCGGCCGGGAGATGCACGTCGTGGTGGGGCAGGGGCAGCTCGACGCCGTGCTGCGTGCCACGCCGGAGGAGCGCCGCGGCTTCATCGAGGAGGCCGCGGGTGTCCTCAAGCACCGCAAGCGCAAGGAGAAGGCGCTCCGCAAGCTCGACGCGATGCAGGGCAACCTGGCCCGCCTGGGCGACCTGACTGCCGAGCTGCGCCGCCAGCTCGGCCCGCTGGGCCGGCAGGCCGAGGCGGCCCGGAAGGCGCAGACGGTGCAGCGCGACCTGCGCGACGCGAAGTCGCGCCTGCTGGCCGACGACCTGGCCCAGCTCACCGCGCAGCTCGAGCAGGAGAGCGCTGACGAGCGGTCGCTCAAGCAGCGGCAGGCCGAGACCGAGGCGGCGCTGACCGAGGCGCGCGGCCTGCTGGCCCGCCTGGAGGCCGCGACCTCGGCCGAGTCGCAGCAGGTCAGCGAGGCGGGCGACACCGTGTTCGCGCTGTCCCAGACCAGGGAGCGACTGCGCAGCCTGCAGTCGCTGGCGGGGGAGCGCGCCCGGCTGCTCGGCACCGCCGAGCCCGCGCACCAGGGCCAGGACCCCGACGACCTGGAGGCCCAGGCCGCCCGCTCCCGCGCGAGCGAGGAGGAGCTGGCGACCGAGGTCGCCATCGCGCGCGAGACGGTCGAGTCCGCCGTCGACGTCCGGGCGGAGGCGGAGGCGGCCGCCCAGGCCGCCGAGCGTTCGCACGCCGCGCTGCTGCGCGCCGCCGCGGACCGCCGCGAGGGCCTCGCGCGCCTCGCCGGCCAGGTCGCCGCGCGCCGCAGCCGGGTCGAGGCCGCCCAGTCGGAGCTCGACCGGCTGCGCGACGCGCTGCTGGAGGCCGAGCAGCGCGTGGAGGAGTCCTCGCGCGAGCTCTCGGCGCTGGAGACCGAGGTCGGCGGGGTCGAGGGGGACGGCGAGGGGCTCGACGTCGCGCACGAGGCGGCGTCCGAGGTGCTGGAGCTGGCCAAGGCCGAGGTGCGGCACCTCCAGGAGCAGGTGACGACGGCGCAGCGGGACCGCAGCTCGGCGGCCGCCAAGGTCGAGGCGCTGGAGCTGAGCCTGGACCGCAAGGACGGCGCGGGCACGCTGCTCGCGGCCCACCAGCCGGGCGTCCTCGGTTCGGTGGCCGCACTGCTGGGCATCGAGGCGGGCTTCGAGGACGCGGTCGCCGCCGCGCTCGGCCCGGTGGCGGACGCCGTGGCCGTGGCGGGCGTCGACGAGGCCGTCGACGCGCTGCGCCTGCTGCGCGACGAGGACGCGGGCCGGGCCAGCCTGGTGGTGGGCTCGGACCGGACGGCCTCCGCCGTCGAGCGACCCGCCGTCGACCTGCCCGCCGGCGCCCGCTGGGCCACCGACGTGGTCCAGGTGGCGGGTCCCGCGTCGGCCGCGCTGCGGACGATCCTGCACGACGTCGTGGTGGTGGACGACCTCGCCCGCGCCCGTGCGCTGGTCCGGGACCAGCCGGTGGTCGCCGTGACCCGCGCCGGCGACCTGCTGGGCGCGACGCGCGCCTGGGGCGGTTCGGCCGCCGCGCCGAGCGTGCTGCACCTGCAGTCCGCGCTGGACGAGGCCAAGGCGGCCCGGGACGAGGCCGCCGCGCGCGACACCGACGGGTCGGCGCACCTGGAGCGGGCCCGCGCCGAGCGCACCGCGGCCCAGGAACGCTACGACGAGACGCTCGCCCGGCTCGGGGAGGCCGACGCCGCCCGCGCCGCCGCCGCCGAGCAGCTCGGCTCGCTCGGCGCCGCCGCGCGGGCCGCCCGGGCCGAGGCCGACCGGCACCGGGCCGCGCTGGACCAGGCGCAGTCCCGGCGCGCCGAGGACGAGATGGAGCTCGAGGCGCTCGTCGAGCGCATGACGATCGCCGAGGAGGAGCCCGCCGACGACGCGGGCTCGGTCGACGAGCTGCAGGCGGAACGGGACGAGGCCGCCGCGGCCGCCTCGGCCGCGCGCGCCCGCGAGACCGAGGCGCGGCTGGCGCTGCGCACCGCGGAGGAGCGCGCCCGTGCCGTGTCGGGCCGCGCCCAGGCGCTGGCGGCGGCGGCCGAGCAGGAGCGCGAGGCCCGGGCCCGCGCGGCGGAGCGCGAGGAGCTGCGACGCCGGGACGCGTCGCGCGCGGTGCTGGTGCAGCAGGCCGTCGCCGTGGCGCTGGAGTCCATCGCGCGCTCGCTGGACCGCGCCGCCGCCGACAAGGCGGCCGCCGAGGAGGCCCGCGCCGCCGGGTCGGAGCAGCTCGTCGCCGTGCGGGGGAGCGTGGAGTCGCTGACGGCCGAGCTGCGCGAGCTGACCGACGTCGCCCACCGCGACGAGGTCGCCCGCGCGCAGCAGCTCCTGCGCCTGGAGCAGCTCCAGACGCGCGCCACCGAGGAGCTGGGCACGGACCCCGACGTGCTGGTCGAGGAGTTCGGCCCGCACCAGCCCGTCCCGGTGTTCGACGGCGACGTGGCGGTGCGCGGGCGCACGCGCCGCGCCGTGGTCGAGCGGGACGAGGAGGGCAACCCCATCCGCTACGAGGGGGATCCGGCGCTGCCCCGCGGGGCAGCGGCACGCGAGGACGCCCTCATCGCGCGGACCCGCGCCCTGCACGAGGCCGGGATCCGGCCGGACGACCCCGCGGCCACCGCCGTGATCGTCGCGGCGGCCGGTGCCGAGCCCGAGGAGGCCCCCGTCGAGGGCGAGGTCACGGAGGCCCCGGCCGAGGACGTCCCCGGACCGCCGAAGCCGGACCGGATGGTCCCGTACGTACGCGAGGAGCAGGAGGCGCGGCTGGCGAAGGCCGAGCGGGCGCTCTCGCGCATCGGCGCGGTGAACCCGCTGGCGCTGGAGGAGTTCGCGGCCCTGGAGGAGCGGCACCAGTTCCTCGTGGACCAGCTCGCGGACCTGAAGAAGTCGCGCGAGGACCTGCTGCAGATCGTCGACGACATCGACGAGCGCGTGCAGCAGGTGTTCGCGGAGGCGTTCCAGGACACCGCGGCGAAGTTCCTCGAGATCTTCCCCCGCCTGTTCCCGGGCGGTGAGGGCAAGCTGACGCTCACCGAGCCGGACAACCTGCTGACCACCGGCATCGAGGTCGAGGCGCGCCCGGCGGGCAAGAAGGTCAAGCGGCTGTCGCTGCTCTCCGGCGGCGAGCGGTCGCTGGCGGCCGTCGCGTTCCTCGTCTCGATCTTCAAGGCGCGGCCCAGCCCGTTCTACATCATGGACGAGGTGGAGGCGGCGCTGGACGACGTGAACCTCGGCCGCCTCATCGAGATCTTCAAGGAGCTGCAGAAGGACAGCCAGCTCATCGTGATCACGCACCAGAAGCGCACGATGGAGGTGGCCGACGCCCTCTACGGCGTGACCATGCGGGGCGACGGCGTCACGACGCTGATCAGCCAGCGCATGGGCGACCGCGAGGTGGTCACCTCCTCATAGGGGGTGATTTTTCGCACTCCGGCGCCGGGAACCTCCAGGTGTGAGGGATTTCTCCTGGCGGAACGGCGCGTGTCACACGGCGTGTCGCGGCCTTACGCGCGGCGGGACCGGACAAGACACGACACAATAGGCCCATGTGGTGGTCGGTCATTCTGCTCGTGGTGTGCTTGGTGTTGGCCGTTGGTGTCTTCGTCGTCGCCAGTCAGATGGACGCGCCCTCGAGCAGCAACACCGAGGAGTTCTCGTTCCTTCAATGGTTCCGCTCGGGCCTCGCTCGCCTGCGCGGTGACGCCCAGCGGCGCAAGGACGGCCGCCGTCATGGCGCCTCCGCCGTCGCGACCCATGCCGTGGGCGCCCCGTCCGTGTGGGTCGGCAAGCCGCGCGTGGTCAAGCCGGACACCTCGCCCGTGGACATGGGAATGTCCGAGTTCTTCGCCGCCACGATCGAGTCCAAGCCGGGCTACGTCGACGCCGAGGAGCTCACCGACGTGCTGAACCGGGCACGCGACCAGGCGCAGAAGACGCTGCACGTGCCGCTCGGCACCGTGCCGCTCAAGCCGGCCAACCTCGTCCCCGGCCAGCTCCGGGCGGTGCGGCCGGTCCGGTCCGCGCAGAAGGTCGCGCAGGAGCCGCCGGCCGCCGACCCGGGCCCGGCCCAGGCCGCGAGCTAGCCGCGGCGGGGCCGCGGCCCCGCCGCTCAGCCCTGCACCGTGTGGTGCGGCACGATGACCGGTGTCCCGGTGCGCGGGTCGCTGAGGATCGTCGCCTCGACGGAGAACACCTCGCGCAGCAGCTCCGGTGTCACCACCTCGCCGGGCGAGCCCTGCGCGACGACCTCGCCGTCGCGCATCGCCACGATGTGGTGCGCGTAGCGGCAGGCGAGGTTGAGGTCGTGCAGCACCATGACGACCGTCCTGCGGTGGTCCCGGTTGAGCGCGGCGACCAGCTCCAGGACGTCGAGCTGGTGGGCCATGTCGAGGTACGTTGTCGGCTCGTCCAACAGGAGCAGGTCGGTCTGCTGGGCCACGGCCATCGCGATCCAGGCCCGTTGTCGTTGCCCGCCGGACAGCTCGTCGACGTCGCGCGCGGCCAGCTCGGCGGTGCCCGTGGCGCGCAGCGCGTCCTCGACGGCCTCGGTGTCGCCCTCGCCCCACTGGTGCCACCAGCTCTGGTGCGGGTGACGTCCCCGGGAGACCAGGTCGCGCACGGTGATCCCCTCGGGCGGCACGGGCGACTGGGGCAGCATGCCCAGGACGCGCGCCACCTCGCGGGTGGGGCGCTCGGCGATGGCCGTGCCGTCCAGCAGCACCGCGCCGCCGGCGGGCGACATGAGGCGGGCGAGGCCACGCAGCAGGGTGGACTTGCCGCAGGCGTTGGGGCCCACGATGACGGTCACCTGCTGGTCGGGGACGTCGAGCGACAGCTCCCGCACGACGGTCCGGTCGCCGTAGCCCAGGGTGACGGCGTCCGCCCGCAGGCGGGCCGCGGACGTGGCGGTGGTGGGCATCAGGGAGTCCCTCTCGTCGAGCGGCGGCGCTGCAGCAGGTACAGCAGGTAGGGCGCGCCGACCAGACCGGTCAGGACGCCGACGGGGAGCTGCGCGGGCAGCGCCGTCCGCGCCACGGTGTCCGCGACCAGCACGAGCACGGCGCCGGCCGCGCCGGCCAGGACCGGCGGGATGTCGGGCACACCGGTGACCCGGCGCGCCACCTGCCCGGCGACCAGGGCCACGAACGCGACGGGTCCGGCGGCCGACGTGGCGAGCGCCGCGAGGCACACCGCGATCACCAGCAGGGCGGCGCGGGCCAGGCCCGGGCGCACGCCCCAGCCGGCCACCACCTCGTCCTCGAACAGCAGCGCGCGGTTGGTGCGAGCCAGCACGAGCGCCGCGGGCAGCAGCACGGCCAGCCCCACCAGGACGGGCGTCGCCTCGCCCCAGCCGCGCGCGTTGAGGCTGCCGGTGAGCCAGGCCGCGGAGCGCTGCGCGTCGTAGACGTCGATGCGGGTCAGCAGGAACTGCGTCAGCGCCGTCAGCGCGGCGGACAGGGCGATGCCGACCAGCAGGATGCGGCGGCCCCGCAGGGCGCCGTCGCGGGCGAGCAGCGCGATCAGGCCGGCCGCGGCGAGGCCGCCCACGAGGGCGGCGACCGGGATCGGCACGATGCCCACGGGGCCGCCCAGGGAGCCGACGGCGATGACGCCCACCACCGCGACCGAGGCGCCCGCGCTGATGCCGAGCACGTCGGGGCTGGCCAGCGGGTTGCGCAGCACGCTCTGGCTCAGCCCGCCGGCCACGCCGAAGGCGGCGCCGACGGCCAGCGCAAGGACCACGCGGGGGAGCCGCACCTCGTGCACGGCGTAGACGGTGTTCTCCGGGCCGTGTCCGCGCAGCGCCTGCCACAGGGCGGCGGGCGCCGTGGCCTGGTCGCCCAGGCTCAGGGCGAGCACGGACACGAGCAGCAGGAGCACGAGCGTCCCGAGCACGGCGACGACCACCCGGCCGCGCGGCCGGGGGCGGGGGAGCAAGCGGCGCGCGGTGCCGGTGCGGGTGCCGGTGCGGGTCGCGGTCATCGGGCACGCTCCTTCGCGCGGCGTGTCAGCCAGATGAAGAACGGCGTGCCGAGCAGCGCCGTGACCACGCCCACCTGGACCTCCGCCGGGCGTGCGACGAGCCGGCCCACGACGTCGGCCGTGACCAGCAGCAGCGGTCCCAGCACCGCCGAGAGCGCGAGCACGCGGCGCACGTCGGTGCCGACCAGCGCCCGGGCGACGTGCGGGATGACCAGGCCCACGAAGGCGATCGGGCCGGCCAGCGCCACCGCGGTGCCCGACAGCAGCACCACGGCCACGCCCGCCAGCAGCCGGGTCCGCACGACGGGCACGCCGAGCGCCGCCGCCGTGTCGTCGCCGAGCGCGAGCGCGTTGAGCGACCCGGAGACCACCACCGCCAGGACCGCCCCGACCACGGCCGGCACGAGGGCGGGCAGCAGGACGGCGGGGTCGGGCAGGTTCAGCGACCCCACCACCCAGAACCGGTACTGGTCCATCGTCGAGGCGCTGAGCAGCACGGTCGCCGAGACGGCGGCGCCGAGGAAGGCCGTCATGGCCATCCCGGCCAGGGTCATGTTCACGGGCGTGAGCCCCTCGGGCGACCGGCTGGCGAACAGGTACACGGCGGCCGTCGCCAGCGCCGCGCCCAGCAGGGCGAGCAGCACGCGGGGCGTGCCCGCACCCAGCCCGAGGAGCACGCTGCCCGCGACCACGGCGACGGCACCGCCGGCGGAGATCCCCAGCAGCCCCGGGTCGGCCAGCGGGTTGCGGGTGACGGCCTGCGCGAGCACCCCGGCCACGCCGAGAGCGACGCCGACGAGCAGGCCGAGCAGGGTCCGGGGCAGCCGCAGCTCCCAGATGACGGTCGCGGCGACGCCGTCGTGGCCCAGCAGGCCCGCGACGGTCTCGGCCGGCGAGAGCACGCGGGCACCGACCGTGATGCCGGCCAGCGCCGCGACGACGAGCAGCACGAGCGCGGTCAGCAGGATCGCGGTGACCGCCCTCCCGCTGCGCGCCGTGGTCCGGGACGTGCTCACCGCTGGTCGGCGGCGATGGTCTCCAGGTCGTCGAGCACGAGCTCGGCCCCCGTCACGCCCAGTCCCAGGTACCACGTCTCGTCCGGCACCTCGCGGACGACGCCGCCGTCCGCGACCGCGGGCACCTGGTCCCACAGGGGGCCGTCGACGACCGCCGCCTGCTCGGTGGCGTCGGGCTCCCCGTAGGTGCCCCAGAGCAGCCAGTCGCCCTCGGCGAGGGTGATCTCCTCCGCGGAGATCTCGACGGCGAGATCGGCGATGTCCTCGGTCTCCGGCCGGGGCAGGCCGGCGTCGGCGAGGATGATGCCGACGAACGAGTCGTTGGCGTACAGGCGGATCTGCCCGGCCATGAACCGCAGCATGGAGACGGTCGGGGCCGCGCCGTCGTTCGCCTCCACCACCTCGGCGCCGACCTCGTCGGCGCGCTGCTCGTAGGCGTCCAGCAGCTCCTGGGCGCGCTCCTCCTCGCCCACCGCCGCCGCGTTGAGCAGGAAGTTCTCCTTCCACAGCACGCCGGGCCGCGGCGCCAGCACGGTCGGCGCGATGTCCTGCAGCTTGGCCTTGAGGCCGTCGTCGTCGATCCGCAGCGACGTGCCGAGGATCAGGTCGGGCTCCAGGTTCTTGATCTGCTCCAGGTCCAGGGCGTCGTAGGCGCCGAGGTCGACGGCGTCGCCGACGTCCAGGTAGTCGGGCGCCATCTGGGCGTCCGCGGGGTGGGCGATGCCGACCGGCTCGATGCCCAGGGAGATCATGTTGTCCAGCTCGCCGGTGTCGAGCACGATCACGCGCTCGGGCTTGGCGGGGATCTCGGTCTCGCCCACCTCCTCGTTGGCCACGAGGTTGCGCACGGTGCGCGGGAACTCGCCCGGTGCGGCGTCGGTGCCGAGCCGGCCCGCGAGCTCCCGGACGTCGTCGAACCCCTCCTGGCCCGTGGCGACGTTGGACTTGTTGTCGCCGGTGCCGGACTCGGCGGTCCCACCGCAACCGGTGAGCAGGGCGGCGCCCACCACGAGGGCAGCGACGGAGGCGGAGACTGCGCGGGGCATGGGTGTTCCTCAGGGTTCTCGGACGAAGGATGCTGCACGGCCGCGGGTCTGAGGCGGCGCGGTCGTCGCGCTCGGGCTCTCTCGGCGGGGTCACACTACACGCGGAGATTAGGGGACCCTAACTCCGTCCGCAGAACAGGCCGGGTGCCAGGGGTTCCCACGGTGGCGGCCGCGAGATGAAAGAATCTGGGGCGTGAACGAGCTTCCCTGGATCGAGATCATCTCCGCCCTCGCTGTCCTCGTGGGCGGTGGCGGCCTCACCGGCGTCCTCGTCGCGCGGCATCGCAGGCGCACCCAGGACCAGGACGGCGCCCCCACGACGGCCGAGCCGACGGTGGAGGCGCCCACCGCCACCGCTGAGCCGGCCACGGCCGAACCGGCCACCGCCGAACCTGCCGCGCCCGAGCAGGCCGAGCCCGCCGCGCCCGTCCTGGAGCGGCCCGCCCCGACGGCCGGCCGCCTGGTGCGCCTGCGCGACCGTCTGGCCCGGTCGGGCTCGCCCCTGGGTGCCCGGCTGCTCTCGGTGCTGTCCCGGGACTCGCTCACCGAGAACGACTGGGACGAGATCGAGGAGGAGCTCCTCCTGGCCGACGTCGGCGCCGGCCCCACGACGGAGCTGCTCGACGCGCTGCGCACCAAGGTCCGCGTGCTGGGCGTGCGCGAGCCGGCGGCGGTCCGCGACCTGCTGCGCTCCGAGCTCGTGGCGCTGCTGCAGCCGGAGCTGGACCGCACCCTGCACACCGAGCCGCGCACGGCCGAGGACGGCACCCACCTGCCCGCGGTGACCCTCGTGGTGGGCGTGAACGGCACGGGCAAGACCACCACGGTCGGCAAGCTGGCCCGCGTGCTGGTCGCGGACGGCCGCAGCGTGGTGCTCGGCGCCGCCGACACGTTCCGTGCCGCCGCGGCGGACCAGCTCACCACCTGGGGCAACCGGGTGGGCGTGGAGACGGTGCGCTCGGACCGCGACGGAGCGGACCCGGCGTCGGTGGCCTTCGAGGCGGTCGCGCGCGGGCGCGACGAGAAGACGGACGTCGTGCTCGTGGACACCGCGGGGCGCCTGCAGAACAAGGCCGGCCTCATGGACGAGCTCGGCAAGATCGTGCGCGTGGCCAGCAAGGTCGCCGCGCCGAGCGAGGTGCTGCTGGTGCTCGACGCGACCACCGGGCAGAACGGGCTCTCCCAGGCGCGGGTCTTCGCGGAGGTCGCCGGCGTCACGGGCATCGTCCTGACGAAGCTCGACGGGACCGCCAAGGGCGGGATCGTGGTCCAGGTGCAGCGGGAGCTCGGCGTGCCGGTCAAGCTCATCGGTCTGGGCGAGGGTCCGGACGACCTGGCGCCGTTCGACGTCGAGGAGTTCGTGGACGGGATCCTGGGCTGACCCCGGGTCAGGAATGCCCCTGTGAATGGCACGGCATTGGTCGCCGTCCACCATGTGAGAAGTACATGTAAGCGTCAAGTTACCGGCGGATAGCCACGAAATAACCGGGCGATCACGGTTGGGTCGGAAAATTCGCCCAAGCTGGACTCGAAATGAGACGTTTACATGCTCCCCGCCTGCGTCACGCATCCGTAACCTCGATGCGGGCCACGCGTAACGGGTTCCCGCGACGGTAGTCGCGGTGGGCCGAGTCACCAGGACCGGTCCGGGGAGAGAGGCATTTTCCGCGATGGAATTCGAGCTCGATACGGGCAACACCGCCTGGCTGATCACCGCCTCCTCGCTCGTGCTGCTGATGACGCCGGGCCTGGCGTTCTTCTACGGCGGCATGGTGCGGGGCAAGAGTGTCCTCAACATGATGATGATGAGCTTCGCCTCGATCGGCGTCGCCGGGCTCATCTGGGTCGTCTACGGCTACGGTCTGGCCTTCGGCCCGGACGTCGCCGGCTTCATCGGCAACCCGGCCGGCCTGATCGGCCTCACGATCGACAACGCCGCCAGCCCCACGACGGCCATGGGCATCCCGGGCCTCGTGTTCGCCGGCTTCCAGGCCACGTTCGCCATCATCACGGTGGCCCTCATCTCCGGTGCGATCGCCGACCGCGTCAAGTTCGGCACCTGGATCGTCTTCAGCGCCATCTGGGTCACCGTCGTCTACGCGCCGCTGGCCCACTGGGTCTGGGGTGGCGGCATGTTCGGCGCCGACGGCTGGCTCGCCTCGGCCCTCTCGCTGCCGATCGACTTCGCCGGTGGCACCGTCGTCCACATCAACGCGGGTGCCGCGGCCCTCGCCCTGGCCCTCGTGATCGGCAAGCGCAAGGGCTTCGGCACCGAGGCCATGCGTCCGCACAACCTGCCGTTCGTCATGCTGGGCGCGGCCCTCCTGTGGTTCGGCTGGTTCGGATTCAACGCGGGCTCCGAGCTCGCCGCGGACGGCACCGCCGGTCGTGCCTGGGTCAACACGCTGGTCGCCACGGCCGTCGCGATGCTCGCCTGGATGACCACAGAGAAGTTCCGTGACGGCGCGGCCACCTCGCTGGGTGCCGCCTCCGGCGTCGTCGCCGGTCTGGTCGCGATCACCCCGGCCGCCGGCACGGTGGACTCCTGGGGCGCCATCGTCATCGGCCTCGTTGCCGGCGTCCTGTGCTCGCTCGCCGTGGGCCTCAAGTACAAGTTCGGCTACGACGACTCGCTCGACGTGGTCGGCGTGCACCTCGTCGGTGGCCTGGTCGGCACCATCCTGATCGGGTTCTTCGCCACGAACGGCCGCTACGACTCGTTCTACTTCGAGGGCTCGCTCAACGGCCTCTTCTACGGTGGCGGCGTCACGCAGCTGCTCACCCAGATCGTCGCCGCGCTGGTGGCCGTGGTGTACAGCTTCGTGCTGACGTACATCATCGGGCTGGCGCTCAAGGCGACCCTGGGCTGGCGCGTCTCCGAGGAGGCCGAGGTCAGCGGCATCGACCTGGCGGTCCACGGCGAGACGGCGTACGAGAACTCCGGCTCCACCATCACCGAGGTGCGCTGACCGTACTACGGTCCAGCTACCCGACTGCTTAGGAGGCAGCGCATGAAGCTTGTCACGGGTGTCATCCAGCCCCACCGCCTCGACGACGTGAAGACGGCGTTGGAGGGTGCCGGGGTGCGCGGTATGACCGTGAGCGAGGCCAGCGGCTACGGCCGACAGAAGGGCCACACCGAGGTCTACCGCGGTGCGGAGTACACCGTGGACCTGGTGCCGAAGGTCCGCATCGAGGTGCTCGTCACGGACGAGGACGTCGCGGCGGTGACCGACGCGATCGTCGGCGCGGCGCAGACCGGCAAGATCGGCGACGGCAAGGTGTGGGTCGTGCCGGTCGAGGACGTGGCCCGGGTGCGCACCGGCGAGCACGGCGACGCCGCGCTCTGATCCGGGAGCGCCTGACGACGCATGACAAGTGACCCGGTGCCCGAGGGCACCCGGGAGCAGGCGGAGGCCCCGCACCCCCCGGTCGGGGTGCGGGGCCTCCGCGATGAGCTCCTCTCCATCGCCACGGGCCTCACCGGTCCGGGCCGGTCCGGCCTGGCCCGGCGGTCCGCCGTCGGGCAGCGGGTCACCGAACGCCTCGGCGACCTGTTCGCCGCGGCGACGAACGACGTCGACCCGTCGGGCATCGCCCTGGCGGCCGTCGGCAGCCTGGGCCGGGGCGAGCTCGGCCCGCTCAGCGACCTCGACCTCGTGCTCGTGCACGACGGCCGCACCCATGGCCCCGACGAGCTGCAGCGGGTGGCCGAGAAGCTCTGGTACCCGCTGTGGGACTCGGGCGTGGACATCGACCACGCCGTGCGGTCGCTGAGCCAGTCCCGGCAGGTCGCGGCGAGCGACCTCCCGGCGGTGATCGGCTGGCTGAGCGTGCGCGCGGTGGCCGGCGACGCCGTCGTCGTGCACCGGGCGGCGTCCGCCGTGCTGACCGACTGGCGCGCCGCGGCGCGGCGCCGCCTGCCCGAGCTCATCTCGTCCACGCGCGACCGCGCGCAGCGGGCGGGCGAGCTCGCCTACCTCATCGAGCCGGACCTCAAGGAGGCCCGCGGCGGCATGCGGGACGCCGTGCTGCTCTCCGCGCTGGCTGCCACCTGGCTCACCGACCGCCCCCACGGGGCGGTGGACACCGCCTACACGCACCTGCTCGACGTGCGTGACACGCTCCAGGTGGTCACCCGGCGGCGCAGCAGCCGCCTGCTCCTGGCCGACCTCGAGGACGTCGCCGAACGCACCGGGTACGACGACGGCGACGAGCTGCTGGCCAGCCTCGCCGAGTCGGGCCGCGTGATCTCTTACGCGCTCGACACCACCATCCGCCACGCCCGCCAGGCGCTGTCCCGGCCCGTCGGCGTGGGCAAGCCGATCATGGTGCGCGGACGGCGCACGCCGCCCCGCCTGCGCTCCGTGGGCGACGGCCTGGTCGAGCACGACGGCGAGCTCGTGCTCGGCGTCGGCACCCGGCCGGCGTCGGACCCGCTGCTGCCCCTGCGCGCCGCGGCGACCGCCGCCCGGACCGGGCTGGTGCTGTCCCCGGTGACGATCCGGAGCCTGGAGAAGTCGCCGCCGCTGCCCGAACCCTGGCCGCCGGCCGCACGCGAGAGCCTGCTCGCGCTGCTCGCCGCCGGGCAGGCGCAGGTGCCGGTCTGGGAGGCGCTCGACCTCGCCGGGGTCGTCACCTCCTGGATCCCCGAGTGGGCCGACGTGCGCAACCGGCCTCAGCGCGCCGCGATCCACCGGCACACCGTGGACAGGCACCTCGTCGAGACGGCCGCCGTCGCGGCCCGCCTGCGGCGCCGGCTGCCCGACCCCTCGACCGTCGCGGGGCAGCGTTCCGGCGACCTCCTGCTGCTGGCCGCGCTCCTGCACGACATCGGCAAGGTGCGCGGCGCGGCCGACCACTCCGTGGAGGGCGCGCGGCTGGTCCCGGGCATCCTGACCCGCGCGGGCTTCGCGCCCGACGTGGTCGACGACGTCGCCCGGCTCGTGCGCCACCACCTCACCCTCGCCGACCTGGCCACCCGCGCCGATCCCGACGACCCCGCCACGCTCACGACCCTGCTGGAGGCCGTGGACCACCGGCGCGACCTGCTCGACGTGCTGCGCTCCCTGACCGAGGCGGACACCACGTCGCTGGGGCCGAAGGCGTGGACGGGGTGGCGCTCCCAGCTCGTGGACGGGCTCACCGCGCGGGCCCGGGCCCTGCTCCCCGGATGAACCCCTGACGACAGGACTCCATTAGGCTGTGTCCGTGTTCAACTCCCTGTCCGACCGGCTTACCTCGACGTTCAAGAACCTGCGCACGCGGGGCCGTCTCTCCGAGGCGGACATCGACGCGACCGTGCGGGAGATCCGCCGCGCCCTGCTCGACGCGGACGTCGCGGTGCCCGTGGTGCGCGAGTTCACCGCCGCGGTGCGCGAGCGCGCGCTGTCGTCCGAGGTCTCCGGTGCGCTGAACCCCGCCCAGCAGGTCGTCAAGATCGTCAACGAGGAGCTCGTCGACATCCTCGGCGGGGCCACGCGCCCGCTGACGCTGGCCAAGACGCCGCCCACGGTGATCATGCTCGCGGGTCTGCAGGGTGCCGGTAAGACCACGCTGGCGGGCAAGCTCGCGCACGCGCTCAAGGGCCAGGGCCACACGCCCCTGCTGGTCGCCGCCGACCTCCAGCGCCCCAACGCCGTGACCCAGCTGTCCGTGGTGGCCGAGCGCGCCGGCGTGCCGGTGTTCGCGCCGCACCCGGGCAACACCTCGGAGGCCGACGACCCCGCGGCCGACGCGCCCCTGATCGGCGACCCGGTCGGCGTCGCGCGGGACGGCGTCGCATACGCCAAGGAGCGCCAGCACGACGTCGTGATCGTGGACACCGCGGGCCGCCTCGGCATCGACGAGGTGCTGATGAAGCAGGCCGCGGACATCCGCGCGGCGGTGAACCCGGACGAGGTCCTGTTCGTCATCGACGCGATGATCGGCCAGGACGCGGTGAACACCGCCAAGGCCTTCGCCGACGGCGTGGACTTCACCGGCGTGGTGCTCTCGAAGCTGGACGGTGACGCCCGCGGTGGTGCCGCCCTCTCGGTCGCCAAGGTGACCGGCCGGCCCATCATGTTCGCGTCCACCGGCGAGAAGCTGACGGACTTCGAGGTCTTCCACCCCGACCGCATGGCGAGCCGCATCCTCGACATGGGTGACGTGCTCACCCTGATCGAGCAGGCCGAGAAGACGTTCGACGCCGAGCAGGCCGAGAAGATGGCGGGCAAGCTCGCCAGCGGCCAGGACTTCACGCTCGCGGACTTCCTGGTGCAGATGCAGCAGCTGAAGAACATGGGCTCGATGAAGAAGATGCTCGGCATGCTGCCGGGCATGGCCCAGATGCGCGACCAGCTCGACCAGTTCGACGAGCGCGAGGTGGGCCGGATCGAGGCGATCATCCACTCGATGACGCCGGCCGAGCGCGACAACCCGAAGATCATCAACGGCTCGCGCCGCGCCCGCATCGCCAAGGGTGCCGGCACCACGACCACGGCCATCAACCAGCTCCTGGAGCGGTTCGACAACGCCCAGAAGATGATGAAGCAGATGGCCAAGGGCGGCGGCATGGGCCCCGGCGGGATGCCCGCCATGCCCGGCGGCCCCGGCATGGGCATGGGCAAGAAGTCGCGCGGCAAGACGCCGCCGCCCAAGAAGGGCAAGAAGGGCAAGTCCGGGAACCCGGCCAAGCGCGCCCAGCAGGAGAAGGAAGCCATGCAGCGCGCCCTGGGTGGCGGCCCCGCCGCCACGCCGGCCGCACCCGCCGGGTCGGCCTTCGGGGTGGGCCCGAAGCCGAGCGACCAGGCGCCGGACCTGAAGGACATCGAGCTGCCGCCGGGCCTGGAGAAGTTCCTGGGTCGATGAGTGTGGCGGGGGACAGGTCCACAGGGTGACGGGGAGAGCGAAGGAGCCGCATGTCTGCGCTGGAAGGTCCGACCGCGGCGATCCGTGGGCGCATCCTGCTCGGTGACGACCGTGAGGCCGAGGAGCTGTGGGTCCGCGGCGGCCGCGTCAGCCTCACCCGGCCCTCGGCGCAGGGCACCAACATGCGGGTGCTGGAGGGCTGGGCGCTGCCCGGCCTGGTCGACGTGCACTGCCACATCGGGCTCGCGGCCGAGGGCGCCGTCTCCCCGGAGGAGGCCGAGAAGCAGGCGGTCGCGGACCGCGACTCCGGCGTGCTGCTGATCCGGGACGCCGGCTCGCCGCTGGACACCGCGTGGGTGCACCAGCGCGCCGACCTGCCGCACCTGCTGCGGGCCGGCATGCACCTGGCGCGGCCCAAGCGGTACCTGCGCGACTACGGGCTGGAGCTGGAGTCCCCGGAGCTGCTCCCGGACGAGGTGCGCACGCAGGCCCGGCGCGGCGACGGCTGGGTCAAGCTCGTGGGGGACTGGATCGACCGCACCCTCGGGGCCGACGGTGACCTGCGGCCCCTGTGGCCCGACGACGTGCTGCGCCAGGCGGTCGCCGTGGCGCACGCCGAGGCGGCCCGGGTGACCGTGCACGCCTTCGGGGAGGAGACGATCGACGGGCTGCTCGCGGCCGGGGTGGACTGCATCGAGCACGGCACCGGAATGACGCCCGAGCACATGGAGATCGCCGCCCGGCGGGGGATCGCGGTTACGCCCACGCTGCTGCAGATCGGGCAGTTCGAGAGCATCGCGGGGCAGGCCGACGGCAAGTACCCGGTCTACGCGCAGCGGATGCGGGCCATGTACGCACGCCGGTACCAGCAGGTCCGCGACCTGCACGAGGCCGGCGTGCAGCTCCTGGTCGGCACCGACGCGGGCGGGACCATCTCGCACGGCCGCATCGCCGACGAGTGCGCCGAGCTGGTCGCGGCGGGCATCCCCGCGGCGGAGGTCGTCGCGATGGCGTCCTGGCGCGCCCGTGACTACCTGGGCTTCGGGGCCGTGGTGGAGGGGTCCAGCGCGGACCTCGTGGTCTACCCGGCAGATCCGCGCGAGGACATCGAGGTGCTCCGGCACCCCACCGCCGTCGTGCTGCGGGGCACGGTCTACCCGACCGCCCGCTGACCGCGGCCGTGTGACGCACGCGTGGTTGGTGGGGCCGCGCGCCGTCTGGCACAATATCCACGTACTCGGCGTGCCCGGACCCCTCTCACCTGGTCAGGCCGTGTCCCGGTCCCACACACTGCTTCACCCCACGTCGCGGTGCTCGGACCATCCCATCAGAACCAGGAGAGACCACTTCGTGGCTGTCAAGATTCGTCTCAAGCGCCTCGGCAAGATCCGGGCCCCGTACTACCGTGTCGTCATCGCCGACTCGCGCACCAAGCGCGACGGTCGCGTGATCGAGGAGATCGGCAAGTACCACCCGACCGAGGAGCCGTCGCTCATCGAGATCAAGTCGGAGCGCGCACAGTACTGGCTCGGTGTCGGCGCGCAGCCGACCGAGCAGGTCGCCGCTCTGCTCAAGGTGACCGGTGACTGGCAGAAGTTCAAGGGCCTGCCGGGCGCCGAGGGCACCCTGCGCGTCAAGGGCGAGAAGGCTGACGCCGCCTCCGCCATCGAGGCCGTGAACGCCGACGCCGAGAAGGCCAAGGCCAAGGCTGCCGAGAAGGCTGCTGCTGCCGCCGCCGAGGCTCCGGCTGCGCCGGCCGAGGGCGACGAGGCCTGATGCTCTCGGAGGCCCTCGAGCACCTGGTGCGCGGCATCGTGGACAACCCGGACGACGTCCGCGTGTCCGCGAAGACGCTCCGCCGTGGTGACCTCCTTGAGGTCCGCGTGCACCCTGACGACCTCGGCCGAGTCATCGGTCGTGGTGGTCGCACGGCGCGCGCCCTGCGCACCGTGATCGGTGCGCTCGCCACCGAGGGCCCGGTGCGGGTCGACGTCGTGGACGTCGACCGGCGCTGAACCATCGGCATCCAGCACGACGACGAGGCCCGGTCCGAACGCGGACCGGGCCTCGCTCATTGCTCCATCTTCTTGTTCCATCCTCGAGGAGTGACATGCAGCTGACCGTGGCCCGCGTCGGCAAGGCGCACGGGCTCAAGGGCGAGGTGGCCCTCGACCTGCGCACGGACGATCCGGAGACCCGGCTCGCGATCGGCGAGCGGCTCGAGACCGTCCCGGCCGACGCCGGACCGCTCACGGTGACGCGGGCGCGCGAGCACCAGGGGCGGTGGCTCGTCACGTTCGCCGAGATCACCGGCCGGGACGCGGCCGAGGACCTGCGCGGCACCGAGCTCGTCGTCGAGGCGGACGCCTCCGACGAGGAGGACGCGTGGTACCCCCACGAGCTCGCGGGCCTGCGGGTCGAGCTCGCCGACGGCACCGTGGTGGGCAAGGTGATCACGCTGGAGTACCAGCCGGCCCACGAGGCGCTGCTCATCGAGGAGTCGCTGCCCGACGGCGGGACGGCCCGCACCCTGGTGCCGTTCGTCCTGGCCATCGTGCCGGTGGTCGACGTCCCGGGCGGCCGCGTGGTGCTCACCCCGCCCGGCGGGCTGCTGGCCCGCGACGCGGACGCCGCCGTCGTCGACCGTGCCGATGACGTCGTCGAGGGCGAGGACGACTGACGTGCGCGTCGACGTCGTCTCGATCTTCCCGGACTACCTGTCCGTGCTCGACCTGTCGCTCGTGGGCAAGGCGCGCCAGCGCGGCCTGCTCGACCTCCGCGTGCACGACCTGCGCGATTGGACCACCGACCGGCACCGCACCGTCGACGACACCCCGTTCGGCGGGGGAGCGGGCATGGTCATGCGCCCCGACGTGTGGGGCCAGGCGATCGGCGACGTCCTGGGTACTGCCACCGAGGGCGCCCACCTGATCGTGCCCACGCCGTCGGGCGAGGTGTTCACCCAGCGGCACGCCGAGAGCCTCGCGTCGGCCGAGCAGCTCGTGTTCGCGTGCGGGCGCTACGAGGGCATCGACGCGCGCGTCGCCGAGCACTACCGGTCCGCCGGCGTCACCGTGCACGAGCTGTCGATCGGCGACTACGTGCTCAACGGCGGCGAGGTGGCCTCGCTGGTGATGATCGAGGCCGTGGCCCGGCTGATCCCCGGCATGGTCGGCAACCCGGACTCGCTGGTCGAGGAGTCGCACGGGGCCGCGGGGCTGCTGGAGTACCCCGTGTACACGAAGCCGCCGTCGTGGGCGGACCTCGAGATCCCCGAGGTGCTGCTGTCGGGGCACCACGCGAAGATCGAGCGCTGGCGCCGGGACCAGGCGCTGGAGCGGACGGCGGCGCGGCGGCCGGACATGATCGAGGCCCTGGACGTCGCGGGGCTGGACAAGCACGACCTGAGCCTGCTCGCGGAGCTCGGCTGGGTGCCGGGGCCGGACGGCGGGCTGACGCGGGGCTGATGTCGCGCGGACGTCACACCTGCTCGGGCCGCAGCTCGGCGCGTTCGTGTGGCAGAATGAGCCGTTGGTGCGTCGCCGGTCAGGTCTCTGCCACAGGGGACGACCGGGGCGGGCAACCGCCCCCGACCGGGTCAAGCCGCACCGCCATCCACACCCTTTCGGGACCCTGACGGCCGTCCGGCCGAGGCGGGGCCCACGAGATTCGTGCCTGACCTGTGGCAGGCCCGGAGAGAACGATGCAGAAGCTCGACAACATCGGCGCAGCCTCGCTGCGGTCCGACATCCCGGCCTTCCGTGCCGGTGACACCGTCAAGGTCAACGTCAAGGTCGTCGAGGGCAACCGCTCCCGCGTCCAGGCGTTCCAGGGCGTCGTCATCTCCCGCCACGGCGGCGGGATCGGCGAGACCTTCGCCGTCCGCAAGGTCAGCTTCGGTGTGGGCGTGGAGCGCAAGTTCCCGCTGCACGCGCCGACCATCGAGTCGATCGAGGTCGTCACCCGCGGTGACGTCCGCCGCGCGAAGCTGTACTACCTGCGCGAGCTGCGCGGCAAGAAGGCGAAGATCCGCGAGAAGCGCGAGAACTGAGCGTTCTGAGCGCTCCGGCGCTCCACTGACACCGGCCGCCGTCCTCCGTGAGCGAGGACGGCGGCCGGTGTCGTATCACGTCTGGTCTGTGCGGATATCCGGCAGGCTTGATGTTCGCCCGCCCGACCATTTCGCCGGGGGCGCTCCAAGGTGACAGAGTTAGGCCCGTGACGAGTTTCGACCGGGTGGCACCGCCCACCCCTATCGATGGGACGCCCTTGAGCGCAGAGGATCCGTGGGGAAACAGCGGGGCGCATCGTCAGGGTGGGGCCGCGCACGGTCGTGAGCCGCGTCGGCAGCAGTCGGGCGTCCTCGCGATGCTCAGGGAAGTCGGGATCATCGTCGTCAGCGCGCTGGTCCTGTCGTGGCTGATCAAGACGCTGCTGGTGCAGCCGTTCTACATCCCGAGCGCGTCCATGGAGGACACGCTGACCGAGGGTGACCGGGTCATGGCGTCGCGGCTGACGCCCGGCCCGTTCGACCTGGAGCACGGGGACATCGTCGTCTTCGTGGACCCGGGCGACTGGCTGCCGCCGTACGTGCCGCCGGAGCGCGGCCCCGTCGGTGACGCGGCGGTGTCGTTCCTGACCACGGTCGGCCTGCTGCCGCAGGACACCGGTGACCACCTCATCAAGCGCCTGATCGGCCTGCCCGGTGACAAGGTGGTCTGCTGCGACGCCGAGGGCAGGGTGTCGGTGAACGGCACGCCGATCGACGAGACGTACATCAAGGAGGGGTCGATCCCCAGCCAGGACCCGTTCGAGGTCACCGTGCCCGACGACATGCTCTGGGTCATGGGGGACAACCGGCAGAACTCGCAGGACTCGCGCTACAACCGTGGCAAGCCGGGCGGCGGCTTCGTGCCGATCGACAACGTGGTCGGCACGGCGTTCGCGACTGTCTGGCCGCTGGACCGCCTGAACTGGCACAGCAACCCGAGCGACGTCTTCAGCGGCGTCCCGGACGCGCCTCCCGCGGAGAAGTAGGCGGTGCGCAAGGTGCCCACGCTGCGGCAGGAGAGGGCGCTCCTCGCCTCGGGCGCCCGCCTCGTGGCGGGCATGGACGAGGTGGGGCGCGGCGCGCTCGCGGGGCCTGTCAGCGTGGGCGTCGTCGTGGTCGACGCGGCGACGCGCACGGGTCCCAAGGGGGTCGCAGACTCGAAGCTGCTCACGCCCGGCGCGCGCGAGGCCATCGCGCCGGCCGTGCGGCGCTGGGCGGTGGCGTGGGGCGTGGGGCACGCGGGCCCGGCCGAGATCGACGAGCACGGGATCATCGCCGCGCTCCGGATGGCCGGCCGGCGCGCGCTGGCCCAGGTGCGGCAGGTGTGCGGCGACGTCGACGTCGTCGTGCTGGACGGCAAGCACAACTGGCTCTCCACGCCCGCGCTCGACCTGTTCGCCGCGGCGGACGCCCCGGAGGACGACCTGCCGGAGCCTGCGGTGCGCACTCTGATCAAGGCCGACATGACCTGCACGTCCGTGGCGGCGGCGAGCGTGCTGGCGAAGGTGGAGCGCGACGCGATCCTGGTCGAGCTGGCGCAGCGGCACCCCGAGTACGCGTGGGACCAGAACAAGGGCTACAGCGCGAAGGCCCACATGGACGCCCTCGGGCTGCACGGGCCGACGCCACACCACCGCAGGTCCTGGAACCTGCCCGGAACTGCGGCGTCGGTGGGATGATGTCGTCGTGAGCGCCGAAGACCTCGAGAACTACGAGACGGAGATGGAGCTAGCGCTCTATCGCGAGTACCGCGACGTGGTAGGCCTGTTCGCCTACGTGGTGGAGACCGAACGCCGGTTCTACCTCGCCAACCAGGTGGACCTGCAGGTGCGGTCCGCGGCGGGCGAGGTGTACTTCGAGCTGCGGCTCGGCGACGCCTGGGTGTGGGACGTCTACCGCTCGGCGCGGTTCGTGAAGTCGGTGCGCGTGGTGACGTTCAAGGACGTGAACGTCGAGGAGCTGGCCAAGGCCGAGCTCGCGCTCTGACAGCGCGCACGGAGATTCCCCGTGGGGCGGCACAGACCCTCGTGACGAGGTTCCAGCGGTTCGAGCGCGACGCCGACCCTGTGGATCATCGATCCGTGCACAGGTGACCCCGCGGACGCCGGCGGCCGGCCCCTGCGTGACCAAGGCTGGTCACGGAGGTGGACGCGATGGCGAAGAAGGACGGCGTTGGCCGGTACGGCGAGCGGGTCGCGCTGCGGCACGTGGAGGCGCGCGGCTGGCAGGTGCTCGACACCAACTGGCGCGGCACGGAGGGTGAGCTCGACATCGTCGCGCTCGACGGCGACGTGCTCGTGGTGGTCGAGGTCAAGACCCGGTCGGGACTGGGGTACGGGCATCCGGCGGAGGCGGTGACGCCGCGCAAGCTGACCCGGATCAAGCGGCTGACGGGGCAGTGGCTCACCGTCTTCCGGGAACGGCTCGCCGCGGCGCGGCTGCAGGAGGAGGTGACTCCGGGCAGCCCGGTGCCGGTGCTGCCCGACGTGCGCACCCGCTTCGGTGCCATCCGCATCGATGTGGTCGCGGTGACCCTGCAGCGGCAGGGGCCCGCCGTCGTCGAGCATCTCGAGTCGGTGGCGTGATGGGGATCGCGACCACCCGGGCGGTGTCGCTCGTCGGGATGCAGGGGCACGTGGTGGAGGTGCAGGCGCACCTCGCGGCGTCGGTCCCGGGCTTCACGCTGGTGGGGCTGCCCGACGCCGCGCTGAGCGAGTCGCGCGACCGGGTGCGGGCCGCGGTGACGTCCACGGGGCTGCCCTGGCCGGTCAAGAAGATCACCGTCAACCTGTCGCCCGCGTCGCTGCGCAAGCAGGGCAGCGCGTACGACCTGGCGATCGCGGTGGCGATCCTCGCCGGCACCGACGGGCCGACGTCCCCGGGGATGCGGAGGGCCGGTCTGGACCGGGTGGTGCACCTGGGCGAGCTCGGCCTCGACGGGCGCGTCCAGCCGGTCCGGGGTGTGCTGCCGACCGTGGCGGCCGCCGTGGCCGCGGGCTATCCGGACGTCGTGGTGGCGGCCGGCGACGCCGACGAGGCGCGGCTGGTGCCGGGGGCGCGGGTCGTGGGTGCCGCGAGCCTGGCCGAGGTGGTGGCGCTGCACGGCGGCCCCCCGGAGCTGGTGCGCGAGGTCGTCGCGGTGCGGCCGGTCCGCTCGGCGCTGGCGGCGCGGCTGCCGGGCGACCTGGCCGACGTCGTCGGTCAGGAGCAGCCGCGCAGGGCCCTGGAGGTCGCGGCCGCCGGAGGGCACCACCTGCTGCTCGTCGGGCCGCCGGGCGCGGGCAAGACGATGCTGGCCTCCCGGCTGCCGGGGATCCTGCCCGACCTCACCGACCGCGAGGCCGTCGAGGTCACCGCGGTGCACTCCGTGGCGGGCACGTTCGACCCCGGCGGAGGCCTGATCCGCCGGCCGCCGTATGAGGACCCGCACCACACGGCGACCCAGGCGGCGGTCGTGGGCGGCGGGTCGGGCATCCCGCGGCCGGGGGCGGTGTCGCTGGCGCACCGCGGGATCCTCTTCCTGGACGAGGCTCCCGAGTTCGGCGCCCGGGTGCTGGAGACGCTCCGGCAGCCGCTGGAGCAGGGCGAGCTGGTGATCCACCGGTCGGGCGGCGCGGCGCGCTATCCGGCGCGGTTCCAGCTCGTCCTCGCGGCCAACCCGTGCCCCTGCGGGCTGGCCATCGGCAAGGGCCTGGACTGCTCCTGCTCGCCGACCACCCGGCGCCGGTACTTCGCGCGGCTCTCCGGGCCGCTGCTGGACCGGGTGGACGTGCAGGTCGAGGTGCAGCCGGTGGACCGGGTCGAGCGGCTGGAGGGCGTGTCCGAGCCGACGTCGGTGGTGGCCGCCCGGGTACTGGCAGCGCGGCAGGCCGCCCGCGCCCGGCTGGCCGACACACCCTGGTCCACCAACGCGGAGATGCCCGGGCGGTTCCTGCGTGACCTGCTCCGGCCGCACCCCGGCCTGCTCACGCCGATCGAGCGGGCCATGACCGCCGGGCGGCTGAGCCTGCGCGGCGTGGACCGGGTGCTGCGGATCGCCTGGACCATCGCCGACCTCGCCGGGCGCGACGCGCCGACGGTGTTCGACGTCGGGAACGCGCTGCTGCTGCGCACGGGAGGCGACCATGGCTGAGCCGCTCTTCGAGCCGCCCCGTGCGCGGCTCCGGTTCGACCCCGCCGACCCGGTGCTGGCGCGGGCCGCGTGGAGCCGCATCGCCGAGCCGGGCGACCCGGTGGCGGGCGCCCTGGTGGAGCAGCTCGGTCCTGTGGCCGCGCTCGACTGGCTGCTCGACGCCGCCCGGGCGCCCGACCGGGCCGGCGCCGTCCTCCGGCGGATCGGCGGGATGCCGGCAGCGGTCCAGGGCCGGGGCGTTCGCGCCGACGCCCCCGGCCACGTGGTCGGGGCGGTCGCCGAGGGACCGGACGCGTCCGGGACGCGGGCCGCCGCCCTGGTCGTCGCCGCGGTGCGGCGCTGGGCGCCTCGGCTCGAACGGCTCGATCCCGAGGGTGAGCTCGTCGTGCTCGACCGGTACGGCGGCACCTTCCTGACGCCGGAGCACCCGGGCTGGCCCCTGTCGTTCGCGGGGCTCGGCGCCACCGCACCCCTGGCGCTGTGGGTGCGGGGCGATCCCGACCTGGCCGGGCTGGCGGCACGCTCGGTGTCGCTGGTCGGCTCGCGCGCCTGCACCGGCTACGGCGTCCGCGTGACGCGGGACCTGGCGTGCGGGCTGGCCGACCGCGGGTTCACCGTGGTCTCCGGCGGTGCCCACGGGATCGACGCGGAGGCGCACCGGGGCGCCCTGGCCTCGGGGGCGCGGACGGTCGCGTTCCTCGCGGGCGGGGTCGACCGGCTCTATCCCGCGAGCAACACCGACCTGCTGCGCCGGGCCGCCGCGCAGGGCGCCGTGGTGAGCGAGGTGCCGCCGGGCTCCGTGCCGGGCAAGCAGCGGTTCCTCAAGCGCAACCGCCTGATCGCCGCGTTCACGGCGGGCACGGTGGTGGTCGAGGCCGCGCTGCGCTCCGGAGCGCTGTCCACGGCCAACCACGCGGTGTCGTTGCTGCGTCCGCTGGGGGTGGTGCCGGGGCCGGTCACGTCCATGGCCTCCAGCGGCTGCCACGAGCTGCTGCGGCGCGGCGCCGCCGTCTGCGTGACGGATGCCGCCGAGGCCGCCGAGCTGGTCGGCGACATCGGCGAGACCGCGCCGGGCCGGCAGGGCGAGACGCGGCCGGGCGACGACCTCGACGCGGCGGGCAAGGCGGTGCTCGACGCCCTGCCCGTGCGCAAGGCGGCCCCTGAACGGTCGATCGCCCGCACTGCGGGGATCGCGCTCGCCGACACGACCGGGGCGCTCGGGCTGCTGGAGCTCATGGGGCTGGCCGAGCGGCGGGACGGCGGCTGGCGCAGGCGGTGACCGGGCCGGGCCGGGCCGCCTGCGGGGCGGCCCGGCCTGGCCGCGGGGCCGGCGACGCTGGCGATCCCGTGGACCCCGGGTCGTCGGTCAGGCAGCCGGGTCGAGCAGGAGCTTGCCGACGGTGCCCCGCGAGCGCAGGGCCTCGTGCGCGCCGCGGGCGTCGGACAGCGGGTACTCGCCGCCCGCGACGGCGCGGATCTGGCCGCTGCGGGCGAGGTCGAACAGCTCGGTCAGTGCCCGGGCGTAGAGGTTGCCGGGCAGCCGGAAGACGTGCGGCAGCCACATGCCCGCGACCGTGCTGCTGTGGCCGAGCAGGTTGCGCAGCTCGACGGGCTTGGGCTGCTCGCGCCCCGCCATGCCGTAGAAGACGAGCCGGCCGAAGGGCGCGAGAGCGGCCATGCTCTGGTCGGTCGTGGTGCCGCCGACCATGTCGAGCACGATGTCGACGCGCCCTCCGTTGGCGTCGAGCAGCGCCGTCCTCAGGTCGTCGGTGCGGGAGTCGACGGCGACGTCCGCACCGAGGCCGAGGGTCAGCATGCGCTTGTCGGTCGTGCTCGCCGTGGCGACGACCCGGCCGGCGCCCCACGCCTTGGCGAGCTGCACGGCGATCGTGCCGACGCCGCCCGCGGCCGCGTGCACCACTACGGACTCGCCCGGTTCGAAGTGCGCGTTCTTGCGCAGCAGGATCCAGGCGGTCGTGCCCTGCACCAGCATGGAGAGCGCGGTGAGGTCGTCGACGTCGTCGGGCACGGGGAAGGTCATGGCCGCGTCGGCGACCGCTCGTTCGGCGTACCCGCCCCCGCCGGTCAGCAGCGCGGCGACCCGCCGCCCGTCCGGTGTGCGTCCGACGACCTCGCTCCCGGGGACGAACGGCAGCCGGGTCGGCGTCTGGTAGGAGTTCTCGACCTGGTGCGTGTCGGCGTAGTTCACGCCGATGCGCGACACCTCGATCAGCACCTGCCCCGGCCCTGCGGTCGGCTCCGGCACCTCGAGGGGCTGGAGCACCTCCGGCCCGCCGAACTCGGTCACCTGTACGGCACGCATCATCGCGGTCCTCCTGCACTCGTCCGGCGGCACTGTCCGACGGGCCAGTCTGGCAGAGCGTGCCACGGGGAGGCGGGCAGGCGGGGAGGCGAGGCACGGGACGCCGGACGGAGGGCACCGGGCCGCGCAACGGCGGCGCGCCTGCTTCACCCCGTGGCGGTCCGGCTGCACACTGGCAAACGTGGACCTTACCGACCTGTCCGGCTTGCCTCGGCTGCCCGAGCAGTTGTCCGACGCCGTGTCCCGCTTCGCCAGCTACCTCCACGCGCAGCGCGGGCACTCCGCCCACACGCGGCGTGCCTACGTGGCGGACGTGACCGACCTGCTGCGGTACGCGATGCGGCACGGGAGCACGAGCCTTGACGAGATCGACCTGACGCTCCTGCGCGGGTGGCTCGCGTCGCAGTCCGACCGCGGGCTCGCGCGCTCCACGCTCGCCCGCCGCGGCGCCTCGGCCCGGGCGTTCCTGCGCTGGGCGCACCGCTCCGGGCTCGTGCCCGTGGACCCCTCGGCGCGGCTCGCGAGCCCCAAGGTGCCGCGCACTCTGCCCACGGTGCTCGACGTGGACGCCGCCAGCCGGCTGCTCGACGGCGCACGAGCCGCCGCGGACGAGGCCGACGAGGCGTCCCGGCCCGCGGCCCTGCGCTCCTGGGTCGCCGCGGAGCTGCTGTACGGCGCGGGTATCCGGGTGGGTGAGCTGGTCTCGGTCGACGTCGGGCACGTGGACGCGCGCGACCGGCTCGTGCGGGTGCTCGGCAAGGGGGGCAAGGAGCGGGTCGTCCCGTTCGGTATCCCGGCCGCACGGTCCGTCGACGCGTGGCTGACCGACGGGCGGCCCGCGTTCATGACCGCCGCCACCGGTGACGCCTTCCTCGTCGGGGAGCGCGGCGGACGCTGGGGTCAACGCCAGGTGCGTGAGGCCGTGCACCGGCTCGCGGCCCAGGCCGGCGTCGACGACGTCGCGCCGCACGCGCTGCGGCACTCCGCCGCGACGCACCTGCTGCAGGGCGGTTCCGACCTGCGTGCCGTGCAGGAGGTGCTGGGCCACGCGAACCTCGCGACCACCCAGCGCTACACCCACGTGGACGCCGAGCGGCTGCGCAGCGTCTACGCCCAGGCGTTCCCGCGCGCCTGAGCCTCGGGCCGGCGGACCGCTCCGCCGCCGAACCGCAGGTCATGCGTAGGTTCGGGCGCGATCAAGAAGTTGCGCGCCCGCGTGTGGGCGCCCTACCTCAACCAGGACGGCAAACCGCGCGTTCAACGGAGGCGTTCCTCCGTCGCCTGCGTGGCCGGGCCGTAGGGATCGCCACTTGCTGACTCATGGACCCGAGTGGCGATAGGCGCGCGGGTGTATGGGCTGGGCGCGGCCGGCGTTGGTGTCCTGCGGACCGGATGGCTTCGCGGTCAGTGGCGCAGCGCTGCCGCTTGGAGCCGCGCAGCAATGACGGAGACGACCAGGGTGGCCGCACCGAACACGATCAACGCTGATCGGCTGCTGATCAGGTGTGTGGCCGCGGTCAGCAGAACCGGTGGCAGACCCACTCCGAGGTAGGCGACGACGAAGAACCTGGCGAGAACTCCGGCTGTCGAACTCGGCTCGGCGGTGGTGATTGCCACGCTGATTGCGGCTTTGAACAGCAACCCTGCTCCGGCACCGGCGATCGCCGATCCCAGCAGGTAGAGGGTGAGCGATGGGTTGTAGAGAGCGACGACAACCAGGGCCATGCCGATGGGCACACCGATGAGACCGAGGACGAGCATCCGAACGACGGCCAGCTTCGGGAACAGCGTCTGCGCGAGGGCGGACGCGCCAAGGACGAGGAAGCCGGCCAGTCCCCAGATAAAGGGGGAGCTCTCGTGCAACTCGCTGTGGACGATGAGCGAGCCGACGGAAGAGAACAGGCCGATGATCGCGAATGAGCAGAACGCTACCGCGGCCGCGCCGAGGAACACCCTGCTCTGTGCGTGGCGTAGGACGAACTTGGGGGCGCCGCCGGATGCCGGCAGCGCGCGGTCGACCGTTTCTGGGCTGAGGCTTACCGAGATCGCGCCGATAGCCATCAATGCGATGAACACGAGATAAGAGGTGGTGAAAGGGTGTCCGACCCAGCGCAGTAGAGCGCCGGCCACCAATGGCCCTAGGGACAGCCCGCCGAGGTTGGCCACCGAAGCGACGGTAGCTGGCACGCGGGAGGCCGGCTGTGCTGGGTGTCCTTCGCGATACAGGTCAGTGAGGTAGGTCGTCGCGGTCGAGGCCATCAGCCCGACGGCGACGCCGGTGAGGACGCGCCCGATGAGGAGCCCGGGAAGCGTCGGCCACCACGCCATCACCGCGGCGGCCGCAATGCCGAACATGAGTGCTGGGACGATGATGCGGCGCCGGCCCCACCGGTCGGAGAGATGACCGAACAGGTAGAGGCTGACGCCCGCCCCGACGACCATGCAGCCGAACGCGAGTGTCACCGTGGTGGGACTGAGGTGGTCCCGTACGGCGTACAGCGGCCACATCGGTGTCGGGACGGTGCCGAACGCTTGCAGCGACGCGAAGGCGGCGGCCACCAGCCAGAAGCCGATGTTGTGCGGCACGACGCGACGACCGGAGCTGTTCGATGGCTTGCTCTCCGGTGCCGCAACGCTCATGGAATGGCCTGACATGGTGGATCTCCTGTGCTGACGGGTGTTCCTGAGTGGGTCGTAGGTGTCAACAAGGCCCGTTAGAACTCCGATGCCCGTCCGGAGGCAGCGCACACAGATGCATTCCATCTCGCTGACAGATGACGTCCTCCAGATAGACTGCTGAGCAGGCGTTGAGAGGAGTGGCCGATGGAGCTCAGGCAGTTACGTCACTTCCTGGCGTTGGTCGAGGAACGCAGCGTCACTGGCGCCGCCAAGCGGGAGCTCATCGTGCAGTCCGGACTGTCGAACTCGATCCAGGCTCTCGAACGTGAACTCGGCACGCCCCTCTACGTGCGGGGAACCCGGCCCGTCCGGCTCACCGCGGCTGGCGAGGCTTTGGTGGGTGCTGCTCGCCGGACATTGACCAGCGCCGCGCAGGCGGAACAGGCCGTCCAGCAGACCCGTGACGTGCTCATCGGCACCCTGCGTATCGGCATCTCGCTCTCCGCTCAGCATCTGGTGCCGTTCGCTTCCTATCTTGGGGAGTTCGCTCGTGACCATCCCGGCATCGACCTGCGTCTGCAGTACGCACCCGGGCTGACGATGATCTCGATGCTGGAGAGGGGAGAGCTGGACTGCGTGATCGGACCCGCCGTCAGCCAGGTCCCGGGCGTCCGGATGACTCATCTGGCGCGAGAGCCAATGGGCCTCGTGTGCCGTTCTGATCACCGCCTGGCGCAGCAGGCAGAGGTCAGTCTGGAACAACTCGCCGACGAGCGGTTCGTCGAGGTTCCCCCGGGGTGGACCGGGCGCCTGCTGAGTGACGCCGCGTTTGCTGGCGAGGGCATACCTCGCCGCGTCGTCTGTGAGGTCGGCGACTGGGAGCTGTTCCTCGAGCTGGTCAGCGCAGGCGTCGGCATCGGGTTCGCTCCGGTTGGCCTGCCGTACCGGGTGCTGACCGCACCAGACAGCGTTCTACGGTTCATCTCGGTTGCGGATGTGCGCCTGGAGAGGCACATCTACCTGATGCTTCCTTCGGTGGGCGAGACCAGTCCGGCAGCAGGGCGGTTCGCCGAAGAGCTGCTGAGCATCCGCGCCGCGGGCACCTGACAGGTGCCTTGGAGCCAAGACATCCCTGTCGACCCGGAGGTGGCGCGGCTGCTGGTCGCGGCACGCCATCTGGTCCTCAGATGGAATCCATCTGAGATGGGTGCGGCGCACATGACATCGACGGGAAGAGACGCGCGGTTGTACAGAGCGAACCTCCACGCCGGTCGTGGAGGCCGACCAGAGGCCGCCCAGAGGCCGCCGCGGCCTCGGACCACGGAGGTCTGTCATGACCAGCGAGCCAGTCCTCGAACCGGCCGCCCAGCAGTTCGCAGATGCAACCGCCGACCCACCCTTCCTGTTTGACCACGGCCCCGAGAAGGGTCGCCTCCCACTTCTCAACTCTCCCCTGGAGGACCCCTGTGAATATTCGCGAGCAACCAACAGCCGATGAGACGTCTGTCGGCCGGGACCACCACCGAGTAGCAACCACAGTCACCATCGGCGGCGACCTCACCGTCGGCCGCGTCGGCTACGGCGCCATGCAGCTGACCGGCCCGAAGGTCTGGGGCGACTACCCCGACCACGACAAGGCGATCAACCTGCTGCGCGAGGTGGTCGCCTCCGGCGTCGCCTTCATCGACACCGCCGACGTCTACGGGCCGCACTCCAACGAAGAGCTGATCCGCGAAGCCCTCCACGCCTATCCGGACAACCTGGTCATCGCTACCAAGGGCGGCTTCCTGCGCGGCGGCCCCGAGTACGCCGACATGGGCTCCACCGGCGCCAAGTGGTACCTGCGCCAGGCCGCCTACATGTCCATGCGCCGCCTCGGTCTGGATCGCATCGACCTGTACTACCTCCACACCGGCGCCTTCACCGACACCCCCTTCGAAGAGAGCGTCGAGACGCTCGCGGGGATGAAGGCCGACGGCCTGATCCGCCACATCGGGCTGTCCAATGTCACCGCCGAACAGCTCCGCACCGCGATGAGCATTACCGACATCGCCGCGGTCACCGTCCACTACAACGTCGCCGTACGCCTCGGCGCCGCCGTGCGCCAGATAGCAGAAGATGCGCGCATCGTGTTCTCGCCCTGGCACCCTGCCGCGGTCCCGGGCGGTCCGGAGGGGGAGCCGTTCCACGCTGTGATCGACCCCATCGCCGCCAAGCACGACGTCACGCCGCAGCAGATCGCGCTGGCTTGGCAGCTGCACCGCACCGCCACAGCACTCCCGATCCCCGGCACCACCAGCCTCACACATCTCCACGAGAACCTCGCCGCCGCCAATATCAACCTGACCCAGGACGAGGTCGACGCCATCACCGCCCTCGCATCGGAGGACTGAGATACCGACCTGGCCCTACCCGACAACGAAGAGGGTGCTCCTATGCCGCTCCGCGACGACGGGACCGGTCTGCTCCACAACGGTGACTTCAAGCTCTGCGGTTCGGCGGCTGACGGCGGAGTGGCCGGCCTGATTTAGCCCGCTGGTCGGTCCGGGTCAGTGATCCGGCAGCAGCACGATCGGCGGGCGGTGCAGCAGGGACAGCGGGTCGATGTAGCGCTCGCCCCGTCGTACGCCCCAGTGCACGCAGGACCGAGGCGCGCAGTGGTTTGGCGTCGTGCCGCCGGCTGAATCGTCGGCCCTACCCTCGTCGGCCCCGCCCTCGACGACGCCGATCGCCGAACCCGCGACGACTGCCGTCCCGACCGGCACGGATGCGGCGACCGGCTCCAGGCTCGTGCTCAGCCCGTCGGGATGGGTGACCATAACGACCCCGCGCCACGCGACCTGTCCCGCGAACGTCACGACACCCGGACCGGGTGACAGCACGCGTGAGCCCGCCGGGGCCGTCAGGTCGGCGCCGCGGTGTCCGGCGCCCCATTCCTCCTCTGGCGGGTCGAACAGGTGCTCCACGCCAGACGGTGGGTCCACACCCGGGATCGGCGGCACATAGCCGATCTCCGGACCATCGGTCCACCTGGACCGAGCGTCACCGTCCGAGACGGGCTGGCCGCCGCCGTCCGAGACGGGCAGGACGTCGACACCCGCCCGGAGGGCGACGTCGGGCCCGGAGCGCACCGCGGCGGCGGGCGCGGTCGCCGCAAGGGCGACGAAAGCGACGGTGAGCAGCGCGGTCAGGACCACGGTTGCCGAGACTCGGCCGAGGCGAAGGCCGAGGGCCGGGCGAGCGGCCGGGCTCGAGACTCGACGGGGAGCTCGGCCGGGGGAGCGGTTCGGGAGGGTCGTCATGCCAGGAGCATCGCCCCGAGCACACGTCGCCGGGCGGCGTCGGGAGCCCACCTGTGCACAGATACGCTCAAGTCCCTCCTGTGGTCGCGCTCGCTGCCTGCTGCCACCGTTGCGGGGGTCTCCCGCGTGGCGCGACGAGCTCCAGAATCCGGCCCGGACAGCGGCCTCAGCGGGAGCGTGCGACGTCACAGTCGGGGCGCAGCGCGTGGGTCCTCGCCGCAGGGGCAGGTCGGGTAGACTTCAACCCGCGACCGGCATGCGCTCCTCAGGGAGGCGCCTGGTCGACATCGCGCGTCACATCAAGTCGCGTCCGGCAGTGGTCCGGCCCCAGGGTCGGCGTCGGGCATGGCGTGGCGCCAGGGGCACCTTCACAACGGAGGTGCCGGCAACCGAACCGCGGCCCGGGCTTTGAGCCTTGGCGTCGCCTGAAATGCGTGCGGAGTTCCCGGGTTGATCCCGGACCGCACCGAAAGGACGTGTCATGGCCGTCGTGTCCATGCGCCAGCTCCTCGAGAGCGGTGTCCACTTCGGACACCAGACCCGCCGTTGGAACCCGAAGATGAAGCGCTTCATCTTCACGGAGCGCAACGGCATCTACATCGTCGACCTGCAGCAGTCGCTGCACTTCATCGACAGCGCCTACGACTTCGTCAAGGAGACGGTCGCCCACGGCGGCTCCATCCTCTTCGTCGGCACCAAGAAGCAGGCCCAGGAGCCGGTGGCCGAGCAGGCCGCCCGCGTCGGCATGCCGTACGTGAACCACCGCTGGCTCGGTGGCATGCTCACCAACTTCACCACGGTGCACAAGCGTCTCCAGCGCCTCAAGGAGCTCGAGGAGATCGACTTCGACGACGTGGCCGCCTCGGGCCTCACGAAGAAGGAGCTCCTGGTGCTGCGCCGCGAGAAGGACAAGCTCGCGCGCACCCTCGGCGGTATCCGTGACATGGCCAAGGTTCCCTCGGCCGTCTGGATCGTCGACACCAACAAGGAGCACCTCGCGGTGGACGAGGCCCGCAAGCTGGGCATCCCCGTCGTGGCGATCCTCGACACCAACTGCGACCCCGACATGGTCGACTACGCGATCCCGGGCAACGACGACGCGATCCGCTCCGTCACGCTGCTCACCCGCGTGATCGCGGACGCCGCCGCCGAGGGCCTCATGCAGCGCCACTCGGGTGGCAGCAAGACCGGTGCCGAGACCGAGCCCGCCGCCGAGCCGCTGGCCGAGTGGGAGCGCGAGCTCCTGGCCGGTGACACCACCGAGGGTACGGTCGAGACCCCGGCCGCGACCGCCGAGGGCACTGTCGAGGAGGCGGCCGCCGAGGCTGCTGCCGCCGTCACCCCGGCCACTCCCGCCGAGGTCGTGGAGGCCGCCGAGGCCGCCGAGGCTGCTCCGGCCGCCGCCCCCGAGGCCGACACCGAGAAGTGACGCGCCGCGCTGACCGGGTCGACCTCGTGTCGGCCCGGTCGGCGCACCGTTCCTCGGGTCGAACGACCTCCCACGAACATCACGACTGCACGGAGGACCAGAACAATGGCGAACTACACCGCCGCTGACATCAAGGCGCTGCGTGAGCGGACCGGCGCCGGCATGCTCGACGTCAAGAAGGCCCTGGACGCGGCCGACGGCGACGCCGACAAGGCCATCGAGATCATCCGGACCAAGGGCCTGGCCCGCGCCGCCAAGCGCGAGGGCAACGCCACGTCCGAGGGTCTCGTCGCCGTCAAGGTCGAGGACACCGCGGCCGGCCAGGTCGCCACGATGATCGAGCTGAACGCCGAGACGGACTTCGTCGTCAAGAACGAGAAGTTCATCTCGCTGGCCGAGGCCGTCCTGGAGGCCACCGCGGCCGCCGGTGCCGCCGACGAGGTCGCGGCTGCCGCCGCCCCCGCCGGTGACGGCACCGTCGCCGAGCTCATCGCCGCACAGGGCGCCACGCTGGGCGAGAAGCTCGTCCTGCGCCGCGTCGCGCGCGTCGAGGGCCCGAAGGTCACGACCTACCTGCACAAGACGGCCAAGGACCTGCCGCCGTCGATCGGTGTCCTCGTGGTCACCGACGAGGCCGGCGAGGCCGTCGCCAAGGACATCGCGCAGCACGTCGCCGCGATGGCCCCGAAGTACCTCACGCGTGAGGAGGTCCCGGCGGACGTCGTCGAGAAGGAGCGCGAGATCGCTCTGGAGACCTCGAAGAACGAGGGCAAGCCGGAGGCCGCGCTGCCCAAGATCGTCGAGGGTCGCCTGAACGGCTTCTTCAAGGAGGTCGTCCTGGTGGACCAGCCGCTGGCGAAGGACCCGAAGACCACGGTCGCCAAGCACGTCGCCTCGGTGAACGGTGCCCTGACCGCGTTCGTGCGTTTCCGCGTCGGTTCCTGACGCAGCTCGTTCGGCCCGGTCCGCGCTTCGGCGCGGGCCGGGCCGACGCATACGCGGCCGGCCGTGTCCGAGGGACGACGCCGGCTCGCACGCCACGCTCCACCAGGAGCGCGGCACGGCTTCGATACTTTTGGTGTGGGGTAGAGCGGGGCGGGCTCCACTTCGCACCAGGGGTCTCGAGGTCGGCCCGGAGGCCTCTGTGTGGTGCAGAGGTGCGTCGCCCGCGAGTCGGGCGCAGTATTCCGGGAGGGCGGTGTCCCGGCAGTGACGATCGAAGGGTGACTGACCAGTGAGTGACGAGGCGACCCAGAACCTCGCGGTGGACGAGGAGGGCAAGCCGGCGCGGCGTGTGCTCCTGAAGCTGTCGGGCGAGGCGTTCGGCGGCGGGAGCGTGGGGCTGGACGCCGACGTCGTCCGCCGCATGGCGAAGGAGATCGGCGTGGCCGTGCGCGACGGCGTGCAGGTGGCGATCGTCGTCGGCGGCGGGAACTTCTTCCGCGGCGCCGAGCTGAGCGTGGCCGGCATGGACCGCGCCCGCGCGGACTACATGGGCATGCTCGGCACCGTCATGAACTGCCTCGCCCTGCAAGACTTCCTGGAGCAGGCCGGCGTCAAGACGCGCGTGCAGACCGCCATCACGATGGGCCAGGTCGCCGAGCCGTACATCCCCCTGCGTGCGATCCGGCACCTGGAGAAGGGCCGCGTGGTCATCTTCGGTGCGGGCGCGGGCATGCCGTACTTCTCGACCGACACCGTGGCGGTGCAGCGCGCCCTGGAGACGGGCTGCGAGCAGGTCGTCATGGGCAAGAACGGGGTCGACGGCGTGTACGACTCCGACCCGCGCCGCAACCCGGACGCGAAGAAGCTGGACCACCTGACCTACACCGACGCCCTCGTGAACCGCCTCGGCGTCATGGACGACACGGCGCTGGCCATGTGCCGCGACAACGACGTCCAGATGCGGGTCTTCGGCATGGAGGGCGAGGGCAACGTGACCCGCGCGCTCGCCGGCGAGCCGATCGGCACGCTGATCACGACGCGCTGACCCGTGCGGCCCGGCCAGGCCGGGTAACGCGCGAACCTTTCGGTAGCCGGGCAAAGTGTCCGTAGAGTGGCCCCGGCACCACCCGTAGACCAACGACAGGAGCAGTGGTGATCGACGAGACCCTCCTCGAAGCCGAGGAAAAGATGGAGAAGGCGATCGAGGTCGCCAAGGAGGACTTCGCGGGCATCCGCACCGGCCGCGCCAACGCCGGCATGTTCAGCAAGATCACCGTCGACTACTACGGCGCGCCCACGCCGCTGCAGCAGCTCGCGTCCTTCAACATCCCGGACGCGCGGACCGTGCTGGTCGCGCCGTTCGACAAGAGCTCGGTGCCCGCCGTCGAGAAGGCGCTGCGCGACTCCGACCTGGGTGTGAACCCGGCGACCGACGGCAACGCCATCCGCATCGTGCTGCCCTCCCTGACGGAGGAGCGCCGCCGCGACTACGTGAAGCTCGCCAAGCAGAAGGCCGAGGACTCGCGGGTCTCGGTGCGCAACATCCGCCGCAAGGCCAAGGAGACGCTGGACCGCATCGTCAAGGACGGCGAGGCCGGCGAGGACGAGGTCGTGCGCGCGGAGAAGGAGCTGGACAAGCTGACCAAGAGCCACGTCGAGATCATCGACCAGCTGCTCTCCGGCAAGGAGAGCGAGCTGCTCGAGGTCTGATGCCCGCACCGCCTCGAGACACGACAGAACGAGACAACGCGCGTACCGCCGTGAGCCCGGAACCCGTACCCGCCGCGAAGAAGTCGCGAGCGGGCCGTAACCTGCCCGCCGCCATCCTCGTGGGCGTCGGCCTGCTCGGCATCGTCGGCGCGTCGCTGTACTGGCGACCCGAGCCGTTCGTCGCGTTCGTGGTCGTCCTGCTGTGGGCGGGGCTCTGGGAGCTGCGGCAGGCGTTCGCACGCCGCGACCTGCGGCTGCCGATGGTCCCGCTGTTCGTCGGGACCGCCGGCATGATCGTCTCCGCCTACCGGGGCGGGCCGGAGGCGTTGTTCGTCGCCTTCGTGCTGACCGTGGCCGCGACCGTGGTGTGGCGGGCGCTCGACGGCTCGGGGCTCAGCGCGGTGCGGGACTCGGCGGCCGCCGTCTTCGCCGCGTCCTACCTCCCGTTCCTGGCCGGTTTCGTGGTCCTCATGCTGGCGCAGCCCGACGGTGAGATCCGCGTCGCGCTGTTCATCCTCCTGGCGGTCGCCAACGACACCGGCGGCTACATCGCCGGCGTCATGCTGGGCCGGCACCCGCTGGCGCCGACCGTGAGCCCCAAGAAGTCGTGGGAGGGCCTGGCCGGCTCGATCGTGCTGGCCACGGCGGTGGGCGTGGTCGGGGCGGTGTACGGCCTCGGCGAGAGCCCGATCCTCGGGATCGCGCTCGGCGTCATGACCGCCGTCACTGCCACGGTCGGCGATCTCGCCGAGTCGCTCCTCAAGCGTGACCTAGAATTGAAGGACATGGGCTCATTGCTCCCGGGGCACGGGGGCGTGCTGGACCGCCTCGACTCGCTGGTCATCACAGCGCCCTTCGTCTATCTCGTGCTCTCGGTGGTTGCCTGATGAAAACTCCCCTTGCCCAGCCTGTCGTGCGTCCGTCGGACGAGACCCCTGCGATCCCGCTCCAGATGGCGCCGAAGCGCCGCGGCAAGCCGCCGAGGCACTTCGCCGACCTCACGCCCGAGGAGCGCGTGGCGTCGGTGCTCGAGGCGGGGGAGCCCGCCTTCCGGGCCAAGCAGCTCGCCACGCACTACTTCACGCACTACACGAGCGACGCCGCGCAGATGACGGACCTCCCGGCGAAGTCCCGGGAGGCCCTCGCGGCCACGATGTTCCCCCAGCTCATCCGCCCCACGCGCAAGCTGGAGGCCGACGGGGGCACCACGGTCAAGACGCTGTGGCACCTGTTCGACGACGCCAAGGTCGAGTCGGTCCTCATGCGCTACCCGAACCGCACCACGCTGTGCGTCTCCAGCCAGGCGGGCTGCGGCATGGCGTGCCCGTTCTGCGCGACCGGCCAGCTCGGCCTGACGCGCAACCTGTCCACGGCGGAGATCCTGGAGCAGGTGCGCGCGGCGTTCCGCTCGCTGGCGGACGGCGAGATCCCCGGCGGCGTCACCCGGCTGAACAACCTGGTGTTCATGGGCATGGGCGAGCCGCTGGCCAACTACAAGGCGGTCATCGAGACGGTGCGCACGCTGGTGGCGCCGCAGCCCGAGGGGCTCGGCATGTCGGCCCGCAACATCACCGTCTCCACGGTGGGTCTGGTCCCGGCCATGCAGAAGCTGACCAAGGAGGGCATCCCGGTGACCCTCGCGCTGTCGCTGCACGCGCCCGACGACGACCTGCGCTCCGAGCTCGTGCCGATCAACACGCGCTGGAACGTCGACGAGACGCTGGACGCCGCACGGAACTACTTCGAGGTGACCGGGCGCCGCGTCTCCATCGAGTACGCCCTCATCAAGGACATGAACGACCACGCCTGGCGGGCCGACCTGCTGGGCGAGAAGCTCAACTCGCGGGGCAAGGGCTGGGTGCACGTGAACCCCATCCCGCTCAACCCGACCCCCGGCTCGATCTGGACCGCGAGCGACCGAGATGTCGAGGACGAGTTTGTGGCACGATTGCGCGGGCACGGGATCCCGACCACGATCCGTGACACCCGCGGCAGCGACATCGACGGTGCCTGCGGGCAGCTGGCGGCTGAGGAGGACGACGAGTGAGTGGGATGTTCAACAGCGTTCCCAAGATGCGCACCGGGTACGACAAGGACGAGGTCGACGAGTTCTTCGAGCATGCCCGGCAGGCGTACGAGGGGCGCACGGCCGAACGGCTGACGAGTGCCGACATCCAGGCCTCGACGTTCGACCTGACCCGTGGCGGGTACAACACCCACGAGGTCGACGCGGCGCTCGACCGGCTCGAGGCGGCGTTCATCGCGCGGCAGCGTGCGGAGTACGCGTCGGCACACGGTCAGCAGGCCTGGATGAACGCGCTCGCCGAGCGTGCGCGTTCGCTGTACGGGCGGCTGGGCCGGCCCGACGGTGAGAAGTTCGCGCCCGCCGACCGCGGGTCGCAGGGCTACGACAAGGACGACGTCGACGACCTGTGCGACCGGCTGATCGGCTACTTCGACCGGCAGGAGCCGCTGACGGCCGGCGACATCCGGTCGGCGACGTTCGGCCGGGCCCGTGGGCCGGAGGCCTACGACGAGGCCTCGGTCGACGCGTTCCTGAGCCGTGCGGTGGAGGTGCTGCTCGGGGTCGAGTGACCTCGGCGTCCGTTGGATCAGGCGTGCGGGTCGCTCGGGCGGCCCGCACGCCTTACTCGTTGTCAGGGTGATCTGCGGCTGGCGGGCGCCGGTACGCCGAGATGACGCTAGGCTCGGCCCTGGGCGGGCGTGATCCGTTCGCCCTGGTGACCTCGTCGACGGACGGCAGACCGCACACGCCTGGGTGGAGATGCGACGGAGTGAGTACTGACGTCGAGGCGGGCGCCGCCCCGTTGCCCTCGGAGTTCCTGTACCGGGACGTCATCGCGCGGCAACGCGCCGCGTACAACACGTTCGTGTCGGGCTATGAGCTCGAAGCGGCGCGCAGGGACGAGTGGGTCGGCCGGTGGTTGGAACCCGTCATGCGGTGGGTGGAACTCGCCGGTCGCCCGAAGCCCGAGATGCGGGTGCTCGACGTCGGGTCAGGTATCGGAAGCTTCGCGGGACATCTGGCACGCAAGGGTTTCGACGTGTGGGCGATCGACATCGCCGACGAGATGGTGGAGCGCACCCGGAGTCGCCTGCGCGCGGTCTACGGACCCGAGGCACGGCGCCGTGTCGCCCGGGGAAGCTTCATGGAGCACGACTTCGGGTCTCAGCGGTTCGACCTGGTGCTCGGAGTCGCCTTCGTCCATTGCCTGCCCAAGCCCGTCGACGTGTCCGCGATCCGTAAGATGGCGGAACTGCTGACCCCTGACGGAGTCGCCTACCTGACCACGACGGCCGAACCCGACGGCAGGGCGGCCCTCGCGCTCAAGGACGCGATGCGTGGCGAGCGTCGAAGCACACTCACGCGCCGCTATCGGACGCGGTACACGCCTCTGCAGTTCATCGAGCGAATCCGTGAGGGTGGCCTCACGCCCTGGTCGTGGTCGGACGCCGGAGATCCGATCGAGCTCGATCACACCACGCCGACGGATGCGATGCCGGTCTTCCCGGACACGCACGTTCCCGGCAAGCACTGGGTCGACGTGGTGGCGACGCGCTCGGGTGCCAGGCTTCCCGTGTCCGTCTGCCAGCCCGGTGCCGTGCGATCAGCTTGCCCGGGCGCGAAACAGACCTCCTCTCGGCTGGCTACCGTCGGCTGATCCGTGGCCTCATCCGGGTCGCCCGGCAACGGCCGGAGCGTCCCTGTTGAAGTCGTGTCCGGTGAGCTGCGAGATGGCCGCAACTGCGATCTCGAGGATGGCAGGGTTGCCGTTGTCGGATTCGTAGTGCTTGGCCTCCAGCCAGAACCGGGCCTCCGGTGCACCGCCGAAGTAATGGTGCTCGATGACGCCGACTGCACGGGTCGTGCCCGGGTCGGCGACCGTAAGACTTAGCGGCATGAACATGCGGTGCGTGTGGATGGTGACCGCGCCCTCCCCGAACTCTGCGTTGAGCTCCTTGCCGAGTCTTGCGAGCGCCGCATGGGACTCCTGCACCAGGACATCGAACCGGGTGTGGCCGTAGTAGCCGCCGGTGAGGCGACGACCGGTACGGTCCCAACGGAGCCAACGGGGCTCGGGCATCACGAAGTGGACCTGAACTCCGCGAGCGACTGCCTGCTTCACCACGCCGGGCGAGCGTGAGATCTTGGTCATCCCGACGCCGCAGCAGACGATGGAGCGCTCGGCCATCTGGAAGATGTCGGTGAACTGGTCCGTTCCCTTGCGGGCATGGCCGATCTTGGAGATCCCACGCAGACGCTGAAGCTCCGCGCGCGCGATCCCGTCCCGGAACAGGCGAACGGCGAAGGTGACGCCCAGGACGACGAGCAGCAGCGACATGGTCACGACGAGCGCGGTCGTGATCCTGTCGTCGAGGAGATTCGGCACGAAAGCGAGCAGCAGGTTGGCGACGGAGCCGACCGCGACCAGGAGCAGGCCTCCGCGGGTCAGACGTTCCATGACGACTCACCTCCGAGACGGAGATCCCTGTACGCGGGATCCACCCGTTCTGCGGCGATAATTATCGCCAGAGGTAATGTAGCAGTAAACATCTGACGAAGAACGGTCCGGTTTTCGCCATGTGGAGGGCTGATCGACCGTTAAGAGGCGGCCGTCGCGGGCTCCTGCGCTTCCCGGAGCAGCACCTCGTGCTGGGTCGCCGTCAGGAACCTGCGGATCGAGTCGCGGCTCCGCGTGAGGCAGTCGATGCGCGCCTGGACCCCCACCAGCTCCGTGGCGAGCTGCTGGGCCACCTCTCGCGGGCAGGTCGGGTCCTCGCGTTCCGCGGCGTCCTCGGCGTCGAGCAGGATCTTGACGAGCCGGGTCGGGATGCCCGCCTGGACCAGGCCTGCGACGCGGCTCACCCGCTCGACATGGGCCTCGGTGTAGGTGCGGTAGCCGTTGTCGGCCCGGTCCGCATCGAGCAGGTCCTGCTGCTCGTAGTACCTGATCAGACGGGTCGTGACACCCGTCCGCGTCGCGAGCTCACCGATGCGCATGGTCCACCTCCGGGCAGGGCCTTGACATTGACACCAGTGTCAAACTTTAGCGTGGTCGGCATGGACACGACAGGCACCACACCAGCCGCCCGGACCAGCACTGATGCCGCTCCGGCGACACCCGCCGGCCCTCCCGCACCGCCCACCGACGTCCTGCCCTGGCCGTCGCTGCTCGTGCTCGGCGCGGGCACGCTGTTCATGGTCACCGCCGAGATGCTGCCCACGGCGGTGCTCCAGCAGATGAGCACCGGGCTCGGCGTCGCGGAGTCCAGCACCGGCCTGCTCGTCTCGATGTGGGCGGCGGTCGTCGTGGTGCTGAGCTTTCCGCTGGTGCGGCTGACCCGCCGGTGGGACCGGCGCGCGGTGATCGCCGGGGGACTGGCGGTGCTCGCGCTGTCGTCCGCGCTCACGGCGCTCGCCCCGACGTTCCAGGTGGCGGTCGGCGCGCGGGTGCTCGGTGCGGCCGCCGTCGGCCTGCTGTGGGCGACGACCAACGCGCACGTGGCCGACCTGGTCCCCGACCGCCTGCTCGGCCGGGCCATCGCCGTCGTGCTCGGCGGGGCGACCCTCGGGATGGTGGTGGGCACGCCGCTGGCCCGGCTCGTGGCCGACGCCGCCGGCTGGCGCGCCGCCTTCTGGGCCCTCGCGGTCCTGAGCCTGCTGGCCGCGGCCGCGGTCCGGCTGGTCGTGGCCCGGGCGGCCGTCGCGGACGGCCCGGCCGGGGCCGGGGCCGGCGGCGGTGCGGACGCCGTCGGCGTGCCGCGGCGCGGGACGGCGCGGCTGCTGACCGTGACCGGCCTGGTCGCGCTGGTCCTGGTGGGCCACTACGGCGCGTACACGTACATCACCCGGCTGGCCGAGGCGCCCGCGCAGTCGCTGCCCGGCGGGATGAGCACCCTGCTCCTGGTGTTCGGGCTCGCCTCGGCGATCGGCGTCGCGCTTGCGGGCAGGCTCGGCGACCGCAGCGGCCCGGCGCTGGTGGTCAGCGTGGCCGCGACCGCGCTCACCGTGCTCGGGCTCGGGGCCGCGGACGCCGGCGCTGTGGTCGGGGTCGCCGTCGTCGTGGCGTGGGGCGTCGTGTCGGGCGCCATGCCGCCGTTCGCGCAGACGCTGATCCTGCGGCTGGCCGGGCCCGAGCGTCGCTCGTTCGCGGGCGCGCTGATCCCGGTGCTGTTCAACGGCGGGATCGCCGTCGGGGCGGCGCTCGCCTCGTTCGTGGTGGCGGGGTCCGGGGTGACGGCGGTGCCGTTGCTGGCGGCCGTCGTGGTCGGCGTGGCGGCGGTGGGCCTGGCGGCGGCGGTCCGCCGCGCCTGACGGCCGCCCCGCGTAGGGGTCAGCAGGCGGGGGCCACCGGGCTGCTCGAACCGGTGTTGACGTACGCGTCCGAGATCCAGTTGCCCGGCCCGATCCGGTTCCACACGTTGGAGGTGCCGTAATAGCCGGTCACGGTGGTGCCGGTGGCACTGCACTCGATCACGACGTTCGCGTGGTTCCCGGCCTGCCCGACGGCGGCGTTGCCGGTGCCGGGCCCGGAACGCACCGTGAGCGGTCCGCCGCTGGTGCGCACGATGCCCTTGGGGCCGGAGCCGGTCCACAGGTAGGTGACGGTGGTCCAGGCGTTGTCCGTCAGCCCCAGGCCGTCCCAGAACGTGCCGTCCGCGAGGTCGATCCCGGCCGGGTTGGCCACCCGGCGTCCGAAGCCGTCGAGCCCGCCGTTGTAACCGTCCTGGTAGGCGGCCTGCGCCTGCGGCTTGCCCTGCGGCAGGTCGGCCCAGGACTGGCGCGTTCCGGACGCGTTCCAGTGGTCGTCGGTGGTGTTCCACGGGCCGACGTCCCACACCGGGGCGTACGCGCAGCGCCCGGTGCTCGCGGCGCAGACCCGCACGGAGTAGCTGCCCGAGTTGTTCGACGACAGCCCGCGCCGGGACGGCAGGGCGACGAAGTGGTCGCGCGACGTGATGACGTGCCCGTTGGCGGTGGTGCCGCCCACGAGGCCCTCGCGGGTCGCGTACACGGTGTACGCCCGCTCGCCGGACGTCGGCCGGGCCTCGACCTCCTGGAGGGACCGGGACCGCCGGGTCTCGGGGGTGAGCGTCACCTCCCGCACGACCGGGCTGGTCTCGCCGTCGCCCACGAGCGTGACGCGGGCCTGCACGGTCCGCGCCGCCACCGGCAGCGGCGAGCCGGCCGGGACCCACTCGGTCCAGGAGTCGGGACCCTCGTCGGCGTACCGGCCGCGGACGTCGACCAGCACGGAGGTGCCGGCCGGGGTCGCCGCGTCGACGTCGGCGGCGACGCCGCTCGCGCGGGCGTCGAGCTCCACCGGCTCGGCGACGAGCTGGCCGGACATCTCGCGGCGCTCGGGCGAGGCTGCGCCGGCAGCGGTCCCGTCACCCGCTTGCGTGGACGGCGCGGCCCCGGCCGCCCCGTCGAGCCGCAGCCCGTCGCCGGAGGTGCGCACCCCGGCGTCGTCCGCGCCGACGTCGGCGAGGTCGACGGACCACGCCCGCGCGGCGGCGTCCGTCCCGGACCCGGTGACCGGGGTGACGGCTGCGACGGCCGTGCCCGAGACGACCAGGAGGGCGCAGGTGGTGGCCGCCAGGAGCGCGGCGCGGCGTCGGGGACTGCGTACCTGGATCAGCATGTGCTGAATGTAGGCGACGGACTATTTCACCCGCGAGGGGAAACGGGTGAAATCTCGGTCGATCGGAAACCTGTCCGGCGACGAGGCGTGTGGCACCTCCCAGGGCGCCCGGGGGACCGCCCGCGTGGGGCATGATCGGAGGAGCACCCAGCGGTGGCACCGGAACAGCGGTGACCCCAGACCAGCAAGGAGAACGACGTGTCCGAGTTCCTGGCCGACAAGCCCGGCAAGTACGACCTCGACGGCGACGGCATCCCGGACGTCGAGGTCGCAGACACCGACGGCGACGGCGTGGTGGACGCCCAGTACGAGGACTACGACGGCGACGGCGTGCCCGACGTCGAGCTGTACGACACGGACGGCGACGGCGTGCCCGACGTCGTGGTGGAGACCGCCGGCGGCACGGCGACGATCTCGGTGGACACCGACGGCGACGGCGAGGACGAGCCCGTGGACTCGTTCCCGGCCTGACCCCCGCTGTCGGCCTGGCGTCGCCCGGCGTCAGCCCCGCACCGGGGCTGACACCGGCCGGCCGTAGACCAGCCGGCGCAGCAGCACCTCGGCCGGGCCGCGGCGGCCCGTGCGTTCCTGCCAGACGGCGAACGCGACCGTGAGCCCCCACACGACCACGGCGTACAGCAGCATGCTCCACGAGCTGAGGTACTGGCCCAGCCCGAGGCCCCACGCGGCCAGGACCGGCGCGCACAGCACGGACTGCAGCAGGTAGGACGTCAGCGACCGCTTGCCGACCGCCTGCACGGCGCCCGCGAACGGCCCGTCGGTGAGGAAGAGGTTGCGCGACGGCGCCCCGGTGCGCCGCTGGGCGACGCGGTGCCCGATCAGGCCGAACAGCGCGACGTACCCCAGGCCGCCGAAGAACCCGGTGAGGAACTGGACCGGGTAGAACACCCACGCGGCGTGGTCGGGAACGTCGATCGCGCCGACGTGGTCGAGCGCGGAGGGCAGCGGCCCGAGCCAGCCGATCGTGATGCCCACCACGGCGACCCGCCGCAGCAGGGTCAGGTGCTCGCCCGGGTGCTCCAGGATGCGGCGGCGTCCGGCCCAGAACGCGAGCAGGAGCATCATCGGGACCACCAGGACGAGCAGGCCCTGCAGGAACGTGCCGAGCGTCCAGTAGGTCAGCCGCTCGCCGATCGAGGCGAGGTACGACGTCGTGGCCATCGACTCGCTCGACGGCGCGAGGTCGGCTGCGATGCTGCGGGCCGTGGGGTCGTCCGCGGGGAGCTGCGCCAAGAACCAGGCACCGATCACGGCGAAGGCCGTGCCGATGGTCAGCAGGATGCCGAACACCCACGTCCACACGAGCAGCGTGCGGTCCTTGACCTGGAAGAACAGCCACACCATGAGCAGGCCCGCCAGGCCGTAGGCCCCGAGCACGTCGCCCATCCAGAGCAGCGCCGCATGCACGAACCCGAACGCGAGCAGCAGCCAGTTGCGCCGCTGCAGCAGCCGGCGGGCCGCCCGCTCCGGGGTGCCCGAGGCGACCTGACGGTTGTAGAGCTGCATCATCCCGTAGCCGAACAGGAACGCGAACATGGGGTAGGTCCGCAGGTCCACGAGGACGATGATCAGGAAGTCGGCGACCTTGTCGACCGCCGACCCGTCCACGGGGTGCGACGCCCCCGCGCCCATCTCGCTGCCCCACAGGTAGTACGGCGTGTTCGCGATCGCGATCAGCAAGAGCATGAAGCCCCGAGCCAGATCGGGTGCGGGGGAACGTTCGGCGGCCTGGACTGGTCCTCGGGTGAGGGCGGCGGTCGTCATGGACCCATCTCAACAGCAGGGAGCCCGGTCCGCGAGGAAAGCGCTAGGCCGCGGGCTCGCCCAGGCGGGCCTGCTCCTCCTCGACGATCCGCCGCGCCAGCTCCTTGTCGGTGACGTCGGTGACGTCGGTGACGTCGGGGCCGGACGCCGTGGGCACCGTCGAGCGCCCGGCGTACTCCGCGAACAGCTCGGCCTTGGTGCCGAGGATGTCCAGGAGCCGCTCGTCCACGCTGTCCTCGATGAGCAGCCGGTGCACCTGGACGGTGCGGACCTGGCCCATCCGGTGCGCGCGGGCGATGGCCTGCGCCTCCACGGTCGGCTTGACCTGCGGCTCGCACAGGATCACCACGGAGGCGGCCTGGATGTTGAGCCCCACGCCGCCGGCCTCGATCTGGCTCACCAGCACCCTGGGCTCCGCCGCCTGCGTGAACTCGTCGACCAGCTCCTGGCGACGGGCCGACGGCACGGATCCGGTGATGGGCCCGACGGCGAGCGGGCCCAGCTCGGCGAGCACCCGCTCGATCACGTCGCGGAAGTAGGAGAAGACCACCACCTTGCGGTTGTTCTCCACCGCCTCGTCGACGATCTCGCGCAGCCGGACCAGCTTCGCCGTCGGCTCGGGGGCCTCGACGAATGCGGCCCGGCGCATGTCCGCGAACGACCGCGCCAGTACCGCCTGGCGGTAGGCGGCGCCGTCGTGCTTGCCGAACCGCTCCCACTCGTCGACCTGGACCAGCGCGGGCAGCTCGGTGAGCACGTCCTCCTGGTTGCGCCGCAGGTACACCGTCGCGACCGACCGGCGGAAGGCCGAGGCTCCCGCGAGACCCGCCGCCGGGTCGATGTCGTCGGCGACCTCGGGCTTGAGGTAGCCCACCAGGCTGCGGAACTCGTCCACGGTGTTCTCCATGGGGGTGCCCGACATGAACAGCACGCGCTCGGCCGCGCGGGCCCAGTCCGCCGTCCGCTCGGAACGCTGCGCCTCCGGGTTCTTCACGTAGTGCGCCTCGTCCACCACCAGCAGGGCGGGGCGCGGCAGGTCGCCGGCCCGCAGGTGCCCGAGCTGGGGGAAGGTCGCGACGCCGACGCCGCCGTCGGCCGCCCACTCCTTGATGCCCGCCTCGCGGTCGTCGCCGTGCAGCACGCGGACCGAGAGCTCGGAGTGTGCCGCGACCTCGCGGGCCCAGTTGGCCGCGACGCTCGCGGGGCAGACCACGAGGAAGTGCGTGCTCCCCTGCGCGGCGAGGTGGGCCATCACCGCGATGGCCTGGACGGTCTTGCCCAGGCCCATCTCGTCGCCGAGGATCGTGCGCCGCTGGGCGAGCGCGTACCGGGCGCCGAACGCCTGGTAGCCGCGCAGCGAGACCTTCAGCAGCGAGGTGTTCAGGTCCTGTGCCGCGACCTCGCCCACCACGTCCTCGGGCAGGAAGCCCTCGGCGGCCGCCACGTCGATGCCGAGGTCGACCAGGTCGCCCAGCGCGGTGATGTAGGCGGCGGCCCGTGCCTCGTAGTCGCTCCAGACCTCGGCGTCGGACGTCGCGGTCAGCACCTCGTCCAGGCGGCGCAGGTCGTCGGTGATCCCGACGGCGTCGAGGTCGTCGCAGAGCGTGCGCAGGTCGGTCAGCGCGGCGTCGGCGCGGTCGGTGCGCGTACGGCCGGCGAAGAACCGCCGCACGAACGTGGCGCGCAGCGCACCGGCCTCGGCCAGGCGGGCGAGCTCCCGCACGTCGACGTCGAGCCGGTCCTGCCAGGTCGCGAAGAAGCGCTGGACGTGCAGGTGGTCGTGCAGCGCGCGCACCAGGCGGGTGGCGAGCGGGTCGGCGGGAGCGTGGTCCAGCCGGAAGGCGAGCCCGGCGTCCACGGCGCTGAACACCTGCTGGGCCGCCTCGCGCAGCGCCTCCGCCGTGCGGGCGCCGACGCCCGCGATCGCCGTGAGCTCCTCCGGGGCGGCCGCCCGCACCTGGCCGACGGTGCGGTACCCCGCCTGCTCCACCGGGCCGAGGCGCAGGCGCCCCGTGCCCACCTCGCGGATCCGGTCGAGGGGCACCTCGGACAGCTCGTCCAGCACGCGCGCGTCGCGCGCCGCGCGGTAGGCCGCACGGACGCGTGCGGGGGCGCCGCGGCGCTGGCTGAGGGTACGGGAGCCCAGGTCGTGCCGGGTTCCGGCGTGCTCGAGCAGGTCGCGGGCCTCGCCGCGGGACCAGGTCTTCATGGCCGACGACGGTACTGGGTGCGGGCCGCTCCGAGGGCCTCGACGCGCGTCGTGGACCAACGTTTCTTACATACCGGACCGAATGCTCATTCTGGTAGTTTCGTCGCACCAAAAACAGGAGGAACGAGTGAGCACGGACGCACTGCCGGAGCAGGCAGAGGTGGCGCAGGCCGCCGCGACAGGGGAGCCGGCACCGGGGACGTCGCCGCAGGCGGCGTCGGCCGTCGCGGAGCCCGACGCCGGCCCGCAGCCGGTCGCAGAGGCGGCTCCGGTCGCGGGGGCGGCTCCGGTCGCAGAGGCGGCTCCGGTCGCAGGGGTGGAGCCGGCCGCCGCGCCGGCACCGGCCGCCGCGCCGGCACCGGCCGCCGCGCCGGCACCGGCCGCCGCGCCGGCACCGGCCGCCGCGCCGGAGCAGGACGAGGGTCCGGAGCGCGAGGACAACATCGAGACGCGCACCGCCGCCCGGCTGCACCAGCTGGTGGCCTCGGGCGCGGAGAAGCTGCCCGGCGAGGCCGGCAGCACGGTGTCGCGGCTGGCCGTGGCACTGCTGTCGTTCGGCAGCCAGGCGGCGGCCAAGGACCAGGAGAAGTCGACCTCGGCGCTCGTCGGCGAGGCCGTCGGCCTCTTCAAGAGCCTGGACGACGACCCGGGCAAGCAGCGGGTCGCCCTGGAGCACGCGCTGGAGACGGTGACGACGTCGGCGCTCGGCAGCAAGGAGCGCTCGCAGGTGCTGGAGGTCGCCGAGGAGGCGATGGGCCTGTGGGCCAAGCTGCGCGGGACGTCGTCCGACCTCGCCAAGTCCGACGCCGCCACCTCGATGCGCTCGCTCACGAGCGCGCTGCGCAAGGAGGGCCGCGACGACGAGGCGGACGAGGCCGAGTCGGAGGCCAAGCGCCTGGAGTCCTGACCCGACCCCCACCTCGTTGAGTGCTGGATATTTGTCCCTTTTCGTGTGCCAGTTCGTGTGCCAGGAGGGCGAATATCCAGCACTCGACGCTCAGGGGGTGCAGGCCGGGGTGGCCGTGAGGGTCACGCCCTCCGGCATGTCCGCCGCCGTCGGCTCGCGGCCGGCCATGGCGCAGGCCCGGGCGATCATCTGTTCGTCCGAGAAGGTCCACCCCGTCGTGACGCCGTGGTCCTGGACCACCAGCAGCTGACCGTCGCCGGCGTACACGTCGCTCGGCGCGACGGTGCCGCCCGGCGCGTAGAGCCGGGTCGCGAGCGCGCCGACCTTCTGACCGGTCCCGACATCGAAGAACGCCAGCGCCGAGCCCTGGTTGCGGGCGACGAGGTCGGGCCCGGGCAGCACCGCGAGCACGTCGCCGTAGGTGCCGGTGAGGTCGAGGCTCTCGGGGGCGCCCGGCCCGGAGACCGCGCGCAGGCGCACCTTCGAGTCCAGGCCCAGCGTGACGAGCTGCTCGGGCAGCGCGGTGTCCTCGGGGCTGCTGCGCTCGCCGATCACGTGCACCTGGTCCACGCTGCTGCCGCGCACCGTCCAGACGTCGCTCTCGCCCCGGGCCGCGGCCTCCAGGTCGGCCACCCGCAGCGAGAAGTCACGGGGCGCGACGGCGACGCTGCTCCCGTCGTCGGCGACCGCCACCCGGCCGGGTTCCACCCACTGCGACGCGAGCCGTGGCGTGGTGCCGATCGGCCCTGGTACGTACAGCGCCCGCTGCTGGAGCCCGGCGTCGAGCAGGTGCAGTCCGGAGCACGCGTCGACCAGCACGATGTCGTCGCGCGTGCGCTGGGCGCTCACGATCGTGGCGCAGGCCGGGTCGCCCCGGTCCAGGCCCGGCCCGACGAGGTCGCGGAACCCGGCCTCGTACCCCGCGGTCGTCCCGCCCTGGGTCCGGTAGGCGTCGCCGTCGGGGGTCACGAGCAGGAGCCGGGTCTCGTCGAGCCAGACCGGCAGCAGCGGGCGTCCGGCGTCCGGGCTGCCCGCGGGCAGGTCCACCGTGCCGAGGCCGTGGATCATGACCGTGCCGTCCGACCAGGACGCCGCGGTGCTGGCCGGCTGCGTGGGCCCGGCGCGGTACGTGGCCAGGACGGCGGTCGGCCCGCCGGGATCGGCCCCGCCCGCCGCCGCGCGGGCCGCGGCCGCGCCCGCCGCGCTCGGCAGGGGTACGTCCCCGTGGGTGCCGGCGGTGCTCCACAGTGCGATCCGGCCGTCCGACGCCGCCGCGACCCGGTCGACCCCGACCAGGACCGGCGACTGAGGCCGCCGGATGCCCGACAGGTGCCAGGTGCGGTGCACGTCGGTGCCGGCGCCGATCTCGCACGCGACCAGCCCGTCGTCCGTCGCGACCAGCGCGCGCGTGGTGGCGTCGTCGACCGCCACCACCTCGGGGTTCGACCAGACGCGGGGGACCGGGCAGTCGGCCGACCGCACGGAGCCGTCCGCCCAGTGGTGCAGGGTCACGGTCGTCGCGTCGCCGTCGGAGCTCAGCGTCGCCCAGTCCTGCAGGGACGGCGACGGCACGCCGCCCTCGGGCAGCTCGACGGGCGCGGCCCCGGTCAGCTCCAGGGAGTCGAGGCTGCGGATCTCCAGGGTCCCGGCGGCGGCGTCGGCCACGGCGAGGGTGCGGCTGGAGCCGACGGCGAGCGCGGTGACCGCCAGGTCCGTCTCCGCCTTGGTCCGGAACGCCAGCCGCTGCTCGTGCGGACGCTGCGGGCCGTCGTCGGACTCCAGGACGGCGAGGTCGCGTCCGGCGAGGTTGATGCTGCCGATCCGGTTCCGCCCGGTCTCGGCGTCCCGCCACGCGATGAGCAGGGTGTCGCCGGCGGGCGTGACCGCCACCGCCGTCGTGCCCGGCAGGTCGAGGTGCGTCTGCCGGCTGGTGCTGCCGGCCGGCAGCGGCCCGAACCGGCCCACGGTCACGCCCAGGTCGTCGACCGCGGCGACCACCGAGCCGTCGGCGCTGCCGGCCACGACGGGGCCCGTGCGCCGGGACCCGCTCCCGGGCCCGCTCACCGTGCCGAAGGGGGTGCGGTCACCGCGCAGCACCGTGGGGGCGCCGTCGTCCGGGTTCCAGCGCACCAGGTCACCGGTCTCGGTCCGGCCCACGACGCCGGTGCCGGTCGGCGCGACGTCGGCCAGCCCGGTCTCCTCGGGCACGTCGACGGTGCGCAGCAGGTACGGGTCCGCCGGCTCGTTGGCCGTCACGGCGTTGAACAGCGCCGTCCGGGTCTGCCCGTCCCGCAGCCGGCGGACCGCCTCGACGGCCAGGAGCTGCGCCGTGGCGGGATCGTCCTGGTGCACCACGTGCGACGTCGCGCCCAGGAGGTGGGCGGCGTTGGCGTTCACCGCCTCGTTCGCGCGGTCCGCCTCCCGCTCCGCGAACGCGAACGCGCCGATGGACAGGGCGAGCATGACCCCGAGGGCCATGTTCACCAGCCGGTTGCGCATCCCGGCCGAGCTCTGCCGGGCGATGTGGGCGCTGAGGATCTCCTCGGTGCTGACGTCGGGACCTCGCAGCGGGGCGACCAGCTCCGCGAGCACCCCCGCCAGGTCCTGGTGGTGGCGCCAGCGCCGGCGCTGGCGCAGCCTCGTCAGGTCGGTCCACTTGGGCTCGTGGTCGATCCGCTCCACCAGCGGGGCGGGCAGCGCCGTGGTGCTGATCGCGTCGATCTCGTTCGCCGTCTGGTCCCAGACGATCTTGCCGCTGGTCAGCGCCACCAGCAGGGTCTCGGGGCCGCGGTGGTCGAGCCACCAGGCGACCTCCTTGGCCACGTACTTCGAGCTCGCGGCGCCCTCCGAGGCGAGCAGGATCAGGTAGTCGGACCGCTCGAGCTTGAGCTCGATGGCGTCCCACAGGCTCGGGTTGTTCGCCAGGCCGGTCCGGTCCAGAAAGATGTTCAGGTCCGGCACGTCGTCGCGCTTGTCGAAGTCGAGGAGCTGCGCGTGGAACTCGGGCGCGAACTCGCCGTCGGAGTCCCGGCTGTACGACAGGAAGGCGTCGTACCCGTCGGTCCGCGGCGCCGCGTGCGCGCGGGCGGTCGGGAGCAGGGAGCGGACAATCCGGTCGGTCATCCTGCTCCCGCAGCCTTTCCTCGGCGAATGTTTGCGGACCGGGAGAAACATATCCCTCGGTGTGTAGTGTCGCCGCAGGTCATGACGCTAGTCACCTTCGTGGTGAAATGCACGGTTAGGCATGGATCGTGCGATCCGACGAGGAAGGTCTGAGATGGCACCCGAGCTGGTCGTCCCCCGCGACGGGCCCCGGCGGCTGCGCGTGCGCCGGTCCTGGGTCCGCGCCGGCTTCACGGCGCTCTTCGGCGTCGCGTTCGGCCTGGGGCTGTGGGGCTTCTGGCTCTACCGCACCTCGCCCGACTTCGAGTGGGGCACCACCGGCTGGGACCTCGTCTACTACTCCGTCCAGCTCTTCGTGCTCGGCGCCGAGGCCACGAACCAGGGCGGTGACCTGCCCTGGCAGCTCCAGGCGGCCCGGTTCCTCGCCCCGGTCGCCACCGGCTACGCCGTCTTCGAGGCGGTGCGGTCGCTCTTCGCCGACCAGTTCGTGCTCATGCGCACCCGCCGGATGCGGGGACACGCGATCGTCGTCGGCCGCACGCCCGCGGCGGACCTCATCGCCGAGGCGCTCGCGGCCCGCGGTGCCGTCGTCGCCCGCACCACGACCGGCGACGCCGAGTCCCTGCGCAACGCGGGCGTGTCCGGCGCCGCCGTCCTGTACGCCTGCGCGGCCGAGGACGACGAACCGGGCGTCAACGTGCTCACCGTGGCCGTGGCCAACCGCGCGGACCGGGCCGCCGACCTGCCCGGCCTGCGCCTGAACGCCCACGTCAGCGACCCGGAGCTCGCGCTCGCGCTGCAGGCCCGGCACCTGAGCCACCCGCAGCCGGGCGTGGACTTCTTCACGCTGGGCGAGCTCGTCGCCCGCTCCCTGGTCCGGCGCGACCGGGTCCTCGCGCGCGGCGTCGCGCCGCACATCTCCGTCGTCGGGCACGGCACGTTCGGCCGGGCGCTGGTCGTGGCGTTCGCGCGGCTGCGCAGCGTCGAGATCGCCAACGGCGGCGAACCGCTCACCGTGACCCTGGTCGGGCCCGGCGCGTGGGAGGCCGCCGAGGCGCTGCGCGCCCGCTGGCCCAGCGTGCGCGCGGCATGCCGGCTCGTCCCCGTGGACACGTTCGCCGAGGTCCGCGCGGTCGGCAGCCCCCAGCGCGTCTATGTGTGCCACGACGACGACGGCGACGCGCTCCGGGAGGCGCTGCACGACAGCGACCTCTGGCGCGCGAGCGAGGGCGCCGTCGTGCTCCGCCTGAACCGGCTCGCCGGGCTGGGCGGGCTCTTCGGCGCGCACGACGGCGCCATCCTCGACGACCTGGCCGGCCGTCTCGACATCGTCGAGCCGGGGACGCTCCTGCGCCGCGCCACCGCGCCCGGCGCGCTCGTGCACGACGACGTCTACGACCTGATGGCCGTCTCCGCCCACCTGACCTACCTGCGCAACCAGCGCGCCCGCGGTGTGGCGTGGCAGAGCACGCCGGCGATGGTCTCCTGGTCCGAGCTGTCCGAGGACCTGCGGGCCGCGAACCGGGCGCAGGTCCGGGCGATACCCGACCGCCTGCGGCAGATGGGCTGCACCGTCGTCCCCGCGGGCGACGTCGAGCACGGCCGGATCCCGGAGCCGGTGGTCGACGCGCGGGCCGTGGACGAGCACGACCGCTGGATGGCCGAGAAGGTCGCCGCCGGCTGGACCTACGGGCCCGAGCGCGACGACGTCCGCCGGCTGCACCCCGACCTGCGGCCCTGGGCGGACCTGTCCGAGCCCGACCGGGAGAAGGACCGCGCCGCCATCCGCGGCATCCCGGTGATCCTGGCCGACTTCGGCCTGCGGGTGGTCCCGCTCGACGACGACGCCGGCTGGGAGGCCGCGGACGCCCCCGTACCCGACCCGCGGGGTGTGGTCCGCGGCTGGCGGATGTTCGGCCGGGGCCGGACGGAGCAGCCGGGCGAGTCCTGACGTCGGCCGGGCCGTTCCGGGCTGACAGGATGGGCCCATGCGAAGCGTCACCCTTCTCGGCTCCACCGGTTCCATCGGCACGCAGGCCGTCGACGTCATCGGGCGCAACCCCGACCGGTTCCGCGTGGACGCGCTGTCCGCGGGCGGCTCGGACCTGCCGCTGCTCGCGCGGCAGGCGGCCACGCTCGGCGTCCGCGCCGTCGCGGTGGCCGACGCCGCCGCACGCCCCGTGCTGACCACCCTGCTCAGCGAGGCCGGCGCCGACGGCGTCGAGGTGCTCGCCGGACCCGACGCCGCCACCGAGCTGGCCGGCCGGGGGAGCGACGTGGTGCTCAACGGCATCACCGGCTCCGTCGGGCTGCGCCCCACGCTGGCCGCGCTCGACGCCGGCTCGACGCTGGCGCTCGCGAACAAGGAGTCGCTCGTGGTGGGCGGCGCCCTGGTCAAGGCCGCGGTGCGGCACGAGGGGCAGATCGTGCCCGTGGACTCGGAGCACTCCGCGATCGCGCAGTCGCTGCGGTCGGGCTCCTCGGCCGAGGTGCGCAGGCTCGTGGTGACCGCCAGCGGCGGGCCGTTCCGCGGCCGCTCGCGGGACGACCTGCGCGACGTCACGCCCGCCCAGGCCCTGAAGCACCCCAACTTCGCGATGGGCCGTGTGGTCACCACCAACTCCGCGACGCTGGTCAACAAGGGTCTGGAGGTCATCGAGGCGCACCTGCTGTTCGACCTGCCGTTCACCGCCATCGACGTGGTGGTGCACCCGCAGCAGATGATCCACTCCATGGTCGAGTTCGTCGACGGCTCCACCATCGCGCAGGCCGGGCCGCCGCGGATGCTCGTGCCGATCGCGCTCGGCCTGTCGTGGCCGGACCGGCTGCCCGACGTCGACGTCGGCATCGACTGGACGCAGGCCGCGAGCTGGGAGTTCCTGCCCCTGGACGACGACGCGTTCCCCTCCGTCCGGCTGGCCCGCCAGGTGGGCGAGGCCGGCGGGACCCACCCCGCCGTCTACAACGCCGCGAACGAGGTGTGCGTGGACGCCTTCCACGACGGCACCATCGGGTTCCTCGACATCGTCGACACCGTGGCCGCCGTGGTGGAGGCGCACGGGACGACGGCGGCGGGCGACGCGGGGTCGGTCGAGGGCGTGCTGGAGGCCGACGCCTGGGCCCGGGCGCGCGCCGCGGAGATCCTCAAGTCGGCCTGACCGGCCGACTGACTCGCCGGTTCGGTTCCGCCGAGTCAGCCGGCCGGTCGGACCAGCCGACTGACTCGCCGTCGTCCGGCCGGCGAGTCAGCTGGTCGGTCGGTCGGTGAGCGGGTGGGTGGTGTGGGCGTGGTTTACCGGGCCGTGGCCCTGCCACGGGCCCGGCGCCGTCCCCGTTCCGCCGACGACCAGGGCGTCCGCCGCGCGCAGTGCCCCGGTCAGGTACTCCTTGGCGGCCCGGACCGCGGGTTCCCACCCGTCGTGCGCGGGTCGCAGCACGGCGCACGCCGAGCTGAGCGTGCAGCCCGTGCCGTGGGTGTTCCGCGTGGGGATCCGGGGCGCGACCAGCGCGACGACGCCGTCCGGCCCGAGCCCCGGGCCCGCGAGGTGGTCGACCGATTCCGCCGAGTCGAGGTGCCCGCCCTTGACCAGGGCGAACCCCGTGCCGAGTGCCCGCAGCGCCCGCGCCTGGTCGGCCGCCTCGCCGCCGTCCCGGGCCGGATCGGCGCCCAGCAGCACGGCGGCCTCGGGCAGGTTCGGCGTCACCAGGTCGGCCAGGGGGAGCAGCTCGTCGCGGAGCACCGCCTCGGCGTCGGGCGCCAGCAGCCGGTCGCCCGACGTCGCGACCATCACCGGGTCGAGCACCACGAACGGCGCCCGTCCCGCGGCCCGCAGGTCGCGCAGCGCCGCGGCGACCGCCCGGGCGACGGCGGCGTCCGTCGTCATGCCGATCTTGATCGCGTCCACGGCGACGTCGGCGAACAGCGTGTCGAGCTGTGCGCGCACCATGTCGGCGGGCACCGGGTGCACCCGCGTCACCCCGGTCGTGGACTGAGCCGTCAGCCCCGTGAGTACCGCGCAGCCGTAGCCGCCGAGCGCCGCGAAGGTCTTCAGGTCGGCCTGGATCCCGGCGCCTCCGGACGGGTCCGACCCCGCGATCGTCAGCGCCACGACCGGATGACCGGGCGGGCGGACGCGCGGGGGTGCGTCGACGCGCGCGGCGGCGTCGGCGACCTGGGCCGCGTCCCGTGCGGACGCGCTCACGAGGCGGGTCCCGTCGTGGTGCGCGAGCGCGCGTCCGACCGGTTCTCGGCCCGCGCCGCCGCCCAGGCCAGCGCGATCTCCCGTGCCGCGGCGGCCGGGTCGGGCCGGCCGCAGACGGCGGAGACGACGGCGCTGCCGGCCGCACCGGCGCCGTGCAGCGCGGCGACGTCCGCGGCCCGCAGCCCGCCGATCGCCACGCACGGCAGCGCCGCGGCGGCCGTGACGACGCTCAGCCGGGCGAACCCGATCGCCGGCCGGGCGTCCGACTTGGTCAGGGTGGGTCGCACCGGGCCCACGCCGAGCAGATCGACGGTGCCGGGCGGGAGATCGACCGCGGCTCGCGCCTCCTCGGGCGTGCTGACGCTCAGCCCGAGGTGCCGGTCCGGGCCCAGCAGCCGACGCGCGGAGACGGGGTCGAGGTCGCGCTGGCCCACGTGGGCGCCGTCGGCGTCGATCGCGAGCGCCACGTCCACCCGGTCGTCCACCACGAGCGGCACCCCGAGCGGCCGCAGCAGGGTGACCAGCGCGCGGCCGAGGTCCACCAACTCACGGGTGGTCGCGCCCGGGTCCCGGAGCTGGACGGCGGTCACGCCGCCGTCGACCGCCGCGCCCACCGTGGCGACGACCCCGGCGGGGCCGCCGCACTGCCCGGTGTCGGTGACGAGGTAGACGGACGGGTCGAGGCGGATCCGGGCGCTCACGCCTCGGCCCGTGCGGGCTCGTGCCCGGTGGCGGGCTCGTTCACCAGCCCGGCGCCGAACCCGACGGCCTCGGCGTCGACGTCGAACACGCGGTCGACGAGCTCCACGGCGAAGCTGCCGGGGGTGGTCGACGTGGTGCGGTCGGCGGCGACGCACAGCCAGGCTGTCGCGGTGGTCGCGGCGAGCAGGCGGTCCTCGGTGACGGCACTGCACGCGGCGACCAGCGCGCCGAGCGAGCAGCCGACGCCGGTCACGCGCGTCATCAGGGAGGTGCCCGCCTGGACGCGCACGACGCGCTCGCCGTCGGTGATCAGGTCGGAGGCGCCGCTGACGGCGATCACGGCGCCGGAGGACCGGGCCAGGGAGAGCGCGACGTCCCGCACGCCGTCGGGCGTGTCCAGGGAGTCGACGCCCCGGCCGCCTGCGCCGCCGGCGAGCGCCTGGATCTCGGACGCGTTGCCGCGCACGACGGCGGGGCCGCGCGCGAAGAGCTCGGCCGCGAGGCGGGTGCGCAGTGGCAGCGCGCCGATGGCCACGGGGTCGAGCACCCAGGGCACGCCGGCGGCGGTGGCGCCGTCGACGGCGGCGCGCATGCCGTCGGCCTGGCCGCCCTCGACGGTGCCGAGGTTGATGAGCAGGCCGCCGGCGACACCGGCCAGGACGGGCGCCTCCTCGGGGTCGGCGACCATGGCCGGTGCCGCGCCGGCGGCGAGCAGCACGTTGGCGGTGAAGTTGGTGACCACCACGTTGGTCACGCAGTGCACCAGGGGGGCGGTGTCGCGCACCGCGGTGACGACCGACGCGACGGCGTCGGGCAGGACGGAGCCCATGAGGCGTTCCCTTCGCTAGCACTACCTAGATCAGGTTCCACGGGTGCATCTCAGCCGGACTGGTGCCCGGCGCCCCGCGCCAAGTGGGCCGACCATATACGGCCGGTGCCCGTCTCGGGAACCGTCGGTGCGTGCTGGAAGGAGGGGTCAGGGGCGGTACCGCAGCCCGTCGACGAGCAGGTCGAGCATGCGCCGGCCGTGGTCGGGCTCCTCGTCGCTCATCGGCAGGGACAGCTTGGAGACGGCGTACAGCAAGTCCTTCGGGCTGGCGACGGCGCGGATGGCGCCGGCCTCGGCGGCGGTGTCGAGCAGCGAGCCGACGGCAGGGCCGAGCCGCCCGATGAAGTAGGCGGGCAGCGCGTCGAACGTCGGGTCGCCGGAGTGGAGCGCCGAGGCGAGGCCCCGCTTGGTCGCCAGGAACTGGGTGTACCGGTGGAGCCACTTCTCCAGCGCGGTGACGGGGTCGTGCTCGGCGGCCAGGGCGGGGGCAGCGTCGGCGGTGGCGTCGACCTCGGCCTGGAAGACGGCCTTGACCAGGTCCGAGCGCTTGGGGAAGTGCCGGTAGAGCGTGCCGACCCCGACGCCGGCCAGGTCGGCGATCTCCTTGGCGGGCGCGTCCACGCCCGACGTGCCGAAGACGGTCTTGGCGGCGTCGAGCAGCGCGTCGATGTTGCGCTGCGCGTCGCGGCGCAGGGGCCGCTGCTCTGTGTGCTGGGTCACTTCTCTCCTGGTCTCTTGCTAACCGGAATGGCTTTCCATATAGTTCCGGAAGGGCGTTCCGCTTCGTTCCAGAGTACGGCACCGCGGAGACGCCCACCAGACCTCTCGACCCCAGGAGGGCCCATGCAGTACCGCAGCCTCGGCCGGACCGGCATCAAGGTCAGCCCCTACGCCCTCGGCGCGATGATGTTCGGCGCGATCGGCAACCCCGACCACGACGAGTCCGTCAAGATCATCCACAAGGCCCTCGACGCGGGCATCAACTTCATCGACACCGCCGACGCCTACTCCCGCGGCGAGTCCGAGGAGATCGTGGGCAAGGCGCTCAAGGGGCGGCGCGACGACGTCGTGCTGGCCACCAAGGTGCACCTGCCCATGAGCGACGACCCCAACCACCGCGGCAACTCGCGGCGCTGGATCATCGCCGAGGTGGAGAACTCGCTGCGCCGCCTGGGCACCGACCACATCGACCTGTACCAGATCCACCGGCCCGACCCGGACACGGACGTCGCGGACACGCTGGCCGCGCTGACCTACCTCATCAACTCCGGCAAGGTGCGCGCCATCGGCTCGTCCACGATGCCCGCCGCCGACATGGTCCAGGCGCAGTGGGTGGCCGAGCGGCGCGGCCTGGAGCGGTTCCGCACCGAGCAGCCGCCGTACTCGATCCTGAACCGCGGCATCGAGCGCGACGTCCTGCCCGTGGCCCAGCAGTACGGCATGGGCACCCTCGTGTGGAGCCCGCTCGCCGGCGGGATGCTCACCGGCAGGTACCGCAAGGGGCGTGCCAGCGACGCCCATCGGGCCCAGTTCGGGTTCGCGCACCTGCAGGACGAGCGGCGCCTCGACGTCGTCGAGCAGCTCATCCCCGTCGCCGAGGAGGCCGGGATGCCGCTGAACCACCTCGCGATGGCGTTCGCGATCGCCCACCCGGGCGTCACCTCCGCGATCATCGGCCCGCGCACCATGGAGCACCTCGACAGCGCGCTCGCGGGCGCCGAGGTCAGCCTGAGCGACGAGATCCTCGACCGGATCGACGCCGTCGTGCCGCCCGGCACCGACATCGGCCGCCTCGACGCGGCCTACGACCCGCCGGCCATCCAGCAGGCGACCCTGCGCCGTCGGCCCACGGAACAGCGCGCGGCCGTCGCCTGACCCGCCCGCTGCGCAGGCCGCGCCCGCTGCGTCGGGCCGCGCCCGATAGTGCGCTTCTACCCAGCCATTACGCCCGGAAACACGCCAGTTTCGGGCGCAATGACTGGGCAGAAGCGCACTCTTGCGCCGACTGCCGACCACCGCCGTCCGACCGCCGACCAGAGCCCCGACCGCCGACCAGAGCCCCGACCGCCGACCAGAGCCCCGACCGCCGACTAGAGCCGCGTCCACGCCTCGCTCAGCACGCCCCGCAGGATCTGCTCGATCTCGTCGAACTCCGCCTGCCCCACCGTCAGCGGCGGCGCGAGCTGCACCACCGGGTCGCCGCGGTCGTCGGCGCGGCAGTACAGCCCGGCCTCGAACAGCGCCGGTGTGAGGAACCCGCGCAGCAGGCGCTCGGCCTCGTCGCCGGAGAAGGTCTCCCGCGTGCCCTTGTCCCGCACGAGCTCGATCCCGTAGAAGTACCCGGCGCCGCGCACGTCGCCCACGATCGGCAGGTCGTGCAGCCGCTCCAGGGTGGCCCGGAAGGCGGGTGCGTTCTCCTTGACCCGCCCGGTCAGGTCCTCCTCGTCGAAGAGGTCGAGGTTCGCCATGGCGACCGCCGCCGATACCGGGTGCCCCCCGAACGTGTACCCGTGCGCGAAGGTCGTGGACCCGGTCGCGAACGGTTCGAACACGCGGTCCGAGACGAGGCACGCGCCGATCGGGGAGTAGCCCGACGCCATGCCCTTGGCGCACGTGATCATGTCGGGCACGTAGCCGAAGTCGTCGCACGCGAAGATCGACCCGATCCGGCCGAACGCGCAGATCACCTCGTCCGAGACCAGCAGCACGTCGTGCTTGTCGCAGATCTCGTGCACCCGCTCGAAGTATCCGGGCGGGGGAGGGAAGCAGCCGCCGGCGTTCTGCACGGGTTCGAGGAAGACGGCGGCCACCGAGTCAGGCCCCTCCGCCTCGATGAGCGTCTCGATCTGGTCGGCGGCCCACCGGCCGAACGCCTTCGGGTCGTCGCGCAGGTTCTCCGCGGCCCGGTAGATGTTGGTGTTCGGCACCTTGAAGGCGCCCGGGACGAGGGGCTCGAACGGCTCCTTGAGGCCTGGCAGGCCCGTCACGGACAGCGCACCGTGCGTGGTGCCGTGGTAGGCGATGGTCCGGGAGATCACCTTGTACTTGCCCGGCCTGCCCTGCAGCTTCCAGTACTGCTTGGCCAGCTTGAACGCCGTCTCCACGGCCTCCGAGCCCCCGGTCGTGAAGAAGACACGGTTCAGGTCACCGGGTGCGTGGTGGGCGAGCCGTTCGGCGAGGTCGATGGCCGGCGGGTGCGCGAACGACCACAGCGGGAAGAAGGCGAGCTCGCCCGCCTGCCGGGCGGCGGCCTCGGCGAGCACCCGGCGGCCGTGCCCGGCCTGGACCACGAACAACCCCGAGAGCCCGTCGATGTACCGCCGGCCGGCCGCGTCCCAGACATGATGACCCTCGCCGCGCACCAGCGTGGGCACCCCGGCGTCCCAGGCGGACTGCCGCGTGAAGTGCCCCCAGAGGTGACGCCGGGCGGCGTCGTCCCGGGCCGTTCCGCGCGGCGTGACGTTCGGCCCGCTCGAGGCGGGCGCAGGGACTCCGGTCATCGTCTTCCCCTGTCGTGGGATGGGCGTCGCAGCCGACCCGACCAGGCTATGGCGTGTCAGACGCACAGGTCACCCGAGTGACCTGTACGTCTGACACGTCGGGTTACTTCAGCGGCGGCTCGTCCAGTTGAACACCGCCCAGCCCGTCACCAGCGCCCCCACGGTGACCAGAGCCGTCGCCGTGACCGCCTGGATCGGGCCGATCAGCGACGCGTCCAGCGCCACCTGGACCGTCCCGATCAGGGCGTACACCCCGGCGAACACGGTGATGGCCGACAGCGTGCCGTCCATGAGCCGGCGGCGGGACCGCTCGCGCCTGGCCTCTGCCGCGCGCTCGCGGTCGCCGTGCAGCCGTTCGAGGGCCGCGAGCCGGGCCGCGATGGGCTCCTGGAGCAGCTCGCGCAGCCGTTCGGTGACGACGGCGGCCTGCTGCTCGAACCGCGACGCGTGCAGGAGCTGGTTGAGCATCCGGGACTCCAGTGCGGAGGCGAGGAACGTGGGGGAGGTGATGGTGGTCAGGGTCGTGCGCACCTCCGAGGCGAACTCGTGCAGCCGCAGCTGCTCGCGCGTGAGCCGCTCCTTGCGGTCGGCGAGATCGGCGCCGTTGTTCACGTCGTGGTCGGCGAGCATGGTCGCGACGATCCGCAGGTGGTCCGCCAGGGTGGCGTTCCAGGCGCTGAACAGCCCGTTGAGGCTGGCCACGAACTCGGCGAGCGAGCCGTACTGGGAGATCTTGAAGTGCGCCGTGCCGACCAGCGCGACGGTGGTCGAGTTGGTGGCCACGGCCACGACGTCGCCCAGATGCCGCACCCCCTCCAGGAGCACGGGGTTGCGCTGGCGCAGGGTCCAGTCGCACAGCGTGGCCGTGCCGTAGGACACGGGCTGCAGCAGCACCTGCGAGCCGAACGCGGCGAGCATCTCGTCGCCCATGTTGACCGGCGTCCGGCGCTCCGGGGGTGCGGCCGGGCCGCGGCCCCGGCTCGCCTCGTAGACCGTGGTGACCACGTGGGCCCGCCCCTGGGCGATCTCGGTGCCCTGGCGGACCAGGTCCGCCGTCGCGCGCTGGAGCAGGTCGGCCAGGTCGAAGAGGCGTTCCGGCGGCAGCGCGCCGCCGGGGTCGACGTCGACGGGCGAGCCGTCCAGCGCGATCCACCGCACGCGGATGTCGGCGTGCAGGTTGGACAGCCGGAACCGGGCGTCGCGGACCTGCTGCGGCGACTGGTCGCGCGACGAGTACCGGAACCGCACGTAGTGGTTGCCGAACTCCGTGAACCGCACGTCGCAGGACAGCTCCGCGATGAACGTCCCGTCGGGCTGCTCCAGGCGCACGTTCGGCATCGACAGCGACGCGCCGCCGTACGGGCGGGCGGCCCGGTCGACGCTCGCCCAGACGTCGTCCATCTTGAGGCGGCCGCGCACGGCGAAGGCCTGGACGCCGAGCAGCTCCGGGTGCTCGTCCCGGTGCGCGAGGCGGCGGATGGCGGTGACGGCGGCGGCCGGCCGCACGTCCCGCAGCCCGAACGGGTAGACGTAGACGGTCCGCAGCCGGTCGAGCGTGAGCCAGGTCGAGTCGAGGTTGCGGTACAGCTCGGTCAGGTGCATCCGGCAGGAGCGCAGCTCGCTGGCCAGGATGTAGTTGAGGTGCCGGTCGGTCTCGGCGGCGCGCAGGCCGTCCAGCGCGGGCCCCAGCCGGGCGGGTTCGCCCGCCATCGCGTCGGACGCCGCCCGCGCGGCCTCGGCCAGGGCGCGGAAGTACCGCACGCGGGTCACGGCCTGGGGCACCAGGGCGCGGCGGAACGGCGACGTCGGGTCGGGGATCGCCCGGGCGGCCCGCAGCAGGTCCCCGCACCGTTCCCCGGCCCGGCCGGCGGCGTCGGCCACGCGGAGCAGGTCGCCCGCGCTGCGGGCGGCCGCCGTGTGCATCTGGGTGATCAGCGTGCGGAGCAGCACGGCGACGGCGTCGCCCTCGGCCCGGCAGACGTCGTCCGGCGCGCGGTCGCGGCAGGTCTCCCAGGTCTCGACGAAGGCACGCAGCGGCACGATGATGCGGCCGTGCCGGAAGGTGTACTGCAGGGCGTCGCTCGCCTGCGACCACAGGTACGCGCCGAGCAGTGCGGCGGCGCGCGGCCGGGCGACGACGGCGCGCAGCGCGGCGGCGGTCTCTGGGCCGCGCGGGTCGCCGGGCACGGGGTGACGGCGGTTGGGCGCGTCGCCGTCGTCGCCCATGTTCCAGCGCGAGGCCGCCCAGATCGCGCTGACGTCCACACCGATCTCGCGCAGCTGCCGCGCCACCCGGGAGTCGCCGTCGGCCGCGGACCAGGCCTCGGTCTGGAACATCGAGGTCAGGCTCTCCGCGAGGGAGGACGGGCCGTGCGCGTGCAGCTCCCGAAACCCAGGGACGGACGAAACCGACATGCGCTCAGGTTAATGATCAGTAACCGATGTTTCAACGAATCACCATGTGGGCGGCATGGAGTGAACGTCGGGTGGTTGTCGCGGGGGGAGCCGTGCGGTCCCTGCCGGGCTGTCAGACAGGTGCCGTAGTCTCGGTGCCGTGAGCATCGTTCCGCACGTGGTTGGCTGGCTCGTCCTGCTGCTGGGCATCATCGTCTCCGTCGGTCTGCACGAGGTGGGGCACATGGTCCCCGCCAAGAAGTTCGGCGTGCGCGTCAGCCAGTACATGGTCGGCTTCGGGCCCACCCTCTGGTCACGGACCAAGGGCGAGACGGAGTACGGGATCAAGGCCATCCCCCTCGGCGGGTTCGTGCGGCTCATCGGCATGATGCCGCCGGCGCCGGCAGGGACGCGCCGCCGCAGCGGCTTCTGGGGTGAGCTGGTCGCCGACGCCAGGGACGCGTCGGTCGCCGAGGTGCGCCCCGGCGAGGAGCACCGGGCCTTCTACAACCTCTCGACGCCGAAGAAGCTCATCGTCATGTTCGGCGGGCCGTTCATGAACCTCGTCATCGCGACGGTCCTGCTCGGCGTGATCCTGGTCGGCTACGGCACGATGGTCACCTCCACCACCGTCGCCCAGCTCTCGGAGTGCGTTCCCGCCTCGGTCACCTCCACGGCGACGGGCGACGACTGCGAGGGGCAGCCGGCCGCGCCCGCCGCGGCCGCAGGGCTCCAGCCCGGGGACGAGATCGTCGCGTTCGGCGGCGCCGAGGTGCACACCTGGTCCCAGCTCGTGGGCCTGATCAACGACTCCGCCGGGCAGGCGGCCGAGGTGGAGGTGCTGCGCGACGGCGAGCGGACCACCCTCGAGGTGACCCCGGCCCCGGCTGACCGCCCCGTCGTGGACGAGAACGGCGCGCCCGTGCTGGGCGCGGACGGCGAGCCCGTGGTGCAGGAGGGCGGGTTCGTCGGCTTCTCCCCGCTCCAGGTGCGCGAACCGCAGCCGGTCTCGAGCGTCCTGCCCGCCGTGGCCGACCAGACCTGGCAGACGCTGACGATGGTCGCCACGCTCCCGGTCCGTGTCGCGGACGCGGCGACGCAGGCCTTCACCGCCGAGGAGCGTTCGCAGGACTCCGTCCAGTCGGTGGTGGGGGTCGCGCGGATCAGTGGCGAGATCATGGCACTGGACGAGGCGATCCTCGACCGTGTGATGTTCTTCCTGAGTCTGCTCGCGAGCCTCAACATCGCGCTGTTCGCCTTCAACATGATCCCGCTCCTGCCGCTCGACGGCGGGCACCTGGTCAACGCCCTCTACGAGGGCGGCAAGCGCACGGTCGCCCGGATCCGCGGGGCGGCGGTGCTGCCCGGCCCCGCCGACGTCGCCCGCATGACCCCGGTGGCGTACGTGGTGTTCCTGATCCTGCTCGGCGTGGGCGGCGTCCTCATCGTGGCCGACCTGGTGGATCCCGTGCGGATCACGTGATGCCAGACACCAAGTGCGTTTTGCACCTTCTGAAGCGTGGATACTGATCCTGTGACCGCAATCAGCCTCGGCATGCCAGCAGCACCCCCGCCGGTCCTCGCCCCTCGCCGCAAGACCCGCAAGATCAAGGTCGGCAAGGTGGAGGTGGGCGGTGACGCTCCCATCAGCGTGCAGTCCATGACCACCACGCCCACCACCGACATCAACGCGACCCTCCAGCAGATCGCGGAGCTCACCACGGCAGGCTGCGACATCGTGCGCGTCGCCGTCCCGACGTCCGACGACGCCGAGGCGCTGCCGATCATCGCGAAGAAGTCGCAGATCCCCGTGATCGCGGACATCCACTTCCAGCCCAAGTACGTCTTCCAGGCGATCGACGCGGGCTGCGCGGCCGTCCGCGTGAACCCGGGCAACATCCGCAAGTTCGACGACCAGGTCAAGCAGATCGCCCAGGCCGCGAAGGACGCCGGCATCTCGCTGCGCATCGGCGTCAACGCGGGCTCGCTCGACAAGCGCCTGCTCGCCAAGTACGGCAAGGCCACCCCGGAGGCCCTGGTCGAGTCCGCGGTCTGGGAGGCGAGCCTCTTCGAGGAGCACGACTTCCACGACTTCAAGATCTCGGTCAAGCACAACGACCCGGTCGTGATGGTGCGCGCCTACGAGCTGCTCTCCGAGCGCGGCGACTGGCCCCTGCACCTCGGCGTCACCGAGGCGGGCCCCGCGTTCCAGGGCACCATCAAGTCGGCCACCGCGTTCGGCGCCCTGCTCAGCAAGGGCATCGGCGACACGATCCGCGTCTCCCTCTCGGCCCCGCCGGTCGAGGAGGTCAAGGTCGGCAACCAGATCCTGCAGGCGCTCAACCTGCGCCCGCGCAAGCTCGAGATCGTGTCCTGCCCGTCGTGCGGCCGCGCCCAGGTGGACGTGTACACGCTCGCAGAGAAGGTCACCGCCGGTCTGGAGGGCATGACCGTCCCGCTGCGCGTCGCCGTCATGGGCTGCGTCGTCAACGGCCCGGGCGAGGCCCGCGAGGCCGACCTCGGCGTGGCGTCCGGCAACGGCAAGGGCCAGATCTTCGTCAAGGGCGAGGTCATCAAGACCGTTCCCGAGGCGATGATCGTCGAGACCCTCATCGAAGAGGCGATGCGGATCGCGGACGAGATGCCCACGCCGGAGAATGAGGCGCAGGCCGGTTCGCCGGTCGTCTCGGTCGGCTGAGCAGGACCTCGGACTCGGGCGATACTGAAGGGTCGGACTCGAACGGAGCAAGGCATGGCTCGGTGGCGCACCCCGGTTCCGGCCGGGGCGCGCCCTGACGGGCCGTTCGAACCGGGCGAACAGGACATTCCTTCGCAGCTCGACCGCGGCGAGGTCCTCGCCCGGGCCCTGACGCGCGCGGACCTGGCGGCGGCGCTCGCGGTCTGTGCCGTCGACCCCGTCGCCTCGGTGCTCGCCACGGCGCGCCTGGAGATCGCGGCGCGCTCCGGGTTCGGCGCCGCCGCGGGCCAGGCGTGGGGGTTCCCCGCCGTCGGCCCGCTCGAGGCGGTGTGCTGGTCCGGCGCCAACCTGGTGCCCGTGGTCCCGATCACCGAACCCGCCCGGCGCGCCGAGGCGATCGCCGCCTTCACGGCGGTCGCTCGCGTGTACGGGCGCCGGTCGTCGTCGATCGTGGGGGAGCAGCGGGCCGCGCTCGCGCTCTGGGAGCGGCTGTCTCCGCACTGGCCGCCGGCCCGGGACATCCGGGCCGACCAGCCGTCGATGGCCATCGGGACGGCGCCCTCGGTGCCGCCCGAGCCCACGGTCCGCCGTTCGGTCCCGGCCGAGCTGGACCTCGTGCTCCCCGCCTGCGTGCGCATGTTCACCGAGGAGGTCGGCTACTCGCCGGTCGCCTCCGGCGGCTCCGCCTACGCGGAGCGCGTCAAGTCGCTCATCGCGGAGGGGCGGTCGTTCGTCCGTTTCGTGCCCGACGTCGCCGGGCGGCCCGCCGTGGCCTTCAAGGCAGAGCTCGGCGCGGTGGCCGGCGGGGTCGCCCAGGTCCAGGGCGTCTGGGTGGAACCGGCGTTCCGCGGCCGCGGCTGGTCGGAGTCGGGCATGGCCGCGGTGGTCGACGCGACCCGCGCGTCGGTCGCGCCGGTCGTCTCGCTCTACGTGAACGCCTACAACGAGCGGGCCATGGCCGCCTACCGGCGGGTCGGCTTCGAGCAGGTGGGCACCTTCGCGACCGTCCTGTTCTGACCTGGCTGCCGGTGCTCAGCCCGCGTTGACTACCGGGCCCCGCTCGCCGTCGTCGACCGCGATCCGGAGGTGCATGCCAAGCGCTCGTGCCAGTCGGTCGAGCGTCGGGATCGACGGCACACCGCCACCGTTCTCCAGGCGGGCGATCACGCTCTGGTGGGTGCCCATGCGTCGAGCGAGCTCGGTCTGGGTGACGCCCGCAGCCGTGCGCGCGTCGTAGACGAGGGTTGCCAGCTCGTGAGCGAGCGCGGCCTCGTCATAGGCCTCGCTGTAGGTGCCCTTCTCGGCAGGCGTCATCCGGGCAGTGCGGTTGGCGCGCAGTTCGTTCCACGTGCGATTTGCCATCGTGCTCACCCCTTGGTCCTCGGGTCCGGCAGCCTGTCCCGCCGCTCGCCTCGTGCCTTTCTTGCTCGATCGATCTCACGCTGCTCGTTCTGGCGCTGCTTCCGGAACGTGGTAAGCGTGAAGACCTTTCGTTCCGGTGAACTCGATCTGCCAAGTCATCTAGTCAACATAGCGTTGATGCTATGTTATCGCGCGCGCAGAGGTGCGGCCAGCGGACAGCAGCCGGTCACCGCAGCAGCTTGGACATACGGCGGTCCGCCAGCGGCTTGCCGCCCGTCTGGCACGTGGGGCAGTACTGCATCGACCGGTCGGCGAACGACACCTCGTGCACCGTGTCGCCGCACGGGACGCCGTTCCAGCCCGGGCACGGCTCGCCCGTCCGCCCGTGCACCCGCATCCCGGCCCGCTTGGCGTCCTTGAGCTCCTTGGCCGGCTTGCCCGACGCCGCCTCGATCGCCTCCGTGAGCACGTCGCCGATCGCGGTGTGCAGCCGGGCGGTCTCCTCGGACGTGAACGTCCCGGTCAGCTTGTACGGGCTGAACCGGCCCACGAGCAGGATCTCGTCGCTGTAGGCGTTGCCGATGCCGGCGATGGCCCGCTGGTCGCGTAGCAGGCCCTTGACCTGCTGGTTCTTCGCCGCGAGCAGCTGAGCCAGCACCTCGGTGGTGAACTCGGGCGCCAGCGGCTCCACGCCCAGCGAGGCGATCATCTCGATGTCGGCCGGGTCGCGGACCACGTGTACCGCGAGCCGCTTGCGGGTTCCCGCCTCGGTCAGGTCGAACCCGGAGCCGTCGTCGAGCCGCACGCGCAGGGCGAGGACGGCGCCCCGGCTGGAACCGCCGAGCGACGGCCGGACGGGCTTGGTCGACAGGGCGTCCGACCAGCGCACCCAGCCGCCCCGGGAGAGGTGGAAGACCAGGTGGAGCGGGGCGCCGTCGGCGGAGGCCGGGGAGACCGCCAGGTCCAGCCACTTGCCGTGCCGGGCCACGTCCGTGACCCGGCCCCCGGCGAGCGCCGCGGGCGGCGGGTCGAACGTCTTGAGCGCGGCGATCGAACCGACCTCCACCGCGGCGACCGTGCGCCCCGCCGTCCGCGCGCGCAGGAAGTTGGCGAGCGCGGCGACCTCGGGCAGCTCCGGCATGGCCTCATCCTCCGCAACTTCCCTGAACTCGGCAAGGTAGGTACCACTTATTCCAGGCGAGCCGCGGGCCTCCGCGCGGATAGGCTGTGCCCCATGTCTTCCGCACGCCTCACTCAGGGCGACGTGCTGCGCATGTCGTCCCTCTTCGTCCGTACCCTGCGCGAGGACCCGGCCGAGGCCGAGGTCGCCAGCCACAAGCTCCTCGTGCGGGCCGGGTACATCCGCCGGGCCGCCCCGGGCATCTACTCGTGGCTGCCGCTCGGCCTGCGGGTGCTGGCCAAGATCGAGGCGATCGTCCGCGAGGAGATGGTGGCGATCGGCGGCCAGGAGGTGCACTTCCCGGCGCTGCTGCCGCGGGAGCCCTACGAGGCCACGGGTCGCTGGGAGGAGTACGGCGCCGGCCTGTTCCGGCTCAAGGACCGCAAGGACGCCGACTACCTGCTCGCGCCCACGCACGAGGAGATGTTCGCGCTCCTGGTCAAGGACCTGTACTCGTCGTACAAGGACCTGCCGGTCACCCTCTTCCAGATCCAGACCAAGTACCGCGACGAGGCGCGTCCCCGCGCGGGCCTGATCCGCGGGCGCGAGTTCATCATGAAGGACTCGTACTCCTTCGACGTCAAGGACGAGGGCCTGGACGTCAGCTACCAGAAGCACCGCGAGGCGTACGAGAAGATCTTCACGCGCCTCGGCCTGGACTACGTGATCGTCTCGGCGATGTCGGGCGCCATGGGCGGCTCCCGCTCCGAGGAGTTCCTCTCGCCGTCGCCGATCGGCGAGGACACCTTCGTGCGCTCGCCCGGCGGTTACGCCGCCAACGTGGAGGCTGTGGTCACGCCCGTCCCCGAGGCGATCCCGTACGACGACGCCCCCGCGGCCCACGTCGAGGACACGCCGGACACCCCGACGATCGCCACGCTGGTCGACGTCGCGAACGAGAAGTTCCCGCGCCCCGACCGTGCCTGGACCGCCGCCGACACGCTGAAGAACGTGGTGCTCGCGCTGGTCCAGCCCGACGGCACCCGCGAGCTGGTCGTCGTCGGCCTGCCCGGCGACCGCGAGGTCGACCTCAAGCGCATCGAGGCCGCGCTGACGCCGGCCGAGCCCGAGGCCGCCACCGAGGAGGACTTCAAGAAGTTCCCGCAGCTCGTCAAGGGCTACATCGGCCCGCAGGCGCTCGGCCCCCAGGGCGAGCAGGTCGAGGGCGCCGACGGCGAGAAGGTCCCCGCCATCCGCTACCTGCTGGACCCGCGCGTGGTGCCCGGCACCCGCTGGATCACGGGTGCCAACGAGCCCGGCAAGCACGTCTTCGACCTGGTGGCCGGCCGCGACTTCACCGCCGACGGCGCCGTCGAGGCCGCCGAGGTGCGCGTCGGCGACCCGGCTCCTGACGGCTCCGGCCCGCTGGAGCTCGCGCGCGGCATCGAGATGGGCCACATCTTCCAGCTCGGCCGCAAGTACGCCGAGGCCCTGGGCCTGGTGGTGCTCGACGAGAACGGCAAGCAGGCCGTCGTGACCATGGGCTCGTACGGCGTCGGCGTCACGCGCGCCCTGGCTGCGCTGGCCGAGGCCAACCACGACGAGCGCGGCCTGGCGTGGCCGGCGCACGTCGCCCCCGTGCACGTGCACCTGGTCGCGGCGGGCAAGGACTCCGCGGTGTTCGAGGCGGCCGCGAAGATCGCGGACGAGCTCGCCGCCCGCGGCGTCGAGGTGCTCTACGACGACCGAGCCGGCAAGACGTCGCCGGGCGTGAAGTTCAAGGACGCCGAGCTGCTCGGCGCCCCGCTCGTGGTCACCGTGGGCAAGGGTCTGGCCGACGGCCTGGTCGAGGTCCGCCCGCGTGCGGGCGAGTCGGAGCACTTCCCCGTGGCCGGCATCGTGGACGCCGTGGTCGAGCGGGTCGAGGCCCTGCTCGGCTGAGGCCGAGCCCGACGGTCAGGCGAGCTCCGGCAGTCCCGGGAACGGGACTGCCGGAGCGCCCCAGCGGGCGCCGGCGAGCGTGGAGTCCGTCAGCAGCGCGACCAGCACGGCGCGCGTGCCCGGCTCGGCGAGGCCGACCAGCGAGGCGTAGTTCTGGGCCAGGCCGTTCTCGAGGTCGCGGGCGAGGTCCGTCGTGGTGGTGTCCGGTCCGGGCACCGCGTAGGCGACGCGCCGGGGGTCCTGGTCGGTGCCGGCCGTCCCCGCGAGGACGGCCCAGTCCTGGGCCCGCGTGCGGTGCACGACGGCTCGGTCGAGCGCCTGGGTGCGGATCGGCTCGTCGGCCTGTGCCGCTCGTACCTCGAGCGCGTAGGCCGCGGTGTCCTCGGCCAGGATCAGGGCGCTCAGGTCCTCGGCCGCCAGGCCGGTGGGCGCCACGGGCGCCTCCTCGCTCGTGGCCGACGCCGGCGTCGCCGAGCCCTCGTCGCCCTCGCTGGGCTCCGGGGCGGGATCGCCGGGCTCGGGGATCTCGGTGGAGGGCAGGGCAGGGCCGTCGGCGCCGGTGAGCTGCGCGAGAGTCCTGGCGTGCTGCGTCTGCGACGTGGAGATCGAGGCGAGCAGCCGGCCCAGCGGCCCGGACTGCGCCTGGTCGGCGGCGGCCCGGGTGCGCGTCGCGGCGTCGCGCAGCGACGTGACGACGGCCCGCGGCGTGGGCTCCTCGGCGGTCGCCGAGGGCGAGGAACCGGAGTCCTCGGCCACGATGTCGCCGAGGCCCGAGTCGTACTCGCCGCCGAGCTCCTCCGCCTGCACGGTCGCCGTCTCGGCGATGACGGTGAGCTCGGTCCTGACGTCGGCCCTGATCCCGTCCGACGTCGCGGCGGTCTCGGCCTGGTCGGCCACCAGCAGCGCGTCGGCCACCGCCGTGCGCCGCAGGACCTCCGCCGCGTCCGGCACGGGCTCCGTCGGCGGCGGCGTCTCGAGCCGTAGCCCGCAACCTGAGAGAATGATCGCGCAGGTCAGGGCCAGCGCGGTCAGACCTGACCTGCGTCGGGAGCGGGCCGTGCCGCCGGAGGGGTTCATCGGGGCCGATGATGCCACGTTCTCGAACCCTGTTCGTGCCCGCCCGGTTGCGGTCGGGTCACGGACATCACGTTCTTCGCGAAGTGCCGAGGTCCGACGCTTCGTTAGGCTTGACGCAGACAACAACAGCACATCGGTCGAACCGTTCCGGCTCGAACCGTGCCCCCGCCCGGGGGAGCCGACGGGAGGCAGTCGATGACACAGCAGGCGGATGCGGTCCGCGAGGTGGTGGGACCGGTGGTCGAGGCCGCGGGGCTCTACCTCGAGGAGGTGAGCGCCACCCGGGCGGGCAGCAAGTCCGTGGTCCGGGTCACCGTCGACCTGCCGGACGACGCCGTGGGCAGCCTGGACTCCGACGTCCTCGGCGACGTGTCGCGCGCGATCTCCGCGGCGCTGGACACGGACGACGTCGTCGCCGGTGCCTACACGCTCGAGATCTCGACGCCGGGCACCTCCCGGCCGCTGACCGAGCTGCGGCACTTCAAGCGCGCCCGGACGCGGCTGGTGACGCTCAAGCTCACCGACGGCGGCCGGGTCGAGGGCCGGCTGACCGAGGTGCTCGACGGCGCCGAGGGCGCCGTGCTGGTGCTCGACGACGACCGGCGGGTCCCCGTCGGCGACGTCGCCCGGGGCAAGGTCGAGGTCGAGCTGCGACGGCTCGAGGACGCCCAGGATGCCGAGGATTCGGAACTGGGCGAGAGTGCAGGTGAAGACACCGACGAGGACTCGGACGGTGCCGCTACGGACAACACGACCGAGGGTCACCCCGGCCGCAACGAGGAAGGCTGACATGGACATCGACATGAGCACGCTCCGGATGCTGGAGCGCGAGAGGGACCTCAGCCTGGACGTCCTCGTCGCGGCCATCGAGCAGGCGCTCCTCTCGGCCTACCACCGCACCCCGGACGCCTACAACCGGGCCCGGGTCGAGGTGGACCGCGCGTCAGGCCACGTGACGGTGTGGGCGCGCGAGGAGCTGCCCGTGGACGTGGACCCCGAGGACCCGGACGCGCGTCCCGCCGTGGAGCTCGGACCCGAGTTCGACGACACGCCGCAGGACTTCGGCCGCATCGCGACCGCGACGGCCCGCCAGGTGATCGTCCAGCGCCTGCGCGACGCCGAGGACGACCAGGTGCTCGGCACCTTCCGCGGCAAGGAGGGCGAGGTCCTGGCCGGCGTCATCCAGCAGGGCCGCGACCCGCGCATGGTGCTCGTGGACGTGGGCGGCACCGAGGCCGTGCTGCCGCCGCACGAGCAGGTGCCCACCGAGGAGTACGTGCACGGCGAGCGGCTGCGCGCCTACGTGGTGGAGGTCAGCCGCGGAATGAAGGGCCCCCAGATCACGTTGAGCCGTACACACCCGAACCTGGTGCGCAAGCTCTTCGAGCTCGAGGTCCCGGAGATCGCGGACGGCTCGGTGGAGATCACCGCCATCGCCCGCGAGGCGGGGCACCGCACCAAGATGGCCGTGCGTTCCCGCGTGTCCGGGCTGAACGCCAAGGGTGCGTGCATCGGCCCGATGGGCGCCCGCGTCCGCGCGGTGATGGCCGAGCTGCACGGCGAGAAGATCGACATCGTCGACCACAGCGACGACCCGGCCTCCTTCGTGGCGAGCGCGCTGTCGCCGGCCCGTGTGTCGTCTGTCACAGTGGTCGACGCCGACGCGCGTGCCGCACGGGCGATCGTCCCCGACTACCAGCTGTCCCTCGCGATCGGCAAGGAAGGGCAGAACGCCCGGCTGGCCGCGAAGCTGACGGGGTGGCGGATCGACATCCGCTCGGACGAGGCTGCTGACGCCGACGCAGGTGGCGCCGCCGCCGACGCACAGAGCGGTCGGTAACGCCCGGTGGGTCGGCGCGGTAGACTGTCCGAGTCTGGGCCGCGTGCTCGTCCTTCGACATACCCCGCTCCGCCTGTCATGGGCCCGGTGCGGACGTGTGTCGGATGTCGGGGGCGCGACCAGCGGTCTGCACTCCTGCGTCTGGTGCTGGACACCCCGATGCATGATGTCGACGTGGCAGAGCCACGGCGCATCGTCGTCGACGTCCGTGCCTGTCTGCCGGGTCGCGGCGCCTGGGTCCACCCGGTGCCGCAGTGCCTGGAGCTCGCCGAGCGCCGCAGGGCCGTCCCCCGCGCACTGCGCGCCGACGGGCCCCTCGACCTCGGCGAGGTGCGAGCACACCTCGGCCGGTGAGGTGCCGGCCGCAAGACCGTTCCGACCGGGCGCGACAGAGCGCCCGGCCGAATCATGAAGTTCGTCGACAAGGAAGCGGGTTTGAAGCCGATGGGCACCCGATGAGTCCCCAGCGATGAGTACGCAGTACTAACGGTGGTCCTCCCTGTCCCGGGACGGACCGAGACAGGAGAGATGTGGCGAAGATCCGCGTTCACGAGCTGGCTAAGCAGCTCGGAGTGGAGAGCAAGACCCTGATGGGCGAGCTGAAGGCCGCGGGCGAGTTCGTCCGCTCGGCCTCCTCGACCCTCGAGGCCCCGGTCGAGCGAGCGATGCGCGACAAGTTCCCCGTCGGTGGCGCCGCTGGCGCGTCCGACAAGGGCGCTGCGGCAAAGCCGGCCGCGAAGAGCGCGCCGAAGCCGGCCGCGAAGCCCGCGGCCCGGAAGCCTGCCGAGGCGGCACCCGCCCCGGCTCCCGCACCGGCCCCGGCACCGAAGTCCGAGGCGGCTCCCGCACCTGCGCCCGCCCCGGCACCGACCCCTGCGCCGGCGGCTCCTGCCCCGGCCCCGGCGGCCGAGCAGACCCCTGTGGCGCCCGCGGCATCGGCCACGCCGGCCGCCGCGGCGCCCAAGCCCGGTGCGCCGAAGCCGGCTTCCGCGGCCCCCAAGCCCGGTGCGCCGAAGCCCGCCGCCGCCCCCTCGGGCGCGCGTCCGGGTGGTCGTGACGGCGGCCGTGGTGGCCGTCCGGGCGGCGGTAACCCGCGTCCGGGCAACAACCCCTTCGCGACGAGCCAGGGCATGCCCCGTCCCGGTGGCGGCCGTGGTGGCCGTCCCGCGGCCGGTGGCGGCGAGCGTCCCGGTGGCGGTAACCCGCGTCCGGGCAACAACCCCTTCGCGACCAGCCAGGGCATGCCGCGTCCGGGGCAGCGCCCCGAGCGCAGCGAGTCGGCCGGCGAGCGCCCGGGTGGTCCCCGCCCCGGCGGCCCGCGTCCCTCGGCGCCCCGTCCCGGTGGCACCGGTGGCGGCGGCCCGCGCCCGAACCCCGGCATGATGCCGGGCAAGACCAACATGCCGCGTCCGGGCGACCGCCCGGCACCGGGTGGCGGCCGTGGTCGCCCCGGTGGCGGCGGCGGTGGCCGTCCCGGTCCTGGTGGCGCCGGCGGTGCCGGTGCTCCGGGTCGTCCCGGTGGTGGCGGCGGTGGCGGCTTCGGCGGCCCGCGTCGGGGTGCCGGCGGTCGCGGTGCGACGCAGGGTGCCTTCGGGCGCGCCGGCGGCAAGCCGGTCCGCGGCCGTAAGTCGCGTCGGGCGAAGCGCCAGGAGTTCGAGGCCATGCAGGCCCCGTCGCTCGGCGGCGTGCAGGTTCCCCGCGGCAACGGCACCACCGTCGTGCGTCTGCGTCACGGTGCCTCGCTGAACGATTTCGCGGACAAGATCGACGCGAACCCCGCGGCGCTCGTGACCGTCCTGTTCCACCTGGGCGAGATGGCCACGGCCACGCAGTCGCTCGACGAGGACACGTTCGGCACGCTGGCCACCGAGCTCGGCTACCAGATCGAGATGGTCTCGGCCGAGGAGGAGGACCGCGAGCTGCTCGGGGCCTTCGACATCGACCTGCAGGCCGAGGAGGCAGGCGAGTCCGACGAGGACCTGGCCGCGCGTCCGCCGGTCGTGACCGTCATGGGTCACGTCGACCACGGTAAGACCAAGCTGCTCGACGCCATCCGCAAGTCGGACGTCGTCGCCGGTGAGCACGGTGGCATCACGCAGCACATCGGTGCCTACCAGATCACGCACGAGCACGAGGGCACCGAGCGTGCCATCACGTTCATCGACACCCCGGGCCACGAGGCGTTCACCGCCATGCGTGCCCGTGGTGCCCAGGTCACGGACATCGCGATCCTCGTGGTCGCGGCCGACGACGGCGTGATGCCGCAGACGGTCGAGGCCGTGAACCACGCGCAGGCGGCCGGCGTGCCGATCGTCGTCGCGGTCAACAAGATCGACGTCGAGGGCGCCAACCCGGCGAAGGTGCGTCAGCAGCTCACCGAGTACAACCTGGTGGCCGAGGAGTACGGCGGCGACACGATGTTCGTCGACGTCGCGGCGAAGCCGGGGATCGGCATCGACGACCTCGTCGAGGCCGTCCTGCTGACCGCCGACGCGGCTCTCGACCTGCGCGCCAACCCGACCAAGGACGCGCGCGGCGTCGCGATCGAGGCCAACCTCGACAAGGGCCGTGGCCCCGTGGCCACGGTGCTGGTCCAGTCGGGCACGCTGCACGTCGGTGACTCCATCGTCGCCGGTACGGCTCACGGCCGTGTGCGTGCGATGTTCGACGAGCACGGCAACGCGGTCGACGCGGCTCTGCCCGCCCGCCCGGTGCAGGTGCTCGGTCTGACGAGCGTCCCGAGCGCCGGCGACACGTTCCTCGTGGCGCCGGACGACCGGACCGCGCGGCAGATCGCCGAGAAGCGCGAGGCGGCCGAGCGCGCCGCGACGCTGGCCAAGCGTCGCAAGCGGATCAGCCTCGAGGACTTCGACACCGAGCTCAAGAAGGGCAAGGTCGAGAGCCTCAACCTCATCCTCAAGGGCGACGTGTCCGGTGCCGTCGAGGCACTGGAGGACGCGCTGCTCAAGATCGACGTGGGCGAGGAGGTCGAGCTGCGCGTCATCCACCGTGGTGTGGGTGCGATCACGCAGAACGACGTCAACCTGGCCACCGTCGACAGCGCCGTGATCATCGGCTTCAACGTGAAGTACGGCGAGCGCGTCGAGGAGCTGGCGGATCGCGAGGGCGTCGACGTCAAGTTCTACTCGGTCATCTACCAGGCGATCGAGGACGTCGAGGCGGCCCTCAAGGGCATGCTCAAGCCGGAGTACGAGGAGGTCCAGCTCGGGACCGCGGAGATCCGTCAGGTCTTCCGTTCCTCGAAGTTCGGCAACATCGCCGGTTCGGTGGTCCGCTCGGGCACCATCCGACGCAACTCGAAGGCGCGCGTGCTCCGCAACGGCACCGTGGTGGGGGACAACCTCACGATCGAGTCGCTGCGTCGCGAGAAGGACGACGTCACCGAGGTCCGCGAGGGCTTCGAGTGCGGTATCGGTCTCGGGTCGTTCAACGACGTCACCGAGGGCGACATCATCGAGACCTTCGAGATGCGCGAGAAGCCGCGCGACTGATTTCCGATCGCCGAGTCAGCATGCTGGTCCGCGATCCGTAGGGGTGCTCCCCGCGGGTCGCGGACCAGCATGCTGACTCGGCGCATGTGAAAGGACTGGACCATGGTCGACAATCCGCGGGCTCGTAAGCTCGCCGACCGCATCAAGGTGATCGTCGCGCAGATGATCGACACGCGGATCAAGGATCCGCGGCTCGGCTTCATGACGGTCACGGACGTCCGGGTGACCGGCGACCTGCAGAACGCCTCGGTGTTCTACACGGTCTACGGCTCGGACGAGGAGCGGGAGGGCACCGCCGCGGCGCTGAAGAGCGCCACGGGCCTGATCCGCTCGGAGGTGGGCAAGCAGACGGGCATCCGCCTGACGCCGACCCTCGAGTTCCACCTCGACTCGGTCCCCGACACGGCTGCTCACCTCGACGCCGCGCTGATCGAGGCGCGCAAGCGGGACGCCGAGCTCGAGGCACTGCGTGCCGGGGCCCGGTACGCGGGTGACGAGGACCCGTACAAGAAGCCGCGCGAGGACGACGCCGAGGCCGAGTGACCTCCGACCCCGCGCTCGCGCGTGACATCGACGCCGCCTGCCGCCTGACCGGGACGTTCACGCTCCGGTCGGGCCAGGCGGCGTCGGAGTACTTCGACAAGTACCTGTTCGAGACGGACCCGGCGCTGCTGGCCCGGGTCGCGCGCCAGATGGTGCCGCTGGTCCCTGCGGGCGCCGACCTGCTCGGCGGCCTCGAGCTCGGCGGGGTGCCGATCGTGACCGTGCTCAGCGGCCTGACCGGCACGGGCGCGCTGTACGTGCGCAAGCAGGCCAAGGAGTACGGCACCGCGAAGCTCGCGGAGGGGCCGCCGGTCGAGGGCCGCCGGGTCGTGCTGGTCGAGGACGTGATCACCACCGGCGGCGCCGTCCGCGCCGCGACGTCGGCGCTGCGGGCTGCCGGGGCCGTCGTCGACACGGTGGTCTGCGCGATCGACCGCAGCCCGGCCGGCAGCACGCCCCTGGCCGACGTCGGCGTGGAGGTCCGCGCCGTCCTGACCAAGGCCGACCTCGATGCCGCGCGGCGCGCCGCGGGCGCGGGATACTGATCCCCATGACCTCTCCCACCCCGCAGGCTCCCGCGCGCCGTCCCACGGCCGCCGACGGGTTCGTCGTGGTCGACAAGCCGCAGGGCTGGACCAGCCACGACGTCGTCGGGCGGATGCGGCGCCTGGCCGGGACCCGCAAGGTCGGCCATGCCGGCACGCTCGACCCGATGGCGACCGGCGTGCTCGTGCTCGGGATCGGCCGGGCGACCAAGCTGCTGACCTACGTGGTCGGCGCCGACAAGGACTACGACGCCACGATCCGGCTGGGCGTCGCGACGACCACGGACGACGCCGAGGGGACGGTCGCCGCCGTGGCCGGCCCCGACGCCGTCGGGCGCGTGGACCGGGCTGTGCTGGACGCCGCGGTCGCCGACCTCACGGGCGACATCCTGCAGGTGCCCACGTCCGTGTCCGCGATCAAGGTGGACGGGAAGCGGGCCTACGCGCGCGTCCGGGCGGGGGAGGAGGTCGCGCTGAAGGCGCGGCCCGTCACCGTGTCCCGGTTCGAGGTCCTGGACGTCCGCACGACGACGGCGGTCGTGCCCGACGGCGACCTGACCGACGCCGGCGATCCGGGCGAGGGCCAGGGCGACGGCCCGACCCGCGAGGTGCCCGTCGTCGACGTCGACGTGCGCGTCACCGTCTCGTCGGGCACCTACGTGCGCGCCCTGGCCCGCGACCTCGGCGCGGCTCTCGGCACCGGCGGCCACCTGACCGCGCTGCGCCGCACCCGGGTGGGCGGCTACCCGCTGGACGGCGCCCGCACGCTGGAGGAGCTGGAGGCGCAGGCCGACGCCGACGGCACGCTGGCCACGCTCCCGCTGGCCGACGCCGCGCGTGGCACCTTCCCGGTGCGTGAGCTGGACGAGGCCGAGGTGCGGGCGCTCGGCTACGGTCAGTGGGTCGAGCCGTCGGGTCGCGCCGACGTCGTGGCGGCGCTCTCGCCGTCGGGCACGCTCGTGGCGCTGCTGGAGGACACGCGGCGCCGCGGCGAGAGCCTCGCCAAGCCGGTCCTGGTGCTCGCCCCCGCGCCCTGACCGGACCGGTGAGCGCCGGGCACGGTCCCGGTCGGGCTACGCTTGACGACCGGTGCGGATGTCGCGCGAGCGGCCCTAGCGCCTGCGCCACCCGATTCATGAGGAGCAACCCGCGTGCAGCTGTGGACGGACCTGGAACAGGTTCCCCCGGGATTCGGACCATCAGTGGTGACGATCGGCAACTTCGACGGCGTTCACCGCGGCCACCAGGCGGTGCTCGACCGCATCCTCCGGCTCGCCCGGAGCGACGCGGCCAGCGCCGTCGCCGTGACGTTCCATCCGCACCCTTCCGCGGTGCACCGGCCCGACTCGGCCCCTGAGCTGATCACGGGCCTGGAGGACCGCCTGGCGCTCATGGAGCGCACCGGTCTCGACGCGACCCTGCTGGTCAACTACACCCTCGACTTCGCGGCCCAGACGCCCGAGGAGTTCGTGTCCCGGTATCTGGTCGACGGCCTGCGGGCCCGCACCGTGGTGGTGGGGCACGACGTGCGCTTCGGCAAGCAGAACGCGGGCACGCTCGCCACGATGGTCGAGCTCGGCGGGCAGCACGGGTTCGAGGTCGTGGCCATCGAGGACGTCGGCGACTCGGCCGGTGAGGGCGACGGGCACCAGCGGTGGTCGTCCACGGCCGTGCGCGCGCTGCTCGCGGAGGGCGACGTGGACCAGGCCGCCGACGTGCTCGGCCGCCCGCACCTCGTGCGCGGCACCGTGGTGCACGGCGACGCGCGGGGCCGCGAGATGGGCTTCCCGACCGCCAACCTCGGCGACATCACCGGCCTGGTGCCGGCGGACGGCGTCTACGCGGGCTGGCTGCGCCGCGGCACCGCCGCGACCTGCGCGAGCCTCGCCGGGCCCGAGCACGACCGGGCGACCGCATCCGGCGCCGGCCTGGGGCAGGAGGAGATCCTGCCCGCCGCGATCTCCGTGGGCACCAACCCGACGTTCGACGGCGTGGAGCGCCGCGTCGAGGCCTACGTGCTCGACCGGACCGACCTCGACCTGTACGACCAGACGGTCGTGCTCGAGTTCGTGGCGCACCTGCGCCCCACGCTGCGGTTCGACGGCATGGAGCCGCTGATCGCCCAGATGAACGACGACGTGGCGCGGGCCCGCAAGATCCTGCGGCCGTAGGGCGGGCGCACCCTCCATGAACTAAGATTTAATCTTAGTAAGATCCGATCTTAGTTTACGGAGACGAGCATGGAGTTTCGCGGACGCGACTCGGACCTGCGCCGGCTCGCCGGCCTGCTGGACGGTGTCGACGCAGGAACGGGCACCACGCGAGGCCGGGCACTGATCATGACCGGCCGGCGGCGCGTCGGTAAGTCGCGTCTGGCGCAGGAGTTCTGTGATCGCAGCGGACGTGACTATCTCGTGTTCCAGGCGACGCGGGGACGCAACGCGATGGCCGAGCGGCGAGAGTTCCTTGCCACGCTCACCCAGTCGAGCCTGCGCGCGCCCGAGATCTTCGCGCACCTGAGCCCACCGGACTGGAACGGCACGCTCCGCGCGCTCGCCGAGGTCCTGCCGGGCGACCGGCCGACCGTCGTGGTCCTCGACGAGGTGCCCTGGTTGGTCGAGCAGGACCCCGAGTTCGAAGGGGCGCTCCAGACGGTCTGGGACCAGCACCTTTCGCAGAAGCCCGTGCTGCTGCTGCTCATCGGCAGCGACCTGTCGGTCATGGAGGCCTTGCAGACCTACGGCCGGCCGTTCTTCGGGCGCGCGACCAAGATCGACATCGCGCCACTGAACCCGGCAGACGTCCAGGTCATGGCGGGTCTCAGTGCCGCCGACGCGATCGACGCGCACCTGATCACCGGTGGGTTTCCTGAGATCGTCCAGACCTGGGCATCCGGCCAGCCGCGGGTCGAGTTCCTCCGCGGCGCGCTGAGTGATCCGCTCTCGCCGCTTCTTGTCGCCGGTGAGCTCTCGCTGCTCGGCGAGTTCCCGCAGTCCTCACGGAGCAGGGCGATCCTGGAGGCCGTGGGCGACGGCGAGCGGACGTTCTCGGCCATCGCCGCGGCGGCCGGGAACTCGGGCTCCCTGCCAGCAGGCACGTTGAACCCTCTGCTCAGGACCTTGGAAGCCAAGCGGATCGTCGAGACCGACCTCCCGCTCTCGACGTCGTCGGACACGAAGAACAAGCGTTACCGCCTCGGGGACCCCTACCTGCGTTTCTGGCTCGCCTTTCTGCGACGCGCGATCCCACTCGTCGAGCGCGGGCGCGGAGACCTGGCACTCGACCGCATCGAGCGATCGTGGAGCACATGGCGTGGCAGGGCGGTGGAGCCGTTCGTGCGGGAGTCGTTGACGAGAGTCCTGCTCGGCTCCCGGTGGTCGGACGTCGAGGCGGTCGGCGGATGGTGGAACAGGCAGAACAACCCGGAGGTGGACCTGGTCGGAGCCGACCGCGCCCCGACGGCACGACGGGTCGAGTTCATCGGCTCCGTGAAGTGGTACGAGGCCGACACCTTCGGGCGGCACGAGCTCGACGACCTGGCCCGCGCCCGTGGCGTCGTGCCGGGAACCGACGAGGACACGCCCCTGGTCGCCGTGGCCCGGAGCGGGTTTGACGCCGGTCTTCCGCTGGCGGAGCACTGGGGGCCGGAGGAGATCGTCTCGGCCTGGGGATGAGGCCCGTCGGGAGATCTTCCGGCCGCTCGCGCGTTGGGCTGGTCATGACCTACCTCGAGCTGTCCGACCTGGTGGTCGGGTACGGCGGCAACGCCGTCTGCGCGCCCGTGAGCCTCACGCTGGGGGCCGGCGACATCGTCGCCGTGATCGGCGCCAACGGCACCGGCAAGTCCACCCTGCTGCGGACGGTGCTCGGCCTGCAGGAGCCGCTCTCGGGGACGGCGAGCGCCTTCGGGCACCTCGTGGACGAGCGGGAACGGCGCTTCCGCGCCCGCGTCGCGGGCGTGCTGGACGACGACGCGTTCTTTCCCGGCGTGACCGTCCGCGAGCACCTCGTGCTCACCGCCCGCGCCCACGGCGTGCCGGACGCCGGCGCCGTCACGGACCAGGTGCTCGACCACGTGGGCATCACGGGGCGCGGGAGCGCCATGCCGCACACGCTCTCGTCGGGGCAGCGCCGCCGGTTCCTGCTGGCGAGCGCTCTCGTGCGGCCGCGTGACCTGCTCGTGCTCGACGAACCGGAGCAGCGCCTCGACACCGCGATGCGGGCCCGGCTGGGCGACACGCTGCGCGCCGAGGCGGAGGCCGGCACGGCCGTCCTGTTCGCCACGCATGACGACCGGCTCCTGGCGGCGACCGGCGCGAGCGCGGTGCTCCTGTCCGACGACTCCGCCGTGCTGCTGGAACCCGCCGAGGCGCCCGGCGTGCTGGCGGGCTTCCGGTGACGGGCGAGGCGCCGGGCGCGGGGACCGCTCGGGGGGCCGGCGGCCCAGCCCGCACCCCGGTGCTCCCGCGGCTCGTCGGCCGGGACGAGGAGAGCTTCACCGGCGTCGAGCTGCGCCGGCTGACCGCGCGGGTGCGGGCGCACAACCTCCCGGCCGAACCTGGCCGGGTGGCGCTGGACGTCGCCGAGGTCGTGATCTCGCTCGCCCTGGTCGTTCTGTACCTGTGGGGCTTCGGCGGCCCGGTGCGGGAGCTGCTCGGCTCCGACGCCACGGCGTTCGGGCTCGGCCCGGGCCTCGTCCAGGCCCTCGTGCTGGCGCTCGCGGTGGTCGGGGGAACGTCGGTCGCGCTGCGCCTCGGCCCGGCCGGGCTGCCCGCCGCCGGCGTGCGCTGGTGGGTGCCGACGCCCGCCGACCGGCCCGGGCTCACCTCGCCGTCGGTGGTCCGCGCGGTGCTCAGCGGCATCGGCGCGGGCCTGGTCGTGGGTGGTGCGCCCGCGACGCTCGCCGGCGTCGACCCGGCGGGGATCGTCGTGGACGCGGTGCTCGGCGGCGCCGTCGGGCTGCTGGTCGTCGCGGGCGTGGGTGTGCTGCAGGTGACCGGCGCGGCGTCGGGCAGCGTGCCCGGCCGGGCGCTCGACGTCCTGCTCGCCGCCGTACCGGTGGCCGGTCTCGGCCTGGCGCTCTGGGCCCCCGCGTGGGCTGCCTGGGCCGTGCCGTGGAGCGTGCCCGTGGTACCGGCCGCGATCGGCGTCGTCGCCCTCGTGGCCTGGGTGCGTGGCCTGGACCGGCTCCGGGCGGGGGCGCTGCGCGCCCGCGCATCGGCCGCCATGCAGGCGTCGGCCGCCCTGCTCTCGCTCGACGGCGGCGGCGTCAGCCGGGCCCTGGGCACCGGGCCGACGGCGTCGCGCGCCTTCGCGTGGGTGCCCCGGGCTGCGCGCGGTCCGGTGGGCGCCCTGCTCGCCGCGGACGCCGCCCTCCTGCTGCGCTCGCCGGCGTCCCTCGCGGCGCTGCTCGCGCTGGCGTCCACCGGGGCCGTGGCCGTGCAGGTGCCCGCGCTCGCCGACGGCATCGGCCTCTGGGCGGTCCTGGCCGGGGTGGGGTACGCCGGTGCGCTCGCGGGGGCCGGTGGGCCGCGTGCGGCGGGGGAGAACCCACGGCTCGACGCCCTGGTGCCGCTCGGTGCGCGGACCACCCGCGCCGTCCGCACGGTGTGGCCGGCGCTCGCCGCGGGCGTCGTGCTGCTGCTCGTGGCCGTGGTCAGCGGGGGCGGGCCGTGGCTGGCGGTCGCGGCGCCCGCCGCCGTCGTGCTCGGGGCCGCCGCGATCCGGGCGGCCTACCGAGGACCGGTGCGGTGGGACGTGCCGATGATCGCCACCCCGGCGGGCGCGTTCCCGACCGGGCTGGTGCTGCACCGGCTCAAGGGGCCCGACCTGGCACTGCTCGGCACGATCCCGCTCGCGTGGTCGGTGGTCACCGGCGTGACCCCGGAGCTCGTCGTCGCGCAGGTGGTCGCGGCCGTAGCGGCGGTGTGGCGCGCGGCGCGCTGATCTCCGGCACCGGGCAGGCCGCGCCGTCCGTCCGTCCGCCCTGGCCAGCGGCATTCGGGCTCGGGTGTGTACGTGGCTGTGACCCGCGTCACTCCGTCTGTGGTGGAAGACCTTTACCCCCAGCAAGGAGAGTTCCATGGTCCAGACCACCCAGGCGCCGCCGCAGGGCGACCCGAACCACAGCCCGCACGAGGCGATCGACCTGGCGCAGACGCCGGCCGGCCGCACGGTCCGGCGGATCGGCCACGGCGGTGTGTTCGTGCCCGCAGACCCGGACGCCCCGGAGGACCCGAAGGACAGCACGGCCACGCTCATGCCGCGCACGGAGGCGGCGGTGCGTCGCGACCTGCGCGAGAACCGGTTCGACGCGACGACGTCGTTCGACTACCTGCTGCGCGACCTCGTACCGGAGTTCCCGGCCGCGCACCTACCGGTGGGCGATGACGTGGCCCGCACCCGGGACGCCCTGCTGCGCCTCGGCGCGGGCATGATCGAGGCGCCCGCCGGCACGCCGACGACGCCGCCCGCGCCGCCGCGCGACTCGACGATCCCCAGCATCTACACCTACTGGGGCCAGTTCATCGACCACGACATCACGCTCAACACGAACGGCCCGGACGACGGCAGCGGCCCCGGAGGCGACCAGGCCCTCGGCGACATCGTGAGCGAGCCGTTCCGTGCGTTCGCGCCCCGAGTGGTGCGGCGCAGCCTGCACAACGGGCGCAACCCGCTGCTCGACCTGGACAGCCTGTACGGGTCCGGCCCCCGGTTCGAGGGCGAGAAGGACCGCGGCACCACGCGCAGCGAGGCGGCGTACGTACCGAACTCGGCCAAGCTGCGCCTCGGCCGGATCGGCACCGAGCCGTTCGGACCGTTCTCGCTCGTGGCACCGGGCGACGACCCGCAGCGGGACCTGCCGCGCAGCACCGAGCCGGGCAGCGAGCGCATGCCGCTCGTCCCCGACAGCCGCAACGACGAGAACCTCGTGGTCGCCCAGTTCCACGTGGCGATGATCCGGTTCCACAACGCCGTCGTGGACTGGGTGGCGCGGCACGAACCGTGGAACGCGGTGACCCAGCGCGAGCTGTTCGACCGGGCCCGGGAGCTGGTGCGGTTCCACTACCAGTGGCTGGTCGTGCACGACTACCTGCGCACGCTGACCAAGCCGGGCGTGCTGGACTCCGTCCTGGCCATGGGGCCCACGCTGTTCCGGCCCGCGCGCCGGGTGTCGATGCCGCTCGAGTTCGCAGTGGCGGCGTTCCGGTTCGGCCACTCGATGGTGCGGGGTGCCTACGACTTCAACGTCAACTTCACGGGCAACGGCCCGGGCGGGGTGGCGTCCCTCGACTTCTTGTTCCGGTTCACCGGCAACGGCGGGCTGTCCCCGAACCCGGCGAACCCGTCGCCGGCGCTACCGTCCAACTGGCCGGTCGAGTGGCCGCGGCTCACCGACAAGGGCGACCCCCTGTCGTTCCGCATGGCCCGCAAGATCGACCCGTTCCTTGCGGACGGCCTGGGCCACCTGCTGAACGAGGGCAACGCGGCCGCCGAACCGATCAAGGCGCTGCTCAAGCAGCTCGCGCAGCGCAACCTGCTGCGCGGCTACATGCTCGCGCTGCCGACCGGGGAGGCGGTGGCGCAGGAGCTGCGGGCCCGTCCGCTGACGCCCGCGCAACTGCGGCAGAACGCGGCGCCCGAGGTCGTTGCGGCGCTGGACGACCTGGCCGGCACGCCGCTGTGGTACTACGTGCTCAAGGAGGCCGAGGTCCAGGGCAACGGCAACTTCCTGGGCGAGGTGGGCAGCCGCATCCTGGCGGAGACCTTCGTCTACCTGCTGCGGCTCGACACCGAGTCGTTCATGCGCCACCCCGGCGGCGACTGGACGCCCGCCTACGGGGTCCGGTTCGAGGACGGTCGCCTCGTCACGACGATCTCGGACCTCCTGGCGTTCGCCGGGGTCTTCCCGATCGGGCAGGACGAGTCCGGGATCCCGCTCTTCCGCCGTAACGGCGACGGGTACGCGGGCCACGACGGCGCGTGACCTGTCAGAGCCCCCGCACGTGTCAGACGCTCAGGTCACCCGGGTGACCTGAGCGTCTGACACGTGCGGGAGGGCTCACAGCTCCGGCGGCGGGCGGGGGCGTCAAGCACTGGTAATGTGGTACCGCCGTCAGAACGGCCGCGGATCCAGAGCGCCCCGGTGAATCAAGTCCCGGAGCACCGCGCAACAACACCGAAGGAGAGCCATGCCGCTCGACACTGCCACCAAGCAGCAGATCATTTCCGAGTACGGAACCAAGCCGGGCGACTCGGGTTCGCCGGAGGTGCAGATCGCGCTCCTCACGCAGCGCATCAAGGACCTCACCGAGCACCTGAAGGAGCACAAGCACGACCACCACAGCCGTCGTGGTCTGCTGCTCCTCGTGGGTCAGCGCCGTCGTCTCCAGGGTTACCTCAAGGGGATCGACATCGAGCGCTACCGCGCCCTGGTCGACAAGCTCGGCCTGCGTCGCTGATCATGCTTCCCACCAGCCCGGCCCCCCGTCGCGGGGGCCGGGCTGGTCTGGTGAGATGCTGTAGTACGACAACTGAACACCGCCGCCCGTGACCTCGTCCGGTCCTCGGTAGTGGCTTCCCGAGTCGCTTCCGCTCCACGCGAGCGGCGGCTCGGTGGGCCTCGATCGATGACCGTCGGGCACGGGGGCGTTCCAAGAGAACACCGAGAGAAGGAGGGCACCCGTGGAGGGTCCCGAGATCCAGTTCGCCGAGGCCGTGATCGACAACGGTCGCTTCGGCACCCGTACCGTCCGGTTCGAGACCGGACGCCTTGCCAAGCAGGCCGCCGGCTCCGTCGCCGCGTACCTCGACGGCGAGACCATGCTGCTGTCGACCACCGCGGCCGGCAAGCACCCCAAGGACCAGTTCGACTTCTTCCCGCTGACGGTGGACGTCGAGGAGCGGATGTACGCCGCGGGCCGCATCCCCGGCTCGTTCTTCCGCCGCGAGGGCCGTCCCTCGACCGAGGCCATCCTGGCCTGCCGTCTGATCGACCGCCCGCTGCGCCCCCTGTTCGTCAAGGGCCTGCGCAACGAGGTCCAGGTGGTCATCACCGTCATGGCGATCCACCCGGACGACGCCTACGACACGCTGGCGATCAACGCCGCGTCGGCGTCCACCCAGATCTCCGGCCTGCCGTTCGACGGTCCGGTCGGCGCGGTCCGCATCGCGCTGATCGACGGCCAGTGGGTCGCGTTCCCCAAGTACTCCGACAAGGAGCGCGCGGTCTTCGACATGGTCGTGGCCGGCCGCGCCGTCGGTGACGACGTCGCGATCGCCATGATCGAGGCCGAGGCCACGGACGGTGCGTGGAACCTGATCAAGAACGAGGGCGTCGCCGCGCCGACCGAGGAGGTCGTCGCCGAGGGCATCGAGGCGGCCAAGCCGTTCATCAAGGCCCTGTGCGACGCGCAGGTGGCGCTCGCCGGCCAGTCCGCCAAGGAGACGCAGGAGTTCCCGCTCTTCCCGGACTACCAGCCCGACGCGTACTCCGCCGTCGAGGCGGCCGTGTCCGCGCCGACGCGCGACGCGCTGACCATCGCCGACAAGCAGCAGCGTGAGAACACGCTCGACGAGCTCAAGGCGACCGTCCACGCTACGCTCGACGCCCAGTTCGAGGGCCGCGAGAAGGAGCTGTCGGCCGCGTTCCGCTCGCTCCAGAAGCAGCTCGTGCGCCAGCGCGTGCTGACCGACGGCGTCCGCATCGACGGCCGTGGCCTCGCGGACATCCGCACCCTCTCGGCCGAGGTCGAGGTGCTGCCCCGCGTGCACGGCTCGGCGATCTTCGAGCGCGGCGAGACCCAGATCCTGGGTGTCACCACGCTGAACATGCTCCGCATGGAGCAGCAGATCGACTCGCTCGGTCCGGAGACGCGCAAGCGCTACATGCACAACTACAACTTCCCGCCGTACTCGACCGGTGAGACGGGCCGCGTGGGCAGCCCGAAGCGCCGCGAGATCGGCCACGGTGCGCTCGCCGAGCGTGCCCTGGTGCCGGTCCTGCCGAGCCGCGAGGAGTTCCCCTACGCGATCCGCCAGGTGTCCGAGGCTCTCGGCTCCAACGGTTCGACCTCCATGGGCTCGGTGTGCGCCAGCACGCTGTCCCTGCTGAACGCCGGTGTGCCGCTGCGCGCCCCGGTCGCCGGTATCGCCATGGGCCTCGTGTCCGACACCGTGGACGGCGAGACCCGCTACGCCGCGATGACGGACATCCTGGGCGCCGAGGACGCGTTCGGCGACATGGACTTCAAGGTCGCCGGCACCAAGGAGTTCGTCACCGCCATCCAGCTCGACACCAAGCTCGACGGCATCCCGGCGTCGGTCCTCGCGGCCGCCCTGGGCCAGGCGCGCGACGCGCGCCTGACGATCCTGGAGGTCCTCGCCGAGGCGATCGACGTCCCGGACGAGATGTCCCCGAACGCCCCGCGCGTCATCACGGTGAAGGTCCCCACCGACAAGATCGGCGAGGTCATCGGCCCGAAGGGCAAGATGATCAACCAGATCCAGGAGGAGACGGGCGCGGACATCTCCATCGAGGACGACGGCACCGTGTACATCGGTGCCACCGACGGCCCCTCGGCCGAGGCCGCCCGCGCGGCGATCAACGCGATCGCCAACCCGCACGTCCCCGAGGTGGGCGAGCGGTTCGTCGGCACCGTCGTCAAGACGACGTCGTTCGGCGCCTTCATCTCGCTGTCCCCGGGCAAGGACGGTCTGCTGCACATCAGCCAGATCCGCAAGCTCGTGGGTGGCAAGCGCGTCGAGAACGTCGACGACGTGCTGTCCATCGGCCAGAAGGTCCAGGTCGAGATCGGCGAGATCGACCCGCGCGGCAAGCTCTCGCTGGTCGCCGTCACCGACGAGGAGGAGTCGGCCTCGTCCGACGCCGCCGAGCCGGCCGCCGAGGCCACCGCACCCGCGGAAGCCTGACATGACGTGGCACCTGCCGCTCGTACCCACGGGCGAGCCCGGTGCCGAGCTGACCGCCGGGCAGGACGGCGCGACGATCCGTCGCTCCGTCCTGCCCGGCGGTGTCCGTGTGCTCACCGAGAACATGCCGGGCCAGCGCTCGGCCACGGTGGGCGCCTGGATCGGCGTCGGCTCGCGGGACGAGACCGACGGCCATTTCGGCTCGACGCACTTCCTGGAGCACCTGCTCTTCAAGGGCACCGCGCGGCGCACGGCCATGGACATCGCCGAGGCGTTCGACGCCGTCGGCGGTGAGGCCAACGCCGCCACCGGCAAGGAGCACACCTGCTACTACGCGCGGGTGCTGGACTCCGACCTGCCGATGGCGGTCGATGTCATCTCCGACATGGTCACGTCCGCGCGCCTCGACACCGACGAGCTCGAGACCGAGCGCGGCGTCATCCTCGAAGAGCTCGCGATGAACGACGACGACCCGACCGACGTCGTGCACGAGCAGTTCTCCGCCGTCGTGCTGGGCGACCACGCGCTGGGCCGCCCCATCGGCGGCACGCCGGAGACGATCAACGCCGTCCCGCGCGACGCGGTCTGGGACCACTACCGCTGGAACTACCGTCCGGAGACCCTGGTCGTCACGGCGGCCGGCGGCATCGACCACGACAAGCTCGTGCAGCAGGTGACCCAGGCCCTGACCGACGGCGGCTGGGACCTCGACGCCGCGACGCGGCCGCGGGACCGCCGCTCCTCCACGGAGGACCGGGCCGGCGTGCCCGAGGCGGGCGCCGAGCTGACCGTGAAGCGCGCCGTGGAGCAGGCCAACATCATCGTGGGCTCCACCGGTATCTCGGCCACGGACGACCGGCGCTTCGCGCTGTCCGTGCTGAACGCCGTGCTCGGCGGCGGCATGTCGTCGCGCCTGTTCCAGGAGATCCGCGAGAAGCGGGGCCTGGCGTACTCGACGTACTCGTTCGCCTCGGCGCACGGCGGTCTCGGCACGTTCGGCCTGTACGCGGGCTGCGCGTCCGCCAAGGCGGACCAGGTCACCGAGCTGCTGGTCGAGGAGCTCGAGAAGCTCGCGAACGACGGCATCACGGAGGCCGAGCTCAAGCGGTCCGTGGGGCAGCTCTCCGGCGGCACGGTGCTCGGCCTGGAGGACTCCGGGTCGCGGATGAGCCGCCTGGGCAAGGCCGAGCTCGTGTACGGAGACCTGCTGTCGCTGGCCGAGTCGCTGGAGCGCATCCAGGCGGTCACGGCCGCCGACGTGCGGGACCTGGCGCAGGACCTCGCGGCGCGGCCGCGCTCGGTGGTTCGCGTGGGCCCGTTCGACAACTGAACCGCACCGCCGAGTGCTGGGTATTCGTCCTTCCGGAGGCCTCGGAAGCGCGAATATCCAGCACTCGGCGAGGAACTAGGGTGTAGATCGTGAGTGACATCAAGGTGGCCGTGCTCGGTGCGACCGGGCGCATGGGCACCCAGGCCTGCGCCGCGGTCGAGGCGGCGGACGGGCTCCAGCTCGTCGCCCGGCTCGGGCGCGGCGACACCGTCTCCGCCGAGACCCTCGCCGGGGCCGACGTCGCGGTGGACTTCACCGTCCCGGGCGTGACCGAGGCCAACGTGCACGCGGTGCTCGACGCCGGAGCGCACGCCGTGGTCGGCACCACGGGATGGGACGACGCCGCCCGCGCGCGGGTCGCGGCCCACCTCACGGACCTGTCGCCCGGGGGCCGGGGCAGCACGGGCGCGCTCGGCGTGCTGATCGCCCCGAACTTCGGCCTCTCGGCTGTGCTCGCCATGACGTTCGCCGCGAAGGCGGCGCGCTACTTCGAGTCGGCCGAGGTCGTCGAGCTGCACCACCCGAACAAGGTGGACGCGCCGTCGGGCACCGCCCGGCACACGGCCGCCGCGATCGCCCGGGCGCGCGCCGAGGCCGGCCGTGGCCCGTCGCCGGACGCGACCGAGACGGGCTGGGAGGCCCGCGGCGCCGACGTCGACGGGGTGCGCGTGCACGCCGTGCGGCTGCGCGGGCTCGTGGCGCACGAGGAGATCCTGTTCGGCAACGAGGGGGAGCAGCTCGTGATCCGGCAGGACTCGTTCGACCGGGCCTCGTTCATGCCGGGCGTGCTGCTCGCGATCCGCTCCGTGGTCTCCCGTCCCGGGCTGACCGTGGGCCTCGAGAACGTGCTGGACCTGTCGTGAGCGAGCCCGCGTCGGAGCGTCCGGGCGAGCCGACGCCGCCGTCGTCGCCCACGCCGTCGTCGCCCACGCCGTCGTCGCCCGCGCCGTCCGAGCCCGCGCCGTCGTCGCGCCGCAGGCTGCCGCGCGGGCTGCCGGGGGCCATCGCCGTGACGGCGCTGCTCGCCCTGTACGTGTGGCAGATCGCCGGGCGCGGCGTCTCGATGATGCGCACCGGCGAGCCGGTCCTGATCGCGATCGGCCTGGGCGTGCTGATCATCCCGCTGCTGGTCATCGGGCTGATCGCGCGTGAGTACTGGCTCGCGGCGATCGTGCAGCGCATGGCGGACACGCTGTTCGCCGAGGGCGACCTCCCCGTGGACGACCTCCCGCGCTCGCCCGGCGGACGCATCGATCGGGCGGCCGCGGACGAGGCCTTCGAGCCGTACCGGGCGGCCGTCGAGGCGACGCCCGAGAGCTGGCGCGCCTGGTACCACCTGGCCTTCGCCTACGACGCGTCCGGCGACCGGCGCCGCGCCCGCGAGGCGCTGCGGCGCGCGTCGCGGCTGTTCCGCACCGCCTGACGCCTCGCGTCAGGCGGCCTCGGACGCCGGTACGGCCTCCGTCCCCAGGTGCGTCGGCACCCAGCGCACCGCCACCAGCACGAGCCCGACGACGAGCAGCACCGACGTGAGCACGAACGGGTAGGTGCGGTCCATCCCGGACAGCCAGCCGGAGATCCAGCCGAACGGCGCCGCGGCGAGCATGATGCACGTGCGCTGGAGCGCCATCACGCGCGACCGCTCGGCCTCGTCCACGTGCAGCGCCACGAGGGACTCCGAGAGCATGAAGAGCATGCCCGCGCCGAAGCTGTCCAGCAGCAGGCACAGGCCGAGGAACGCGTACGTGGACGCCGTCGCGGCGCCCGCCGACGCGGGGATCGCGACCAGCACGACCTGCCCGGCGAGGTGCACCCCGAACCCCAGCAGCGTGGCGCGCCGGAGGTTCACGGCGGTGGTCAGCAGCGGGATGAGCGTGAAGAAGAAGACCACCGACAGCACCGAGCGGACCATCGGGAAGAAGGGCAGCAGCGCGTCCGGCACGTGCAGGTGCTGGCTGGCCACCACCTGCCAGAACGTGCCGTTGACGAGCGTGACCGCCGCCGTCAGCGCGGCCACGGCCAGCGCCAGCAGCGACCCGCGGGAGCGCAGCAGGAGCCCGAGCACACCGCGGTATCCGGCCAGGAGGCGCCACACGCTGTGCCCGCGCGTGGCGGCCATGCGGACCTCGCCCTGGCGGGTCTCCTTCGACCACAGGTAGAGCCAGACGATCTTCACCGCCATCACGATCGCGGCGTTGACGTACAGGATGCGGACGGCGGGCTCGAGCCCGAGCTGGGCGACCAGGACGGCGGCCAGCGGCGCGAACAGCGCCGAGCAGTCGGCCGCGACCTTGACCAGCGAGTAGATCCGGGTGATCTGGCCCCGCTCGGCGTCCTCGACCATGAGGCAGTCCCACGAGTTCTGCGTGACCTGCATGGCGCCGTTCACCAGCGATGCCGCGAGGAAGAACCAGAAGTTCTCCGCGAACGCCCACAGCAGGCACGGGATCACCCAGGCGATCACGTCGAACCACGCCGTCGTGGCGCGCCGTCCGAGCCGGTCCGTGATGATGCCGCCGGCCAGCCCGAAGCCGACCTGGGAGATCATGGCGATGGTCGCGAGCAGGCCGATCTGCTCGTCGTGCAGGCCCAGGGCCAGCATGAACACCGAGGCGTACGGCAGCACCAGGGCCATGGACAGCCCCCACAGCGGCTCGGTCCACACACAGGCGCGAGGGTTGCCACGGAGCTCGACGAAGGTCCGCCAGAGCGGGTTGCGGGTGCGGTTCACCGGGAAAGTGAAGCACCTCCGCGGCCCGGGTCGCGCCATGTTTCCACGCTGCGTTCCATGCAGACGAGGTCCGCCCGCTCGTCCCACGGGTCGACGACGCCGAAGCCCAGCCTCTCGTACAGGCCGATGGCACCGACGCGCCAGCTCCAGACCGAGAGCGCGACCGTGCCGAGGCCGGCGTCGGCCACGTGGTCCAGTGCCGCGCCGACGAGCCGCGAGGCCACGCCGCGGCCGCGCAGCGCGGGGTCGGTCCAGAGCCGCTTCAGCTCGGCGCGCCCGCCGGCGGACGTGGTCACCACGAGACAGCCGACGGCGGCGTCGCCGCTGTGCGCCAGCAGCACGACGTCGTCGGCGAACGCGGCGCGGGGGTCGTCGATCTCCGCACGGTAGCGGGCGGGCAGCGCGTCCGCGTCGCCGACCGGTTCGCCCTTCTCCGCCTCGGTCTGCAGGTGGTACGCGGTCAGCAGCGCCGTGAGCCCGTCGCCGGGGGAGCCCGGATCGAAGCGCCGGACGACGACGGGCGGGGCTTCCGTGCTGCTCAAGGTGGTGCTCTTCCGGTCGGTGCTCGGTCGGAGCTCAGTCGGTCAGGCTCGTCCAGCAGTACATCCCGAGCCGCTCGTCGGCCGCGCGGGCGGCGAGCGCCCCCAGGGACAGCAGCGCCGTGACGAGGGCTTGCGGGGAGACGGCGGGCGTCGTCGTGCCGGACCACTCGCGGGCGGCCTGGGCGAGCCGGGTCGGGCCGGCGGAGGCGAGGTCCTCCACGAGGGTCTGGGCGACCGTCACGATCCACGGCCCCTCCTCGCCGCCGCTGCCGACGAGCGCTCCGTGGCGCGGGTGCGCCGTGACCTCGGCGTACGGGCGGCCGGACAGCACGCCGGCCAGCCCGCCGAGCATCACGAACGGGTCCACGGCCGGCACCGCGACGGAGTCGAAGCGTGGCTGGTCGGTGCGCAGGTCGGGCTCGGACGGCCCACCGGGCGCGTGGAGCGCCGTCGCCGCCACCTCGTCGGTGGGTGCTGCGAAGTACTCCGTGCGGATCCCCATGCCGCCGATGGTCGCAAGGCCGTGTCACGGGACTGTCACGCGGGCGTGAAACCTTCAGTTCGCGTGCCGAACACGTCGAGGCCGGCCGTGCGCCCGGACGGCGTCAGATCTGGGCGGACCAGCGGTGCTCGACGACCTCGCGCAGGCCCGTCGCGAGCGTGCGGCTGCGGCCGTCCTCGCCGAGGCCGCTGGCCTTCAGGAAGGAGGCCCGCGCCGTGTCGTCGACCAGGGCCCAGGTCGTGACGGTGTCGGAACCGTCCGCGCGGAGCCGGTCGACGGCGGCCGCCAGCAGCCGCGAGCCGTGTCCGCCGCGCTGTGCCTCGGGCAGCACCTCGAGCGACAGCACCTGGCCGGGGGAGACGGCGGCGAACCCGACGACCTTGGGCCCCGCGAGCGCCACGAGCACGGTGAACCCCGGCCCGGGCGGCGACGTGATCGCCGAGGCCCAGCGCTCGCGCATGGCGGGCACGTCGAGCGCCTCGAGCACCCCCTCGCCCAGCACGCCGGTCGCGCGCCAGGACGCGACCTGCACGTCGGTCACCGCCGACTCGTCACCGGCGACGGCGGGGCGGACGGACACGTCTGCGGTCTCGCGGAACAGGGCCATCACAGAACCCTAGCGCCCGGCGGCCGCCCGCCGTCGGCCGCCCCCGGTGTTGACCACAGCGGTTGCTGCCACGGACGGCTCCTGTCTGGCAGCAACCGCTGTGGTCAACACCGGGGGCGTGAGTCCCAGGGCGAGCCGGAGCGTCAGCCCCAGCCGAGGGCGCGCAGGCCCGCGGCGGTGCCGGCCGCCAGGACCACCACCAGGATGAACGGGGCGCGCAGGGCCAGGGCCAGGGCCGCGACGGCGAGCGCGGGCACCCGGGCGTCGACGACGAGCGTGCGGCCGTCGGCGAAGCCCTGGACCATGACGAGCGAGACCAGCAGCGCCACCGTGACGAGCGTGGTGACGCGGGAGACGCGTTCGGAGGCGAGCCAGGAGCGCGGCACGAGGTGCCCGCCGAGCTTGAGCGCGAAGCAGGCCAGCGAGGCCACGAGCACGGTGGTCCAGAGGGCGGCGGTGGTCATCGGGCGGGCTCCCGGTCGGTCTCGTTCTCGGGGCTGTCGGTGGACGCCTCGCCGTCGGGCACGTCGTCGGCGAACACGTCGCCCGGCACGACGGCGGACGGCCCGCCGTCAGTCTGCGGCGCGTCCGACGCCGGCGCCGTCGGTGCGACCAGCCCCACGACGATCGCGACGGCGGCCGCGGCCAGCACGGGGATGCCGGGCGGCACGAAGGGGATGAGCGACGTGGTGGCCACGACGGCGAGCCCGGCCACGAGCTGGGCGCGGCGCGGGGCCAGCCGGGGCCAGACCAGGGCGAGGAACGCGGCGGCAGCGGCGGCGTCGAGCCCCCAGGCCCGCGGGTCGCCCAGGGCGTCGCCGGCGAGCGCGCCGAGCAGCACGAACGCGTTCCAGAGCACGAAGACGCCGATCCCGGTGACCCAGAACCCGATCCGGGACGCGGCAGGTTCGGGCTGCGCCACGGCGACCGCCGTCGACTCGTCGATGGTGACCTGCGCGGCGGCCAGCCGACGCCAGCCGCGCACCTGGAGCAGCGGCGAGACCACCGCGCCGTACAGGGTGTTGCGCAGGCCGAGCAGCGTGGCGGTGGCGATCGCGGCCACGGGCGTGCCCGCCGCACCGATCACGCCGATGAGGGCGAACTGCGAGCCGCCCGAGAACATCAGCAGGCTCAGGGCCATGGTCGGACCGAGGCCGACGCCTGCCGCGACGGACAGGGCGCCGAACGAGATGCCGTACAGGCCGGTCGCCACGGAGACGCTCACGCCCTGGCGGACGGCGGCCCGGGCCGCCGGGTCGGTGGGGAGGACCTTCACGTGGCGAGGCTACGTGGTCGCCGGCCCGGCCCGGCACGGCGCCCGCGTTCCGGACGCCGCCACCCGGGCCGGCCGCCGCCCGCTACAGCGCCACGTACACCGTCTCCTGGTACTCCTCCATGCCCGCCTCGGCGCCCTCGCGGCCCAGGCCGGAGGCCTTGACGCCGCCGAACGGGGCGCTCGCGTCGGACACCAGGCCGCGGTTGATGCCGATCATCCCGGCCTCGATCTCGTCCATCGCGCGCTGGGCCCGCGCGAGCGACGTCGTGTACGCGTAGGCGGCCAGCCCGAACGGGGTGCCGTTGGCCAGCTCGTACGCCTCGTCGTCCGACCCGAAGGCGACGATCGGGGCCACCGGGCCGAAGATCTCCTCGGTGACGACCCGCGCGTCGGCGCTGACGCCGGTGAGCACCGTGGGCTCGTAGAAGTGGCCTGGGCGGTCGAGGCGCGCGCCCCCGGTGAGCACCTGCGCGCCGTGCGCGCTGGCGTCGTCCACGAGGTCGCCCACCTTCTCGACCGCGGCCTCGTTGATGAGCGGTCCCACCTGGGCGCCCGGCTGCGTGCCCGGGGCGGTGACCAGCGCGCCCACCGCGGTGGCGAACTTCTCCGCGAAGGGGCGCGCGACGGCGTCGTGCACCAGGAAGCGGTTGGCCGCGACGCACGACTGGCCGGAGTTGCGGAGCTTCGCGATCAGGGCGCCCTGCACGGCGGCGTCGAGGTCGGCGTCCTCGAAGACGACGAACGGCGCGTTGCCGCCCAGCTCCATCGAGCTGCGCAGCACGTTCTTCGAGGCCTGGGTCAGCAGGATCTGGCCCACCCGGGTCGAGCCCGTGAACGAGACCTTGCGCAGGCGGGGGTCCTCGAAGAGCGGCTCGGTGACCGGGCCCGCCTGCGTGGTCGGGACCACGTTGACGATGCCCGTGGGCAGGCCGCGGCCCGCGGCCTCGGACCGGATGATCTCCGCGACCAGGAGGGTGGTCATCGGGGTCAGCTCGGCCGGCTTGATCACCACGGTGCAGCCGGCCGCGAGCGCGGGGGCGATCTTGCGGGTCGCCATGGCGATGGGGAAGTTCCAGGGCGTGATGAGCAGCGACGGCCCCACGGGCCGGCGGCTCACGTACTGCTTGTTGCCGCCCGACGGCGCCGTGCGCACCAGGCCGTCGGAGCGCACGGCCTGCTCGGCGAACCAGCGCAGGAACTCGGCGCCGTAGATCACCTCGGCGCGCGCCTCGGCCAGGGGCTTTCCGGCCTCGGCGGTGATGAGCGCGGCGATGTCGTCGGCGCGGGAGATGAGCCGGACGAAGACGGCGCGCAGCAGCTCGGAGCGTTCGCGCGGCGGCACGGCGCGCCAGGCCGGCGCCGCGGCGTGTGCGGCGTCGAGGGCGCGGACGGCGTCCGCGGGGGTGGCGTCGGAGACGTCGAAGATGGGCTGGGCCGTCGCCGGGTCGGTGACCTCGAACGTGGCGCGGCTCGACGCGGGGCCCCAGTGCCCGTCGATGAGCAGTCCGGTGGGCAGGTGCGCCACGAGGGCGGGGGAGAGCGTCGTCGCCGTCATATTCCGAGTATCCACGTCGGCGCAAGCGCCGCGAGGTGCCCGGGTATCGTCGGGCGCACGCCGACGGGACGGGGGACCGCCATGACCGCGACGCCGACCGCGACGCCGTGGCTGGTCCTGCTCAACGGGCTGCCCGGGGTCGGCAAGTCGACCCTCGCCGCCGCGTGGGCGGCCCGGCGGCCGGGCACGCTGAACCTCGACATCGACGTGGTCCGCGGCCTGATCAGCGGTCCGCCGCGGGACACGGCGGCGCCGGCCCGCGCGCTCGGGCTCGCCATGGCCGTCGAGCACCTGCGGGGCGGGCACGACGTCGTCGTCCCGCAGCTCGTCGCCCGGACGGACCAGGTAGGCCGGTTCGCGCGGGCCGCCGAGGCGGCGTCCGCCCGGCTGGTGCACGTGCTGGTGGAGGCGCCGCCGGAAGCGGTCGCGGAGCGCGTCCTGGCCGACGCCGCGCCCCACCGACGCGACCTCGGCCCGGACCTCGTGGCCGCCTACACGGCGGGCCTGGCGGACGTCGCGCGGACCCGTGCGCTGCTGCGTCTCGTCAATGACGACGTCGCCGACGCCGTCGTCCGCCTGGACGCGCTCGTCGGACCGGCGTGAGACCCGCCGTGCCCGCCGCGAGAACGCCCGGCGGGTCGGCGGCCACAAGCCCGGTGACGGGGCGGAGAACGGTACGGTAGGGCCATGGTTCTTCCCACTGATCCCGCGCGCCCGTTCGGCGCGGTCCTGACTGCCATGGTCACCCCGATGACGCCCGACGGCGCCGTGGACCTGAAGGCAGCGGTCAAGCTGGCGAAGAAGCTCGTGGACGACGGCAACGACGGCATCGTCCTGTCCGGCACCACCGGTGAGTCGCCCGTGACGCACACCCCCGAGAAGGAGGAGCTCGTCGCCGCCGTCGTGGAGGCCGTGGGCGACCGTGCCGCGGTCGTGGCGGGCGCCGGCTCGAACGACACCGTGCACGCGATCCGCATGGCCGAGCAGGCCGCGGAGTCGGGTGCGGACGGCCTGCTCGTCGTCTCGCCGTACTACTCGCGGCCCAGCCAGGAGGGCCTGTACCAGCACTTCGTGGCCGTCGCCGACGCGACCGACCTGCCCGTGATGCTGTACGACGTGCCCGGCCGCACCGTGGTGCGCATCGCGCCCGAGACCTACCGGCGTCTTGCCCGGCACCCCCGGATCGTCGCGAACAAGGACGCCACCGGCGACGTCTACTCCGCCGGCAAGCTCATCGGTGAGACCGGTCTGGCGTGGTACTCCGGCGACGACGGCCTGCTGCTGCCGTTCCTGAGCGTCGGCGGTGCGGGTATCGTGTCCGTGTCGGCCCACGTGGTCGGCGCTCACTTCGCGGAGACGGTCCGCCGGTTCGACGCCGGCGACATCGCCGGGGCGATCGAGGTCTTCCGTACCACGACCGGTGTGATCGACGCGCTGAACGGCGCAGGCGCCCAGGCCGTGATGGCCAAGGCCGCGGTCGAGATCCTCGGCGTCACGGACAACCGCTTCCTGCGTCTGCCCAACGTCGCCGCGTCGGACGACGAGGTCGCCGCCCTGCGCGCGGTGCTGGCCGAGGCCGGCCTGCTGCGCGACGGCGTCACCGCACACCAGCCCGAGGTGAACGAGCTCGCTCAGGCGAGCTCCGCCGGGCACTGAAACTTTCTGTTGGAACGAGGCCTTGGAGGCCACGTGAGTCATCCTCACCCCGAACTGTCCCTGCCCCCCGCACTGCCTGACGGCGGTCTGCGCGTGGTCGCCCTTGGCGGCCTGGGCGAGGTGGGACGCAACATGGCGGTCCTGGAGCATGCCGGACGGCTGCTCGTCATCGACTGCGGCGTGTTGTTCCCCGAGGACAACCAGCCCGGCGTGGACCTGATCCTGCCGGACTTCGACTACATCAAGGACCGCCTCGACGACATCGAGGCGATCGTGCTGACGCACGGGCACGAGGACCACATCGGTGCCGTGCCGTACCTGCTGCGCCTGCGCAAGGACATCCCCCTGGTGGGGTCCCGCCTGACGCTCGCGTTCATCGAGGCGAAGCTCAAGGAGCACCGCATCAAGCCCTACACCCTCGAGGTGAAGGAAGGGCAGCGGGAGAAGCTCGGCATCTTCGACTGCGAGTTCGTCGCGGTCAACCACTCCATCCCGGACGCGCTCGCCGTGGCGGTCACCACCGCCGCCGGCACCGTGCTGCACACCGGTGACTTCAAGATGGACCAGCTGCCGCTCGACGGCCGCATCACGGACCTGCGCGCCTTCGCCCGCCTCGGCGAGAAGGGCGTCGACCTCTTCATGGTCGACTCCACCAACGCCGAGGTGCCCGGCTTCGTGACGCCCGAGGCCGAGATCGGCCCCGTGCTGGACAACGTGTTCGCCCACGCGGACAAGCGGATCATCGTCGCGTCGTTCTCCTCCCACGTGCACCGCGTGCAGCAGGTGCTGCGCGCCGCGCACGCCCACGGCCGGCGTGTCGCCCTCGTGGGGCGCTCCATGGTGCGCAACATGGGCATCGCCGCCGACCTCGGCTACCTCGACGTGCCGCCGGGCGTGCTGATCGACCTGAAGAAGGCCGACTCGGTGCCCGACGACCAGATCGTCTACATGTCCACCGGCTCGCAGGGCGAGCCGATGGCGGCGCTCTCGCGCATGGCCAACGGCGACCACAAGGTGCAGGTCGAGTTCGGCGACACCGTGATCCTCGCCTCGTCGCTCATCCCGGGCAACGAGAACGCCGTGTTCCGCATCATCAACGGGCTCACCCGCCTCGGCGCGCGCGTGGTGCACGGCGGCAACGCCAAGGTGCACGTCTCCGGGCACGCCTCGGCCGGCGAGCTCATGTACTGCTACAACATTCTCAAGCCCAAGAACGTCATGCCGGTGCACGGCGAGGTGCGCCACCTCGTGGCCAACGGGGCGCTCGCGGTCCGGACCGGCGTGCCGGCCGACCACGTGGTGCTCGCCGAGGACGGCGTGGTCGTGGACCTCGTGGACGGCAAGGCCTCCGTGGTCGGCGCCGTGCCGTGCGGCTACGTGTATGTTGACGGCTCCTCGGTCGGCGAGATCACTGACGCCGAGCTCAAGGATCGCGTGATCCTGGGTGAGGAGGGTTTCGTCTCCGTCTTCGCCGTGATCGACACGGCGACGGGTAAGGTGCTGGCACCCCCCCAGGTGCTGGCGCGGGGTATGGCCGAGGATGCCTCGGTGTTCGACAAGGTGATGCCGGAGGTCACCGCGGCGCTGGAGAACGCGATCGCGGGCGGGGCCACGGACACGCACCAGCTGCAGCAGATCATGCGGCGGACCATCGGGCGCTACGTGGCGACGCGGTTGCGCCGCAAGCCGATGATCGTCCCGGTCGTCGTCGAGGCGTGATCCGTGCCCGGCCGGCCCTCGGGCCGGCCGGGTGAGCAGCACTCCCCGGGCGGGGTAACGCTGAGCTAGCAGTGACAGCTCGGCGTTACCCCGCCCGTTGTCGTGCGTGCCCGGCGCCGAAGGTTGCCCGAGCGTAAGTTCACCCGGCTCTTGGCCAGGAGGTGTGGCGCGGGATGACTAGCGTTCAGGTGTTCCCCAGAAAGCGCGGAAAGGCACCTTAATGACGCATGACCCGTTTGTCCCGCCTGCCGGCTCGACGCCACCCGTCGGCTCGCCGCCTGCGCACGCTCCCGTGCCGGTGGCCGCTCCTGTGTCCGGTGCCGCCTACGGGCCGCCCCTGCACCAGGCGTACGGAACCCCGCCGCAGCTCCTCCCGCCGTTGCGCAGCACTGCCGGGCTGGGCGTGGCCGCGATCGTGCTGGCCAGTGCCTGGACGGTCATCCGGGTCGTGGTCCTGCTGCTGGCACCCCAGGGCGCGCAGGCGATGGACCGGGCCGCCGAGGCGGGGCTGGCGGCCATCGACAGCGAGTTCACCGCGTACGACGGCGTGGGCGTCCTGTCGGTCGTGGTCCAGATCGGGGCCTTCATCGTCACCTCCCTCTGGCTGTACCAGAGCCGGTCGACCGCTGTGGCCGCCAACCCGACCTTCATCCACAAGCGTGGTCCCGTCTGGGCCTGGCTCGGCTGGTGGGTGCCGGTGGTCTCCTTCTGGTTCCCGTTCCAGGTGGTGCGCGACGTCCGGCGCGCGACGTCGCCGCGACCCGTCTCGGAGATCGGCGCCTGGTGGGGCACGTGGCTCGCCTTTCTCAGCGTCTCGAACCTCGTTGGCCGGCTGACGGCGGCCAGCACCCCGGGATCGGCGCAGTCCGCCGCCGACGTGATGGTTCCCATGGAGGCCGTCGCTACCCTCGTGATGATCGTCAGCCTCTTCCTGTGGATCCGGATCATCCGTGACATCACGCGTGCCCAGCGGGAGCGCATCGCCGCCGCCGGCGGTGGGTACGCGTCGTGATCGACCCCCAGTTCCCGGGGGAGCCGTCGGCGGCGACCCCGCAACCCGTTGGAACGGCCCGGCCGCGAAGGCCCCCGACCGAGCTGGCCGTCGCGGTGCTCGTCCTGGACGGCCGAGGGCTGGCGCGGCGGGGTGCTCGGGGGTGACGTCCTGCAGGACGAGGTGCTGGTGGTCAGCGAGTCGTACGTGGTCGCTGCGGTCCTGGCCGCGATCTCCTGCTGGGCCTGGAGAGTGATCGTGCTGCGCATCCGGCGTGCGCAGCTGGACCTGGCCTCCGCCGAGTTCGCCGCGCCCCTGCCGTCCAACGACGTAGGACGCCGGTAGCAGGCCGGCGAGGCGAGGGCCGGGCCGCCGTGTGGTCGCGGGCGTCGTGGTCCTCGTGGGTCGTGGGCGGCGTCGCCCTGGGTACCGGGGGCGCGTCCGGCCGGCCCGGGCGGGGTCGGCCGGACGTGTCGCGAGTCGGTCAGGCGGTGACCTGGTCGCGGATCCAGCCCGCGTGGCCGCCGAATCCGCGCAGCTCCTCGTCGCCCTCGATCCTCGCCTCCACGGCCGCGACCAGCTCCAGGCCGCTCGCGGTGCTGCCCGACTCGACCGCGAGCTCCGCGGCCAGGAGGGCACCGCGGCACCAGCGGGCGACGTCGTCGGACTCCCGCAGGAGGGTCTCGGCGCGGCTTGCCAGGGCGTACGCCTCCTCCAGGGCGCCGGCGTAGAGCCCGCCGAAGCGGCCGGTCTCCACGTCCTCGTCGGCGATCACCCGGGCGTGCTGCTCGAGCGTCTCGGGCAGCTGGAGCCGCAGCTCGGCGAGCTCGGCGGGGTCGGTCGAGTCGGCGAGCGCGGCCTCGCACACCCGGGTCGCGCCGGTCATGATCCGGCCCGCCTCGGCGACGTCGCGGCCGCGGACGGCCCACGCCCATGCTCGGGTGGTGCGCACCTGGCGGAGCGCGTCGCCGGTCTCGGCCCACAGGTCTGCCGCCCGCTCGTAGGCCAGCTCCGCCGACAGGTTCTCCCCGGCCCGCTCCAGGGCCTCGGCCGCGAGGGTGGCGAGCATCGCGTGGTCGTCCTGCTCCGGCCAGTGCTGCGCCACCTGCGCGGCGGCGAGCCAGTGCTTGGCGGCCTCCGCGGGTTCGTGGCGGTCGGCCGCGCAGTCGCCGAGCCACCAGCGGACCTGCACGAGGGTGCCCTCGCCGTGCACCTCGGGGGAGGGGTCCAGGTCGGTCAGGGCCTGTTCCAGCACCGGTGCCGCCTCGTCGAGCCGGCGGCCCGCCATCAGGTGGGCGCCGAGCCGGGTCCTGGCCACGACCGCGACATCCCGGTCGGCGAGGTCGGCCCAGGCCACGGCCTCGTAGGCGTGGTGCACGGCTCCGGGCAGGTCCTCCTCGGCGGCCAGCACCTCGGAGAGCTGCAGGTGGGCGCCCGCGCGCCAGCCGGGCGCCGCGGCGTCGCCGGCCTGGTCGATCGCCTCCGACATGCCCGCTCGCATACCGGCCAGGTCCTCGTTCTCCCGGGCCTTGTCGTACCGGTCGAGCGCCGCGCGGACGGCGGCGGGCATCTCGTCGGCACCGCCGGCACCCTCGGCATCCGCCACGTCGTCGGTTTCCGCCGGCGCGCCGCCGGCCGCGTCCTCCGGCGTGGCGATCCTGCCCTGTGCGAGGCCGAGCTCCGGCGCCTCGCCGGCCGGGGACGCACCGACCCCGGCCGGCGGCAGCACCGCGCGCAGGCCGAGCGGCAGCCGGTCCAGCAGCGGCCGGGCGTCCAGGCAGGCCCGCACCCGCTCGCTCACCGCCGTCGTGCCGTTGCGCGCGTCGAACCGGCCGGCCAGCGTCAGTGCCTCGGTCCGGGCGTGCCCGGCCAGCTCGGCGGCGGTCCACGGGCGGCCGGCGGGTCCGGTGACCCGCAGGTCGCCGCGGCCGAGGGCGACCAGGCGGTCCATGAGCAGCGCGGTCACGGCGTAGAAGCCCATGCGGGGCTCGGGTTCGCCGTCGGCCTGGAAGTAGCCGGGGGTGTCGGCGAGGAGCTCGAGCGCGCGCGCCTCGTTGCCGGTCAGCGCGCAGAACTCGATGTGCTTGGCCACGGAGTGCATCAGACTCTCCGAGCCCTTGACCATGGGGTAGCCGCGCAGGTGGTTCGTCCGGGCCTCGTCGAGGCGGCCCAGCCGGACCAGCGGCAGCAGCGAGCGCGCCAGGGCGCGGTGCGGCTCCTCGGCGCAGGTCAGCCGGCCGTCGAGCACGGGCGCCCAGTGCCGGACCGCCTTGGCGTCCTCACCCTCGTCGGAGTAGAACTCGCCCTGCCGGGCGGTCTCGCAGGCGAGGCAGTCCGCCATCTCGCCGCGTTCGGCGGCGAGCCAGCCGTCGAACGCCCGCCGCGCCCGCTCCGTGTCGCCCACGTGGTCGGCGATGTAGAACTCCGACATCCGCACGGCCCGGTCGGTGTGGCCGGCGAGCCGGTAGCGGCGGTCCATCTCGGTGAGCCAGTTCTCGATGGCGGCGAGCGGCACCCGGGGCAGGTCGAGCATGCCCGTCGTCACCCACTTGAAGTCCCAGAACAGCGCGTGGGTGCCGGCGTGGTCGAAGGCGCCCGGGTCCTGGTCCCACAACCGCAGGGCGCGGGCGAACGGGACCAGCACCTTGTGCCGGTCCGCGCTGAACTCGTACGCGCTGATCAGGTGGAAGACCGCCTTGATCTCGGCCTCCGGCCCGAGGAGCTCGGCCTGGGTGAGGATGTTCTCCGCCGCCGCGGCCTGCGAGGTGCCGTGGGGACGCTGGTTGTTCTCCCAGATCGCCTCCTGGAGCGTCGCGAGGTCGGTGATCTCGGTCATCGGTCGGTCTCCTGGGTGTCGGGCCGGTCGGCCGGCCGGTCGTCGCGGGCTGGGGGCACGACGGGCGCGGCCCACTCCAGCAGCTCGCCGAACGCGCGGTTCACGAGCGCCTGGTCCACCGGACGCAAGGGGCGGCGGGCCTGGAGCAGCGACTGCCCGTACAGAGCCTCGACGGCCACGCCGGCCAGGTCGGGTTCGGACAGCCCCGCGATGCGGCGCACCAGCGGGTTGAGGTGGTTCAGCACGAGCCGGGCGCGGGGCGCCTCGTCCCGCAGAGAACCGAGGATGCCGGCCCACAGGTCGTCGGCCTGGCTCTCGGCCTCGGCGCGGGCGCGTTCGTGCCGGGCGGACCGGTCATCCAGGTGGATCGCGGCCAGGGACGCCGGGTGGAACGCCCGCACGACGACGTCGCAGTCCAGCGGGTCGAGGCGCACCCGGGCGGTGGTGAGGAACGGGGTCAGCGCGAGCTCGGCCGCCGGGTCCACGTGGTCGAGGTGCGCGGTGACGACCGACGCGTCGAGCTCCTCGACGGTGACGTCGGGCCGGGCCAGGGGGAGCGCCTCGACCAGCGCGGCGTCGTAGGTGTACCCGCCGTTGACCACGGCCATGCCCTGCGCCGCGGCGATGGCCGAGACCTGCCGGAACTCGTCGACCGTGCGCGTGAAGTGCACGGTCCGGTGCCGGCGGGCGAGGTCGTCGAGCGTCAGCTCGCCCTCCGACGTCTCGAAGGGCAGCCAGGGGAGCATGGTGCGCAGCACGTCGTCGTCGTGCAGGGCGAGCGCCTTGACCCCCAGGTGGTGCACGGCCAGGAAGCGCCGCAGGCGCTCCGGCGACGTGGTCGCCAGCTGCGCGAGCCAGCCGCGCACCCGGTCGCCCAGCGCGTCGCGGACGGCGGCCAGCGTCTCGTCCTCGTAGAGCTGCTCACGGCTGGCCGTGGGGCGCAGCGTGTCGGTGTCCAGCACGCACCGCACGAAGAACGCCCAGTCGGGCAGCAGGGTCTCGGCGCGGTCGGTGAGCAGCATGCCCTTGAGGTGCACGCGGTGCCCGCCGCGCTGCGCGGGGCTGACCACGCCCGGCAGCACGTAGGCGACCCCGCGGATGCCGACGAGGGGCAGGTCCAGCTCGACCGAGTCGAGCGGCGCGAAGCCGAACGTGTCCTGGCAGTAGGCGGACAGCGCGGCGGCGCGCGCCGTCGGGCTGGGGTGCTCGGCCTCCCACGGCGGTCGCCGCCCCGTGATCGGCTCGTCGCCCACGCGGACGTCGTACGGCAGGAGCGCGCCGAAGTCGGCGGCGAGGTCGGCCACCCGGTCGGCCTCGAACCACTGCTCGCTCCCGCGGCGGGCCTCGAGATGGACGGTCGTGCCAGGCTCGGGGTGCTCGGCCGGGTCGAGCGTGCGGACCGTGTACGAGCCGTCGCCGCGGGCCACCCACTCGACGGGCAGGGCGTCGGGCGTCCGGGCCGAGCGGCTCACCACGCGGATGGTCTCCGCCACGACGAAGCAGGCCAGCAGGCCGATGCCGAACTGGCCGAGGAACTCCTTGCGGGCCTCCTGGAGGCCGTCGCGCTTGGAGCTGCGCCCGATCGTGGCCAGGAGCTGGTGCACCTCCGGCTCGGTCAGGCCGATCCCGGAGTCGGTGACCCGCAGCGCGGTGCCGGTCGCCCGGATGCGCACCGTGCCGGGAGCGCCGGGGTCCAGGGCGCGCCGCGCGGTGATCGCGTCGACGCCGTTCTGGAGCAGCTCGCGCACGTAGACGCGGGGGCTGGCGTACAGGTGCTGGGACAACAGGTCCACCAACCCACGAAGGTCGACCTGGAACGTGTGCGGTGAATCCGTCGGGGTCTCTTGCGTCGTCATGGTGGGCGCGATGCTAGTAGCGCCCTCTGACACTCCCCACGAAAGTCCGCCGCGTCCACTGCCCGGTGCCCGATGTGCTGCCGTGCGCTCAGCCGCGCAGCAGCGCCGACCCGACCGTCCCGGCGGCCGCGTCGAACGCGGCCGCCCGCGCCGCCTCGTCGCCCGGCAGCAGCCCGGCGAGCTCGAGCGACACCAGCCCGTGCACCAGGCCCCACAGCCCCACGGCGGCGGTCAGCACGTGTTCCGGCGGCGCGCCGCGCAGGACGCGGGCGGCGGCGTCGTGCAGCACCCGGAACGTCGGGCTGTCGACGGCGGCCGCCGGCTCGCGGTCCGCCGGCGCCACCCCGCGGTAGAACATGACGCGGTAGAAGTGCGGGTCCGCCAGCGCGAACCTCCGGTAGGCGCGGCCGAGGTCGCGGAGGTCCACGGCCGGATCCTCGCCCTGCCCGACGGCGGCCAGGTGCTCGGCGAACCGCCGGAAACCCTCCTCGGCGACCGCCCCGACCAGCGCCTCGCGCGAGCCGAGCAGCGCGTAGACCGCCGACGCGCTGGTCCCGGCCTCGGCGGCGACCTTGCGCACGGTGACCGCGCTCTCGCCGTCGGACGAGACCACCTGGGAGGTGACCTCCAGGAGCCGGGTGCGCAGGGCGTCGTCGTGCAGTCGGGGTCGGGCCATGCCGAGAGTCTAGAAGCCTTGACGCGGGTTTGCGAACGATGTTTGATAACACTGTTACAGAACAATTGACCATCCCCAGGAGGACGTCGTGCTCGAGCTCTCGGACCCGGCCCGCATCACCGCGGGCATCGTGCTGCTGACCGTCGTCGGGATCGAGTCCGGCGGCTTCTTCCTGCTCAAGGTCTTCGGCGGCCGGCTCGCCACCACCGACCTGCAGAAGAGCTTCTTCCGGGCCGGCCACGCGCACGCGGGTGTGCTGGTGATCCTCGGTCTGCTCTGCCTGCTGCTGACCGAGGCGACGGACCTGACCGGGTTCGCCCGCTGGCTCGCCGCCACCGGCGTGCTGTGCGCCGCGATCCTCCTGCCCGCGGGGTTCTTCCTCTCCGCGATCGGGCAGGGGCGCACCCGCCCCAACCGCGCCGTCGTGCTGCTGCCGGTAGGCGCAGTGGCCCTGGGTGCGGGCGTGGTGATGCTCGCGATCGGCCTCCTCCTGGCCTGAGCAGCCAGACATACCGGACGACGGCCCGGTCCAGGACACACCGCGAGGGTTCCTGGGCCGGGCCGTCGTCGCCGGTTACGGTGGCGACATCATGGCGACCCGCACGTCGGCCCGGCGAGGTTCCGGGAAGAGCTCCGGGCAGGGCGCGAAGAGCGCCAAGCCCCGGGCCGCAGCGTCGAAGCGATCGACACAGCGCCGGGGGGCTACCCGCCCGGCACCGAAGGCTGCGGCCGCACCGGCCCGCCCGCCGTGGCCGGTCCGGGCGGTCCGCGGGCTCTGGATGGGCATGGCGCACGCGGTCGGTGGCGCAACCCGCGCCGCCGGACCGCGGACCGCGCCCGACGGCTCCGGCGCGGGCGCGCAGAACGCGGAAGGGCAGGGAGGGCAGGAACTGGAACCGGACCACCGGCGCGACGGCGTCGGCTTCGCACTTCTCGCCGTGGCGGTCATCGTCGCGGCCCGTGAGTGGTGGGGGATCGACGGCCCCTTCGGCGACGGCGTGCACGCGGTGGTCGCGGGCACGCTCGGCGTCGCGGGCGTGGCCCTCCCCGTGCTGCTCATGTGGCTCGCCTTCCGCGTGATGCGCCACCCGGAGCGCACCCAGCAGAACGGCCGGGTGGCGATCGGGCTCAGCTTCCTGGTCGTCGCCACGTGCTCGCTGGTGCACATCAGCGCCGGCCTGCCCTCGCCCGCGGACGGCTTCACCCCGGTGCAGGACGCCGGCGGCGTGATCGGTTTCCTCTTCGCCACCCCGGTGGTCACGGGGCTCACGCAGTGGTTCGCCATCCCGCTCTACGTGCTGGCCGGGTTCTTCGGCATCCTCATCGTCACCGCCACACCGGTGCACCGGATCCCCGCCCGCCTGCGTGGCCTCTACGACCGGCTCACGGGAAACCATCGCGAGGGGGCTGAGGTCGGCGAGGACGGGCTGGCCCTGGCCGACGGCGTCTCCGCCCACGACGGCACGCCGGAGCCCAGGCGCCGCAAGCGCCGCACCAAGCAGGAGATCGCCGCCGAGAAGGAGCGCCTGGCCGGGTTCACCGGCGACGAGGCCTTCGAGAAGGCCGCCGAGGTCGAGCAGCGTGCCGGCAAGGCCGGGAAGGCCACGACCCAGCGCATCCCCACCGGCCAGTCCGCCGGCAAGGTGACCGGCGCCCCCGCCATCGGCCCCGGCGTGCTCGGGCCGGACGGTGAGCCGGTGCCGGCGAAGAAGGACGGGCCCAAGCCGCCCCGGGCGGGCGAGCCCATGCCACGGGGCGTGCAGCCCATGCTGGAGGGCGACACCGTCTACCTGCTCCCCGACGAGGAGGTGCTGGTCCAGGGGCCGCCGCACAAGGCGCGGTCGGCCGCGAACGACCGGGTGGTCGAGTCGCTGACCGGTGTGTTCGAGCAGTTCGGCGTCGACGCAAAGGTCACCGGCTTCAGTCGCGGCCCGACGGTCACGCGGTACGAGGTCGAGGTGGGCGCCAAGACCAAGGTCGAGCGCATCACGTCGCTGTCCAACAACATCGCGTACGCGGTGGCGAGCGCGGACGTGCGCATCCTGTCGCCCATCCCGGGCAAGTCCGCGATCGGTATCGAGATCCCGAACTCCGACCGCGAGACCGTGGTGCTGGGCGACGTGCTGCGCTCCGGCGCCGCGCGGCGCACCGAGCACCCGATGGTCATGGGCGTGGGCAAGGACGTCGAGGGCGGCTATGTGGTCGCGAACCTCGCGAAGATGCCGCACATCCTCGTGGCGGGCGCCACCGGCGCCGGCAAGTCGAGCTTCATCAACTCGATGATCACCTCGATCCTGATGCGCTCCACGCCCGAACAGGTACGCCTCATCCTGGTGGACCCCAAGCGCGTCGAGCTCACGATCTACGAGGGCATCCCGCACCTGATCACGCCGATCATCACCAGCCCCAAGAAGGCCGCCGAGGCCCTCGACTGGGTGGTGCGCGAGATGGACGCCCGGTACGACGACCTGGCGACCTTCGGCTACAAGCACGTCGACGACTTCAACGTCGCCGTGCGCGCCGGCAAGGTCAAGCCGCTGCCGGGCTCGGAGCGCAAGATCGCCCCGTACCCGTACCTGCTCGTGGTGGTCGACGAGCTCGCGGACCTCATGATGGTCGCCCCGCGCGACGTCGAGGCCTCCATCCAGCGGATCACGCAGCTCGCCCGCGCCGCGGGCATCCACCTCGTGCTGGCCACGCAGCGCCCGTCCGTCGACGTCGTGACCGGCCTGATCAAGGCGAACGTGCCCTCGCGGCTCGCCTTCGCCACGTCGTCGCTCGCCGACTCGCGCGTGGTCCTGGACCAGCCCGGCGCCGAGAAGCTCATCGGCCAGGGCGACGCCCTGTTCCTGCCGATGGGCGCGGCCAAGCCGATGCGCGTCCAGGGCGCCTGGGTCACCGAGTCCGAGGTGCACCAGGTCGTCGAGCACGTCAAGGGCCAGCTCAAGCCCATCTACCGTCAGGACGTCGCCGCGCCCGCCGCGGCCAAGAAGCAGGTCGACGAGGACATCGGCGACGACCTCGACCTGCTGCTGCAGGCCACCGAGCTCGTGGTCACCACCCAGTTCGGGTCCACGTCCATGTTGCAGCGCAAGCTCCGGGTGGGCTTCGCCAAGGCGGGGCGCCTCATGGACCTGCTGGAGTCGCGGGAGATCGTGGGGCCCTCGGAGGGTTCCAAGGCGCGCGACGTGCTCGTGGCGGCCGACGACCTGCCCTCGGCGCTCGCGCTGATCCGCGGCGAGCAGCCGGCCCAGGTCTTCGACCAGGCCTCGCCCGACGCCGAGCCGGACGACGGCGGGTCCTACGGCTCGGCCGACCAGTACGCCGACGGCACGGACGGGCACATGCCGCCGGTCGCCCGGGACTACCACGACGACGACGCCGAAGCGGTGCGCTGACCTCTCAGCCGGTGCGCTCGACCACCCGCGGCGGCTCGCCCGCGGGTCCCCGGGGCGGGCGGCGCTGCTCGGCCGCCGCGTCCCCGGCGGCGTCCTGGGCGATCCGGAGGCGGTCGGTGAGCTCGCCTGTGCCGAGCTGCCCGCGGTCCGGGTGTGCCAGCGCGTCGCGCGTCCAGTGCAGCCGGTGCCCGGAGGCGCGGTCCACGGTGGTCGCCGCCCAGCGCGCGTCCGTGACCCGGGCGGGCCCGCCGGGGTGCTGCACGACGTCCGCGACGAGCAGCAGGCCGACGGCGGACGCCGCCACGCAGCACTGCGTCCCCTGGTTGGACAGGAGGTTGCCGAGTCCGTAGGCCACCCACATCCCGTCGCCGCCCGGGCCGCCGCGCAGGTGCTTCAGCGGCTGCGGCACGTGGGCGTGGTGCCCGATCACGAGGTCCACCTGGCGCGACCTGGCCAGGGCCTTGGCGGTCTCCTTCTGGTGGTCGGTGGGCTCGGTGACGTACTCGGTGCCGTCGTGCAGGCTGACCACCACCAGGTCCGCGCCCGCGGCGCGCGCCGCCCTGGCCTGCTCGATGATCCGCCCGGCGTCGATGAGATCCACCGACCAGGAGCCGTGGGGCGGCTCCAGCCCGTTCAGCCCGTAGGCCGCCGACAGGTGGGCGACCGTGACGGTCCGGCCCTCCCGCCGCAGCTCGTAGAGCTGGGGGCTGCTCGACTCGCGCTTGTTGCGCGCGGTCCCGGCGTGGCCCATCCCGGCCCGGTCGAGCGCCCCGAGCGTCGCGGCGATGCCGTCGTAGCCGGAGTCGGCCGCGTGGTTGGACGCCGTCGAGCAGCCGTCCCAGCCCTGCTCGCCCAGGTCGCGGACGATCTCCTTCGGCGCGCGGAACACGGGGTAGCCCGACGGCTGGGTGCCCGGCGGCGCGACGGGCACCTCCAGATGGCACAGGGCCAGGTCCGCGCGGGCGACCCAGGGGTCGATGCCCGCCAGCAGCGGCGTGTAGTCGAACCCGTCCGGACCCGTCGCCGAGTCGTTGACCGGTTCGTGGGTCAGGACGTCGCCCGCGGCGAGCAGCGTGAGCTCGACGTCCTGCGGCGTGGGCGACGGGGAGGGTGTGGCGGACGTCGGGGGTGCCTCCGGGGAGGACGTCACGGAGGGCGTCGCGGGGGTGCCGCCGGAGCCGGTGGGCACCGGCGCGCCGGGGGCGGGCGTGCAACCCGCCGGCGTGGCCGCGAGGGCGCAGGTCACCGCGGCGGACGCGAGGAACCGCAGCGGGCGGACATTGACCACTCCCGGATGTTATGGCAGGTCGGCAAGGGGAGCGACCGGGCGCCGCCGGCGGTCGGTCCGGTGCGCGGGTGAACCGCGGCTAGGCTTGAGCAATGGTCAACGACGCTCCGTCGCCCTGGAACATTGCGAACATCGTCACGATGATTCGCATCGCCATGGTCCCGTTCTTCGCCTGGGCACTTCTCGTCGAAGGCGGGGACGACACGACGTGGCGGCTCGTGGCCACGGCGATCTTCGTGGTCGCGGCGGTGTCGGACAAGGTCGACGGCTACCTCGCGCGGTCGCGCGGCCTCATCACCGACCTGGGCAAGCTGCTCGACCCGATCGCGGACAAGCTGCTGGTGGGCGCCGCCCTGATCCTGCTCTGGATCCCGCTCGGCGAGCTGCCCTGGTGGATCCCGGTGGTGATCCTGGTGCGTGAGCTGGGCATCACGTTCATGCGGATGGGCATGCTCAAGTACGAGGTCATGCCCGCGTCGCGCGGCGGCAAGCTCAAGACCGTGCTGCAGACCGTGGCGATCTCGCTGTTCCTGCTCCCGCGCGAGGGTCTCGACTGGCTGACGGTGATCGCCTGGGTCGTGCTCCTGGCGGCGTTCGTCGTGACGGTCGTGACCGGTGTCGAGTACGTCTACCAGGGCTGGAAGATCCGGCGCGACGCCCGGGCCCGGACGCCACAGGCATGACGGCGTCGCGCCTGCTGGAGGCGGCTGCCGCCCGCGGCTGGACCATCGGCGTGGCCGAGTCGCTGACGGGCGGGCTGGTCACGGCCACGCTCGTGTCGGTGCCGGGCGCGTCCAAGGTGCTGCGCGGCGGCGTCGTCGCCTACGCCACCGACCTGAAGGCCGGGCTGCTCGGCGTGGACGCGGACCTGCTGGCCGAGCGCGGGGCCGTGGACGAGGCCGTGGCCGCCCAGATGGCGGACGGCGTGCGCCGGGCGACGGGGGCCGACGTGGGCCTCGCCACGACCGGGGTCGCGGGCCCGGACCCCCAGGACGGCCAGCCGCCGGGTGTGGTCTTCGTCGCAGTGAGCACCCCGGTCGCCTCCGAGGTGCACCGGCTGGACCTGGCGGGCGACCGGCCGCAGATCATCGGCGACGCGGCGCGGGGGGTCATCGAGCTCGCGTCGCTGCTCGTCAGCGAGGTGGCGGGTGAAAAAACCGACTCGTACCCAGATCCGTTCCCTGAAGTTACAGACAAGTGAAACTTCTTGGCTTAATCTTGCACAGGGCTTGACGCGGGAACACTTCGGGAACAAGGCTCATACCAACAGCGTTGGTCCCGGTGTGATCACGAACAGGCCGACCACTCGGGGCCGGCGGAAGAACTCTTCGAGCGCGGGGTACGGTAGAACGACCTCCGCGCACGGAGGCCGTACCACACGCAAGGCGCGTCCGGTCCAGGCAGGACAGGACGTGAGGTCAGGGACAGGCACTGAAAGGGGGCGCGAGATGGTCGTACTACGGCGAGAAATCGGAGACGTGCTGCGAGACACGCGGCAGCGTCAGGGGCGCACCCTCCGTGAGGTGTCGTCGGCGGCGCGGGTGTCGCTGGGTTACCTCAGTGAGGTGGAGCGGGGACAGAAGGAGGCGTCGTCCGAGCTGCTCGGTTCCATCTGCGAGGCACTCGACGTGCCGCTGTCCTTGGTGCTGCGTGAGGTGAGCGACCGCGTCGCGGTGGCCGAAGGATTCCAGATTCCCGACACGATCCCGGCGGACTTCGTCGCCGGGCTGCTGGCCAGGGGAGGCGACCGGACCGCAGCGCGGCGGGAGGTCGAGCCGTCCGACCTGGCACCGGTCGGCTGAGTCGGCAGGCGCGAGGTAGAACTGCAGCGAGACAGTAGGTGGGCGGGACCCTGAGAAATGGGTCCTGCCCACCTGCTGTCTCGCTGTTCTACTTCGCGCCTTGCGCCTGGCACGTAGGGCACCAGAAGACCGGGCGCTCGTAGGGCTTCTCGTTCGCCGTGCCGACGGCGATCGGGGTACCGCACCGGTGGCACGGCCGGCCCGCCCGCCCGTGCGCATGCATCTCGACGGCCCCCAGGCCGCGCGCCCGGCCGACGGTGACGCTGCGCTCCATGAGCCGGCGCGCCGTGCGCAGCAGCACCGCGCGTTCACCCTCGGGCAGCGAGCCGGCCGGCTGCCACGGCCACAGCCGCCGCGCGAAGAGCGACTCGGCCATCCAGATGGTGCCGATGCCCGCGACGGTGCGCTGGTCCAGCAGGGCGGCGCACAGGGGCCGCTCGGGCTCGCGGACGAGGCGCGCCACGCCGTCCGCCAGCCCGGTGCTGGGGAAGTCGGGGCCGAGCACGTCCGGGCCCAGGCCGTTGAGGATGCGGCTCTCGTCGTGCGTGCGCAGCAGGTCGAGCATGCCGAGGTGCCACCCGGTGGCGGTCCAGGCGTCCGTGGCGAGCACGGCGCGGATGGCGGGGTTGCGGGCCGAGGCGTCACGGGAACCGGTCCGGTGCACCTTCCACAGCCCCTCCATGCGCAGGTGCGTGTGCAGGGTGCGGCCGTCGTCGAGCCGGGTGAGCAGGTGCTTGCCGTACGCGCTGGTCTCCAGGGCGGTGACCCCGGTCAGGTTGGCGGCGCCGGCGCTGGGCCAGCGCAGCTCCGCACGGACGAGCGGCAGGCCGCGCAGCGCCGCGGTGAGGCGCTCGGCGGTGAGGCGCAGGACATCCCCCTCGGGCACGGACGCTCCCCTCGTCGTGGGGCTTCAGCGTAGTGCGCGGTCGGCCGAGGAAGGCGGCACAACCGGCATATCACCCATGTGATCTGGGTTGGGGCCGGAACCGCACCACCGGGCCGCCGGTGGCCGGTCAGGGATGGCCCCCAGTGCGGGTCAGGGCGCGACCGGGGGTAAACCCGATGGCTTTCCGGCGCCCGCTCGGCAACTCTTGTCCCATGACCGTTGTAACCGCTGACCTGGGCGAACGCCCGGACCAGTCGATGGCCTCCTCAGACCCCCGCAACACCCGGACCGTGAGCTGGTTCGGCGCGACCGCTCTGCTGCCGATGATCGCCGCGCACGTGCTGGGCGCGTCCGTGGTCGACCCGGTGCTCGACCCGATCAGCTGGTACGCCTTCGTGCCCGGCGGCGGCGAGATGATCCTCGCCGGCGGGGTGATCCTGGCCGTCCTCGGCCTCATCCTCACCGCGCGGATGTACCGCACCGGCCTCGCCGTCGGCCTGGTGCCCGCGGGCGCGATGATCGTCTACGCCATCGCGATGGTCCTGGTCGGAGCGTTCCCCACGGACCCGCCCGGGACGGACGCGTCGCTGTCCGCCGTGATCCACCGGGTCAGCGCCGCCACGGCCTTCTGCGTGCTCCCCGTGGTCGGGCTGAGCCTGCAGCGGTCGATCACGCGGCCGCGCTCGACCTTCCCGCGGACCCTGCGGTCGGCGGCCGGCGCGCTCGGCGTGATGGTCGGGCTGTTCCTGGTGATCCACCTGTCGCTCGTCTTCTTCGCCGACTCGGGCATCGCCGCCTTCGGCCTCATCGAGCGGGTGGGGTTCGTGATCATGATCGGCTACCTGTTCCTGCTCGGCGCGACCATCGACCGCGAGGGCCCGCACACGGCACCGGACGAGACCGGTCCGCTCGACGCCATCGGACCGCTCGACGGCGCGAGCCCCGCCCTGGCGTTCAGCGGACCGAGATCCGTAGACCGCGTGGAGTGACGGCGAAGCCCGCCTCGACGAGCGCCCGCGCCGTCGGGTGGTGCCGGGCGGCCTCCAGCGCGGGCACCCCGTCGACACGCTGGACCACCAACCGTCCGAGCCGGCCCTCCCGGACCGTCCTGGCCAGTGCGGCGGCCGCCGTCGCGAGCCGGGCGGGGTTGTCGGTGAACGACAGCACCGTGCGCCCGCCGCGCTCCACGAACAGGGCCAGGTCGCCGTGGGTGAGCACCACGACGGCACCGGCCTTGCGGCCGGGCCGGTGGGTGGGCCTGCTGCCGGGCGCGCCGTCGGACGCCGGCCCGGCGTCCGCCGCCGGGCCCGTGGGCCAGGCGAGCGCCGCGCCGTACGGGTTGGCGGGGTCCATCGCGGCCAGCACGACGACGCCGCTCGTGCTCGCGGCGCCGGTGGGGGCCGCGACGGCCGCCGTCCGCTCCGCGACCTCCAGCTCCGCCTCGACGGTCCGCGCGCGGTCGGCCGCGTCCACCCGCAGCCGGTCGACGGCGCCGGGCAGGGCGAACTGCGACCCGCCGAGGTGCTCCACGAAGTACCCGCGGCGCACCGCGCCGCGCTCCTCCAGGCCGGACAGCACGCGGTACACGTCGCGGTAGCCCGCCCCGACACCCTCCGCTGCCGCGGCGGACCGGGTCAGCACCCCGTGGCGTTCGAGCAGCACCTGGGTCAGGGCGTGGGCGTGCAGCGTGGGGTCGGCCTCGCGCATCGGCAGGGCGGCCCAGCGGCCGCCGCCACCCACGGTCGAGGCGCCGGACCGGAGGGCCGAGGCGGGACGTCCGGGGGACACGGCGAACCGGGACCGGCGCACCGGACGGGCCCGGGCGGCCGTGCGGGGCGCGCGGTGGGCGCCGCCGCCGCTGACGCGCTCGCGCAGTGCGCCCAGCCCGTCGTTGGTGACCTGGCCGGCCCAGACGAGGTCCCAGAGCACCTCGAGCACGGCGTCCGGCTCTGCGGACGTGAGCTCGGCGACCCGGGGCAGGAAGAACCCGCCCGACCCTGTCAGCAGGTCCAGCACCGCGCGGTGCAGGTCGGAGTCGAGCGGGCTCTCCTCCTCGACCGGTTCGAGCGGGGGCAGGGTGAGCGGGGCGCCGTCCGCCAGGTGGAGCGAGACCAGCCCGTCCCCGCCGCCCGACCCGGGCAGGCGGGAGTGCCCGGCCCACAGCACCTCGCCCGCCACCGTCAGCTCGTCGAGCAGGGCGGGGGAGTAGTCGGTCACGCGGGCGGGCAGCACCAGGGTCTCCAGGGCCGACGCCGGGACCGCCGCCCCCGCGAGCTGCTCGATCGCCTGCACCAGCCCGTCCGCACCGCGCAGCAGGCCTGTGGAGACGTTCTGCCAGCGCGGCAGGAAGGCGCCGAGGGCCTCCTGCTCCACGGGCTCCACCTCGGCGCGCAGCACCGCCAGGGAGCGTCGCCGCAGCAGGCGCAGCACGCCGGGATCGCACCACTCGTCGCCCGTGCCGCCGAGCGCGCCGGGCCGCAGCCGGCCACGGGCGAGCGCGCCGTCCGCCTCTAGCCGGGCCAGGCCCTGGGCGACCACCGCGACGCCCAGCCCGAACCGCTGGGCCGGGGCCTGTGCGCCGAACGGCCCGTGCGTGCGGGCGTGCCGGCGCAGCAGGTCGCCGAGCGGGTCGGGGACCAGCTCGGTGAACGTCTCGGGGATGCCCACCGGGAGCGCCACGCCGAGCGCGTCGCGGAGCCGGCCCGCGTCCTCCGCGACCGCCCACTGCTCCAGGCCGGCGAACCGGACCCGGATCACCCGGCGTGTGGCCTCCAGCTCCTCGAGCCAGTGGCCGACGGCGTGGCGGGCCTCCTCGCGGGTGCGTGCCTCCAGAGCTTCCAGCGGGTGCGGCCCCGTGCGCCGCAGCAGGTCCCACAGGCCCTCGGCGTCGCGGGCCTGCCGGTCCGGGGCGAGCCCGGCGAGCTCGGCCTCGGTGCGTTCCACGGCCCCCGGGTCGAGCAGGTCGGCCAGGTCGGCCGAGCCCTGCTCCCCGAGCAGCTCGGCGAGCAGCTCCGGGTCCAGCGACAGGGCCGCCGCGCGGCGCTCGGCCAGCGGCGCGTCGCCGTCGTACAGGAACTGCGCGGTGTAGCCGAACAGGAGCGACTGGGCGAACGGCGACGGCGTCGGGGTGGTCACCTCGACGACCCGGACCTCGCCCGAACCGATCTCGCGCATGAGGTCGGCGAGGGCCGCCACGTCGAAGTCGTCCTGGAGGCACTCGCGGGCGGCCTCCAGCACGATCGGGAAGTCCGGGAACTGGCTGGCCACCTCCAGGAGCTGGGCCGACCGCTGGCGCTGCTGCCACAGGGGCTGCCGCTTGTCCGGTCGGCGCCGGGGCAGCAGGAGGGCGCGTGCGGCCGCCTCGCGGAACCGCGCGGCGAACATGACCGAGGAACCGAGCTCGTCGCGCACGGCGCCCAGCACCTCGTCCGGGTCCAGCAGCAGGTCCTCGAGGGCGACCCGGCCCGGGACGTGCTGCGGGTGCGCCTCGCCGTCGAGGGCCCCGTAACCGGTCTCGGCGGCCGTCGTCCCGTCGCCGGCCCCGTCGATCTCTGTGCCGGCCCCGTCCGCGCCCCACGGGTCGCCGTCCCAGCCGCCGCCCGAGTCGGGCAGCCGCAGCACGATCCCGTCGTCCGAGTGCATGGCGGCCACGTCCAGGCCGAACCGGGCCCGCAGCCGGGCGCTGATCACGAGGGCCCACGGCGCGTGCACGCGCGCCCCGAGCGGCGAGTGGATCACCACGCGCCAGTCGCCCAGCTCGTCGCGGAACCGCTCGACCACGACCGTCCGGTCGTCCGGCACGCGGCCCGTGCCCAGCCGCTGCTCGGTGAGGTAGGCGGCGAGGTTGTCCGCGGCCCAGTCGTCGAGCCCGGCCTCGCGCAGGTGCTTGCGCCCGGCGTCGACGTCGGCGGCGAGGGCGGTGTCGGCCTCGCGGACGAACGCGCCGACCGCGCGCCCGAGCTCGGCCGGGCGGCCAGGGGCGTCGCCCTTCCAGAAGGGGAGGCGGCCGGGCAGGCCGGGCGCCGGGGTGACCAGCACCCGGTCGGTGGTGATCTCCTCGATGCGCCAGGTGCTCGACCCCAGCGTGAACGTGTCGCCCACCCGGGACTCGTAGACCATCTCCTCGTCGAGCTCGCCCACGCGCCGGCCCCCGCGGGATCTGGTGCCGCTCGTACCGCCCGAGGCGCCGTCGGCGAGCACGCCGCCGTCCGCCGCGTCGGTGGCGAGGAAGACGCCGTACGCGCCCTTGTCGGGGATGGTGCCGCCGCTCGTGGCGGCCAGGCGCAGCGCGCCGGGGCGGCCGCGCAGCAGACCCGTGGCGCGGTCCCAGGTGATGCGTGCCCGCAGCTCGGCGAAGTCCTCGCTGGGGTAGCGCCCGGCGAGCATGTCGAGCACGGCGCGCCAGGTGGCGTCGCCGAGGTGCGCGAACGGCGCGGCCCGGCGGACGAGGGCGAGCAGCTCGGCCTCGTCCCAGTCGTCCACGGCCAGCGCCGCGACCACCTGCTGCGCCAGGACGTCGAGCGGGTTGGCCGGCACGTGCATGTGCTCGATGGCACCCGTGCGCATGCGCTGCGCGATGACGGTCGCCGGCACGAGGTCGCCCCGGAACATCGGGAACACCACGCCCTTGGAGACCGCGCCCACCTGGTGGCCCGCGCGGCCGATGCGCTGCAGCCCGCTCGCGACCGACGGCGGCGCTCCCACCTGCACCACGAGGTCCACCGCGCCCATGTCGATGCCGAGCTCCAGGGACGACGTCGCGACCACCGCGGGCAGCCGGCCCTCCTTGAGCTCCGTCTCGGTGCGGGTGCGCTCCGCGCGGCTCATCGACCCGTGGTGGGCGCGCGCGAGCACGGTCTCGGCCCGGGCGGCCCCGTCCGGGCCCGGCGGCCGCCCGGGGACGGCCTCGGGCATGCCGCGTTCCCCGGGCACGGGCCGGGGGATCCCGGCGGCCGTGCCGGACTGCCCGGGAACGAGTGCGGCCCAGGTGCTGGCCGGGTCGGCGACGTCGAGCCCCTGGCGCTGGGCCCAGACCTCGTTCATGCGCGCGGTCAGCCGCTCGGCGCCCCGCCGGTTGTTGGTGAAGACGATGGTGGAGGTGTGGTCGGCGACGAGGTCGACCACGCGCTCCTCCACGTGCGGCCAGACCGAGGCCTTGCGCAGGGGCTGGGTCGCCTCGCCCGAGAGGTCGATCTCGTCGTCGCCCGTGCCCGGCCCGGTCCCGTCGGGGCGGCCCGGGTCCGGCACGCCGAGGCTGGGCGCGCTGCCCAGGTCCGCGAGGTCCGGGACCGGTACGACGACATCGATGGCCCACTCCTTGTGCGACGGCGGCTGCACGACGACGATCTCGCGCGCCGACTCGTCGGAGCGGCCGCCGCCGAGGAACCGGGAGACGGCCTCGACCGGGCGCACCGTGGCGGACAGGCCGATCCGCTGCGTGGGCCGGTCGAGCAGGGCGTCGAGGCGCTCCAGGCTCAGGGCGAGGTGGGCGCCGCGCTTGGTGCCCGCGACGGCGTGGATCTCGTCGAGCACCACGGTCTCGACGCCCGCGAGCCCGGCGCGGGCCGACGAGGTGAGGATGAGGAAGAGGGACTCCGGCGTGGTGACCAGGATGTCCGGCGGACGCGTGGCGAACGCGCGCCGCTCGCTCGTGGGCGTGTCACCCGTGCGCATACCGACGGTGACGTCCGGTACCTCGATGCCGTCGCGCGCCGCGGCCTGCCGGATGCCTGTCAGCGGGGAGCGCAGGTTGCGCTGCACGTCCGCGGCCAGGGCCTTCAGGGGCGACACGTACAGCACGCGGCAGCGGCGTGCCCGCTCCTGGGGCAGGGGCTCGGACATGATCCGGTCGATCGACCAGAGGAACGCAGCGAGGGTCTTGCCCGACCCGGTCGGTGCCACCACGAGCGCGTGCTGGTCGCGCGCCACGGCGTCCCACGCGCCGGCCTGGGCGGCGGTGGGCTGGGCGAAGGCACCCGTGAACCACGTGCGGGTGGCCGGTCCGAACCGGGAGAGCGGGTCGTCGGGCGTGGGCATGGTCCCCATTCTGTCCCCGACCACTGACACGGGCCGGGGAGGTGCCGGGGCGTCGTAGGGTTGGCGGGTGCGTGAACGGGACTTCTGGCAGCTGGTCGACGAGGTGTTCGGCCCCGCCTACGGGCGTGCGCTGGCACGCGAACAGGTGCTCCCGGCGCTCGACGGGCGCACCCCGGTGGTCGCCCTGGCGGACGGCGACGAGCCGCGCGACGTGTGGCACGCGCTGTGCGACGCGCTGGACGTGCCCGACGCCGACCGGTGGGGCACCGACAAGTACCGGCAGGCCCCGCCGCCGCGTCGCTGAGGGGTGCCCCGACCGGCGCCGGCGGCCGTCTCCGACCGCCGGGCCCGCCCGGTGAGATGTCCTGCGACACACCGGTGTGTCCTGCCTTGCCTCGAACACGCGTTCGGCTAGACTTTGACCACAGGCACGGATTTCGGAACGTCGTCCACAGGCGGCGGCCGGAGCAGGCGTCCGTGTCAGTGGCTCCGCGTACGGTCGGCAACGACGTACCGAGCCATCCATGTCGGCGCACAGAGCGCCCAGAGACCGAAGGTGTTGCACATGCCCGCACCAGCAGACCGCGACAAGGCCCTCGAGGCCGCTCTCGCACAGATCGACCGTAGTTTCGGCAAGGGCTCGGTCATGCGCCTCGGCGACGAGACCCGCGCGCCCATCGAGGTGGTTCCCACCGGTTCGATCGCCCTCGACGTGGCCCTCGGCATCGGCGGCCTCCCGCGCGGCCGCATCGTCGAGGTGTACGGCCCCGAGTCCTCGGGCAAGACGACCATCGCGCTGCACGCCGTGGCCAACGCCCAGCGACTGGGCGGCATCGCGGCGTTCATCGACGCCGAGCACGCGCTCGACCCGGACTACGCCAAGAAGCTCGGTGTCGACACCGACGCCCTCCTGGTCTCGCAGCCGGACACCGGCGAGCAGGCGCTGGAGATCACGGACATGCTGATCCGCTCCGGCGCGCTCGACATCATCGTCATCGACTCCGTCGCGGCCCTGACGCCCAAGGCCGAGATCGAGGGCGAGATGGGCGACAGCCACGTGGGTCTCCAGGCCCGCCTCATGTCGCAGGCCCTGCGCAAGATCACCGGCGCGCTCAGCGCGTCCGGCACCACCGCGATCTTCATCAACCAGCTGCGCGAGAAGATCGGCGTGTTCTTCGGCTCGCCCGAGACCACCACCGGCGGAAAGGCACTGAAGTTCTACGCGTCGGTCCGCCTCGACATCCGCCGCATCGAGACCCTCAAGGAGGGTACGGACGCGGTCGGTAACCGCACCCGCGTCAAGGTCGTCAAGAACAAGATGGCGCCGCCCTTCAAGCAGGCGGAGTTCGACATCCTGTACGGCCACGGCATCTCCCGCGAGGGTGGGCTCATCGACATGGGCGTGGAGCACGGCTTCGTGCGCAAGTCCGGCTCGTGGTTCACCTACGAGGGCGACCAGCTCGGCCAGGGCAAGGAGAACGCGCGGTCCTTCCTGCGCGACAACCCCGACCTCGCCAACGACATCGAGAAGCGGGTCAAGGAGAAGCTGGGCGTCGGACCGAAGGTCGACGCCCCGGCGGACCCGGCCGCGGGTGCTCCTGCACCGTCGGCGACCGAGGCCACCCCGCCCACGGGCACCGTCGCGGCGGCCAGCTCGTCCTCACGGACGACCACCACGGCCAAGGCCACGAAGACGACGGCGACGCGTGCGAAGACCGCCGTGAAGACGACGGCGGCGAAGACCGCGGCCAAGGCGGAGGCGGCCGCCGAGAAGGCTCCGTTCTGACGTGCAGTACGGTGATCCAGCGGATGGTCCCGGCGTGGGGAAGCGTCGGGGCCATCCGGCCTTTTCGGAGGGTGACCAGGAGGACCGCCGGGCAGGCGGTCGCGGGCGCCGCAACGGTCACCGCGGCGGCGAGCGGGCACCCCGCAAGACCGTCGCGGAGCGCCTGGAGGCCGGCGAGATCAGCCGGGACGACGCCGTGGAGAAGGCTCGTGAGGTGGTCCTCCGCATCCTGACGGCGGCGCAGAAGTCCCGCCGTGAGCTCGAGCAGTCCCTGGCCCGCAAGGGGTACCCGGAGGATGTGGTCGTGCAGGTGCTCGACCGGTTCGGCGAGGTCGGCCTGGTGGACGACGCGACCTACGCCGAGACCATCGTCCGCACCCGGCACGCCGAGCGGGGCCTGGCCCGGCGCGGCATCGCCGCGGAGCTGCGCCGGCGCGGCATCGACGAGGACACGGCCGTCGAGGCCCTCGACCAGCTCGACCCGGACGACGAGCGGGCGGCGGGCGCGCGGCTGGCCGGCAAGCTCGTCACCCGTACGCGCGGTCTCGACCGACAGGTGCGCGTGCGCCGCGCCGTCGGCTCGCTCGCGCGCAAGGGCTACGCGCCCGGCCTGGCCTTCGAGCTGGTCAAGGACGCGCTGGCCGCGGAGGGCGAGGAGACGGACGACCTCGGCTACGCCGAGGACTGAGCCCGGGTGCCGGGCCGAGAACGCCCGAGGCGCCCCAGCTGTTGCTGGGGCGCCTCGGGCGTTCTCGACGAGTGCGTGGGCTAGGTGCCCGTGCCCGGACCCGGGCCGCCGCCCACGAACCCGCCGGCCGCGGTCGGGTTGCCGATGCCGGTGCCCTCGATCGTGGCTCCCGCAGTACGGCTGGACAGCAGCCGCGCCAACCGGTGCGCCGCGAAGGTCAGCAGCCAGTTGATGATGATGAACACGATGGCCACCACCACCAGTGCCTGCAACGGGTTCTGCTCCTTGGACGACAGGATCTGGGCCGACCGGAGCAGCTCGGGGTACAGGATGATCTGCCCCAGCGCCGAGTCCTTGAGCACGACCACCAGCTGCGAGACGATCGCGGGCAGCATGGCGACGAGGGCCTGCGGCAGCTGGACCGACCGGAGGGTCTGCGACCGCGTCAGACCGATCGCCAGGCCGGCTTCGCCCTGCCCCTTCGGGAGGTTACCCACCCCGGCCCGGACCAGCTCCGCGATGACCGAGCCGTTGTATAGCACCAGGGCGACGACCACCGCGGCGAACGGACGGTCGGCGATCCACTGCGCCTGCGCCGAGAAGAACATGTAGAAGAAGATCATCATCAGCAGGACCGGCACGGCGCGGAAGAACTCCACGACGACTCCGGACACCCAGCGGACCGCGCTGTTGTGCGAGAGCCGGCCGATGCCGAACACGATGCCGAACACGATGGCACCGACCGTGGCGAAGGCCGCCGAGCGCAGGGTGTTCTGCAGGCCGGGCAGGTAGTAGAACTGCCACGCCTCGGCCGACACCGCGTTCTCCCAGAGCGTGGGCGCGAACTGGCCCTTCTCGTACAGGACGGAGGCGATCCAGGCCAGGCCCGCGAGCACCACCACGGCGGCGACCACGTTGCCGACCGCGGACACGGTCCGGGCGCGCGGCCCCTGGGCATCGAAGAGGACGGAGGCGCTCATCGCTTCACCGCCAGTCGCTGGGACAGCCAGGTGGTGCCCACGCCGATCGGGATCACCAGGATCACGAAGCCGACGGCGAACAGCAGGAAGATCGCGACCATGAGGTCGGGCCGGAATTCGATCATGGTCCTCATCAGTGACGACGTCTCCGTCGCGACCGAGGCCGCCACGGCGACGGTCGAGTTCTTCAGCAGCGCGATGAGCGTGTTGCCCAGCGGCGCGATCGCCCCGCGGAACGCCTGCGGCAGGATCACCAGGCGTGCCGCCGGCAGGAACGAGAGACCGATCGCGCGCGCGGCCTCGGCCTGGCCCACCGGGACGGTGTTGACGCCGGAGCGGATGGCCTCGCAGACGAACGCCGCGTGGTAGACGGCCAGCCCCAGCACCGCGTACCAGAAGAACGTGGTGTTCAGGTTGTCCGTGAGGGCGATCCCGAGCTGCGAGAACAGCACGAGGTAGGTGAACGTGAGGATGATCGTCAGCGGTGTGTTCCGGAAGATCGTCACGTAGGCGGTGCCTGCCCACTGGAGCGACGCGATCGGTGAGATGCGCATCAGAGCGAGCGCGGTACCGAGGAGCAGGGACAGCAGCGCCGCCCAGAACGTGAGCTGGATGTTGACCCAGAACGCGCCCAGGACGTCGTACTGAGCGAAGAGCTCGGCGAACCCGGAGAAGAAGTCGTCCACGGTCACCTTTCAGGGATAGGTCAGGGGCGGCGTGCGACACCTGTCGACGACGCCGGACGTGCCTGACGCCGGACCGACCGCGCCCCGGGGGAGGCAGTCGGTCCGGCGTCAGCCACTGTGGTCAGACGAGGTGCTGCAGGGTCACGCGCAGGCGTCCGGCGTCGGCGGGTTGAGGTCCGGGTTCGGCGTGTAGTCGGCGCCCTCGGTGTTCGCTGTCACCAGCTCCTCCCAGGTGCCGTCCTCGATCATCTCGGTGATCGCCGCGTTGATGTCCTCGCACTGGTCGGAGTCCTTCGGGAGGCCGACGCCGTAGCGCTCCTCGGAGAAGGGCGCGCCCACGACCTTGAACTTGCCGGCGTTCTCCTCGGTCGCGGCCAGGCCGGCGAGGATGATGTCGTCGGTGGTCACGGCGTCGACGGCACCGGACGCGAGAGCGGTGGCGCACTCGGCGTAGCCGCCGCGCTCCACGAGCTGCACACCCTCGGAGTACTGCGTCTTGATGTTCTCGGCGGAGGTCGACCCGGTGACCGAGCAGAGGTTCTTGCCCTCCAGGTCCTCGGGGCCCTTGATGTCGGTGTTGTCGGCCGCGACCAGGAGGTCCTGGCCGGCGACGAAGTACGGGCCGGCGAAGGAGACGAGCTCCTTGCGCTCGTCGTTGATCGAGTACGTCGCGAAGATCATGTCGACGTCGCCGTTCTGCAGCGCCGTCTCGCGGTTGGCCGAGATGGTCTCGACGAACTCGATCTGGTCCTCGGAGTAGCCCAGCTTGTCGGCGACGTAACGGGCGACGTCGGTGTCGAAGCCCGTGAACGTGTCACCTTCCTGCAGGCCGAGTCCCGGCTGGTCGTACTTGATACCGATGCGGATGGTGTCGCCGCCCGCGGCGGTGTCGTCGCCGCCGGTCGGCTCGCCGACCTCGCCGCCGCCACACGCGGAAAGCGCGAGTGTCGAGGCAGCCGCCATCGCCAGGAGGCCCATGGTGTGCTTGCGCATGATTGCCCTTCGGTAGTCCGGGACCCGGTCGGGGTCCCGAGGGGGTGGGATCGGTCGGTGAAGATCAGTGGGTCAGGATCTTGGAGAGGAAGTCCCGTGCGCGCTCGCTCTTGGGTGCCGTGAAGAACTCCTCGGGGGTGGCCTCCTCGACGATCTGGCCGTCCGCCATGAAGACGACGCGGTCGGCGGCCGTGCGGGCGAAGCCCATCTCGTGGGTCACGACGATCATCGTCATGCCGTCCCGGGCGAGCGCCACCATGGCGTCGAGCACCTCGTTGATCATCTCGGGGTCGAGGGCGGAGGTCGGCTCGTCGAACAGCATCACCTTCGGCTGCATCGCCAGGGCCCGCGCGATCGCGACACGCTGCTGCTGGCCGCCCGACAGCTGGGCGGGCATCTTGCCGGCCTGGTTGCCGACGCCCACGCGGTCGAGCAGGGTACGGGCCTGCTCCTCCGCGGCCTTCTTGGACAGCCCCCGGACCTTGCGCGGCCCGAGCGTGACGTTGTCGAGCACGGTCTTGTGCGCGAAGAGGTTGAACGACTGGAAGACCATCCCGACCTCGGCGCGCAGCTGCGCCAGGGCCTTGCCCTCCTCGGGCAGCTCCTTGCCGTCTACGGTGATGGTGCCGTCGTCGATGGTCTCCAGGCGGTTGATCGCCCGGCACAGCGTGGACTTGCCGGAGCCGGACGGGCCGATCACGACGAGGACCTCGCCCTTGCGGACGGTGAGGTTGATGTCCTGCAAGACGTGCAGCGCGCCGAAGTGCTTGTTCACGTGCGTCAGCTCGACGAGGGGCGCCCCGAGGGCGCCGTCCGACGTCGGAGCGTCCACGATCTCGTCGGACACCGGTTGGCCGGTGGGCGAGGTGCTCTGGTCCATCCCTTGAACCTAACGATCCGATGTTTCAAGGGCCAAGTCGACGGGTCATCCCGGCACAACGTTTCGGTAACAGATGCCCGTAATGTGCCTGGATCAACCGTTCGGTACGGCTCGAAAGGGGTCGTAAAATCGAGGCGATGTCCACGACCGCCCTGCCCACAGTCCCGCTCGACGCCGCCGCGACCGACACCGCCGTCGGCGACGCCGCGTCCGAGCAGCCCCGCACCTACCTGGTCCGCACCCTCGGGTGCCAGATGAACGTGCACGACTCCGAGCACATGGCCGGCATGCTCGAACAGGCCGGCTACACGCGCGCGTCCAGCCAGGACGAGGCCGCGAACGCCGCCGACGTCGTGGTGATCAACACCTGCGCCGTGCGCGAGAACGCCGCCAACAAGCTGTACGGGAACCTCGGCCAGCTCGCGGGCATCAAGGCCACCCGGCCGGGCATGCAGATCGCCGTCGGCGGCTGCCTGGCCCAGAAGGACCGCGGTGACATCGTCGCGAAGGCCCCGTGGGTCGACGTCGTCTTCGGCACGCACAACCTCGATGCCCTGCCCGTGCTGCTGGAGCGCGCCCGGCACAATGAGGCGGCGCAGGTCGAGATCGCGGAGTCCCTGCAGGTCTTCCCGTCCACGCTGCCGACCAAGCGCGAGTCCGTCTACGCGGGCTGGGTCAGCATCTCGGTGGGCTGCAACAACACCTGTACCTTCTGCATCGTGCCGCACCTGCGCGGCAAGGAGCGCGACCGCCGTCCGGGGGAGATCCTCGCGGAGGTCGAGGCGCTCGTGGCCGCCGGGGCCATCGAGGTGACCCTGCTGGGCCAGAACGTGAACAGCTACGGTGTCGAGTTCGGCGACCGCGGCGCGTTCGCCAAGCTGCTGCGCGCCTGCGGCCGGATCGAGGGCCTGGAGCGCGTGCGGTTCACGTCCCCGCACCCGGCCGCGTTCACTGACGACGTGATCGCCGCCATGGCCGAGACCCCGAACGTCATGCCGCAGCTCCACATGCCGCTGCAGTCCGGCTCGGACCGGGTCCTGCGCGCGATGCGCCGCTCGTACCGCTCGGAGAAGTTCCTCGGCATCCTCGACCGGGTCCGCACCGTGATGCCCGACGCGTCGATCACCACCGACATCATCGTGGGCTTCCCGGGCGAGACCGAGGAGGACTTCGCCGAGACCATGCGCGTGGTCGAGGCGTCCCGGTTCAGCTCGGCCTTCATCTTCCAGTACTCGCCGCGCCCGGGCACGCCCGCCGCGACCATGGAGGACCAGCTCCCCAAGGCGGTCGTGCAGGAGCGGTTCGAGCGCCTGCTCGCCCTGCAGGAGCGCATCGGGGCCGAGGAGGCCGACCAGCAGGTGGGGCGCACCCTCGAGGTGCTCGTCGCCGAGGGCTCCGGCCGCAAGGACGGCGCCACGCACCGCCTGTCGGGCCGCGCGGCGGACAACCGCCTGGTCCACTTCGACCTCACCACCGTGCCCGACGCCGCGCTCCTGCCCGGCGTGGACCTCACCCGGGCGCCGGCGGACCTTGACGACCCGCGCCTGCTCGACGTCGTCCCCGCGGGCGTGCCGCGCCCGGGCGACACGGTGACCGTGACCGTCACGAAGGCGGCCCCGCACCACCTGATCGCCGAGCCCGCCGACGCCGCGGGCCTCGTGGTGCGCCGCACCCGGTCGGGCGACGCGTGGGCCGCGCGGGAGAAGGCGCGGCTCGGCGGGGGCGAGGACGAGCACTCGCACGGCACGCCGGCGCCGTCGGGCCCCGTCTCGCTGGGCCTGCCCACGCTGCGTCGCTGATACGACGAGGCCGACCCACGTCGCGGTGACGGGGCCGGCCGGGCGCCGCTCGGTCAGCGGTTCTGCTGCAGGTAGTGTGCCCGTGCCCGCTGGGCCCGGGCGATCGGTAGGCACCACACGCCCGCGACGACGCACAGGCCGATGAATACCCAGGGGAAGCCGTCGCCGGCGCTGAAGCCGCGGAAGTTGTTGTCGTAGTTCCCGACCTGGGCGACCCACCACGCGAGCCAGGCGACTCCGCCGAGCACCCAGGCGATGACCGCGAAGGACACCCACATCCGCGCGAGCCGGCGGGCCATGTCGGGGTCGCCCCGGTCGGACCAGCGGTCCTTGGCCGGCGAGCCCCTCATGCGAGCGCCTTGGCCAGGACGCCGAACGTGGGGTCGGCCTCGACGGGCACCGGCCGGGGCAGCCTCTCCACCGGGCCGCTGGAGATCTCCCAGGCCTTGTCCTCGCCGATCCGCACGGCCGCGGCCCGGTCCCCGGCGGGAGCGATGAGCTTGATGCTCCCCGCGAAGGGCAGCGTGTCGACGTCCTGGTACGTGGCTCGGACGTAGCGCGCGGCGACGTCGATCAGCCGGTCGGTCGCGGGCACCGGCAGCGCCTGCCAGATGCCATATGGCTTGGGCTCGATCAGCGCCGCGCCGTCGGGAGACCTCACGAGGAGGGCGACATGGTTGGTCTCGCCGGAGACCCCGGCGGCCTCGATCCACTCGGTGGCGCGGTTGAGCACGGCGGTCAGCGCGAGCACCTTGCCCTGGGGGGCGAGCACCCCGGCGTCGTTCACCGTGGCGAGCTTGCGCACCAGCAGCGAGCTGAGGCCCGCGCCGATCAGGGCGGAGCCCTCGGGGACCTCGGGCAGCCGCAGGGACTCACGGGTGATGCGGGCCGGGTCGCCCTCGCCGAGCGACAGCAGGCTGAGCAGTTCGAAGCCGGTCAGCTCGATCGTCTGGTCGGCACGGCCGCCGGCCGGGCCCGTGGGGTTCTGCTCGGTCATCGGTTCCTCCTCGTCAGGCCGCTCGGCCACGATTCTTCCAGGTCGAGGGAGCCGCGTGGGCTCCGGGTACGGGTCACCACGGCAACAGGTCCTTCGCGCCGTCGATCAGGGCGCCGCCCGCGTCCAGGACGTCGCCCGCCGTGTCGGCTATCGCGTCCCCGGCGTCACTCAGCAGCTCCCCGCCGGTGTCGAGGGCGTCGCCCGCCAGGTCGGCGGCGCCGCTCGCCAGGTCGCCCCCCGTGTCCCACACCCAGCCGGCGGCGTCAGAGGTCCCGTTCCAGAGTGTCTCGGTGACGTTCCCGTCGATGAAGAGGTCGGCGACGGCCCAGGCCGCGCCCGCCCCGAGGATCGCCCACCCGACGGGGTTGGAGACCAGGCCGGCCGCGACGAGGAGCCCGGCGGCGCCGAACCCGGCCGTGATAGCGCCGTCGCCCGCCATCCAGTAGTCGCCGGAGCCGATGCCCTGGCCGAGCTGGAAGGCGCCGAACGCGATGGATGCGCCCGCGAAGAACTTGCCCGCCGCGCCGATGGCGCCGCCCACACCAGGGACGTTGTCCGCGACGCCCCAGACGCCCGTCGCAAACCGGCTCGCCAGGTCGATGCCGAACTGGCCCACGCCGCCGAGGGTGGCCCACCAGCTCGCCTCACCGATGGCACCGGTGAGCGATTCGAGCCAGCCGTCGTCCTCTCCGGACTGCGTCCAGGGCGGGGCGACCCGCTCATCACCGCCAGGCCAGCTGCCGACGCCCGCACCGGAGTAGTCGCCGCTCGTCTCCTCCTGCGCGTCAGCATTGCGCTCCAGGATCCCCCTGACCTCGGCCAGGCTGCCGGAGACGCCGCGGATCGCGGGCGCGTGGTGCCCGTCCCACTCCCCGCGGAACTGGTCACCGCCCGGTCCCAGCCACTCCACGCTCGAGAGCATGGACGTGACCTCGCTGACCGTGGTGTCGAGCGACTGCGCGGCCCCCTCGAACTCTCGTGCCAGGGCGCGCAGCTGTGTGATGTCAGCGCCCCACATCTCACCCATCGGTTCCCCTGCCGCTCGTCCGGTCGTCGTCTGCTCAGGACCGTAACTGACCTGCGACAACAGGGCGAAACAGCTCGACGGGGAGAACTGCCCGTCGGGGGTCGTGCGGGGGAGCGCGCCTACTTCGACGGGCCGTCCGGAGCGTCCGGCTCGGCGCCGTCCGCCTCGGTGTCCGACGGCGGGGCCAGCGACGCCACCGTCGAGAAGAACTGGCTCGCGGTGACCAGCCCGCACGACACGGTCTGAGCGAGCTGCTCCTCGGTGGCGCCGTGCTCGAAGTCCACCGAGACCTCGGCGTACAGGGCGAGCCCCGCGCCCTCCTCCCGGGTGTAGACCTTGGGCCAGATGCGCTCGCGGTTCCAGTCGTTCGCGGCCTGGAGCACGGCCAGCCGGGCCGCCGCGGGCAGCGCACCCGCCCAGCGGCCCCGCACCTGCAGGATCTCGTCGTGCTCGCCGAGCAGCAGGAACCAGAACCGGTTGCCGTCCCAGGTGCCGGTCACGTCGCCGTCGTCGTCGATGCGGAAGCGGTAGCCGCGGCGGGACAGGTCGTCGCCGACCCGCTGCGTGCTCAGCGGCCGTGGCTTCTCCACCTGGGCGTTCGCGAGCGTGCGCACCTGCGCACCCGTGGGGCGCCGGGCGGCCGGGGGACGAGGGTTCAGGAGTCGTGCGAGCCAGCGGCCAGCTCCGCCTCCGTTGCGGGGCGGCGTCATGGCGCGGACCTCAGCGGGTCGGGGAACGTCTCGTCGAGATGCTCGAAGAACATGGAGCCCGTGGTCAGGCCGCACTGCAGCAGCTGGTCGAGCTGGTCCTCGGTCACACCGTGCTCCAGGTCGACCGTCACCTCGGTGTAGACCAGCACTGCCCCGTTGTCACGCACGCGCACGTACGTCTTGGGCCAGATGCGTTCAGCGTTCCACTCGTTGCAGAGCTCGAGGATCTCCTCGAGCCGCTCGATGGTCAGGTCCCGGTGCCACTGCCCGCGCACCTGGAGCACCTCGGAGCTCTCGCCGACCATGAGGAAGTAGAACAGCCAGCCGTGCCACAGCCCGCCGACGTCGCCCTCCGAGTCCACGAAGTAGCTGAACCCGTTCTCGCCCAGCCACTCGACCACGCGGTCGCGCGTCAGCGGCTCGGGAACGGAAGAAGGATCGTCGAGGCCGCCCGTCAGCTCGCGGAGCAGCACACCCTCCACCTGCGCCCGCAGCTCGTCGTCGTCGAGTTCCCTGGGCTCGGGCTGTTGCGGGCCGGTGGCCGCACGGTCGCCGTCGCCCGCCGTGTTCCGGCGTCGTGACCCGAAGAACCTCACCTGACCACAGTACCTGCCAGACCCCCGGTCGCGCTGCGCCCTTCGTCCGGAAAGCCGGGTGGAATCGCCCAGGAACGGCCAGGTGCCGCGCCCGGTGCTACTTTCATCCATCGTGCACGCCGTCATCCTGCCCGCCACCCTGCTGCTCGTCCCGGGGGCGGCCCCTGGCCTGCGGACGGACCCGCTCGCGGACGTCCGCGCCGCCGTTGCCGCCGCGCTGGCGCGGCTCACCGAGGGTGGCCGGGTCCCGCTGGTCCTGGCGCACGGCCCCGCCCTGCGGCACGGCCGGATGCGCCCGTCCCTGGCGGGCTCCGGCATCGGAGACCGCTGGCTGCCCGACCCTCCGCCGGGTGCGGGACGGCGCGTCGGCGTGGCCTGGTCCTGGACGGACGAGATCCGTCCGGTCGCGGGGACCGGCGCCTCGGTGGCGCTGCTGGCGCTCGCGGACGTGCTGGGCGAGCGGGTCGCGGAGGTCGAGGTGCTGGAGGTCCCGGCGTCCTGGCCCGGACCGGTCGCCGGGCCCGACCCCCTGCTGTGCGACGCCGCCGGCCTGGTCGTCGCGGGCGGGGGAGCGCCCGGCGGCCTCGACAGCGACCCCGGGGCGCTGACGGACGGCGTCCGGGCCGCCCTGCGCGCGGCGGGCGCCGACGCCTGGACACCGCAGGTCCAGGTCTTCGAACAGTCGCACGACCACCTGCCGCCCGAGTACCGCGTGACCGTGCTGGCCTAAGGTATCGGGGTGATCGTCGCCGTCGTGGGGCCCACCGCCACCGGGAAGTCGGACCTCGCGCTCGACCTGGCCGAGGCGCTGGGCGGCGCGCCCGGCGCCGTGGCGGACGCCGTGGCGGGCGAGATCGTCAACGCCGACGCCTACCAGCTCTACCGCGGCATGGACGTCGGCACGGCCAAGGTCCCGCCGGCCGAGCGGCGCGGGATCGTGCACCACCAGCTCGACGTGCTGGACCCCACCCAGGACGCGTCCGTGGCGCGCTACCAGGAGGCCGCGCGCGCCGATCTGGACGCGATCTCGGGCCGCGGCGCGCGTGCCGTCGTCGTCGGCGGGTCGGGCCTGTACGTGCGGGCGCTGCTGGACCAGATGGACTTCCCGGGGACGGACCCGGCCGTCCGGGAACGGCTCGAGGCGCGGGCCGAGACCGAGGGCCGGCGCGCCCTGCACGCCGAGCTGGAGCGCCTGGACCCGCAGGCCGCCGAGAGCATCGGGCCGCACAACACCCGTCGCATCGTGCGGGCGCTGGAGGTCATCGAGATCACCGGCCGCCCCTACACGGCCAACCTGCCGCGCCAGGAGTACGTGCGCCCCGCGGTGCAGATCGGGCTGGACTGCTCGCGGGAGGTGCTCGACGCGCGGGTCGGAAACCGCGTGGACCGGATGTGGGACGGCGGCCTTGTCGAGGAGGTGCGCGGCCTGGCGAGCCCCGAGCAGGGTGGCACCGGGAGCGGGCTCGGCGTCACCGCGGCGCGCGCCGTCGGCTACGCCGAGGTGCTCGCCTGGTGGCGCGGCGAGTCCACCGAGGCCGAGGCCAGGGAGGCCGTCACCGCGAACACGCGGCGCCTCGCGCGCAAGCAGATGGGCTGGTTCGGCCGCGACCCGCGCGTGCACTGGCTCGACGCGGCCTCGCCCCACCTGCTGGACGACGCCCTCGCGGTCGTGGCCGCCGCCGACGCCGGGACCTTGGCGGTTGCCGGGACCGAGCCGGTGCGCCGTAGCCTGGGGTCATGACGCAGCCCGCGACCAGCCCCGTGCCCTCCGTCCCGACGCCCGGCACCCTCGCCTTCACCAAGGGCCACGGCACGCAGAACGACTTCGTGCTGATCGCGGATCCTGAGGGGCTGCTCGACCTGACGCCGGCCGACGTGCGCCGGCTCGCCGACCGCCGCGCGGGCATCGGCGGCGACGGCGTGATCCGCCTCGCGCCGACCGCCGCCCTGGCGAGCGCGGGCGAGGAGGCTGCCCAGGCCGCCCTCGCACAGGACCCGACGGCCGAGTGGTTCATGGACTACCGCAACGCCGACGGCTCGGTGGCCGAGATGTGCGGCAACGGCGTGCGCGTCTTCGCCGCGTTCGCCGAGCAGGAGGGCCTCGCCGACCTGTCCGCGGGCCCGCTCAGCCTCGGCACGCGCGCCGGCGTCAAGCGCGTGACCAAGGAGGCCGGCGGCTGGTACGCCGTCGACATGGGCCGCTGGTTCCTGCCCGGCGGCGAGACCGCTGCGGTCGACGGCTACGACGCCGCCGTGGCGGTGCGCGGCTGGACCGCACCGCGGCCCGCCCTGAGCGTCGACCTCGGCAACCCCCACACCGTCGTCGCCCTCGCGAGCGTCGAGGAGCTTGCCGCGCTCGAGCTCTTCCACGCCCCCGAGGTCGCGCCCGTGCCGCCGCACGGCACCAACGTCGAGCTCGTGGTGCCGCTCGGCGAGGAGGAGGGGCCCGACGGCGTCGTCGGGCGCCTGCGCATGCGGGTGCACGAGCGCGGGGTGGGCGAGACGCCGTCCTGCGGCACGGGCGCCTGCGCCGCGGCGCTCGCGGTGCGGACCTGGCAGGGCGGCTCGTCCGGCGCCGGCGCCCCCGACACGTGGATGGTGGAGGTGCCGGGCGGCGAGGTGCGCGTGCGGGTGCTGCCGGGCGGCAACGTCGAGCTCGCGGGCCCGGCGGAGCTGGTCTACTCGGGCCGCGTCTCCCTCTGACGTGTCAGACCCTCAGGTCCCTCGGGGGACCTGTACGTCTGACACGTGCGGGGGGCCGACAGGTCAGCCCGCGACGCGGAGCACGCGGAAGCCCTTGGACGACGTCGTCCGCTCGACCGGGAGCCCCAGCGCCTCGGTGATCCAGCGGGCCAGCGAGTCGGAGCCCAGGTTCTTCTGCACCACGAGCCAGGCCGCCGCGTCCGGCTCCAGCCGGGGCAGCCAGCGGGTCAGCAGGTCGTGCAGCGCCTGCTTGCCCACGCGGATGGGCGGGTTGGACCAGCAGGCGGCGAACCGGACGTCGTCGGGCACGTCGTCGGGCAGGGCTGCGCGCACGTTGTCCAGGCCGAGCCGCTCGGCGTTGCGCCGCACCAGGTCGAGGGCGCGCTCGTTGACGTCGACAGCCCAGACCGTGGCCTCCGGCGCCGCCAGCGCCAGGCTGATCGTGATGGGCCCCCACCCGCAGCCCAGGTCGAGCAGGTCGCCCGTGGCCGGGGGCGCGGGCACATGGTCCAGCAGCACCGCGGTGCCCTTGTCGAGCCCGCCGGGGGAGAAGACGCCGGCCGCCACCTCGACCTCCAGCGTGCGCCCGGCGAGGCGGACGGTCCGGGTGCGGCGCTCGTCGTCCGAGGCGGGCTGTGCGGTGAAGTAGTGGTCGCTGGACACCGGACGATCCTAGGCGGTTGCCGCCGGTGACGACCGGTGCCAGCCTGCGGGCATGGAGATCGCCGAGGCCACCGTCGAGCGGTGGGACGACGTGCAGACCGTGTTCGGCACGCGCGGCGGCGCCCACCACTGCCAGTGCCAGCGCATCCGGCTGGGCGACCGCGCCTGGTGGTACCTGCCCGTCGAGGAGCGGGCCCACGAGCTGCGCGAGCAGCTCGACCCGGCCCCGGACGCCCCGACGTCCGGCGCGCTGCTCGGGTACGTCGACGGCGAGCCGGCCGGCTGGGTCGCGGTGGCGCCCCGCACCGACTTCGTCCGGTACCGCGGCAGCCAGGTCCCGTGGGCGGGCCGGCACGAGGACAAGGACGACGCCGGTGTGTGGGCCGTCACGTGCTTCGCCGTGCGCGTGGGCTACCGCAAGCGGGGCCTGATGTACGAGCTCGCGGCGGCCGCCGTCGAGCACGCGCGGGAGCGGGGCGCGCAGGCGGTCGAGGGCTACCCGATCGTCCCCGACCCGGGGCAGCAGATCACCTGGGGCGAGGTCAACGTCGGCACGCCCGGGCCGTTCGCCGCGGCGGGGCTGGCCGAGGTCAGCCGGCCGACCAAGCGCCGCCGGGTCATGCGGCTCGACTTCTGACCGACCGGCGCCTTGGACGGCGTCACTGCCACGGCGGGTAGTCCGGGAACCGGCTCACGCCGAGACCCACCGCCTCGGACCAGCGGTGGACCCACTCGTCGAGGTCCCGGACACCGAACGGTTCCCGGAGCGTGGTCAGGTAGGTCTCGTGGGAGTCGACGACCTGTCGGCCGAGTCCGCGGTCCCGGACCTCGCCGACGAGGCGCTCGCGCAGGTCGGCGGTGGCCGCGCGGTCGTCGAGCAGCACGCTGTGCGTGATGCCGACGAGGTCGCCGTCCGTCAGGCCGGCCACGCCCGTCCGGACGATGTCGGGGGAGCGGACCACCGGCCGCGGGGGCGGCGTCAGGAGCATCGTCGCCCGCCAGTCGTAGTCCGGGTCGCGCAGGTGGCCGCGCAGGGCGGGAACGACCATGTCGGCGGGGCACGAGCGGTGCTCGAGCGGCAGCATCCGGCGCATCCGGTGCACCACCGAGGTGGTGGAGCGCCTGGCCCGGAGGGTGACGGTGTGCTCGTCCGCGCCGTCGCGCACCAGGGCCACGATCCGCGCGGTCTCCTCGTCGGTCCACGGGCGGCCCGTCCGGTCGGGTCCCTCGGTCTCTTCGGGCATGGTCGTACCGTCCCCTGCGTGCGGTGGTTGTCGTCCTCCAAGTCTTAGCGGCCGCAGTCGGCCCGTGCTGGTTATCCACAGGTGCCCGGGTCCGGGGCGACATCTGGGGAAAGACATAGCCGCGGGACTTTCGGGCGTGGGATCCTTGTTGTACGAAGGCAAGAACCATCGAGAGTTAGGTAGTACATGACCCACACCCCGACAGAGCCCGAGCTCCCCGCAGAGGAGACGCCCGAACTCCGCGCGGCCCAGGCAGACGCCCAGGCGATCGCGAACGATGTCGTGGCACGGGTTCTCGCTCGGGCGGGGACCGCACGTGCCGACGGCGGAACGGTGCACACCGTGGCCGACGGCGACCAGCTGGACCTCGAGGAGCGCACCGCGCTGCGCCGCGTGGCCGGCCTGTCGACCGAGCTCGAGGACGTCACCGAGGTCGAGTACCGGCAGCTGCGCCTGGAGAAGGTGGTGCTCGTCGGCCTGTTCTCGGGCGGCGAGCACGCGGCCCGCGACGCGGAGATCTCGCTGCGCGAGCTCGCCGCACTGGCCGAGACCGCCGGCTCCCAGGTGCTGGACGGCCTGCTGCAGCGGCGGCAGAAGCCCGACCCCGGCACGTACCTCGGTTCCGGCAAGGCGCTGGAGCTGGCCCAGGTGGTCCTGGCGACCGGCGCCGACACCGTGATCGTCGACAGCGAGCTCGCCCCGTCCCAGCGCCGTGCGCTGGAGGACGTGGTGAAGGTCAAGGTCGTCGACCGCACGGCCCTGATCCTGGACATCTTCGCGCAGCACGCGAAGTCCCGTGAGGGCAAGGCCCAGGTCGAGCTCGCCCAGCTCGAGTACCTCCTGCCGCGCCTGCGCGGCTGGGGCGAGTCGATGTCCCGCCAGGCCGGTGGCCAGGTCGGCGGCGCGGGGGCCGGCATGGGCTCGCGCGGCCCCGGTGAGACCAAGATCGAGCTGGACCGGCGGCGCATCCGTGACCGGATGGCCAAGCTGCGGCGCGAGATCGTCGCGATGAAGCCGGCCCGCGAGACCAAGCGGCTCAGCCGCAAGCGCAACGCGATCCCTGCGGTCGCCATCGCGGGCTACACGAACGCGGGCAAGTCCTCGCTGCTCAACGCGCTGACCGGCGCGGGCGTGCTGGTCCAGAACGCGCTGTTCGCCACGCTGGACCCGACCGTCCGTCGCACCAAGACCGAGGACGGCCGCGTCTACACCTTCACGGACACGGTCGGGTTCGTGCGGCACCTGCCGCACCAGCTCGTCGAGGCGTTCCGGTCCACGCTGGAGGAGGTCGGCGACGCCGACATCCTGCTGCACGTGGTCGACGCGTCCCACCCGGACCCGGAGGGGCAGATCGCCGCGGTCCGCGAGGTGCTGTCCGAGATCCCGGCCTTCGAGAACGTCCACGAGATCGTGGTGCTGAACAAGGCCGACGTCGCCGACCCGACGGTCGTCGGGCGGATCCAGCGGCGCGAGCGGCACACCGCCGTCGTCTCCGCGCACTCCGGCGAGGGGATCGCCGAGCTGCGTGCCCGGATCGCGGCCGAGCTGCCGCGGCCCGGCGTCCACGTGGACCTGGTGGTCCCGTACGAGCGGGGCGACCTGGTGCACCGGGTGCACGAGCACGGCGACATCGAGCTCACCGAGCACGTCGCCGCCGGCACGCACCTGCGCGGCAGGGTGGACGAGCAGCTCGCCACCGAGCTGCGTCAGGTGGCCGTGGCGCACTGACCCGTCCCTCCCCACCTGTCAGACGCCCAGGTCCCTCCGGGGATCTGGGCGTCTGACACGTTTCCGGGGCGGTCTCCGGGACCTCGACGGGCTACGCAAGCGGCTTGCAGTGACGCGCAACCACTGCAAGCGATTTGCGTTCTTCGTGGCTAGGATCGATCTCATGTCGAGACGGCTGGCGGATGTTGCGAAGAAGGTAGGCGTGAGCGAGGCGACGGTCAGTCGCGTGCTCAACGGGAAGCCCGGGGTGTCCCAGGGCACGCGGGACGCCGTGCTCACGGCCCTCGACGTGCTGGGCTACGAGCGGCCCACCAAGCTGCGGGGCAGCCGCGGCAAGCTCGTCGGGCTGGTGCTGCCGGAGCTCGTCAACCCGATCTTCCCCGCGTTCGCCGAGGTGATCGGCGGGGCGCTCGCCCAGCAGGGGTACACCCCCGTGCTGTGCACCCGGACGGCCGGCGGCGTGACCGAGGCCGAGTACATCGACCTGCTGCTCCAGCAGCAGGTCTCGGGCGTGATCTTCGCGGGCGGCTTCTACGCCGAGCGGGAGGCCGACCACGCGCACTACCGGCGGCTCGAGGACCTGGGGCTGCCGGTGGTGCTGATGAACGCCTCGATCGAGGACCTGGCGTTCCCCCGCGTGGCTTGCGACGACCTCGTGGCCATGGAGCAGGCGATGGGCCACGTCACCTCGCTGGGGCACCGGCGCGTGGGTCTGCTGCTCGGCCCGGCCGACCACGTGCCGTCGGAGCGCAAGCTCGCCGCCGCCCAGCGGTTCGCGCAGCGCCACGGCCTGGAGCTCGACTCCGGGCTGGTCGTGCACTCGCAGTACTCCCTGGAGAGCGGCCAGGCCGCGGCCAACCGCCTCATCGAGGCCGGTGCCACGGCGATCGTCTGCGCCAGCGACCCGCTGGCTCTCGGCGCGATCCGGGCGGTGCGCCGGGCCGGGCTGTCCTGCCCGGCCGACGTATCGGTCGTGGGCTTCGACGACTCCGCGCTGATGAACTCCACCGACCCGGCGCTGACCACCGTGCGCCAGCCCATCGAGCCGATGGGGCGGGCCGCCGTGGACCTGCTGGCGGGCCTCATCGCCGGCAGCGACGTACCGCGCGACGAGCTGCTGTTCGAGCCGGAGCTCGTGGTGCGCGCCTCCACCGCCGCGACGAAGGTTGTCGCGAAACGATAAACTTCTTGTCGAGTTCTTGCGCGGTCGTTGTCACGTGAATTACGGTTCACGGCATGACGACGACGTCCGACGCGCACCTCGAACCGCGCCCGGCCCCCAGCGACTGGTGGCGCAGCGCAGTGATCTACCAGATCTACCCCCGCAGCTTCGCGGACGGGAACGGCGACGGCACCGGTGACCTCGCCGGTGTCCGCTCCCGGCTCGGGTATCTGCGCGACCTCGGCGTCGACGCGATCTGGTACACGCCCTGGTACGCCTCACCCCTGGCGGACGGCGGCTACGACGTGCGCGACTACCGCACGATCGACCCGGCGTTCGGCACGCTGGCGGACGCCGAGGCGCTGATCGCCGAGGCCCGCGCGGTGGGCATCCGGACGATCGTCGACGTGGTGCCCAACCACATCTCCTCGGAGCACGAGTGGTTCCAGGCCGCGCTGGCGGCCGGGCCGGGCTCGCCCGAGCGGGAGCGGTTCTGGTTCCACGACGGCAAGGGCCCGGACGGCGAGCAGATGCCCACCGGCTGGGTCTCCAGCTTCCAGGGCGAGACCTGGACCCGCACCACCAACCCGGACGGCACGCCCGGCCAGTGGTACCTGCACCTGTTCACGCCCGAGCAGCCGGACGTCAACTGGAACCACCCCGACGTGCGGCAGGAGCACGAGGACGTGCTGCGGTTCTGGTTCGACCGCGGCGCGGCCGGCATCCGGATCGACTCGGCGGCGCTCATCATCAAGGACCCGGAGCTGCGCGAGGTGCCCGCGACCCCCGGCCCGGGGGAGCACCCGCACCTGGACCGCGACGAGATCCACGACGTCTACCGCGGCTGGCGGCGTGTCGCCGACGACTACGCGGAGCCTCGCGTGCTGGTCGGCGAGGTATGGCTCGCGGACCAGGAGCGCTTCGCGCAGTACCTCCGGCCGGACGAGATGCACACGGCGTTCAACTTCGACTTCATGGCGCGCCCCTGGGACGCCAAGGAGCTGCGCGAGTCGATCCGGACCACGCTCGAGGCGCACGCCCCGGTCGGCGCACCGGCCACGTGGGTGCTCTCCAACCATGACGTCACGCGGCCCGTGACCCGGTACGGCCGCGCGGACTCGTCCTTCGACTTCGCCGCCAAGCGGTTCGGCACGCCGTCCGACCTGGACCTCGGCACCCGCCGCGCGCGGGCCGCGTCGCTGCTGGTCGCCGCGCTGCCGGGCGCCCTGTACGTCTACCAGGGCGACGAGCTCGGCCTGCCCGAGGCCGACGTGCCGCGCGAGCTGATCCAGGACCCCATGCACTTCCGTTCCGAGGGGGTGGACCCGGGCCGCGACGGCTGCCGGGTCCCCCTGCCGTGGGCGCGCACGGGCGCAAGCCTGGGCTTCGGGCCCGACGACGGCGCGGCGCCCTGGCTGCCCCAGCCGGCCGGCTGGGCCGACCTCTCGGTCGAGGCCCAGGACGCCGACCCCGGCTCGATGCTGAGCCTGTACCGCCAGGCGCTGCACCTGCGTCGCGGCCTCCCCGCGCTGCACGCCGAGGAGTTCGCGTGGCTCGACCTCGGCGGGGACGACGTCCTCGCCTTCACCCGCGGCGCGGGCTTCGCCTGCGTCGCCAACCTCGGGACGAACCCCGTCCCCCTGCCCGCCGGGGCCACGGTGCTCCTGGCGAGCGGCCCCGTCGACGGCGTCGTCGGACCGGACATCGCTGTCTGGCTCGGCCTGCCGTCCTGATCCTCGGCGCCCGGCCGAGAACCACCTTCCCCCAGACGTGCCGACCCAGCGGCACACGACCAAGGAGTGACAATGAAGTCAGCAAACAAGCGCGCGGCGTTCGCCCTGGTGGGTGTCCTGTCGCTCGCGGGAACACTCACGGCCTGCGGTTCGTCCTCGGACGCCGCGGACGAGCCGGAGGGCCCCGTGACCATCGAGGTCTCCATCGACGCCGGCCTCGAGCAGGCCGCGATCGACGCGTTCGACGAGCGCATCGCGCAGTTCGAGGAGGCCAACCCGGACATCCAGGTGGAGACAAAGGAGTTCACCTGGTCCGGCACCACGTTCGCCGCCGAGCTCGCGGGCGGCACGCTGCCCGACGTCTTCCCGATCCCGTTCACCGACGGGCGCGCCCTCATCGAGCGCGGGCAGATCGCCGACGTCAGCGAGCTCGTCGCCGAGCTGCCGTACGCGGACCAGTTCAACCCCACCATCGCCGCCGCGGGCCAGGACGCCGAGGGCAACATGTGGGCCGTGCCGATCGCCGCCTACAACCAGGGCCTGCACTACAACCGGGCGCTCTTCGAGGAGGCCGGCCTCGACCCGGACAACCCCCCGACCACCTGGGACGAGGTGCGCGAGGCCGCGAAGGCGATCTCGGACAAGACCGGCCAGGCCGGCTACGCCCACATGACGCAGAGCAACACCGGCGGCTGGATCCTCACCACGGAGACCTACGCGCTGGGCGGCCGCATGACCGAGGGCGAGGGCGAGGAGACCACCGCGACCGTCGACAACGACGCCACGGTCGCGGCGCTGGAGATGCTCCACGAGATGCGCTGGGAGGACAACTCCATGGGCTCCAGCTTCCTGTACGACTGGGGCACCATCAACCAGGACTTCGCCGCCGGCAAGATCGGCATGTACGTCTCGGGCGGCGCCAACTACCCCAACCTGTTCACGCAGAACCAGATGAACCCGGACGAGTACGGCGTCACGGTGCTGCCCCTGGAGGGCGACGACGCCGGCACGCTCGGCGGCGGCACGCTCGCCGCGGTGAGCTCCGCGGCGTCCGAGGCCGAGCAGGCCGCGGCCGTGAAGTGGATCGACTTCTACTACATCTCCAAGCTGACCGACCAGGAGCAGGCGGTCGCCGAGGCGGAGGTCGCCGCGGAGACCGACCAGCCCGTGGGCGCGCCGGCACTGCCGATCTTCGACCGCGAGACCTACGAGCAGCAGCAGGCGTGGATCAAGGACCTGGTCAACGTCCCGCTGGAGAACTTCGCCCCCATGACGGACCAGATGTTCGACCAGCCCGTCATCCCCGAGCCCGCCGTCGCCACGCAGGACGTGTACGCGGCACTCGACCCCGTGGTCCAGGCGGTGCTCACGGACGAGAACGCGGACGTCGACGCGCTCCTCGCCGACGCCCAGACCCAGGTCCAGGGACTGCTCGACCGCAGCTGACCCTGGGATGACGACTCTCTCCAGCCCGCTCCGGACGACGACGGCCCCGCAGCCGTCGTCGTCCGGACCCCGGCCGCGTGCCCGCCGCACGCCCCGGGACTGGCTGCGCGACGGCGGCCTGAGCACCCTGATCATCGCGCTGCCGATGATCCTGGTCTTCGGGGTGTTCTCCTGGTTCCCGATCGGCCGGGCGCTCGTCATGAGCCTCCAGCAGACCAACCTCATCTCGACCCCCGAGTTCGTGGGGCTCGACAACTTCGTGTTCGTGCTGCAGGACCCGCTCCTGGGCAAGGCCGTGGCGAACACCCTGTGGTTCGCGCTGCTCGCGCTCGTGTTCGGCTACCCGCTGCCGCTGGCCGCCGCCGTGCTGATGAGCGAGGTGCGGCGCATGCGGGGCCTGTTCTCGGCGCTCGCGTACCTGCCCGTCGTCGTACCGCCCGTCGTGGCCGTGCTGCTGTGGAAGTTCTTCTACGACGCCTCGCCGACCGGCGTGTTCAACACCATCGCCGGCTGGGTGGGCCTCGGGCCGTTCCCCTGGCTGCAGGACGCGTCCAGCGCCATGCCGTCCCTGGTGCTGGAGGCCACCTGGGCCGCGGCCGGAGGGACCGTCATCATCTACCTCGCCGCACTGGTCGGGGTACGCACCGAGCTCTACGAGGCGGCCGAGGTGGACGGCGCGGGCGTGTGGCGCAAGATCTGGCACGTGACCCTGCCGCAGCTCCGCGGCGTCCTGTTCATCACGCTGATCCTGCAGGTCATCGGCACCTCCCAGGTGTTCCTGGAGCCGTTCCTGTTCACCGGCGGTGGCCCCAACAACGCGACCCTCACCGTTCTCATGCTGATCTACGACTACGCGTTCGGCAGCAGCCTCGGCGGCAACTACGGGGCCGCGACCGCCCTGAGCCTCATGCTCGCCGGCGTCCTCGCCGTCCTGTCCGCGATCTACTTCCGCGTGACCCGACCCTGGAGCAGCTGATGGCAGTCAAGAACCGGCCGGCCGCCGTCGCGGTCGCCGAGCGGGGCATCGTCTCGGCCCACGACCGCCGGCGGGCGAGCGTACGGGGCTCGCTCGGCGTGCTCCAGGGCGGCCTCCTGGTCACCCTGGTCCTCGCCGGGCTCGGGCCGATCCTCTGGCTCGCCAAGGCCGCCGTCACCCCGACGCAGGACACCCTGCGCCAGCCGCTCGGCCTCTTCCCGAACGGGATCGACTGGGCCAACCTCACCACCGCGTGGGGCCGCGCCGAGATCGACCACTACTTCGTCAACACGCTGATCCTCGCGGTGGGTGCCTGGTTCTTCCAGCTCCTCGTCGCGACCACGGGCGGCTACGTGCTGTCCGTGCTGCGACCCCGGTACGGCAACCTGATCTTCGGCCTCGTGCTCGCCACGCTCTTCGTGCCGGCGGTCGTGCTGCTCGTCCCGCTCTACCTCACGATCCTCGACGTGCCGCTGCTGCACATCAGCCTGCTCAACACCTTCTGGGCGGTCTGGCTGCCGATGGGCGCCAGCGCGTTCAACGTGCTGCTCGTCAAGCGGTTCTTCGACGGCCTGCCGCGTGAGATCTTCGAGGCCGCGCGGGTCGACGGCGCCGGACCCTTCCGGCTGCTGTGGTCCATCGTGCTGCCCATGTCCAAGCCCATCCTCGGCGTCGTCTCGGTGTTCGCCGTGATCGCCGCCTGGAAGGACTACCTCTGGCCGCTGCTGGTGCTGCCCGACCCGGACAACCAGCCGCTGTCCGTCCGCCTGCCCGCCATCGCGCCCTACCTGGAGCTCGACGTGTTCCTCGCGGCGCTCGCGATCTCGACCGTGCTGCCCATCGCGCTGTTCCTGGCGTTCCAGCGCCTGTTCCTCAGTGGCGCGGGCCTGGGCGGGGCCGTGAAGGGGTAGCCGGCGGCCCCGGCCGGGGTCCGTCCCAGAGATGCGCGGACCGGGGTCCGGGCCGGGTTCGGGGCTCGGCCGGACCTGTGGACGAGGCACGGTGGATGTCGGTGGTCCGGCCTAGGATCGAGCGTGTGACCAGCCTTCCCGACGCACCCGCCGCAAGCTCCGACTCCGCCGATATTCCCGAGGTGGAGGAGCTCCTCGACCTCGCCGTCGGACAGCTCGGTGGCGGGCGCAGAGAGGGCCAGCACCGCATGGCCGTCGCGGTCGGCGAGGCGATCGACAAGGGCGAGCACCTGCTGGTGCAGGCGGGCACGGGTACGGGCAAGTCGCTCGGGTACCTGGTGCCCGCCGTCCGGCATGCCGTGGCCGCGCAGAGCAAGGTCATCATCTCCACCGCCACGCTCGCCCTGCAGCGACAGGTCATCACGCGCGACCTCCCGCTCGTGGCCAAGGCCGTCGCGCCGGCGCTGCCGCGCGAGCCGCGCATCGCGCTGCTCAAGGGCTGGCACAACTACCTGTGCGTGCACAAGGTGGGCGGCGGCTACCCGGAGGACGAGACCACCCTCTTCGACCTGCCCGGCGGCGAGGACCACCCCAGGACCGAGGAGGCCGCCGGGGGCGCCGCCCGCAGCCGCCGCCGGGACGACGGCGCCTCGCTCGCCGACCACGTCCGCCGCCTGCACGAGTGGGCGGGCGAGACCGACACGGGTGACCGCGACGACCTGGTGCCCGGCGTGCCCGAGCGGGCCTGGCGCCAGGTGTCCGTCACGGCGATGGAGTGCCTGGGCGGCAGGTGCCCCATGCTCGCCGAGTGCTTCCCGGACAAGGCGCGGGCCGCCGCCCGCGAGGCGGACGTGGTGGTCACCAACCACGCGATGCTCGGCATCGCGGCCACGGGCAGCCCGGGCGTGCTCCCGGAGCACGACGTCGTGGTGGTCGACGAGGCGCACGAGCTCACCGACCGTGTGACGTCGTCGGCCACCGTGGACCTGTCCATGGCGTCGGTGGAGAGCGCGGCGCGGCTGGCCCGGCGCCACGCGGGCACCAACACCGACACCCTGGACGCGGCGGCGCAGAGCCTCGGCACCCTGCTGGTCACCGCGCCGGCTGAGCGGTTCCCGAGCGGCCTGCCGGACGCGCTGCGCACGGCGGTCGGCGCGGTGCGCGACGCCGCGCGCGAGGTGCTGAGCACCCTCAAGCCCGAGGGCGGCAAGGGCGCCCAGGGCAAGGACGCGGGCCAGCCCGACCCGGGGCTCAAGATGGCGCAGGGCGCCATGCTCCAGCTCTTCGAGACGGCGGAGCGCATGGCGGCGCAGGACACGACCGCCGACGTGCTGTGGTGCTCGCGCCCGGACAACGGCTGGGGCGGGTTCGGCGACAACGTGACGCGGCTGCACGCGGCCCCGCTGCACGTGGCCGGGTTGATCCGCACGCACCTGCTGGGCGAGTCGACGGGCGTGTTCACCTCGGCGACGCTGGCGCTGGGCGGCACGTTCGACGCCGTCGCCGGAACACTCGGCCTCAACGGCGCCGACGCCCCGCCGTGGCAGGGTCTCGACGCGGGCAGCCCGTTCGACTACCCGAAGCAGGGCATCCTCTACATCGCGCGGCACCTGCCCGCCCCCGGTCGCGAGCCGACCACCGAGGCGCAGCTCGACGAGATCGCGGAGCTCATCACGGCCGCGGGCGGTCGCACGCTCGGGCTGTTCTCGTCCCGGCGCGCCGCGAACGCCGCAGCCGAGGCGATGCGGGAGCGGCTCGACTTCCCGATCCTGGCCCAGGGCGACGACCAGCTCCCCACCCTCGTGCGCGAGTTCGCCGAGGATCCGGCCACGTGCCTGTTCGGCACGCTGTCCCTGTGGCAGGGCGTCGACGTGCCGGGACCGTCCAACCAGCTCGTGCTCATCGACCGCATCCCGTTCCCGCGCCCGGACGACCCGGTCAAGGCCGCGCGCGCTCGCGCCGTCGAGCAGGCGGGCGGCAACGGGTTCATGGCAGTGTCCGCGCAGCACGCCGCGCTGCTGCTCGCGCAGGGCGCGGGACGCCTGGTGCGCAGCATGGACGACCGGGGCGTCGTCGCGGTCCTCGACCCACGGCTCGCGACGGCACGGTACGCGTCGTTCCTGACCCGGTCGATGCCCGGGTTCTGGCCCACCACCGACCCGAAGCTGGTCCGCGCCGCGCTCGCCAGGCTCGACACATAGCCTGAGGGCATGGCAGCCCCCTCGGACGTCCCCGCCGCCCAGCCCGCCGGATCCCGCACCACCAAGATCGCCGTGGTGGGTGCGGGGGCCGTGGGGTCGACGCTCGCCTTCGCGGCGCTGACCCGCGGCTCCGCCCGCACCATCGCCCTGCTCGACATCGACCGGCAGAAGGTCGACGCCGAGGTGCTGGACCTGCAGCACGGGCTGATGTTCACGTCCCAGGCGCACGTGATCGGCTCGGACGATCCGGCGGTGTGCGAGGGGGCCGACGTCGTGGTGGTCACGGCGGGCGCCAAGCAGAAGCCCGGCCAGAGCCGCGTCGACCTCGCCGAGGCGACGATCGGTCTGATGCGCACCATCCTGCCGGGCCTGGTCGAGGTCGCACCCGACGCGACCTACCTCATGGTGACCAACCCCGTGGACGTGGTGACCTACGCGGCCCTCAAGATCTCGGGGCTGCCCCGCGAGCGGCTCTTCGGCAGCGGCACCGTGCTCGACTCGTCGCGGCTCCGCGTGGTGCTCGCGGAACGGTGCGGGGTGGCCGTCGGGAACGTGCACGCCTACATCGCCGGGGAGCACGGCGACTCGGAGATCGCGCTCTGGAGCTCCGCCTCGATCGGCGGCGTGCCGTTGCTCGACTGGGTGCCGGTCGGTGGCGCCGCGCCCCTGGACGCCGCGGTGCGCGCGGAGGTGCACCACGAGGTGGTCGACTCGGCCTACCGGATCATCGCGGGCAAGGGCGCCACCAACTACGCCGTGGGCCTGGCCGCGACCCGCATCATCGAGGCGGTGCTCAAGGACGAGCGCCGGATCATGCCGGTGTCCTCGCTGCTCGATGACTACCACGGCATCAGCGACGTCTGCCTGTCGGTGCCGTCCCTCGTGGACCGGCGAGGCGTCACGAGCACCGTGCAGGTACCCATGTCGGACGACGAGCTGGCCGGGCTGCGCGCATCGGCCGACAGCGTGCGTGCGGTGCAGCGGCGTTTCGGGTTCTAGGGGGTAGGCAACGCGACAGGCCCGACCACCGTGAGCCGGTGATCGGGCCTGTCGGGAACCCTGGTGCCTCGGGTCAGAGGCTGCGCAGCACCGCGACGACGCGGCCCAGGATCTGCGCCTCGTCACCCGGGATGGGCTCGTAGGCCGGGTTCTGCGGCAGCAGCAGCACGTGCCCGTCGGTCTGCTTGAACGTCTTGACCGTGGCCTCGCCGTCGATCATGGCGGCGACGATCTCGCCCTGCTCGGCCACGTTCTGGCGGCGCACCACGACCCAGTCCCCGTCGCAGATCGCGGCGTCGACCATCGAGTCGCCCGCGACCTTGAGGAGGAACAGCTCGCCGTCACCCACGAGCTGGCGGGGGAGCGGGAAGACGTCCTCGACGACCTGCTCGGCGAGGATCGGCCCACCGGCCGCGATGCGGCCGACGAGCGGCACGTACGACGGCGGCGGGGTGCTCGCGTCGTCCGGCACCGAACCGCCCCAGTGGACCTGGCCGCTACGCCGCGGCTCGGGCCAGTGGATCTCACCGCGCGTCGGCTTCTCGACCTGCTCGGCCAGGGGCTCGACGAGCTCCATGGCACGCGGCCGGTTGGGGTCGCGGCGCAGGAAGCCCTTCTTCTCCAGCATCTGGAGCTGGTGCTTGACGCTCGACGGGCTGGCCAGCCCGACGGCCTCGCCGATCTCGCGCATCGACGGCGGGTATCCGCGCGTCTCGAACGACTGCCGAATCGTGTCCAGCACAAGGCGCTGCCGCTCGGTGAGGCGGTCTGCCGGCGAGATCGCGTGCACGCCGGCGACCGCCCCGTCGCCCGGCGCGTCCAACGTGGCGACGCCCGAGAGTGCCGTGTCGACGGCTCTCGTGTCGCTGGTCCCGTCCCGTCCCGTCATGCCCGTGCCCCTCCCGTTCCGACAAATGTTCTCCTGTGCGCTGCCCACTCTAGATCACAAATGTGCTCGGCTCAAACGAATGTTCGAGCGTGTCTCGACTTCTACGGTGTCCCGTGCTACACAATGGTACGAGCGTTCGACGAACGTGTGTATGACGGACAAGAGTTCGAGTCACCTTTCGAGGAGGGGCCATGGGGGACGTGATCCCGCTGCGGCAGTACACCCCGGTGTACGGGCCGGCGTATGCGACGGTGCCCGGATCGAGCGCGGTCCGGGCGTATCGGCCGGGCCCGGCGCACACCCCGAGCCGGGCGTCGGCACCGCCCCGGCCGCGTCCGACCGCCTCCTCGTACGCGCCGCGCGGGCCGCGCACGTTCGCCGACCGGCTCGGGCTCGCGGGGCTGCGGCTCACCCGGCGCGGCCGGGTCGTGCTGGTGCTGCTGGCGATGCTCGTGGTCGCGCCGATGGCGACGTGGGGAGCGACCGCCGTGGCCAGCTCGCCGGGTGAGCCGACGGAGGTCCGCGTGCACGCGGTGCAGCCGGGGGAGACGCTCTGGGGCTTCGCCGAGCAGATCGCGGAGCCCGGGGAGGACGTCCGGCAGGCGGTCGCACGGCTGCAGGACCTCAACGAGATGACGTCGGGCACCGTGCGGGTCGGCGAGCTCCTCCTGCTCCCGAAGGAGTGACCGGAGGGCCCCCGAAAAGTGGCCGAACGCCCCGACGAAGTGGACGGAGGCCACGATTCGCCGTCAAATGTTGCGGCGATGTTGCATGGGGGTGGTTTGCCCGCTTACGGTCGGGGCGCGACCGGATGTCTCCGGTCCGTGGCCGACCACGCAGGAGTCAGCATGCACTGCCCGTTCTGTCGCCACGCCGACTCGCGCGTGGTGGACTCGCGGACCGCCGACGACGGCCTGTCGATCCGGCGCAGGCGGCAGTGCCCGAACTGCAACCGGCGGTTCACCACCGTCGAGACGGCCAGCCTGTCGGTGGTCAAGCGTTCCGGCGCCACCGAGCCGTTCAGCCGCGACAAGGTCGCCGCGGGCGTGCGCAAGGCCTGCCAGGGCCGCCCCGTCAGTGACGACGACCTGGCCATTCTGGCGCAGCGGGTCGAGGAGACCCTGCGGAGCAACGGCAGCGCCGAGATCGACGCGTACGAGGTGGGCCTCGCGATCCTCGGCCCCCTGCGCGAGCTCGACGAGGTGGCCTATCTCCGGTTCGCGAGCGTCTACCAGTCGTTCGACTCGCTCGAGGACTTCGAGAGCGCCATCACGTCCCTGCGCGCGGAGCGCGCCGAGCGCGCGGCGGAGCGCGCTGCGGCGCAGGCGTAGCGGCCGGACGGGCCGCGCGCCGGCGGGGACGAAAAGCGATTGGCACCCTGGCGCGCGGTGGTGCAGGCTGGGGCCGACGACGGACCCGATCGAGGGACCCCCGAAACAGGAGGAGGTGATCGGTGTGACGGACGAGAAGCCTGGTGCCGAGGAGGCAGTGGCTCAGGACGCTGAGGCGCCCAAGGCCGCGACCGCGCCGAGCGTGGACGCGAAGGCGCGGTTCAAGGAAGCGCTGGACCGGAAGAACGCCGCACGCGGCCGTTCCGCCGCAGGCGACGTGAACACGGGCTCGGTGCACGGTTCGGAGACGACCGGCCCCGTGCAGAAGATGTTCCGCCGCAAGTCCGGCTGAGCCTGCTCGACCGAGGCCGCCGACCGGGTATCTGACCTGGTCGGCGGCTTTCGTCGTTTCGCGGGGCGCCCGACGAAGGGACACCTGACCCGCGATGACACGGTTCATGACACAGTTCGAACGCCCACCGGTGATCGTCAGTGCCTACGGACACCCGACCTTGCTGGTACGGCCAGCACACCTCCGATACATGAGCGCCAGCCATGACCACCCGATGGACCGCACTCCCATGTGGACACTCGACGAGTTGTGCGCCTTGCTTCGTACGACACCCGCGACTGTCCATACCTGGCGGAAGCACGGCTATGGGCCCCGGGCTTACAAGATCGGCCGGCACCTGTTGTTCGCTGACGCGGACGTGCGTGCCTGGCTTGAGTCGCGCGTCGCGGGCCCCCGAACGTGGTGACGACGGAGCAACCGCCGACAACCGCACCACCGGATCGGGGTGGTAGACGATGGGCAGAACGGAGCTCAAGCCGGGGGAACACGGCAGTACCACCAAGCAAAGCGGCCCGGAGACGTGGCGTGCGCGAACCTGGCTCAAACTTATGACGGAGAACTCGTGCCTGTCTCTCGAAACGGGTCCCGAGAGGATGAGGCTCGCCTGAAGGTTCAGGCGGCTGTTGCGGAGCTCCTCAAGGCAGCACGTGGTTCGGACGAGCTGAAGCCGAACTCGAAGGTCGGACTCGCATGTCGTCAGTGGGTCACAGAAATGCGGGTCCGGTCCACCTTGGCCGCGCCCGCCCATGAAGCCACAGACGATTGACAAGTACGAGTACCAACTCGACCGATACGTGGCGCCGTTCTTGGGCGACAAGCGTCTGGACGAGCTCACGCCGGCATTGTGTCAGCGCCTCATCAACTCGGTGGTGGCGAGTGGCACTCGGGGCGACAGCGACATGGCGACCACGGCGGTTCGAGTCCGCAGCATCCTCAATATCGTGCTGGACCGTGCCGTCATTCACACGCAATGAGAGACAACCCGATGCGTCGAACGATCGCCCCCCAACTGAGGAAACCAGTGCCAAGAGCACTCACGGTGACGGACGTGCATCGTCTGCGTGAGGTGCAGGTCGACGCCAGAGACCTGGTGGTGGGCCTCCAGGGCGAGACGGTCCATCACCATGGCGGCCTGCCCGGCCAGGTCCGTGCCGGGATGCAGCTTGCCCATGACGAGGTCCGGGGCCAGATCTGCCCCGCCCTCGGCGGCATGGGGCAGACCTTCCTCGAAACTGACCTGAGCGCTCATCGTCAGGGTAGGAGGTGACCCCTACATAGCCCCGCGTGACATTCAGGGCAATTCACCCGGCCCCTGCAGTGCTGCGTGTCGGCCGTGTAAACACTTGCGGCCGGTACCGGCCAGTGGCCGGATGCGGCCATCGCGGCCATTGCCCCCACGTATGAGCAGTCACTAGACAACCCCCATGCAACCTTTGTCCTCCGGCCGCCGCTGGGGTGCTCTCGTCACGGGCACCCTCGTCTCGGCCTCTGTGATCATGTGTCCGGGTGCCGCCGTCGCGTCGCCGGATGCCACACCTGATGCTGCTCCTGTACGGGTCATCATCGAGCTCGACGCTCCCACTGCTGCCGAGGTCGTCGGTACCGAGGAGGTCGCCGCAGCCCGCGCACGGCAGGCTACCGCGCGGAGCGCGTTCACTGCCGACTACCGTGCCGCTGTCGACACCGTCACTGAGGCGCAGCAGGGCGTCACGTCGTGGCTTGAGCGCCACGATGTCGAGCTCGACGATCCGAAGTCGGTTACCGGCGTGCTCGACGCGATGGTCGCCACCGTCGACCCGGCCGATCTGGCCGAGCTGCGCTCTGCCCCCGGCGTCGCGCGCGTGACCAAGGACGCCCCGGTGAGGATCCTCGGCGACGAGGTGAACATCCCCGCCACCGGCGCCCCGCAGGTCTGGGACCGCACCGACGCGGACGGCGCATCCGTCACGGGCGAGGGCCGCACCGTGGCGATCATCGACACGGGCATCGACTACACGCTGGCCGACCTCGGCGGCGGGTTCGGCCCCGGCCACCGCGTGGCCGACGGGTACGACTTCGCCAATGATGACGACGACCCGATGGACGACCACATGCACGGCACGCACGTGGCCGGCATCGTCGGCGCCGGCGGGGACAACCTGACCGGCATGGCGCCCGACGTGACGTTCACGGCGTGGAAGGCCATGGACGCCAACGGCGGCGGCACCACCGAGGACCTGCTGCTCGCGCTGGAGGCCGCGACGGACCCGCTGGGCGACTACCCGGCCGACGTCGTGAACATGAGCCTCGGCACGCCCGGCGACGGCACCGACCCGCTGGGCCGCGCCTCGACCGCCGCCGTGCGGCAGGGCGTCGTGGTCGTGGCCGCGGCCGGCAACGCCGGGCCGTACGACCAGAGCGTCAGCTCGCCGGCCGCCGCCGAGGGTGTCATCGCCGTCGGCGCGAGCGTGACCGGTGTCGCCGACCCGACCCTGACCCTCGACGGCGCCCGGCAGGGCGACGCACCCCGCCCGCTGGTGGTCACCCGCTTCCCGATGTCGGCCAACCCGCCGGCCGAGGGCATCACGGGCCGGCTGGTCGACGTCGGCGACGGCCTCGACGAGGAGGACTACGCGCAGGCCGGTGACGTGCGCGGCGCGATCGTGGTCATGCAGAGCGTCACCACGACCTCCCTGGGCGAGATGCAGGTGCCGCACCTGACGCAGGCCCTCCTCGCCGAGGAGCACGGGGCCGTGGGCGCGCTGCTCTACGCGCCCAGCGCGACCGACCCGGCCGGCGACCACGGCTCCGGCCCCCAGGGGTCCGCGAACGTCCTGGCCGGCAGCGGCTTCGACCTGCGTCGCGAGTCCCTGGTCATGATGAACATCAGCTCGGCCCACCACCAGACCTTCAAGTCCGAGGTCGCGGCCGGAACCGTCTCGGGCACCATCGGCTCGGTCGACCAGACCGACACGATCACCGACTTCAGCTCCCGCGGCCCGAGCGACGCCATGACGCTCAAGCCCGAGATCGTGGCGCCAGGCTTCGAGATCATGTCCGACATCCCGGCCATGTACGGGGTGCCCGGCGACCAGTACCGGATGTCCGGCACCTCGATGGCCGCGCCGCACGTCGCCGGGGCCGCGGCCCTGCTGGCCCAGGCACGTCCCGAGCAGACCGCCGAGCAGCTCCGCGCGACCCTCATCGGCAGCGCACAGGAACTCGAGTCCGACGACGCCGAGGTGTCGCCGTCCGCCCAGGGCGCCGGCAAGCTCGACGTCGCCGCCGCCGTCGACCAGAAGGTCACGGCCACGCCCGACGCCCTCTCCCTGGGGCTGGCCGACATGGGTCCGAACCCGACCCGCACCAGCACCGTCGTGCTGCGCAACTCCGGCGACCGCGCGGTGACCGTCCGGCTCTCCGCGGAGGCGTCGAAGAACAGCACCGGCAAGGTCGAGCTGTCCACCCGGAAGCTGCGGATCGCGGCGGGCCAACAGGCCTCGGTCGACCTCGCGGTCACCCCGAAGGCCGGCGAGATCGACGGCGAGACCTCCGGCGTCGTGGTCGGCTCCGTCTCGGACGGCACGACCGTGCGCGTCCCGTACGCGTCCTACGTGCGCCCGCTGTACGTGCAGTCCTCGCCGTCGCTGGCCACCGGCAGCTCCGACGTGTTCGTCCACACGCCGATGGCGCCCGAGACGGCGCCCACGCTGCGGGCGACCGCCCCGTCCGGCGAGGAGTACGCCGCGACGCTCACCGCCGTCGGCACCAGCCCTGGCTGGTACCGCGGCACCGTGCCGCTCGACGAGCCGGGTACCTACAAGATCACTGCCCGCGCGACGGTGACCGGCCGCACCCTGACCGGTACCGGTGGCGTGCAGTCCGAGGGCGTCGACCAGCCCGGGCAGTGGGAGCAGGTCGGACGCACCGGTGTGGCCAGGGCCCTGGCCACGTCGCCGACCGCTCCGGGAACCGGCCTGGCGATGGCGTCCACGGGTGTGCACCCGTTCGTCACCACCGACTACGGCGCGACCTGGCGGCGGGTGCGCAGCATGCCCGTCGCCGACGGCTGGGGCATCCCCGTGGCCGACACGACCAGGCCTGCCGGTTTCTACGTCGCCCTGAACGGCTCCTCCGGCAGGGCGGTCATGGACCCGAGCTACGCCGGCCGCATCGTGCACACCCCGGACGCGGGTGCCACCTGGACGGTGCTGCCGTTCCCGGACGTCGCGATCGCAGAGCTCGTCGCCCAGGGCGACGCGCTGGCCGCGGTCACCGACGACGGCGTCTACCTCAGCAAGGACGGCGGGCAGAACTGGCGCCGGGTCGCCCCTGCCTGGAACGGTGCGGTGTCCAATGCCGCCTTCGCCGGCGACGACCTGCTGATCACCACCTATCACGGCATCTATCGCGTCGCGGACATCCTGGCGGGCGGCAGCGAGGTCACGCAGACCTACACGACCACTGCCGCGGACCCCTTCCCCCAGGGTGTCGTCGGTGACGGGGCCGCCGCGGTCGCCATCCAGGGGGACGGCCTCGCGCTGATCTCCTCCGACGGCGGTGCCACCTGGACCAAGGGCCCGGACACCGGCCAGTCCTACGTCACCCAGGCCTCGCTGGTCGAGGGCACCGTGTACGCCGCAGGCCTGTCGAGCTACAGCACCAGCAACGACGGTGGCGCGACCTGGGTCACGCACCCGCTACCCGTCGACGGCTCGCTCGCGACCGACATCGACCACTGGCCCGGCAAGCCCGCCGGAAGCATCGTCCTCGCGATGGAGGCAGCCGGCTACTACGCGACCGACGACGGAGAGCACTGGGACCGCACCGGCGTGCCGGGCACCGACGTCTACGACGTCGAGGTCGGCACGGACGCCGAGGGTGAGGCCGTGCTGCGTGCCGTGGACGACTACGGTCTGCACACACGGCCGCTCGCCGACGTCTCTGCGGACACGCCGGACTGGGGACCTTCCGGTCACGAGGGTTGGATCGGGTTCCAGCTCGACGAGGTGGTTCAGTCACCGGTGGGCGACCGGGCCGTCTGGGCCATCGGCGCGGACGCGCTCGGACTGGGCAAGATCCGGACCGGCACGTCCGGCGCCGGCGACGGCGACCTGACCGACGTCGGGCCGTACGGCGGGTTCAAGGCCCTGAGCCTCGCCGTCTCGCCGCACGAGACGACGGGCGAAGGTGGGGACACCGTCGCCGTGTCCTTCGTGACCCAGCACGAGGCGGGAGTCATGGTCTCCCAGGACGGGTTCGCCCACTGGACGACCTATCCCCACCAGCTGCGGATCAACCAGGTCTCCTTCGATCCCGAGAACCCGGAACGACTCTGGCTAGCCACGACGGCCGGCCTGTACCGGTCGGACGACCTCGGCAGCACGGTCGCCCGGCTGACGGAGGGGGATACGCGGTCCGTCTGGGTCGACCCCGCCGACACCGACCACGTGGTGATCGGCAAGACGCCGGGGATCCAGGTCAGCACGGACGGCGGCGAGACCTTCGCTGACGCCGAGGTGCCGAACACGTCCGCCGCGGTGGGCACGTTCGTGGCCGTCGAGGTGCCGGACGGTCCGGCCGCGGGTACGGAGCTCCTGGTCGCGGGCGCGGCCCGCTGGCGCCCGTACGGCCTGGCGGCCAACGGCGCCGGCGTGCTCGTCTCGGCCGACGGCGGCGCCACGTGGGCGTCGGCGTCCAAGGACCTCACGGCGATGTCGGTGCGGTCCCTGACCGTGAGCCCGGACGGCGCCTGGGTCTACGCGGGCACCGACGAGGGCGGCGTGCACCGCACCACGGTCAGCGCGCTCGTGCCCGCCGACCTGCTGCGCGCGGCGACCAGCACGCAGATCAAGGCCCCGGCCTCGGTCCGTCCGCTGGAGCCGTTCCTGGTCAAGGTCACCGTCTCCGCCGATGACGTCACGCCGCCGGGCAGGGTGACCGTGACGGTTGGGCGGGAGGGCGACCGGCACTCTTACGAGCGCACGGTGCGACTGCACAACGGTCGCGCCGAGGTGCTCGTGCCCCCGCTACTGCGGTCCGGGGTGTACACCGTGACGGCGCAGTACGGCGGGACGGACGACCTCGCGGCTTCGGAAACGAGCACGGACGTGGAGGTTCGGCGGTGAGCCTGAGACCCTGACCCCGGTCGAAGGGCGGTCAGGAGGTCGGCTATGTCCGGCCGGCCTCCTGACCTTGTCTGCGCCGAGAGTCGGCACGGTGGTGCCGTGCTACGGCAGGATCGTCGGCACCAGGCCTCCGTCCACGCCGAGCGCTCGCCCGGTGGTGGCCGAGGAGTAGTCCGAGGCGAGGTAGGTCACGAGGTGTGCGACCTCTTCGGGCCGGATCAACCGCCCGATGAGTGATCCGGCTACCCGGCCGTCCGCGATGAACTGGCCTTCCTGCTCCTCGCGGGACAGGCCCGGGTAGATGTCGTCCCACATGGCCAGGACGCCGTCGCTCATCGTCGGGCCGGCGAGCACGCTGTTGACGGTGACGCCCGTGCCGGCGAGGGCTTGCGCGTAGCCGCGCGCCACCGTGAGCTGCGCGGTCTTCGTGGTGCCGTAGTGCACCATGTTGGTCGGCGGCTGGACACCTGCCTCGCTGGAGATGAACACGACCCTTCCGTGTCCGCGCGTCGCCATCCCCTGGGCGTAGTGCCTGGTGAGCCGGATCCCGGAGAGCACGTTGATCTCGAAGATCTCTCGCCACTCGGCGTCGTCGATCTCGAACACCGGGCGTGCCGGGAAGGCGCCTGTGTTGTTGACGAGGATGTCGACCTCGGGCAGCTCCGTGACAAGATGGTCTGCGCCCTCAGTGGTGGCGACGTCGGCGACGATCCCGAGTCCGCCGAGTTCCTCCGCGACGGATCTCACCCGCCCCGCGTCGCGGCCGTTGACCACGACGTCCGCTCCCGCGCGGGAGAGCGAGGTGGCGATCGCCCGGCCGATGCCGGCACTGGAACCGGTGACGAGCGCTACCCGTCCGGTCAGATCGATCTGCATCCGCGTATCCCTTCTGTTTGCGTGAGAGTTGAGGACGGCGGTCGCCGCGGGACCGCCGGCAAGGCCCTCACGACGAAGACCATGAGGTGTTTTCATGCCGTTGCGCACTGATCGCCCGGACGGCCCGATCTCTGCGCCGGCCGACCGTGGTGACGTACAGCAGGAGTCCTGCAGTGGTCAGGGCGGCGCCGGCCCATACGGTGGACAGGGCTCCCCAGCCGGCGTCGAGCGTGATCGCGCCGCCGACGGCGCCGAGGGAGTTGGCGAGGTTGAGCGCGGCAAGGTTGAGGGCGCCCATGAGGGTAGGCGCGTCGGGGGCGAAGCTGGTCCGTAGACGTAGGCTGCGACGACTGCCCCGGCGCCGAAGAATGCCCCTTGCACGCTGCCCGCGACGAACCGGAACACGACCAGCAGTGCGAGGTTCGGGGCGACAGCGGACAGACCGTTGCCGATCAGGAAGAGCGCGACCAGGCCGAGCAGCAGGGTGCGGCGGTTGACACTCGCGGCGAGCAGTGTGATCGCGGGCGAGCCGATCATGACGCCGAAGGCGTAGGCGGTGATCGCGTAGGTGGCTGCGGAGATGGACAGGGTCTAGGTCGGCCGCGAAGAGCTGGATGATGCCGTTGCTGCCGAATACGCCGGTCCCGATCGCGAAGGTGCCCAGTGCCAGGGCGAAAAGGGCCAGTCGCGGGTTCCGGATCGTGGAGGTCGCCGACTCGTGCCGCCTCTCCTCGGCGGTGCACGGGGCTTCGTAGGCCTGCTCGTGCATGGTGGCGTCCCTGCTCGTCCAACAGTCTCTCAGGAATAGGTTGGTCGGCTCGTGTGGACGGCTAGTTGATTGGTGCGTCGGCGCCGATCCAGTGCGGCTCCACCGGGAGCGCCGACGGCGCCACGCCCGTCTACGGCCCGTCCACCGGTGGCTCCTAGCGTCGTGAGCGGTGGGCCCGCTCGGGGCCCGCCGGACGCACTGGATAACAGGGAGCGGGACCATGATCAGGAAGAGACTCAAGGGCCTTGTCGCCGCCGCAGCGGCTTTCGTCGTCGCGAGCATCAGCTTGTTCGCCGTGACGACGGCGGACGCCCACCCGGGCGGACACGACCACGCTCCGGCCGACAAGCCGACGATCGTCCTCGTACATGGTGCGTTCGCCGACGGCAGCGGCTTCAACGCGGTCAGCAGTCGGCTCACTGCCGACGGTTACCCGGTCGTCGCAGCGGCCAACCCGCTCCGATCGGTCAGCTCCGACGCCGAGCAGCTCGCCGCCCTGCTCGACAGTATCGAGGGCCCGATCGTGCTGGTCGGGCACTCGTACGGCGGGTCGGTCATCTCCACGGCCGCCACCGGGAACGAGAACGTGAAGGCGCTGGTCTACGTGGCGGCGTACATCCCGGAGACCGGTGAGACCGCGGAACAGCTGACGGGCATGTTCCCCGGAAGCACCGTGGGTGACTCCCTCAAGGCCGTGCCGCTGTCGGACGGGGTGGTCGATCTCTACATCGATCCCGAGGTGTTCCATCCGCGGTTCGCTGGGGATCTGCCTGCCAAGGACGCCGCGCTCTACGCGATCACCCAGCGCCCCGCCACCAACGTGGCACTCGCGGAGCCGGCCGCGGGCGAGCAGGCGTGGCACACGATCCCGAGCTACGCCCTGGTCAGCGGCGCCGACAAGATCATCCCGCCGGCCGCCCAGAGGTACATGGCCCAGCGGGCGGGAGCGACGGTACAGACAGTCAGAGGAGCCTCGCACATGGTGTTCGCATCCCGCCCGGACACAACCGCGTCCTTCATCGAGCGGGCGGCCCGAGAAACTGCCCGCTGACACGTCGATCAACACACCTGCACGAAAGGAGGCTGGGCCATGTCCGGTGCCGGTCCCGAGGCCGGCGCCGGCGCCGTGGCGCCGGCGCTGAGCCCCGAGCAGTTCCAGCGCCTCGCCGCGTACGGCGAACGCGAGCTTGTCGCCGCGGGCGATGTCCTGTACGCCACCGGCGACCGGCGGTACGACCTGTTCCTGATCGAGTCCGCGATCGTCGACGTCGTGCGTGACGCCACGGCCACCGAACCCGAGCACGTGGTGTACTCGCGGTGCCCGGGTGACTTCACCGGGGAACTGAGCATGCTCACCGGGCAGTCGGTGTTCCTCACGGCACGGGTCAGACGTCCTGGCACCGTCGTGCGGGTCCGGGCGGAGCGGTTTCGCGCGGTGCTCGGTGAACAGGTCGACATCGCGGACGTGATCGTCGAGGCGTTCAGCGTCCGCCGCCGCCTCATCCAACACGCGGCGGGGAGCGTCCTGGAGATCATCGGTGCGCCCAACTCGGACCGGACCCGTGCGCTGGTGGCGTTCGCGGCCCGCCTGCTGCTGCCGCACCTGGTGCTGGAGGCCGACTCGATCCCCGCGCAGGCGCTCCTCGCCGCGCACAGCTTGACCGAGGCGGACTTTCCCGCCGCGATCGTCTCGGACCGGGTCCTGCGCAGGGCGACGCCTCATGACGTCGCGGAGGCGATAGGGCTCGCCTACGACGACTCGCGGCACGACGTGGACCTGGTGGTGGTCGGCGCCGGTCCCGCGGGACTGGCGGCCGCGGTCTACGGGGCGTCGGAGGGCCTCGTCACGGTGGTGCTCGACTCCGGCGCCGCGGGCGGGCAGGCGGCGACAAGCTCGCGGATCGAGAACTACCTGGGGTTCCCCAGCGGCATCAGCGGCGAGGAGCTGACGCGCCTCGCGCTCGTGCAGGCGCTGAAGTTCGGCGCGCAGCTGTACGCACCGTGCGACGTCATGGCGCTGGACGCGACCGACCCGGCCGGACCCGTCCTGAGCGCGGCCGACGGCACGCATCTGCGAGCCCGGGCGGCGATCATCGCCACCGGCGCCCGCTACCGCCGTCTCCCGGTGCCACGTCTGGGGGAGTTCGAGCAGCTCGGGCAGGTTCGTTACTCGGCCACGGACCTCGATGCCAGGGACTGCGTCACCCAGCCCGTGACGGTGGTCGGAGGCGCGAACTCAGCGGGACAGGCGGCTCTCTTCCTGGCGTCACGCGGGTCGCTGGTCGACCTGGTGGTCCGTGGCGACAGCATCCGGCAGAGCATGTCCACGTACCTGGCCAGGCGGCTCCAGGCCCACCCCATGGTGCAGGTCAGGACCCGGACGCAGGTCGTGGGACTGACCGGCGACGACGAGCTCCACGGCGTCGTCCTGCGCACGACGGGCGCCGCCGACCGCGAGGTGCAAAGCCATACCCTGTTCTGTTTCATCGGCGCGGACCCGGACACCGACTGGCTTCCCGGCCTGCAACGAGACTCCCACGGGTTCCTGCTCACCGGCACCCGCGTGGACCCAGGCGACCCTGCCGCACAGACGCCGGTGCTGCCGTTCCAAACCAGCCTCCCGCGCGTCTTCGCCGCCGGCGACGTGCGGGCCGGATCCGTCAAGCGCGTCGCCTCGGCCGTTGGGGAGGGAGCCGGCGCCGTCGCCTCCGTCCACCTGATGCTCGCGCAGCAACGAGGCGCAACGGCGTGAGACGCGGTCGTCGGTTCAGCGCAGTCGGTCGAGCCAGTCGGACGGTAGGCGGTCGAGGGGCGCCGGGCTCGGCTGCTCGAGGGGGCGGCTGTCCGGAGGGGCGAGCCGTGGCCCGGGGACCGATCGGTCGGTGCGGAAGTCGTAGAACCAGTCCTCACCCGGCTCGAAGCTCTGGATGATCGCATGGCCGCTCTCACGCGCGTGCCGCGACGCGTGGCCGGACGGCGAGCTGTCGCAGCACCCGACAGTGCCACACGTGGCGCACCTCCTGAGATGCAGCCACCAACCAGTTCCGGTCGACAGGCACTCTCCGCAGCCCAGACCACTCGGCGGCACACCGACGACGATCAGCGGGTCGTAGTTCTCTGTCATGGTGTCGTCTCCTTCGTCAGGTCCGTGACCGAGCCTCGGCGCACCCTGGTCACGTGTGCATGATGTACTCGAGGGCGCTCGCGATCCCGAGCAGCCCGGCCTCACCCCATCGAGGCCCGACGAGCTGCACACCCACGGGGAGCCCAGCCGAGTCTGTACCTGCCGGCAACGAGATGGCCGGTAGGCCCGCCATCGAGACGCAGTAGGTGTACCGCACGAACGTCTCGAACGTGCCGACGTTCCGTCCGTTGTGCCGCATGGTCTCGTCCTGGGTGATCGGGGAGGCGGTCGCGGGTGTGGTTGCGGTGAGCAGCACGTCCACGTCGGCGAAGACGTCGGCGAACGCCTGCCGCAGCGCGGGGAGCGTGGTGCTCAGGGTCTCGGCGTACCGGAAGGCGGGGACCGGATCCGGGTCCGGACCTACCTGAGCGCCCAAGGCCGTACGGACGTCTGCGCCGAAGCGGTCGAGACCGGCGGGCACCCCGCCATCGACCCCTGCCGTGCTCAGGGCTCTCTCGGTGAGGACCACCGCCTCCGGGATGACGGTCACGAAACCCTGTGCTGTGGCCGCCTCGGCCCCCGCGACCGTTACCGGCACGAGTATCGCCCCGGCTTGTTCGAGCGCCCGATGGGTCTGTGCCAGCACGCGGTCGACGTCCGGCGCGTTGTCCGCGGCGAGGAACCCGTCGGGGATCCCGATCCGTGCGCCCCGGAGGCGCTGTGCTCCCGCCCCGGGCCCGTCGGGAAGTCCCGCTCCGGGGGGCTCGTGTGCCGCGTCCGGGTCGAGCGGGTCCGGGCCCGAGGTCATGACGCGCAGGAGCGTGGCGGCGTCCGCGACCGTGCGGGCGATGGGCCCCACGACGTCGCAGGTCCAGGACAGGCCGAACATCCCCCCGCGGCTCACCCGTCCGAGGGTGGGCTTGAGGCCGACGACGCCGCACAGGGCCGCGGGGATGCGCACGGACCCGCCGGTGTCGGTACCGACAGCCGCCGAGCACAAGCGCGCGGCGACCGCCGCGCCCGACCCACCGCTGGAGCCGCCGGGGATGCGCAGGGGGTCGTAGGGGTTGTGCACCGCACCGTAGTGCGGGTTGTTGCTCGTGATGCCGAAGGAGCACTCGTGGAGGTTGGTCTTGCCGAGCACGAGCGCACCGGCCGACCGGAGCAGCCGGACGACGGTGGCGTCGTGCTCCGGGACGAACTTTCCCAGTAGCGCGGTGCCGTTCGACGTGACCGTTCCCGCCGTGAAGAGGTTGTCCTTCACGGCCAGCGGGACGCCATGGAGGGGTCCTAGGGGCCGCCCCGCCGCGCGCAGACCATCGAGCCGGGTCGCGTCAGCCAGGGCGTCCTGTCCACGCGAGAGGATGTAGGCGTTCAGGGTGTCGTGCCGGTCCAGCGCGTCGATCCGTTCCAGGTACATCCGGGTCAGTTCGACGCTGGACAGGTCGCCGCGACGTATCGCCGCCGTCTGCTCGAGCATCGTCGCTGACACCTCGGCGACGTACGGACCCGACTGGGCGACAGGAGGTGGCGGCACAGGACCGCGGCTGCCGGCTGCCGAAGATGCTCCGAGCATCGGGTCAACCCCCTGGGTTCCGCACGAGCGCGATCAGTTCGATCGCTGCCAGCCCGGAGGAGGCCCGGTTCTGGCCGGTAGGAGGCCTGGAACTGCGGCTCGTTGCTCTTCGGGCCCGGCAGTGGGCGCCCAGCTCGTCGTGGGATGTCAACACGATCAGGACTCTCATGCGGGAGACGCTATGGCGGCGAACTGGACGGGCCGTTGACCGGCCGTGTACGGCCAGTGGACCGGAGCGTGACGTCGGCGCACCGGCGAGTGGCGTGGTCGTGAGCCGGCTGCTCAGTCCCGGAGGATCGCCGACTCGAGGCGGTCGGTGATCCAGCGCCGGGTCCGGTCCACGCCCCAGCCGAAGGTGTCGGCGGCAAGAGCGAACTGGTCGTACCTGAAGTGGAAGAAGATGATTCTGACCGCGTCCTCCACGGAGACGCCGTCGGCGAGGTCGCCGATGTCCTGGATCCGAGCGACGATCTGGCGCACAGCCTGCAGGTGTCGTTCGTCGGCCGTCTTGAGGAAGTCCTCGGCCACGGGCACGCTCGAAGCAGCGCGTTCCACGATGCGAATGATGTCGCCGGACTCCTCGTAGATGGCGACGTATCCCTCGGCGAGCACCTCAAGCTTCGCTCGGCCCGTGTCGACGGCCTCGCATGCGGCGATGATGTCACGCACGAGCTGCGCGGCGGTCCACATGTCGATGAGAGTGCCCAGCAGGCCTTCCTTGCCGCCGCATTGTGCGTACACCGTGGCCGGCGAGACGCGGGCGGCCCGGGAGATCTGTTCGACCGTGGTGCGCGCGTAGCCCTGCACCGCGAACAACTGCCGGGCTGCCGTGACGATCTCTCGTCGCGTCATCTCGGCGTACCGATCGCGCCGGGTCGGGAGCTGTGCGTGGTCGGTCACTGCGACTTCATCCTCGGCTCGACGATTATTGCTCGAGCCTATACAGGTCTCACCGTCAATCTCCAGAGCGTCACCTGCCCGCGGTGCGCGGCGCTCACCAGGTGGTTTGAACCGTGCCCGGATCCACTGCTCGCTGAGCGGGTGAAAGTCTCGCTGGAGATAAACTCCAGGAACTAGAGTCTCGCTATGGCCGCGTGGTGCGTGCGCGTCGGTTGAACGTGCGTCGCGGTCGTGCAGGCCATCTGTCCGCTCGATCGAGGATGTTGATGGACGTGGGCGTCTCCACGATGCAGACCGCCGCTCCAGCGGAAGCGGACCCGGGAAGTGAGTCCGCGCTGCGAATGCAGATCCTCGGCCCGCTGCGTCTGTGGCGCGGCGGGGTCGAGCTGGACATTGGTCCACGACAGCAGGCCTACCTCCTTGCACTGCTGCTCGCTCATGAGGGAAAGCCGGTCAGCAAGCCCGAGCTCGTGGACCTCATCTGGGGTGACCACGCGCCGGACAGCGCGGTCAATGTGATTCACAAGTACGTCGGCGCACTTCGTCGGTTGCTGGAGCCGGCTCTGCCCAATCGAGGGACGAGCTCGTACCTCGTGCGCAGGGCAGACAGCTACCTGTGCACGGCAGGTGCCGGAATACTGGACCTGGCGACCTTCAGGGGCCTCGTGGGATCCGCGCAGAGCGCGCTGAGCGGCGAGCAGCACGAGGAAGCGCTGGACCGCTACGAGCGCGCACTTCGGCTCTGGCAGGGATGCGCGGGTGATGGGCTGTCCCACGGGCCTGAGGCGCTGCCGGTCTTCACGGGCCTGAACGACGAGTTCTTCCGCGCTTGCACGGCCACGGCCGAGCTTGCGGTCCGGGTGGGTCGGCCGGAGCCCGTGCTCCCCTCCCTGCACCTTGCCGCATCGATGGGTCCGTTGCACGAACCGATACAGGCCAGCCTGATCACCACCTTGGGAGCCGTGGGCCAACAAGCTGAGGCCCTGTCCTTGTACCACGCGGTCCGTGCACGACTCGCGGACGAGCTCGGCATCGATCCGGGCTCCGCGCTCGAGCTGGCGCACGAGCGGGTCCTGCGGCAGGACCTCGCACCAAAGATCGGCCGTCGGGTGACAATCTCGGGCGCGCACGCTCCGGCCGCGGCCGAAGCCGTGCCCCAGAGGCCGCAAGCGCCCGAGGCCTTGGTCGGTCGGTCCGCAGAGCTTGCGGTACTGCGGGACGCGGTGGACCGGGTGGCAGGTGGTGCCGCCGGTCTGGTCGTCATCGAGGGCGAGCCAGGTGCAGGCAAGACCCGGCTTCTGGAAGAGGTGGCTGGCGAAGCGGGCGACCGGGACTGCCTCGTGGCGTGGGGCCGCTGCATGGATGGTGGGGGTGCTCCGTCGATGTGGCCCTGGTTGCAGATCGTCCGGACGGTCCTGGACGACCTGACCGGTCCGGACCAGGAGTCGTGGCGCGCTGGTGGGCTCGGTCAGCTCCTGGAACCGCACGACGACGTGCTGACCGGCCAGGTACTCCCGGGCGGCAGCAACGAGTTCCAGCTGTACGAGGACGTCGTCGCACTGATCTCCCACGTCTCGGTACAGCGACCGGTCGTGATCGTGATCGACGATCTCCAGTGGGCGGACGTCGCCTCCCTGCACCTGTTCGCACACCTGGCTTCTCGCCTGCCGTGCGGCGCCGGAATCCTAGGAGCACTCCGTGACGGCGAACCGGGGTCGGGCTCGCATCTTGGACGGACGCTCGCTGCGGTGAGCCGGTCATCAGTACATCGCCGCCTCCACCTCGGTCCACTCGGTTCCGGCGAGGTGGTGGAGCTCGTCCGCCGCGAGACGGGGCGGACCCCGGATCTGGAGGTCGCCCGGACCATTCACTCGCGCACTGACGGCAATCCGTTCTTCGTCCGGGAGCTGGCCCGGCTACTTGCCGGTGGAGACCAGCTCACCGGAGCCACGGCCTGGCGTGACGGGGTGCCCACCTCCGTGCGGGACGTCGTCCGCGACCGGATGGGCGCACTGGACGACGGCACCAAGGCGCTTCTCGAGAGTGCCGCCCTGATCGGGCGAGACGTGGATCTCAACCTGCTCGCCCACGTCGCCGACCTCGACGTCGCGACCTGTCTCGAGAAGCTGGAGCCCGTCCAGGCGCTGGGACTCCTGACCCCGACTCCCGGCGATCCCTGTTCGGTGCGCTTCGTGCACGACCTGGTGCGCGAATCCATCTCCGAGACGACCGCGCCACGGCACGCCACCAGGCTGCACCTGCGGGTCGCAGACGCGCTGGAACAGATGGTCCCTGACGGAGAGTCCGTCCCGGAACGTGTCGCCCACCACCTGTGGGCCGCCGGCCCACTGGCCGTGCCAGCACGGACGGCCGCCGCACTCGTGCGATCCGGCCGGCGAGCAGCGGCCAAGTCCGCTCTGGAGACGGCCGAGCAACAGCTGCGACTTGCCGCACAGGTGTCCCGGACCGGAGGCCTGGCTGACGCAGAGCTGGCCGCCCTGTACGAGCTCACCGCCGTCATCGGGATGCGCTCGATGTACGCGGGCGCGGAACTGGGGCTGCTTGAGCGTGCCGAGCACCTGGCCCGCAAGCTGGGCCGAGAGGTGGAAGCTGCTGGAATCCTCTACTCGCGCTGGGCAGCGTACGCGCAGGGCATTCACCTCGACCAAACCGGCGTGTTGGCGCAACAGCTGCTCAAGCTAGGGGAGTCGTCCCCTCACCCGATCGTGCGTACCTACGGGCTGCACGCGTGGGGGATCCACCAGTGGGACGTCGGAAACATCGGCGAAGCCTTCCGGTACCTGAGCCGGTCCGAGCAAACCCTCCTGGCCGACTGGGCCAGCAGGGACGAGAACCCTGTCCAGTACGACCTCCAGCTGCTCATGACCGGGTTGCAGGCCGAGGTCACAGCCCTGCACGGCCGGGTGGCCGAAGGACTCGCGGTCCTGGACCGGATAGAGGCCGCCGGCGACGACCGCTACACCGTCACGGTGTGGGCCACGATGTCAGCGAGGATCGCGGTGCTGGCGGGGGACCCGACCAGGGCACTGGACGCGGCCGACCGCGGCATCGCCGTCGACCCCGACCTCTCCTACGTGTTCCTGGGCACCTACCAGCGGCTGGCCCGGTGCTGGGGCCGAGCGGTCACAGGTACCGATCCGACCGGCGCCGCCGAAGAGGCCGAGCAGATCATCGAAGCCAATCTTCTCGACCCTGTGCGCTCGTGCATCTCCACCTGGTACGCGCTTCTCGGTGAGATGCTGCTCGCCGCCGGAGACCTGAGGTCGGCAGCGGCCGCCCTGAACCGCGCAGACCACTATCTGCACACGTACGGTCAGCGCTACGCGGAGGGACTGCTCCTGCTCCTGCGAGCGCGCCTGCTCCAGGCGCAGGGACACCCCGACGCGACCGTGCGCGCCGCAGTCCGTAAGGCTCGACAGGTGTCGACCGAGCAGGAAGCACATCTGATCGTCCAGCGCGCCGACACGTTTCTCGCGCAGCTGGACAGGCGGTCTGGGCGCTGACCAGATCCACTTGCGTTCCACTGGTCGTCAAGAGCTGACGCCTAGCGTAGTGAGGGTCGGAATGTCCCTTCTGCGCGGATGAGGTCAGTGATGAAACGCCCCGTCGTGTTCATTCACGGTCTGTGGATCCACTCCACGTCCTGGGCACCATGGCAAGAGCACTTCAGCAGGGAGGGCTACGACGGCCTCGCACCCGGCTGGCCCGGCGACGCGCCAACCCCCGCCGCCACACGCTCCGACCCGGCCAGGATGGCCGATGTCGGCGTCGACCGGATCACCGACGCCTACACCGAGGCGTTCGCCGGCCTGGGAGTCCCGCCCATCGTCATCGGCCACTCCTTCGGAGGGCTCATTGCCCAGAAGCTCTTGGAACGCGGCCAGGCCGCCGCAGCCGTCGCGATCTCGCCCGCACCGATCAAAGGTGTGCGGGTCGTGCCGTGGAGCCAGCTGCGTTCCAGCTTCCCGGCTCTGTCCAACCCGCTGAACAAGCGTCGAACGGTCACCCTCACCGAGCGGCAGTTCTTCTATGGTTTCGGCAACGCACTGCTCCGTGCCGAGTCCGACCAGCTCTACCAGCGGGTCGCTATCCCGGGGCCGGCTCGGCCGCTGTTCGAGGTGTCGTCGGCCAATCTCACACCGAATGCGCCGTCGACGGTGGACACGCGCCGCTCGGATCGGGGGCCTTTGCTGCTGGTGGCCGCAGGTAAGGACCACACCGTGCCCGCGGTCGTGGTCAAGGCCGCCCACAGGCTCTACTCCGCGTCCAGTGCGGACACCGAACTGGTTGAGTTCCCCGAACGCGGGCACAGCGCGGCCTTCGACAAGGGTTGGCGCGCGCTCGCCGATGCCGCTCTCGACTGGCTCGCCCGGCGCGGTCTGTAGTGCCGACGGTGGGCTTCCAGGACAAGAGCCGGTCCCTGGCTCCACTGGGGGTTCAGCGGCCGTCCACAGCGGTCTCGTAGGTTCGGCGGGCAATCACGAGCTGATGCCATGGCGCTGAGCCCGGCACCGGTGATCACGCGGACGAACCACTGATGCAGGAGAGGCGCGACCATGAGCACGTTCACGACCCCGGACGGCACCGAGATCTTCTACAAGGACTGGGGCTCCGGACAGCCGATCATCTTCAGCCACGGCTGGCCGTTGTCAGCCGACGACTGGGACAACCAGATGCTGTTCTTCAAGGATCACGGATTCCGTGTGATCGCCCACGACCGGCGGGGGCACGGCCGCTCCGCCCAGCCCGCCGGCGGGCACGACATGGACCACTACGCCGACGACCTGGCGGCACTCGCCGAGCACCTCGACGTCACCGACGCGATCCACGTCGGACACTCCGCCGGCGGTGGCGAGGTAGCCCGCTACATCGGGCGCCATGGCGAGAGCCGGGTGGCGAAGGTGGTGCTGATCAGCGCCGTCACCCCCTCGACCGCGCTGTCCGACGCCAACCCGGACGGTCTGCCGCAGTCTGCGTTCGAGGGGCTCCAGGCCCAGCTCGCCGCCAGCAGGACCACATTTTTCCGAGAGCTGCCTGCTGGCCCGTTCTACGGCTTCAACCGCCCGGGCGTTGAGACCGTCGACGCGATCGTGGACAACTGGTGGCGCCAGGCCATGATGGGTGCCGCCAACGCCCAGTACGACTGCGTGTTCGCCTTCGCGCGCGAGGACTACACCGAGGACCTGGCCCGGATCAACGTGCCCGTCCTGGTGATGCACGGCGAGGACGACCAGATCGTGTCGTACGCGGACACGGCGCCCCGCGCCGTGAAGCTGGTGCGCAACGGCACGCTGAAGTCCTACCCCGGGTTCCCGCACGGCATGCCGACCACCCAGGCGGAGACGATCAACGCGGACCTGCTGGCGTTCATCCGGTCGTGACGGCGGGATCGCGTGCCGGTCAACCATTCATGCACCGTCCGTCCAGAGCGGCTCCGTAGCGTGCAGGACATGAGCACACATCACCGATATGCCGTCGTGGGCGGTCAGCGGCTGTTCTACCGCGAGGCGGGGCCGCCCGACGCCCCGGCGCTCGTGCTGCTGCACGGCTTCCCGAGCAGCTCGTTCATGTTCCGTGGACTGATCCCTCGCCTGGCCGACCGGTGGCATCTCGTGGCGCCCGACCTGCTGGGCTTCGGGCTGTCCGACGCCCCGCCGGTCAGCGAGTTCACCTACACGTTCGACACGCTCGCCGACCTGACGGCCCGCCTGCTCGATCAGCTGGGCATCCACAGCTACGCCGTGTACGTCCAGGACTACGGCGCTCCGATCGGATGGCGGCTGGCGATCCGTGATCCCTCGGCGATCACCGCGGTGATCAGCCAGAACGGCAACGCCTACGTGGAGGGCCTTCAGACCGAGTTCATCTCGACGGCACAGGCCTACTGGTACGAGCAGACACCGGAGAACGAAGCGGGGGCCCGGCAGGCCCTCACCCTGGACCTGACCCGCTGGCAGTACCTGACCGGAGTGGCCGACGAGACTCTCGTCGACCCCACGACGTGGACCTACGACTTCGCGCTGCTCTCCCGGCCGGGCAACGACCTGGTACAGCTCGCCCTGTTCCAGGACTACGGCACCAACCCCAGGCTCTACCCGGAGGTCCAGCGCTGGTTCCGGGAGAGCCAGGTGCCCCTGCTGGCGGTCTGGGGACGCGACGACCCGATCTTCGGTCCCGACGGCGCCCGGGCTTTCACGACCGATCTGCCGGCGGCGCACGTGCACCTCCTGGATGGCGGTCACTTTCTTCTGGAGAGCGCTCTGGACGAGACCGTGCCGCTCATCCGTTCGTTCCTGTCCACCTCGCTGTGAGAGCCGGGCGACTCGCAGCGGACCGCCCGCGACGAAACAGACCGGCCGGCCATGGAGAGCATGGCCGGCCGGTCTGGTCACACGGCGCTCAGCATCCGTTCGAAGCTGGGCGTGCTGGCGAAGGGGTCGTCGGGCTTGGCGTGCTCGCCGCGTGCGGAGACGATCGCGGCCAGCGACCGGCCCGCCCGTTCGATGCGCTCCGGGAGGGAGCTGGCGCCGTCGTCGTGCCGGGTGTGGTCGCCGGCCTGGGCCCAGTCGTCCGTGGCCGCGAAGACCGACGTGGTGACGACGTCGGCCCGTAGGTAGGTCAGCAGGGGGCGCATCGAGTACTCCAGGGCGAGCGAGTGGCGGGGTGTGCCGCCGGTCGCGCCGAGCAGGACGGGCATGCCCGTCAGGGCGTCCTTGTCGAGGATGTCGACGAACGACTTGAACAGCCCGGAGTAGGTGGTGGTGAACAGCGGGGTGACGGCGATGACGCCGTCGGCCGCGGTGATGGTCTCGATGTCCCGGGCCAGGTCACCGGTGGGGAACCCGGTGAGCATCGCGTCGATGATCGCGTGACCGTGGTCGCGCAGCTCGACGACCTGCACGGTCACCTCGTGGCCGAGGGCCTGCAGCTCGCGCACCGTGGCGTCGGCCAGGCGGTCGGCCAGCAGGCGCGTGGAGGAGGGCTGGCCCAGCCCCGCGTGCACGACGGCGATCGTGCGGCGCGGCTTGTCCTCGACGGGGACGATGTCCGTCATGGGGTCTGTCATCAGAGTGCCTCTTCTGCCAGCGTGCCGGTGTACTCGTCGCCGCCGTCACCCACGTGCGTGGCGCCGGCCTCGCCCTTGGCGCGGGCCGCGGCGACGCGCTCGGCGTGGGTGGGCGGGTTGGCGGGCACGTCGTTGGGGAGCTTGGCGTCGGCGATCTTGCGCAGCTGCGGCACGACGTCGGAGGCGAGGATGTCGATCTGTTCCAGGACGGTCTTCAGGGGCAGCCCGGCGTGGTCCATGAGGAACATCTGGCGCTGGTAGTAGCCGACCTCGTCGATGAACGAGCCGTACCGGTCGACGACCTCCTGCGGGGAGCCGACGGTCAGCGGGGTGTCGCGCGTGAAGTCCTCCATGGTGGGGCCGTGCCCGTAGACGGGCGCGTTGTCGAAGTACGGCCGGAACTCGGTGATCGCGTCCTGGCTGTTCTTGCGCATGTAGACCTGGCCGCCGAGGCCCACGATCGCCTGGTCGGCGCGGCCGTGGCCGTAGTGCTCGAACCTTTGGCGGTAGAACGCCACCATCTGCTTGGTGTGGCTCATGGGCCAGAAGATGTTGTTGTGCAGGAACCCGTCACCGTAGTAGGCGGCCTGCTCGGCGATCTCGGGGCTGCGGATCGAGCCGTGCCACACGAACGGCGGCACGCCGTCCAGCGGGCGCGGCGTGGCGGTGAAGCCCTGCAGCGGGGTGCGGAACTTGCCCTCCCAGTCCACGACGTCCTCGGTCCACAGGCGCCGCACGAGCGCGTAGTTCTCGATGGCCAGCGGGATGCCCTGGCGGATGTCCTGCCCGAACCACGGGTAGACGGGACCGGTGTTGCCGCGGCCCATCATCAGGTCCATGCGACCGTTGCTGATGACCTGGAGCATCGCGTACTCCTCGGCGATGCGGACCGGGTCGTTGGTGGTGATCAGGGTGGTGGCCGTGGACAGGGTGATGTCCTTGGTCACACCCGCGAGGTAGCCGAGCATCGTCGTCGGGCTCGAGGCCACGAACGGCGGGTTGTGGTGCTCACCGGTGGCGAAGACGTCCAGGCCCGCCTCGTCCGCGTGCTTCGCGATGGTCAGCATCGCCCGCACCCGCTCGGTGTCGTCCGGGGTATGCCCCGTCGTCGGGTCCGTCGTCACGTCACTGACACTGAAGATCCCGAACTGCATGATGCTGCGCTCCTCGCTTGATGTCTGACTCGATGCAACTGCATCGACTAATGGGCTCAACGTGATGGTCGGCGGATCTATTCCGCGCAAGCAATTAGCGTGGAAGGTATATGGCCAAGCGTCCCGAGCGCACTCCCGCGTGCCCTTACTTCTTGGGGTCCCTGTTGGCTCGGTACAGCTCTGTCATCGCCTCCGCGACCATGCGCGCGCGCTCGGGTCCCAGGACTCCCACGAACTGGTCCCGGTTGACGTCGCTCACCAGGCGGGCGAGGTCGGTGGCGACCTCGGTGCCGTCGGCGGTCAGCTCGAGGTAGGTGATGCGGCGGTCGTCGACACAGGGCACTCGCGCGACCAGGCCGCGGTGGACGAGCTTGTCCGCGATCTTGGTGTAGCCACCGCTGGTGAAGGCGGCCGCGCGGGCGAGGGTCGCCATCGGTGCACGGTGCTCGGGGTCGCGGTGCAGGTTGAGCAGTGTCTCGGCCTCCGCCTCGCTGAGCTCGAAGGCGGACTTGATGGCGGCGTGGAGCTTGCGGTTGGTGACCGCGAAGCCCTTGATGACGCGGCCCCAGAGCTGAATGGCCTCGGCATCCTGGACGTCGATCGATGTGCTTGCCGCGGTGCTGGTCATGAGGTCTACCTCCGTTGTCCCTGCCGCCCATATTAGTTTGCGCGAAAGGTGATTGCTAGGCCTCCCGTCCGTGACGGCCCTCACGACACCACACCTGCGGCGCCGACATGGTGGGCGTGCGGCCGGCCCCGGGGCCGGCGTCGTCAGTCGGCGCCGGCCGTCCGTGCGGGGCGAGCGTTGATCACCAGGGCGGCTGCGGCCAGGACGAGCACGACGCCGATGACCGCGGTGGTGGCGCCCGTCAGCCCCAACGGGCCGCTCAGCGCCCCGATGGTCAGGACGGGCACGGCCAGGCCGCTCTGGGCGGCGATGAAGTAGGCGGCGACGGACTTGGCGTGGCTCTTGTGCGGCACTGCTCTGCTGAGCTGACCGAGGCCACCCAGGAAGCTGAGCCCTGCGCCCACGCCACCGATGACCGTGCCGAGCCCGAAGAGCGCGAGGTTCGCCAGCAGGAACCCGGTCAGGACCAGGCCCAGGGAAAGGATGAGCAGTGGCAGGCCCCGCAGGATCGACCAGCGTGGCGCCCGGCCGCGGAACACGAGCTGGGCGGTGACGCCGACCTCGAACAGGATGAACGTGGCAAGACCGGCGACCAGGAGGTTGTCCACGCCCAAGGTCTCGCGGATGAAGCGGGGAGTCAGGCTGGAGAACAGCCCGAGCAGGGTGAACGTGGGGAAGACCGCGACAGCCGAGCGCAGGTAGATGGACCGGGCCGCGCGGGGCACCCCGACCCGGGGCGCCCAGTTGATCTTGGCCACCCGCCGGGGGTTGGTCTCCGGGACGAACAGCGTCAGCAGCGTGACGGCCGTCACCAGGGTGATGAAGACGGCGAAGATCAGGGTGCTGGGCGCCGGCAGGTACTCGGCAAAGAAACCGGCGACCAGGGGACCCAGGCCCAGGCCGCCCATGTTGGCCGCTGTGGAGACCACGGCCGGGATGGCCTTGTTCGGCCCGGGGTAGACCTCGGCCAGCGCGGCGGTCGCCGCGGAGGTGATCAGGCCGACGCCGACGCCGCTGAAGAACCGCCCGGCCAGGAGCATCGGCACGTTGGCGGCGAAGAGGAAGAACAGGGTGGACGCGATGGTGATGCCCAGGGCCGCGAAGGCGAGAGGGCGGCGTCCGACCTGGTCGGACAGGCCGCCGAAGAAGATCAGGGCGAGCAGTGTGCCCAGGACGTAGATCGCGAAGATCCACGTCGTGGTCGCGGCCCCGAAACCCAGGTCGGCGCCCCAGAGGGTGTACAGCGGGATGGGGATGGTGCCGCCGGTGGTGAGCAGGGCAAAGGTCGCCGCGATGATGGCGAAGGACGTCCCGCGGCCGATGCGGTCGGTGGGGGCCATGTCAGGACTCCGTTCGAGAAGGGTTCGGGGTGTGCAGGACCAGACGCGCGGTCAGTCCCGCCCCGACCCCGAGGGTGACGGCGCCCAGGCCGAACCAGGGCACCAGGTGGTCGAGCCCGAGGAGGGCGTCGACCGAGTAGGCGCCGGCGCCGGTGAAGGCCAGCGCCGAGGCGATGGTGATCAGCACGAGGGGGAACTCGTAGCCGTCGTGCTGGACCCACAGGCCGTTCCTGGCCTTGACGGTCGCGGCGACCGTCATGACCCCGATCGCCGCCATGGCGGCCGCGGGGGTGGCCAGCCCGGCGGCGAGGAAGAGACCGGACCCGAGCTGGCCCAGGCCCGCGGCCAGCGCCGTGATGGCGCCGCCGCGGAACCCGTCGGACCGGAACTCCTCGATCCCGCCCCGCAGGCCGTGCCCGCCGAAGCGGTAGGAGATCTTCTGCATCCCGTGACCGGCCAGCAGCACGCCGGTGATCACGCGAAGCAGCAGCAGTCCGATGTCGATGCTCATGGTCCGGTCTCTTCACTCGTCTCGGGCAGTGGTGGGCGTCAGCCTGCGGCGTTGGCGCCGGTCATGTCGCCGACGTAGTACATGCCCAGGCCGTACGAGCCGCCGTGGGCCTTGACGACCTCCGAGACGCCCGCGTAGGTCTCCCCGCGGGCCCAGTCGCGCTGCAGCTCGAGGAGCACCTGGACCCAGGTGACCGTGGTGGCGCCGGCCTTCTCCATCCGGGTCAGGGCGTGCTCGTGCGCCGCGGCGCTCACACCACCGGAGGCGTCGGCCACGACGTAGACCTCGTAGCCCTGGGCCAGGGCTGACAGGGCCGGGAGCACCAGGCACACCTCGGTCCACAGGCCCGACAGGATGATCTTCTTGCGGCCGGTGGCCTTGATCGCGTCCACGACGGCCTGGTCCTCCCAGGCGTTCATCGTGGTGCGGTCGATGATCTCCTGGCCGGGGAAGACCTCGGCGAGCTGGGGCATCAGGTTGCCGGAGAACGACTGGGCCGCGACCGTGGTCAGCACGGTGGGCACGTCGAACACCTTGGCGGTCTTGGCCAGGCCGACGGTCGAGTTGATGATCGCCGTGCGGTCGGCGCTGCCGACACCGAAGAACATCTGCGGCTGGTGGTCGACGAAGAGGAACACGCTGTTGTCGGGCGTGATCAGGTCGTCGCTGGGGCCTGCGGTGACGGTGTCGAGGTTGAGCTGGGTCACTTCTGTATCTCCTTCGGTGTTCGGCCGGACGGACTGTTCGACCGAAGTGGTGGGGGTGACGTCCCCGAGATGGCGGGGGCGCCTGCGGGGAAAGATGCGGAACATGGTCTGCCTCAGTGGTTGTGGGTCTCGAAGGCGCCGGCGCCGACCTGCGGGGCGGTACCGCCGCGGGCAATGTGCCACTGCCGCTGCAGCTCGGAGTCGGCCGCGGCCTCCACGATCTGTCGGGCCTGCTGGGCGCCGGATCGCGAGGGTGCCGAGGTCGCCTGGTAGCCGCCGAAGTGCGCTACCGGGCTCCACAGCGGGCTGATGGTCGGCAGCGGCTCGTCCAGCCCCTCGAACTCGGCGGCGGCGTAGACGACGCGGCCACCGGTGAGGGTCAGGACGGACTCGATGTGCGGGATGTCGGCCTCGTCGACGGTGAGGTAGTCGTCGGAGAGGATCGCGAGGTCGCCGTAGTGGCCCTCGCGCAGCATGCCCTTGACCCCCTGCTCGGCAGTCAGCGTGGCGCCGGCCTGGGTGTACATCTGCAGCGCCTGCTCGCGGCTGACCCGGTTCTCCGGCGGGTAGATCAGCGTGTTGCCCAGCGTGCGCCCCGTGACCAGCCAGTGCAGCGCGACCCACGGGTTGTAGGACGAGACGCGGGTGGCGTCCGTGCCAGCCCCGACCACGAGGCCGCGGTCGAGCATCTTGCGGATCGGCGGAGCCTGCGCGGCCGCCCCGGCCCCGTACCGGGCCAGGAACGCCTCGCCCTGGAAGGACATGCGGTTCTGGATGGAGATCGCACCGCCCAGGGCGGCGACCCGGTCCAGGCTCTCGCCGCTGATCGTCTCCGCGTGGTCGAACAGCCAGCGGCTGTTGCCGGGGAACAGTCCTTCGCCCGCGAGCCGCTCGAAGACCTCCAGGTCGCGACGGATCGTCTCGTCGTAGGTGGCGTGCAGGCGGAAGCCCCAGTCGTACTCCATCAGCAGTCGGACTGCCTTCTCGAACTCCACCTCGTAGCCGGGTGCCAGCTCGGGCCGCGGCTCCGTGAAGTTCTCGAAGTCGGCCGCCGCCCAGGTCAGGTTCTCGCCCGCCCCGTTCAGGCGGAGGAACTCGTCACCGTCGCCGGGCTTGACCGTCTGCGTCCAGCGCGTGAGGTCGTCCAGCTCCTGGCCGACCGTCTGCGGGAACAGGTGGTAGGCGATGCGGACCGAGAGGTTGCCCTCCTCGGCCAGCTCCATGACGGTGGCGTAGTTGTCCGGGAAGTTCTGGAACCCGCCGGCCGCGTCGATCGCGGAGGTGAGCCCGAAGCGGTTCAGCTCGCGCAGGTACTGCCGGGTCGAGCTCTTCTTGTCCTCGGGGGCGAGGAGCGGCGCCTTGGCCAGCGTCGAGTAAAGGATCAGCGCGCTCGGGGCTGCCAGCAGCATCCCGGTCGGCTCACCGCCGCGGCCACGGACGATCTGTCCCCCCTTGGGGTCGGGGGTGTCCTTGGTGAACCCGGCCGCCTGGAGCGCCGCACGGTTCATCAGCGCGGACTGGTAGAGGTTCAGGATGAATACGGGGGTGTCAGGGGCGGCTGCGTTCAGCTCGGCGACGGTCGGAAGCCGCTTCTCGGCGAACTGCTCCTTGGTGAAGCCGCCGACCACGCGGACCCACTGCCCCTTCGGCGTGCGGGCCACCTGCTCGCGCAGCATCGCCAGGGCCTGCCGCAGGGTGGGCACGCCGTCCCAGCGCAGCTCGAGCACGTAGTTCAGCCCGCCGCGGATGACGTGCAGGTGCGAGTCGTTCAGGCCCGGGATCACGCGGCGGTTCTGCCCGTCGATGACCTGGGTGGCGGGGCCCACGACGCCGAGGATGTCGGCGTCGTCCCCGACGACGGTGACCTTGCCGCCCGAGATCGCCACTGCGCTCGCCTGGGGCCGGTCCGGGTCGCCGGTGTAGATCTTGGCGTTGCGTACGACGACGTCCGCCGGGTGCTCGACCTCGGCGGGAGTGATGCCGCCGACAGGCATGGTGGCCATGTCGATCGACCTCCAATCTTTCTCTGTCACGGCGGGCCGTCCGGTCCGCCGTTAGCTTGCACGAAAGATACTTGCGGAGAAATAGTCAGCGCGCAAGGGAGTGGGCGGGTGACGAAGGACATACCGGCATGACGGTTCATCCACTCGGGTGCGCCAGCCGGTTGGTCCGTCCACCAGCGATCAACACTTCCTCCACCGGGCCGACCTACCTTCGAACGGGTACCGGCGCAGGCCGGGCATGGCCGTCGCCCTGACCTGGGCCGGCGGAACCAGAGGCCAGGAGCGAGCGATGACAACGATGAAGGCGGCGGTCATACCGGCGGCAAATGCCCACTGGGCGCTGGAGGACGTCCCCAAGCCCGAGGCAGGACCGCACCAGGTACTCGTGAAGATCCATGCCTGCGGTCTCTGTTACACCGACGCGCTCCTGGCGCGGAACGTGCTGTCGTTCCGGCCGTTCCCCCTGGTCCTCGGGCACGAGGGTGTCGGCGAGGTCGTGGCGGTCGGTGAGGGCGTATCGACCAGGCAGGTGGGCGACCGGGTCGGCCTGCCCATCACGCAGAAGCCCTGCGGACGGTGCGAGTTCTGCCGGGGTCGGCACCCCTACAGCTTCGTCACCGCGAACAACTGCGTCGCGCCGATCCTGACCGGTGTCAACGTGGACGGAGGTCAGGCGGAGTACATCGCGGCCGACGCCAACGGCACCATCCTGCTGCCCGACGGGCTCTCGTACGAGCTGGCCGCGCCCACCGTGTGCGCCGGCTACACCGTCTGGGCCGCCCTGCGCCGCGCCAACGCCAAGCCCGGCGCGCGCGTGGCCATCCTCGGCGTCGGCGGTGTCGGGCACCTGGGCGTCCAGTTCGCCAAGGCCGCCGGCTACCACGTCATCGCGATCACCCACTCGCCGGACAAGCACGACCTCGCGCGAGAGCTGGGGGCCGACGACGTCGTGGCCAACGGCGACGAGCTGCGTGCCGCCGGCGGCGCCGACGTGCTCCTGCACACGGCCCCGACCCACGCGCCCGCGATCGATGCCCTGAAAGGGCTGAAGCCCTGGGCGAAGATCATCCTGATGGGCATCTCGGCGGACGACATGTTCTCGTTCCCCGCGCTGTCCCTGACCGGCCACAGCTTCGAGATCATCGGCTCGGCGCACAACGGCCCGGAGTACCTCGCCGAAGCGCTGGAGATAGTGGCCCGTGGCGACGTGAAGCCCATGATCGAGGTCTTCCCCAAGGAGCGCGTGGACGAGGCGTACCAGCGCCTGATCAACGGGCAGCTGCGGTTCAAGGCCGTCGTGACCTACTGAGGCCCGTGCCGGTGCCTGGTCCAGCGCGCCGCCGTAACGTGATGGAGATGAAGACCCAGATGAAGACACTGATGGTGCTGACCTCGCACGACGAGCTGGGCGACACCGGGCGCAAGACCGGATTCTGGCTCGAGGAGCTCGCTGCGCCCTACTACCACTTCCGGGACGCCGGCTGGGACGTCACACTGGCCTCACCGAAGGGTGGGCGTCCACCGCTCGACCCGAAGAGTGACGAGCCCGCGTTCCAGACCGACCAGACCCGGCGGTTCGAGGCGGACGCCCAGGCAGAGGCTCAGCTCGACTCGACCGCCCGGTTGGACGCCGTGTCCGCGGACGACTTCGACGCCGTGTTCTACCCCGGCGGCCACGGTCCGCTGTGGGACCTGGCCGAGGACCCGTACTCGATCGCGCTGATCGAGCGGATGGTGACGGAGAGCCGCCCGCTCGCGCTGGTCTGCCACGCTCCGGGTGCCATGCGGCACGCCACCACGGCCGACGGCTCCCCGCTCGTGGGTGGCCGGCAGGTCACCGGGTTCACGAACAGCGAGGAGGAGGCGATGGGCCTGACGAAGGTCGTGCCGTTCCTGGTCGAGGACGAACTGGTCGCCGGCGGTGCGGTCTTCTCCCGGGTTCGTGACTTCGCATCGCACGTCGTCGTCGACGGGATGCTGGTCACGGGCCAGAACCCGGCTTCTTCCGGACCAGCCGCCCTGGAGCTGATCTCGCTCGTCCGGAACACGGGGGCTTGATCCCACGGTGGGCGCAGCCGCGACGGCGCACGTTCTCTTGGTTCACTGCTTGTCAACTGCCCGCTCCTACGTTGCTTCCTGACAGCGAAATACCGACGAGGGAGAACGTCATGGCACAGATGAAGGCGGCAGTGATCTGGAAGTTCGGGGAGCCGCTCCGGTTCGTAGAGATGGACGTTCCCACGCCCATGGCCGACGAGGTGCTGGTCAAGGTCGGCGCCTGCGGGATGTGCCGCAGCGACTACCAGCAGATGCACGGGTACTTCGAGGCGGCCCTGCCGACCGAGCTGCCGATCGTCCCGGGCCACGAGATCGCCGGCCACATCGCGGGCAAGGGCTCGCTCGTCCCCGACGGGGTGCTTGAGGAGGGAGACCTCATCGCGGTCGACCCCGGTTGGGGTGACGGCACGTGTCAGCAGTGCCTCAAAGGCAACACGCAGCTGTGCACCGGTAGCGGACGCTGGGTGGGGTTCGGCCCGCCCGGAGGCTACGCGGAGTACGTGGCCGTGCCCTACCAGCACGCCATCAAGGTGAACCCTGGCGAGGGCCAGGGCCCGGAGTTCTTCGCGCCGTTGACCGATGCGGGGGCCACGCCGTACCGGGGCATCAAGAAGCTGGTCGAGCGGGGCAACTTCACCGCAGGCCACACGGTGGTCGTCACGGGCATCGGCGGCCTCGGCAGCTACGCCGTGCAGTACGCGAAGCTGTTCAGCGGCGGCGCGGACATCGTGGCCTTCTCCCGGGCACAGGACAAGCTCGACCTCGCCCTCCGGTACGGGGCCGACTACGCGATCAACACCCGGGACGCCACGGTCGAACAGGTGCAGGACCAGCTCGAGAAGTTCACCGGCCGACGCCGCGTCGACGCCATCCTCGACTGTGCCGGCGCCCAGGAGTCGCTCGACATCGACTTCCGGATCCTGAACTCGGGCTCCGACGTAGCGCAGGTCGGGCTGATGTCCACCGAGGCCAAGCTCCCGGTGAACCTCGTGGTCGGCACCGAGCAGACCTGGCACGGGTCGTTCTGGAGCAACCACCAGGACATCTCCGAGGTCCTGGCGCTGGCCGCGGCGGGCAAGATCCACAACACCATCACCCCGGTGAAGTTCGAGGACATCAACGAGAACCTCGAGAAGGTCGCCCGCGGAGACGTCATCGGCCGCCAGGTCATCATCTTCGACTGAGGAGGCCTTCGTGCCCATCGCAACGATCAATCCCACCACCGGTGAGACGGTCGAGCAGTTCGAGCCGCACGACGCGGCCGAGGTCGAACGCCGGTTGACCCAGGCCGCCACAGCGGCGGCCGCCCTGAAGCACACCACCTACGCCCAGCGGGCGGCGTGGATGAGATCCGCGGCCGACGTGCTCGAGGGGGAGGCCCACCAGGCCGCAGCGATGCTGACCCTCGAGATGGGCAAGACGCTGGTCGCGGCGAGAGGTGAGGTGGACAAGTGCGTCCACGCCATGCGGTTCTACGCCGACAACGCGCAGAAGTTCCTGGCTGACAGCCCGGTGGACGATCCGTCGGCCATCGGGGCGAGCAGTGCCCGCCTGGTATGGCAGCCCATCGGCGTCGTGCTGGCCGTGATGCCGTGGAACTTCCCGCTCTGGCAGGTGATGCGCTTCGCGGCGCCTGCCCTCACGGCCGGCAACTCCGGGGTGCTCAAGCACGCGTCGAACGTGCCCCGGGCCGCCCTCTACCTGGACACGCTCTTCGAACGGGGTGGTTTCCCGGTCGGCTCGTTCCGTGCCTTGCTGATCCCCTCGGCCGATGTCGAGAACGTCATCAAGGACCCGCGCATCCGGGCGGTGACGCTCACCGGCTCTGAACCGGCCGGTCGTTCGGTGGCGGGCACGGCGGGTCAGCAGGTGAAGAAGACGGTGCTGGAGCTCGGCGGCTCCGACCCGTTCATCGTGATGCCGAGTGCCGACCTGGACGCTGCGTCCACGACCGCCGTGCGTGCGCGGATGCAGAACAACGGCCAGTCGTGCGTCGCGGCCAAGCGCTTCATCGTGCACACGGACGTCTACGACGACTTCGTGCAACGGTTCGTCGCCAAGGTCGGCAAGCTGGTGGTCGGTGACCCGATGCAGGACTCGACCGATGTCGGACCGCTCGCGACCGAGGGTGGCCGGCGCGACATCGAGGTACTGGTCGACGACGCCCGCGACAAGGGTGCGCAGGTGCTGGCCGGCGGTTCCGCCCCGGACGGGCCGGGGTGGTTCTACACCCCGACCGTGCTGGCCGGGCTCACCGACGACATGCGCATCGTGCAGGAGGAGGCGTTCGGGCCGGTGGCCTCGGTCTACCGGGTCGCCGACCGGGAGGAGGCCGCCCGGGTGGCCAACCAGACCACCTTCGGCCTCAGCTCGGCCGTCTGGTCCGAGGACGACGAGGACCAGGAGTACTTCGTGCAGGAGCTGCAGGCCGGCGGGGTCTTCCTCAACGGCATGACCGTCTCCTCTCCCGAGCTCGCCTTCGGCGGCGTGAAGAACTCCGGGTACGGGAGGGAGCTGACCTTCGCGGGCATCCGCGAGTTCTGCAACCTCAAATCAGTGTGGAAGGCCTGATCATGGCGATTCCCTACAACCCGTACGACCGCCTGCCCCCGCTGCCGAGCTTCACGCTCACCTCGGCCTCGTTCGAGGACGGGCAGCAGCTCCCGCTGGACCAGGTGGGTGGTGTGCTGGGCGGCGACGGCAAGGACATCTCGCCACAGCTGAGCTGGTCGGGTTTCCCGGCGGAGACCCGCAGCTTCACCGTCACGGTCTTCGACCCCGACGTACCGACCGTCTCCGGCTTCTGGCACTGGGCGGTGGCCGACCTACCGGTCACGGTGACCGAGCTGCCCGCGGACGCCGGAGACGGCTCGGCTCTACCTGGCGGCGCTCGTACGCTCGCCAACGACGCCGGCTACAAGCGTTACCTCGGCTCGGCGCCGCCGCCGGGCAACGGTCCCGATCGCTACTTCTTCGCCGTGCACGCGGTCGACGTCGAGCAGATCGATCTCCTGGAGCCGGCCACGCCGGCGTACCTCAGTTTCCAGCTGTTCACCCATGCGATCGCCCGGGCCACCATCGTCGGCACCTACGAACGCTGATCAACGAGAACTTGTCTGACCTGGTCGGACGACCGACGCCCCGGAGTCACACGGAGAAGTACTCGCCTCCGGGCGGTAGAACACAAACGCATCTGTCCACTTCTCTGGATGTAACTGATCGGAGGACGTCACCACAACCCGCTCCGGCCGCAGAAGCTCCACGCCCTTGCGTCGGGCCTTAATCGCGGGGGCAGCGCCACACGCCCGAACGAGAGCTGCGCCCCGTCTTACTGGGCTTGAGGACCGTCCGACCCGGCAGGATCAGTTCGTCAACTCAGTTCGTCCAGTGGGGGCAGTTCCTCGCCGGCGCTGCGCGACAAGTAGTAGGTGCGTTTGTGGACGGGCTCGGAGAGTGAGACGGCGGAGAACCCTGGTGCCATTCGAAACGCGTCCGACTCGTCGAGCACAGGTTCGAGAGGCGAACCGGACACTTCGAACGTCCAGGTATCACCGGCTCCAGCGTCGTTCGTGTCGAAGTAGCGAGCCGAGAACCCGGACCACCACGATTTCCCGCCGAAGTTGCTGCGATCAATGCCGTCTACCCAGTCCCTCACAGACCGCCATATCTCGAACCTGATCGTTTCGCTCTGGTCTGGTGCGAGTCTGATCGGCTCCTCATGAGGCCCTGCACCACCGAGCATGTACGTCGGATGGATCGTGACATGCTGATTGCTGTCGTTCGTGATCACCACGACAAACATGATGCATAGGTAGTTCCGCCGTCCTTCGGCAAGCGAAAGACCATGCCCTGCGGGATAGGCTGGCGCGATTTCGTCAGTGGCGACCTCGTCGTGCGCCTGGACGATCAGGTCTCCGAGCCGGCGTCCCCTACCTGTCGCGAGCGGGCGTGAGCCGTTCGAGGACGGCGTGTGCGACGGGCTTGTACTGGGCGTAGCGGTCGGGGTACGCCGAGACCTCGACGGCCTGGGCGGCCACCCCCGGGCGCAGGTCCTTCCACCCGTCGATGTCGAGCAGGCCTCGCGGCGAACCGCCGTTCGGTCCGTCCGGGCCACCGAAGAAAGCGGCTGCCTGGTACTGCGGTCGCATGAGCTGTTTGACGCTGCCCCAGTCGGCGGCTGGGCGCATCTGGAACAGTCCGAGGCTGTCGAAGTCCTGGCCGACGCCGTCGTGGGGGTGCTTGACCGAGGCCGGGTAGGCACCGGGGTTGGCCAGCATCTGCAGGTGTGACTCGGTCAGGGCGGCCATGAGTGCGACGAGGATCCCGTCACGCCCGACCCCCTTGGTGCGAGAGCCCACGGAGATGATGGTGGCGGCGTGGCGCAACTGGCTCCGGTCCAAGGACACCGGGATGCCGTCGACGGTCTTCGCGGTGAGCCCGGTGGGCAGGCGCCGCACCGTCGGTCGGTTGCCGCTGCGGTCGGCCCGGTCGGCCCGGTCGGCCCGGTCGGCCCGGTCGGCCCGGTCGGCGCGGTCGGCCCGGTCAACCCGGTCGGCGTGGTCGCGGCCACCGCCGTCGCGGCCGTCCCGGTCGCTGTCGCCGGCACGGTTGTGACCGCTGGCGGGACCCTCGACTGCTCCGGCGGCGCCACCGGTGGAGGATGCGGAGAGGGCGTAGGTGATCGGGGCGGTAGCTGGTCCGAACACCAGCACCGCGAGGAGGAAGGTTGCGACGACGCGTGTCAGGGAGATCGGGCCGGGAGCGGGGAATCGCAGGGGGTTGAGCTGCTGGCGGGTAGGCATGGCGAAGAGCACCGGCCAACGATGCCCCGACAGGTGGAAGAAACGTGTGAGGCGAACGTGTGAGTAGGTGGCTGCTGTGGTGCGATCGCGGCAGCCCGCCCGAAGCCATACCGACCGGGGCGGCGTCGGGCGGGAGCGGGCTCCCGCCGGGCCCGCAGATCGGAGGTGAAGTCGCAGGTGAGTCCGCGTCGGACAGCCACGGAGACGACGCCGGATCTTGGGGGAGTGTGGTCCACGCCACGGGGGGAGCAGGTGAAGTTCGGACTCCATAAAGGCTTGATGAGCCCACGAACGTGATATTCGGTCGCGTTCTCGGGACCGGCGACGCACTGCGGAGAGCGTGACTCGGCCGTCTGGCGTGAAGGTCGCGCGTAGTGCTGGGACACGTATCGCTCGCACCCGCCAGCATCACGGCGCTCTCGGTACTCGCGACATCTGGCGGCGAGAAGTTGTCTGGTCGATCAGCTGGTGTCGTTGTGTGGATAGCGGGTGTAAGCGTGGGCAGCGCGGTCTCGGCGACCTCTTTGGGCGCCGCGTGTGGGTGGTGGGTTGTCCAATGGTGCGGGTGGCGCGCGAGCAGACGTTGACGGCGGGACAGCAGAAGGTTCTTGAGTGGATCGCGGCCGGGTGTCCGGCCGGCGTGTATGACGATGATGGGTACGCCCATCTGGACCGCTCGCCGACCGTCGTTCTAGTTCCCGGTCCAGGTCGTCGCTGATCGGGATCGTCAGGAACGACGCTCCAACAGGCTGGTGTCACAGGCTTGCCCGGGCAAGGAGCCAGTGCATGTATGCGGGTGGCAGGTTGGGGTTGCTGGCCGCGGCGGTCGCAACTGTTTCCGACGGATCGGCCAGCAGTTGTTTTAGGTCGTGGATCGGAAGCTGGGGATGGGTCGCTATCGCGCGGCGTACCGTGTGATCGGGATCGGAGGCCAGGCGGCGGACGAGTTCGACCGGCAGGTCGGGGTCGCGTGGGGCGAGCTGGCGCATCCTTGGTTCGGGATCGGTGGCTAAACGCTGAAGAACGTGCGCAGGGAGGGGGAGGTCATCGGCTGGGCGCCGCCGGGTCTTCTTTTCCGGGCGGTAGCTGCGGTCGATGCGTTCGGCGGTGACGGGATCGATTCTGTGACGGGCGTGCAGGGCCATCGTCGTGCGGACGCTGCTCTCCTCATCGTCAAGTAGTTGGGCCACGGCCGGCGCCGGGAGGCAGTCGGACATCGCGGCGGAGGCGCGGAAGCAGGCGTAGGGCGAGTCGACGTACGGCAAGGGGTCAGCAGTTACCCACGGCAGACGCAGTCTCCGAAGCTCCAGACGCGTTATTTCGCTCATGAGTCGCTCTTCAAGCGCGTCGTCGTCCAGGACCGGGTGGTCGAGAGGCCAGCCCTTCGGGGGCACGTCGGACAAGATCCGGGAGTGGATTGCTGCGCGGGTTGACTCGGGGGTGTCCTGACGGGCAAAGATGTGGAGCGCGACCAACGGGCTGGGATCCTCGGCAAGAGTGTCGCGTATCGGGGGCGGCAGGTCGCGGTGCTTCGCGAGTTCCTTGCGCACATCCTCGTCCGGGTCGCCGGCAAGCCAACGGGTCGTGTCGGCGTCCAGTGTGCAGTGGCGTACGGCCCCGGCGCGGGTGACCGGGTCGGTCAGCAGCGCCGGGAGCAGGTCGGCAGGTGGGACTGGGTGGGGAAGCCGCCGATAGTAGGTCGCGCAGGCTCCCGCGCGCACCGCGTCATTGGGATCCGTCAGCAGGAGCCGACGCATCGGTTCCGGGGCCTGCGTCCACCATTGGGCAAGCGACGCCCGGACCTTCGGGTCGGGGTCGGCAGCCAGCCGGGCGCGGAGATCCGCCGGAACATGATCGTTTTCAGCCAGGCATTGGCGCACCTGCGGGTCAGCGTCGCCGAGTAGCCGTTCGAACAACTCTCGCGGTGCGTTGTGCGCGCCGACCACTATGGCCGCGCGTATCGCCGGATCCGGGTGCTCGGTGAGCGTCATTCGGAAGGCATGGGGGAGGCTGTGATTGAGTGAGAGTGAGTGCATGAGCCAGTGGTCGTCGACGGCGATGATGTCGGCGATCATGCCGTCGGTCAGGTCCGGGCGCTTGGCAACGTTGCCAAAGCCCTTGCGGTAGGCGAAGAAGCGGCGGACGAGCGCAGGCGGTAGCGCGGGATTCTCGGAGAGTCCCAACATCACCTTGTCGAGGTGAATCGGCGGCGGTAGGGCGTCCGACACGACAAGCGACCCTTCTGGCGCGGCAAGCTGACCGCCGAGTCTCTCATGCGTGGTCGTCCGCGGTGGATGTTGTCGAGCGAGGGTTGGACGGCGCCACTAGGTTCGGCGCGTGACGACTCCTGCAGGTGCTGAGCCCGTACGGCCACCGCCCGTCGGCGCAGAGGGCGTGTTGGTCATTCGCCCGCCCGTTGCCTGCCCGGCTGCGAACCGTTCCTGGCCACCTTGGTCAGGCCCTCGCGCAGGTGAGGCCCGTCGAGGTCCCTGACCAGACAGGCATAGCCGCGATCTTCACACCGATGAACGCGCGCCGCTGCCCAAAGTAAGAGCTCTACCAATACTGGCCGGCTCTCCACGCTTAGGGGCGCGCTACGAAACGCGGCCAGGATCTGCTTCTTGGTTCCCCCATGGCGACCAGAGCGAGAGCTGATGCCAGTCCTCGGGTCGCTCCGCCTCCCAGCGCAAGAACAGCAACGCGCAGGCCTCTGATCGCGCAGTGCGCGCCGACGGCGTGTACAAGTCTGTCGCCGCACCCTGGAGCGTCTCCCTTTCTGCCTTCGCCATCGCCGCCACGGCGCTACGCCATTCACGCTCCAGATGTCGGTCCGCGAAGGCGCCGGAACCATCCCGGCCAGCGAGCCATAGTCCTCGTTGCCGGTCGGTAAGAAGCCGGACCCTGTCGATCGTGTCCCGCTGGCGGGCCCGCGCCCATGAGCGTACTTCGCTGTCTGGATCCAGAAGGGCCGAGAACGCCCGCGGCACCGCGTCGATTCGGGTGGGCTCGGGCACTGGCCGAACCTACATGCGCCACCCGCCGCCCGGGCAAGTTAAACGACGCATCACAGATGAGGTGCTCGGGAATTGGGACTGCCGCACGGGCGGGCGACACCGGACGTTGGGGGACTGCTGCACGGATAGGTGACACCTGACCTGTGGTGCCGACGAACTGTCGAGCACTCTGGAGAACGCCACGGCCGACTTGAGAGGCCTGGCTGAGCAGTATGGGACCGCGCGGTTGAGCCGCGAGGAGCTGTTTGAAGCGCGGGCTGTGCCAATGGGCAGGATCGAGTGTTGCGTTGAGGAGCTGGTGCGTCATCGCCGTGCTCGGATACTTCGGTCCGCTCCCGAGGCCCTGCTCGTGGCTGGGCAGGTACAGCAGTGTCGGCGACGGGCGTTCGTCGATGCGATCTTTGGTGAGCTGCTCGTGCATGCACACAGTTCCGGCGCGTGAGCGCGGTTCCAGGTTGTGTTGAGGGTCTGGCCTGCGGACTTGTCCGGTGGGCGAGCCAGGGTAGTGCTGTCACATCCGACAGGTGGTAAATGCCGCAGTCCCGGGACATCTCCGTAACGGCGGCGTAGGCGTTATGACGACTGCGCCGCCGCTTGTTGCGCCAGGCGGTCTTCTCTCGCGGTTGCGGCCCCTTCGTGAGGGCGATCGTGGATCGTCGTGGTCGAGCACGACATTTCCGCTCTATCGACTGGTGCGCTCCGAGAGCTCGAACAAGTTGCCCCAGGGGTCGCTGAAGAACGCGAGTCTGGCGCTGATGTCGTCCATGTCGAACGGTGGGTTGACGATCTCCACGCCTCGTTCGCGGAGAGCGGCGAGGGTGTCGTCCATGCTGTCGACGGAGAGGCAGACGTGGTTCAAGCCGTTCACCACAAGGCTGGCGTCGACGTCCGGGTAGATCGTCTGTGTCTTGGCGCCGGGTCCGGCGAGGATCTCGAGGTGAAAGTCGTCCTGGTTGGGCGGCATCACGTACGCCAGGGTGAGCGGGCCGTAGGGCCAGGTGTGCAGTACTCGCCAGTCCATGGTGTCGACCCAGAACGACCGGGCCGCGTCGAAGTCGGGATAGCGGATCGCGACGTGGTGCCCGTGCATGGACGAGAACGGGGAGTCGGTGACCTTGGCAGGGGTGGCGGGCAACGGCATGGCGTGCTCCAATCGTGGGGCTCTGAAAATCAGCATGCGCTCGTCAGCGCTGTTTGGCTGGGCGCACGATGATCTCGTTGACATCGACGTCGGTCGGCTGACCGATCGCGTACGCGATGGCGTCGGCGACCGAGGACGCCGGGATAGCCAGCTCTTCAGCGGCGGCGCGAGCCGCCGCCCGCGCCTCCGTTGCGCCTCCGTGGTCCGTCAGCTCGCTGCGTGTGAAGCCAGGGCTGACGACGGTGACACGGATGTCCTGGCTCTCCTGCCGCAAGCCTTCGGAGAGCGCGGCGACGGCGAACTTCGTCGCGCTGTAGACGGCGGCAGTCGGATCGACGCGGTGGCCCGAGACCGAGGAGAGGTTCACGATGTGCCCGCCGCCCTGCTCCCGCATCTGCGGCAGCACGGCCGCGATCCCGTAGAGCACACCGCGCAGGTTGACGTCGATCATCTGTTCCCACTCGGCGATGCGCAGGTCGGCGATCGGGGCGAGGGGCATGACGCCGGCGTTGTTGACCAGCACGTCGATGCGGCCGTGCTCGGCGAGAGCGGCCTCGGTGAAGGAGCGCATCGACTCGATGCTGGTCACGTCGAGCTCGACCGGTGTGACCGTCGCCCCGTCGCTGCGTAGCTCGTCGGCAAGGGCGGTGAGCCGGTCGGTGCGCCGGGCGCCGATGACGACGTGGTGCCCGAGGGTGGCCATCCGTCGGGCGGTGGCCGCGCCGATGCCGCTGCTGGCTCCGGTGATGAGGACGGTCTTCGATTCGGTGGTGCCGGTCATGGTGCTACCTCAGCGGTCGGCGGGCCGAGGAGGAAGGCCGTGTGAACCTGGGTGCACCACACCAAGGTTCGCGTACCCGGTCCCGGGTAGCCTCGTGCTCATGCCCGTCTCTGACAGCGAGCTCGGCGCGTTCCTGCGCGCGAGCCGGGCGCGTCTGGATCCCGCGGACGTCGGCCTGCCTCGTGGCGCGTCAGGTCGACGTGTCGCGGGTCTGCGGCGCGAGGAGGTCGCGGTGCTCGCGGGGGTGAGCGCCGACTACTACGCTCGGCTTGAGCAGGGGCGTGAGCGCAACCCGTCGCCGCAGGTCATGGCCGCACTCGGTGGCGCACTGCGCCTCGCGCCGGACGCTCGCGGTCACCTGTACCGCCTGGCCGGCCTGAACCCGAGCATGACTCCTGAGACGGCGCACGACCTGGTGCACCCGGACCTGCTCGATCTGCTCGACGCCTTCCCGCGCGCGGCAGCCTACGTCCTGGGGCCGGCTTTCGACGTGCTGGCGGTCAACCCGGTCGCGAACGCGCTGCTCGCGCCTTTCGCACCCGAGCGGAACATGCCACGCATCCTGTTCACGCACCCGGCGGCGAAGACCGTCTTTGCCGAGTGGCCGGTCGTGACCCGTGCGACGGTGCACGCGTTGCGGCTCAACGACGGTCTCTACCCGAACGACCGCGCCATCACCGACCTCGTGGCCGAGCTGGCGGAGAGCTCCGCAGAGTTCCGCGCGCTGTGGGCCGACCAGTCGGTGGGTGGGCTCACTCGCGCGTACAAGGTGTTCGTGCTCCCAGAGGCCGGCCGAATCGAGCTGACCTACCAGACCTTCGACGTGCACGACGCGCCCGGTCAGCAGTTGCTCGTCGGCACCCCCGCGTCCGGCAGCCGCAGCGAGCAGGCCATCGCGTACCTTGCCTCCATGGCCACGCCTGCGGGGGTGCCGCGCACCTAGGTTGCCGCGGCCTTCCTCGTCCGCGGAGCCCCGGGCACGCTGGGCGTGCCGTCCGACGAGGCGGCATCCAGCGAGAGGGATGACATGACCGAAGTGCTCGAGATCACCACGCTGCGTCCGGCGCCAGGCCTCACCGCCACCGACTTCGTGGCAGCGAACACCGACATCGACGACTATCTGAAGCGGCAGCCAGGGTTCCGGTGGCGGCGGATCGTGCAGCGCGACGACGGCACGGTCGTCGACATCGTCGCCTACGACGGCCGGGCGCACGCCCAGAGCGGCGCCTCGGGGATCATGAGCGAGATGGCCGACTCACCTGTGCACGGGACGATCGATCACGGCACGGTCGACTGGCAGCTGACCACGGTGCTGCGGCACGTCGAGTAGCGCTCGACGAGGTCGTTTACGCCTCGGTGCTCTCGGCGTCGAAGGCGCCTCGATTGGCCAGGATTGCGTCCTGGTTGTCGGCGGCCCAGGTGGCCAGAGCGAGGACCGGCTGCCCGAGGGTGCGCCCCAGGTCGGTGACCGCGTACTCCACGCGCGGCGGCACTTCGGCGTAGATCGTCCGGGTGACGAGCCCGTCGCGTTCGAGGGCCCGGAGGGTGATGGTCAGCATCCGTCGAGAGATTCCGGGAACGGTGCGGAGCAGTTCGGTGAATCGACGGGGTCCCTCTTCAAGGATGCCGATGAGCAGCAGGCTCCACTTGTCGCCGATGCGCTCCAGGACGGAGCGGAACACCTCGGGGTCGTGGTTGATGCAGAGCTTGCCCATCGAACGCAGCGTCTCGTCGACCACTGTGCCTTGACTCATGGCGCTCTCCTGTCGTTCTCCGGGGTAGGTCACTGCTCGGTGACCGAGGCTCGCTTGAAGTGACCGGTTACCGAACTGTACACCAGTAACCATGAGTAACTCAGGTGGCTCCAGCAGCCCCAGCACACCTATCAGTCCTGACGAGTTCGAGTTCGGGCTGGACACTCCCGCCTACGTCAGCCTCGACGAGAACGGTCGGAAGCTCGACGGCAACGTCGTCATCCGCAACACGATCGAGGAGGCGGTGCTGGCCGACCAGGTGGGCGTCGACTCGTTCAACATCAGCGAGCACTACCGCACCGACTTCATGGACTCGGCCGGGGCGGTGATGCTGGCGGCGATCGCGAGCCGAACCGAGCGAATCAGACTCGGCACAGCTGTGACCGTGCTGAGCACGCAGGACCCGGTGCGGGTCTACACGGAGTTCGCGACCCTCGACGCGATCTCGAACGGCCGGGCCCAGATCGCGGTCGGTCGTGGTTCGCTCACCGACTCGTTCCCGCTGTTCGGGTATGACCTGGCCGACTACGAGGACCTGTTCGAGGAGAAGCTTGACCTGTTCACGCGGCTGATCCGCGACCAGCCGGTGACCTGGTCCGGCAGCGTCCGCAGCCCGCTGACCGACCAGCACGTGATGCCGCCGCTACCCGCGGGGCATCTCCCGACCTGGGTGGCCGTGGGCGGCAGCCCACAGTCCGTGATCAGGGCCGCCCGCTATGGGCTGCCCCTGATCCTCGCCATCATCGGTGGCAACCCCTCCCGCTACGCGCCATACGTGGAGCTCTACCGGAGTGCACTCGAACAGTTCGGTCAGCCGCGGCTACCGGTCGGGATGCACTCGCACGGCTATGTCGCTAGCACCGACCAGGAGGCACGGGACATTCAGTTCCCGCACATCGCGGCCATGTGGGGCACGGACGACCGCCGGGGGAACCTGCGACCGTCGACGAGCCATTTCGAGAACGAGGTCGCGCACGGTTCGCTCTACGTCGGTTCGCCGCAGACCGTGGCGGCCAAGCTCGTGAAGAGCATCCGGCTGCTCGGGCTCTCGCGTTTCGACCTCGCCTACGCGCTCGGCCCGGTCCCGCACGAGCAGCGGATGGCGACCATCGAGCTCTACGGGCGCGAGGTCATACCGAGAGTCCGCGAGCTGCTTCGGACCGAGCCTGCGGCGGTGCCGGCATGACAACCGCGGCCATCGGATCGGCCCAGGGGGAGATCGAGTTCGGGCTCAACTCGTTCGGGGAGATCGCCACCGACCCCTCGGGGCGCGTGCTGAGCGACGCCGAGACGGTAAGGCTGATCATCGAGGAGGCCGAGCTCGCGGAGCCGGTCGGCGTCGACTCCTTCAGCATCGGCGAGCACTACCGCACCGAGATGATGGACTCCGCCAATCAGGTGATCCTCGCGGCGATCGCCGGCCGTACCGAACGGATCCGGCTCGGTACGTCCGTCACGGTGCTCAGCACTCAGGACCCGGTGCGGCTGTACGCAGAGGCGGCGACGCTCGACGCGGCGTCGAACGGCCGGGCCCAGCTCATCCTCGGCCGCGCTTCCTCGCCGGAGTCCTTCCCGCTGTTCGGCTTCGACATGGCCGACTACGAGACGCTCTTCGAGGAGAAGCTCGACCTGTTTGTCAAGCTCCTGCGCGACCAGCCCGTTTCCTGGTCGGGCACGGTCCGCTCGGCGCTCACCGAGCAGTACGTCAAGCCCGCGATCGAGCCCGGCGCGATCCCGACCTGGGTTGGCGTCGGCGGTAGCCCGCAGTCTGTCGTTCGCGCAGCCCGCTACGGCCTGCCCCTCATGCTTGCCATCATCGGCGGCAGACCGAGCCGATTCGCCCCTCTGGTTGACCTCTATCGCCGTGCCCTGGGGGAACTGGGCCATCCGGCCCTTCCTGTGGGAGAGCATTCGCTCGGGCTGCTCGCGGCGACGGACGACGAGGCCCGGGAGACGCACTGGCCGTACTGGAGAAGGACGATGGAGAAGATCGGAAGAGAGCGAGGATTCCACCCGCCGACACGCAGCAGCTACGACGCCGACGTGCGCACGGGTGCGCTGTTCGTCGGTTCGCCGCAGTCCGTGGCTCCACGTATAGCCGACGCGATCCGAGACCTCGGCCTCAGCAGGTTCGACCTCAAGTACGACATCCTCCACCTGCCTGCCGACCTGCGGGCTAGAAGTATCGAGCTGTACGGGCGTGAGGTCATCCCCCGCGTCAGAGAGCTGCTCGCCGTCCAGCCCGAGCCGGGCGAGGTGATCGGCCATGTCTGAGAACCCGAGGCGCCTGGGCATCGTCGGTGCTGGAAAGGTCGGCACCACCATCGCTCGGGCGGCGATCGCCGCCGGTTACGACGTCGCGATGTCTGGATCCGGGTCTGCCGCACGCATCGCGCTCACCGTGGACATCCTCGCTCCCGGGGCAGGGGCGACCACCACCGCCGAGGTCGTCAGGCATGCCGACGTCATCGTTCTGGCCGTGCCCGCTCACCGTTTCCGTGGCCTGCCGCGGGACTTGTTCACTGGCAAGGTCCTGATCGACGCGATGAACTACTGGGAGCCCATCGACGGCGACGACGCCGAGCTCGCCGCCGCACCCGGCGGTACGAGCGTCATCGTGCAGGCGTTCTTCCCCTCGGCCCGGGTCGTCAAGAGCCTCAACCAGCTCGGATACCACGAGTTCGAAGAGAGCCGCAAGCCTCACGGCGCCCCGGACCGGGTCGGCATCGCGGCGGCTGGCGACGACCGGAACGCAGTTGCCCGGGTGCTCCGCCTCATCGACGACCTCAGGTTTGACCCGGTAGATGCCGGACCTCTGTCCGCAGGGATGGCACTCGGACCAGACGGACCGGCATTCGGCGCTGCATTCACAGCACAGGAGCTGTCTGGCCACCTGCGCACCGACCAACGGATCGCTTGACCCTCGTGCGCGATCGACCACGTGGTCCGTCTGAGGGGCCGTCGGGCAAGCGAGTGCCAGTCCGACGGCCAGCGCGCGAGATGACGCGCGCAACGGAGACCGTGCGCGGAGCGGGCGCGCGAGTGGTCTCATGACCGCTGTGGACCGATGAAAGGCCCTGCTAGGTTCATCTGGTGACTTCGACCGCAGCCGAGAGCGACCGCATGGAAGCGACCTGTTCGCTCCGCCGTGCCCCGCTGTACGGCGCGGACGAGGACCGCCGCGAGCTGCATCCCTGAGTGATCGAACACCCGCGCCGGCACACCGATATGCCGGCGCACAGCCGTCCGTTCGTCACGACCCCAAGGGAAACCACCATGTCTTCTTCCTCCATCGAGCCTGCACCTGTCCCGCCGATGCCACCAACGGGCCACCCGGCGATCGACTGGGCCGCCCGGCACATGCCTTTGCTGGACTCCAGCTTCGCCGAGATCGGGCCGGTCTTCGACGGTCTCCACGTCGGCGTCTCGATCCACGTGGAGCCCAAGACCGCCGTGCTGTGCCAGCGGCTGCTCGCCGCCGGCGCCCGCATCACGATCACGGGCAACATCGGCACCACCCAGCCGGGCACGGTCGACGCGCTCCGGGGCATCGGCGCCACCGTCCTGGGCAGCCGGGACGACACCCCGGCTGAGCGAGCCGGGCACCTCGAGCGGATCCTCGCGGCCGAGCCCGACCTGATCCTCGACAACGGCGGCGACCTCATCACCCGGCTGACCCAGGGCGCACCGCGCTCGCCACGTTTCCTCGGGGCCACGGAGGAGACGACGACGGGCGGCAACCGCCTGCGACAGCTCGCCTCGCCGCCCGACTTCCCGGTCGTAGTCATCAACGACAGCAGGCTCAAGCTGCTGGTCGAGAACGAGCTCGGCGTCGGCCAGAGCATCGTCCAGGGATTCATGAACGCCACCAACCTCATGCTGCCCGGCGCCCGAACCGGTGTCGTCGGCTACGGTCCGTGCGGCAAGGGCGTCGCCGACACGCTCCGGAGCCTCGGCGCACGCGTCACCGTCGCCGAGCTCGACCCGTTCCGGGCGCTCGACGCCGTCATGCGCGGCCACCAGGTCGCCGGCCTGCCCGACCTGCTCGCTACCTCCGACGTCGTCTTCCTCGCTACCGGCGCTCGGAACGTCATCGCCGCCGGGCAGCTCTCGTTCCTGCGCGACGGTGCGGTCCTGGCCGGCGTCGGCCACGAGGGCATGGAGATCGACCGGGACGCGCTGGCTGCCGCGACGGCGGAGATCGTCCAGCTCTCGGCCGCCGGTGACGATCGGGATGCCCGCGTCGTGTACCGCCTCCGGGACGGGCGCGAGATCGTGCTGCTGCACGACACGCACATGCTCAACCTCACGGCCGCCTCCGGCAACCCGATCCAGGCGATGGACCTCGGGTTCTCGCTCCAGGCCCGCAGCCTCGCCATGATCGCGGCGGGAGCAGTCGGGCCGGGCGTGTCCGCCGTGCCCGAGCCGGTCGACCGAGTGCTCGCCACCTCGCTCGTCCGAGTACTGTCCGAACGGTCGTAGCATCGCCGGCCGAAATTGTCAGGCTTGGCCGGATCGTTGTTGCGAACGAGTTCGTGCCACGGATGTGCCACGCATGAGCCCTGTGCCACGCGCCGAGTGAGCCTCGGCGGGCCGGGTGAGCTCTAGTGCGCACCGGTGCCAAACTCGGCGGCAGGCCCCGCAGCCTGCAAGATTCCAACCAAACCCGGGCTTGACAGCCACGCCGGTTCCCGTCGGGGTCCACGACGCAGTGGAGACGATCCGCCTGCTCAGCGATCTGGTGCGGACGGCGTGCTGGTGTGGCTGCCGGCGTGACGCGCCAGAAGGCAGAGGCTCGGTGCCGATGTCACGTTCGGCCGGCAGGCGCGGTCGATCAGAGCGACGGCATCCGCCGTCCCGCGCGGGTGACAACTCGGCGGTCCCGCGAACCAGGAGACCCACCATGAACGTGACCAAGCGTGCCCACCGGCGCCGAGCAGGACGCCGCGCCGGCTCAGCCCTGCTGCTGGGCCTGCTCGTCCTCGCCTCCGCCGTCTCCGCCCCGGCGGCGACGGGCGCCCCCGCCACGCACCCCGGGCCGCAGCCCACGATCGTGCTGGTGCACGGCGCCTGGGCCGACGCCTCGAGCTGGTCCGGCGTGGTCCGCCAGCTCCAGGCCGACGGTCAGCACGTCGTCGCCACCGCCAACCCGCTGCGCTCGCTCGCCGGTGACACCGACTATCTCAAGACGTTCCTCGACACCATCGACGGCCCCGTCGTTCTCGTCGGCCACTCCTACGGGGCCGCCGTGATCACCAACGCGGCCACCGGTGACCCCGACGTCAAGGCGCTGGTCTTCGTGAACGGGTCGGTTCCCGCCGAAGGAGAGACCGTCGCGGCGCTCGCAGGCCCGGACTCGGCGCTCGCGGCCGACCCCACCACGATCTTCGACTTCGCGCCCGCGTCGCTGCCGCCCACGCCGGAGACCGACGTCTACCTGAAGTCCTCGACGTTCCTGGAGTCGTTCGCCACGGGGCTCAGCCGGGACCGCGCGCTCACCCTGTGGGCGACCCAGCGCCCGATCACCTTCGGGGCCCTGAACGAGCCGTCGGGCGAGCCCGCCTGGGAGTCCATCCCGAGCTGGTACCTCATCGGCACCAAGGACCTGGTCATTCCGGCCAGCGCCCAGCAAGGGATGGCTGAGAAGGCCGGTTCGACCGTCGTCCGGTTCCGTGGCGGCCACCTCGGCCTCCTGACCGATCCGACGCCGGTCACGCGGACCATCACCACCGCCGTCCGCGCGACACGCTGACCTGGGTCCGGCGGGTGAGGACTCACCCGCCGGACCGCAGCGCCGCACCCAGCTGCCTCCTCGAGGAGACACCGGTCTTCGTGAAGACCTTCCTGAGATGCCATTCGACGGTGTGCGGGCTGAGGAACAGCTGCGCGCCGATGTCACGGTTGGTGAGTCCGTCGCCCGCGAGGTGAGCAATCCTGCTCTCCTGAGCCGTGAGCCCGTTGTCTGTCGGCGAGGGTCTCCTCGGTGCCTTCTCGCCGGTCGCCTGGAGCTCCCGCCGGGCCCGGTCGGCGAAGGCCTGGGCCCCCATCCGGGTGAATCTGTCGTACGCGCCCCTGAGCTGGTCCCGGGCCTGGGTGCGACGGTTCTCGCGGCGCAACCACTCCCCGTAGGTCAGGTGTGCCCGTGCGAGCTGGACGGCCGCCCGGCTACGGCTCAAATGCTCGATCGACTCCCGGTAGAGACGATCGGCGTCCCGTCCCTCGCTGAGCAGAGCCTGTGAGCGGGCCAGGACACCCTGGGCCCAGCCGGTGCCGGACGACCGTGCTCGCTCGTCCAGACGGCGGAGCGCCGTCTCGGCCTCGCCCCGGGCACCGCTGTCGGCACGGACAGGGTGGCAGTGGTCGTTAGCCGTTGTTTCGGACCGTGAGCAGGTCGGCGAGGCCGACCCGGTCGAGGAACTCGCGGCGGGTCCGGTCGGCGAGGTCCGAGACGGCCTCGGAGCCGTCGTCGGCCGGGTCGATGTGCACCCGGTACGGCCGCTGCCCGGCGGGCAGGGCCACGATCCGGGCGATCTCGTCGGCGACCAGCGACACGTCGGCGTCCGGCGCCAGGGCCGCGAGCTTCTCCGCGACCTGGCCCATGAGCCCGGCGTACCGGGCCTCGTAGTCGGCCTCCACCGCGGTGTCGGCCGGGTGGCCCGCGTGCGCGAAGTGGTTGGTGCCGCTCGTGAACGAGCCGGGCACCACGATCGACGTCTCCACGCCCCAGCGGGCCAGCTCCGCGGCGTACGACACCGCGAGGGAGTCCATGCCCGCCTTGGCCGCGAAGTACGGCGCCAGGTATGGCGGGGTGCCGCCCTTGACGCTGGAGCTGGACACCCAGATCACCAGCCCCGCGCCGCGCCGGCGCATGCCGGGCAGGACCGCCCGGTTCACGCGCTGGGTGGACAGCACGTTGACGTCGTAGAGCTGCGCGAGCTGCTCCGGGGTGAACGCCTCGGCCGGTCCGACGACCATGTGCCCGGCGTTGTGGATCAGCACGTCCACTTTCCCGTGCTCGGCCTCGATCTGCCCGACGGCGCGGTCGACCGACTCCTGTGAGCTCACGTCGAGCTCGACGGCGCGCAGGTCGGCGTCGTGCTCGGCCGCCCAGGCCGCGGCGGCGTCGACCTGTGGCGCGTTACGTCCCTCGGTCTGCCGCATGCCCGCGTAGACGGTGTGGCCCGCGGCGGCCAGGGCCCGCGCCGTGAGGGCTCCGAACCCGCTCGACGCTCCGGTGATGACGACGACGGCGCTCATGCC
>NZ_JBIVCZ010000001.1:833502-1462477 GCF_044746965.1 Promicromonospora sp. NPDC090134 | reverse complement strand
CCGTCCAGGTCATCACCGTCAAGCCACAGATCCGGGTCACCATCCCGGCCACCATGCTCCTCGGCCTGGACAACACCCCCGGCCACCTGCACGGCTACGGCCCCATCCCCGCCGAGACCGCCGCCCGCATCGCCACCGACGCCACCTGGCAACGCCTCATCACCGACCCCGCCACCGGCATCCTGACCGACTACTCCACCACCACCTACCAACCCGGCAAGATCCTGCGCCAAGCCGTCACCGCCCGGGACCAGACCTGCTGCTTCCCCCAGTGCGACCGACCCGCCCGCTGGGCAGACCTCGACCACATCCACCCCTACGACCACGCACTCGACCCCGACACGCAACCACCCGGCACCCCCGGACAGACCCGCGCCACCAACCTCCAACCCCTGTGCCGCGCCCACCACCTCGCCAAGACCCACCACGGCTGGAACGTCACCCGCAACCCCGACACCGGAACCACGACCTGGACCGCACCCACCGGCCACCGCTACACCCGACCACCCACCCAGGTCGGCCACGTCAGCAACGACATCACCAGCCTCACCGACGACACCCGACACCGCCTCGGGAGCGAGGTGCCACCAACCGGCAGGCACCTGAACGAGGAGGGCAACACAGCAGTCACGGAGGCCCGTGCCCTCCCGGGCGAGCCACCGTTCTGAGATGCCGGACGTCATCCACACGTGGTGGCCACGACGGGCGACCCGCAGCGCCCGGTCATCGGCCTCGACCGGTCAGACCCTGAACGCTCCCACGTTCCGGCGCACCCAGTCCGCGAACCCGCGCGCCGGCCGCCCCAGCACCTTCTCGATGTCGAGGCTGACGAGCTGCTCCTGCGGCGTCGGCTCGCCCAGGATCGCGAGCGTGCCGTCGACGACCGGTTCCGGCATGTACGCGAGCATGGCGGCACGTACCTCGCCCCGGGTCTGCTCGACGAAGGCGATCGGCGCGCCGAGTGCCTGCGCGAGCACCTCGGTCCGCTCGCGCGGCGAGATCGAGGCGGGGCCGGTCAGCGTGTAGGCGCGGCCGCCGTGGCCGTCCTCCGCCAGCGCCGCCGCCGCGACCTCTGCGATGTCGAGCGGGTCGACGGCGGGCAGCCCGACGTCGCCGAACGGCGCGTGGACGGCGCGCTCCGACCGGACCGTCGGCACCCAGGCGAGCGCGTTGCTGGCGAAGTCGGCAGGCCGCAGCAGCGTCCACTCCAGGCCCGAACCCTGCACCCGCTTCTCCAGCTCGGCGAGCGGACCGTGCGAGGCCGACCCGGCGCGGGTGACGGCGCCCAGCGAGGACAGGAGGACGAGCCGCCGCACACCGGCCTCGGCGGCGATGCCGATGATCCGCTCGGTGTCCAGGTGCCCGCCCGAGCCCGGCACCAGCAGGAACAGGGCGTCGGCGCCGTCGACGGCGGCGCGCAGGCCCTCCGGTTCGGCCAGGTCGGCGCTCACCGCCCGGACCAGCGGGCTGTCGAGCGGGGCGGTGCCCGCGCGGGAGACGGCGGTGACGTCATGCCCCCGCCGGGCGAGGTCGGCGACGAGCGGCCGGCCGATGTTTCCCGTGGCTCCGGTGACGACGATCATGGGTGCTCCTTGTCGGTAGGACACGGCCCGAACAGGGCCGGGCGGCCCCTGCGGCCGCCGTGCCGCCGACGTTACGAGCGTCAGTACAGTAGGTTCCCTCAGGAAAGTATTGGAGCCCGCCATGCCGACCGCGACACCCGCCACGAGGCCAGGGTCCACCACCTGGTGCCCGCAGCCCGACGACGACCCGGCCACCGCCTGCCCCATCTCGCCGGTCGTCGACCTCGTGTTCAGCCGGTGGACGACGCCGATCCTGTGGGTGCTGCAGGCGCACGGGACCCAGCGCTTCGTCGAGCTGGAGCGGCGCATCGGGGTCACGCCGAAGGTGCTCACCCAGCGCCTGCGCCAGCTCGAACGCGACGGCCTGGTCCAGCGCAGGATCTACGCGGAGGTCCCGCCGCGGGTGGAGTACGAGATCACGGAGCTGGGCAGCAGCCTGCAGGCCGTCTTCGCCGCACTGGGCGAGTGGGGCGACGCGCACATGGCCGACGTCGAGCGCTCCCGCGCCGACTACACGGGCCCGCTCCCCCGCTGACTGCGCCCGGCCCGGGCCGGTCGCGCCCGGGTGATCGGCAAAAGGTCAGGCGATCGGCAGCCCGAGCTACCGATCACCTGACCTTTTACCGATCACCCTGCCCGCGGGCCCCCGCGCGGCGCGGCGGCCTCGGGGCCGGCGATCAGGCCTGCACGAACCGCAGCAGCACCTCGTTGACCTCGGCCGCGTGGGTCCAGAGCAGGCCGTGCGGCGCACCCTCGATCTCGACGTACTCCGCCTCCGGGAACGCGTCGTGGAACCGGCGGCCGGTGGCGTCGATCGGCAGGATGTTGTCCTTGGTCCCGTGCAGGATCAGGGACGGCTTGCCGGCCGCCCGGACGGCGGCGACGTCGGCCCGGAAGTCCTCGATCCAGGTCGGGACCACCGCGTACGCCGCGACCGGGGCGCTGCCCGTCGCCGTGTTCCAGCTGGCCGTGACGACCTCCTGGCTGATCCGCGAGCCGAGGTTCTCGTCCAGGTTGTAGAAGTCCTGGTAGAAGTTGGTGAACCAGGCGAAGCGGTCGGAGCGGGCCGCCTCGGCGATGCCGTCGAAGACGGACTGCGGCACACCCTCGGGGTTGTCGTCGGCCGCCACGAGGAACGGCTCGAGCGAGGCGAGGAACGCGAGCTTGGCGACCCGCTCGTGGCCGTGGTTCTTGACGTAGCGGGCCAGCTCGCCAGTGCCCATCGAGAAGCCGACCAGGATGACGTCGCGGAGGTCGAGGGTGGTCAGCACGGTGTCCAGGTCGGCGGCGAACGTGTCGTAGTCGTACCCGGTGCCGACCTTGCTCGACTTGCCGAACCCGCGGCGGTCGTAGGTGATGACGCGGTAGCCGGCGGCGATCAGCTCACGCGACTGACGCTCCCAGCTGTTGCCGTCCAGCGGGTAGCCGTGGACGAGCACGACGGGCTGACCCGAGCCGTGGTCCTCGTAGTACAGCTCCGTGGAGGTGCTGTTCTCGGTGCCGACCGTGATGAAACCCATGATCCGTCCCCTTCTCGATCCCAGCGGAGAACGTTCGTTCTCCGCCCACGTCCGCTACAGTAGAGAACGAACGTTCTCCGCGCAACTCGTGCGGGACACAAGACGGGGTGAGATCGCATGATCGACGAGAAGACGGCGCGCGAGGAGGTCGTCCGGGCCGCGGACGAGCTGTTCTACGCGCGCGGCGTCCAGGCCGTGGGCATGGACGCGGTGCGGACGGCGGCGGGCGTGTCCCTCAAGCGGATCTACTCGCTCTTCGCCTCGAAGGACGAGCTGATCGTCGCCGTCCTGCACCACCGCACGCAGGTCTGGGACAGCGGGCTCGCCGCGGCGTCCGAGCCGGCGACGACGGCCCGCGAGCGCATCCTGGCGATCTTCGACTTCCTCGACGCGTGGTTCCGCGAGCCGGACTTCCGCGGCTGCGCGTTCATCAACACCCACGGCGAGCTGGGCGCGTCGTCGACCGCCGTCGCGGACGCCGTCCGCGAGCAGAAGCGCGCCTTCCAGGAGTACGTCGCCCGGCTCGTGGCCGACGCCGGGGCGCCGCCCGCCCTGGCCCCGCAGCTCGCCATCCTGGCCGAGGGCGCGCAGACCACCGCCGCCATCGCCGGTACCCCGGAGGCCGCGCACCACGCGCGGGCAGCCGCCGAGACCCTGCTCGACGCCGCGACCGGCACCCGCCGGTGAAAGGATGACGCCATGACCATCGACGAGTCCGACGGCAGCGCACGGGAGGCCGTGCCCCACGCCGCACAAGGCCCCGCCCACGACGCCGACTTCGCGTTCCGCTGGGCCTACGGCAACCCGGAGGCGCCGTTCACGATCGTGGAGTTCGGCGACTTCGAGTGCCCGTACTGCGGCGCGGCCAAGCCCGTGCTGCACGAGCTCGTCAAGAACTCGGACGGCCAGGTGCGCCTGGTCTGGCGCCACTTCCCGCTGTTCGAGCCGCACCCGTACGCGCTGACGGCGGCCCTGGCGGCCGAGGCGGCCGGCCACCAGGGCGCGTTCTGGCCGATGGCCGGCCTGCTCTTCAAGAACCAGGACAGTCTCGACGACGCGTCGATCGTCCGGTACGGCGACCAGCTCGGGCTGGACACCAGCACCCTGGTGGGTGACCCGGCGCAGAAGTTCGCCGACGCCGTGCGCACGGACTACCAGGACGGGATCGACTCCGGCGTGCACGGCACGCCCACGCTGTTCATCAACGACGAGCCCTACCTGGGCGACGTCACCGTGACCGACCTGCGGGACACGATGTCGATGTCCCGCAAGCGCGGCCGGTTCGGCCGGTAGGGCCGGTCAGCGCGCGAGCAGCGCGCGCAGGTGGCCCACGATCTCGTCCGGGGCCTGCTCGGCCATGAAGTGCCCGGCCGTCACCGTGCGGTGGTCCAGGTCGGCGGCCCAGGCCGACCACAGTCCGGCGGCGTCGTACCCGAGCGCGGCGCCCCAGTCCTGCTGGAGCACGGTGACGGGCATGGCAAGCCGCCGTCCGGCGGCCCGGTCCGCCTCGTCGTGCTCGACGTCGATCCCGGCCGAGGCCCGGTAGTCCGCCACGATCGAGGGGACCGCCTCGCGCGACGCGCGCAGGTACTCCGCCCGGACCTCGGGCGGGATCGCCTCCTGGCTGGTGCCCCAGGCGTCGAGGAAGAAGCCGAAGAAGTCGTCGGCGGCGCCCTCGATCATCCGCTCCGGGAGGCCCGGCGGCTGGGCCATCAGGTACAGGTGGAACGCGACGGCGGCGTCGGCCCCGTGCAGCACGTCCCACATGTCGAGGGTCGGGAGCACGTCGAGCACGGCCAGATGGGTCACGCGATCGGGGTGGTCCAGGCCGGCGCGGACGGCGACGAGGGCGCCGCGGTCGTGGCCGCCGAGCGCGAACGTCTGGTGGCCGAGCGCCCTGGCCAGGTCCACGACGTCCTGCGCCATGGTCCGCTTGGAGTAGGTGTCCCGGTCCTGCTCGGCCGGCTTGTCGCTGTCCCCGTACCCACGCAGGTCGGGGACGATCACGGTGTGGTCGCGGGCGAGGTCCGCCGCTACGTGCCGCCACATCAGGTGGGTCTCCGGGAACCCGTGCAGCAGGACCACCGGGCTGCCGGCCCCGCCGACGGCTACGTTGAGGTGCACGTCGCCGACGGCGACGCTCTGGTACTCGAACTCAGGGATCTTCGTTGTCATGCCCCCAATCTCCGCCACGTGGATGAGCAGCCGATGAGTGACCGATCAGGAGGGCCCACGGCGCAGGTCCGGGTGGGCGTGCTCGGCCCGGTCACAGCCTGGGTCGACGACGCCGAGGCGGCGCTGGGCGGCCCGCGCCAGCGGTCGGTGCTCGCGCGCCTGGTGGCTGCCCGGGGCCGGGTGGTGACCGCCGGCCGGCTGGTCGAGGACCTCTGGGACGAGCCGCCGCAGGGCGCGCTCGTGGCCCTGCGGACCTTCGTCGCGGCGCTGCGCCGGGCGGTTGAGCCCGGGCGGGCGGCGCGCACCCCCGCGCGGGTGCTCGTCACCGACGGCCCGGGGTACGCGCTGCGCCAGGCCGACGTGGACGCCTGGGTGTTCGAGGCCGCGGTGTCGGGCGCCCGCGACCTGGCCCCCGCCGCGGCCCGCGCCGCGCTCGACCGGGCGCTCAACAGCTGGCGCGGCCCGGCGTACGCGGGGCTGGAGCAACCCTGGGCCGTCGCGGAACGGGGCCGCCTGGCCGAGCTCCGGCTGGTCGCCGTCGAGCGCCGCGCCGAGGCGCGCACCATCTTGGGCGAGGCAGCCGACGTCGTGCCCGGCCTGGACGCGCACGTGACCGAGCACCCCTGGCGCGAGGAGGGCTGGCGGCTGCTCGCGCTGGCGCTGTACCGGTCGGGCCGGCAGGCCGACGCGCTGGCGGTGCTCCGCCGGGCCCGCGCCATGCTGGCCGGCGAGCTCGGCGTCGACCCGGGCCCGCGGCTCGCCGAGCTGGAGGCGCAGGTGCTGCGGCACGATCCGGGCACGGGCGGCACGCCCGGCGCCGACGACGTCTGGCGCGACACGACGTCGGCCTACGAGCGGGTGGTCGCCGCCGGTGCGCGCACCCGCCTGGAGTCCACCACCACGCTGCTGCGCACGCTGGCGATGACCGGCGGCGAGGGTCTGGCCGCCGCCCGCACGCAGCGGGTGGCCGCGGTCGGCGCCGCCGAGCAGCTCGGCGACCCCGACCTCACCGCTCGCGTGATCGGCGCGTTCGACGTGCCGGGCGCCTGGACCCGGTCCGACGACGCCGGCCTGGCCGCCCAGGTGGTCGCCGCCGCCGAGCGCACGCTTGCCGCGCTGCCCGACGACGCACCGGACGCCGTCCGGGCCAAGCTCCTGGCGACCGTGGCCGTCGAGTCGCGGGGGCTGGCCGGGGCCCGAGGCCCCGAGGCTGCGCGCGAGGCGGAGGCGCTCGCCCGGCGGTCCGGCGACCCGGCCGTCCTGGCGTTCGCGCTGGCCGGCCGGTACCTGACCCGGTTCGAGCACCCGGGCCTGGCGCGGGAGCGGGACGCGATCGGCGCCGAGCTGGTGTCGCTCGCCGCCCGGCACGGGCTGGCGACGTTCGAGATCCTGGGGCACCTGGTACGGGTGCAGGCTCTGTCCGCCCTCGGCGACTGGGCGGTGGCGCAGCGGCACGCGGACAGTGCCGGGGCGCTCGGGCTGCGGCACGAGCGCCCGCTGGTGGGCGTGTTCACCGCGTGGTTCGGGGCGCTGCGGGCGGCGGCTTCGGGCGCGCCGGGCGGGGACCCGGTCGCCGGCGCCCCGGGGTCGGCCTCTGGTCCCTCGGACAGCGGCGGCCCGGCTTCCGTCGCGGACGCCGAGCGCAGGTACCAGGCAGCCGCCGCGACCCTCGACGGCGCGGGCATGCCGGGGCTCGCCGAGGGCCTGCTGCCGTTGGCCCTCCTCGCGCTGCGGATCTGGCACGGGCTCCCGGCGGCGGGTGGTGCTGCGCCAACCTGCGACGACGCCGACTGGGGCCCCTACGAGCCCTGGGCCCGCCCGCACCTGCTCCTGGCCCGCGCGACCGACGGCGCCGCCACGGCGACCGCGGCGGCAGCACAGGCCGTCCGCCGAATCCCGGACCCGCCGCCGGGCCTCCTGGCCGAGGTCCTCTGGGTCCTGGCCGGACGCGCCGCCGTCGCGGTGGGCGACCGCCGGATGGCCGAACGCGCCCGCGGGGCCCTGGCCCCGGCCGCCGGCGAGATCACGGCGGGCAGCGGCGTCCTGACGGCAGGCCCGGTCCAGGACCACCTGAACGCATTGACGGCGTTCCTCGCCGACTGACCCGCGGACGAACCTACCGACCATCAGCTCCGCCAACCTTCGAGGCCTGGGCTTGTCGCCGGAGTATCGTGAGGAATGACCGAGTCCAGGACGCCTCTGCCTGGGACCGGTCCTGAACCTTCCTTGAGGGGTGGGCGTCATGATGACGTCGAATGCCGGCCCGCCAGTTGACGGCTCCTTGCGCGGGCCTTGCGGAGCATTCCGATGAGCGCCTGGGCCTGGATCCTCATCCTTGTCCTGGTCCTGGTCCTGATCGGCCTCGGAATGGCGATCAAGATCGTCAAGCAGTACGAGAAGGGTGTGCTCCTCCGGTTCGGCCGGCTCAAGGGCACCCGCGAGCCGGGCCTTCGAGTCATCATCCCGATAGTCGACGTGCTCCATCGCATCTCGTTGCGGATCGTCACCATGCCGATCCAGTCCCAGGGCATCATCACCAAGGACAACGTCAGCGTCGACGTGGCCGCCGTCGCCTACTTCCGGGTGGTCGACGCCGTGAAGTCCGTGATCGAGATCGAGAACGTCACCGCAGCGATCAACCAGATCGCCCAGACCACACTGCGGAACGTCGTCGGGCAGCACGCGCTCGACGAGATCCTGGCGGAGACCGACCGGATCAACGAGGGCATCCGCCTGATCCTCGATCGCACGACCACCGACTGGGGCCTCCAGATCACGTTGGTCGAGCTCAAGGACATCCAGCTGCCCGAGACCATGAAACGCGCCATGGCACGTCAGGCCGAGGCCGAGCGGGAGAAGCGCGCGAAGATCATCAACGCCGAGGGCGAGCGGCTCGCCGCTTCGAGGCTGGGCGACGCCTCCGACATCATGATGGTGCATCCGCTGGCGTTGCAGCTGCGCAACTTGCAGACGCTGGTCGATCTCGGCGTCGACAAGAACACCACGGTCGTGTTCCCCGCGCCGCTGATGAGCACCATCGGCGAGCTCGGCTCCTTCCTGGCCCGTGAAGCAGCGGCCGCGGCAGCGAACGCACCTGCCGGCGGCGAGGACGCCACCACGACACACGGGCAGGGGTAGTACCCGAGGCCGACCGGAGGCTCAGGCCGGCGGGCGCCACGTCCCCTCGGGCAGCGGAGGCGGGCCTGCCCCCTCGTGGGGCGAGCACAGCGGCAGCCGGTCGCCGAAGTACCGCAGGATCACGGCGCCGATCACGCCCGACAGGATCGAGGCCGCGAGGATGCCCACCTTGGCCTCGTTGATCAGGGCCTCGTCGTCGAAGGCGAGCTCGCTGACGAACAGCGCGATGGTGAAGCCGATCCCGCACAGGAACGCGCCGCCCGCGAGGTGCCCGTAACGCACCCGGCCGGGCAGGGCACCCAGTCCCGTCATCAGCGCGATCATCGCCCCGGCGAAGACGCCGATCGCCTTGCCGAACACCAGGCCGACGAGCACGCCGAGCGTGACGGGGCTCGACATGGCTGCGCTGATCGACTCGCCGGACAGCACCACACCCGCGTTGGCCAGGCCGAACACCGGCACCACGACGTACGAGCTCAGCGGGTGCAGCGCGTCGAGCAGACGGTCGCTCGTCGGGACCGCCGACCGCGCGGCGCTGACGGCCAGGCGCGAGCGGGCCGGGTCGAGCTCCTCCATGAGCGCACGCCCGTAGAACCCGAGGTGCCGCCGCGCCTCGTCGTCGTGCCCGCGGCGGGCGGTCGGGACAGCGAGGCCGACCACGACACCGGCGAGGGTCGGGTGCAGCCCGGACTCGAGGACGACGACCCACAGCACCGCGCCGACCAGCAGGTACGGCGCGATCTGCCAGATGCCGATCCAGCGCATCGCGAACAGGACGACGGCCAGGACCGCCGCGAGCACGAGCGCGCCCATCATGAGCGCGTCGGAGTAGAAGATGCCCAGCAGGGCGATGGCGCCGATGTCGTCGAAGATCGCCAGCGTCAGCAGGAAGATGCGGAGCTGGTCCGGACAGCGTGGCCCCACCAGCGCCAGCACGCCGATGACGAACGCCGTGTCCGTGGACATCGGCAGGCCCCAGCCGGCGGCGTCCGGCCCGGACGGGTTGATCAGCAGGTAGATGCCGATCGGTACGGCCAGCCCGCCGATCGCGCCGAACAGCGGCACGGACGCGGCGCGGAAGCTGCGCAGCTCGCCGACCGTCAGCTCGCGGTTGACCTCGACGCCGACCACCAGGAAGAACACGGCCATGAGGAAGTCGTTGACCCAGTGGTGCAGCGACAGGTGCAGCTCCCACGTGCCGACCGTGAGGTTGATCGGCGTGTCCCACACGGCCTCGTACGAGCCGCCCGCCACGTTCGCCCACACCAGCGCGATGGCCGAGGCCGCGAGCAGGAGCGTCGCGCCCCCGCCCTCGGTCGCGAAGTAGCTGCGCAGTCCCGGCGAGAGGCGGGGATACGGGATGACGACCCTGGGCCTCGGCCCTGGTCGGGTGGGTACTCCCGTAGGGATCCGGTCTGCCACGGGTCAAGGATAGAAGACGCCGACGGCGTCAGCCGATCCGCCGCGTCGCCGCCAGCGTCCCCAGCAGCGCCAGCCCCTCCGCCGACGGCGACCCCGCGGGCGCGTGGTAGACCACCAGCTCCTGCCCCGGCGCGCCCCGCACCTCGAACACGTGCACGCGCAGCTCCAACGGCCCCACCTCGGGGTGCCGGAACCGCTTCGTGTCCAGCCGCTTGCCCCGTGCGTCGTTCCGGTCCCAGAGGGTCACGAAGTCCGGGCTCTTCACGCGCAGCTCGTCCACCACGGCCCGGATCCGGGGATCGCCGGGCATGAGCCCGTCCGCGAGCCGGAGCCCGGCCACGGCGTTCTCCGCGACCAGGTGCCAGTCCGGGTAGAGGGTGCGCGCGCCCGGGTCGAGGAACACGGTGCGCGTCAGGTTCCGCGAGAACGGGAAGCCGCCGAAGAGCGCCTCGCCCAGCGGGTTTGCGGCCAGCACGTCGTAGGCCCGCCCGAACACGAGCGCCGGGCTCCCGGTCCAGGAGAGCATCAGCTCCAGCAGGGCGTCGTCCACCTCCTCGACCTCGGCGGGCGGCAGCGGCCGGGGGCTGAGGCCGGCGAGGCGGTACAGGTGCTGCCGGCCGTCGTCGTCCAGGCGCAGCACCTCCCCGAGCGAGTCGAGCACCTGCGGCGACGGGCTCACCTCGCGACCCTGCTCGAGGCGCACGTAGTAGTCCACGCTCACGCCGGTGAGCATGGCCACCTCCTCGCGGCGCAGCCCGACGACGCGGCGGCGGCCGTAGACAGGCAGCCCGAGCGCCTCCGGGGTCAGGCGGTCGCGCCGGCCGCGCAGGAAGTCGCCGAGCGGTGATGCGGTCATGCCCCGACGGTACGACGGCCGCCGTCGTCCATCCAGGGTGCGCCGCACCCAGGAGGACGGCGTCCTTCCTGGCCGCCGGACGGCGAACCAGCCTGGAGCCATGACCACAACGACGAACACATCCAAGGTCGTCCTCGTCACCGGCGCCAGCAGCGGCATCGGCGAGGCCACGGCCGTCAGACTTGCCGCCGAGGGCCACGACGTCGTCCTCGCCGCCCGGCGCACCGACCGCCTCGACGCCGTCGCGGACCGCATCCGGGCGGGCGGCGGCCGCGCCACCACCCTGAGCCTCGACGTGTCAGACGCCGACGCCGTGCGCGCCGCCGTCGACACCGTCGTCCAGGAGCGCGGCCGGATCGACGTCATCGTGAACAACGCGGGCGTCATGCCCCTGTCCCGGCTCGACGCCCTCCTGGTCGACGAGTGGGACCGCATGATCGACGTCAACGTGCGGGGCCTGCTCCATGGCATCGCCGCGGTGCTGCCGCACTTCCGGCGGCAGGGCGGCGGGCATGTCGTGACCGTCGCGTCGGTGGGGGCGCACGAGGTGGTCCCGACGTCGGCCGTGTACTCCGCCACGAAGTTCGCGGCCTGGGCGATCACCGAAGGGCTCCGCCTCGAGTCGGACCCGGGCATCCGGGCCACCACGATCACGCCGGGTGTGGTCGAGAGCGAGCTCGCCGAGCACATCTCCGACCCCGACGCGCAGACCACCACGAAGATCTACCGCCGCAACGCCATCCCGGCGGACGCGATCGCCCGCGCGATCTCCTTCGCCCTCGGGCAGCCCGCGGACGTCGACGTGAACGAGATCATCATGCGCCCGGCGGCCCAGCGCTAGGGCTGCCGGTCAGGGTGCGGCGTGCAGGCCCCGGTAGTTCGCGTGGAACAGCCGCTCGCCCGCCGCGCGCAGCAGCACGTCGCGCGCGGCGGGGTGCAGGCCGCGCGTCCCGTCACGACGGCGGGTCTGCTGCTGAACCCGCTCGACCCGAGGCCTCCTGCGCTCCTCGTACTCCCGCAGGGCGTCAGGGATGGAGGCGGTCCGGCGCAGGACGTCGGCCAGCACCAGGGCGTCCTCGAAGGCCATCGCCGCGCCCTGCGCCATGTTGGGTGTCGTGGCGTGGGCCGCGTCACCGACCAGCAGGACCGGCCCACGGCTCCACGAGGCGAGCGACACCTCCTCGAGGGGTCCGCTGTGCGCGACGGTCGCCGCCGCGACCACCTCGGGGACGGGTGCGCCGAACCGGGCGACGAGCCCGTCCAGGCCCGCGGCGGCGTCGTCCGCATGCACGTCGCCGTAGTGGTAGACCAGGTCCGGGCCGATCGGGAAGGTCAGGAACGAGACCCCGCGGCCGAGCCGGACCGACCACACGGGCTCGGTGTCCCCGCGCGGGGCGAGGAGCCGCCACGCGTGCAGCCCCGAGTGCCGCAGTCCGGCGTCCCCGAACGCCAGGCGACGCACCGTCGAGTGCGCGCCGTCGGCCCCGACGACCAGGTCGTAGCGGCCGGACGCGCCGTCGTCGAGGGCGACGCCTACCTCCGGCCCGTCCGGGACGATCGACTCCGGGCTGGTGCCCCACCGGATCTTGACGTCCCCGGCGCCGTCGAGCAGGGCGCCGAGGAGCGCCGCACGGTGGGTCGCGACAGTGGGTGCGATGCCCTGCCACAGGGTGTCCGTGCTCACCTGGTACAGCACGCGACCGCGGTGGTCCGCCACCACCTGCCGGCCGATCCGCACGGCCGAGCCCAGGACGGCGTCCTCAAGGCCCAGCAGCCGCAGCCCCCGGACCGCGTTGGCGGGCAGGAAGATGCCCGCACCGCCCGTGGCCGGGGCGGGGGCCCGCTCGACCACCTCGATCTGAGCACCCAGCCCGTGCAGGGCCCGCACGACGGCGAGGCCGGCGACGCCCGCGCCGACGACGAGGATCCTCCGGCCGTCGAGAGCGGGGCGACGCGCGCTCACGCGGCGGCCTCCGGAGCCCCGAGCAGCGGCTCCAGCGTCGTGTCGAGCGTCGTCTCCAGGTAGGAGAGCCGCCCGGTGGCCCGCAGCATCACGACACCGCCCTGGACGGCGGTGAGGATGCTGCGGGCCGTGTCGCGCACGGGCAGGTCGGGCCGCACGGACCCGTTCACGATCAGGGCCTGGACGCCGGCGATCAGCGCGCCCTCCCAGCGGTCGTAGAGGTCGTTGACGATGTTGCGGGCCTCGGGCGAGGAGGTGCCGAGCTCGGAGGTGAGCGCCCCCAGGGGGCACCGCTCGCCGAGCTCGACGTAGTGCCGCAGCACGGCCCGGCGCCACTCGCGCCAGCTCTCCGGCGTCGACAGGTCGTCGAGGTAGGGCCGCTGCGCCTCCATGACCTGCTCCGCCTCGTACCCCGTCACGGCCACCAGCAAGCCCGCCCGGCCGTCCGGGAAGTAGTGGAAGAGCTGGCTCTTGCTCGTGGAGGTCGCCCGCAGCACCTGGTCCAGGTTGGTCTCCGCCGCGCCGTGCTCGCGCATCAGCAGGGCGGCGCCCGACACCAGCCGCAGCCTGGTCGCGGCGCCCCGCGCCGTCATCCGCATGCTCATCTCCTCAGGCTAGTTGTACTGGCCCGGGACGTTGTGAACATGACGGCGGGTCGTTGACGAACTGAAGAGGACCTCCGGGTGAGTGTGGAGCTTGTCGAAGGCATCACACGCACCAACCCGGAGGTCCTCATGCCCCACGCTAACGCCCCACTGTCCCCGACCGGCAGACTGCGCCTGGCCCGGTGTGTTGTCGATCAGGGCTGGCCGCTACGCCGGGCCGCGGACCGGTTCGGCGTCTCGGTCACGTGCGCGCACCGATGGGCCACCCGCTACCGCCAGCACGGGCCTGCCGGCATGGTCGACCGGTCCTCCCGGCCCCGTTCGTGCCCGCACCGCACCACCCGCCGGATCGAGCGGCGAGTCCTCGGGCTGCGGGTCTCGCGCCGCTGGGGCCCGGCCCGGATCGCTTACCACCTGGGTCTGAACATCTCGACGGTCGGCCGGGTCCTGACCCGCTACGGCTGCCCACGCCTGACCTTCACCGACCCGGCCACCGGCACCCGGATCCGACGCACCCGCCCGACCCGTTACGAACACGAAGCACCCGGGGACCTGGTCCACGTCGACATCAAGAAACTCGGACGCATCCCCGACGGCGGCGGCTGGCGGGCCCTGGGCCGGGCCGCGGGCGGCCGCAACAGCTCCGCGCACCGTGACCCGTCGCGACCCCGCAAGGTCCACGGACGCCCCAGCCTGGGTTACGTCTACCTGCACCACGCCGTGGACGACCACTCCCGGCTGGCCTACTCCGAGATGCTGCCCGACGAGACCAAGCAGACCGCCGCCGCGTTCATGACCCGCGCCCTGCAACACTTCCAGACCCTCGGGATCACCGTAGCCCGGGTCCTGACCGACAACGGGGCCTGCTACCGCTCCCGCGACTTCGACGCCGTCCTGCAGGCCGCGGGCGTCAAGCACAAGCGCACCCGCCCCTACCGGCCCCAGACCAACGGGAAAGTCGAGCGGTTCAACCGCACACTCCAGGAGGAATGGGCCTACGCCCACCCCTACACCAGCGAATCCGAACGCGCGGCGGCCTACCCTCAGTTCCTGCACCGGTACAACCACCACCGGCCCCACACCGCACTCAAAGGCGCCTGCCCAGCCGACCGCGTTACCAACCTGCCGGGCCAGTACAGCTAGTCGTGACGGCGCGGGACTGGACGCCGCGGTCCAGTGCTCAGCGGAGCGGACGGAAGGTCGCGCGGATGTCCTCGACGACCGCCTCGGGGTTCTCCCACGGCGTGAAGTGCCCGCCGTGCTCGTGCGCCTTGAGGTAGGTCGGGTTGTACCAGGGCTTCTCGGCGGGGTCGTCGAGGAAGAACTGGACCCGCTGCTCCGTGCTCACCCCGGGCGGGTTCTCGTTGCCGAGGAACGTGAGCCCCGTGGGCGCCTCGATGATCGGCGTGCGGTCGTGCGACGGCGTCCACGGGTAGCGGTTCGCGTTGACGTACGAGCGGATCGAGCTGGTGATGGAGCGGGTGACCCACCAGATAGTCGCGTTCGTGATGAGGTGCTCCCGCGGGAAGACGCTCTCCACGTCGCCGTTCGACTCGCTCCACTTGGTCCACCGGCGCAGGATCCACGACAGCATCCCCACCGGGGAGTCGGCGAGCCCGTAGGCGAGGTTCTGGTTGTCGAGGATGTGCACGGCCACGTGCGACGCGTACCGGTCCTGGAAGGTGAGGATGCCGTCCCGGACCTCGTCGGACGCCCCGGGCGGCACCGTCGCGCCGCCGGTCAGGTCCCACGGCCGTTCGCCCTGGAAGAGGTCCAGGTGGATGGCGTGGCCGAGCCAGATGCCGTACAGGTCCTTCGCGTACTTGTGGCCGAGCTGGCTCGTGACCAGGGCGCCGTAGTCCGCGCCGGCGGCGGCGTACCGCTCGTAGCCGAGGTGGTCGGTCATGAGCGTGTGCCAGAGCTCGGCCATCTTCCAGAAGTTCATGTCCGGGCGGCCCGTCGGCGTCGAGAAGCCGAAGCCCGCCAGCGAGGGCACGATGACGTCGAACGCGTCGGCCGGGTCGCCGCCGTGTGCCGCCGGGTCGGTCAGCGGCCCGATCACCTTGGACCACTCGCGGTAGCTCCACGGCCAGCCGTGGCTCATGATCAGCGGGATGGGCGCCGGCCCCTTGCCCGCCTCCTTGACGAAGTGGATCGGCGTGCCGTCGACCGTGACCCGGTACTGGTTCGCCTCGTTCAGCGCGCGCTCGGCCGCCCGCCAGTCGAACTCGTCCAGCCAGTAGGTCACAAGCTCCTTCATGTAGGCCTGGCTGGTGCCGTAGTAGGCGTCGGACTCGTCGATGTCGGCGGGCCAGCGGGTGTTGCGCAGGCGGTCCTTGAGGTCGTCGATCGCCTCCTGGGGGATCGAGACGGTGAACCGGTGCCGCTCCAGGTCGGTGTTCTCGCTGGTGGACATGGTGGTGCTCCTTCGGGGGTCGGGTACCGGCGAGCTCGTCATGCGAACTCCAGCCGCGTGCGGGTCTGGGTGCGAGTGGCGATGCGCCACCCGCCGGCGACCCTGCGGTAGGTGACGTGGTAGTGGCCCCAGCCGCGCATGGTCCGGAACGGCGGCAGGGTGTCCCCGGGTCCGGGCTCGGGGATCGCGCTGTCCCCGCGGAAGATGAGGTCGGCCATCGCCCAGACTGCCGAGGCGGTGTCCGGGGTCTCGACGTCGATCTCGTGGGTGAGCAGCTGGTGCAGCGGCTGCACGTCGCCCGAGTTGCGCGAGCCGAGCTGGCCCGCGATGTCAGCGGGACCCGTCATGCTGACGATCTCCTTGCCGTCGACGTCGAGGGAGCGAAACCAGCCGTCCTCGGTGAACAGGCCTGCCAGGTCCTGCCAGCGCTTCTCGTCGGCGTAGCGGGCGTAGCGCGCCTCGAGGCGGCGGATGTCCTCGATCGCGTTCAGGGTCTCCAGGTCTCTCATCGTTCTTCCGTTCTGCGTGTCGGACATCGGTCAGAGGCCCAGGAGGCGCTTGGCCTCCAGCGGGTTGGTGTAGTCGCGCCAGGCGGCGATCTTCCCGTCGCGGATCTCGTAGACCGCGAGGTTCCTGATCGGGGCGAGCGGCTTGCCGGCGAGGCCGAGGCCGTGCACCTGCTCGGCGATCACGATGTCGCCGTCGACGGCCTGGTGGAGGGTCTCGAACCGGACCCCGGCGAAGTTGCGGAACACACCGGCCCACATCTCGACGAGCCCGGCGCGGCCCCGGATCTCGGGGTCGCCGTAGCTCTCGAAGACGATGTCGTCGGCGAAGTACGTCCCGAGCAGAGCGGCGTCCTTCTTCTCGAAGGCGTCGACGAACTCGCGCACGAGGGCGTCGTTGCGCGCCTCGCGCTCGGTGGTGCTGGTGGCGGTACTGGTGTGCATGGGGATCTCCTTGACTGGACTGTGTGGTCCACTGTGATCCCGATAAATTGGACCAGCAAGTCCAATTTTTGCCGCGCCCATCACCACGCCCGCCGCAGACACGTTCGAGGCCCGGGTTTCTTCGCTTTGAGCGGGCTCAAAGCGAAGAAACTCGGGCCTCGAAGGGGATCAGCGGGCCTCGGTCACGGCCCCGTTGTCAGATACGTCACCTGACGCGACGAGTTCACCGTCTCCCCCGTGTTGTTGATGACCCGCCGGATCGTGCCCACCCCGCCCAGCGACACGGTGACCATGTTGTGGAACCGCACGCCCGACCGGACCGGCACCTCGAACGCCCGCGCGTTCGCCACCGCCGGGTTGACGTTGAAGAACGCGTAGCTACCGAGCCCCCAGGCCTGGTGGTCGGTCACGGCGTCGCCCACCTTGTAGGCCGCCCAGCCCTCCGTGGAGCCGTTCATGTACGCGGCCTGGTTCGGCGGGTCGTACGGCATCTCGTTCTGGTAGAAGTACGTGCGCCCGCGCTCGCCGTTCCAGATGGTCTGGTACTGCTGGTAGTGCTCGACGAACAGGCCGTACATCGTCACGTCGTCGCCGTTCACGATCAGGCCGTTGCGGCCCGTGTTGACGGTCCAGCCCACCGTGCCGTTGTTGCCGTGGTCCGCCCGCCAGATCCAGGCGTGGTCGCCGATCACGTCGTCGCTGTTGACCTCCATGCTCACCACGGCCTTGCCCGCGACCGAGCCGCCGACCCGGATGAACACGTCGGACAGCACCGTCGGGTTGGCCGCGTGGTCGGCCGACGAGCCGGCCGGACCCACCTGCAGCAGCACGTTCGAGCCACCGGTCCCGGCGTCGAACATGATCCCGGCCAGGCGCACGCCGCCGACGTCGGCCACGCGCATGGCGTCGATGCCGCCCTGCGGCACGAACGTGGCGAGGCCCAGCCCCAGCACCACCGTGTCCGCGCGGTTGACCTGGAGCGTCTGGTTGATCTGGTAGGTGCCCGGCGTGACCAGCAGGTGCTTGCCGGCGGCGAGCGCCGTGTTCATGCTGGCGGCGGTGTCGCCAGGCCGCACCACGTGGAAGTCGCCGATCGGCAGGGACCGGCCGGCGGGGTCGCCGTTCGCCCAGGTCGTCCCGGTCGAGCCGGACCGCACGGCGGGCACGAAGACCCGGTAGGAGCCGTTGTCGTCCACGTAGAGGTACGGCTTCTCGGCGACCTTCGGGGTCGTGGCGATGGTCGTGTAGGGCGGGTTCGGGAAGCTGTTGGACGGCGTCCCCGTGCTGCCCACGAACACCTGGTTCCAGTTGGACCCGGTCCAGCTGCCCATGGCGGAGTTCCGGGTGAGGAACTGCTGCTGCGTGCCGGAGTTGATCTGGCCGTCGATCTTCGAGTCGGCGATGAAGCCGCCGGACGACCAGCCGCCGTCGGACAGGGCGAGGCCGCCGCGCAGGTGCATGCGGCGGTAGGGCGCCGCCTGGGACACGGACCACCGGTCGTTGCCGTCGGCGGGCGTCACGGACAGGCCCTCGGCGGAGCGCCAGAAGTTCTGCGTGGCGTTCTGCGAGCCGTCCGGCCACCAGTCGGCCTCGACGTGCACGTGGCCGTTGATGTTCACGTCGTCGGGCACCAGGCCCAGGCCCGCGACCTGCGTGAAGAAGCCGACGTTGGCGTCGACGTCGTAGGAGCCCGGGTAGAACAGGAGCGCCTGGCGCTGGGGGCCGAACTGGTTGGTTTCCTGGGCGTCGAACACGCTGTTGAGCTTGGCCTGGACCGCGGCGTCGGACATGGACGTGTCGAAGACCGCCACGTTCGGGCCGAGGTCCGGGTTGGCCGGGTCCGGCAGGACCGGGTCGGGGTTCGGCTGCGGCACGGAGCCTCCGCTGTGCGTCCACTTCTGGTTGGCGGCCCCGGTGCAGGTCCAGAGCTGCACCTTGGTCCCGTTCGCCGTCGCGCCGCCCGTGACGTCCAGGCACTTGTTCGCGGCCTGGTTCACCAGGTCGCCCGCGGAGGTCAGGGTCCACCGCTGGCTCGCGAGCGAGGAGTAGCAGTCCCAGAGGTGGACGACGGCGCCGTTCGCCGTCGAGCCGTCCGCGACGTCGAGGCACTTGCCGCGCCCGCGCACGGAGCCGTCGTCGGCGAAGGTCCAGGTCTGGTTGGCGTTGTTCGCCGTGCAGTCCCAGATCTGGGGCCGGTTGCCGTTCGCCGTGGACCCGTCGGTCACGTCGAGGCACCGGCCGCTGCCCGAACCGACGATGGTGCCGGTGGAGGCGGCGACCGCGCCGGGGGACGCGACCACCCCCAGCAGGCCAGCGAGCAGGACGGCGCTCAGCGCGCCGACCACCTTCCGAACAGGGGACATGGCAGCCTCCGGCAGGGTCTGGCGCCGCATCGTCGCGGCGGCACCTCACCCTACCGATCCACTTACTAACCTGTCAGTAGGTAAAACCCCGTATCAGCGCCGCCGGGGCAGGGGCTTGGGCTCGGCCGGGTCCGCGTCCTCCACGCCCGCCGGGACCGCCGCGGCCGGGGCCATGGCGGCGGCCAGCTCGCTCTCGTCGGCCGTCGCGCGGCAGTAGACCCGCTTGCCGGTGCCCTCGCACAGCTGGTGCAGGCCGGCGGCGAAGGCGTGCAGGTCCTCGGGCTCGGCGCGGCGGAACCGCCGGGAGAGCGACCAGTGCTTGACGACGTCGTCCAGCGTGGTGGGTCGCACCATGCCGAACAGCGTGACCAGGTGGTTGGACAGCCGGATCAGCAGCCGGGCGCCGTCCGGGCTCTCGGCGACGAGCTGGGCGCTGCGCAGGCCGTCGTCGCCGGTGGGGCCGCCGAGCAGCCGCTCCAGCTGGCCCAGCACGGAAGCTGGGTCGACCACGTGGGATGCCACGGCTCCGTCGATCTCGCCACCGTCGATGGTCAGGGCAGCCGTCTCGTCGTCCGGGGCTGCGAAATACTCGAACCTCATGCGCGCATCTTTCCGCATGTCAGGGGGTGCTCGGTGCCATTCTTCACGCGAACCGGTCCGGGTTCATGAAGCCCACGTCGCCGTAGGTCGGCTCCCCGACCGCGATCTGTGCCAGCAGCTCGCCCACGCCGGCGACGTGCTTGAACCCGTGCCCGCTGTCTCCGCCCGCCATGACCAGGCGCGGGTCGCCGCCGGGCCGGCCCACGAGGAACTGCTCGTCCGGCGAGTTCGTGATCATGCACGGGATCGCCTTGACCGGCACCGGGTCCACCTGCGGGAACGCCGCCGCCACGGTCTCGGCCAGGCGGTCGACGTCGGTGCGCGGGTGGATGTACCGGTCGAGCTCGTCGGGGTCGGTGTCGTCGTGCCCGTGGTCGCTCAGGCCGATCTTGATGTGGAAGCCGTCGCCGCTGCCGTGGCCCCACAGCCCGCGCCCGTCGGCGAGCTCGTAGATGAACGACGGGAAGGCCGACAGGTCGAACGGCTGCGAGGCGCCCGCCTTCGGCGCGAACCAGAACAGCGGCGTGCGCCGCGGCCGCAGCGGCAGGCCGGGCAGGAGCTTCGCGTTCCACGCCCCGGCGGCCACGACGGCCTGCCCGGCCTCGAACACCGCGGTCGGCGTCGTCACGCGCACGCCGCCGCCCACGAGCTCGACCGCCGTCACGCGCGTGCCGGGGTACACCTGGGCGCCGGCCTCGACAGCCGCCCGGACCTGCGCCCGGACGTTGCGCTCCGGGAAGCACAGGCCGCCCTCGGGGTCGAACACGGCGACCGTCTCGTCGTCGTACGCGGCGTACTGCGGGTACCGCCGCACCAGCTCGTCGTGCGACAGACGGTCGAGCTCGACGCCGGCCGCCGCGGCCGCCGCCGTCGTGCCCTCGATCACGCGCGAGCCCGGAGCACCCACGTTGAGGCAGCCGGTCTGCTCCACGTACGACTCGCCGTACCGCTCCCCCAGCTCGGTCCACAGGTCCAGCGACCGGCGGGCCACCGCGGCGAGCCCGGGATGCTCCATGCAGGCGACCCGGAACAGCCGGGTCACACCGTGCGAGGAGCCCAGGTTGTGCCCGACGTCGAACCGGTCGATCCCGGTGACGGACACGCCGCGCTCGGCGAGCCGCCACAGCGCGGCGCTCCCGAACCCGCCCAGCCCGACCACGACGACGTCCGAGGTAATGGTGTTCACCTCTGCACGCTAACCCGCGGCCGGACCGGGCGGGGTGGCCCGCCCGGCCGTCGAGATCAGGACACCGGGCGGACCCGGAGCGCGTGCATGCCGCCGTCCACCGCGATCGTCGTTCCCGTGGTCGACGCCGCCTGCGGGCTCGCCAGGTAGGCGACCGCCTCGGCGACCTCGTCCGCGGAGACGAGCCGGCCGTGCGGCTGCCGCGCCTCCAGGGCCGCGCGCTCGCCCGCCGGGTCGGCCGCGCTCGCCAGGAGCCGGCCCACCCAGGGCGTGTCCACGGTGCCGGGGTTCACGGCGTTGACCCGGATGCCCTCGCGCACGTGGTCCGCGGCCATGGCCTGTGTCAGCGCTAGGACAGCGCCCTTGCTGGCGCTGTACAGCGCGCGCTGGGGCAGGCCCGCCGTCGCAGCGATCGAGCAGGTGTTGACGATCGCGGCGGCGGGCGAGCGCCGCAGCAGCGGCAGCGCGGCCCGCGTGGTGCGGGCGATGCCGACGACGTTCAGGTCGAGCACCCGCAGCCACTCCTCGTCGGGGTTGTCGGCCACCGTGCCCTGCGCGCCGATGCCCGCGTTGTTCACCAGCACGTCGAGCCGCCCGAGCTGCGCCTCGACGGCGGCCACCGCGGCCTCGACCGAGGCGGCGGCGGTCACGTCGACCGGCAGCGCGAGGTCGGCGTCGGCGGCGTCAGGGTCCACGTCGAAGACCGCCACCCGGGCGCCGCCCGCGCGCAGCCGGCGCACGATCGCGGCGCCGATCCCGGAGGACCCGCCCGTGACGACGGCGACGAGGCCGTCGAAGGCGGTCATGCGCGCACCTCGGCGGTCTCAACGGCACCGGGGTTTCCCGTGGAACGCGCCCACGCCACGTACTCCTGCCGCTGGCGCCCCAGCCCCTCGATCTCGACCTCCACCACGTCGCCCGGTGTCAGGTACGGGAACCGGCCCGACAGCGCGACCCCCTCGGGCGTGCCCGTCAGAAGCACGTCGCCGGGTTCGAGCGCGAGGTACTGGCTGAGGGTGTGCACCAGCACGTCCACGCCGAAGATCAGGTCCGACGTGGTCGAGTCCTGGCGCGGCTCGCCGTTGACCCAGGACCGCAGGCGCAGCCCGGCCCCGAAGGCGCGGTCCGGCACGTCGGCCTCGTCGGGCGTGACCAGCCACGGGCCCAGCGGCGTGAAACCCGGGGCGTTCTTGCCCTTGGACCACTGCCCGCCGGACTCCTCGATCTGCCACGCGCGCTCGGACAGGTCGTTGGCCACGGTGTAGCCGGCGATCACGTCGCGGGCCTCCTCGGGCGAGTCGAGGTAGCTGGCGCGGCGGCCGATCACCACCGCGAGCTCCACCTCCCAGTCCGTCTTGCGGCTGCCCCGCGGGATGGTGACGGCGTCGTCCGGGCCGGCCACGGTGTTCGGCGTCTTGAGGAAGATCACGGGCCGCTCCGGCGGGGCGGAACCGGACTCCGCGGCGTGCGCGGCGTAGTTCATGCCCACGCACACGATCGCCGACGGCCGGGCGACCGGGGCGCCGAACCGCACGCCCTCGACGTCCACCGGCTCCAGCGTCCCCGCCGCGAGCGCCGCGCGGGTGCGCGCGACGCCGTCGGCCGCTAGGAACGCCCCGTCGATGTCGGCCGTCAGCGGGCTCAGGTCCCGCCAGGCCTCGCCGTCGTGCACCACGGGGCGCTCCTGGCCGGGGGTTCCGATCCGGGCGAGCTTCATCCTTGTTCCTCTTCTTCCTCGGGTTCTTCTGTGGCGGAGGCGGGCAGGCCGTACGCGCGCCGCGCGGTGTCCTGCCAGATCGCGTCCTGCTCGGCGGGCGACAGCCCGGCCAGGAGGTAGGTCAACGTGTCGACCCACTGGTCGTAGCGGGCGGCCAGGAGGCTGACCGGCCAGTCGGAGCCGAACATCAGCCTCCCGGGCCCGAAGGCGGCGAGCGCGTGCTCGACGGCGGGCCGCAGCCCGTCCGCCGACCAGTGATCCCACGACGCCTCGGTGACCAGGCCGGACAGCTTGGCCGTCACGTTCGGCGCCGCCGCGATCGCGTCGATCGCCGCCGCCCAGCCCGCGAGGTCGCCGCCGGTCGTGGGGTCGTCGCCGGCGAGCGGCGGCTTGCCCAGGTGGTCCAGCACGAACGGCACCTCGGGCACCTCGTTCACCAGCCGTGCGACGGCGGGGAGCTGATCGTGCCGGGTGACCAGGTCGAGGGCCAGGCCGGCGTCCGCGGCCGTCCGGATGCCCCGCCGCAGGTCGGCGCGGTCGAGGTACCCGGGGTCGTGCTCCGCCTGGACCATCGACCGCACCCCGACCAGGTGCGCTCCCCCGGAGCCCGCACGCAGCCGCGCGACGGCGTCCGCGACGCCGGGGGCGGCGAGGTCCACCCAGCCGACGACGCCGCGGACCACCGGCGTGCGCGCCGCGAGGTCCAGGAGGTCCGTCGTCTCGGTCTCGACCGGGACGGACTGCACCACGACGGTCCCCGTCACGCCCTGGTCCGCCAGCGCCTGGTCCAGGTCGTCCGGCGTGAAGTCGGCGTCGATGGCGCCCATCGTGCCGGGGTCGATCCAGGGCTGCGGTGTCCGCGAGCGGACCCAGAGGTGGTGGTGGGCGTCGATCTTCTGGGGCACGGCCTTGTGCGTCATGGCGTCATCCTTCCTGGCCTGATCCGTCCTGGCCCAGCCCGCCTCAGGCGAGGTCCGGGCGCACGGACTCGCTGATCAGCCGGCGTCGCTCCACGTACGCGGGCAGGATCGTCACCTCGTCGTCGTCGAACCACTCGAACGGCGCCGTCGAGGCGACCAGGGCGAAGTTGGCCCAGGGCTCGAACGAGCCGGACCGCACCACTACCTTGGCGCGCGGCGCCCACTCGGCGATGAGCGCCTCGTGCGTGGTCCCGTGGAACGTCGCCCCGGAGCCGGTGAAGATGTCCTGCACCTCGCCGTACAGGCGCGGGTGGTGCGTCTTGAGCTCGGTGGCGAAGTGCGCCTCCTCGAAGAACGTCGACTCCAGGAGCGCCCGCAGCACCGACCGCACGTCGAGCTGCCCGCGGGTCAGGGCAAGGTCCACCCGGTTGGCGTCGGCCGGGATGGGGAAGCCCGCGTCGGTGACCAGCACCACGTCGGTGTGCCCCAGCGTGGCCAGGCTCCGGGCCAGCTCCGGGTGCAGGATCCGTCCAGCTCTCATCGTCGCGCCTCCGTGCTCGTCGTCGTGTCGGTCGTCGGGCCGGCGGCGGCCGCGGCGAGGAACGCCTCGACCGTGGCCCGGTCCTGGTAGGACGGCACCGTCTCCCAGTGCTCGCAGCACAGCGCCGCGACCGTCCCGGCGAACAGTGCCGCGGAGGGCAGGTCCCGGCCCTCCCCGAGCGCCACGGCCAGGGCCGCGTTGAAGCTGTCGCCGGCGCCGTTCGAGTCGACGACGGCGACGCGCACCGGCGCCACCTCGGCGGCACCGTCGACGATAACGACCAGGGCGCCGGCCTCGCCGAGCGTGATCACCACGGCCCGCGGGCCGAGGGCCAGCAGGCGCCGGCCCAGCTCGGCGGGCGGCGTCGGGTCGTCGGGTCCGAGGCCGAGCGCCGCCTTGGCCTCGTGCTCGTTGGGCGTCAGCACGTCCACGCAGGTCAGGTCGGTACCGCGCAGGTCGACGGCGGGCGCGGGGTTGAGGATCGTGGTGACCCCGGCCGCGCGCGCCACGGTGAGCGCGTGCAGGGCGGTGGCCAGCGGGATCTCGAGCTGGGCCAGCGCGACGTCGGCTGCGGTCAGTGCCCCGGCCGCCGCGTCGACGTCGGCCGGGGAGAAGCTGTTGTTGGCCCCGGGGTCGACGACGATGACGTTGGCGCCCGCCGTGTCCTTGACGATGAACCCGACGCCCGTCGACTCGCCGTCCGCGACCCGCAGCCCGACCGGGTCCACACCCTCCTGCTCCAGGAGGTCGCGGAACTCGGCGCCGTAGACGTCGTCGCCGACCACGCCGAGGTACGACACCCCGGCCCCGAGCCGGGCCGCCTGGACCGCCATGTCAGAGCCCTTGCCGCCGAACGTCCCGCGGAAGTCCCGGCCGATCAGCGTCTCGCCGGGCGCCGGGATCCGGTCCGCCGTCATGACCAGGGCCTTGGCATAGCTGCCGACGACGGCGACCGTGGCGCCCGTCTCAGTAGGCATCCGGGTCCCCCACCAGGCCGTCGACGATCGCCGGGCCCGAGCTGGTACCGACCAGCTCCGCGCCCGCCTCGAACAGGGACCGCATCTTCTCCAGCGAGTTGACCTTGCCGGACACCTTGACCCGGCACGGCGCCTCGATGTTCTCGGCGAGCAGGCGCACGTCGTGCTCCGTGGCGGCGAGGCCGCCCTTGCCCCAGCCCGAGGACTGCTTGACCCAGTCCACGCCCGCCTCGTAGGCGATCCGGGTGGCCTTGACCTTGAGCTCGTCCGTCTCCAGGAACCCGAACTCCAGCATCGCCTTGACCTTGACGCCCTCGGCGTGCGCGACGGCGACGATCTCGGTGATGTCGCGGGCGTACAGGTCCTCGTCACCACCGAGCAGCAGCCCGGGGTGCGGCGGGAAGTCGAACTCGTCCACGCCCTCGGCCACCAGGGCCCGCAGCGCGGCCAGCCGCATCGACAGGGTGTCGTTGGCCATCGGGAAGTTGAGGGTCGAGGCCACGCGCACGCCCGTGCCGGCCAGCACGTCCTTCGCGAGCGAGACCCAGTAGGGCGCGATCATCGCGGCGTCGAACCCGTACTCGACGCACGTCTCGACGTGCTTCACGAGACCGGCCCGGGTCAGGTCGGGGTTGACGTTGGTGTACTGGATCGCCTGGGCGACCTGCTTGGAGTCGGTGAAGTCGACGGTCATCGGGGTCTCCTTGAAGACGGGTGGGATGCGGGTGGGCAGGGCGCGGCCAGGCGACCCAGCGGCGGTGTGCGGGCTCAGCCCTTGACGGCGCCCGCCGAGAGGCCGCCCATGATGTGCCGCTGCATGACCACGAAGATCAGCAGGATCGGCACCACGGCGAGCAGCAGGGTGGGGAAGACGATCTCGTAGTTCGTCGTGTAGGTGGACACCGCGGCGTACACGCCGGTGGTGATCGTCCGGAACTGCGACCCGGGGCCGAGGATGAGCTGCGGGCTGACGAAGTCGTTCCAGGCGCTCAGCGCGTTGAGGATGAACGCGGTGGCGACGATGGGCCGCATGAGCGGGAACACGATGGTCCACAGGATGCGCTGGCGGCCCGCGCCGTCGATCGCCGCGGCCTCGTCCAGCGACCTCGGCAGCATCCGGATGTACCCGCTGAAGATGAACAGCGTGAACGGGATCATCGTGGACGACATGAACAGCACCAGGCCCGGCAGCGTGCCCATGAGCCCGAGCGCCTTGAGCACGAAGATCGCCGGGACCAGGATGATCTGCGCCGGCACGAACATCCCCGCGACGAAGAAGAACAGCAGGAACCGGAACAGCGGCGTGGGCGTGCGGGCGATCGTGTACGCGGCCGGGACGGACGCCCCGATGGCCACCACGTTGCAGGCCACCACCAGGAACAGCGTGACGGCGTAGCCCTCGACCACCGGGAAGCTCGTGTTCTGCCACGCGGCCGCGATGTGGTCGGTGGTCAGGGTGGCCAGGTCGAACCCGAGCGGCGACAGCAGGATCTCCTGCTGCGGCTTGAACGCGTTGACGACCATGATGTACATCGGCACGAGCATGGCGGCCGAGAGCACGGCCACGACGGCGACGCGGACCGCCGTGCGGATCGGGCTGGTGCGCGTCATCCGACGGCCTCCGCTCCTTCTTCGGCCCGCCTGCGGAGCGCGATGATCGTGAATGACAGGACCCCGGCGACGACGACCAGCAGGACGGCCTGCGCGCACGCGAGGCCCACCTTGTTGTTCGCGAACGAGACCGCGAGGATCTCGTACGCCCAGGTCTGCGTGGCGTCCCCGGGCCCGCCGTTGGTCAGGCCCAGCACCACGTCGTAGACCTTGAGCAGCGACAGGATCGACGTGACGATGGTGACCGTCACGGTCGGCGCGAGCGCCGGCCAGGTGACGTGCCGGAACACCTGGCCGGCGTTGGCGCCGTCGAGCCGTGCGGCCTCCTGGAGCTCCGGCGAGACCGCCTGCAGCCCCGCCAGGTACAGGACGAGCTGCACGCCGAACTGCGCCCACACGATCACCCCGATGAGGGTCGCCAGCGCCCAGTCCGGGTCGGACAGGAAGGGCAGCGAGGACCGCCCGGCGTTCTCCATCAGGTTGTTCACCGCGCCCTGCGGGCCCAGGATCGCCTGCCAGAGGAAGCCCACGATCAGGGCGGACAGCACGTGCGGGTAGAACATGACGGCGCGCGCGAACGTGTTGAGCGCCGTGGTGCGGCGCAGCAGCAGCGCGAGGCCGAGGGCGGCGCCGTTCACGAGGAAGGCGCCGACCACGGCGATCACGGAGGTGACCCAGACCGCGGACTGCAGGTCGCCGATCGGGTCGGCGATGATCCGCGCGTAGTTCTCCCAGCCCACCCAGGTGGGTGCCTGGCTCGGGATCCCGTTGTACTGCGTGAACGAGTAGTAGACGGCATACCCGACCGGCACCACCGTCAGCCCGGTGTAGACGGCGGCGGCCGGGAGCGTCATCAGCCCGTTCGCGAGACCGGAGAGGACGCCCCGCCGGGTGGTCGTGGTGCGAGCCATGTCAGCCGAGCTTCTCCGCCTCGTACCAGGCCGTCAGGTCGCCGGCGACGTCGGCCGGCGCGCGACCCTGCCACAGTCCCTGGACGAGCTCGGTGAACTTCGGGTTGAACCCCGCGACCGGCAGCGCGTAGTCGCCGACGGTCTGGTTGCCGGGCACCACGTACGACGGCGCGGCGTCGGACAGCTCCTGCACCATCCCCGCGTACTCGTTGCTGCTGGGCGCCAGGCCCTCGCGGCTGAAGCTGTCCATCTCCGCCTGGGCGGCGATGGCGGCCTCGTCGGTGGTCAGGTACTCGACCAGCGCCGTGGCGCCGTCCGTGTTCGCCGTGCCCTTCCACACCATGTACGGGAAGGCCAGGGTGGCGCCCATCGGCCCGGGGGCGTCGGCGGCGTCGTCGACCGGCGGGGCGAACACGCCCACCTCGAACTCCGGCGGGGACGCCGCGAGCGTGGTGCTGAACCAGGAGCCCATCGGGTAGACGCCCACGTCGCCCGCGATGAAGTTGGCCTCCTGCGTACCGGTGTCGGTCGCCACGTCGTCGGCGGTCGTGTAGCCCGCGTCGATCCAGTCGGTGACGTGCTCGAACACCGGCTGGAACTGGTCGCCGAGCGTGGACGAGCCGTCCGCGACGCTCTGCTGCCAGCCCGGCGTGGTGACGTTCTGCTGGGGGTGCCAGATCTCCTGGACCTGCACACCGGTGGCCCAGTCCGAGGCGAAGGCGATGGGGGTGGCCACGCCCTGCTCGTCGAGGGCGGCGAGCGCGTCGTCCAGCTCGTCCCAGGTGGTGGGCGGCTCGGTGATGCCCGCCTCCTTGAAGAGGTCGGCGTTGTAGTACATCAGCGACTGCGCCTGCATGCCGACGCCGACGACGTTGATCGTGCCGTCCGTCGAGTACAGGTCGGCCATCGGGGTGCCGGACGCCCAGTCGTACTCCGTCAGGTCGAGCACCTCCGGGGCGGTGTCGGGCCCCGGCACGATCGACTCGATGACGTCGGGGGCGGTGCCCGCCGCGAGGAGCGCGGGGAACGACTCGGCGACCGACTGGCCGCTGGGCCCCTCGATCTTGACGTCGATCCCGGTCTCGTCCTCGAAGGGCTTGACGAGCTCCTCCCACTTGGCCTGGGTCAGGTTGTCCGTGATGTTCACGAGCATGCGCACGGAGCCGTCGTCGGCCGCGTCGCCGCTGCCGCCCTCCGAGCCGCAGGCCGCGAGCGCGAGGACCGGGGCCATACCGAGCACCACGGCTCCGCGCGCTCGGCGCTGGAACGTAGTTGACATCTTTGTCTCCCTACCTTGGGGTCCGAGCCGGGCCCGGTCGCGGGCTACGGCTAGTTGTCATACATACTACATGTTCAAAGTCCGGTGCAAGGGTGCGCTACGCGTCGCGCAGGTGCCCCCGGTACGGCAGCTCGCCGAGCACCGACACGTCGGTCTCCCGGGTCGAGTCGTCGAGGCGGTAGATACCGTCGTCGGCCACGAAGAAGTGCGGCGCCCCGGGGAACTCCAGCTCCCGCGGCAGCGGCTCCTTGTCGGTCCAGGCGAAGTACGAGCGCCCGAAGGTGTCGCGGTCCTTGCGGCCGTAGAGGCTGAGGTCGCCGGCCGTCTCGGGGCTGAGCACGGCCCAGTGCACGCCGTCCTCGACCCAGTACGCGCGGTCGGAGAGCAGCACGGACTGCCGGTCGGGGTCCGTGAACACCTCGGCCCAGAACGAGTCGAGCGTGCTCACGTGCCGCACCAGGAACATGAGGTCGTGGGCGTGCCACGCCGTGCTGGGCGCGACGTCGGCCTCGTTGTGCCAGCCCGTGGCCGACACGAAGTACCCCGCCGGGGTCTGGTAGCGCGCGTAGGTGGCGAGGCACGCGTCGACGAACCGGCCGAGCTCGGGGTGGCTCACCTCGGCCAGGATCTCGTCGATGCCGTACAGGCTCAGCCCCATGCCCGCGACGAGCATGGGCGACGTGGTGCGCAGCACGGTCTCGCCGTTCACGTACCAGTAGCGGTGGAAGCGGGTGCAGCCCCGCTCGTCCACCCAGGCCGAGCGCGCGACGTGCAGGGCCAGCCGGACCGCCTCGTCGAGCAGGTCGCGGCGCCCGAACCGGCGTGCGCCGAGCACGAGCGGCACCATCATCAGCCCGTAGTACTCGGCCGGCTCCAGGATGCCGCCGCCGGCCCGCTCGGTCGGCTGCCGGTAGGCCCCGGCGCTCTCCTCGTCGGGCACGCCCGGGGCCGTGCTCAGCCGCACGAGGGTGTCGAGGTCGTCCTCCAGCTCGTCCGCGTACCGGTCGTCGCCGGACAGCTCCGTGTACCGGAGCTTGGCCCAGACCCGCGCATACTCCTGGTTGACGGTGCCCTCGGGCGTCGGCCGCCCGCCGCCGTACGCGCGGCACGCCTCCAGGTTCGCCGCGACCGCGGCCAGCACCTCCGCGACCTCCGCGGGGTCCAGCAGGTGCCCGGCGTGCCGCAGCCCCTCCAGCAGCCCGATGCAGCCCGCCATATTGTGGATCAGGCCGGCCGTGGCCGACTCCCCCACCTGGAAGCCGATGTGCTTGAACTGGCCGTCGTCCTGGACGGTGCGGGCCTGGAACAGCATCAACCGGCGCCACAGGTCCAGCCCGCGGTCGTCGGGGTGCCGGGCCAGCGCCTCGGCGAACGCCGCCGTCGCGGGGGCGGAGAACGCCTGGTGCCCGCTGGTGAAGTCGATGAACGTGGCGGGGTTGGTGCCCCACACGCTGTGGTTGTGGAAGCCCCTGATCTGGCCCTCCGCACCCACCCAGGTGCGCATCCAGCGGGCGAGCGTGGTCACCTTCGGCGACGTCGCGGGTCCGGTGGCGTGATGGGTGGTCATGACGTGCTCCGTCCTGTGGGTGATGAGAGGTGCGGCACCAGGCCGAGGCGGTCGAGCTCGGCCCAGAGCTCGGCGGGCACGTCGCGCGCGATCCGTCCGGCCGACGTCGTGACGTGCTCGGCGGTCCGCATGCCCATGACCACCGAGGCCACGGCGGGGTGCCGCAGCGCGAACCGGGCCGCGAGGTCGGGGACCGTGACGCCGTACGGCTGCGCGACGTCGGCGATGCGGTGCACCCGGGCGACCAGGTCTCCGGGCGCCTCCGCGTAGTCGAACCGCGCGCCGGGCCGGGGGCGCGGGTTCGCGAGCAGCCCCGAGTTGTAGACGGCGGCCGCGACCACGGACACCCCGCGCTCGACGGCGGCGGGCAGCAGGTCCTCGACGGCGGCGGCGTCCACGAGGGTGAACCGCCCGGCGCACATGACGACGTCGACGTCGGTCTCGCGGACGAACCGGGCGAGCATCGCCGACTGGTTCATCCCGGCGCCGATCGCCGAGACGACGCCCTGGTCGCGCAGCTCCACGAGGGCCTGGACGCCGCTCGTGGACGCCTGGTCCCAGTGCGCGTCAGGGTCGTGCAGGTAGACCACGTCGACGCGGTCGAGGCCGAGCCGGCCGAGGCTGCCCTCCAGGGACCGCAGCACGCCGTCCCGCGAGAAGTCCCACTCGCGCCGGTGGGCCGCGGGGACGGCGAACCCGCCGTCGTCGGACAGGTGCGCGCGCTCCGGCGTCGGCACCAGGGCCCGCCCCACCTTGGTGGAGACGACGAACTCGCCGCGCGGGCGGCCCGCGAGCGCCGCGCCCAGCCGCCGCTCGGACAGGCCGAGCCCGTAGTGCGGCGCGGTGTCGAAGTAGCGGATCCCGGCGTCCCAGGCGGCGTCGACGGCGTCGCGCGCCTCCTGGTCGGTCGTCTCGCGGTAGAGGTTGCCGAGCTGCGCGGCGCCGAAGCCGAGCTCGGTCAGGAGGGTGCCGGTGCGCAGGATGTGCTCACGCATGCGGTGCTCCCAGGTCGTCGGGGTGGGCGAACGGCAGTCCGGCGGCGTACCGCTCGGCCTCGGCCGCCACCAGGTCGCCGATGCGGTGCAGCTCGCCGCCCGCCGACCCGGCCACGTGCGGGGTGAGCACGACGTTCGGCAGGTCCCACAGCTCGCTGTCGGACGGCGGCGGCTCCTGCTCGGTGACGTCGAGCACGGCGTCGATGCGGCCGGTGCGCAGCTCCGCGACCAGTGCCGCCTCGTCGACCACGGCGCCGCGCGCGGTGTTGACGAGCGTCGCGCCGTCGGGCAGCAGCGCCAGGATCCGGGCGTCGATCTGGCCGATCGTCTCGGGGAGCACCGGCTGGTGGAGCGACAGCACATCGCTCTGCGCCGCGACCTCCTCCAGGGTGCCGTAGCGCGCACCGAGCGGGGCGGCGCTCCCCGGGTCCAGCTCGGGGCTGTACACCACGACGTCCAGGTCGAACGGGCGCAGCAGCTCGATGACGCGGCGGCCCACCTGGGACGCGCCCACGATGCCGACGGTCCGGCGGTAGTTGCCGAGGTTCGCGGGCTCGTGCTCCCGGTCGGGCAGCCGCCGGGTGGCGCGGTACTCCCGCTCGGCGGCCCGCGTGCGCTTGTTGGCCAGCAGGATGGTGGCGAGCGTGTACTCGGCGACGGGCAGGGCGTTGACGGTCCGGGCGTTCGCGGCGACCACCCCGCGCGCGGCGTGGGCCGCGGGATCGTCGAGGCAGGTGCTCGCCACGCCCCCGGCGTAGAGCACGGCGCGCAGCCGCGGGGCGTCGTCGACGCCGATCCGCGGCGCGCCCCAGCCCGCGACCAGCACCTCGGCGTCGGCGAGCGCCCGGCGGGCAGGGGCGGACCCGGTCTCGGTCACCACGTGGGCGACGTCGACGTCGAGCACCGCGGCGATCCGGTCGAGGGCGCCGGGCGTGAAGACCTGGCCTACGAGGGACGGGGGCCCGAACGCCAGGACGGCGCGGGGGCGCTGGGGCATGGTGGTCATCTCTCTGTGCTGGGCCGGTGGATGGGGCGGGGCCGGTGGGTCACGGCCGGCGCGGGGCGAGCCGCAGGCCGGCGTCGGCGGGGCGGACGTGCGGCCCGGCGGGGGTGGACCACGCCCCCGACTCGCGCTGCGCGGCGATGAGCGCCTCGTCCACCTCGATGCCCAGACCGGGCGACCTGCCGAGAAGTATCCCGCCGTCGGTGAACTCCTGGTCCACGGCGAGCCCGACCGGGGCCTCGAGATCCTGCACCTCGGTGACGAGGTGGTTGGGCACGGCCGCCGCCGCGTGCGCCACCGGGTTGGTGTCGTACGCGACCGGGCTCACGGGCAGGTCGCGGCCCAGGGCCAGCACGGAGACCCGCAGGAAGTGGGTGATGCCCCAGACGCTCCCGGCCTGCACCACGCCCACGGCGTCGGCGTCGAGGAGCTGGCGGTACTGCTCCAGGCCCGTGAGGTTCTCCCCGGTCGCCACGGCGGCCTGCACGCCGGACACGACGGCGCGGTGCCCGGCGACGTCCCAGCGCCGCACGGGCTCCTCGATCCAGGTGAGGTCGACCTGCTCCTCGACCCGGCGGGCGAGCCGGACCGCCTGGTGCCGGCCCCACGACTCGTTCACGTCGTACATGATCGCGGGCTGGTCGCTGTTGACGCGCAGCACGTCGCGCACGGCCGCCAGTCGCTTCACGTCGCGGTTGATGTCCAGGCCGCCCTTGACCTTCGCGCCGGTGTAGCCGCGTTCGGCCCACCGCTCGTAGAGGCCGACCAGCTCGTCGTCGTCGAGCGCGTACTCCAGGCCCGAGGCGTAGCCCGGCACGAACCGGTCGCTCGCGCCGAGCGTCTGCCACAGCGGCTCGCCGGCCATCTTCGCCTTGAGGTCCCACAGGGCCATGTCGAGCGCGCCGATGGTGCCGAAGGTGCCGCCGTGGTGCCCGGACTTGAACACGAACGCGAGCATCCGGTCGTACAGCGCGGTGACGGCCCGCGGGTCCTGCCCGTCCAGGGCGGGGAACACCCGCTCGATGTCGGCGTGCGCGCCGAGGCCGACGCCGGTCAGCCCGCCGTCGGTCTCGACCAGCACGATCGGCACCTCGGTCACGCCACTGGCCACCACGCCGTTGACGTCGCCCACGGGACGACCCCAGCGATGGATCGTGGTCAGGCTCCGGTACCCGGTGATTCGCATCGTGCTCCACATCGTCGTCGAGACAGCACGCTCGCGACCCTGCGCCAGCATGTCATTCATAACTTATGATACGAGTGACGATAGTACAACACTCGACTACGCTCTCTCTGGTGAACTCGACACCCGCGGCCGGCGCAGCCGTACCCCGCCCCCAACGGCACCGGCCCCCGCTCGCCGCGGCTGTCGTCAAGAGCCTGGCCACGGCGATCGTCGTCGGCGACTACGCACCGGGCTCCGCCCTGCCGCCGGCCGGCGTCCTGTGCGAGCAGTACGAGGTCAGCCGCACGGTGATCCGCGAGGCGACCACCACCCTGGCCGAGAAGGGGCTCGTCGCCACGCGCCAGGGCTGGGGCACCGTGGTGCTCGACCAGGAGCAGTGGAACCTCCTGGACCCGATGGTCCTCGACGCGCTCTTCCAGCGCGAGGACCGGCTGGTCTACCTGGACAACCTCGTCGATGTGCGCGCCACCCTGGAGTGCGCCATGGCGGCGCGGGCGGCGAGCCGGCTGGACGCCGCGCAGCGCGCGGCGCTGACGGCCAAGGCCGAGGAGCTCGCGGGCCTGATGGACGACCCGACCGCCTACGCGGCGGCCGACGTCGAGTTCCACGAGCTGATCCACCGCGCCTCGCAGGACGCGTTCGGCCGGGCGATCGTGTCGAACATCCAGGGCAAGGCCCTGCACACGCCGCAGTACAGCGGGCACCCCACGCGCGAGGACATCGAGCTGACGCACGAGCAGCACACGCACATCCTGGACGCGCTGCTGAAGGGCGACGGCGAGGCGGCGTCGGCCGCGATGCACGAGCACATCACGGGCAGCTGGGCCCGCCGCCGCCCCACGGACTGACCCCGGTCCCGCCCTCGCTCAGCTCCGGCGGCGTGACCCCCGGACCATCGCGACGCCCACGGCCACCAGCACCCCGGCGGCCAGTGCCACCGAGCCGACGGTCGCGCCGGTCGCGGCCAGGTCGCCCGGCTCGGCCGGGTCCGGGTCCGGGTCGGCCGACGGGTCGGTGCCGGGTGCCGGGCTCGGCGCCTGCGTCGCGTTCGTCAGCACGAAGTCGAGCCCGGTGACCTCCTCGTCCACGACCTCGAAGGCGATGCTGTCCTCGCCGTCCGCCACGTACCCGTCCCCGGGGTGCACGACGGCGGTGTACGACCCCGGCGGCAGCTCGGTGCCCCAGGCCCCGTCGTCGTCCGTGGTCGCGGTGCCGGCCCGTGCGCCGTCGGCGTCGGTCACCGTCACCGTGGTGTCCGGCACGGGCGCGCCCTCGGCATGGGTGACCGTGCCGCCGACCGGCAGCTCCTGCGGCTCCACGGACTCGTCGACCAGCGCGAAGTCCTCCTGGAGCAGCTCCTCGCCGGCGCTGGTCACGGTGACGGACCGCTCGGTGACGTCGGCGGTGTAACCGTCCGGCACGGTGAGCGTGATGGTGTAGTCGCCCGGCGGCAGGTCGCCCACGAAGTACCCGCCCACGTCGTCCGTGACCAGCGTGACCGGGCCGTCCGGGCCGGTCACCGTGACGGTCGCGCCGGCCACGGGCTCCCCCGCGTCGTCGGTCACGGTGCCGCCGACCGCCCCGGGGTGGGACAGGCCGAAGTCGACGTCGGTCACGTCGTCCGCGCCGACCGCGACGTCCCGGGTGTCCGGGCCGTCGGCCCGGTACCCGTCGGGCACGGTGACGCTCACCGTGTGGTCGCCAGCCGGCACGCCCTCGAAGAGGTAGGTGCCGTCGGCGCCCGTCGTCGTGCTGACCGTCCCGTCCGGTCCCTCCCGCGTGACGACGACCCCCGCGACGGGCTCGCCGCCCACGGTCACGGTGCCCGCGACCGACGCCGGCGCGCGGACGACGAAGTCGTTGCCGGTGCTGGCCTCCTCCTGGCCGACCTCGACCGTGATGTCGTCCGGCACGGTACCGACGACGTACCCCTCGGGCAGGTCGCTCACCGAGAACGTGTAGTCCTGCGGCTGGTCGTTCTCGGCGTCCCACCCGACGTCGTCGATCAGGTACTCGCCCGTCGAGCCGGTCACGGCAGTGAACGGCGCACCGCCGCCGACCGGCGTGAGGGTGACCGTCGCACCGGGCACGGGCGTGCCGTCGTCGGTCAGGACCGCGCCGCTGACGGCGACGGGCACGATGTCTCGCGCAGCGAAGTCGACGCCGGTCGCGTCGTCGTCGGAGAGGTCGATCTCCGTGACCTGCCGCTCGCCGTACGGGACGAGCCCGAACGGGTGCTCGTCGTCCGCCTCCGGCAGAACGGTCAGCTCCACGCTGTAGCCCGACGCGGCGGTGTAGCCGGGAAAGGAGTACTGGCCGCTCTCGTCCGACGTCGTCGTGGCGAGCTCCGCGCCGTCCGGGCCGAAGAGCGTCAGGGTGGCGCCAGGCAGGACGCCCTGTGGGGCGCCGGACCCGTCGACGTGGTTGACGGTGCCGGAGATGTCGCGCGCCAGGGAGGCGAACCACGTCTGGTAGACGGGGAAGCCGCTGCGCTGGAAGAACTGGACGGTCAGGGTCTTGATCGGCGTCGTGGGCTGGAACCAGCCGGCGGCGCCCGACGTGTCGTTCGCGGCGGCGTTGCCGATCAGCTCGCCGGTGGCCGGGTCCCAGGCCGGCACGTCCGCCGGGTCTCCCGTGCAGGACGGCGACCCCGCGACCGTGCAGTAGTTGAAGCCGCCCTGGAAGCCGAGCTCCGCGCCCGCGAGCTGCCGGCCGTCGGCGCCGAGCGCGGTCACGACCGCGCGGTCCGCGTCGATGTCGCCGAGCACGAACGCCCAGCCGCTCGCCGGCGTCGGACGCTCGAAGGTGTAGGTGGTGGTCGACGGCGACGTGGGCCGGTCCGCCTGCGGGCGCAGGTTGAGGTACTCCTGGTCGCGGCTCGACCCGTAGACCGCGCCCGGCGGCGTGGCCTGGCTCAGCCACGAGGACGCCCCGGAGATCACGCCGACGCCGCCGCGCGAGTTCGAGGTCACCGTGGCCGCCGGGAAGCCGCCGGCAGGCAGCTGCACGCTGGTGGACCAGTCGCCGGCCGAGCCGGTCAACGGATCCCAGCCGGCCCATCCGGCGGTGGTCTCCGCCGACGCCGACATCGTCGGAATGACTGCGCCGATCGCGACCAGAACCGCTGTCGCGAGTGCGCCCAAGCCCCCTGCAGTGCGCTTCACGCTCGACACATTATGAGACAACCGGTCTCAGCGCGCGAGGAGCGATGCGCACGCATCGGGTTCCGGGAGGAATCAGGCCCCGAACTCCCGGGCGCGCAGCCGCGCCAGGTGTGCGTGCACGAGCGGGAGCACCGAGGCGCCCTCCCCGCTCGCCGAGGCGACCCGCTTCATGGACCCGGCGCGCACGTCGCCGACCGCGAAGACGCCGGGCACCGTCGTCTCCAGGCTCGCCGGCGGCTGGCCGTCGACCCAGGCCTCGCGCGGCACGTCCCGGCCGGTCAGCACGAACCCGCGCTCGTCGAGCGCCACGCCCTCGGGCAGCCACGCGCAGTCCGGCTCGGCGCCCAGGAGGCAGAACAGCCCGTCGGCCGAGGTCTTGGTCGACTCGCCCGTGTCCAGGTCCTCCAGCCGCAGCCACTGCAGCCAGGCCTCCCCGCCGCCGTCGGCCACGACGGTGCGCGTGCGCACCTGGATGGTCGGCGTCGCCTCGATCTCGCGCACCAGGTAGTCCGACATGGTCTCGGCGAGGCTCGCGCGGCGCACCAGGATGGTCACCCCGCCCGCGAACTTGGCGAGGTGGACGGCGGCCTGGCCCGCGGAGTTGCCGCCCCCGACCACGTAGACGTCGCGGTCCTGCATCTCGCGCGCCATCGACGTGGCCGCGCCGTAGTACACGCCCGCGCCCACGAGGTCCTCGACCGCGGGCACGCCCAGCCGCCGGTAGCTCACCCCGGTCGCGAGCACCACGGTCCGGGCGCAGAGCTGCGCGCCGCGGACGTGCACGTGCTGGTGCTCGGGCTCGTTCGGCGGCCCCGGCTCGATCCGGGCCGCGGGGCGCCCCGTGAAGAAACGCGCGCCGAACCGGCTGGCCTGGATGCGGGACCGCTGCGCGAGCCGCATGCCCGAGATGCCGCGCGGGAACCCGAGGTAGTTGCGGATCATCGAGCTCGACCCCGCCTGGCCACCGATCGCGTCCCGTTCGAGCACGACCGTGGCCAGCCCCTCAGACGCCGCGTAGACGGCCGTGGCCAGGCCCGCGGGGCCGGCGCCGACGATCGCGACGTCGGCGATGACGCCGTCGGGGATCGAGTCGAAGCCGCCGTAGATCGCCTCGGTGACGGCCGCCGGGGTGGCCGCGGACAGCGCCTGGCCCCGGAACGTGCTGACCACGGGCAGCTCGGCGCCCGGGCCGGCGGCCTCGAGGATCGCCTCGGCCTCGTCGTCGTCCGGCGCGAGGGAACGGTACGGGAAGCCGAGGCGCTCCAGGAGGTCCCGGATGGCCGCCGCGTTCCGGTCGCCGGGCTCGGCCACCAGGTCCGTCACCGTCACGACGGGCCGGCCCACCGACCAGCCCCACTCGGAGAGCAGCTCGATCAGCGCGGTGTGGAACTCCTCGTCGCGGGGGCCGCGCGGGAGGATGACGTACGTGTCGAGGTCGCGGCGCGTCATCGCGTCCCGCAGCTCGTCCAGGCTGTCGTTGAAGTACTCGAACGGGACCAGCGACACGCGCCGCGCGGTGGCGACGACGGAGGGGAGCTGGTGCAACAGCTCGATCGCGGTGCCGTCGGTCAGGTGGTGCTCGGCGGCGACCATCGCGATCTGCTCGCCCTCGCCGACGAGCGCACGCGCCCGGTCCAGGCACGCGACCAGACCGTAGGTCAGCTCGATCCGGTAGTCGCGGTCATACCGGGCGCGGAACTCCTGCTCGACGACGTCGGCGTGGTCGCCGCCCGCCAGCAGGATGACTGGCCTGTCGTCCATGGCGCCCAGCGTAGACGCTGACCGGCCCGGCGGAGGCCGGGCCGGTCAGCGCCCCTCAGGTCAGCCCGTCAGGTCAGCAACGCTTCGCGCCCGACGCGACCGCCAGGCCGGTCACCGACGTCGCCGTGGACTTGAAGACCACGGTGCGGCCCTCGCCCGCCTCGGCGAACATCTGCGCGCCCGGGCTGCACGAGGCGTCGCCCACGTAGCGGCCGTCCAGCGTGTACTGCTTCAGGCGCGGCATGAGCGCGTCCGACGGCAGCGTGGCCGACTGCCACGCCTCCTTCGGGGCGTCCTCGGTCACCGTCAGCGTCGTGTCGGACGCCGTCAGCACCCACGCGCGCTTGGCCGTGGACGAGGTCTCGTCGAACAGGATCTCGCCCTGTCCCGTGCGGAACGAGTACGCCCGCACCGAGTTGTTCCACGCGCCCGCCTCCGTGTAGCCGGGGTCGCGGTCCGTCACCCAGTAGGCGCCCTTGGTGGTGAGCGCGGGGTAGCTGACGGTCTCGGCGCCGTTGTCCAGGCCGGCCAGGGTGGTCCGGCCGGTGCGGGTGTCGAACACCTCGACGCCGAGCGCCCAGTCCCAGCTCCCGTCGTCGTGCTGGAACACCTCGTAGCGCACGTAGGCGATGCGGCCGGCCTTGACGGTCGGCGCGGTCGCCGGGCCCACCCAGTCGTGCTCCACGGTGCGGACCGTGCTCGACCGGCCCGTGAGGTAGTGCACCTCGTCGATCCAGGTCTCGGCGTCCCACTCCGACCAGGAGACGACGTCGCCGTCCATGCCGAGCCCGGTCACGCGGCCCGCCGTGGTGTACAGGGTCGTGGCCCGTCCGCCGGTCAGCGACGCGGACATGATCCGGAAGTCCGTGTAGTCGGCCGCCATGGACAGCCACACGACCCGCTTGCCGTCGGTCTGGGCGAAGCTGTTGATCCGCCCGTCAGCCGCGGAGACCCGCCGGGGCTCGCCCCGGCCGTCGGTGCGGCCCACCCAGATCGACGTCGGCTCCGTGCCGTCGGCGCTCGACCGCGCCACGGCCCACCAGTCGCCGCCCGTCGACGGCTGCATGTCGGTGTACAGCCCGGTGTCCAGCCGGTCGAGGAGCAGCGACGTGCCCTTGCCCGGCAGGTTCTTCTCCCAGGCCTCGGTGACGCCGCGCGAGTCGAACGCCCGCTCGACGACCCCCAGCTGCTTGCCCTTGAGGCCGTACGACCGCGCGGCGGCGACCACGGCCTCCCGGCCGTCCACGAAGTCGGACAGCGGCGTGAGGTACTCGGTCAGCGCCCGGTAGACGATCTTGTCGGCCAGCTCGCCGCCCAGCGCCTCGCGGACGTCCCACAGCGCGCCGGAGACGATGGTCGAGTTCAGGTGCACGCCGCCGTAGTCGAAGCGCGCGTCCGTGTCGATGAGGTGGTTGAAGTCCGCCGTCGTCATGCCGTCGTCGAGGTCCCGCAGGGCGCAGTCGACCGGGGCCGTGGTGCGGCACAGGTCGCCGCCCAGGAGGCTCGCCTCCGGGTCGCTCATCGGGATCCCCGACACGTCGACGTCGATCGCGTTGCCGAAGTAGTCGGCGATCGCCTCGTTCAGCGCGCCCTGCTGGCCGCTGTAGAGGAAGCCCGCGGTGTGCTCCACCACGCCGTGCGTCATCTCGTGGCCGACGACGTCGAGGTCGGCGGCGAGCGACTTGTACTCCGAGTCGCCGGTCCCGTAGACCATCTTGGTGCCGTCCCAGAACGCGTTCACGAACGGGTTGCCCCCGTAGGTGATGCCCACGAAGGAGTCGAGCGCCATCCCGGCGTCGTCCAGGCTGTCGCGACCGTGCTCCACCTTGTAGTACTCGAACACCTGGGCCGCCGCCCAGTGCGCGTCGACCGCGCCGAGATCCGTCAGGTCGGTGCCCAGCGTGCTCGACGGCGACGCGAAGGGCGCGATGCCCTCGGGCCACATGCCCGCGGTGTCGTAGTAGTCGTTGTGCGTCGCGTCCCAGGTGGTGATCGGGACCGTCCGGCCGTCGGCCAGCGTGTGGGTCACGTCCGCCGTCAGGTAGGTGCCCGTGGCGTCCACCCGCTGCAGCCCGACGTCGACGGTGGTGCCGTCGGCCTTGGTCCCCGTGCCGGTCACCGGCGTCACGCCGTTGCCGGACGGCGGCGGCTCGGTGCCGTCGGTCGCGGGCGCGTCGGCCGCCTCCTGGTCGGCCCGCAGGGCCGCCACCTGCTGCGGCGCGGCCAGCGTGCGCAGGCGGCTCGAGCTGAGCAGCACGGCGCCCGAGGCGGCGTCGACGTACACGTCGGTGAGCACGGGCTCGCCCGTGACCGGCGCGGTACCGCGCACCAGCACGTGCCGGGCCAGGATGCCGGTCCCCGACGGGACGACGGCGAGGCCCTGGTCGGTGCCGGTGAGGTCCGGCGTCGTCGCCGACGGCGCCGTGCCGGGCCGCACCCCGCCCGCCACGACGGCCGCGCCGCCGGTCAGGCTCTTGCCGATCCCCTCGACGGCCCGCTCGACGGCCGTGGCCGCGGGCAGGGTCTGCGCCGTCGTGTCGACGTCGAGCTCGGTGAAGTAGGAGCCCGACGTTCCGGTGACGGTCCGCTCGCCGCCCTGCTTCTCCATGCGGACCACGTACTGGCCGCCCAGCACGGGCAGCTTCTTGTACCGCTGGTCCAGCCGGACGGTCTCGCGGGTGCCGGCGCGCTGCACGTCGGCGGTGACCAGGGTGGCGTCGGCGTCGGCGATGCCGTAGCGCGACCGGTGGCCCTCGAGGTGGGTCCGCGCGGCGGCGGCCGGGGCGAGGGCGGCGTCGACGGGCTCGTCGAGCCCCTCGACCAGGGCGGGCGTGTCCGTCTCGGGCGCCGGGGCGGCCGGTGCGGCGTGGGCGGCGGGGACCGCGGCCCCGAGCAGGGCGGCCGCCGCCAGCACGGCGACCGCACGGTTGGGTCTCTGGATACGCATGGGCTTCTCCTACGACCCTCTCGGGCCGGACTGATCTGGTACCGGTCGCACCCTCGCGCCCGTCGGACGTGACAACTGTGCTGACGCCCGACATGCCGGACAAGGAGAAGATTGCGCACCTGCGCAGATGAGCAGCCCGGGTACCGCCGCGGTTCCCCGGGCCGCCCTAGGCTTCGGTCGAGGCCGCTACGCGCGCGTCCGGGCGAGCAGACCCTGCTCGGCGGCGAACAGCCCGATCTGGAACCGGGTGCGCGCGCCCAGCTTCTCCGCGAGCGCCGTGACCTCGGCCTGGACCGTGCGCCGGCTGATGTCGAGCGTGCGCGCGATCGCCTCGTCGGTGAGCCCGCCGGCCATGAGGTCGAGGATGGACCGCGTGCGCTGCTCCAGCCGTACCCGGGGCAGCGGCGACCAGGCCGCGGCCGGGTTCGCCCCGGCGACGCCGGCCTCGCCGTCGGGCGGCGCGCCGGGCGTCCCGCCTCCCGACCACATGGACTGCGGCATCGCCGCGTCCCACACCCGCTCGAAGAGGTCGGTCAGCGCGCCCACCAGCGCGGGGGCGTGCACCACGAGCGAGGCGCTGCCGGCGTCGTCGCCGGCGGCGGGCAGCATGGCGATCTTCTGGTCCACCACGACGAGCTTGAGCGGGACCTGCGGCGACAGGCGCAGGCCGGCGCCGGTCGCCTGCCCGCCGAGCGCGGTCTCGAGGGAGACCGGGTCGATGAACGTGGCGCTCTCGTACACGCTGCGCAGCTCCACCGTGGGGCTCATCGCGGGCCGGTCCACCTCGTCGAGCAGCTCGGGCGTGGGCTGGAGGTAGGGCGGCCGGGCGAGGTGCAGCACCTCGTGCGTGGCGGTCTCCATGAGGTGCCAGTACAGCGCGCCGACCTGTTCCGCCCCGACCACGACGTCCACGAGCGCCGTGTCGCCCGCCTGGCCGGTGGCCTCCTGGTAGGCCTTCTCGAGGTGGTCGGCGTGCAGTTCCCACACGGCGATCTCCAGGCGTCGCCGGGCGAGCAGCGTGGTGAGCACCGAGCGGGGCGGCAGCGCCGACCAGCGCCGGGCCCGGCCCGGCCCTGCCGGCACCCCGACGACGAGCCCGTCCGTCTCGAGCGCGGTCAGCGCGGCACGGACCTCCGCGGCGGTGAGGCCCACCGCCTGGGCGATCCCGGCCTCCGGCACGGCGTCGCGCGCCACGAGGTGGTCGAGCACGCGGACCGTGGGGGGCGTCGCGACGTCCAGCGACCGGCGCACGTCGTCCGAGATCATGGCTGCCTCCTTGGCACAGGTGCTCGCGCCAAGTCACCCTTGCCTCGGCGGCGGGCGGACGGGGCCCGCTCGCTCGTTTTTTCCGAGACCTTAGCCCTTCACGGCGGGCAGCTCGGCAACATTCACCCGCCGGCCGTCCGTGCCGGACGGCGTCGTGACCCGGCGCCGGCGGACCGGGTAGGGGGCCGGGTGGGCGACCATCCAGGCGGCTCCGGCGCAGACCAGCTCCTTGTACCGGGCGGCGAGACGGCCGCCGGGGGCGGCGTCCTTGGCCTGGTCGTCGGCCGTGACGAGCTGGATGACGGCGTCGCGCCGGCCCAGGCTGATGCACTGGTGCACGTACCCGAGCGGCATGTGCGGGAGCTTGCCCCCGGTCAGGCGCGCCGCGATCGAGTCGGCGGCCTGCCAGGCCATCGGGATACCGGAGGCGCACGACATGCGCAGCGGGTTGCCCAGGGGGCCGGAGGCCTGCCCGGCGTCGCCGACGGCGTAGACGTCCGGGTGGGAGACCGAGCGCATGGTGCCGTCCACGACGACGCGGCCCTGGTCGGTGACCTCCAGGGCCGTCGCCGCGGCGATCGGGTGCACGCCGAACCCGGTGGCCCAGACGGGGACGTCCGCCGGGATCGTGGTTCCGTCGCCGGTCACGACCTCGCCGGCCCCGACCCGGGCGACGTCGGCGTGCTCGTGGACCGTGACGCCGAGCCGGTCGAGGACGGCGCGCAGGTGCCGCTGCCCGGCCGCCGAGAGCCAGTCGCCGAGCCCGCCGCGGACGGCGAGGGCCACGTCGAGGTCCGCGCGGGCCTCCGCGATCTCGGTGACCGCCTCGATGCCGGTCAGCCCGCCGCCGACCACGACCACGCGGCCCCCGGGGGCGAGCCCCGCCAGCCGCTCGCGCAGGCGGAGCGCGCCCGGCCGGCTCGCCAGCTCGTGGGCGTGCTCGGCGACGCCCGGCACGCCGTGATCGGCGAGCGCGCTGCCCAGGGCGTAGACGAGCGTGTCGTAGGCGAGCTGCTCCGCGCCGTCCTCCCCGGTCAGGGAGACGGTCCGGCGGTCGACGTCGACGGCGGTCACGCAGGACACCCGCAGCCGCACGCCCGTGCCGGCGAGCAGGTCGCGCAGCGGCCGGGGGCGCAGGTCCTGGCCCGTGGCCACCTGGTGCAGACGCACCCGCTCGACGAAGTCCGGCTCGGCGTTGACCAGGGTGAGCTCGACGTCGTCGGGGTGCAGCCGGCGGGCCAGCCGGCCGGCGGCGGAGGCTCCGGCGTACCCGGCCCCGAGAATGACGATGCGGTGCTTCATGGGATCCCTCAACTGGTGTCGGTAGGACGGTGGTGTGCCTCCTGAACCGGACGGCACCCCGATCCCTGACACCCCGCCCCTGTGACACCAGTCACAGGGCCCGGCCCAGGATCACCAGCCCCGGATCAGCGGCTCCCCGTGCTCCGTGGCCGCCCATCGGCGGCCGGCCCGGCCGAGCTTGTCGGGGTTGACCTGGCTGAGCACGGCGGTGATCCCGTCGGCGGTCGCCTCCAGCGTCATCACGCCCACCAGCCGGTCGCCGACCACGACGACCAGCGCCGGGAGGCCGTTGGCCGTCCAGGCGTAGACGTCGGGGCTGCCGCCCAGCATCGCGCGCTTGGCCTCGGCCGGGCGGAACAGGCCGCGCAGGAACTTGGCCACGGCCGTGGCCCCGAGCACCGCCGTCGCGCGCGCCGCGACCTTGCCGCCGCCGTCGCCCACCCCGACCACGTCCGCCGTCAGCAGCTTGACCAGCGGTTCGAGCTGCCCGCTCGTCGCGGCCGCCAGGAACTCCTCCACGACCGGCCGGGCGACCGCCAGGTCGACCGCCGCGCGGGTCCGCTCCCCCGCCAGGTGCTGCCTGGCCCGATGGAGCACCTGCTGGCTGCCCACCTCGGTGAGGTCGAGCATCTCGGCGATCTCCGCGTGCGAGAACGCGAACGCCTCACGCAGCACGTAGACGGCCCGCTCGGTGGGCGTGAGTCGCTCCATCAGCACGAGCATCGCCGTGGACACCGAGTCGCGCTGCTCCGCCGTGTCCGCCGGGCCGAGCATCGGGTCGCCGCCGAGCAACGGCTCCGGCAGCCACTCGCCCACGTAGACCTCGCGACGGGCCCGCGCCGACGTGAGCTGGGTGAGGCACAGGTTGGTCAGCACCCGGGTCAGCCAGGCCTCCGGCACCCGGATCTGCGCGCGGTCGGCCGCCTCCCAGCGCAGGAACGTCTCCTGCGCGGCGTCCTCGGCCTCCGCCGCCGACCCGAGCAGCCGGTAGGCGATGGCCTCCAGCCGGCCCCGGAGGTTCTCGAAGAGCTCCGGCTCGTCCTGGCTCGGCGACTCGGTCGTCATGCCGCGACCCTACTGCCCGAACTCACCCGCTGACACGGGCCGGTTCGCGCGCCGCCGGACGGCCCCGGACCTACGCTGTTCCCACCATCGAACCGTGCCCGGCACGGTCGCCGGGAGGAGACTCAGCAATGTCCTTCGTCACCCGTGGTTTCTCCGGTCGTCGCCGTGAGCCCGACACGCGCCTCCCGCCGGGCCAGACGCTGGTCCAGGACTGGCCCGTGCTCAGCGCCGGACCCACCCCGCACGTCGACACCGCGGACTGGGAGCTCACCGTCCAGGACGAGACCGGCACCGACCATCGCTGGAGCTGGGACGAGCTCCTCGCCCTCGGGGTCGAGGACGTCACCGTGGACATCCACTGCGTCACCCACTGGTCCCGGCTCGACATGGGCTGGCGCGGCGTGAGCCTCGACAAGATCTTCGCGGACGTGGAGTCCGAGCACGAGTACGTCATGGCGCACTCCTACGGCGGGTACACGACGAACGTGCCGCTGGAGGACCTGCTGGACGGCAAGGCGTGGATCGCCACGGAGGCCGACGGCGGGCCGCTCGACCCCGAGCACGGCGGGCCGGCGCGGCTGCTCGTGCCGCACCTGTACTTCTGGAAGAGCGCCAAGTGGGTCCGGGGCCTGACGATGATGCCGGACAACGACCCGGGCTTCTGGGAGCAGTACGGCTACCACCTGTACGGCGACCCGTGGAAGGAGGAGCGCTACTGGTGAGCGCGCCATCCATGACCCTGGGCCGGTCCCGGCCGCGCCCCGCGTGGCACGTCGCGACCGTCGTCGAGACGCGCCACGAGACGCCCACGGCCGCGCGCCTCGTCCTGGACGTCCCCACGTGGCCGGGCAACGAGGCGGGCGCGCACCTCGACGTGCGGCTCACCGCCCCGGACGGCTACCAGGCGAGCCGGTCGTACTCGGTCGCCTCGTCGACGCCCGGGCGGGTGGTCCTCGCGGTCGACGAGCTGCCGGACGGCGAGGTCTCGCCCTTCCTGGTCCGCGAGCTCCAGCCCGGCGACCAGCTCGAGCTGCACGGGCCGCTGGGCGCGTTCTTCGTCTGGCGGCCCGGCACCGGCGACCGCCCGGTCCAGCTCGTCGCGGGCGGCTCCGGCGTCGTGCCGCTGTACGCGATGTCCGCGGCGCACGGCGCGGCCACGGACCCCGCGCCCTTCCGCCTGCTCTACTCGGTCCGCACCCCGGCCGACGTGTACTTCGCGGACGAGCTCGCGGGGCTGGCCGGCCCAGCCTTCGAGCTGGACCTCGTCTACACGCGCGAGGCGCCGCACGACTGGCCCGACGCTGTCGGGCGCCTCACGCGGGAGGCCCTCGCCGCCCGGTCGGTCCCGGCCGCGCACCGTCCGCACGTCTACGTCTGCGGCTCGACGGGCTTCGTCGAGACGGTGGCCCGCTGGCTGCAGGAGCTCGGCCATGCCGCGGCAGACATCCACACCGAGCGCTTCGGAGGTCTTTGATGACACACCACCTCGACGGCAACGTGCTCGCGGGCGCGCTCTCCGAGGTCTTCACGACCGACGTGACGGCCGCGCGCGGCCGCTGCGGCGGCTGCGGGCACATGGCCGCCATCGGCGAGGCCATGGTCTACACCGACGCCCCCGGCCTCGTGGCCCGGTGCGCCGGGTGCGACCAGGTGCTCGCGACCGTCGTCGACACCGGCGACCGCGTGATCCTGAGCCTCGCCGGCCTGAGCGCCGTCGAGCTCCGGCGCTGAGCTCGTACCGGCCCGAAAGAAGACGCGGGACCTTGACCTGGGCCACGCGGCGGCGGAGTGTGAGGAGGGACGGCAGCGCCGTCCGGACGCTGCTGCCCTCGAGCCCAGGGAGAGTCCGTCATGTACGTACGCACTACGGAGGTCCGCGGTGATCCCGCGGGGATCGACGACGGGCTGCGGATAGTCCGCGAGGAAGTCTTCCCGGCCGTCACCGGGATGGACGGCTGCGTCGGGATGTCGATGCTGGTCGACCGCGAGTCCGGGCGTTGTGTCGCCACGACGGCCTGGCAGTCGCACGACGCGATGATGGCCAGCGCCGACGGCGTGCTCCCGCTGCGCGAGCGCGCGGTACAGGCGCTGGGCAGCACCGGCGGCGGGGACGTCCACGAGTGGGAGTCCGCCGTGGTCCACCGGGACCACGCCACGCCCGACGGCGCATGCGCGCGCCTCACCTGGCTGAGCGGCGGCCAGGACATGGTCGACCGCTGTATCGACCTCTACCGCTTGGTCATCCTGCCGCAGCTCCAGGAGATGGACGGGTTCTGCAGCGCCAGCCTGATGGTGGACCGCGAGGCGGGCCGCGCCGTCGGCACGACCGCCTTCGACAGCATGGGGGCCGTCATGGCCGCCCGTGAGGCCACGGCCCGCATCCGCGAGCGCGTGGTCGGCGAGCTCGGCGCCACGGTCGACGGCATCGACGAGATGGAGATCGCGTTCGCGCACCTCCACGTCCCCGAGATGGCCTGAGGCAGTCCTGGAACCGCGACCGCCGCCGCCCGGCAGCGGTCGCGGTCCGACGACCGGGCCCGGGCCGGTCAGGGCTCCAGGTCCGCCAGTCCCGCGCGGTGCGCAGGTCGAGCGGCACCGAGACCTGGTCGTGCGCGATCAGCCAGGCGCCGTCGTCCTTGCGGAAGCAGAACGTGGCCCGGACCCACATGCCGTTCGTCACGGACCCGTCCCGGAGCGAGCCGCTGAGCCGGCCGAAGGCGTGCCCGAACGCGACGGTCCCGTCGACGGTGAGGGCCAGGTCGCGGATCTCGTAGCCGACCTCGTCGAAGACCGCGAAGACGCGCGCCCAGTTCGCCAGCTTGGCGTCCACGCCCACGTGCTGCAGCGGTGGCTCGACGTCGAAGGACACGACGTCGGCCGCGTAGAGCCGCCTCAGTTTGTCGAGGTCCTTGGCCCGCAGCCCGTCGACGATCCCGTCGAGCCGCTCCCGGATCGCGGCCTCGTCGTCCTGTCGTTGCGTGGTCATCGCTGCCCGTCCCTTCCGTCCGGTGGTTCCTCACAGGTGCGACGGACGGGACGCGCGGAACGTGACGGCGACCCGCCGCGCCGACCGGCTCAGCCACGCAGGATGACGTAGTCGCTCACGTTCGCCGTCCCCATCACGGCACGGGCCCAGGGCGGGAGCAGGGGCGATACCGCCGCGGCGTCAACGCGCCGGACGGACGTGACCTGGTACCGCTCCCCCCGCCGGCTGAGCGTCGCACGCCCGGTGTGCTCGACGTTCCTCAGCCACTGGACGTCCGCGCCGTAGGCGAGCGCGATCAGCCAGCCGCTCCCGGTCGGGAACGCCATGACCGGGGTCTCGTACGTGCGCCCGGACTTCCGGCCCTGGTGGCGCAGCGTGGCGAGCGGCGGCATCCTGCGGGCGAGCGGACGCACGGCTGGGTTCAGGAACGCCGCGACGCGACGAAATGCTCGAGGCATGGGCATGACAGACTCCTAGGATACTAGTAGTTTCTTATTTCCACCGTAGACTCGACGGATAAGAAACTCAAGGTTCCTTAAGGAGCGGCATGGCGACACGACGACGGGGACGAGCACTCGAGTCCGCGATCTTCGCGGCGGTCTGGGACGAGCTGCGTTCGGTCGGGTACGCCGACCTGCAGATGGGCCGTGTCGCGGATCGAGCAGGGACGAGCAAACCCGTCCTCTACCGCCGGTGGCCGCGGAGGGCCGATCTTGTCGTCGGGGCGCTGCGGGACCGGCTGCCGGATGCTCGCGAGGCGCCCGACACGGGAAACCTGCGCTCGGACGTGATCGAGCTGCTCACCTCTGTGACGTCCGGATATGCGGAGATCGAGACCGCGACGCTGTGGGGCCTCCTGGCCGAGGCCGCGCGGGAGCCGGACCTGCTGAGCTCCGTACGTACGCTGCTGAGCATCGTGGACGAGGGCGGACCGATGCGGGTCGTGCTCGAGCGGGCGGTGGTGCGCGGCGAGATCAAGGCGGTACCGCCCGCGCTGGTCGTGTCCCTCCCGGTCGACCTGGTCCGTAACCAGCTGTTGCTGACCGGCACGGTCTCGGCGCAGCAGATCGCCGAGACCGTGGACACGGCGTTCCTGCCGCTGCTCCCCCGTCCCGCGGGATAGCTCAGGCCACGCCTGCGCCGCGGTCCTCCTTCGCGACCAGCGTCAGCACGTCGTACGTGGCCACCTGCTCGTCGCGCTGGTTGGTGAGCACGGCGTCCCAGCGCACCTCGCCGTAGTCCTCGTCCTCGCGCGGCGTGATCTGGGCGGCCGTCAGCCGCACCCGGATCGTGTCCCCGGGCGACACCGGCGTCAGGAAGCGCAGGTTCTCCAGGCCGTAGTTCGCGAGCACCGGCCCCGGCGCGGGGTCGACGAAGAGCCCTGCCGCGAACGACACGAGCAGGTACCCGTGCGCCACGCGCCCGGGGAAGAACGGGTTGGCCGCGGCGGCCTCCTCGTCCGTGTGCGCGTAGAAGGTGTCGCCGGTGAAGTCGGCGAAGTGCGCGATGTCGTCGAGGGTCACCTCGCGCGGCGCGGACTCGACGGCGTCGCCGATCCGGAGGTCGGCCAGCGACCTGCGGAAGGGGTGGCCCGCGTCGGTGCGCGACGGCGCCCCCGCCCGCCACCGCCCGGTCAGTGCGGTCAGCGCCGCGGGCGTGCCCTGCACCGCCGTGCGCTGCATGTAGTGCTCCACGGCGCGGACGCCGCCGAGCTCCTCGCCGCCGCCCGCGCGACCCGGACCGCCGTGGACCAGGTGCGGCACCGGGGAGCCGTGGCCGGTCGACGACCGCGCGTCGTCCCGGTCGAGCACCAGCACCCGCCCGTGCATCGGCGCGATCCCCGTGACGAGGTGCCGCACCACGGCGGGGTCGGCGGACGCGACGGTGGCCACCAGCGAGCCGCCGCCGAGGTTGGCCAGCCGGACGGCGTCGTCGAGGTCGCGGTAGCCGATCACGGAGGCGACCGGCCCGAAGGCCTCGACGTCGTGCACCGCGGGCGCCGCAGGGTCGGCGAACCGCAGCAGGAGGGGCGCGACGAACGCGCCGTCGGGCGCGGGTCCGCGGCTGCCGTCGGCGTGCACCACCTCCGGCTCCGCGAGGTCGCCGACCACGATCTGACCGCCGCCGGCGACCAGCTCGCGGACGCTGCGCAGCACCTCCGCCTTCTGTCCCACGCTCGCCAGGGCACCCATCGTGACGCCGTCGGCCCGCGGGTCGCCGACCACGACGCGCTGCGCGATCCGCTCGCGGACGGCCTCGATCACGGCGTCCTCGCGGTCGGCCGGGACGATCACCCGCCGGATCGCGGTGCACTTCTGCCCGGCCTTGGCGGTCATCTCGGTGACCACCGAGGCGACGAACGCCGCGAACTCCGGGCTCCCCGGCTCCACGTCCGAGCCGAGCACCGCCGCGTTGAGCGAGTCCGTCTCCGCGGTGAGGACGACGCCCCGGCGGATCACGGCGTCGTCGACGGCGAGCACCCGCGCCGTCGACGCGGAGCCGGTGAAGCTCACGGCGTCGCGCACGTCGAGCGCGTCGAGGAACCCGCGGGCCGGTCCGCTGACGAGCTGCAGCGCGCCGTCGGGCAGGAGGCCGGAGTCGACGATCGCCCGCACCGCGGCCTCGGCGAGGTAGGCGGTGGCCGAGGCCGGCTTGACGACCGTCGGCACGCCCGCGAGGAAGGCGGGCGCGAACTTCTCCAGCATGCCCCACACCGGGAAGTTGAAGGCGTTGACCTGGAAGGCGACGCCCTGCCGCCGCACCCGGACGTGCTGGCCGCCGAACGACCCGTCGCGGGACAAGCTCTCCGGCGGTCCGTCGACCAGGAGCTGCGCGTTGGGCAGCTCCCGGCGCCCCTTCGACCCGTAGGTGAACAGCACGCCGATGCCGCCGTCGATGTCGACCAGGGCGTCCCGCCGGGTGCCGCCGGTGCGCAGACTCACCTCGTAGAGGTCCTCCCTGACGCCGGTGAGGTGCTGGGCGAGCCGTTTGAGCAGCAGGGCGCGCTGGTGGAACGTGAGCGCGCCGAGCGCGTCCTGGCCCACGGTCCGGCCGTAGTCGGCGACGGCCCGCAGGTCGACCGGCCTGCCCGAGACCGCCGCGACCGGCTCGCCGGTCGAGGCGTCCCGCACGACCTGTGCCTCGGCGTCCGACGGCGGGCGCTGCCAGGCCCCGAGGACGTAGCTGTCGAGGGTGCGCACCGGGGTCTCCGTCGCGGTCATGGCGTCTTCCTTTCGGCTGTTCCGACGTCTGTGCAGGTCACTCGTCCCACGTGAAGAACCCCTCGCCGCTCTTGCGCCCCAGCCGGCCCGCCTCGACCATCGCCCGCAGCAGGCGCGGGACGGCGAACCGCTCCCCCAGCTCGCGCTCCAGGTGCTCGGCGATGCCGAGCCGCACGTCGAGGCCCACCAGGTCGGTCAGGCGCAGCGGCCCGACCGGGAACCGGTAGCCGCGCACCATGGCGGTGTCGATGTCGGCGGGCGTGGCGACGCCCTCCTCGACCATGCGGATCGCCTCGAGCGCGATCACCACGCCGAGGCGGGAGCTCGCGAAGCCCGGGGTGTCGGACACGACGATCGAGGCCTTGCCGAGTGCGGTGACCCAGACGCCGGCCTCCTCGACGAGCGCCGGCACCGTCGCCCGGCCGTGCACGATCTCCACGAGCGCCGACGCGGGCACGGGGTTGAAGAAGTGCAGCCCCACGAAGCGCTCGGGCCGCTCCAGGTGCCCCGCGAGGGTGTCGATCGACAGCGACGACGTGTTGCTGGCCAGCCAGGCGGTCGGCGACAGCACCTGCTCGACGCGTGCCAGGACCTCGACCTTGGCCGCGAGGTCCTCGGGCACCGCCTCGACGACCAGACCGGCCGGGCCGACGTCCGCGACGTCGGTGCTCACCCGCGCCCGCTCCACCAGCTCGGCGGCGGTGCGCGGGGTGGTCCCGCGCTCCACGCTGGCGGTCACCGCACGCTCCAGCGCCGCCAGCGCGCGGGCCGCCGACTCCGCGTCGCGCTCGACGACCACGACGTGGGTTCCCGCCAGCAGGAAGGCGTGGGCGATCCCGACGCCCATCCGGCCGCCGCCCACCACACCGACGCTCCGTGGCAGCGTCATGGCTTCTTCCGTTCCAGGAACGCGGTCATCCGCTCGCGCTTGGCGGGCGACTCGAACAGCACGGACTGCGCGAGGTCGTCGACGTCCGGGTGCGCCGCGCGCGGCGCCCGGAAGACCTGCTTGGTGTAGCGGACCGCCGTCGGGTCCTGCTCCGCGATCCGGTCCGCGAGCGCGTCGGCCGCGGCGACCAGGTCGGACGACGCGTGGACCGCGCTCACCAGCCCCGCCGCCAGCGCCTCGGGGGCGTCGAGCACGCGGCCGGCGAGCAGGATCTCCAGCGCGAGCGTCTCGCCGACGAGCTCCTTCAGCCGCCACGACGCCCCCGCCGCGGCGATGATGCCGAGCCCCACCTCGGGGTTGCCGAACCGGGCGTTCTCGCCGGCGAACCGGAAGTCGGCCGCGTAGGCGAGCTCCGCCCCGCCCCCGAGGGCCCAGCCGTCGACGGCGGCGATCACCGGCATCGGCAGGCGGGCGATCCGCTCGAACAGCCGGGAGTTGATCCCGGCGAGCGCGTCGTCGCGCCCACGCTCGCGCAGCTCGGCGATGTCGGCGCCGGAGGCGAAGACCCGCTCGGAGCCGGACAGGACGAGGATGCGGGGCCGGGCCTCCAGCTCGGCGCAGACCTCGTGGAGCTCGCCGACCATCGCCCGGTCGATCGCGTTGCGCACCTCGGGCCGGTCGAGCCGGACGTGGAGGCGGTCCGCGCGGTCGTCGACGCACCGCAACGCTGCTGCCATGGCCTCATCACCTGGGGGTCGCACCGGCGTAGCGTCGTCGCGCTACTTACTGACCGTTCGTTCTGTGCAGCATGGCATGCGGGGCGGCCGGGTTCAAGAGCGCGGCCTCGTCAGCGGCGGGGATCGGGCTGGGCGCGCAGCCCCTCGAACGCCATGGCGACGACGGCGTCGGCGAGCTGGTCGGCGGTGAGCCCGCCGCCGGGGCGGTACCACTCGACCAGCGAGTTGACCATGCCGAAGAGCAGGCGGGTGGCGGTGCGCGCATCGACGTCCGACCGGAGGGCGCCGTCCGCGACCGCCTCCTCGACCAGGCGCGCCACGGCGTGGTCGAACTCGCGGCGGCGCGCGAGCGCCTCGCGCTCGACGTCGGTGTTCCCACGCAGGCGCAGCAGCAGCGTGACGAAGGGCAGTTCCTCCACGAGCACGCGCACGGCGCCACGGAGCACACGTTCGAGCCGGTCCAGCGCGGTCGGCGCGGCGGCGTCCGACTGCCCGTCCTCCTCGCCCGGCTCCTGGAGGAGGGCCTCGAGGTTGCCGAGCGCGCGCTCCAGCGCCAGCCGCAGCAGCTCCTGCTTGCCGCTGACGTGGTAGTAGATCGCGGACTTGCTGGTCCCGAGGCGCTCGGCGAGCTCGCCCATCGACGTCGCGTCGTACCCGCGCTCGTTGAACGCCTGGACGGCGACGGCCAGTACAGCGTCCAGGTCGTACGCCACGCGCCCCGCGCGCCCGTTCCCGCCCCGTCGAGCGGGTGCGGGGGCGGCGGCCGATTCATCCATGCGAGCCAACCTAACCGACCGAGCGACCGTTGCCGCCGCCCCCACCCCGGTGCTAGCCTGACTGAACGATCGGTAAGTAGGGCTCCAGCACAGGAGACGGCATGTCCGCAGAAGACCCGCCCACGACCGCTGCCGGTGAGGCCGAGTCCCGCGAGGCCGCGCGGCTCGCGAGGTTCGACGCCCTCATCGCCGCCGACCAGCGGATCGAGCCCACCGACTGGATGCCGCCGGCGTACCGGAAGGCGCTGGTGCGGCAGATGTCGCAGCACGCGCACTCCGAGATCATCGGCATGCAGCCGGAGGGCAACTGGATCACGCGCGCCCCCAGCCTCAAGCGCAAGGCGATCCTGATGGCCAAGGTGCAGGACGAGGCCGGCCACGGGCTCTACCTCTACTCGGCGGCCGAGACGCTGGGGACCACCCGGGACGAGATGCTCGACGCCCTGCACTCGGGCAAGGCCAAGTACTCCTCGATCTTCAACTACCTCGCGCCGTCGTGGGCCGACATGGGCTCGATCGGCTGGCTGGTGGACGGCGCCGCCATCGCGAACCAGGTGCCGCTGTGCCGCGCGTCGTACGGCCCGTACGGGCGCGCGATGGTGCGCATCTGCAAGGAGGAGTCGTTCCACCAGCGACAGGGTTTCGAGATCCTGCTGGCGCTGATGAACGGCACGCGGGAGCAGCAGGCCATGGCGCAGGAGTCGGTGAACCGCTGGTACGCGCCGGCCCTGATGATGTTCGGCCCGCCCGACGCGGAGTCGCCCAACTCGCGGCAGAGCATGGCCTGGAAGGTCAAGCGCTTCTCGAACGACGAGCTGCGCCAGCGGTTCGTCGACATGATCGTGCCGCAGGCCGAGGTCCTCGGCATCACGCTGCCCGACCCCGACCTGCGCTGGAACTCCGAGCGCGGCCACCACGACTTCGGCGAGCTCGACTGGGACGAGTTCCACGCCGTCCTGCACGGGAACGGGCAGGCGAACGCGCTGCGCCTGGCCAAGCGCCGCGCCGCGCACGCCGAGGGCGAATGGGTGCGCGAGGCCGCCCGGGCGTACGCCGAGCGCACCGCGACGAACGAACGGATGGCGTCATGACCGAGGAACCGCGCCGGGAGACCTGGCCCCTGTGGGAGGTGTTCGTGCGCTCGGCGCGCGGCCTCTCGCACGTGCACGCCGGCTCGCTGCACGCGCCGGACGCCGAGCTGGCGGTGCGCAACGCCCGCGACCTCTACACCCGCCGCAGCGAGGGGGTCTCGATCTGGGTGGTGCCCGCCGCCGCGATCACGGCGTCGGACCCCGACGCGAAGGACGCGTGGTTCGAGTCCCCGCGCGGCAAGGACTTCCGGCACGCGACGTACTACACGGCGTCGCAGGCAGTGCCGCACCTCTGACCCGTACCGCCGGCCACCGGCCGGACGGCCCGACGCTCGATGGAGAGCCCATGCAGAACCAGCACCAGTCCCCGTCCGCGGTGCTCACGCCCGAGGCGATCGCCGCCCGGGTCGCCCCGCAGGACAGCCCCGCCCGGGCCGCCGACGACGTCGCGCGGTACGCGCTCGGCCTGGGCGACGACGCCCTGGTCCTCGCGCAGCGGCTGGGCTCGTGGATCGCCGCCGCGCCCGAGCTGGAGGAGGACGTCGCGCTCGGCAACATCGCGCTCGACACCCTGGGGCACGCGCGCGGCCTGCTGACCTACGCGGGCTCCGCCTGGGACCAGACCGAGGACGACCTCGCGTACTTCCGGGACGAGGTGGACTTCCGGTGCCGACAGATCTTCGAGCGGCCCAACGGCGACTTCGCCTGCACGATCGCCCGGCAGCTGATCGTGTCGGCCTACTTCACCGTGCTCTACCGGGGCCTGGCCGGCAGCGCCGACCCCACGCTGGCGGCCATCGCCGCCAAGGCGGTCAAGGAGGTGGACTACCACCTGGACCACGCCACGCTCTGGACCGTGCGCCTGGCGCTGGGCACCGAGGAGTCGCGGCGGCGGATGACGGCGGGGCTGGAGGAGATCTGGCCGTTCGTGGACGAGCTGTTCACAGCGGATCCCGCGGCCGACGCCGTCCCGGAGGCCGCGGTGCCGCCCACCGGCCTGCGCAAACCGTTCGACGCGCTGCTGCTGCCGGTGCTCGACCAGGCCGAGCTGTCCGTCCCGGCGGTCGCTGCCGTCCGCGGCGGCGGCCGGACCGGGGTGCACTCCGAGGCGCTGGGCCCGCTGCTCGCGGAGATGCAGGTGCTGGCCCGGCGGCACCCGGGGGCGGTGTGGTGATGGGCGTCGTCGAGAGTGCCGTCGAACGCGAGCGAATCGCCCGCCCCCGCCCGAGGACCGAGCCGGAGCGCGCCATGTGGGACGCCGCTGCGGCCGTCACCGACCCCGAGGTGCCGGTCCTGACCATCGAGGACCTGGGCGTGCTGCGCGGCGTGCGGATCGTGGACGGGTCGCCCGTCGTGGACATCACGCCCACCTACTCGGGCTGCCCCGCCGTCGACGCGATCCGCGACGACATCGTCGCCGTGCTCGGCGAGCGCGGCTACCCGGGGGCCCGCGTGGACGTGGTGCTCTCCCCCGCGTGGACGACCGACTGGATGAGCGACGCCGGCCGTCGCAAGCTCGTGGAGCACGGGATCGCCCCGCCCGGCCGCCGGGCCGGCGGCGTCGTCGCGCTGGGCCTGGGCGTGCGGTGCCCCCGGTGCGGCTCGCTGCACACGCGCGAGCTCGCGCGGTTCGGCTCGACGTCGTGCAAGGCGCTGTACGTCTGCCAGCGCTGCCGGGAGCCCTTCGACCACTTCAAGGAGCACTGATGCCGGTCGCCGACGCCGGTGTCCCCGCCGCGCCCGGCAGGCGGCGTCGCGCCCGGTTCCACCCGCTGACCGTCGTGGCGGTGCGCACGCTGACGGCGGACGCCGTCGAGGTGACGTTCGACGTGCCGGACGACCTCGCCGACGCCTACTCCTACGCGCCTGGCCAGTACGTCGCGCTGCGCGCGCGGGTCGAGGGCGAGGAGGTGCGCCGCACCTACTCGATCTGCCAGGCGCCCGTGCCGGGCTCGCTCAAGGTGGGCATCAAGCGCGACATGGGCGGGCTGTTCTCGCCCTGGGCGATCGACCACCTCGCCCCGGGGATGACGCTCGACGTGATGAGCCCCGAGGGCCTGTTCGTGTCGCACCGCCCGCCCGGCCAGGGCGGCCGCGTGGTCGGGGTCGCGGCGGGCAGCGGCATCACGCCGATGATGTCGCTCGTGGAGCACACGCTCGGCTCGGCGGCGGACAGCACGTTCGACCTGGTCTACTCCAACCGGACCACGACGGACACGATGTTCGTGGACGAGCTGGCCGACCTCAAGGACCGCTACCCCGCGCGGCTGGCCCTGCACCACGTGCTCACCCGCGAGCGCCGGGGCGCCGAGCTGCTCTCGGGCCGTCTCGACGCCGACCGGCTGCGCCGCATCGTGACGGCCCTGATCGGGCCGGACGACGTGGACGAGTGGTTCCTGTGCGGGCCGTTCGAGATGGTGCAGACCTGCCGGGCCGTGCTGGAGGAGCTGGGCGTGCCGCCGGAGCGGGTACGGCACGAGCTGTTCACCACCGGCCGTCCCGAGCGTCCGACGGCGCCGCGCGGGGCCCCGCCGGCGTCGGACGTCCCGGGCGGCGAGTCGCACGCGATCTCGTTCCGGCTCGACGCCGCGACGTCGACCGTGACGAGCCCGGCCGGGGCGCGCGAGAGCGTGCTGAACGCCGCCCTGCGGGTGCGCGGCGACGTGCCGTTCGCCTGCGCGGGTGGCGTCTGCGGCACATGCCGGGCGAGACTGGTCTCGGGCACGGTGGAGATGGTGGAGAACTACGCGCTGGAGCCCGAGGAGCTGGCGCGTGGCTACGTCCTGACCTGCCAAGCGATCCCCACCAGCGAGGAGATCTTCGTGGACTACGACTCATGATCACGCTCACGATCGAGGACGAGATCGCCGAGGTGGTGCTCGACGCGCCCGGCCGGCTGAACGCCCTGGACGAGGTGGGGCTCGCCGAGCTGGACGACGCCTACCGGCAGGCGGAGGCCGCCGGCGTGCGGGCGCTGCTCCTGCGGGGCGAGGGTCGGGCGTTCTGCGCCGGCCGGGACATCTCGGGGGTCGACCCGGCCACCGACGACGCGCTGGGCTACCTCCGCAACCGCGTGACCCCGCTGCTGTGGCGCATGGCCGCGTTCCCGGCGCCGACGTTCGCCGCGGCGCACGGCGCGTGCCTGGGCGTGGGGCTCGGCCTGCTCATCGCCACCGACGTCGTCTACGTGGCCGACGACGCCAAGGTGGGCTCGCCGTTCGCGAACCTCGGGGCGACGCTCGACTCGGGCGGGCACGCGCTCTTCGTCGAGCGCCTGGGTGCGCACCGCGCGCTCGACCTGGTCTACACGGGCGAGCTCCTCAGCGGGGCCGAGGCGGTCGCCGCCGGACTGTTCTCCCGGGCCGTGCCCGGGCCGGAGCTGCTCCCCTTCACCCGGGCCCGGGTCGAGAAGGTCGCAGGCGGGGCGACGAGTGCCTTCCTGGCCTCCAAGCGCCTGGTCGCCGAGCTGCGCGACGAGCGGATCGCGTTCTGGGCGGCCGTGGCCCACGAGAGCGAGGCGCAGGGCGACCTCAGCCTCACCGACGACTACCGCGAGGGTTTCGCCGCCTTCCAGGAGAAGCGGCGCCCGAAGTTCACGGGCCGGTGACCTGGACGCGGCTCAGGACGGCGTCACAGGCGGACGATCGCCGGGAGCGGGTTCTCCATCGCGTCGGCGACCGTGCGCATGAAGGCCGCCGCCGTCGCGCCGTCGCAGACCCGGTGGTCGAAGACGAAGGACATCTGGGTGATCTTGCGCGGCACGATCTGGCCGGCCACGACCCAGGGCCGGTCGATGATGCGGCCGAACCCCAGGATCGCGACCTGCGGGTGGTTGATGATCGCGGCGCTGCCGTCGACCCCGAGGCTGCCGTAGTTGTTCAGCGTGAACGTGCCGCCGCTGAGCTCCTCGGGCGTGGCCTTCCCGACCCGGGCCCGGGCGGTGAGGTCGCGCAGGGCCGCGTCGAGCTCGCGTGTGGTCAGCGCGTCGGCGCCGAGCACGGCCGGGGCGACCAGCCCGAGCTCGCCCTGGACGGCGATGCCGAGGTTGACGGCGTCGGACACGACGATCTCGTCGCGCTCGGCGTCGAGCCGCGCGTTGAGCACCGGGTAGGCCTCCAGGCTCGCCACGACGAACCGCGCGATGTGGGCGAGCAGGCCCGGGCCGGGGTCGTCGGGCGTGCGGGTGGCCTCGCGCAGCTCCCAGAGCGCGGTGGCGTCGACGTCGACCCAGACCGTCGCCTCGGGGATCTCGGCGCGGCTGCGCGAGAGCACCCGGGACGCCGCCCTCTGGAAGCCGCTGAGCGGGATGTGGTGCTGCCCCGGGGTCGCCGGGGGGACGGGGGTCGGGGCCGAGGTGGCCCGCGCCCGCTCGGCCGCGGCGCGCACGTCCGACCGGGTGACGGTGCCGCCCGCGCCCGTGGGCGGGATCGCGGCCAGGTCCAGGCCCGCCTCGCGGGCAAGCCGCCGGACGATCGGGGAGATCACGCGGACCGCGCGGCTGTCGTGCGGGGCGGAGTTCGCGACGGCGGGGGTCGCGGCGCTCTCCGACGGCGCGGCGACCTCGGCAGGCACGGCGAGCGCCGTCGGCCGGGCGCCCCGGGGCCGCCGCCGCCGCCCCGCGCCGGGATGCGCGGACGTCCCGTACCCGACCAGCACGTTCCCCGACCCGGCCTGCTCCTCGGTGCGGTAGGCCTCGGCGTCGGGATCCGGGCCGGGTTCGGGCTGCGGGTCAGGCTCCGGCTCCAGCTCGGCCGAGATCGTGATCAGCGGCCTGCCCACCTCGACGCACTCCCCCTCGGCCGCGTGCAGCACGCCCACCCGGCCGGCGTACGGACACGGCACCTCGACCACGGACTTGGCGGTCTCGACCTCCACCACCGGCTGGTCCATGGTCACGACGTCGCCCTCGGCGACCAGCCACTGCACCACCTCGGCCTCGGTCAGGCCCTCGCCGAGGTCGGGCAGGAGGAAGGTCTGCTCGGTCACGGTGCTGGTCATGCGTCCTCCCACTGCAGGTCGTCGACGGCGTCGAGGATCCGGTCGACGGACGGGAGCTGGAGGTGCTCCAGCTTGGGCGGCGGGTAGGGGATGTCGAAGCCCGTGACACGCCGGACCGGCGCAGCCAGCGAGTGGAAGCAGCGCTCGCCCACCCGGGCCGCGACCTCGGAGGCGACGCTGGCGAACCCCGCCGCCTCGGCGACCACGACGGCGCGTCCGGTCGACTCCACGGCCGCGCAGACCCCGGCGTCGTCGAACGGGACGATCGAGCGCAGGTCGACGACCTGGAGGCTGCGGCCGTCGCGTGCGGCCGCCTCGGCGGCCTCCAGCGCGACCGGCACGGACGGGCCGTAGGCGATCAGCGTGGCATCGGTGCCCGGGCGGCGCACGACGGCCGTGCCGATGCCCCGCCCGCCGCCGGTCTCGAACGAGACCTCGCCCTTGGCCCAGTAGAGCTTCTTCGGTTCGAGGAAGACCACGGGGTCGGGCGAGGCGATCGCCTCGCGCAGGAGCCAGTAGGCGTCCGACGGGTTCGACGGCGCGACGACGTGCAGCCCGGGCGTGTGCGCGTAGTAGGCCTCCGACGAGTCGCTGTGGTGCTCGACGCCGCCCACGCCGCCGGCGTACGGGACCCGGATGACCAGGGGCAGCTCGACGCGGCCGCGGGTCCGGTTCCGCATCTTCGCGATGTGGCTGACCACCTGCTCGAAGGCGGGGTACGCGAAGGCGTCGAACTGCATCTCGATCACGGGCCGCATGCCGTTCATCGCGAGGCCGACGGCGAAGCCCGCGATGCCGGCCTCGGCGAGCGGGGTGTCGAAGCAGCGGTCCTCGCCGAACTCGGCGGTGAGCCCGTCGGTGACCCGGAAGACGCCGCCGAGCGGGCCGACGTCCTCGCCCAGCACGAGCACCGTGGGGTCCTCGGCCAGCGCGTCGCGCAGCGCCCGGTTGATCGCCTGGGCGGTGCTGAGCGTCTCGCGCTCCACCGCGGGGCTGGTGGTGGTCATCAGGGCGTCTCCTCACGGCTCGGCTCGTCCCGGCTCAGCTCGTCCCGGACCAGGGCGAGCTGCTCCACGAGCTGCGGCGTCGGCGTGGAGTAGACGAAGCGGAACAGGTCCTCGGGGTCCGGTACGACGTCCACGGCGATGCCGTCCCGGGTGTGCCGGGCGAGCCGCTCGGCGGCGTCGGCGTCGGCAGCGGCGCGCGCGTCGTCGAGCAGGCCCGCCCCGCGCAGGTAGGTCTCCAGGCGGCGGATCGGGTCCTTGGCCGCCCAGCCGGCGACCTCGTCGTCGCTCCGGTAGCGGGTCGCGTCGTCGGCGTTGGTGTGGGCCTGCATGCGGTAGGTGCGCCCCTCGACGAGCTGGGGCCCCTCCCCGGCCCGGGCGCGGCCGACCGCCGCGGACAGGACGTGCAGCAGGGCCGCGAGGTCGTTGCCGTCCACCTGCTCGCCGGGCACGCCGTAGCCCACGCCCTTGTGCGCCAGCGACGGCGCGACCGTCTGCCGGGACAGCGGCACCGAGATCGCGTACTGGTTGTTCTGCACGAAGAAGACGACGGGCGCCCGGAAGACGGCGGCGAAGTTCAGCGCCTCGTGGAAGTCGCCCTCGCTCGTGGCGCCGTCGCCGCACATCGCCAGCACCACGGTGGACTCCCCGCGCAGCCGCGCCGCGTGCGCCACCCCCACGGCGTGCGGGAGCTGCGTGGCGAGCGGGGTCGCCAGGGGCGCGACGCGCCGCTCGTACGGGTCGTACCCCGAGTGCCAGTCCCCCTTGAGCAGGCCGAGCACCTCGACGGGGTCCACGCCGCGCGCCACGGCCGCGGCGGTGTCGCGGTAGGTCGGGAAGAGCCAGTCCCCCTGCGTGAGCACCTGCGCGGCCGCGACCTGGCAGGCCTCCTGCCCGTACGACGACGGGTAGACGGCCAGTCGCCCCTGCCGCACGAGCACCGAGGCCTGCTCGTTGAACCGGCGGGCGGTGACCATGCCCGCGAGGCCACGCAGCAGGTCGTCGGCCGCGGGCAGCGCGGCCGTGTCGTCGTCCGTCGGCCGGCCGTCCGGGTCGAGGAGCATGACCGGCACCCGCGAGGGCAGCATGAGATCTTCGTCGATCGCCATGTAGATATACTGGTCAAAGTTCCATTCGGATTCCATCAACGGCGAGGATCCGAGAACCTGTCCAGTCATGACCGGGTCACGCGATCCAAATGTCCAGCACAGAAGGGGCTGAGGGCGTGGTGACGAGACAAGTGGCAGCGGGCCTGGACGACGTCGACCGGCGCATCATCGACGAGCTGCGCCGGGACGGCCGGATGTCCATGCGGACGCTCGCCGAGACGCTGCACATCTCGCGGGCCAACGCGTACGTGCGCGTGCAGCGGCTGGAGTCCACCGGGGTGATCCGCGGCTACCGCGCGGAGATCGACCCGGTCCTGGCCGGGCTGGGCACGTCGGCCTACGTGACGGTCAACCTGGACCAGGCGCAGTGGCGCTCGGTCCGCGAGGAGCTGCGCACCCTGCGCGGCGTCGAGCACATCGGCCTGGTCGGCGGAGAGTTCGACCTCGTCCTGCTCGTGCGCGCCCGCGACAACGCCGACCTGCGGCACCTGATCCTGGACCAGATCCAGGGCATGAACGGCATCGTGAACACCCACACGCTGCTGGTCTTCGAGGAGCCGGTGCCCGCGGGCCCGGCACCGGCCGCGCCGGCGAGCTGATGCGGCCGGTCCCGGCAAGAGGGGACACTGTGTCGATGTCAGCCCGCCAGCCCACCAGCCACGACGTCGCGCGCGCCGCGGGAGTCTCGCAGTCGACGGTCAGCTACGCCCTGTCCGGCAAGGGCACGATCGCGCCCCGGACCCGCGAGCACGTGCTGGCGGTCGCGGCGTCGATGGGCTACCGGCCCAACCTCGCGGCGCGGTCGATGCGCACCCAGCGCTCGGGCCGGCTCGCCGTGGTCACCGGCGTGACGGTGGACAACCGGCTGCGCATGCTCACCGGCGCGGCGGAGGTCGCCGCCGAGGCCGGCTACGCCGTGGACACCCACAGCGTCGACGGGACGGCCGAGGCCCGCACCGAGCGTGTCGTCGACCTGGCGCGGGGCGGCCAGGTCGAGGGCGTGCTGACGTTCCTGCCGGTGGTCCCGGACGCGCTCACCCTCGACGAGGACGCCGCCCCGGTCGTGGCCGAGACGGCCCTGGACGAGCAGCTGCGCACCACCGGCGAGCTCGCCGACGCGGGCCTGCTGGGCACCGTGATCTCGGCGCTGGTCGCAGCGGGCCACCACCGGTTCCTGCACGTGGCCGGGCCCGAGCACTTCGCCTCGGCGCGCTCCCGGCGCGACGTCTACCTCGCGGAGGTCGAGCGCCTCGGCGTCGAGTCGCTGGGCGTCGTCGGCAGCGCCTGGTCCCCCGAGTCGGGCCGGGAGGCCATCCTCGCCCTCCCCGACGGCGCCGCCCCGCTCGCCGTGATCGCGGCGAACGACTACGTGGCGCTCGGCGTGCTGCGCGGGGCTGCGGAGCGCGGCTGGTCCGTCCCGGGCGATCTCGTCGTCACCGGCTGGGACGACGCCGACTTCAGCGCGTTCACGACGCCGTCGCTCACCACGATCCCCGTGGACTTCGTCGAGGCCGGACGGCGCGCGATGCGCCGGCTCGTCGCGGCGGTACGGCACGAGGAGCCCCCCGCGCACACGGCGCCGCTCCAGCGCGTCGTGTGGCGGGAGTCGACGGGGGCGCTCATGCCCGCCGTCGTCCCCTGACGGCAGACCGGCCCTTGACATCCCGCGCACCGGACATGACGATGTTGAACCGTTGCATCATACGTATGATGCGATCTGCGACGTCGCACCGTTCCGCTGGTCGGCGTCGTGACGTCGTCGTCCAACCGGAGGAAGCATGCTCAAGATCGGCATCGTCGGGACCGGCGGTATCGCCGGTGCGCACGCCGAGGGATACCGCCGCTTCACGCAGGAGTGCGAGGTCGTCGCCGTCTGCGACATCGTCCCGGGCAAGGCCGCCGAGCAGCGCGCGCGGCTCCAGGTGCCCGGTGCGCGGGCCTACGAGAGCATCGAGGAGCTGCTGGCCGCCGAGCGGGACCTCGACCTGGTGAGCATCACGACGCCGCCGTCGACCCACGCGGAGCTGACGGTCACCGCCCTGCGCGCCGGCGTGGACGTGCTGGTCGAGAAGCCGATGGCGCCCTCCCTGGAGGAGTGCGACGCGATGATCGCGGCCGCCGCCGAGCACGGCCGCGTGCTGTCCGTCGTGGCGCAGAACCGCTTCCGCGACGACATGGCCACGCTCAAGGAGGTGCTGGACTCCGGCCTCGCCGGGCCGGTCTCGCACGTCCAGGTGAGCTCCGCGTGGTGGCGCGGCACCGCCTACTACGACCTGTGGTGGCGCGGCACGTGGGAGTCCGAGGGCGGCGGCTGCACCCTGAACCACGCGATCCACCACCTCGACCTGACGCAGTGGATGCTCGGCGCGCCCCACGCGGTCACCGCCGTGCTGACCAATGCCGCGCACGAGAACGCGGAGGTCGAGGACCTCTCGGTCGCCGTGCTCCAGTACGACCGGGCGCTGGCCGAGGTGACGAGCTCGGTGGTGCACCACGGCGAGGAGCAGGCGATCGTCGTGCAGGGCCGGGACGCCCGCGTCTCGCAGCCGTGGAAGGTGGTGGCCTCGGCAGCCTCGCCCAACGGCTTCCCCGCCCCCGGCGGAAACCCCGGGCGCGTCGCGGAGATCGAGGCCCTGGCCGCGGCCCGGGAGCCCCTGGCGCACGAGGGCCACAACGGGCAGATCGGCGACACGCTCGCCGCCGTCCGCGAGCGCCGCGAGCCCGCCGTCACCGGCGCCGACGGCCGCCGCGCCGTCGAGCTGGTGACCGCGATCTACCAGGCCGGGATCGAACGGCGCACGGTGGACCTGCCGCTGCGGCCCGACGACCCGTACTACCGCACGGGCACACTGGTGGCACGTGCGCCCCACTTCTTCGAGAAGACCGCGTCGGTGGGCGACCTGCCCGGCGCGATCACCGTCGGCAGCAGCCAGGAGGCGATCTGATGAACGCGAGCAGCGGCGCGAGCTACGCACCCGAGCCGGTACCCGACCCCGTGGTGGGCGCGGGCGACTTCCCCTTCGCCGCGGTCCGGCTGGACCACGGCCACATCTACGGCATGGCCGAGGGCCTCCAGGCCGCGGGCGGCACCGTGAAGTGGGTGTACGACCCGGACCCGGCCAAGGTGGAGGCCTTCCGGAAGAAGTTCCCCGACGTGCGCGTCGCGCGCAGCGAGGACGAGGTGTTCGACGACGACGACGTGCGGCTGGTCGCCGGCGCCGCCGTCACGTCCGAGCGCTGCGCCCTGGGCCTGCGCGCCATCGAGGCGGGCAAGGACTACTTCACGGACAAGGCCCCGCTGACCACGCTCGACCAGCTCGCCGCGGCCCGGGAGGCCACGGCGCGGACCGGCCGCAAGTACGCCGTCTACTACTCCGAGCGCATCCACGTCGAGGCGGCGGTCCTGGCCGACCAGCTCGTCGAGCGCGGCTCGATCGGCCGCGTGCTGCAGGTCATGGGCCTGGGACCGCACCGCCTCGGCACGGGCCGCCCCGACTGGTTCTTCGAGAAGGACAAGTACGGCGGCATCCTCTGCGACATCGGCAGCCACAACTTCGAGCAGATGCTGCACTACGCGGGCGCGAAGGACGCGCAGGTGACGCACGCCGCCATCGCCAACTACAACCACCCGGAGCACCCGGAGCTGGACGACTTCGGCGAGGCCAACATCGCGATGGACAACGGGGCGGCGGGCTACTGCCGGGTCGACTGGTTCACCCCCGACGGCCTGAGCACCTGGGGCGACGGGCGCACGTTCATCCTCGGCACCGAGGGCTACATCGAGCTGCGCAAGTACGTGAACGTGGGCACCGACGAGGGCCCCGGGCACGTCTTCCTGGCCAACGGTGAGGGCGAGCACCACCTCGTCGCCAAGGGGAACGTGGGCTACCCGTACTTCGGCCGGCTCATCCTCGACTGCCTCGAGCGCACCGAGAACGCGATGACGCAGGAGCACGCGTTCAAGGCCGCCGAGCTGAGCGTCCAGGCCCAGCTCGCGGCCCGGGTGCTGACGCCCGACGCCGAGGGCGCGGGGATCGGCTGACCGTCGTCGTGCACGGCGCCGGGCCCGATCTCCGGGCCCGGCGCTCGCTCTGCCTATGCTGCTCCCGACCGAGGGGAGCGACCACGTGGCGACAGACCTGCCCGGGCAGGACCGGCTCCGTGCCGAGTGGGCAACGCACCGGCCCGCGGTGTTCGGAGCGGCGTACCGGATTCTCGGCAGCGTGGCGGACGCCGACGACGTCGCCCAGGACGTCTGGCTGCGCGCCGTCGCCGCGAACCTGGACGAGGTGCGCAACCTCCGGGCCTGGCTGATCACCGTCGCCGCCCGGCGGGCGTACGACATCCTGAAGAGCGCCCGCCACCGCAGGGAGTCCTACGTGGGGCCATGGCTCCCCGAACCTCTGCTGACCGGGCCGGACGCGGCCGAGCCCGTGCTCGTCGACGAGTCCGTCACCGCGGCGATGCTCCTGGTCATGGAGAAGCTCAGCCCACCCGAACGGGTGGCTTTCGTGCTGCACGACGTCTTCGACCTCGAGTTCGCGCGGATCGCCGAGATCCTCGACGTCACGGTGCCGGGCGCCCGGCAGCTCGCCTCCCGGGCCCGCCGGCGCGTGGCCGCCGAGAAGGACGCGATGCCACGCACGTCCCGGGTGTCGCGGGCGGAGCGGGAGCGGCTGCTCGAAGCCTTCCGCGGCGCCTACGAGACCGGAGACCTGGAGGGACTGGTCCGCCTGCTGGACCCCGACGTCGTCTACGTCACCGACGGCGGCGGCAAGGTCTTCGCGGCACGCAAGGCCGTTCTCGGTGGTCAGCGGGTGGCCGAGCTCATGGTGCGGGTCGGCCACCAGTGGCGGCCCGACCGGATCGACCTGGTGGAGGTGGGCGGCGAGCTCTCGCTGGTGTTCCGTCGCGAGGGCCAGGTGTACTCCGTGGACACGCTGCAGATCGCGGACGGGCGGATCACCGCCTACCGCCGGATCCTCAACCCGGACAAGCTCACCCGCGTCTGAGTGTCACGTCTCCGGCTGTCACGTCCTGGCAGGCCACGTCGTCTCCCTGGCGGCCCCGGTGCCGCTGCGGCGCGCGCCGATCCCGGCCGCACGACGATTCCGAGGAGAACCATGACCACCACCCAGCGCGTCGACATGGGCAAGCAGCAGCCCACCGCGTACAAGGCCCTGACCGCCCTGTCCGCGGAGGCCGAGAGCAACGCCGTGTCGGCCGGCCTCGACCCGCTCCTGGTCGAGCTGCTGAGGATCCGCACCTCCCAGATCAACGGCTGCGCGTTCTGCCTGCGGCTGCACACGCGCGACGCCCTGAAGAAGGGCGAGAACCCCGACCGGATCGCCGTGCTGCCCGCCTGGCGGGAGACGGGCTACTTCTCCGCCGCCGACCGGGCGGCCCTCGGCCTGGCCGAGGCGATCACCCTGGTCGCCGACGGGCACGTCGCCGACGCCGACTACGCCGACGCCGCGGCGGTCCTCACCGACGACCAGGTCGGGGCGGTCTCGTGGATCGTCACGGTGATGAACGCCTTCAACCGCGTGGCGATCACCAGCCGCTACACCGTCGCCTGAACCCCAGGGCGTCGCGCGGGCGCCGGCCGTCACTCCGGCTGCGCGTCCGCGGCGGGCCGGCTCCGCCGTCCGACGGCGAAGCCGGCCGCGCCGCCGAGCAGGAGCGTGCCGGCGGCCGAGAGCAGGGCCACGGTGCCGGGAGACGAGGTGCCGTCCGGCACGTAGGTCGTGTCGGACAAGGGCGCGTAGGCGAACCAGCCGGTGGGCGCCGGACGGCTCCCCACCCAGGCCGCCGCACCCAGCAGCACGAGGCCGAGCACGACGAGGGTCGCGAGGACGACGCGCGAGGTGCGCTCGGGGCGGGGTGCGGGTGCTGTCATGCGGACCATCGTCCCAGACCCTGGAAAGCGCTCAGGCCCGGAGATCCGTGGATCACCGGGCCTGACAACGTCGCTCGACGGCCGACGCCGCCAGCCGGTCCCCGCTCGCCGACCTGCGCATCACCGAATGGGAGCAGATGGCGCTGGCGATCCCGGCGTCGGCGATCGCCGACGCCGTCGGGTACGCCATCGGTCAGCCGTTCGACGTCGATGACGTCGACGTCATCGAGGTCGTCATCCGCCCGACCGCGCAGCGTTGATGAGTGCCCTGTCACGGCGGATACTGGGTCGATGAGGACCGATCACGCCCTGCGGGACTTCCTGACGTCGCGCCGTGCGGCGCTCGAGCCCGAGGACGTCGGGCTGCCTCCCGCAAGTGCCTCACGTCGGGTGCGCGGCCTGCGCCGTGAGGAGGTCGCGATCCTTGCCGGGGTGAGCGTCGACTACTACGTGAAGCTGGAACAGGGGCGCGTCGGGAACGTCTCCGAGCAGGTGCTCGACGCGGTCGAGCGTGCACTGCGGCTCGACCGCCTCGAGCGGTTGCACCTGCGGGCACTTCTCAACCCCGACAGCATCCACACCCAGCGGATACCGCCGATCACCATGCGAGCCCGGCCGGCGCTGATCTCGATGATCGAGGCGCTCGATCCCGCGCCGGCCGTGATCCACGGGCCGCACCTGGAGGTGCTCGGGATCAACCGGGCGGCCACTCTCCTGCTGGACGACTTCGCGGCCATGCCGTCGGACGAGCGGAACATGGCCCGCTGGATGTTTCTCAGCCCGCGGGCCCGGGTCGTCTACCGGAACTGGGAGGACATCGCGCCCCAGATGGTGGCGATCCTGCGCAATGCCGCTGCCGCGGGGGCCAACGAGTACCTGTCGGCCCTCGTCGACCACCTCACTGCGGCTTCGGAGGACTTCGCGCGGTTCTGGGCCGACTACCGGCTGTTCGAGCACACGCACGGCGTGAAGCTCTTCTTCAACGAGGCAGTGGGCGACCTGCGGCTCAACTACGAGGCGCTGCCGCTCCCGGCCGACAACGGTCAGACCGTCATCGTGTACAGCGCCGACCGCGGCTCGCCGTCGGCGGAGAAGCTGATCCTCATGTCCAGCCGGACGCCGGCCGAGAAACCCGTCCCTGCTCCGCTGTGACGGGCGGTACGCACCGCCGGGTGGGGTGAGCGAGGCGCTCGCTCACCCCACCCCGCCGTTCGCGTTAGCGTGCCGGCGTGGCGACGTCGTCGTGGTCCGTGGAGACGGCGACCTCGCGCCAGGCGTCGAGCTCTGACCGCACCGCGCCGAGCTTCGCCTCGACCGAGGCCACGCAGTCCGAGCCGAGCTGCAGCCGGAGCGGGGCTCGGCCGGAGTCGATCGCGGACACGATCGCGGGACCGGCCTTGACCGGGTCGCCGAGCTGGCCGTGGTTGACCTGCTCGGCGGTCGTGCGCATCGCTCCCGCCGGTCCCTCGGCGTAGTCCTCGATCACGGTGGCGACCCGGTGCAGGCTCGAGGAGTCGAGGAAGTCGGTGCGGAAATACCCGGGCTCGACCACCGTGACGCCGATCCCGACCGGGGCCAGCTCCAGGGCCATCGCCTCGGAGAGGCCCTCGACGGCGAACTTCGTCGAGGCGTAGACGCCCCAGCCCGCGGAGCTCACGAAGCCGCCGACCGAGGACAGGTTGACGATGTGACCAGAGCGCTGTGCGCGCAGGACCGGCAGCACCGCACGGGTCACGGTCAGGACGCCGAACACGTTGGTGTCGTACACCGCGCGGACCTCCGCGTCGCTCGCCTCCTCGACGGCACCCAGCAATCCACGGCCCGCATTGTTGACCAGAACGTCGATGCGGCCGAAGGCCTCGACGCCGGCTTCGACGGCGGCCTGGACCTGCGCCCCGTCGGTGACGTCCAGCGCCACCGGCAGCAGCCGATCTCCCGCGTCGGGAAAGGCAGCGCGCACAGTTCGCGGGTCACGAGCAGCGGCGACCACGCTGTGACCGCTCGCCAGAGCGGCGCGGGTGATCTCCGCACCCAGGCCACGGGACGCGCCCGTGACGAACCAGACAGCCATGGCAGATCTCCTCATGAATCTCGTCGTGCTGACGTGGTGTGGTGACGTGACGGGGTCAGTGCGCGTGGTCGCCACCGGTCCGCTCGGTGAGCTCGAACATGTTGCCCCACGGGTCGCGGAAGAAGGCGAGCCGTGCGCTGATGTCGTCGATCTCGAACGGCGGGTTGACGACGTCGACCCCACGCTCGCGCAGTGCGGCGAGCGTCTCGTCGACGCTGTCGACGGACAGGCAGACGTGGTTGAACCCGTTCGCTACCAGGCTCGCGTCCACGTCGTCGTAGATCTCCTGGGCGGCGGCACCGGGCCCAGCCAGGATCTCCAGGTGGAAGTCGTCCTGGTCGGGCGGCATCACGTAGGCGAGCGTGAGCTCTCCGTACGGCCAGGTCTGCAGGACCCGCCAGTCCATCGTGTCGACCCAGAACGAGCGTGCCGCCTCGAAGTCGGGGTATCGGATCGCTGTGTGGTGGCCGTGCATCGACGAGAACGGCGAGCTGGTGTTGCGTGCGGGGGCTGCGGGCAGTGGCATCGGGATCTTCTCCTTGGTCGTGGGCTCAGGTTCGGGCCCACGACCATTGCAAGCCCGCCGCACGGCTCGCCGGGAGAGCCTGCCTGGTACCCCTGGTCATGGCTCTCGCGGTACCACCCAGCCCGTCGTCAGGCGGGCCCGGCCGCTCCTAGCGTCGGTGCCGATCATCATGGGTCACTCGTTCGGGGGCGTGCTGACGCAGGTCCTGGCGGACCTACGCGTTCGGCAACGACCTGCCTCGCGCGGAGTCGGACCGGGTGTGGGAGGAACAGGCGGTGAACGCCTACAACCGGGTCCTGTTCGAGGGAGTGCTCGCACTCTTCAACGAAGGACGCGGCGTCACGAAGGTCGACTACACCCGTGCCGACCGGGCACCGCTGCTCGTGATCATGGGCGGCGAGGATCACGTGGTGCCGCCTGCGATCGGCAAGGCGCTCGTCAAGAAGTACCGGCGTACGGAGAGTTCCGCCGTCGTCGAGTACAAGGAGTTCCCAGGGCGGACGCACCGCATGGTCGGGCAGGGAGGGTGGGAGGAGATCGCCGACTTCGCCCTGGACTGGGCTGCGACCTCCGGGAGCCGCCATGTCAGGCGCTGGTGGCCGACGCCTGGGACGCGAGCAGACGGAGCTTCTCCGCACTGCCGCTGTGCCCCGGCGGGGTAGTAGACGACCAGGACGAGGTCGCCGATCGGGAGCTTTTCCCGGTTGAGCTGCAGCGCACCGACCGTGGGATGGTTGACGGTAGTGGTTCCACCTTCGAGGTGCCGGACGTCATGGCGAGCCCAGAGCGAACGGAACGCGCGCTCGCGAGCGACAGCTCGCCCACCAGCTCGACCGCCCGCGGGTCGGTCACGTCGTCACCGATGGCACTACGGAACGCGGCCACCGCCTCCCCTCCACCGGGCGGACCAACAGCGTGAGTCGGCTGGGCTGGACCACGATGGCGGCATCGGGTGACCCACGGCGACCGCGATACTGGCGACTCGGGTTCTGTTCGGCCCGTACGACACGGCTGCGTCAGGACGGGCACGACATCGCTCGGTGCACCGTGGAACGACTGCCGCCTGACCCACAAACAGAGTCTCCGGACACGCCGGGGCGAGCCACACGCTCGACGCGATCGTCCTCTGGCTCCGCGATTCACCGGACACGGCCTAGCACCACCGGGTCCCCGAACTACCTCACAGCCGCCCGCAATCTACGAGGCAAGGAACTCGACGACGCGAGCGGCGGCGTCCTCCGGGTACTGGAAAATCGAACCGTGCGAGGCGTCCGGGTAGATGTGGATCTGGGCGTCAGGGATCAGCGCCGCCAGCAGGTGGCTGGCCTTGGTCGGAATCATGACGTCGTGGTCTCCCTGGAGGACCAGGGTCGGCTGGACGATGCCGGTCAGGCGATGGACCGCTGGCCAGTCCTGGGCGCCCCAGTTCTCGACCGCGCGGTACTGGGCGTTCTTCGCCTCGATGGACGGTCCAGCATCGCGACCCTCCTGGCGGGCGAAGATGCGGGCGGCGGACTTCTGGCCGGCCTCGAGGCTCTCGGTGGAGCTCGTGTAGAAGACGTTGATGTAGCCCTCTGGTGTGTTGTCGTCGACGACGACGCCTTCGAGGACTTCGGGCGACCAGCCCTCCATGCCAGGCGCGCCCTTGGGCCCGGTGCCTGCAAGGATCAGCTTCCGGACGCGTTCGGGCCTGGTCAGGGCGATCTCCTGGGCGATGAAGCCGCCGAGCGAGAACCCGAAGAGATCCACCTGAGGCAGGTGCAGAGCGTCGAGGAACTCGATGGCGTCGCGAGCCATCTGTTCGATGGTGTCCGGGGTCGTGCCCGTGCTGCCGGCGACGCCGGTGTTGTCGAAGAGGATCACCTCGCGGTGGGCGGCGATGCCATCGACCAGCGCCGGGTCCCAGTTGTCCACGTTGCCGCGGAAGTGCTGGAGGAAGACGACCGGGAGAGCATCAAAGGTGCGCCCGAAGCGGCGGTAGGCGTACCGGACGCCGTTGACGGCCTCGATGTGGGAGAGCTCGGCCAAGGCCAGGCGGTTGATCGAAAGCATGATGATGTCCTTGTCTGGGTGTGTCTGGATACAAGGTCGACCAGCTGCCGCCCCACAATCCCCGGGGCGACAGCTCGTCGGGTGTGCCTGTGCTTGCCCAGTCACGCCGATCACTGGACGGGTGGGGCAGGTACCGAAGGTTGGGTTTGGTCAGCGAGCGAGAAACGCGAGCAACGCTTCGTTGAACTCGTCCGCGTGGGACACGTTGATGCCGTGGGGACCACCTTCGATGACGACCAGCTCGCTGCCGGGGATCGTCTCCGCGCTCCGGCGGCCGCTGATGTGGAAGGGCACCACGGCGTCGGAGTCGCCGTGGATGACGAGGGTCGGCACGGTGACTGCGGCGAGGTCCTCGCGGAAGTCGGTGCGTCCGAACCGGGAGGGACCTACGAGCGTGGCGTGGGGTGAGGCAGAGTTGGCCAGGTCGCGGCCGTAGAGGCGCTGGGCGTCACTGACGGTGGGCTGGCTCGCGGCGGAGTAGAGCAGCGAGAGGAAGGTGTCGACGAAGCCCGCTCGGTCGGCCCGGATGCCGGCCTCGAAGTGCGCGATGGTGGCGTCGTCGAGCCCGCCTTCTGGGTTGCCGTCGGTGACGTGGAGGAACGGGGTGACCGAGCTGGCGAGGACCGCCTTGGCGATTCGCGAGGTTCCGTGGTTGCCGATGTAGCGGGCGACCGCCCCACCGCCGGCTGAGAAGCCGACGAGTGTCACGCCTGCGAGGTCGAGATGGTTGAGCAGGGTGTCGAGGTCTGCGGCGATGGTGTCGTAGTCGTGACCGCTCTGGCTGGGGGTCGAGCGGCCGAATCCACGGCGGTCGTAGGTGATGGTCTGGTAGCCCGCCTCGACCAGTGCCGTGACCTGCTTCTCCCACGATCGGCCGTTCAGCGGCCACCCGTGGATCAGCACCACGGGAGCGCCACTGCCCTGGACCTCGTAGTAGAGCTCGATAGGGGAACCGTTCTCGCTGCCCACGGAGATTTCCGGCATGTCCTTCTCGTATCCGTCCCTCAGGTGATGGAGGTGGCTGCGCGAGGGACCTCGGCACCGCCACGAACAACGATCCACCTCGATGACGTCGCCGCCGTCCGTCAGATGACTTCACCGGCCGACGTACGTGCCGACACCACCCCCGGCGGCGCCGTGCGCCAGCTCTCGCCGTGGAGTGTTCAGGATGGACGAGAAGCGTCAGCCGGCCCCGCAGCACCCAGGGCATCGCGCAACGAGGCTCGAGACGTGATGTCGAGCTTCGGGAAGATGCGATAGAGGTGCGTGCCCACCGTGCGCGGCGACAGATACAGCTGTGCCCCGATCTCCTTGTTGCTCAGCCCGGACGCGGCGAGCTCAGCGATGCGCAGCTCCTGAGCCGTCAGGCCTGCGAGACGTTCGGCGGCCTCGGCGCCCGAGGCGCCCGCCAACGAGAGCTCGTGCGCGGCGCGCTCCGCCCACGGCGGGCTGCCGAGGCTTTCGAAGAGCTCGACGGCACGGGTCAAGGCGATGCGGGCGGCCGGAAGGTCCTTGTTGCGCCGCAGCCACCTGCCATGGGCCAGGCTGATGCGGGCGAGGTCGAAGGGGAACGCCAGTGCGGTCGCATTCCCGACCGCGCTCGTGAACAGCCGACCCGCCTCCGCGGTGGGCTCCGTGATCGCCAGGGCAGCTGTGCACAGCATGTTCATCCGGGGCGACACCGCGCCTACGTGGTGAGCCGCAGCAGCCTGGGCGTGCAGGCGCGCCTCGTCGACGTGCCCTGTCGCCATCCCAGCCTCGACGACGTCGAGCACGCAGTGAAACGACTCGTGCACGTAGGGCCGGAAGGAGCCGGGCGAGGTGAGTCCTAGCGCGTGGGTCCAGGCGTCGTGGTAGGCACCGATCGCGAGCGAGCCGGCGAGCGCGGCACCTTCCACGTGCTGAAGGAGCACCCCCAGCCCCCGAGGGCGCGCCCACACATCGATCGCGAGGCCCAGCTCGCGGGCGCCGGCGATGTCACCGCGCTGAGCCAGGATTCGCGCGTAGAACGCGCGGTAGAGGTAGTTGTACATCTCGAACCCGAGTCGGGCGCTCAGCTCCAGACCGCGTGCGTACGTCGTCGCAGCGTCGTCCCAGCGTCCTGAGACCGTCTGGTCGAGGAGCGTCAGGTGCAGCAGGGTCATCGCGTCGGCCCGGGCGCCGGCCTCGACCTCGCGAGCAACTACTCTCTCCACGAAGGAGCGATGTTCCTCGAGGGAGTCGACGAAAAAGGCGCAGAGCGTCAACAGCGTCAGTTCTCGGGGGCCGTGGCCGGGCTGGGTGAACGCCGCTGCCACGCGGTCGCGGGCGGTGTCTGCATGACGGAGCAGGTCTCCCCCGACGTCGCGTACGAGCAGGAGCACGGGGCCGAGTCGCTCGGCGTGCTCGTCGACCACCGCCTCCGTACGTTCCCAGAGGACCGGATCGGCCGAGTACATGCTGATCGCCAGCAGCACATTGACCAGGCGAGAAAGCGTGTCGTCGTCCACGTCACGGCCGTGCCGTTGGAGGGTGTCCACGACGAGGCGGTGCGCCGGCAGCACCGCGCCGTCGCCGTAGAGCCGCAGGTAGGCGTCGGTGAGCACCGTCGACGGAGAAGTCAGGTCACCGTTGACCCGGTCCAGCCGGCCGAGCAACGTGGCGGCGTCATCGAGGAGGCCGGCCTGGCTGGCGACGTAAGCGGCGTCGGCGAGGCGTCTCTCCCGCCGGTCCGCATGCTCGCTCAACGCCGCAGCGCGCACGAGGAGCGAGACCGCGACGGAGGCCCCGCCGCGCCGGACGGCGCGCTCGGCCGCCTGCTGGATCTCCTGCGCCACGGTCTCGTCGGGTTCGATCGTGGCGGAGGCCAGGTGGTGCGCGCGTCGGAGCGAGTCACCCGCGCGGACGTCGGCGAGACGCAGGTGCGCGGCTCGCACCTGCTCCGACGACGCGGCACCGACGACCGCGGACCGCACCAAGGGATGGCGGAACGACGCTCGCCCGTCCGCCGCGTGGACTTCGACGAGCCCCGCTGCGCGGGCGCCGTCGAGACGGTGCGCGAGGCCCGTCTCTGCGTCGTCCTCCGCTACGCCGTCGAGCGCCAGAAGCAGCAGAGCGGATCGCTCCTCCTGCGGCAGCCTGTCGAGCCGTTGGACATAAACCCTCTCGAGCCGCCGAGGCAAGGGAAGCTCGGGCCTCGACGCTGCGGTCGAGCCAGCGGCCAACGAAGCCGGCATCTCGGTGAGCGCCAATGGATTACCCACCGCCCACCGCAGCACCTCGGCCCGGAGCGCGGGGCGTAGACCAGGGTGACGAGCGTCGAGGAGCTCGGCCGCACTGCCGGGGTCGAGCGGAGGCAGTTCGAGGTGCTCGATGCCGGCGAAGTCGACGTCGGTCGGCTCTCCGGCACGCACCCCCAGCACCACGGACACCGACGCGTCGCTGAGCCGACGCGCCACGAACAACAGCACGACACCACTCGCGGCGTCCATCCAGTGCGCGTCGTCGACGACGAGCAACAGGGGTGAGTCGACGCTCGCGAGCACCAGGAGATCGAGGACCGCCATACCCAGCAACATGACGGCGGGAGCGTCGCCGACCATGCGTCCGAGCACGGTGTCAACGGCACGTCGCTTGTGGTCTGGCAGCGCGTGAACATACGCGTCGAGCGGTCGCAGCATCCGGTCCAAGGCCGCGTACGGGAACCTCCGCTCGGCCTCCACACACTCGTGCCGGGCGACCGACCAGCCCTCGTCCCGGGCACGTCGCCCCAGGTCGTCCAGGAGCACGGTCTTGCCGATCCCGGCTTCACCCTCGACCACGAGGGCACGCAGATCATCAGTCAGCAGGCCCATGAGCCTGCCCGTCTGTCGCGCTCGACCGATGATCTCGCCGTTGGAGTCCATCCTCCCCATCCCTTCGCATGATCGGGCGTCCCCATGCCCCGCGCCTCAGCGCCGGCCCCTGGAACCGGACGTCAGGAGCCGTCCTGTCCTTGCACGATTGCCCACAAGGTGGCATGGAAGTGGGCGCGATCCTCCTCGGCTATCGAAGCGAGACGTTGGTTCAGCGCGGCATCGCGAGCGACCTTGACCTGGTCCCTGACGGCGACGCCCTTCTCAGTCGCGACCGGGATCCGTACGCGGCGATCACGATCGGAGGCCGTCCGCACCACCAACCCCTCGCGCTCGAGCCGGTCCAAGACAGCGACCAGGGTCGTCTTGTCGATCGCGAGCTCGTCCGCGATCTCGAGCTGGGTACGTTGGCGACCGTCGGCGACGAGGGCGAGGACGAGCCAGTCCCGAAGATCTGAGAGGCCCGCTTCTCTCGACACGGTCGCGAACGAACTTGCCAGCGCATCGGCGGCACGCATCGCGAGCCAGGCCAGGTCATCCACGGGCGGCATCGCCGGAGGGGACACTTGGTCCGAGTCCTTGCGGTGTTGGGGCACTCCAAAATCATAGCCGCAAGAGATCATCCGACATCGGACGATCTTGCCTCCAACTATCGCTGGGGGGCCACAGTCCCTCCTCCACCCGATGGGGCTCGGGTGGACACGGGCTGGGCTGCTGCCGCGCGGGTGCTGGCGTGTGCCGCCGGCCCTGTCGGCTGATCCGGTGTCGCGGCGCAGCGTTACCTGCTGGCGATGGAGGGCGGGCCGCATGCCACGTGGCTGATCGTGGCTCTGGATCCGGTGGGGGGACAGCACCCGCTCGGCGGTACCGCGTCTTTCCGCTGCTCGGGGGTGGCGATCCGAGCGCAGCTGCGCGAAGGATGGTTCAAGTCGGGTCGAAACCTGGGGCGGCCCAGCGGGCCGCCCCAGGGTGTACGTCAGCGAGTCGCGCGGTCGGCTTGCAGGATCGTCGCCGTGACGACGTCAGGCCGGGCGACCATCGCGAGGTGACCGGCACTGACGGAGGTGATCTTGGCGCCGGCTCGCTGCGCCATGAACCGCTGCAGCTCCGGAGAGATGATGTGGTCCTCCGTGCCCATCACGTACCAGGACGGGAGCGTCTTCCATCCGGGCTCTCCCGAAGGCTCACCGAGGGCCGGCGTCGCCAGAGGTCGCTGCGAGGCCAGGAGCTGGGTCTGCTTCGCACGCGACAGACCGTTCGCAAAGACCACCGGGAACACAGCGTCCTTCAGGTACAGGTCTACGACGCCCTCCGGTGCGCCCGGGTTGGCCACCACGTCGAACACCTGAGTCGGGTCGACCGGATCCTGCCGGCCCAGCAGATCGTTGACGCTCTCACCCTCGTCAGGTACGAAGGCGTCGATGTAGACCAGCGCCCTGACATCCGGGTCCGACAGCGCCGCGTCGGTGATGACTGCACCACCGTAGGAGTGCCCCACCAGAATCACCGGGCCGTCGGTGCGCTGCTGGAGGTAAGCGCCCAACGCACCCGAGTCCGCAGTGAGTGAACGCAACGGGTTAGCGAACTCCCGCACCGGGTAGCCCGCCGTCTGCAGGGCCGTCGCGACACCAGCGAAGCCGCTCGCGTCGGCCCACGCACCGTGCACCAGCACCACGGTCGGCTTGGCGATTTCGCCACGGTGGGTCTGCGGCTCAGCACTGGCAAGGCTGCTGCCGCCGAGGAGCAGGGCCCCCACGGTCAGTGCCGCCCACGCGGTCCTCCGCCATGGTGATCGACGGGGCGTGTGGTTCATCGTTCTCTCCGAACTCTTGGTTTCTCGGCACGATGTGCGCCACACCCAGAGTCCACCGCCACTCCCGGCCGAGCATCCGTCAAATGACGTAACAGAGCCGCATCGATCGAACAGCTCGGCCGCACCGATGTACGGCTGGTGCTGGCGTGGGCCCGCATGCTGCCCACGGATGTAGCTCGCGGCGTGGAACATGCGTCGCGGAGGCTCACCAGCGCTCAGCACCCTGGTGAGCCTCCGTAGGCCCGGGACGCGGCCAGACGCGGGCATCACGTCAGTTCGGGCGCCGGGGACCGGCCGGCCCTTTCGATTGTCCACGCGGCATGTTGAATGCCCGCGGCTGATGCCGCCACCGTCGTCCGCGCGGACGGGATGGCCGCGCATGTACCACCTGTGTGGAATGTAGGACGCGGGCCAGTCAGCCCTCGACCGGGGGAGCGAAGCGGCCAGTTTTCATCAGCTCCACCGTCTCGCGACATCGCAGAGCCGGAATGGCACATCGACTTGTTCAAAGAGCGAAGGCCCTGACCTGTGCATCTGCACTGGTCAGGGCCTTCATTTTGTAGCGGGGGCAGGATTTGAACCTGCGACCTCTGGGTTATGAGCCCAGCGAGCTACCGAGCTGCTCCACCCCGCGTCGGTGATCCCTACTTTACGCACCCCGAGCGACGAAGTGCAAACCGGGTCGCCCGGTCGAGACGCAGGTCACAGCCGGTCGAACCGATCCGGCCGTGGAACCATCGTCCCCATGACGACGGAGCTGAGCGATACCACCCTGTCCGCCGACCGGATCGTCCACCTCACCGACCAGCTTGCCGCACTGCCCCACCTGCGCCCGGACCCCGGAACGAACGCCCTCTTCGGCGGCCTGGTCCAAGCGGTCCTCGCAACGCCCGACCGGCAGGCCCGGGACGTCCTCGCGCATCCCGAGGTCCACCGCCGCAAGGACGCCATCCGCGACCTCTCGGCGCGCGGCGAGACGGAGCTCGAGCACGCGTGGGCGGAGCACATCGCCGGCGCGATCGACGCCCGGGCCGCGCTCGCCGCGTTCCCCTACCTCGACAACTACCGCCGGCTCACGGCCCTGGAGGCCCGGCTGATCGCCCACGCGGGCGGCGGCACGCCGGGATCGGTCGCCGTCGTCGGGAGCGGACCGCTCCCCCTGAGCACCCTGGGCTACGCCGCCGCGCTCCACGCCCCCGTCGTCGGCCTGGACCGGGACGCCACGGCGGTGGCGCTGGCACGCCGGGTCGCCGCGCGCCTCGGCTCGACGGCGGTCCGGTTCGAGCAGGCCGACGCCGCCGACGTGGGCCTCGGCAAGCACGACGTCGTGGTGCTCGCGGCGCTGGTGGGCGAGACGCCGTCGGCCAAGGCCGTGATCCTGCGCAGGATGGCCGACACGATGCGGCCCGGCGCCCTGCTGCTCGCGCGCAGCGCGCGGGGCGCCCGCACCCTGCTGTACCCGCCCGTCGACCTGGGGGCCATGCCGGGGTTCGAGGTGCTGGAGGTGGTGCACCCCACCGATGACGTCATCAACTCGGTGGTGGTGGCCCGCCGCCTCGCATAAAGAAGTCAGACCTGCAGGTCACCGAAGTGACCTGCAGGTCTGACGGGGTGCGTCGGAGCGTCAGCCCTGCTGGGCCTCCTCCGCCGCGATCGCCTCCTCCAGCGCCTTCTGCAGCCGGTCCTGCGCCTCGCCGTAGGCGGCCCAGTCACCGTCGCGCTGGGCGGCGTTGGAGTCCTCGAGGGCCTCGGCCGCGTCCTGCAGCGCGGCGTCCAGCTCGGACGACGGCGCCTGGGTGCTGTCCGGAGTGGACTCGCCGGACGGTTCCTGGCTCGGCTCCTGCGTGGGCTCCGTGCCCGTGTCGCCCTCGCCCGTGGGCGGGGCCACCGGGGCCTCGTCCTCGGCCGCCGCACCGGCGTCGCCGGCCTCCGCACCCGAGTCGCCACCGAACACCTGGTCCAGCGCCTCGTCGAGCGTGTCGGCAAAGCCGATGTCGTCGCCGAAGGCGACCAGCACCTTGCGCAGCAGCGGGAACTGCGTGCCACCGGTCGACTGGATGTAGACCGGCTGCACGTACAGCAGACCGCCACCGACCGGCAGGGTGAGCTGGTTGCCCCGGCGCACCGTGGACGCGCCGATCTGCAGGATGTTCAGCTGCTCGGAGATCGTCGGGTTCGAGTCGAAGTTGTTCTGCACCTGGCCGGGGCCGGGCACGGTCGTGTCCCGTGGCAGCTCCAGCAGACGTAGCTTCCCGTAGTCCTCGGACCTGGCACCCGCCTCGCTGCCGGCGTCGGCGTCCACCGCGAGGAACCCGGTGAGCACCTCACGGTCGGTGTTACCACCCGGGATGAAGGTCGACGTCAGCGAGAACGTGGACTCGTCCTGGCCCGGCATCTGCAGCGTCAGGTAGTACGGCGGCTGCAGCGGCGCGGTGGTCGCCTCCGACGTCGGGTCGGTCGGGTTGTTCCAGAAGTCCTGGCCCGAGAAGAACTCGGCGGAGTCCGTCACGTGGTACTGGCTGAGCAGGGTGCGCTGCACCTTGAACAGGTCCTCCGGGTACCGCAGGTGGCTCATCAGGTCGCCGGAGATCTCGTCCATCGGCTTGACCGACCCCGGGAAGACGTTGCTCCAGGCCTTCAGGATCGGGTCCTCGGCGTCCCACGCGTACAGGTCGACCGAACCGTCGTAGGCGTCGACCGTGGCCTTCACCGAGTTCCGGATGTAGTTGACCTCCTCCGGCAGCGCGACGGTGCCGCCGGCCTGCTGGGTGGTGAGCGTGTCCGCCACCGCCTCGTCGAGCGGGGTCGACGTCGAGTACGGCACGGCGTCGCTGGTCGTGTAGGCGTCGACGATCCACTTCACGCGGCCGTCCACGACCGCCGGGTAGACCCGGTTGTCGAGCGTCAGCCACGGCGCGACCTTGCTGACGCGCTGCTGCGGGTCCCGGTCGTAGAGGATCTGCGACTCGCTCGTGACGCGGTCGGAGAACAGCAGCTGCTCCTCGCCGAACTTCAGCGCGTACAGCAGCTTGCTGCCGAACGCGCCGACGTCGGGCCCGGCGTCACCGGTGAACGTGGTGTTGACCTGGCCGCCGTCGTCCGCGTCGTCGGCCTGATAGTCGAGCTCCCACGCCTTGGTGCCCTCGGGCGCGCCCACGATCGAGTACGTGGTGGTGCTCGGGCTGAAGTAGATGCGCGGCTCGTACTCGCCCTCGAGGTCGCTGATCGCGCCCTGGGACGGGATGCCGCCCTCGAAGAAGGCCGGGCGTCCGTCCGGGCCCGGCTGGTTGCCGTACGCGGCGACGACGCCGTAGCCGTGCGTGTACACGGTGTGGTCGTTGACCCAGTTGCGCTGGTCCTGGCCCAGGCCGTCGAGGTTCAGCTCGCGCACCGCGATCACGGTGTCGCGGGACTCGCCGTCGATCTCGTACTTGTCGACCGACAGGGAGTCGTTGAAGTTGTAGTACTGCTTGTTCTGCTGCAGCTGGCGGAACGACGGCGAGACGATCTGCGGGTCCAGCAGCCGGATCGACGCGGCGGTGTCCGCGTCGGAGCGCAGGGCACCCTCCTCCGCCTGGGTCGTGGCGTCGTACGGTTCCTTCTCGACGTCGTCGATGCCGAAGGCAGAGAGGGTCGCGTCGATGTTGCGCTGGATGTACTCGCTCTCCAGCTCCTGCGCGTTCGGGTTCACCTGGAAGCGCTGGACGACCGCGGGGTAGATGCCGCCGATCGCGATGGCGGAGACGACCATGAGGCCGACGCCGATCGCCGGCAGGCGCCAGTCGCCGCGGAACGCGGTGACGATGAACAGCGCGGCCACGAAGATCGCGACCACCGTGAGGATGCCCTTGGCGGGGATCACGGCGTGCACGTCGGAGTACGAGGCGCCGTCGAACCGGTCGCCCGCGTTGGTCAGGATCGAGTACCGGTCCAGCCAGTAGTTGGCGCCGATCAGCAGCAGCAGCACCGCGCCGATGACGGCCAGGTGGATGCGCGCCGCGGGAGTGGTGCGGGGGCCGCCGGCGGCGGCCGGGCCGATCCGGAGCCCGCCGTACAGGTAGTGCGTGATCACCCCGGCGATGCCGGCGATCACCACGACCGAGATGAGGAACCCGACGCCGAACCGCAGCGCGGGGAGCAGGAAGACGAAGAACCCGAGGTCCATGCCGAACTGCGGGTCCGTCTCACCGAAGGGCTCGCTGTTGAACGCCAGGAGGACGGTGCGCCACTGCGCCGACGCCGCGACGCCCGCGAAGAAGCCGATCAGCACCGGGGCCGCGATCATCACGACCCGGCGCAGCGGCTCGACCGCCTCGCGGTACTGGTCGAGCGTGGCCTGCTCGGGGGTGCTCGGCGCGTACACGGGGCGCGAGCGGTAGGCCGCGGTGAACGACCAGAACACGGCTCCGGCCATGACCAGGAAGCCGACGACGAACAGCGCGCCGCGCATGCCCCACTCGGTCCAGATCACCCGGGAGAACCCGAGCTGCCCGAACCACATCACCTCGGTCCAGAACTGCGCTAGGAGAAGCAGGGCCGCGACGACGACGGCGACCGCGACGACCGCCACCCCCAGGGGACTGCGTCGTCGGGCTCGGGGTGCGCCGCCGGATGGGCGACGAGGTGCTGCGGCGAAGGACACTTCTGCGTTACCTCACGTCATGAATGGTTGGGCCGTACGCAGTTGGAACGGCCAGGCTCTGGTCAAGGTTCCCACCACAAGGTTCCCACATCCTCCAGATGTGCAACACGCGGTCGATGCCCGGGTTCCCGCCCGCGAGCGTCACGAGCACGTCGGGAGGTCGGCGCCCTCGCCGCGCCCAATCTGCTCGACGGCGTCGCGCGCCTCCGCCAGCGTCGCCACCCTCACCACGCGGAGCCCGTCGGGCACGTTGCCCACCACCTGGTCGCAGTTGTCGGCGGGCGCGAGGAACCACTCGGCGTCGTCCCGTACGGCGCCGTACAGCTTCTGCTCGATGCCGCCGATGGGACCCACCGTGCCCTCCGGGCTCATGGTCCCGGTACCCGCGATGACCTCGCCGTTTGCCTCGTCCTCGGGGGTGAGCTTGTCGATGATGCCGAGCGCGAACATCGTGCCCGCGCTCGGTCCGCCGATGTCCTCGATCTCGATGGTGACGTCCACGGGGAAGTCGTAGTGCGGGTCGATGAAGACGCCGAGCACGGCCCGCTGACCGTTGTCGGCAGTCGTGACGGTCACGTCCATGGTGCGCTTGCCCCGCTGCACGCCGAGCGTCACGTCGTCCCCCGGGGTCGTCGCGGCGAGCCCGTCGATGAGGTCGGCGTAGGTGCCCACAGGTTCACCCTGGAACTCCGTGATGACATCATCCTCCTCGAGCTTGCCCTCGGCCCCGGAACCAGGTTCCGTGCCGGCGACGTCCAGCACGGCGGGCACGTCGTAGCCGAGCTCCGTCAGCGCCGCGGCCGTGGCCGACTCCTGCGACGAGACCATCTCCGCCTGGCTGACCTCCTGCTGCTCCGCCTTGGTGGTCGCCTCCGGGAAGATCGCCTCCACCGGTAGCACCGAGCGCCGCGGGTCCAGCCAGCCCTGGATCACCTGGCCGGCCATCATCGGGTAGCCCGGACCGCCGAGCACGGACACGGTGGTCAGGCGCAGCTGCCCCGTGGACTCGTACGTGCGGGCGCCCTCGATCTGGATGAGGTTGCGCTCCAGGGTGTCCTCGGTGGGCCCGGGCGAGCGCATCGCGTAGGGCGTGGGCACGACCAGGGCCAGCGCGGCCAGAACGGCCGTGAGCAGCAAGGACACCCCGAGCGTGACCGTGCGGCGCGTGATCGGCGCAGGGGTCACCGCCAAGTCGTCGAACGGTGACGGCTCGGGCTGCGGAGCGTGCTGGAGGTCGCGCATGTCGGTCACCGGCCCATCATTCCTCACTTGCCTGGGGGTTCCGTGAATCGCACCCAAGGACGGCCCCGTAGGCAAAGTTTTTCCACTTGAACGGTGTGTTATACCCCACCTTGACGCCGATAACCGGTACGGTCGTGCCGTGGCCCACGACGCCCTGACGTCCGTGGAGGTGCGCCGGAGCCGCCGTCGCACCGCCACGGTGAGCGCATACCGCGACGGTGGACGGACCATCGTCGCCATTCCTGCGCGCTTCTCTCGGGCTCAGGAACGAGAGTGGGTGGCGAAGATGGTGGCCCGGCTCGAGGACAAGGAACGGCGCCGCCGCCCGTCCGACCAGGAGCTCATGGACCGCGCCGGCGAGCTCTCCGCCAAGTACCTCGGCGGCAGGGCCCGGCCCTCCAGCGTCCGGTGGTCGGCCAACCAGGGCAGGCGCTGGGGATCCTGCACGCTGCTGGACGGCTCCATCCGGATCTCCACCCGGCTGCAGGGCATGCCGTCCTGGGTGCTCGACTACGTGCTGCTGCACGAGCTGGCGCACCTCCTGCATGCCGGCCACGGCCCCGAGTTCTGGAAGATCCTCGATGTCTACCCCCGGACGGACCGCGCACGCGGCTTCCTGGAGGGCGCCTCGTTCACGCAGGACGACAACGGCCAGGCCACCCCGGACGACGAGGAGGACTGACGACCGACGCGACGTCGTCAGCCGACGGGCAGCGGCCGGCGTCCGCCCCGGTCCAGCAACAAGGCGACCAGCCCGCAGCTCGCGGCGACCACGGCGAACGGCAGGGCTGCCGCGAGGTCGAACAGAGCGGTGAACATGATCGGCCCGATGAGTTCCGCGACGACGAACGAGTACTGGAAGACGGCGAGGTATCTCCCTCGCGCACCTCGCGCGAACTCGTCGACCAACGCCGCGGACGACGGGGCGTGCAAGACCTCGGCGATGCTCAGGAGCGCGACCCCGACGAGGAGCACGGCGGCGGCTGCGGCCAAGGGCAGAGTCACGGCGACTGCGATGGCAGCGAAAGCGCCGGTCCACAGGAGCGCCGCACGCTTCAGGAGCCGCACCTTCGACGTGTGGTACGCCAGGCGGGCACCGCGCGAGGACAGGACCGCGACCAGCAGTGCGTTGGCCACCAGAAGTGCAGCGGTCAACCAGCCCGGTCCGTCCAGTCTCGAACGAACGACGGTCGGCAACGAAAGGCCGAAGAACAGGGTCGACAGCGCGAGCACGCTGTTCAGAGCGAGAAGCTGCAGGAACCTACGGTCCCGGAGGATCGAGACATAGGTCGACGGCGCTTCGCCGGGGGTACGGCCCGCTCGGGGGCGTATCTTCACGACACCGAGAATCAAGGTGGCCGCGATGGCGGTGCACCCCGATGCCACCCAGGCGAGCGCCAGGTAGGCACCCTCGGCCTGGAACGAGATCACGGCGCCTGTGATGAGCCCGCCGACGACGATGCCTACGGTCCGTGCCGCATTGAGGCGGCCGAACCATTGCTCCATCGACAGGGCGACCCTGGTCTCCGCGTAGTCCGCGAGGAACGTGAACACCGACGACCAGAAGAGGCGTACGCCGACGGCCATCAGAGCTGACGCCAGCAACACCTCGATCGGCTCGCGGGCGACGACGAAGCCGAGGTATGCGACTGCCTGGAGACCTAGACCGGCAACGACGACGGGATGCGCGGTCCAGCGATCGACCAGCATCCCGGTCACGATCGGAAGCGGAAGCCCGATCAGCACGCTCCCGCTGATGATCATGCCCAGCACGGGGAGCGGGATGTCGGTCAGGACAGTGAAGTACACCAGCGACAACGGGAGGAACAGGCCGCCGGACAGTGAGGCGAGAGACAGGGACAGGGTGAGGCAGGCGTCAATGCGCCCAGGTGCATGGTGAGGCACGAGAGGAACCACTTTCGATGGGAAACAGGCATGACTGAGATCCCGGCGAGCGGCTGGCTCGACGGGTGCTTCAGTTCTGTCTGACGTCCATCAGCGCTGACACTAGCCCACGATCAGATGTGGAAGCCACGCCATTCTGCGACCGAGTCCGCAGGTCAGCACCTACTCCGCGCCTGCCCTGGGTCAGGCCGACTCGTCGCCCCTCGCCCCGTCGGCAGGGCCGCCCTCTTCGGCAGGCCCGTCGCTGGAGCCCTTCTCGTCGGTAGGCCGGTCGTCGCCGGCCGAGTCCTCGCCGAAGATCTCCTTGAGCGCCGCGTCCACGTCGGCGTGCTCGTTCTCCGCCGCCTCGCGGCGCACCAGGTAGCCCGACGGGTCGTCCAGGTCCTCGGTGCCGGGCAGCAGGTCCGGGTGGTCCCAGACCGCGTCCCGCCCGGTGGTCCCCTGGGCGCGGGCCACGATCGAGAACAGGGTCGCGGCGTCGCGCGACCGGCGCGGCCGCAGCTCCAGCCCGACCAGCGTCGAGAACGTCTGCTCGGCCGGGCCGCCGGCGGCACGCCGGCGACGGATCATCTCCCGCAGCGGGATGGCGTGCGGCAGGTGCGGCAGCGCGGCCATGGCGCTGACCTCGTCCACCCAGCCCTCGACCAGCGCGAGCGTCGTCTCCAGGTTCAGGAGCACGGCCTTCTGCTCGTCCGTGTTCTGCAGGCCGAAGACACCGCCCGACAGCGCGCTGCGCAGCGCGTCGGAGTCGGCGAGGTCGATGTCGCGCACCTGCGCCTCGAGCGCGTCGAGGTCGATGGTGATGCCGCGCGCGTACCGCTCCACGATCGACAGCAGGTGCGAGCGGAGCCACGGGACGTGGGTGAACAGCCGCGCGTGGGCCGCCTCACGCACGGCGAGGAACTGCCGCACCTCCTCGAGCGGGGCGTCCAAGCCGTCCGCGAACTCGGCCACGTTGGTGGGCAGCAGCACGGTGTCGGGGCTGTCGAGCAGCGGCAGGCCCACGTCCGTGGCGCCGAACACCTCGCGCGAGAGCGTGCCCGCGGCCTGGCCCACCTGCATGCCGAACACGGCCGAGCCGAGCCGGCGCATCATCTGGGCCGGGTCGATCGAGCCGCCCAGGCCGTGCAGCACGCCGGCGGGCATGCCGGGCACGGCCTCGCCGTCGTCCACGCCGTCAGGGAGCTGGTCGCGCAGCACCGTGGCGAGTGCCTCCGAGACGGAGGACGCCACGGGCGCCGCGAGCTCGTTCCACACCGGGAGCGTGGCCTCGACCCACTCGGACCGGTTCCACGCGCGCCGCGTGCCGCCCGCGGGCGGGAGGTCGGTCACGGCGTCGAGCCAGAGCTCGGCCACGCCGAGCGCGTCCGTCGCGTCCTTGGCCTGCTTGCCGGTCAGGGACGGGTCGCCCTCGCTGACCGCGACCTGCCGCGCGACGTCGTGCGCGACGTCCGCGTTGACCGGGCCTGCGCCCTCGGCCGAGAGCATCTTCTGCACCTGGGCCAGGGCGTACTGCATCATCACCGGGTCCGGCGCACCGCCGAGGGCCGTCGGGTCGATGCCGCGCTCGCGCATCTCGGCCATCACTTCGTCCGCGCCGTCGCCGAGCATGGAGCGCAGCATCTCCTCCCACGACTGGGGAGTATCGCCGGGCTGGTGCTGGTCGCTCATAGTGTTCACCGTAACCGGGTCGGCAAGGGTTGCGCCGTCCATTTGGCTCTGGGCGCAGCCGGGAACTTCCGGACCGCTCGGTGCTTTGGATATACCTCCGGGCCTGTGGACAACGGCCCCGGCACGCCGCCGTCGGGCATCGTGGTGGGCATGAAGCGCACCCCAGCCCTGCGGCTCCGGCCCGGCACGCCCGTGCTCACCCGTGGCGGCGGTCAGGTGCAGTGCGGCTCCGACCCGCGCTGGTCGTTCGTGCTGTCCGGGCTCGCGCCGGCCGAGGAGTCGTGGCTGGAGGAGATCGCGGAACGGCGGCACGTGACGATCGAGCAGTCGGCCGCGCGGTGCGGCGTGCCCGCCGAGCGGCGCGACGAGATCATGGCCGCCCTGTCCCGGGCGGGGGTGCTCGTCCCGGTCCCGGGAGCGGTCGGCACGGTGACCGCCCCGGCCGACGGGGCGGCGGACGCGACCGCGCTCGGCATGCTGCGGCCCGACGGCGCCGGGCTCGCCACGCTGGCGGAGCGCGCCGGGCGGGTCGTCGGCGTCGTCGGGCTCGGGCGCCTGGGTACGGCGGTCGCGCTGCACCTCGCGACGGCGGGGGTCGGCGGCCTCGTGCTGTGCGACCCGCTGCCGGTGCAGACCACCGACGTCGGGCTGGGCGGCCTCCGAGCGGCCGACGTGGGCGAGGCGCGCGACCTCGCCGTCCAGGCCCTCCTCGCGGAACGCTCCCCGCGCGTCGGGGTCCGGGTGGACGACGTCGGGGGCGGCGCGGGGCTCGACCCGGCGGCGCTCGACGTCGTCGTGGTCACCGAGCCGCACGCCGCGCACCCGGCGCGGTACCAGCGGCTGCTGGGCCTCGGGGTACCGCACCTGCCGGTCGTGGTGCGTGAGGCCGACGTCGTGGTGGGCCCGCTGGTGCGGCCGGGCCGGTCAGCCTGTGTGAGCTGCGTGGATCTCGCCCACGCGGACGCCGACCGGGAGTGGCCGGCGCTGGCGGCCCAGCTCCGCAAGACGCCGGAGCCGACGCACGAGGCGACGCTCGCCGCCGTGGCAGCGGCGACGGCCGCGGGCCAGGTGCTCGCCCAGCTGGACGGGCACCGGCCGGCGGCCGTCGGTGCGTGCCTGGAGATCTCGCTCCCGGCGGGGATCCCCCGCGCCCGGCCGGCGGAGCCGCACCCGCGATGCGGGTGCGTGGTCCTGCCGGTCCGGGCGGCCTGACCCGCGGGTCATGCGGCGGCGACGTTCTCCGACTTGCGGGGCCGGCCTCGGCCGCGCTTGCGGGCCACGACGGCACCGTCCACGAAGACCTCGCCGCCCCAGACGCCCCACGGCTCGTTGCGGTCGAGGGCGCCCGCGAGGCAGCCCTCGATGAGGGGGCACGTACGGCAGAGGGCCTTGGCCTGCTCCACCTGGGTGCTGTGCTCGGCGAACCACAGCTCCGGGTCGTTGGTACGGCACGGCAGCAGTGTGTCCATGAGCCGGTTGAACTCCGCCGAGTCCGAACCGGTCCCGCTCGTGGCGGGGTGTTGAGGCGGGTCCCAGGGGCCCGAGCCGCCCTGGGGAAGAGTGTCGAGGAGCGCAGTGAGGCGCACGGTTGTCTCCTGTGTCCTGAAGGAACGTCGTCGATGAACGTTGGTGGTGCAGGACCCAGGGGCTAGATCCTTGCCGGGCCGGCCGAGGTGGGGCCGGATCTCCGGGCAAGAATGAAGGCCGCGGGTCCTAGGTGGACTCCGCGGCCTGGAACTCTTCGGTCGTCAGACCGGTGAGTCTCCTGGAGATGCGGAGTCGGGTGCGAGAGCGGACGGCTTGACGCCTCCGCGGTGAGTGCGCGCGCGGAAAGGCAGAGCTGCGCCAGTGGCCGGGACGGGCTCGTAGCCGAGCACGTGCTTGCACACCTGCAGATCCGTCTGCGGAATCATGTTCATCTCCAATGCACCCACCTCCTCACTCGAATCCGGGCCAGGCCTCTCGGCCTCGCCCACTGCTGTCAGGGACATGTGAACACTATGCCGGGCCGCCGTGGCGAGCCAACTCTTTTTCCAAACTTTCTTGAGAAGTTTTTCGGACCACCCCGGGAGGGGCCCGAAACCGCTCAAGAAGCCGGTGCGTTCGCCACGATCGCGAGGATCGTGGGGCCGTACCTGTCGATCTTCGCGGGTCCGATGCCGTTCACGCGAGCAAGTTCGGCCGTGCCCGAAGGTCGGATCTCCGCGATGGCCGCCAGGGTCGCGTCCGTGAGCACCGTGTAGGCGGGCTTGTCGGTCTCCTGGGCCACCTCCCGCCGCCACTCGCGCAGGGCGTCGAACAGCGCGGTGTCGCGCTCGTCGGTGAGCAGGGCGCGGGCCTGGCCCTTCGGCGCCGTCCGCGCGCGGGGCGCCCGCGGCTCGTCCGGCCAGAGACCGTCGAGGAACCGCGTGCGCTTGCGCGTGGCCCGCCCGCCCGGGTTGCGCGAGCGGGCGAACGACACCTCCAGGTGCTCGCGGGCCCGCGTGACCCCCACGTACAGCAGCCGGCGCTCCTCGTGCACCGCGTCGTCGGTCTCCGCCAATGAGATGGGCATGAGGCCCTCGCTCATCCCGGCGAGGAACACCGCGTCCCACTCCAGGCCCTTCGCCGCGTGCAGCGAGGCGAGCGTGACGCCCTCGACCGTCGGCGCGTGCTGCGCGGAGGCCCGCTCGTCGAGCTCCGCCACGAGCGCGGAGACGGTCGCGGGGCTGTCCGGCGTCGCGGCCGCCGCCAGGTCGTCGGCCAGCGAGACGAGCGCCTGCATCGCGTCCCACCGCTCCCGGGCCGCGCCGCGGGCCGACGGCGGCTGGTCGGCCCACCCGGCGGCCGCGAGGATGTCGCGCACCTGGTCCGGCATGGACGCCGCCGGGTCGGCCGAGCGGGCCGCGCCCCGGAGCAGCACCAGCGCGTCCCGCACCTCCTTGCGCTGGAAGAACCGCTGGCCGCCGCGCACGAGGTAGCCCACCCCGGCGTCGGCGAACGCGGCCTCGAACGCCTCGGACTGCGCGTTGGTGCGGTACAGCACGGCGATCTCGCTGGGCTTCACGCCCGACCCGACCAGCCGCGCGGCCCGGGCGGCGATGCCCTTCGCCTCGGCCTCGTCGTCGTCGTACGCCGTGAAGGCGACCGCCGGACCCGGCTCGCGCTGCGCGATGAGCTCCAGCGCCTGGTGCGCGCCGCCCGCCCGGCCCGCCCGCTTGAGCACCTCGTTGGCGAGGTTCACCACCTGGGGCGTGGAGCGGTAGTCGCGCACGAGGCGCACCTCCTGCGCCTCCGGGAAGGTGCGCCGGAAGTCGAGGAGGTGGCGCGGGGTGGCGCCGGTGAAGGAGTAGATGGTCTGCGACGGGTCGCCCACGACGCACAGCTCCCTGCGCCCGCCCAGCCACTGGTCCAGCAGGAACTGCTGCAAGGGCGAGACGTCCTGGTACTCGTCGACCACGAAGTGCCGGTACTGCGAGCGCACCTCGTCCGCCACGATCTTGTGGCTGTTGAGCATGTCCGCGAGCATGAGCAGCACGTCCTCGAAGTCGATGAGCTCGCGCTCCGTCTTCACGTCCTCGTACGCCGTGATGAGGCGGGCCACGGCCTGCGCGTCGTAGCCCGAGGGCGCCTCGCGGCCCGTCCGGTACGCCGCCTTCTCGTAGTCGTCCGCGGTGACCAGCGAGACCTTGGCCCACTCCACCTCGCTGCTCAGGTCGCGGACCGCCACGCGGTCCACGCTCAGGCCCACGCGTCGCGCGGCCTCGGCGATGATCGGCGCCTTGAACTCCTGCAGCCGCGGCGGGGCGCCGCCCACCACCCGCGGCCAGAAGTAGCCGAGCTGCCGCAGCGCCGCCGAGTGGAACGTCCGGGCCTGCACCCCCTGGACCCCGAGCGCCCGCAACCTGGTGCGCATCTCCCCCGCGGCGCGGGCCGTGAACGTCACCGCGAGCACGCTGGTCGGCTTGTACGCGCCGATGCGGACGCCGTAGGCGATGCGGTGCGTGATGGCGCGGGTCTTGCCGGTGCCCGCCCCCGCCAGCACGACCACGGGCCCGTTGAGCGCGAGAGCGACCTCGCGCTGCTCGGGATCGAGGGCGGTCAGGATCGCGTCCGGGCTCATCGGCCCAGGATGATTCGAACCGTCGGCGGAGTTGGTCTGGGAGAGCATCGTCTGCGATTCTCGCAGCAACCACTGACAAGGAGAACAGATGTCCGAGACGACCACGCCGCTTCCCGAGGACGGGACCGTCCTCATGTACTCGACCACCTGGTGCGGGTACTGCCGGCGGCTGCGCACGCAGCTCGACTCCGAGGGCATCGGCTACACCGTCATCGACATCGAGGAGCAGCCGGAGGCCGCCGCGTACGTGGAGCAGGTCAACGGCGGCAACCAGACCGTGCCCACGGTGGTCTACCCGGACGGCTCCGCCGCGACCAACCCGAGCCTCGCCCAGGTGAAGCAGGCCCTCGCGGCCTGACGCGCGAGGCGGGTGGTTCAAGGGGGTCGACGACGGCGTCGGCCCCCTTTCTCGCGCCTCATACCTTGCGATGCAAGTCTTGTATTGCAAGTCTTGTATTGCAAGTCTTGCTATGCAAGGTTACCGTTGCCGCCATGACCGAAGAGCGCATCGCAACGAACCTCCGCAAGGGAGTGCTCGAGTACTGCGTGCTCGCGCTGCTCTCCCGCGGTGAGAAGTACGGCCTCGAGCTGGCCGACGACCTCACCTCGCGCGAGCTCATCGCGAGCGAGGGCAGCCTGTACCCCCTGCTGGCCCGGATGCGCGAGAACGGGCTCGTCGAGCCCCGGTGGGACTCGTCCGGCACCGGGCGCCCCCGCCGCTACTACGCCATCACTGGTCACGGCACCGAACAGCTCACCACTTTCGCGAAGGTCTGGGCGTCAATCGGCGCGCAGGTCGACGCCCTTCTGGAGGGATCACGATGACCGAGAGGGACACGATGAACGCCAACGCCGAGGACACCTACCTGCGCGACGTCGGCAAGCGCCTGCGGACGCTCACCCCCGAGCAGCGGGCCGCGGTGCTCGACGACGTCCGGGCCCACTTCGCGGACGCCGCCGACGCGGGCCGCTCCCCCGAGCAGGCCGCCGAGAGCCTCGGCGACCCGGCACAGTTCACCGAGCGCGTGCGGGCCGAGCTGGGGCACGACGCCGGCCGGACGGACCGGATGCGGCGCGTGCTGCAGTGGCTGGCGACGGGTGCGGCGGTCTTCACCGCGATGTTCGTCTCGTTCCTCTGGCCCGACCAGACCCTCCCGGGCCTGAACACCCAGGTCGAGCAGTACGGCTTCGGCATCGTGCTGCTGAACCTGGTCCCGGCGCTGGTCGCCGCGCTCCCGCTCTTCGTGCCGGTGCGGGCCCGCACGGCCACCGCCGTGGCGGTCGCCACCGTGCTGACCGCGCTGGGCGTCGTCGGCGACACCTACATGTTCTACGCCCCCAGCGCCATGCTCGCGTGGGCCGCGCTCGCGGTGCCGGCGATCGCCCGTACCGGTCGCCCCGCGGCCGGCTGGCGCATCACCGGCGCGGTGCTCACCGCGCTGCCCGCGGTCCTGCTCATCATCGGCGGCCTCGTCGGCTCGTGGGGGATGGAGGTCTCGTCCTGGCTCTGGACCGGCGGTCTCATCGCCGTCGGTGCACTGATCGCGGTGCCCAGGACGTGGGCCGGCACCGTCGTCGCCACGGCCGGGGTGGCGGTGCTGATCATGGCCACGCTCGACCCGGGGATGATCGTCCTCGGCATCTGGTGGGCCGGCGGGGTACTCCTCGCCGTCGGGGCGAGCCACGCCGTCGCGCACGCGCGGCCGCGCACGCCGGTCCGCGACTGACCACGAGGCGCCCTCGACGAGGCCTGACCGGTCGACCGCGGAGCCGGCCGGTCAGGCCTCGTCGAGGGTCGCCTCGTCCAGGTCCTCCAGCATCGACGTCGCGTCCTCGACCACCTCGGGCAGCCGGTGCCGCACACCGTGCAGGAGCCAGCGCGCGAGCGCCAGCTCGCCGACGAGCATCGCGCGTTCGGCGAGCCGCGAGTCGCTCAGCTCGGTACGGCGCAGCTGGTAGGCCTCCATGATCGAGTCCACGGCCTCCATCGGCGCCGCCGCGATGAGCCACGCGAGGTCGTCCGCGGGGTCCGCGACCCGGGCCTCCGCCCAGCCGGAGACCGCCACGACCCGCTGCCGGTCCACGAGGAGCTGGTCCGGTGCCAGGTCGCCGTGCGTGACGACGGGCTTGAACCGCCACAGCGACACGTCCTCCAGGGCGGTCTCCCAGCGGCGCAGCAGGGTGGGCGGGACGCGGCCGGTCTTCGCGGCCTCGTCCACCTCGGTGAGGCGCCGCTCGCGGTACTCGGACGCGGTGTAGCTGGGCAGCCCGCACGTCTCGACGACCGACGTTGGCAGCTCGTGGATGGCCGCGATCGCCCGGCCCAGGTCGGCGGCCAGCCCGGGACCCTGCTCCAGCACCTCGACGTCGAGGTTGTCGCCGATGATCCTGCGGTGCACGACGGCGCGGCCACCCTCCGGCAGGAGGGCGTGGCCGGCGACCTGCGGCACGACGAACGGGAGCACGCCCGTGTCGATGTACAGCCGGAGCGCGTCGAGCAGCTCGATCTCGGCCTCCAGCGCGGCCCCGGCCACCGTGGTGCGAGGCGCGCGCACCACCCACTCCTGGTCGTCCGCGCCGGTCACGACGGCGACGTCGTAGTCGCCGGCGAGGTCTCCGACGCGCACCGACCGGGCGTCGAGACCCGGCACGGCGGCGGTGGAGAGGGCGGCGAGAGCGAGGGGCGTGCGGGACACGTGCTCACCCTAGAGCAGCGCCCGGCGCACGACGGGGCAGGAGCGTGGCGTGTCCGGCGTCTCCGCCCGAGCCTTCTGGCGTCGCGCGCTCCCCCGGGGCGACTAACGTCGTCCCGTGCGTTCTCTCGACCTCCCCTTCGCCCGCGCCACCCACGACCGAGCCGCGCACCGGCGCGCCGAGCCCGGTCTCCTCGACGACCTGCTCGAGGAGCCGGCCACGCGCGTCATGGTGGTGCGCGGCACCCGCGTCGCCACGGTGGAGCAGCGACTCGCGCTGTTCGCGCCCGACGACGTCGCGCACCTGGCCGCTCGCACGCTCCTCTTTCTCGGGGAGGCCGGCGACGTCGCCCACCTCGCCGTGGTCCTGGACGACGCCGGCCGCGAGCCGGGGTCGGATCCCGTGCCGGAGCCCGACCTCGACGCGGAGTGGACCGGCATCCGCTCGCTCGACGCGTCCGACCTGGAGGTGGGGCTGGTCGTCGAGGCGGTCGCCCTCGCCCAGTGGCACGCGGTCTACACGCACTGCCCGCTGTGCGGCACCCGGACCGAGGTGCGGCAGGGCGGGTGGGTGCGGCACTGCCCGGCGGACGAGTCCAACCACTTCCCGCGCACCGACCCCGCGGTGATCATGGCGATCACCGACGCGGACGACCGCCTGCTGCTGGCCCGCGGCCCGCAGTGGGACCTGGGCCGCCGCTCGGTGCTTGCCGGCTTCGTCGAGCCCGGGGAGGGCCTGGAGCAGGCGGTGGCGCGCGAGACGGCGGAGGAGGTCGGCGTCGCCCTCGACCCGGCGTCGATCGAGTACCGCGGCAGCCAGTCGTGGCCCTTCCCGGCCTCGCTCATGCTGGGCTTCCGCGCCCGCGCGACCACCACGGCGCTGGTGCGGCAGGAGGACGAGATCGCCGAGGCCGACTGGTTCACCCGCGACGAGGTCGCCACCGCGGTGGCCGACGGGCACCTGGGCCTGCCCGGGCACACCTCGATCGCGCGCTCCCTGATCGAGGAGTGGTTCGGCGGGCCGATCGGGGACTGACAGCGGTCAGTCCCCCCGGATCAGCGCCTCGAGCTCGGCCTCGTCGAGCAGCCGGTCCGGGCGCACCGTGGTGTCCGACCCCACGTAGTAGAAGGCCGCGCTCACCTGGTCCAGCGGCAGCCCCGTCCAGCGGGACCACGCCAGCCGGTACACGGCGAGCTGCACCTCGCGCGCGGCCCGGGCCGTGGCGTCGAGGGGTTCGCGGCCGGTCTTCCAGTCGACGACCACGACGGCGTCCGGGCCCGTCGCCGGGTCCTTGAAGACGGCGTCCATCCGACAGCGCAGCATGACGCCGGCGACCGGCGTCTCGACGTCGACCTCGACCGCGACGGGCATCCGCGCGGACCATTCCGAGCCCAGGAAGGTGTCGCGCAGCTTGTCGAGGTCGGTGTCGTCGGGGAGGTCGTCGTCCTCGGCGCTGGGCAGGTCGTCGACGTCGAGCAGCGTGGCCGACGTGAAGAACTGCTCCACCCACTCGTGGAACCGGGTGCCGCGCCTGGCATGCACCGTGGGCTGCACCGGCACGGGCCGGCGGAGCTGGAGGGCGAACGCGTCGCGGTCCGCGGCGAGCCGCACCAGGCCCGAGGCCGAGACGTGCGCCGGGAATGCGACCTCGCGGTCCGCGTGGCGGTTCCGCTCGGCCAGGAGCATCCGGGCGAGGTCGACCAGGTCGTGGCCGGCCGCGTCGGCGAGCACACCCTGCGGCGCGGTCAGCGCGTCCGCCGGGAGGCGCATGGCGGCGAGCGCGACCAGTCGCTCGTCGGCTGCCTCGTCCACGAGCGTTGCCGTGGCGCGCAGGACGTCGCGGGCGGTGGGCTGCTGGTCTGGTTCACCGGTCCGGCCGGTCCCGTCCGGGGCCGGCCAGACGGCCGTGACCTCCTCCGCGTTGCGCGGGTTCTCTGCGTCCGCCTCGGGCATGGGCGCCCACAGGTCGGTGCGCACCAACTCGGCGTCGGCCAGCTCGGCGAGGAACGGGGAGACGCCCCGCGGGCGGCTCGCCGTGCCCCACCAGGAGGCGGTCAGGAAGAGCTCGCGCCGGGCCCGCGTGAACGCGACATAGGCCAGCCGGCGCTCCTCGGCGAGGCGGTGCTCGCCGCACTCGGCCTTGAACTCGTCCCGCAGCGCGACGAGGTCCTTGGTGTCGGAGGCGTGCTCCCAGTCGAAGCGCGGCAGGTCGTCCGCGTCCCCGCGCAGGTGGTAGGGCAGCTCACCGAGGTCGGACAGCCAGCCGGACGACGACTCGCCCGACCGGGAGCCACGGTCCCAGGTGGGGAACGCCCCGTCGGCGAGGCCGGCCACGGCCACGGCGTCCCACTCCAGGCCCTTCGAGGCGTGCGCGGTGATGACCTGGACGGCGTCCGGGTCGGGCTCGTGCACCGGCATGTCGAGCCCACGCTCCCGCTCGCCCGCGACGCCGAGCCAGGCCAGGAAGGCGCCGAGCGTCGCCGTGTCCGACGACTGCGCGAACGAGGCCGCGACGTCCCGGAACGCGTCGAGGTGCTCGCGGCCGCGGTCGCTCACCGCGCCGCCCACCCCGGCGCCGGCCAGCGCGAGGGCGGTGGCCGCCTCGACGTCGAGGCCGAGCGCGCGCTCGGCCTGGACGACCAGCTCCGGGAGCGACAGGTAGGTGAGGCCGCGCAGGTCGCGCAGCAGCCGGGCGAGCGCCGCCAGCCGGCGGTGCGCGTCCTCGGACAGGACGCGGCCGTCGCGCGCCGGCTCACCCACCGGCGGGAGGTCGTCGAGCGCGTCCACGATCGAGCGGTGGTCGGAGATGTCGCCCTCGACCACGCGCAGGTCGTCGTCCGGCACGGGTTCGGCCGCGGCCCGGCGCGGGTCGTCCAGGCGGGCGAGGTCGGCCGCCCACGAACCGAGCGCGTGCAGGTCGGCCGCGCCGAGGTTGAGGCGCGGGCCGGTGAGCAGGCGCAGCAGGGAGTCGCCGCGCGACGGGTCGTGCGCGGCCTGCAGCAGCGCCACGACGTCGACCACCTCGGGCGTGGACAGCAGGCCGCCCAGGCCGACCACCTCGACCGGGAGGCCGCGGCGGCGCAGCGCCACCTCGATCGCGGGGAACTGGGCCCGCGCGCGGCAGAGCACGGCGGCCGTGGCCCGCCCGTCCGGATGGGCGCCGGAGCGCCACCGCTCGGCCACCCACTCGGCGACGGCCTCGGCCTCCTCCTCCAGGGTGGCCGCGACGTGCGCCGTCACCACGCCCTCGCCGGCGCCCGGCCGCAGGTCCAGCGGCGGCACCTCGACGTTCGCGGCCGCGCCGGTCCGCGAGCGCAGCGGCCCGGACACGATGTTCGCGGCGGTGAGGACGGCGGCGTCGTTGCGCCAGGACGTGGAGAGGTAGTGCACGGCGGCGGGGACGCCGTCGTCGCGCTGGAAGCGGCCGGGGAAGCGCGCGAGGCCCGCGGCGGAGGCCCCGCGCCACCCGTAGATGGACTGGTGGGGGTCGCCGACGGCGGTGACCGGGTGCCCGCCGCCGAACAGGCCGGAGAGCAGCTCGACCTGGGCAAAGGAGGTGTCCTGGTACTCGTCGAGCAGCACCACCTCGAACCGGGCCCGCTCGGCGGCGCCCACCATGGGCACCTCGCGGGCGAGCTGCGCGGCGAACGACACCTGGTCGCCGAAGTCGAGCGCCTCGGCGATGCGCTTGCGCCGCCGGTACTCGACCACGAGGTCCACGAACCGGGCCCGCTCGGCGATCGAGCCGATGAGCTTGTCCACGTCCTTGGTGCGCTTCTTCTGCCGCGGGCCGAGCGGCACGGACTCGAGGTGCTCGGCCATGTCGGTGAGGCGGGCCCGGGCGTCCGCGGGGTCGACGAGGTGCTCGCCCAGGGCGTCGGACAGGGCCACGACCGCCGCGGTCACGGTGCTGACGGCCCGGTCGGTGGCGAGGTCCTCGTCCCAGGACTCCACCACCTGCGAGGCGAGCTGCCACTGCTCGGCCTGCCCGAGGAGGCGCGCACTGGGTTCCACGCCGAGGCGGAGGCCGTGGTCGGCCACCAGCGAGGCTGCGTAGGCGTTGTAGGTCGCGACCGTGGGCCGGTCGAGGTCCAGGCCGGCGAGCGCCTCGCCCGACTCCTCGCCGAGCGCCCGGTTGAGCTGCGCCAGCCGGGTCTGGACGCGCTGCGTGAGCTCGCCCGCTGCCTTGCGCGTGAAGGTGAGGCCGAGCACCTGCTCGGGGTGGACCAGCTTGTTGGCGATCAGCCACACCACGCGCGCGGCCATGGTCTCCGTCTTGCCGGAGCCCGCGCCCGCGACGACGAGGGCGGGCTCCAGCGGCGACTCGATGACGCGGACCTGCTCGTCGGTGGGCTCGTGCCGGCCGAGCAGCCGTGCGATGGCCCGTGCCGACAGGCGGATCTCCGGCTCGTGCCCGGTCACTCGACCACCTTCCGTCCCTCGGGCTGCAGCGGGCAGGACCGCCGCACCACGCACATCTCGCACAGGTCGTTGTTCCGGGCCGCGAACCGGGCGGCGGCCATGGTGTCGGCGGCGCCCTCGACCGTGTCGCGCGCCCAGCTCCTGCCCTCGTCGTCCGGGGCGAGCGCCGGCTGGTTCCGGACGCTCGCCGACACCGTCTCGGTGCCGACGTAGACGAGGCTGGCGCCCTTGCTGACCGTGCCCTCGGGCAGGTCGAGCGCGCCCTCCTCGACGGCGAGCTGGTAGGCGCCGAGCTGCGGGTTCTCGGCCGCCTTGTCCTTGCTGGCCGCGGTCTTGCCGGTCTTGAGGTCGGCCACGGTCACGGCGCCGTCGCCGGCGTCCTCGACGCGGTCCACCTGGCCGCGGAGCCGGGCGCGTCCCAGCCGCAGGTCGAAGTCGGCCTCGACGAGCAACGGCTCCCCCGAGTCGCCCAGGTACTCCGCCAGCCGTTCCACCATGCGCCCCGCGCGCTTGCGGAGCTGCAGCGACGGCCAGCCGTCGGGCAGCGCGAGCTCGGGCCAGCGGCGGTCCAGCTCCGTCCTCAGGTCGGTGAGCGAACCCTTCGGGTGGCTCTGCGCGATCGAGTGCAGCAGCGTGCCGAGGGTCTGGTGGGTGGCGTCCGGCTTGGTGCCGCCCGCCGACTCGAACGCCCAGCGCAGGGCGCAGGTGGTCACGGTCTCGACCTTGGACGGCGACACCGTCACCGTGTCCCGCGCGCCCCACAGCGGCACCTCGCTCGAGACGCCGGCCACGCCGTACCAGGTGCTCGGGTCCGCCTCGTCGACGCCCGCGGCCGCGAGGTCCGCGAGCAGCGCGGCCGCGGGCTGTGCGCCGGGTGCCGGCTCCGGGCCGGCCGACGTCCGCACGAGCTCCGAGCGCGCCGCGGCCACGACGCCGCGCAGGTCGAGCGGCGGGCCGACCGGGACCCGCCGCGGGTCCGGCCCGTCGCCGCCGTCGTCCCGGGGGGACACGAGGTCGCAGAACACGCTCGGGGACTCCTCGGTGTCCTCCACCGCGGTCACGAGCAGCCGCCGCCGGGGGCGGGAGACCGCCACCGCGAAGGCGCGCAGCTCGTCGGTGAGCACCTGGCGGCGGGCCTCGGCGCCCACCACCCGGCCGTCCTCGGACCGGCCGGCGATGAGCTCGACGAGCGCCTGGGAGCCGAGCAGGGAGTCGCGCAGCCGCAGGTCGGGCCACACGCCGTCCTGCACGCCGGCGACGACCACCACGTCCCACTCCCGTCCCGCCGCGCCGGGGGGCGTGAGCGCCTCCACGGCGCCCGCGCCCTGGGCGGAGGCCGCCAGGGAGTCGGCCGGCAGGTCCTGCGACGCCAGGTAGTCGACGAAGGCGCCGACGGGCGCACCCGGCATCCGGTCCACGAAGGTCTCGGCCGCGCGGAACAGCGCGAGCACGGCGTCGAGGTCGCGGTCGGCGCGCAGGCCCGCGGGACCGCCGGCCAGGGCTGCGGCGCTCCACCGTTCGGCCAGGCCGGTCGCGGCCCAGGCCGCCCAGAGCACCGTCTGCGCCGTGGCGCCCGGCTCCCCCGCCGCCTCCCGGCCCGCGGCGAGCACGCGGGCCACCGCGAGCGGTCCGCGCCGCACCTGCGTGGGCAGCAGGGCCGCGCGTGCCGGGTCGGCGAGCACCTCGACGAGCAGCGCGTCCGAGGTGCGGCCACCGCCCGCCGACAGCTCCTCCGCCCGCAGCGCGCGCCGCAGTCGCCTCAGGGCCACGGCGTCGAGCCCGCCGATCGGCGAGACGAGCAGCAGCGCCGCCGTCTCCGGGTCCAGCACGGGCTCGTCGCCGTCGAGCTCCTCGGCGATCAGCGCCTCCAGGCTGCCGCGCGGCGCACCCGCGCACGTCTTGACGGCGGCCAGCAGCGGCGCCACGGCGGGCTCGTCGCGCAGCGGCAGGTCCGACCCGAGCAGCGCCACGGGCACCGACGCGGAGACCAGCTCGCGCCGGAGCGCCCCCAGCCGCGTGCCGCTGCGCGCGATGACCGCCATGCGCTCCCACGGCGTGCCCCGCAGCAGGTGCTCCGCGCGCAGCTCGCGCGCGATCCACGCCGCCTCCTGGGCGGCGCCCGCGAGCACCGCCACCTGGACGGCCGGCGGCGCGTCCTCGCCCGCGGGCTCCTCGTCCGCACGCGCCGTCGCGCGGCGGTGCAGCGCGCTCGCCGACACCGGGATGCGGTTCGTGACCGCGCGGGTCACGGCACGCAGCTCGGGCCGCTGCCGCCAGACCGTCCCGAGCACCACCGTCTCGGCGTCGAACGCGCCGAAGGCACGCCCCGGGCCGGCGGGCGCCGCGGCACGGCCGGTGAGCCCCGGCGCGGCCCCGCGGAACGTCTGGACGGCCGAGTCCGGGTCGGACAGCAGCACGAGCCGCGCCCCGTCGTCGTGCAGCACGCGCAGGAGGCGGACCGTCGCGGCCGTGGCCTCCTGGTAGTCGTCCACCACGACCAGGTCCCAGGTGGGCCGCGGCGCGCCCGGCACCTCGTCCTCCCAGGACCGCAGGGACTCCGCGGCCTCGTCGATCACGACGGCGGGGTCGTAGCGCGGCCCCGCGTCGGGCGTCGCGAGCCGCAGGGTCATGGTGTCGAGGTACTCCTCGTAGAGCTGCGCGGCCATGATCCACTCGGGGCGGTCGTTGGCGCGCCCCATCTCGTCGAGCTCGACCGGGCCGAGGCCGCGCTCGGCGGCCCGCATCAGCAGGTCTCGCAGCTCCTGGCGCAGGCCGCGCAGGCCCAGCGACTCCTCCGGCAGCCCGACCGGCAGCCGCAGCGGCCGCCCCTCGCCGGCGACGTGCCCGGCGAGCAGCTCGGCCAGCACCAGGTCCTGCTCGGGGCCGGAGACCAGGGTGGGCGCGGGCTGCCCCAGCGCCGCGGCGCGCGTGTGCAGCACCGCGAACGCGGCCGACGACGCCGTGCGCACCATCGGGGCGCCGACCGTGCGCCCGGCCTGGGCCGCCACCTCGTCCCGGAGCCGCGCCGCCGCACGGCGCGACGAGGCCAGGACCAGGACCCGCTCCGGCTGCACCCCGGACATCAGCGCCCGGACCGCCACCTCGCACGCCACCGTCGTCCGGCCCGACCCCGGTGCCCCCAGGACCAGCGTCGCGGGCCGGCTCAGCGCGGACTCGACGGCGGCCGCCTGGCTGTCGTCGAGCCGCACGGAGGTGGCGCCGTCGGGACGGGTCCCGGGCGGCGCCAGCCGAGGTGCGAGGGTGCGGGTCGGTGTCACGCGGACGATCGAACCACGAGCCACTGACACTCCCCGACGCCCCGCGCGGAGGCGTCGCGAATGTCCGATTCACCACGAGAGACGGCGCAGTGATCCCGGTCTCAGCCCGCGTCCGGGGCGGGCCACGGCTGCGGGATGCAGCCGCTCGTCGTGGTGGTCTGCTGCACCATCACGGTGGCGTGCTCGCCCTTGCCCCTGCACACGTCGTGGTGGTACCCGATCACGTGCCCCACCTCGTGGTTCACCAGGTAGTGCCGGTAGTTCCCGACGTCCTTCCACGCCGTGGACCCCGTGGCCCAGCGCCTGAAGTTGAGCACGGCGGTCTCGTCGATGCCGCACGAGAGCTTGCCGATCGTGTCCAGCGGGAGGCAGAGCCGGTCGGTGGTGCCGGGGCTCGCGAGCACGACGCGCACGTCGTAGCGGTCCGAGTCGGTCCAGGCGAAGGTCGACCCGTCCGCGGCGTTCCAGCCACGCGGGTCGTTCAGCGTCGCCAGCACGGCCTCGGCGAACACCTCCGGGTCCACCGGCAGCCCCTTCTCGACCGCGACCTGGACCCGCCAGACCTTGCCCTCGGCGGGCGCGGCGCGCGACCCGCTCGCCACCACGAGCGTGCCGGACAGCTCCGGCTCCACGCGGACCCGGGTACCGAGCAGGCCGGAGCCAGGCTCCGGCGTCGGCTCGGGCTCGGGCTCGGCGGCCGGTGCCGGCGGGGCCGACTTGCCGGCGACCGCGCCGGCGTCCAGGGGGACGACCGGGGCAGGCGGCGCCGTGCGGTCGCCCGACCGGGCCGCCTCGTACGCGTCCCGGATCGCGTCACCCGCCTCGACGCCGAGGTTGTCCTCGACCACGCCGGCCACGGCGGCCGCGGACGCCTCGGGCTCGGCGCCCATCGTCACCGCGACGCCCGCGCCGAGGCCGAGCACCAGGCAGAGACCGAGCGCGAGCATGGCGCGCCGAGGGTCCTGCCGCGGGCTGCTCACGGCGACCATGGTGCCACGCACCGGCCCGCGGGCCCACGATGTCGTCCACAGGATGTGGACACGTATCGGCTCACGGCGAAACCGCAGGCCGACCGCCCCGGTGCGTGACTAGGATCGTCAGGCCGGGTCCCCGGTCCCCCGGGCACACGGCGCAATCCCCGACCGAACTGGAGTAAACGTGGACGTCACCATCGGTGTGCAGAACCTGACGCGCGAGGTCGTGGTCGAGACGGACGAGAGCGCGGACGCCGTCGCGACGGCCGTCAAGAAGGCCCTGGCCGGTGGCCCCCTCGAGCTCACCGACTCCCGTGGCCGTCAGGTGATCATCCCTGGCAGCGCCATCGGCTACGTCGAGATCGGCTCCGAGGAGCAGCGCAAGGTCGGCTTCGGCGCCGTCTGATCCCTGCAGTACCCGACGCCGCGTGGCGGACGGCGCCCGCGAGGGCCCTCCGCCACGTGGCGTTCATTACTAACGGGGTGCCGGTGGCGTTTCGCTAACCACACGGAAACATCCTGCGCGTACCATGAACGACGTACATCGGTTGCCCGGTCGTCACGTTCCGACCCCCGAGCCTGTGCTCCGACCTCCTCAGCGAGGCCGCCGACAGGACGCGCAGCCTGGGCCTCCCGCCCGGCGCGCGATGATTTTCACGATCGGCTGCCGCACGAAGGCGCGATCGCCGGGCCATGAGGGCCCACCGCGCCGCGAGAAGATGAAGGCGCCAGTGACTACCACCGACACCCCGGCCGCGAGCGCGGCCACCGTGACCGACCCCGAGCCCACCGTGGCCTCGGGGCCCGACTATTCCTCCCCGTCCGCCATCCAGGCGCAGAACGTGACGTTCGCGGACTTCGGCGTCCGCCCCGAGATCGTCGCCGCGCTGCTGGACTCGGGCATCACCCACCCGTTCCCCATCCAGGCCATGACGCTGCCCGTCGCGATGAGCGGGCACGACATCATCGGCCAGGCCAAGACCGGTACCGGCAAGACGCTCGGTTTCGGCGTCCCGCTGCTGCACCGCGTCGTGGCCCCGGGCGAGCCCGGCTACGACGAGCTCGTCGCCCCCGGCAAGCCGCAGGCCGTCGTCGTGGTCCCGACCCGCGAGCTCGCGGTCCAGGTCGCGAACGACCTGGCCACCGCGTCCGCCAAGCGCAGCGTCCGCATCGTGCAGGTCTACGGCGGCCGCGCCTACGAGCCGCAGATCGACGCGCTGAAGTCCGGCGTCGACGTCGTGGTGGGCACGCCGGGCCGCATGATCGACCTCCTCAACCAGGGGCACCTCACGCTGCTGCGCGCGGCGACCGTGGTGCTCGACGAGGCCGACGAGATGCTCGACCTCGGGTTCCTGCCCGACGTCGAGAAGATCCTCGCCCGCACCCCCGCGCAGCGGCACACCATGCTGTTCAGCGCGACCATGCCGGGCGCCGTCGTCTCGATGGCCCGCCGCTACATGAAGCAGCCCACGCACATCCGCGCCGCCGAGCCGGACGACGAGGGCGCGACCGTCAAGAACATCAAGCAGGTCGTGTACCGGGCACACGCCCTGGACAAGGTCGAGGTGCTGGCGCGTCTGCTCCAGTCCGAGGGCCGCGGCCGCAGCATCGTGTTCGCGCGCACCAAGCGCACGGCCGCGAAGGTCGCGGAGGAGCTGCAGTCACGTGGCTTCGCCGCCGGCGCGATCCACGGCGACCTGGGCCAGGGCGCCCGCGAGCAGGCACTGCGCGCGTTCCGCAACGGCAAGATCGACGTGCTCGTCGCGACCGACGTCGCCGCCCGCGGCATCGACGTCGAGGACGTGACCCACGTGGTCAACTACCAGTGCCCCGAGGACGAGCGCACCTACCTGCACCGTGTGGGCCGCACCGGCCGCGCCGGCAACACGGGTACCGCCGTCACGTTCGTCGACTGGGACGACGTGCCGCGCTGGTCGCTCATCGACAAGGCGCTCGAGGTCGGCTTCCCGGAGCCGGTCGAGACCTACTCGACGTCGCCGCACCTGTACGCGGACCTGAACATCCCCGAGGGCACCAAGGGCCGCCTGCCGCGGTCCGCGCAGCACCTCGCCGGCCTGGACGCCGAGGAGCTCGAGGACCTGGGCGAGACCGGCAAGCGCAACAGCGGCTCGCGCTCCGGCGGCGGTCGTCCGGGCGGCCCCCGCTCGGGTGGGCGCCAGGGCGGCGGCTCGCACGGCGGTTCCCGCTCGGCGGGCCGGTCCGACGCTGGCCCGGCGGCCGGCCCCGAGGGCGCCGGCACCCCCGCCGACCGCCCGGCGTCGGGCAGCGAGGACGACCAGCGCCGTCGCCGGAGCCGCAACCGCCGCCGCACGCGCGGCGGGCGCCCGGCCGATGGAACCCAGGCCGACTCCTGAGGACGTGTCAGACCCACAGGTCACCCCGGTGACCTGTGGGTCTGACAGTTTCCCGGGTTTCTGACAGGCTCAGCAGCGTGCAGATCGAGTTCGCCGCTCCCCTGTGGCAGTGGCAGGTGCGTACCGACTCCTGGTGGTTCGTGACCGTGCCCCCGGAGCAGTCCGACGAGCTGGCCGACCTTCCACTGCCGCCGCGCGGGTTCGGCTCAATCCGGGTGCGGGTCACGGTCGGGGCGACCACCTGGACCACGTCCGTCTTCCCGAGCGACAGCAACGGCGGCTACGTGCTGCCGATGAAGAAGAAGGTGCGGCAGGCCGAGGGCCTCCTGCCGGAGAAGCCGGTGTCGGTGACCCTGGAGACGATCGACGTCTGAGCTAGACCGTGCGCACGAACTCGATCACGCCGTTGGCGATCATCTGCACGGCGATCGCGGCGAGCAGCACACCCGCGATCCGGGTGACCAGGGTGACGCCGGAGTCCTTGAGCACGCGGTGCACCAGCCCGGCGAACCGCATCGCGGCCCAGGTGCAGATGCACACCGCGACGATGCCGACCCCGATCGACGCGTAGTGGCCCACGGGCGACTCACCGGCGCTCACGCCCTGCTGCACGAACACCATGGTGGCGACGATCGTGCCCGGCCCGGCCAGCAGCGGCGTCGCCAGCGGCACCAGGGCCACGTTCTTCGTCGACCCGCCGGAGTCGGACTCGCCGGCGTCCATCTTGCCCATGAGCAGCTCCAGCGCCACGAGCAGCAGGAGCAGGCCGCCCGACGCCTGCAGCGCGGCGAGCGAGATGCCCATGTGCTCCAGCAGGAGCTGGCCGAACAGCGCGAACACCACGATCACGCCGAACGCCACGAAGATCGCGGTGCGCGCGGCCCGCTTGCGGTCCTGCGCCGTCATCCGCGAGGTGAGCGCGAGGAACACCGGCACCGTTCCCGGCGGGTCCATGATCACGAACAGCGTCACGAACACCTCGGTGAACAGCGCGACGTCGAACCAGCTCACCCGAGCACCTCCAGGGCCCCCTGGTCCGCGATGGCCTCGAGCACGCCGGGCGCGGTGGTGTTCTCGCCGATCTTGTTCTGCTTGCCCGCCCCGTGGAAGTCGCTCGACCCCGTGACCAGCAGGCCCAGGGACTCGGCGAGGTCGCGCAGCCGCCGGCGCGTGTCGGGCGTGTGGTCGCGGTGGTCCACCTCGAGCCCCGCGAGGCCCACGGCGGCGAGCTCCTCGATCGTCGAGTCCGGGACGATCCGGCCGCGGGCGTCCGCCCCGGGGTGCGCGAGCACCGGCACCCCGCCCGCCGCGCGGACGGCGCGGACCGCCGCGACGGCGTCGGGCGCGTAGTGGCCCACGTAGTACTTGGTGCCCGGGCGCAGGATGGTCGCGAACGCCTCGTCCCGGTCGCGGACGACGCCGGCCGCCACCAGCGCGTCCGCGAGGTGCGGGCGGCCCAGCGTCGTGCCGGGCTTGGTCTGGGCGAGCAGGTCGTCCCAGGTGATCGGGAAGTCCTCGGCCAGCAGGTCCACCATGCGCCGGGCGCGCGACTCGCGGTCGGCGCGGGTGCGCTCGGTCTCGGCCAGCAGGTCGGGATGGGTGGGGTCGTGCAGGTAGGCCAGCAGGTGGACGCCGGTGCCCCAGCCCGTCGTGCGGGCGATCGCGGAGATCTCGGCGCCGCGCACCAGGCGCACCTGGTACCGGCCGGCGGCCTCGGCCGCCTCGGCCCAGCCCGACGTCGTGTCGTGGTCCGTGATGGCCAGCGTGCCGATGCCGGCGTGCGCGGCGACCTCCACCAGCCGCGCTGGCGAGTCGGTGCCGTCGGACGCGGTGGAGTGCGTGTGGAGGTCGATCACCCCACAAGGGTAGAGATCCCCGGGCCGCCGGGAGGCACCGGGACGTGGTGAGGTGCAGCACGCCGCGGCCGGCGCGGCAGCAAGGCCCTGCGACAGCAAGCCCACACAGCACGTTCACGCCGTGTTCCGCCGACGTACGCCGCGTGCCCAAGCCGATCCCGGATCATCGATGGCGATGAGCAGCAACCACGAGACTCCGCACAACACCCCTACGAGCGTGGTCTTCGTGCACGGCATGCGCAGCTCCGGTGCGATCTGGGAGAACCAGGTGGAGCACCTGCGCGCGGCCGGCCACGAGGCCGTCGCGGTCGACCTGCCGGCGCACGGATCGCGCCGCCACGACCGGTTCACGATGGACGGCGCCTTCGAGGCGGTGGACGACGCCGTCGCCTCCCTCCCGTCCGGGCCGGTCGCCCTGGTCGGCCTGTCGCTGGGCGGCTACACGTCGCTCGCCTGGGCCGCCCGGCCCGGCGCCACCGACCGCCTGGTGGGCGTAGTGGCCGCGGGCTGCACGTCCGACCCCAGGGGCAAGCCCGTGCGGCTCTACCGTGACGTCGCGCGGACCGTGGCGAACGGCGCCTATCTCGCCCGCCGCCTGACCGGCCGCGTCGTGCACCCGACCACGCACCGCGCGCGCCTGTCGGTTCCCACGATGCCGTTCCGCCCGCTGCGGAGCGCTCCGGGTGGCGCAGACCTGCGCCAGATCGAGATCGCGCCGCTCCAGACCGCCGAGATGTACCGGCCCACCTGGGACGTCGTCACGGACGCGTTGACGCACCTCTCCGGCCGCTCCTCGATCGCGAACGTGCGCGCCGCGCAGGTGCCGGTCTGGTTCGTCAACGGGGCCCGCGACGCGATGCGCATCGGGGAGCAGCGGCACCTCGCCGCCGCCCGCGACGGCGCGCTCGTCGTCGTCCCCGGCGCGGGGCACGACGTGAACACGGAGGCCCCCTCCGCGTTCAACCGGGTACTCACCCGGGCGCTGGCCGACTTCGGACGGCGTGCGTGAAACACTGGGCGCATGAGCGAGCCCACGACCACTTCTCAGCCTGACGAGCAGGGGACCGCGGACCGCGGCTCCAACCGCTCGCACCGCCCCGCCTCGACCGCGTTCAAGAACTTCGTGATGTCGCAGTGGGCCCCGCGCGCCGAGCTCGGCCTGACGCCGTCCGACGCCGCGCCGTTCACCGTCGCCCGCCGCTCCGCGCTCTCGGAGCGCCTGCCCGGCGCGCGCCTCGTGATCCCGGCGGGCTCGCTCAAGCCCCGGTCGAACGACACCGACTACCGGTTCCGGCCGCACTCGGCCTTCGCGCACCTCACGGGCCTGGGCACGGACCGCGAGCCCGACGCCGTGCTGGTGCTGCACCCGGCCGAGGAGGGCACCGGCGACGCCGGTTCGAACCACCACGCGGTGCTCTACGTGCGCCCCCTGGCCCCGCGCGACAACGAGGAGTTCTACGCCGACGCGCGCTACGGCGAGTTCTGGGTGGGCGCCCGCCCGTCACTGGCCGACATCGAGGCGCTGACGGGCATCGAGGCCCGCCACATCGACGAGCTGGGCGACGCCCTGGCCAAGGACGTGGGCGACGGCGGCGTCAGCCTGCTCGTGGTGACCGGCGCGGACGAGGCGATCGAGGCCCTCGTCGAGGAGCTCCGGCTGGAGGCCGGCGAGACCGAGGACGAGCAGCTCCTGTCCGACGACGTGCTCGTCGAGGCCACGTCCGAGCTGCGGCTGATCAAGGACGAGTACGAGATCCAGCAGATGCGCGAGGCCGTGGCCCGCACCATCGAGGGCTTCGAGGCCGTCGTCCGCGCGCTCCCCGCCGCGAAGGAGCACCGCCGCGGCGAGCGCGTCGTCGAGACCACCTTTGACGGGCACGCGCGCCTCGAGGGCAACGCCGTGGGCTACGAGACCATCGCGGCGTCGGGCGAGCACGCCACGACGCTGCACTGGATCCGGAACGACGGCGAGGTCCGGTCGGGCGACGTGCTGCTGCTCGACGGCGGCGTCGAGGTCGACTCCCTCTACACCGCCGACGTCACGCGGTCCCTGCCCGTGGACGGCGAGTACACCGACGTGCAGCGCAAGATCTACCAGGCGGTGCTCGACGCGGCTGACGCCGCGTTCGCCGTCGCGAAGCCGGGCACCAAGTTCCGCGACATCCACACCGCGGCCATGGAGGTCATCGCGGCCCGCCTCGAGGAGTGGGGCTTCCTGCCCGACGGCGTGACCGCCGCCGAGGCGCTGGACGAGGACGGCCAGCAGCACCGCCGCTGGATGGTGCACGGCACGTCGCACCACCTCGGCCTCGACGTGCACGACTGCGCGCAGGCGCGCCGCGAGCTCTACCTCGACGGCACCCTGGAGCCGGGCATGGTGTTCACCATCGAGCCGGGCCTCTACTTCAAGGCCGACGACCTCGCCGTCCCCGAGGAGTTCCGCGGCATCGGCGTGCGGATCGAGGACGACGTGCTGGTCACCGAGGACGGTTACGAGAACCTCTCGGCGGCGCTGCCCCGCCGCCCGGAGGATGTCGAGGCCTGGATGGCCTCGCTGCGCTGAGGTCTGGCACAGTGCTTCAACCGACTTCGGTCGGTTGTCCTGAGATCGGTCGGTCGATTGACCGGTCTCAAGGCAGCCGACCGAAGTCATTCCCGACATCTGTCAGGTCGGGGGGAGTCCTGGGTTCGGGCGGGCGGCCCGGACCAGGTCCGGCGGGAGGTGTCTGGTGAGCCTGGTGGCCAGTGCCGGGACGTCGCGCTTGTCCGTGGCGGTGACGTGCTCGATCGTCACGCCGGCCCGGCGGATCGCCGCGGCACGCGCCTTCTCGCGCAGGTACTCCTGAGCGGGGTCATGACCAGGGCGGACGCCGTCGGGCCGGTACTTGACCTGCCCGTCGAACTCGATGCCCAGGGCCCACCGCTCGTACCCGAGGTCCGTGTGGAAGCATCCACGGTCGGTCTCGACCGGCATCTGCGTCGTCGGCCGGGGCAGTCCGAGGCGGAGCAGCTCGTAGCGGACCCAGGTCTCCCAGGCCGACTGGGCACCGGCGTCGGCCAGCTCGATCACGAGCCGGGCTCTCCGGGCTCCGCGGTGACCAGCACCCGCCTCAAGGACGTCGAACAGCGCCTCGCGTTCCGTTCCCATGGCGAGCGCGGAGTCTGCGATGACCAGGCCTTCGAGCGGGTGCATGGTCCGTGCGCAGTCGACGACGGTGCGTTCGAGCGTGGTGACCGGCAGGCCCGCTGCGTCGGCGACGTCGTCCGCGGCGAGCGTCCAGGAGTGCCGGCGCACATCGGCCGAGGCATGACCCGACGCGCGATAGTGCTGGTACACGTGCGTCTCGCGGGGGTTCCGCCAGACGCGGCAGCCGTGGAGCAGCGCGGCCGACACGTGGCTGAACACGTGCTCGGCCCGGATCTGGGCGTCCAGGGCGCGCACGCGGGCCAGCGCCCGGTTCCGGTCCTCCCGCAGGGCGCGAGCGGCGCCGTCGACCCGCAGGTCGCCGGGCGCGCAGTACGCCCCGCGCCGGATCCGGACGACGTCGCCCCTGCGGGCGGCCGTGGCCACTGTGTTGCGGTCCTGCTCCAGCGTGAGCGCGACCTTCGGGATCTCGACGTCTTCCATGCTCCGACGGTGCCCGACCGACGGCGGTCCGGGGCACGGACATAGCGAACCTGTGCACGAACCCCGGTCCGGAGCCCCTGTGGTCGCGCTCGAACCCTTGGACCACGGTCAGCAGGGGCGCCACGTCACCTCGACCAGCTCTGGCGGCCCTGATGACTTCGGTCCTCTGCCCAGCTCGAGAATGAGATCGGCCGGTTGCCCTGAGATCGGTCGGTCGATTGACCGGTCTCAGGGCAACCGACCGAAGTCACTGCCTGGGTGCGAAACGGCCTACTTCTGGTCGTCCGTCGGCGGCGCGTACGGGTTGCCCTGGTGGGGCCCCGGGCGGTCCTTCTGCTCGCCGGTCTCGGCCAGCGGGTCCGACGGGTCGTCCGACGGCGGGACCGGTGCGTCGGCCGGCGTCACCGCGCCCGCACCGCCCGCGCCCGCGTCGGCCGGCGCGGCGCCTGCCGCGCCCGGCCGCATCGCCCCGTAGCGGGGCTCGCCCGAGGGCGTGACCCAGCGCGGGTCCGGGGTCCGGGGCGTCGCCGGCGCGGGGGGCGCCGTCGGCGCGACGGGAGCCGGAGCCGGAGCCGCTGGCGCTGGCGCCGCCGGGGCCGGGTACCCGACCGGAGCCGCGCCGCGTGCCTTGCCCAGGCCGCCCGGCGACTCCACGAGCAGCGCCCGCGCGTCGCTCGCGTGCTCGTGGCCGCACAGGATCGCGTAGGTGGCCGCCACGATCTGCGACGACGACGTGAAGTCGCGCCGTCCGCCCGTGAAGGAGTACGACAGGATCGAGAACAGCAGGCCGAAGCCCGCACCGAGCGCGATGCCGGCGAACATCACCTGGAATCCCGAGGAGCCCGCGAAGAGCGTCAGCAGCAGGCCCACGAAGAAACCGAACCACGCGCCGGACAGGGCGCCCGCGAGCGCCACCCGGCCGTAGGTGAGCCGTCCGGTGACCCGCTCGACCATGCGCAGGTCGGTGCCCACGATGGTGACGTTCTCGACGGGGAACTTGTTGTCGGAGAGGTAGTCGACCGCTTTCTGCGCCTCCAGGTAGGTGGAGTACGCGGCAACCTCGTCACCGGCCGGCAGGGTCGGGACCTTCGGGACGGCACCCGGGCGAGACATGCTCATACGCCATAGTCTCCCCTACCCGGACGATAGTGGCGAGGAGCGACGCCCCGACACGGGTCGTAGGCTGACCAGCGTGAGCGCCAGCACCAGGGTTTTCGTCGCACGTCTGGCCGGCACCGCCGTCTTCGATCCCATCGGCGACCAGGTGGGCCGGGTCCGTGATGTCGTCGTGCTGGTCCGGGCGAAGGGCGCGCCGCGCGCGGTGGGCCTGGTGGTCGAGGTCCCGGGCCGACGGCGGGTCTTCCTCCCGCTGACGCGCGTGACGAGCATCGACGCGGGCCAGGTGATCAGCACGGGCCTGGTGAACATGCGGCGGTTCGAGCAGCGGGCCATGGAGTCGGTGGTGCTGGGCGAGCTGCTGGACCGCCGGGTCCAGCTCAAGGACGGCTCGGGCGAGGTGACGATCGAGGACGTCTCGATCGCGCAGCAGCGCACGGGCGACTGGCTGGTGGACCAGCTCTTCGTCCGACGGCGGGCGACGCGCGGGTCGGCCCCGTTCCGGCGGGGCTCGACCCTGACCGTGCCGGTCGACGCCGTGCAGGACCTCACCAGCCGGTCGGCCGAGCAGGGCGCCGCGCGGCTGCTGGAGGCGTACGAGGACATGCGTGCGGCCGACCTCGCCGACGTGATCCGCGACCTGGGGGCCGCGCGCCGGCTGGAGATCGCCGTCGCGCTGGACGACGAGCGCCTGGCCGACGTGCTGGAGGAGCTCCCGGAGGACGCGCAGGTGTCGATCCTGTCGGGCCTGGACCGCGACCGTGCGGCCGACGTCCTGGAGGTCATGGAGCCGGACGACGCCGCCGACCTGCTGAACGAGCTGCCCGACGAGCAGGCCGCCCAGCTCCTGAACCTGATGGAGCCGGACGAGGCGGCCGACGTCCGCCGTCTGCTGGAGTACGCCGAGGACACGGCGGGCGGTCTGATGACCACGGAGCCCGTGATCCTGGGCGCGGACGACACGATCGCGACCGCGCTGGCCCAGATCCGGCGCTCCGAGCTGCCGCCCGCGCTCGCCTCGCTGGTGTTCGTGGTGCGGCCGCCGCTGGAGACGCCGACCGGGCGGTTCCTCGGCGTCGCGCACTTCCAGCGGCTGCTGCGCGAGCCGCCGCACGCGGCGGTCGCCTCGGTGCTGGACACGGAGACGGAGTGGCTGACCCACGACGCGTCGGTGGGCCGGGTGACGCGCCTGCTCGCGGCGTACGATCTGCTCGCCCTCCCGGTGCTGGACGCCCAGCGCCGGCTGCTGGGCGTGGTCACGGTCGACGACGTGCTGGACCACATCCTCCCGGACGACTGGCGCGGCAGCGACGACGAGCGCATGGAGGCGATCGCCGCGCAGTCGGCGCCGACGGCGCGCCTCGCACGACGGGGGACCACCCGTGCCTGACCGCCTTGACACCCCGCTCGCGCAGCGACGCAGCCTGGTCCCCCGCATCCGGATGGACGACGACGCCGTCGGCAAGGCCACCGAGGCCATCGCCCGGTTCCTGGGCACGCCGCGGTTCCTCATCTACCTCACGGTGTTCTGCCTGCTCTGGCTCGCGTGGAACATCTGGGCCCCGGAGGACCTGCGGTTCGACAGCGCGGCCAACGGGTTCACGGCGCTCACCCTGATGCTGTCGCTGCAGGCCAGCTACGCGGCGCCGCTGATCCTGCTGGCGCAGAACCGGCAGGACGACCGCGACCGCGTCACCGCGGAGCAGGACCGGCAGCGCGGCGAGCGCAACCTCGCCGACACGGAGTACCTGGCCCGCGAGATGGCGGCGCTGCGTCTCGCCCTCTCGGAGGTAGCGACCCGCGACTTCGTGCGCTCGGAGATCCGTAACCTGCTGGAGGAGCTGGACGAGAAGGACCGGGCTCAGGGCTCCACGTCGTCGTGGAGCACCACGCGCGACAGCTCGTAGGCGCCGCCCGGCAGCTTCCAGTAGTGCAGCCTGCGGGCCGACGGCGTGTTGACCTGCAGCGACACCCGCCAGCACACGGCGCCGTCGTCCCGGTGCCGGAACGGGTCGTCACCGCCGGCGCCCGTGCGGAGGCGGTGCACCTGCAGGCCGTTCATGTCGAGCGCGAGCCCGGTCAGCACCATGACGAGCGTCCAGACCACGCGGTCGCGGCTCACGCCCTCGACCTCGGTCAGGGAGGCGAGGAACCGCGGGCCGAGCGTGTAGTCGGCCAGGGGGCGCCCGGCCTTCTCCGCCGCGGGGATCGCGCGGGCCCACTCGGTCAGCACCTCGAACCGGAGCTGCTCCTCGTCGTCGGCGAAGTACCGCTCCTCGGGTACCTCGGCCCCGGCGTCGCCCAGCCGGCGCCGGAGGCGCGCGGCCTCCTGCCGGGCCTTGCGCAGGGCGGTGGCCTGCTGCTCCGCGCGGCGTTCGCCGCGGTCCAGCCGTTCGGTGAGCTCGCCGACCCGCCCCAGCAGACGCTCGACCTCCAGCTCGACCTGGCGCCGCCTGACCTTGTCGTCCAGCAGCTCCTTCTCCAGCGCGCCCACCCGGGACCGCGCGGCGTCGAGAGACAGGCTGAGGTCGCGGGCGGCCTTGCCGGCCGGGGTCGGCTTCCGCTGGCCGTCGGCCGGCGTCGGCACCGGGCCGACGTCGGCGGGGCGCAGGCCGAACAGGTCTGCGGGGGTGGGCGGGCCCGACGACGGCGCGGGGCTGGTCCCGCCGAGGTCGACGGGCTCGTGGGGCTCGGCCAGCGAACCCACCACCAGCGGGCCGTCGAACCGGGGCAGCTCGGGCTCCGGCTCCGGGGGTTCGAGCCACGGCGGCCCGCCGTCGAGCAGGGCGATCGCGGGGACGGGCCGGTCCTCGGACTCGTCGACGTCGTCCAGCCGCAGCGCCAGGCCGTCCAGCGGCGCCGGCACCCGGCGGGCCAGGATCACCTCGCCCACCGTGAAGAGGTCGCTCAGCAGGTCCAGGTCGTTGCCGGTGATGTCGGCACGGCGCACGCGCACGTGGACGCCGGGCGCCAACGCGACGCGCACGGCGTCGTCCTCGACGCTCTCCACCCGGGCCAGCACCACCTGACCCACGCGGTAGGCGAGGTGCACCGCCCGGCGCAACGCGTCGGCGCCGGGCAGCATGCCGCGCACGTCGAGGAGCCGGCGGACCGGGTCGAGCACACCCGTGACGCGCATCCCGGGCGCGAGCACGCGGGCGAGCGGCACGTCGGCCAGGACGAGCTCCTCCGCGACGGTGACCTGGCCGCCGTCGTCGGTGCTGACCAGCGCTCGCGTGCCGAGCACACCCAGCACCCGGCCCTCGGTGGTCGTCGCGTCCGGGGCGGACCGCGCCGCGCCGACGATCCCGGCGCGCACCGCGAACCGCATGACGTCACCGACCAGGCGTTCGCGCACGTGCGCGTCCTCGTCCGTCGAGTACGCGAAGTGCAGCGGCGAGCGGCGGGGCTGGTGCACCCACTCCAGCTCGGTGCCGTAGACGCGGGACGCACCGCCGTAGACCTGCGTGTCGGGCGGCATGCCCGACGAGAACTCCCACGACACGTCGCCCGTGGGGATGACGACGACCTCGGCAAGCCCGGCGACGTCGTCGAGCACCCGCTGCGGGTCCACGAAGGGCACGGAATGGCCGGCCGGGGTCGAGATGACCACCACGGGCCAGCGGCGGCCCTGGCGCTGCAGCTCGGCGGCGAGCTCGCGTGCCTGGTCCTCGGAGGCGACACGCCGAACTCGCGCTGGCACGCGTGGCTCGGTCATGGGGCCTCCTCACCCTTGGTGGTGAGGCAGCGTACCGTTCCCAACTGACGTTCACTGCAAGGACGGGAAACGACCTTGAAACTGGCTGCTGGACCCCGGCCATAGGATCGATCCATGACCGCAGTCGACTCCCCCACGCTCGAGACCCGCGTCCGCGACGCGCTGACCGGTGTGCTCGACCCCGAGATCCGGCGCCCCATCACCGACCTGGGCATGGTCCGGTCGGTCGACGTCTCCGAGGGCGGGCACGTCGCCGTCGGCGTCGACCTCACCGTCGCGGGCTGTCCGATGAAGTCGACGCTGGTCAAGGACGTGACGGCGGCAGCGACGGCGGTCGAGGGCGTGTCCGGTGTCGACGTCGAGCTGGGCGTGATGACGCCCGAGCAGCGGTCCTCGCTGCGCTCGATGCTGCGCGGCGGCGTGGGCGACCCCGTCATCCCGTTCTCGCAGCCGGGCTCGATGACCAAGGTGTTCGCGGTCGCGTCCGGCAAGGGCGGTGTCGGCAAGTCGTCGGTCACGGCGAACCTCGCGGTGGCCCTGGCCGCCGACGGGCTGTCGGTCGGCGTGATCGACGCCGACATCTACGGCTTCTCGATCCCCCGGATGCTGGGTGTGGACCGCCAGCCGACCCGGGTGGACAACATGCTGCTGCCGCCCATCGCCCACGGGGTCAAGGTGGTCTCGATCGGCATGTTCGTGCCGCAGGGCCAGCCCGTGGTCTGGCGGGGGCCGATGCTGCACCGCGCGCTCGAGCAGTTCCTCGCGGACGTGTTCTGGGGCGACCTCGACGTGCTGCTCCTGGACCTGCCGCCCGGCACGGGCGACATCGCCATCTCCGTGGCGCAGCTGCTGCCGTCGTCCGAGATCCTCGTGGTCACCACGCCGCAGGCCGCGGCCGCGGAGGTGGCCGAGCGGGCCGGGTCGGTGGCGACGCAGACGTCGCAGGGCGTGGTGGGCGTGGTCGAGAACATGTCGTGGCTGGAGCAGCCGGACGGGACCCGCCTGCCGATCTTCGGCGAGGGCGGCGGCGAGCAGGTCTCGGCGCGGCTCACCCAGGTGATCGGCAAGGAGGTGCCGCTGCTCGGCCAGGTGCCGCTCGACGTCGCCGTCCGTGAGGGCGGGGACAGCGGCACCCCCGTGGTCCTGACGGCGCCCGACTCGCCCGGCGCGAAGGTGCTGCGCGAGGTCGCCTCCGCGCTGGCCACCCGCAAGCGGGGGCTCGCCGGGATGCAGCTGGGGATCAACCCGGCGTGACGTGGCGGCGCGTTCGGTAGGCGAGCTTTCCGGACCAGCACCTCGGCGGGGCCGGATCGACTGGCCCGGCACCGAACGGACCGCTCGCCCCGACCGGTTCCCCATCGAGGCCCGAGTTTCTCCGCTTTGAGCCGCCTCAATGCGGAGAAACTCGGGCCTCGAAAACCACCAGCCGGGCCTGAGCCCGACCAGCCGGGACCCGCCGTCAGAGCCCGCCCGCGAACTGCGAGATCAGGGACGGCACGGCGGCGTCGAACCCGGCGACGTCGAGCATCCCCGGATCGGACGGGTCCGCGATCGAGAACTCGGTCGCGGTCATGCCGACCACCACGAGCCGCGCCGGTATGCCCGTGCGCTCCCGGTACAGTCGCAGCGCCTGGTGCGGGTGCACGTCGCCGTGCCACGTCTCGTTGTCGGTGTAGACCACGAACGTGTCGACCTCCAGGCCGTTGGCCAGCGCGTACAGCATCGGCTGGGCGCAGTCCGTGCCGCCCATCGGCATCTCGTCGACCACGCGCAGCGCGTCGTCGAGGCGACGGCGCGGCGAGATGCGCAGCGGTTCGAGGTGCGCCTCGCGCCAGCCGCGCCCCGTCCCCCTCGTGAACCCCACCGCCGACGAGCCCGGCTCGGTCGCGAGCTGAACCAGCGCCAGGGCCGCCGACGCCTCTCGCGCAGTGAGCGGCATGCCCGCGATCGGCGCGCTCATCGAACCCGACACGTCCACGGCGAGCAGCAGCCGCTTGCCGGACGGCTCGATCGCGCCGAACGCCGCGTAGAAACCGGCGTCGAGCGCGTCGACGACACGCTGCGTGGGCTCCCACCGCCCCGCACCTCGTGCCGAGACGCCCGAGGCGTAGGTCCGCTGCGCCACCAGCACGTTGACCGGGTGCACGCGGGCACGGCGCAGCCGCTCGGGGTCGGCGAGCAGGCCCGCGACCTCGTGGGTGCGTCCGCCGACAGCAGGCAGCAGGCCCAGCCGCGTGAGCCGAGGGAGCTGGCGCATCAGCGCCGTCGTCGGCACACCGACGTCGAGCAGCGCGTCCCACACCGCCGGTTCCGCCAGCGCGGCGTCGGGCAGCATCTCCCAGGTCAGGCCGGCATCGCGGACGAGCGCCGACCAGGTCGCCGCGTCCGACGCCTCCTGCGCCCGAAGGAACGCCTCGACCAGGGCCGGGGTGTGCTCGCCCGCCGACCCACGCACGATCCAGTCGAACGTCGCCCGCAGGGCGGGGTCGGCGGTAACGGGGTGCGCCAGCCGCAGCAGGTCGCGGTGCGACCAGCCCTCGCGCTGCCGGTACTTGACGGCCTGGTAGGCGACGGCGTCGGCGTCCTTGCCCGTGTACCAGCCGCCGACGGCGCGCCGCAGTCCGCGGCCCCAGCCGCGGAACTGCTCGACGTAGGCGGCGAACAGGAACAGGTGCGTGCCGGTCCGCGCGACCTGCGGCAGCGCCGCGAGCGCCAGAGCCGCCGACTCCGGGACCGACGCCGCGTACGCGAGCGCGAACAGGGCAGGGTTCTGCCGGGGCGCGGCGCCGCTCGTCGACACCTTGACGATCGTGTCCACCAGCACCACCGGGTCCGTGACCGCCATCCGGCGCACAACCTCGGCGTTCTCCCGGGCCAGGGCACCGGCCGAGGTGTAGTACGTGCCGCCGTCGACGCCGAGGGTGAGGAAGCGCCGCAGCCGCGCGGCGTCGTCGAGGACGAAGGTGTAACCACCCGCGGAGTTCGCGTGCTGGCGCGCGTCGGCGGGCTGGTTCTGTGGGGTCCGACGGCGGCTCAGGGTGCGCAGGATGTCCATGGCGAAGCTCCTCTCGGGGGTGGGTCGTGCTGGCGACGGGCAGAAGAGAGCGGCGGCGGGTGGTGTGCCCGCCACCGCTCTCGAACGTGGAAGCACGGGCGGGCGTGGTTGCGACGGCCGAGAAGTCTCACGCTCTGTCCACTGAGCTACGCCGCCCGTGGGCGGCGGCGGGACTCGAACCCGCACCTTGAGAGCCGATAACCGACCGCCTCCGGCCCACCCGGGCTTCCGCGGTTCTGTTGTCGAGTCAGGACCCTAGAGGCCTTGCCCGTAGCCTGACCAGACAATATCCGGGTGATCGGTGATCTCAGGAGTTGCCCGTCGGGGTGGGCATCAGAGAGCGGCAGCGGGCACCAGCCCCCTACCGCTCTCTGTGTTTGGACGAGCGGGCGTGTGAGTGCCCTCCGGAACGGCGGCTCGCGCCGCCGAGCAGTACCCGTTGCCGGGCCGGGAGTCGAACCCGTACTGCCATATACCAGGTAACCGAAGGAGCTCCGGCCCGCTCTACGAAGCACAGGTGGGCGTGTTGATGACCGCCGGCGTTACGATCTACCGTTTGAGCTACGCCGCCCTGACGGACGACGGCGGGATTCGAACCCGCAACCTTTCCATGGGAAGTGGTAACCGACGCTCTCCGGCCCACCCGTGCTCGTTCCGTGTTCTGTTGTCGGGTCAGGACCCTAGGGCACGCGGGGCGGCTAAGACGAGCGGTTATCGCGGGCTGCTGGGACGGCGTGTGACTGTCGCGACCGGCCCCTCCTCCTCTTCCAGGCCGGGGTTTCTTCGCTTTGGGTCGGCTGAAAGCGAAGAAACTTAGGCCTCGAAGGGGATCTCGCGCGAGCAGCCCCCCGGCGCTCCCGAGTACGCCCCGCGAAGATTCGCCAGGAGCAGATCCCGGCGGATCTACCTGGCCCCTGTTGTCGCGATGCGGTTCGGTAGCCCCATGCGAATCCTGGTGCTCGGTGGAACCGTCTTCCTGTCCCGTGCGGTAGCGGCGGCCGCGGTGGCCCGCGGCCACGACGTCGTGTGCGCGGCGCGCGGCGTGAGCGGCACCGTGCCCGACGGCGCCACGCTGGTGCGCTGGGACCGCGCCGACGCCGTTCCAGCCGAGCTGACGGAGGGAGAGTTCGACGCCGTCGTCGACGTCTCCCGCATCCCGTCGCACGTGCGCGCCGCCGTCGCGGCCTTCCCGGACGCCCACTGGACGTTCGTCTCGACGGTCAACGTCTACTCGGAGACCGCCACCGTCGGCGGCACCCCGGCCACCCTTCCGCTCCTGGACCCGATCGAGACCGACGAGGACCCGGCCTCCGGCCCCGAGGTGTACGGCGCCATGAAGGTCGCCTGCGAGAACATCGTCCGCGCCGGCGCGGCGGCGGCCCTCGTGATCCGGCCCGGCCTGATCGTGGGGCCGGGCGACCCGAGCGGCCGGTTCACGTACTGGCCGGCCCGGTTCGCACAGGCCGCCGAGGACGGCCTGCCGGTGCTGGTGCCCGAGCCCGTGGACGACCCGGTGCAGCTCGTGGACGTCCGCGACCTCGCGGAGTGGATCGTGACGGCGGCGGAGCAGGGCACGAAGGGCGACTTCGACGCCGTCTGCCCACCGGTCCCCCGGTCGGAGCTGCTGGCCGGGGTGGCCGACGGCGTCGGCGCGCACCCGGCGCTGGTAGCGGTCGCACCGCAGGCCCTCGCGGAGCACGAGGTGAACCCCTGGTCAGGGCCCCGGTCGATCCCGTTCTGGGCGGGCGACCTGGTGGAGGGCGGGTTCATGACCCACGACGTCACGTCGTCGCTGGCGGCGGGCCTGCGGATCCGGCCCTTCGCCGAGACGGCCCGCGACACCGTCGCGTGGCTCCGCGCCACGCCGGACGCAAAGGTCACGGGCCTCACGCGGGACGAGGAGCAGGAGGTGCTGGCCGCCGTACGGGGGTGACGGTGGGAAGCGTATTCCCACACGCGCGCCGAGGACCTACCGTTGTGCTGGGTACTCCGGACGAACGGCCCTCCGGGCCGTTCCCGACCTGGACAAGGAAGTCCTCATGACGCACAGCACACACCGGGCGCGGGTCCTCGCGGGCAGCGCCGCCCTGGCCGTCGCCCTGACCACGGCCGGGCTCGCCGTGGGGCCGGCCGCCGCCGGCTACGGCGAGGCCGTGGTCGAGCCCGTCGAGACCGACCTGGCCGGCAAGGACTGGGTCACAGCCCACGCCACCAGCAACGATGCTGACTCCGGCCGGGCGACGGACGGCGACGAGAGCACGGCGTGGACGCCGTCCGGCAGCGCGCGGAAGGGTAAGGACCAGGCCCTCACCCTCGACCTGGGCGGCGCCTACGACGGCCTGCACAAGATCGAGGTGGTCCTCGCGGACGCCGCGCCCGCCCGCTACGTCGTCGAGGTCTCGCGCGACAAGAAGCACTGGACCACCGTCGCCGACCACCGCGACGGCCGCAGCGGAGCGACCGGCACCACCGCCCTGGTCGACCGGGACGGCACCCGCTACGTGCGGGTCCGGTTCACCGACCTGGCCGCCAAGGGCTGGCAAGGAGTCGCCGAGGTCCACGCCTACAACTACCTGCGTGACGACCTGAGGCTCGGCGCCGACCTGTCCTACGCCGACCAGGAGCGCGACCAGCCGTACTACCTCGACGCGGAGGCGGCCCTGGCCGGCGAGCCGGACCCCGGCCCGCACCTGCTCGACGTGGTCAAGGACCGCGGCATGGAGCACCTGCGCCTGCGCATCTGGAACGACCCGCGCGACGAGACCACCGGCGTCGAGACCGACCCGGCGTACCAGGGGCCCGAACGCTCGCTCACGGTCGCACGCGAGATCACGGCGCGCGACATGAGCCTCGGCATCGACTTCCACTACGCCGACAGCTGGGCCGACCCGAGCAAGCAGCCCAAGCCGCGCGCCTGGGCCGAGCTGCCGTTCGACGAGCTGACCGCGCAGGTCCACGACTTCACCGCGGACTACCTGACCCGCCTACGGGAGCAGGGCACCACCCCGGCGAAGGTCGCGGTGGGCAACGAGGTGATCAACGGGTTCCTGTACGGCAGCGAGGCGGCCATCATCGGCACCACCGCGCCCCAGTACTTCACGGACGAGGCCGACGTCTACCAGTCGCAGCCCGGCGGCGGCCTGCTCTGGGACTACTGGCGCAGCGACGACCCCGCCGAGCAGCGGCAGTACACGGAGCAGTGGGACCGGTTCGCCACCCTCATAGCGTCGGGCATCGACGCGGTGCGCGAGGCGTCCCCGGAGTCCGAGGTCGAGATCCACGCGATCGTGGACACCGGCCGCCTCGACAAGACCATGGAGTTCTGGACCCAGCTGCTCACCCGGCTGGAGGCCGCCGACGCCGCCCCGGACGTGCTCGCCCTGTCCTACTACCCCGAGTGGCACGGCAGCCCCGAGGAGCTGGAGCACAACCTGCACACCATCGCGGCCGCGTTCCCGGACTACGCGCTGGACGTCGCCGAGACCGCCTACCCCGCCGAGAGCTGGCCGCCCGGCGACCCGACGCCGCTGCCCAACTCGCCGTTCCCCGTGACCGTCCAGGGCCAGGCCGACGCGATCCAGCGCGTCTTCCAGGTCGCCAACGACGTGCCCGGCAACCGGGTGCAGGGCGTGCTGGTGTGGGAACCCGCGAACTGGCAGCCCATGTTCACCTGGGTCGAGACCGGCTCCGGCTGGTTCCCCGAGGCCAACGCGTCGCTCGACGTCTTCCGCGAGAGCGACGTCACGCACGTGCTGCAGGACGACGTCCGCGTGGTCACCCGGGTGGACGACGACGTGCGGCTGCCCCGCACCGTCGACGTGCTGTCACCGGGCGACCACCGGACGGCGCGCACCCCCGTCGTCTGGCAGGCCGTGCCCGACGACGCGACCGCCGTCCCGCGCACGTTCACGGTCACCGGGACGACGGAGTACGGTCCGGTCACGGCGACGGTCCACGTACTGCCCGGCCGTTGACCGAGCTCCACCTGATACACCCCTGAAAGGACCCTCATGCCTGAGACCTCCAGCTTCGCCCCCGGACCGCGGTTCGACGGCTGGCTGACCGGCGTCGACCAGATCAGCTACGGCGGCGACTACAACCCCGAGCAGTGGCCCGAGGAGGTCTGGGCCGAGGACGTGCGGCTCATGAACGAGGCCGGGGTGAACCTGGTCAGCCTCGGCATCTTCAGCTGGGCGCTGCTGGAGCCCCGCCCGGGCGAGTTCGACTTCGGCTGGCTGGACCGCATCATCGGGCTGCTGCACGACGGCGGTGTGCGGATCCTGCTCGCCACGCCGACGGCTGCCCCGCCCGCCTGGCTGTACGCGGCCCACCCGGACGCCCGGGTGGTCGACCGGGACGGCACGCCGATGGGCCCGGGCGGCCGCGGGCTCATGGCGCCCACCGCCCCCGCCTACCGGGAGGCCGCGCTGCGCATCACCACGGCCCTGGCCGAGCGGTACGGCACGCACCCGGCGCTGGCGGGCTGGCACGTGCACAACGAGTACGGCGCGCCCGTCGCCCTGGACTACTCCGTGCACGCCCAGCGCGCGTTCCGTGTCTGGCTGCGCGAGCGGTACGGCTCGCTCGACGCGCTCAACGCCGCCTGGGGCACCGCCTTCTGGGGCCAGCACTACGCCGACTGGGAGCACGTCCAGGTCCCGGCAGCAGCCCCGGAGGCGGTGAACCCCGCGCAGCAGCTCGACTTCGCGCGGTTCTCGGACGCCGCCCTGCGCGCCTGCTTCATCGCGGAGCGCGACGCCGTCCGCGAGCACTCGTCCGCCCCGGTGACCACCAACTTCATGGCCGCGAGCTGCCCGTCCACGGACCTGTTCGCGTGGGGCAAGGAGGTCGACGTCGTCTCGAACGACCACTACCTCCAGGCCGCGAACCCGCGCGGGTACGTGGGGCTGTCGCTGGCCGCCGACCTCACGCGGTCGGTCGCGGGCGGCAAGCCGTGGCTCCTGCTGGAGCACTCGACGTCGGCCGTGAACTGGCAGCCGCGCAACGTGGCCAAGCGGCCCGGGGAGCTGGCCCGCAACTCGTTCGCGCACCTGGGCCGCGGCGCGGACGCGATCATGTTCTTCCAGTGGCGCGCCTCCCGCTCCGGCGCGGAGAAGTTCCACTCCGCGATGCTGCCGCACGCCGGCACGGGCTCGCGGGTGTGGCGCGAGGTGACCGAGCTCGGGGCGAACCTCGGCAAGCTGACCGAGCTGCGCGGCTCGACGGTGCGGGCCGACGTCGCCCTGGTCTGGGACTACGAGTCGTTCTGGGCGCAGGACCTGGAGTTCCGGCCCAGCGAGGGCGCGCGCCACCGCGAGCGCGTGGACGCCTACTACGACCGGCTCTGGCGGGACGGCCACACGGTCGACCTGGTCCGCCCGGGGCAGGACCTGTCGGGGTACAAGCTGGTCGTCGCCCCGGCGTCGTACCTGCTCAGGGCCGAGGACGCCGCGAACCTCACCGCCTACGTGGCCGGCGGCGGATCCCTGCTGGTGAGCTACTTCAGCGGCATCGTCGACGAGCACGACGCCGTGCACCCCGGCGGCTTCCTGGCCCCGCTGCGCGACGCGCTCGGCGTGTGGGTGGAGGAGTTCCTGCCGCTGCGCGCGGACGACTCGCTCACCGTCGCCTACCGGGCCGGAGCCGCGGGGGCAGGCGCCGCGAGCACCGACACCACGCGGCTGACCGGCACGGTCTGGGCCGACGACCTGGTCCTGGACGGCGCCGAGCCGGTCGGCACCTACGTCGACGGCCCCAAGCCCGGCGGGGCGGCGATCACGCGGCACCGGCACGGCGCGGGCACGGGCTGGTACGTCTCCACCGCCCTCGACGCCGACACGCTGGCCACGGTCATGACCGACGTCTACGCGGGCGCGGGCCTGGCGCAGTCGGGCACCGTGGACGGGCTGGAGGTGGTGCGCCGGTACGGCGACGCCGCCACCTACACCGTGGCGGTCAACCACACCGACGGCGACGTGAAGCTGCCCCTGGAGTCGCCCGCCACCGACCTGCTCACCGGGCAGGAGGTCGCGGGCGACGCGGACGTGCCCGCGGGGGCGGTCCGCGTGCTGCGCCAGGGCGCCTGACACGGCGTCCCGATAGCGAGCGCGCCGGTCTCGCTGCCTGACCGGCGGTCGGCCCGGCGCGCTCAACGGGCAATAATCAGGTACGTGACCACCATCAACTGGCTCGAGGCCTGGACCGCCGAGGACGGCGCGCACCGGGTCGACGAGCTCTTCACCCGTTCGTTCGACGGCTCCCCCGAGGGCGTCTGGTCCGCCCCCGGGCGGGTCAACCTCATCGGCGAGCACACCGACTACAACGCCGGGCTCTGCCTGCCGACGGCGCTGCCGCACCGCACCTACATCGCGCTGCGGCCGCGCGAGGACGACCTGGTCCGGCTGGTGTCGGCGCAGGCAGAGGGCGTGTGGGAGGCCCGCCTGTCCGACGTCGCGCCCGGCGCGGTGCAGGGCTGGGGCGCCTACGTCGCCGGTGTCGCCTGGGCCCTGGCCGAGGCCGGCCACAAGGTCGGCGGCTTCGACGCCGCCGTCGACTCGTGCGTGCCGTTCGGCGCCGGCCTGAGCTCCTCGGCGGCCCTGGAGGCGGCCGTCGCGGTGGCCCTCGACGCCGTGGCGGGCCTCGGCCTCACGGCGTCCGACGCCGGGCGTGCCGAGCTGGTCGACGCCACCCGCCGCGCGGAGAACGAGATCGCCGGCGCCCCCACGGGCGGGCTCGACCAGTCGGCGTCGCTGCGCTGCCGCGAGGGCTACGCCCTGCTGCTCGACTTCCGGCCAGGCCTGAAGCCGCTGGAGTCGGGCGTGCCCGTGCCGTTCGACCTCGACACCGCCGGGCTCACGCTCCTGGTCGTCGACACCAAGGCCGAGCACTCGCACGTCTCCGGCGAGTACGGCGCCCGCCGCGCCTCGTGCGAGCAGGCCGCGGAGCTGCTGGGCCTGGCGTCGCTGCGCGAGATCGCGCCGACGCTCGGCGGCATGGGCATCGACCGTGCGCTGGCCGAGCTCGAGCCCCACGACCCCGACGGCGTGCTGCGCCGCCGCGTGCGCCACGTCGTGTCCGAGATCGACCGCACCGCGCGGTTCGCCGACCTGGTGCGTGAGGGCCGCGCGGCCGACGTCGGCCCGTTCATGGTCGCCTCGCACGTCTCCCTGCGGGACGACTACGAGGTCTCCTGCCGCGAGCTCGACCTCGTCGTCGACTCCGCCATGGCGGCCGGCGCGCTCGGCGCGCGCATGACGGGCGGCGGGTTCGGCGGCAGCGCCATCGCGCTGGTCCGCCTGTCCGACGTCGACACGGTCGCCCAGGCGGTCGCGGACGCGTTCGCCGACGCCGACCTGACGGCCCCCGTGTTCCTGCTGGCGCCGCCGTCGGCCCCGGCGGGCTGAGCACGTCCGCACCACGAGGGCCCCGCACCGTCAGGTGCGGGGCCCTCGTGTGCAAAGGCTTGGCTTCACCCCGTACTTTCATCCCCTTTGGGCCGGAACCTGGACTAATGTCCACCGGACTGCCACTCCGCAGACGCTCTCACCGTCCCCGCCGCGAGGAGCCCCCATGGGTGCTGTCCGCCAGTACGTCTTCCCCACCGCCCGGATCATCATCTGGGCCGTGATCGCCGCCGCGCTCGTGGTCCTGGCGCTCAAGGGCGCCGAGCTCGACCCGCCGGACGCGCTGCAGCCCACGGGCGAGATCACCGAGGCCGTGATCCCCGTCGAGAAGGGCTCCGTCACCAACGCCGTCACGGTGCCGGCGTCCGTGGTCTCCGACCCGCCGGTGGAGATCAAGGCCACCGCCGACGGCGTCATCGCCGAGATCGAGGTGGACGACGCCAAGGTCGGCAAGGACACCCGCGTCCTGTGGATCAAGAGCGAGGAGCCCGTCGAACCCGTGGTCGAGGTCGACGAGAAGACCGGCGAGGAGACCGTCACCGAGCAGGAGCCCAAGGTCACCTGGACCTCGGCCCTCGCGCCGGTCTCCGGCACCGTGGACATCACGGCGCTCAAGGACCAGGCGGTCGCTGTGGGCGAGGTCATCGGCACGATCTCGCCCGGCACCCTCTCGGTCTCCGGCACGCTGACCGCCGACCAGCAGTACCGGCTGGTCGGTGCCAAGGGCTCCGCGCAGGTGACGCTCAAGGGCGGGCCGGCGCCGTTCACGTGCACCAGGCTGACGATCGGCGAGGCACCCGCGGGCGCCATGGGCGGCGCCGAGGGAAGCATGGAGGCCGGCTCGGGCGCGCCCGAGGCGGCCACCGGCGCCGTCCACTGCTCCATCCCGCCGAAGGTCAAGGCGTTCTCGGGCCTGGGCGCCGAGATCGAGATCACGAACGGCGACGCGAAGGACGTCGTCGTGGTGCCGATCAGCGCGGTGCTCGGCACCTCCCAGACCGGCCGGGTGTGGACCGTCAAGGAGGAGGGCGCCGAGCCTGAGCCCCGCGACGTGACCCTGGGCCTGACCGACGGGCTGCAGGTCGAGGTCACCAAGGGCCTGAAGGCCGGCGAGCAGATCCTGGAGTTCACGCCCGTCGAGGACGGCACGGAGGGCGGCGTCGACTGCGAGGACATGACCGCCTACGACCAGGCGGCGATGGACGGCGACATGGACACCGTGCAGGCGTTCGAGGAGGAGTGCTTCGGATGACCGGCACCCCGCTCGTCGACCTGCAGGGCGTCACCCGGCACGTGGAGCTCCCGGACGGGAGCACGCTGGAGATCCTCCGCGGGGTGGACCTGACGGTCGGCCCCGGTGAGCACGTGGCGATCGTCGGCCGCTCCGGCACCGGCAAGTCCACCCTGCTGAACATCCTGGGCCTGCTCGACTCGCCCACCTCCGGCGAGTACCTCCTGGAGGGCGAGCCCGTCGGCCGCCTGCGCAGCCGGGCCCTGGCCCGGCGCCGGGGCGACGACTTCGGCTTCGTGTTCCAGCAGTTCAACCTGCTGCAGGGCCGGACGGCACTCGAGAACGTCGCCGCGCCCCTGCTGTACGCGCGCGGCAAGCAGTTCTGGAACCGCACCCGGCTCGCCGCGCAGTCCCTCGAACGCGTCGGGCTGGGCGAGCGCCTCGACACGCGGCCCGAGAAGCTGTCCGGCGGCGAGCAGCAGCGCGTCGCCATCGCCCGCGCGCTCGTGCGCGGGCCGCGCGTCATCCTCGCCGACGAGCCCACGGGGGCGCTCGACGTCGAGACCGGGCAGGCGATCATGACCCTCCTGGACGATGCCGCGAGCGAGACCGGGTCCGCGCTGGTGACCATCACGCACGACCTGGCGATCGCGGCGCGCGCGGACCGCCAGTTCCGGCTGGCCGACGGTGTGCTGGTGCCCATCCACCTCGACGCGCCCGCGGCCGTGGCCGAGACGGCGCCCGAGACCTTGCCCGAGTCCGCCGGGCTTCCCGCATGACCGGCGTCGTGGGCGCGATCGTCGAGGCGTGGGACGAGCTGCGGATCCACCGGGTCCGCGTGCTGCTCGCGCTGATCGGCGTCGCCTGCGCCGTCACCGCGATCACCGGCATCACGGCCGCCGTGACGATGTTCGGCCAGGCCATGCAGGAGCAGAACGAGCGCATGTCGGGCCGCGACACCACGCTGGAGGCCTGGTCGATGGGACCGTCCGAGGCCGGGATGACGCCGACCGAGGTGGACGCGGTCGTCGACGCCGTCGCCGAGCGGCACAAGATCTCGTACCACTCCGTGCGCGCGACCGCCGACCTCGCGGTGCGCGGCGGGGAGAGCGGCACCTACGTCGAGTGGTCGGCTGTCGACGTCGACAGCGGGATCATCACCCGCCAGGACCTCGAGGCGGGCCGCTGGTTCACCGAGTCCGACGCCGACCGGCTGGCCCCCGTTCTCGTGGTGAACCAGGCCTTCCTGGACGCCTACGCCGACGGCGCCCCCGTGACCACGCACCCGAAGGTGGTCATCGAGGGCGAGTCGCCCGTGGCCGCCACCGTGGTCGGCGTGGTGCCCGTGCAGTGGAACGACGAGGGGCCGCGCGCCATCATGCTGTTCGACCAGGCGGTGCGCTGGTTCCCCGACCGGGTGATGGCCGACAGCTACCGGTTCTGGGTGCCGCCGGAGCTCGCCGACCGGTTCGCCGAGGTGCTGCCCCGCGACCTGGCGGCGGCGGGCGTCCCGTTCGACGTGCAGCAGCCGATGGCCGACGCGCTGGTGATCGACCGCGTGCTGCAGTACCTGGTGCTCGGGGTCGGCGGGTTCGCGCTGCTGCTGGGCGGCCTCGGGCTGCTCAACATCGCTCTGGTCACCGTGCGGTACCGGATCCGGGAGATCGGCATCCGGCGGTCCTTCGGGGCCACCAGCGGGCGCGTGTTCTTCGGCGTGCTCATGGAGTCGGTGGTCGCCACCACCGTGGCGGGTGTGGTCGGCGTGGTGATCGCGGTGGCCGTGATCAAGAACATCCCGATCGACCGCATCTTCGGCCGGCCGCTCGACGACCTCCCGGGCTTCCCGTTCGACGCCGCCCTGGTCGGCATGGCGTGCGCCGTCGGGATCGGCGCCCTGGCGGGCCTGATCCCGGCGATCTACGCGGTGCGGGTCAAGGTGATCGACGCGATCCGGTATTAAAGCTCGTAGGTCGCCACGACCGGGGCGTGGTCGCTCCAGCGCTCGGCGTAGGTGGGCGCGCGGTCGACCTCGACCTTGCGGCAGGCGCCCGCAAGCGCTGGGTTGGCGAGCTGGTAGTCGATGCGCCAGCCGGAGTCGTTGTCGAACGCCGCGCCGCGCCACGACCACCACGTGTACGGGCCGGGGCCGTCGCCCGCGTGGGAGCGGCCCAGGTCCGTCCACCGGTGCTCGTCGATCCAGCGGGTCACGTACGCGCGCTCCTCGGGGAGGAAGCCGGCGCTCTTCTGGTTGCCCTTCCAGTTCTTGATGTCCACGTTCTGGTGGGCGATGTTGAGGTCGCCCGCCACGACCGCCGGGACCTGCGCCGCGGAGAGTTCGGCGAGGCGCGCCGTGACCTTCTCCAGGTAGGCGTACTTGGCCACCATCGTGTGCTCCTGGCCCGGGGTGGTGGACCCGGAGTGCAGGTAGGCGGAGACGGCGGTGAGCGTGCCGCCGTCGGGCAGGCGCACGTCGGCCTCAACCCAGCGGCCGGTGTCGGCGCCGGTCTCCGCGGCGCCGTCGGGCCCGTGGGTCGCGAGCCCCGTGCGGACGTCGCCGAGCGGCAGCCGGGACGCGACCACCACCCCGGCGCGGCCCTTGACCTCGCTCTCCGCGTGCGCGACGTGCCAGCCGTCGAGCACCTCACGGACGAGCTTGTCGGGCGCGCGCACCTCCTGCAGCAGCAGCACGTCCGGGGTGCGGGTGGCGATCCAGGACTCGATGCCGCGGCGGACGGCGGCACGGATCCCGTTGACATTGGCGGTGGCGACGATCAGGGGCACCGGGAGAGCCTAACGGTCACCTCTGACAGAGCCGGATCACGCACCCACGCCGTCGGCTGCTCCAGGGCGAGCTCTTGTCCGGCCATCCGGCATGCAATATATTGGATGCACGATGTGTTACGCGGGGGGACGAAGACACCAGGTCTTCGAAGAAGCAGTACCGATCCCAGAGAGAGGGCATCATGAACACCACCGCCACGAAGCAGACCATCGTCCTGGTGCACGGCGCCTATGCCGACTCGTCGAGCTGGAACGGCTCGATCACGGCACTTCACGAGGCCGGCCACCGCGTGATCGCGGTCGCCAACCCGCTCCGCGAGCTGGAGCAGGACGCGCAGTACCTGCGTGACGTGCTCAAGACGATCGACGGACCCGTCGTCATCGCCGGCCACTCCTACGGCGGACACGTGATGAGCCACGCGGCCGAGGGCAACCCGAACGTGACCGCCCTGGTCTACGTCGCGAGCTTCCTCGCGGAGCCCGGCGAGAGCCTGGTCGACCTCGTCGAGAAGTTCCCCGGGGCCAGGCTCGGCGGCGCGGCGCAGCCGTTCCCGTACACCACTCCCGACGGCGGGACGGCCACGGAGCTCTACATCGACCCGGCACAGTTCCACAAGCTGTTCGCCGGCGACGTCGACGCGACCACGGCCGAGCACATGGCGGCCACGCAGCGCCCGCTCGGGCTCGCCGCCTTCGAGGCGCCGGCCAGCGCCGCCGCCTGGAAGTCGATCCCGTCGTGGGTGCTCTCGGCGACCAAGGACCTCGCCGTCCCCGCGGAGCTCTCTCGCTTCATGGCCGAGCGCGCGGACGCCACGCTCGTCGAGGTCGACGCCTCGCACGCCGTGACGGTCTCCCAGCCGGAGTCCGTGACGGACGTGATTCTCGAGGCCGCGCGGACCACCGCCCGCTGACCCGTCCAGCCGGTCCCGCGCGCACCGCACGGTGCGCGCGGGACCGGCGGCGGTCACGGCACGACGAGCTCAGGGAACGAGCACCCGCATGGACACGATCATCCCCTTCGGCATCCCCCTCTGGGCCGAGCTCATCGCGGTGGCACTGGGCGCACTCCAGGGCGCGCTCTTCGCCGGCGCGTTCACCGACCGCCGCATCGACGTCCTGGGCACGGTGCTCGTCGGTATCGGAGTGGCACTCGGCGGCAGCCTGCTGCGCGACATCCTGCTCGGCGAGCCGCCCGCGGTGATCTACGGGCCTTGGTACGTCCTCGTCGCGGCAGCTGCGGCCCTCGCCGGGCTGTCCCTGCAACGGCTGTTCGCCCGCCTCGACCCCGTCATCCTGCCGCTGGACGCCGTCGTCATCGGCTTGTTCGGCGCGATCGGCACCTCGAAGGCCCTCGCCCTCGGGGTGCCCGCCGTCCCGGCGGTGTTCGTCGGCGCGGCGGCGGCCGTCGGCGGCTCCGTGCTGCGCGACGTGACGCTCAACCTCCCGGTGGCACTGCTGCACGTGGGCTCGCTCTACGCGGTCGCGGCAGCGGGCGGCGCCGCCCTGCTCGTGGCCCTCGTGGCGCTCGGGGTCCCGGTGCTCTGGGCCGCCGTCGCCGCGGTGGTGCTCACCACCCTGCTGCGGCTCCTCGCCGTCCGGTACGGCTGGCAGTTCCCCGAGCAGCAGGTCCTGGTCGTGCGGCGCCGTCCGCACTGAACATCCCGCGTGCGCGAGCTACGCGGCGTCGTGCGCGGCCCGCAGCGCGGCGACGTCGATCTTGCCCATCGTCAGCATCGCGTTCATCGTGGCGATCTCGGCGGGCGTCGCGTACGAGCCGCTGAGCCGTTCGAGCTCCTTGGGGATCACCTGCCACGACACGCCGAACTTGTCCGTGCACCAGCCGCACGCGCCGGGTTCGCCGCCGTCGGCGGTGAGCAGGTCCCAGTAGTGGTCGACCTCCTCCTGCCCCTCGACGGACAGGTAGAACGAGAACGCCTCGTCGAGGGTGCGGTGCGGCCCGGCGTTCAGCCCGATCACGGGCTGGCCGGCCACCGTGAACTCCACGACGAAGTCCGTGCCGGCGTCGGCACCCGGAGCGTTCTCCGGCGCCTTCACCACGCGCTCGACCGACGACCCCGGGATGTGCTCGGCGTAGAACGCGGCGGCCTCGCCGGCCTTGTTGTTCCCGAACCAGAGATGGGTCCGCACGCTCACCATGATGGCCTCCTGAGTCGCTCGGGGCCGTCGTCGGCCCTCGCATCAACTCTTCAGACGCCGCGGCGCCTCGCAACTCATCGCCCGCACTTCACCCACCGCCCGGCCGTCGCCCGGCCACCGCCCGGCCGTCGCCCGGCCAAGTCGAACGTAGGGGTAGTCGCCCTCTCGGTGCTGAGAGTGCGACTACCCCTACGTTCGACGGCAGTGCCGACGAGCCAGCCCGTCAGGCCAGCGAGCGCTCCGCCGACTCCACCACGTTCGCCAGCAGCATCGCCCGCGTCATGGGGCCGACGCCGCCCGGGTTGGGCGACACCCAGCCCGCGATCTCGGCGGCCTCGGGCGAGACGTCGCCGACGACCCGCGACTTGCCCGTCTCCGGGTTGATCTCGCGGGAGACGCCGACGTCGATCAGCACGGCGCCCGGCTTGACCATGTCGCCGGACACGATGCCCTTGACGCCCGCGGCGGCCACGACGACGTCGGCCCGGCGGACCAGGGCGGCGAGGTCCTGCGTGCCGGTGTGCGTCAGGGTGACCGTCGCGTTGACGGCGCGCCGCGTGAGCAGCAGGCCGATCGGGCGGCCCACGGTGACACCGCGGCCCAGGACCACGATCTCCTTGCCGGCGAGCTTGATGCCGTGCCGCTCCACCAGCTCGATGATGCCGCGCGGCGTGCAGGGCAGCGAGGACGTGATCTCCTCGTTGACCCGCAGCACCAGGCGCCCCAGGTTGGTGGGGTGCAGGCCGTCGGCGTCCTTGTCGGGGTCGACGAGCTCCAGCACGCGGTTGGTGTCGATGCCCTTGGGCAGCGGGAGCTGGACGATGTACCCGGTGCAGGCCGGGTCCTCGTTCAGCCGCCGTACCGCTGCCTCGATCTCCTCCTGCGTCGCGGTCTCCGGGAGGTCCTCCCGGATCGACGCGATGCCGACCTCGGCGCAGTCGCGGTGCTTGCCCGCCACGTACCACTGCGAGCCGGGGTCCTCGCCGACCAGGAGCGTGCCGAGCCCCGGCACGACGCCGCGCTCGCGCAGCGCCGTGACGCGGTCCTTGAGCTCCGCCTTGATGGTGGCCGCCGTGGCCTTCCCGTCCAGGATCTGTGCGGTCATCGGCTCAGAGCCCCGGGTAGAGCGGGAACGCGGCGGTGAGCTTCTCGACCCGCGCCGAGAGGGCGTCGACGTCGGTCGCGGCGCCGTCCTTCAGGGCCGTCGCGATGATGTCGGCGACCTCGGTGAACTCGGCGTCGCCGAACCCGCGGGTGGCCAGCGCCGGCGTGCCGATCCGCAGGCCCGAGGTGACGCGCGGGGGCCGCGGGTCGAACGGGACGGCGTTGCGGTTGACGGTGATCCCGGCGTCGTGCAGGAGGTCCTCTGCCTGCTGCCCGTCGAGCTGGGAGTTGCGCAGGTCGACGAGCACCAGGTGCACGTCGGTGCCGCCGGTCAGCACGGACGCGCCGGCCGCGGCGACGTCGGGCTGCGAGAGTCGCTCGGCGATGATCGACGCGCCGCGGAGCGTGCGCTCCTGACGGTCCCTGAAGGACTCGGTCGCGGCGACCTTGAACGAGACGGCCTTGGCGGCGATCACGTGCATGAGCGGGCCGCCCTGCTGACCCGGGAACACCGCGGAGTCGATCTTCTTGGCGTACTCCTCCTTGGAGAGGATGAAGCCGGAGCGCGGCCCGCCGATCGTCTTGTGCACGGTCGAGGAGACGACGTCGGCATGCGGCACGGGCGACGGGTGCAGGTCTGCGGCCACGAGGCCGGCGAAGTGCGCCATGTCGACCCAGAGCTTGGCGCCGACCTCGTCCGCGACCTCGCGGAACGCGGCGAAGTCGAGGTGGCGCGGGTAGGCCGACCAGCCGGCGATGATGACGTCGGGGCGGTGCTCCAGCGCCTTCTTGCGCACCTCGTCCATCTCGATGCGGTAGGACTGCGGGTCCACGCCGTAGGCGCCGACGTCGTACAGCTTGCCGCTGAAGTTGATCCGCATGCCGTGCGTGAGGTGGCCGCCGTGGGCCAGCTCGAGGCCGAGGATCTTGTCGCCCGCGTTGATGAGGGCGTGCAGCACCGCGGCGTTGGCCTGGGCGCCGGAGTGCGGCTGGACGTTGGCGTGCTCGGCGCCGAACAGGTCCTTGGCACGGGCGATCGCCAGGTTCTCGGCGATGTCCACCTGCTCGCAGCCGCCGTAGTAGCGGCGCCCCGGGTAGCCCTCGGCGTACTTGTTGGTCAGGACCGAGCCCTGGGCCTCCAGGACGGCGCGCGGCACGAAGTTCTCGGACGCGATCATCTCGAGCGTGTCGCGCTGGCGGGCCAGCTCACCGGTAAGGACGGCGGCGATCTCGGGGTCGAGCTCGGCGAGCGGGGTGGAGAGCGGGTCGGGAGTCGATGCGCTCATGGTTCCTCGATTCATGCGGGACGGGGAGAGGTCGGACGGCGGTGGAGGGCACACGCGCCGTGACACGACTGGCCCGGGCGTGCACCTCTCACAAGGTGACCCAGGGCCCAGGCGAACGACCCGTCGTCGGCATGACTCGTCGCTCCCCGGTGGTGATCCACCTGACGCCAGTCGCGACCCGAAGATCGTAGCAGCGGCGGCCGGAGCCCGTACCGCGCGGCCGGGGTGCGCCCGGGGTGCGCCCGCCTCGCACCCGGCCGCAGGCCAGGAACCGCAGGATTGCAGCGAAAGTACCTGAGACCCTTTTGCGATTCACCCCGACGTCGCTACTGTGCCGCCATGCCCTCCCCCGTGTCACCGGACGCAGGTGTTCCGGAACACCAGCCAGACCCGCGCCGCCGCCAGTCCCAGCCGGGCCGGCACACCGGCCAGTTCGAGCCGGTCCAGCGCCCCGGCCAGTTCCAGCCACGGACCGGTCAGTTCCCGGCCCGGTCCGGCGCGACGCCGCTGGGGCAGGCGCAGCCACCCGGCCGCACCCCGCCACCCGGCCCGGACCTGCCGTCCGGCGGGGCCGACGGCGGGACCGGGCGGCGCAAGGGCGGCATGCGGCGGGACTGGATCTGGTCCGTCGTCGCCTTCCTCGTCGCCGCCGGCGTGATCGTCGCCGTGGGCATCCACTTCTTCGGACCCGACGGCACGGACGAGACCGCCGCCGCGTGGGCGGTCGACGCGTGCGCCGGACCGAACCCGTCGCCCTCGGGCACGGACGGGGCCGACGCCTACCGACCCCTGCTGTGCGACGACCCCGACGCCACGGTCTCGATCCTCGAGATCCAGGACGCGGTGTCGTTGGCGCAGCTGCACTGCCCGGCCGGCACCGACGTCGTCTTCCAGAAGGACGGCCAGGCCGGCGGCGAGACGCAGGCGGTGTGCGCGCGCAACCTGGCCGACGACCACCCCGGGGACCCGGGCAAGGGCGGCGGACAGCTCGTGAGCGGCGACTGCGTGGACGGCAACGGCGGGGAGCTCGCCTGCTCGTCGGACGGCGCGCGCAAGGTCTCGGGGCTCATCGTCAGCGGGATGGAGTGCCCCGAGGGCACCCAGGACAAGCTCGAGCTCGGGTACGACGCGACCCGCAGCTTCGAGACGGTCTGCCTCGCCGGCTGACCGTTCACCTGCGGCGTCATCCAGCTCTCACCTGGCCGAAACCAGCATTCATCGGGCATTGGCTAGATTTGCGACATGGGGCACCGGCGGCAGACCGTCTTCGAGCGTAACGTTCCGGCCAGGTCTGTCGTCGACCATGCCCTGTCCAGGACGCGTCAAGCGGTGTTCTGGCAGGACGACCTGGGCGAGCCCGCCGCCTACCCCGTGCTGTCGGCCCCGGTGCGGGCCGACGTCGCCGTGGTCGGCGCCGGGTACGCCGGGCTGTGGGCGGCGCTGCGGGCCAGGCAGCGCCACCCCGGCGCGCGGGTGGTGCTGATCGAGGGCAGGTCCGTCGGCTGGGCCGCGTCCGGCCGCGACGACGGGTTCTGCGGCACGCGGCTCACGCACGGCGGCCGGCCCGACGCCGACGAGCGCGCCGCGCTGACCCGGCTCGGCCAGGAGAACCTGGCGGCCGTCGGGTCCGCCGTGGTCGAGCTCGGCCTGGACTGCCCGTGGGAGCGCACCGGCGTGGTCGACCTGGCCGTGGAGCCCCATCACATCGACCGGCTGCAGGAGGCCGCGGGCGCCGCCGCCCGGGTCGGCGCACCGCACACCCTCCTCGACCGGGCCAAGGTGCGCGCCGAGATCGCCAGCCCCACCTACGAGGCGGGCCTGGTCCGCCCCGACGACATCGTGCTCACGCACCCCGCGCGGCTGGCCGCCGAGCTGGCGCGGGCGGCGAGCGCGCTCGGCGTCGAGATCTTCGAGCACACGCGGGTGACCCGGCTGGTGCCGCCGGGGCGGGACGCGGGCGGTGACGTCGTCCTGCGCACCACCTCGCCCGCGGGCGAGGCCGCCGTGCGCGCGGACCGTGTGGTGCTCGGGACGGGCGCGTTCCCGTCCCTGCTGCGGCGGTACGGCCGGCACACCGTGCCGGTGTACGAGTACGCGATCGCGACGGAGCCGCTGTCCGCCGAGCTGTTGGGCGCCATCGGCTGGCGCGGCCGGCAGGGGCTGCGGGACCTGGCCCGCCGGGCCCACCGCTACCGGCTCACGGCCGACGACCGGATCGTGTTCGGCGGGCACGACGCCGTCTACCACCCCGGCGGACGCATGCGGCGCACCTACGAGAACCGGCCGGCGGCCTCCCGGCGCCTCGCCGAGCATCTCCTGACGACGTTCCCGCAGCTCGAGGGCGTCCGCCTCACGCACCGGTGGGGCGGCGCGGCCGGCACCCCCAACGGGTCCGGCCCGCTCCTCGGCCAAGCCGCCGGCGGCCGCGTGCAGCACGTGGCGGGGTTCGCCGGGCTCGGCGTCGTCGCGACGCACTTCGCGGCGGAGGTGGCGCTGGACCGGTTCGACGTGCTCGACGGCGCCGCGGAGACCGAGCGCACCGCGCTCCGCACGCTGCGGCACGTCCCGGCCCCGTACCCGCCGGAGCTCCTCCGGTCGCCGGACGCACTTGGCCGGGGCCGCGATACCTGATTGGCTGCGGCGAACGCCCGACGTCAAAGGAGCACGAAGTGACCAAGCCCCCGGTCCCGGAGCACATCGCGAAGGTCCTCGAACGCCCGAACCACGCGGTCATGGCGACCGTCCGGCCCGACGGCGCGCCCGTGTCGGTGGCCACCTGGTACCTGTACGAGGACGGCCGGGTGCTGCTGAACCTCGACGGCACCCGCAAGCGCCTGGACCACCTGCGGGCGGACCCGCGCGTGTCCCTCACGGTGCTCGACGGCGAGAGCTGGTACCGGCACGTCAGCCTCCAGGGCACCGTGACGATCACGCCCGACGAGGGACTGGCCGGCATCGACCGGCTCTCCGTCCACTACGGCGGCAAGCCCTACCCGAACCGCGAGAACCCACGGTTCGACGCGTGGATGGAGATCGAGTCCTTCCACGCGTGGGGCTTCTGAGCTACTTCTCCTGCGGCACCGGCTGCGCGCCCGCGGCACCGAGCACACGCCGCAGGTAGGTGTAGGTCAGGTCGCCCGCGGCCTTGTCGTACTGCTCCTCGTACCCGTGCTTGGTGTACAGCGCGAGGTTCTGCTTGGAGTCCTTGCCGGTGAAGACCCAGATCTCCGTGGTCTGCTCCGGCAGGTACGGGAGCACGGCGAACAGCATCTCGGTGCCGATGCCGCGGGCCTGCTTGTCCGGGGCCACGGCGAGGCGGCCGAGGGTCGCCTTCTCGCCCTCGATCTCGACGCGCACCGAGCCGATCATCCGGTGGCCCTCCCACGCGCCGATCGTCACCACGTCGTCCCGCGCCAGGTCCTCGCGCAGCTCGGCGAGCGTCTGGGTGAGCGGGGGGATGTTCGGGTCGTCGTACAGCTGGGCCTCGGTGACGAACGCGGCGCGGCGCAGCGTGAGGAGCTCGCCCGCATGGTCGTCCTCGACCAGGGCGATCGTCGTGGTGGAGTTGCTCATGGGTCCATGGTGGCAGAGGTGACACGCCCGGGTCGACGGCGACCACGGTCCGGTCCGGCGTGTCGGTGACCCGGCGTAGGTTCGGGGTCATGGAGCGTATCGAGGTGCGGCCCGCCGTCGGGCGGTACGACGACTTCTACGAGGTGGTGGGCGTCAAGAAGCCGGGCGGCGGTGGTTGCTGGTGCATGAGCTACCGGGACAGCCGCGTGCGCAACGACGAGCGTCCCGACTACATGCGGAACCTCTGCGAGACCGAGCCCGGCCCCGGTGTGCTGGTCTATGTCGACGACGTCGTGGCGGGCTGGTGCTCGATCGCGCCCCGTTCCACGTACCGCCGGCTCATGAACAGCCGCACCATCCCGTTCGTCGACGACCGCGACGCCTGGGTGGCGGTGTGCTTCGTGGTCCGCGCGGGGTATCGGAAGCGGGGCCTCATGCACCACCTGCTGGCCGGTGCCGTCGAGCACGCGCGGGCGCACGGCGCCGAGGTGGTCGAGGGCTACCCGGCCGACACGGGTCCCGACCGCGTGGACGTGATCAGCGGCTACGTCGGCACGGTGCGCATGTTCGAGGCGGCGGGCTTCGAGCGGGCGGCCGAGACGGGCGGGGTGAGCGGCGGCCGACGGCGCTGGGTGATGCGCCGCGAGCTCTCGCGGGACGAGATCCCGCCAGTCGCCGCTCCGGGTTAGCCTGACCGCGTGAACGACGTGACCGCTGCCACCCACTGGATCCTGACCCTGTCCTGCCCGGACCAGCCGGGAATCGTGCACGCGGTGGCCGGCATGCTCGCGGAGCACGGCGGCAACATCACGGAGTCGCAGCAGTTCGGCGACCCGACGTCGGGCCTCTTCTTCATGCGCGTGCAGGTCGAGTCGACGGCGTCGCGCGAGGAGCTCACCACCGCGATGACGCAGGTGGCGGGCCGGTTCCAGATGACGTGGACGCTCGACGTCGTGGGCCGGCGCATCCGCACGCTCGTCATGGTCTCCAAGGCCGCGCACTGCCTCGTGGACCTGCTCTACCGGGAGCGGTCGCAGCGCATGCCGATCGACGTCGTCGGCGTGGTGGGCAACCACCGCGACCTGGAGGACATCGCCGCCTTCTACGGCAAGCCGTTCCACCACGTGCCCGTCACCAAGGACACCAAGGCCGAGGCGGAGGCCACGCTGCGGGGCCTGGTCAAGGAGACCGACGCCGAGCTCGTGGTGCTGGCCCGGTACATGCAGATCCTGTCCGACGAGCTGTGCCGCGACCTCAGCGGGCAGGTCATCAACATCCACCACTCGTTCCTGCCGTCGTTCAAGGGCGCGGGGCCGTACCGGCAGGCGCACGACCGCGGCGTGAAGATCATCGGCGCCACCTCGCACTACGTGACCGGCGACCTCGACGAGGGACCGATCATCGAGCAGGACGTCGAACGCGTGGACCACTCCCGCACGGTCGAGGACCTGGTGGGCATCGGCGAGGACGTCGAGCGCCGCACCCTGGCCCGCGCCGTCCGCTGGCACGCGGAGCGCCGGGTGCTGCTGGACGGCCGCCGCACGGTCGTCTTCCGCTGACCGCCCGGGTCGAACGAGCCACTGAGAGCAGTCCCCCTCAGGAGGCCGTCCCGGCGCTCCAGACATAGAGTTGTCCCCTGCCGAGGCCAGAAGCGCATGCCACGGCCTAGATATCTCGCGCACTGGCGTTCGAACGGGGACCTTTCTTGAAGTGGGTGTCGACCAGCACGGAACTGGTACGCGAGCCACCGCGCAGGGCACAGGTATACGTCGACGAGTCGAAGGCCAAGGGGTTTCTGCTGGTCGGCGTCTTTGTCGCGTCGGGTGCCGTGTTGCACCTCCGGAGCGCTCTGCGAGCCCTTCGACGCCCCGGGCAGAGAAGCATCCATTTCGTCTCGGAACGCGATGCCGTGCGGGACGCCGTCGTACGCACGCTGGTCGAGCTGGACGTGTACGCGCTCATCGTCTCGGCGCCGGACCGGCGGACGCCGCAGACGCCACGAGAGCTCTGTGTCAGGGCTCTCGCCAGGACGTGCGTCGAGAAGGAGGCGTCCTTCCTCGTCCTCGAGACGGACCGGACTCTTGTTCCCGACGACAAGCGGTGGCTCTTCGAGGAGCTGCACAAGACCGACGTTCGTTACGACCACCGGGAACGGCACGAGGAGCCGTTGCTCTGGGCCGCGGACGCCATCGCCTGGGCCTGGAACCGGGACCAGTCCTGGCGGGCGAAGGTGCGCCCTCTCGTGCTCCACGAGATCCACGCCTGATCGCAGGGGACAGCGCGAAGCCCGAGACACCGACCGTCCGGAAGGCTCTCGGGCTCACTTCTCGGGGCTACTGCCCCTCGCGCTCTCAATAGTACTAATTGCCTGCGAGGCCGCAAGACCTCCGCGCACCCCGAGGAGCGCCCGCTCGAACTGGTAATGCGCCGAACGTAGGGTTGGTCGCTTCATGATGCTCCATGGAGCGACCAACCCTACGTTCGGCTACCCGGCCAGCCCGGCGGCAGCCCGGCCGGCCGGACCGCCAGGCCGCGTCAGCCCTTGACCGCGCCCGCCAGGGCGAAGGCCGAGCCCGAGATGCGGGTGACCAGCACGTACAGGCCGAGCACCGGCGCGGCGTAGAGCAGCGAGTACGCGGCGAGCTGCCCGTAGGCGACCGACCCGTACTGGCCGAAGAACGCGAAGATGCTCACGGCCGCCGGCTGCTTCTCCGGGGAGAGCAGCAGCACGAACGGGACGAAGAAGTTCCCCCAGGCCTGCACGAACACGAAGATGAACACCACGGCGATGCCCGGCCGCATGAGCGGCAGCACCACGCGGCGCAGCGCCTGCATCGCGGACGCCCCCTCGGTCCATGCCGCCTCCTCCAGCGAGATCGGCACCGAGTCCATGAAGTTCTTGGTCATCCAGATCGCCATGGGCAGCGACGTCGCGGCCATGAAGAAGATGGTTCCCGGCAGCGAGTCGAGCAGGTTGAGCTGCACGAACAGCGCGTACACCGGGACCATGATCGCCGTGATCGGCAGGCAGGTGCCGAACAGCACCGAGTACAGGAAGTACTTGCCGAACCGCATGCGGTACCGCGACAGCGGGTAGGCCGCGAGCACCGCGACCACCACCGTGATGGCCCCCGACCCCGCGGACAGGACGAACGCGTTCCACAGCGGCAGCCAGGTGAGCTCCGGCGTCATGATCGCCGCGAAGTTAGCGGTGGTCACGGCGTCGGGAAGCCCGAAGGAGAGCGTCGCCTCGGCGTCGAACGACGCCACGACCACCCACGCCATCGGGAGCACGAAGCACAGGGCGATCACGAGCAGCACCACGTTGGCGGCCACCTTGGTCGCCGTGCCGCGGGGCGCGGCCAGCGATCCGGCCCCGCTCCGGGCCGGCGCGGCGGGCCTCGTCATCGTGTCCGTCATCAGTCCACCTCCGGTCGGAGCGCGCGGATGTAGATCACGGAGAAGATCCCGCCCACGATGATCATCACGGTCGCGATGGCCGTGCCGTAGCCGACCTGCGCGAACTTGAACGCCTCCTGGTAGGCCAGGATCGGCAGGGTCGAGCTGTCGGTGCCGGGTCCGCCGCCGGTCATCACGTAGATGAGCGTGAACACGGACAGGGTCTGCAGCGTGGTCAGCATCAGGTTGGTCGAGATGCTGCGCCGGATGACCGGGACGGTCACGAAGGCGAGCCGCTGGAACCCGTTCGCCCCGTCGAGCTGGGCGGCCTCCGTGAGCTCCGGCGGCACCTCCGCGAGGGCGGCCGAGTAGACCATCATCGAGAAGGCGGTACCCCGCCAGATGTTGGCGAGGATCACCGCGAGCATCGGGGTCGAGTAGAGCCAGTCCGGCCCCGTGATCCCGATGCCGCCGAGCAGCGTGTTGAGCGTGCCCTCGGAGTGGAAGAACGCGTACGCGGCGAACGCCGCGACGATCTCGGGCAGCACCCACGCGGCCACGACGACCGTCGAGGCGATCGAGCGCACCGGCTTGACCGCGGAGCGGAGCAGCCCGGCCAGGGCGATGCCCATGACGTTCTGCCCCACCACGGCGGAGAGGAACACGAACACGACGGTGAGCCACAACGACTTCGGGAAGTCGGGGTCGCTGACCAGCGCCGCGTAGTTGTCGAACCCGATCCACTCCGGGCTCAGGGCGGCGGGGCCGGTGAGGGCGGCGTTGGTGAACGAGCCGTAGAACGACCAGATCACGGGGCCGAGCATGAAGAGCGCGAGCAGGACGACGGCGGGCGCGAGCGGAACCACCCGCGCCACGCCGCGGGACGTGACGGCCATCAGGTCAGCCCTGGACCGTGTTCTCTTCGCCGACGATGCCCGTCACCGCTTCGTCGTAGGCGGCGGCCGCCTCCTCCGGTGTCTGCTGGCCGGTCATCACGGCCTCCATCGCGACCATGATCTCGTTGGAGACCTTCGGGTAGTCGGACGTCGCGGGCCGGAAGTTGGTCACGTCGACGAGGCCGGTGAAGAACTCGGTGGTCGGGTTGGTCGCCGTGTACTCGGGGTCCTCGGCGACGTCGGTCCGGACCGCGATCTGGCTGTTCGCGACGTCGAACCAGAGGGAGTTCTCGCGGTTCAGCGCCATCGAGATGAACTCGAACGCGGCGTCCGGGTTCTTGGAGCCGGAGCCCATCGCGAGGGTCCAGCCGCCCGACATGCTCACGGCACCCGGGTCGGAGCCGTCCTGGGTGGGCATCGGGGCGGTGCCCATCTTCTCGGACCACTCGGGCCACGGCGCGACGCCGGACTCGAGCCAGTTGCCCGCCACCCAGGAGCCGTCGAGCGCGATGCCGACCTTGCCCTCGGGCAGCCACTCGGCCTGCACGGTGTTGCCGATGTTGGTGTCCAGCGCCTGCTGCGGCGTGGGCGCGAGCCCCTCGGTGAACACGGTGGTGATGAAGTCGAGGCTGTCGACGAAGCCCTGGGAGCCGAGCACCCACTTGCCGTCCTCGTAGAGGGTGTCGCCGGTGCCGTACAGCAGCATCTCGAAGCCCTGCATCACCGCGGCCTCACCCTGGGGCTTGCCGGAGTACATGTTGAACGGGACCACGTCGGGGTCGGACTCCTTGATGGCCCGGGCCGCCTCCAGCAGCTCGTCCCACGACTTCGGCGCCCAGTCCTCGGGCAGGCCCGCCTTGGCGAGCACGTCCTTGTTGAACCACAGGCCGCGCGTGTCGGTGCCCATGGAGACGCCGTAGGTCTTGCCGTCGTCGCCCGCGCCCGCCTCCTTGGCGCTGTCGACGAACTGCTCCCACTCGTCCCACTCGGCCAGGTAGTCGTCGAGCGGGGCCAGGTACCCGGCCTCGACGTCGGACTTGATCATGTACGTGTCCTCGTACATGACGTCCGGGGCGGTGCTGGGCGACCGGTTCATCAGGGCGAGCTTGGTGAAGTAGTCGTTCTGCTGCGCCTCGATCGGCACGAGCTCGACGGTGATGCCGGGGTTGGCCTTCTCGTAGTCGGCCTTGACGTCCTTGAACAGCTCGTCGGCCTGCGTGAAGTTGCCGAACTTCTGGTAGGCCACCTTGATCGTGGAGGAGTCCGAGCCGCCTCCACCGGAGCCACAGGCACCGAGCGAGAGGGCGAGTGCCGCCGCGGTGACGGGTGCGATGAGGAATCGTGCCGTGCGCATGAAGCTCCCTTGCGTCGTGCGAACCCGGCAACGCCGCCGGGCCAACTGACGCACACGATTCACCCCTGGCGGGCCCTAGTCAAGGGACTCCGCCGAAGAATTGTCAGCGCTGTCACCTACCCGGCGCCCGGCGGGCCACGTCGCGACGGCGGGGCGCCGCGACGTGGCCCTTCGCTCAGCCCCGCGGGTCCACGAGGACTGCCACGGTCCGCGCCGGGACGGTGACCGCCCCGGCCGAGCGGTCCCAGGTGGTCTGCCGCACGACGGCGTCCGCCCCGCGCGCCTGGATGCGCGAGAGCGCGTAGTCCCGGCCGGCGAGCTCGGGCACCTCGACCGTGGCCGCGTCCGGCGACGCGTTGAACACCACCAGCACGCCGTCCAGCTTCCGGTCGACGTCGGTCCGGCCCGCGCGGTCGTCGATCGACATGGTGATCACACCGGGCACGGCGTCCGGCCCCGAGCCCGGGAATGTCACCTTCTGCTGGATCAGGTCGGCCGAGCCCAGCCGGAAGAGCTCGGTCGAGTGCCGCAGCTCCAGCAGCTCGCGCGACTGCGCCGCGGAGAACCCGATGTCGTCGGCGTCCGGCTTGAGCGCGGCGTCGGCGAGCAGCGGCCGCTGGTACGGCCACGTGTCCTCGTTGTCGGCGGCCATCGGCAGGCCGCGGCCGAACCCGTTGTCCTGCCCCGACCAGTCGATCGTGTTGAACCAGTCGCCGGAGTCGAACGAGTTGCGGTCCAGGGACTTGGAGCGCAGCAGGTCGGTGCCCGCGTGCCAGAACGAGGGCGACTGCGACAGCGCCGCCGTGGCCAGCGAGACCGTGTTCATCCGCACCCGGTCCGACATCGTGGTGTCCGCCGGCAGCTTGAGCGTCAGCAGGTCGAACAGCGTCTCGTTGTCGTGCGCGTCCACGTACGTGACGACCTCCTCGGGCGAGTCCGCGTAGCCCGCAGGCGCGCCCCGGTAGTCCAGCTCGTCGCCCCGGACCCGCTCCCCGGACGAGGTGGTGACCTCGTAGGCGCGCAGGTTGCCGGCCAGGCCGAGCTTGACCAGGTCGGTCTGGTGGGCCAGGTCGGCCGCCTCGTCCGCGCCGCCGTCGTTGACCGACGCCGGGTCCTCCAGCCGGGCCTCGTTGCCGTTCGGGTCGGTGAACAGGCCCGTGCCGAAGCCCTGCGTGAACAGGGACGACCCGTCGACGGGCGAGCCGCCGTGGACGGCGTCGCGCAGGCGGTCGCTGAAGGTGCCGATGCCCGTACCGCCGAGCTGGCCCTGCGTGGCCTGCTCGAACCGGGCGTTGCCCGCGACCTCGCCGAAGTCCCAGCCCTCGCCGTACAGGTACACGCTCTTGCCGTCCACCCCGTCACGCCGCAGCGTGAGCGCGTCGAGCCCCGCCCGCACGGCCTCCATGTTCTCGCGGGAGTGGTGCCCCATGAGGTCGAACCGGAACCCGTCCACGTGGTAGTCGCGGGCCCAGGTGACCACGGAGTCCACCATCAGCTGCTGGGCCATGGCGTGCTCGGTCGCGACGTTCTGGCAGCAGGTGCTGGTCTCGACGGCGCCCGTGGTCGCGTTCTGCCGGTGGTAGTAGCCCGGCACCACGCGGTCCAGCACCGACTTCGGGTCCTGGCCCGACGCCGCGGTGTGGTTGAACACCTGGTCCAACACCACCTGGAGCCCGGCGCCGTGCAGGTTGCCGACCATCGAGCGGAACTCGGCGACGCGCTCCCCGCCGTCGGCCCGGACCGCGTAGGAGCCCTCCGGCGCCATGAAGTGGTACGGGTCGTAGCCCCAGTTGAAGGCGTCGCTGCCCTGCACCTCGGCGACGGCGGCCTGCTGCTCCGTGCCGTCGGGCGCGAACCCGGACAGGTCGCCCGTGGTGGCCTGGTCGGCCCGGTCCTCGGGGATCGTCGCGATGTCGAACGTGGGCAGCAGGTGCACGGTCGTGAGCCCGGCGTCGGCCAGCGAGCGCAGGTGCCTCATGCCGTCCGAGCTCTTGACCCCGAACGCGCCGTAGGTGCCGCGCAGTCGGGCGGGCACGGTCTCGTCGGAGCTGGAGAAGTCGCGCACATGCAGCTCGTAGATCGTCTGGTCCACGGCCCGCTCCACCCGCGGCGCGGGCGTGGTGCGCCAGACCTTGGGCTGCCATGCCTTGTCGTCGAGGTCGACGGCGACCGAGTGGGTCGAGTCGAGCGTGAGGCCCACCGAGTAGGGGTCGGTCACGACGTTGGTCTCGACCTGACCCGTGCTCGGCACGTACACCTCGACGGCGTAGCGGTAGCGGGCGCCCTGCCAGTCGAGCCTCCGGTCGGCGCGACCGCCGTCGAGCGTCCAGGCGCCGTCCCGCTGCCGAGTCATGGCGAAGGTGCGCGGGGTGGTGTCCAGCGAACGGCCCGCGGGCCACGCCTGCAGCGTCACGGCGCGGGCGGTGGGCGCCCAGAGTGCGAACGAGGCGCTCCTGCTGCCCCGCCAGGTCACGCCCAGCGCACGGTCGGTCGCGAACAGGTCGTCCAGCACGCCGGGGATCTGCACGCCGGTGGCGGCGGTCAGGGTCTCGCCGTCGTGCCGGGTCAGGCGCAGCGCCCCCGTCAGGGCCGACGCCGCCGCGGCCCGGCTCAGGCCCTCGACCTCCAGGGCGAGGTGGCCGGCCAGGTGGGGGAAGTCCTCGGCGACGTCCGCGGGCAGTTCGCCCGGGGTCAGGGCGTACGACGCCGCGTCCGTCTCCAGCGCCCAGGTGTCGCCGCTGCCGAAGCCCGCGGCCGGGACCAGGACGAGGCCCTGCCGCACCCAGTGCGCGGCCTGCTGGCCCTCGCCGGGTGTACCCGGGGTGCCGACCTCGACCGACGGCACCTTGGTCGCCGGGTCCCAGGTGAAGGTGACCGGGCCGCCGCCGGTGGAGTAGGCGACGTTGGCGCCGTCCCGCACGCCGTCGGCGCCGTAGTTCTCGGCCCAGGAGCCGTTCAGGGCCACCTTGAACTCGTAGGAGCCGGCGGGCAGCTCGAACGTGCCGGTGTAGGTGCCGTCGTCGGCCAGGGTGAGGCGGGCGGCCTCGCAGTCCGGCGTCCAGTCCCCGGCGCAGCCCATCTCGCTGTTGTGCGAGCCGGGCACGGTGACCAGGTCGATGTCGGGGTCCGTGGGGTCGTCGACGACGCCGCTCACGTCCACGCCGACCGACGCGTACGAGCTGGCGGCGGAGTGGTCGCCGTCCGCGTCGCGCGTGACCGCGCGGTACTCGACCAGCGTGCCGTCGGGCAGGCCGGCGCCGTTCGCGGAGACGTCGTGGAAGACGCGCGGGGAGGTGTCCTCGGCGGTGCCGAGGTCGTGCCACTCGTCGGTGCCCACGGCGCGCCAGGCGAAGGAGGTCTCGGCCCAGGCGTCGTCGATCCCGGCGGCCACCGGGGCCACGCCGGTCACCGCGGCGCCCGGCCGGGCGTTCGCCCCGGGGACGACGGCGGCGACGCCGGCCGAGTCGGCGCCCACCGCACGGTCCGCGACCAGCACGACCGCGGAGCGCGCGGGGACGGTCAGCGTGACCGCGCCGTCGGCGTCGGCCGTGACGGGGGTGTCGGTGCCGTACAGCGGCGCGAAGGTCGCGCCCGGGGTGAGCGTGTCGAACGTGACCGTGCGCTGCTGCGCGGCGTTGTTCGCGGCGACGAGGTGCTCGACCCGCTCCTCGCGGTCGACGCGGGAGAAGGCGTAGACGCCCGCGCCGTCCTCCGCGTAGCCCTCGATCTGGGCGCCGCTCGCCAGGGCCGGGTGGTCCTCGCGCAGCTCGGCCAGGGCGGCGATGTGCTCGTAGAGCGGCGCGTCTGTGGCGTAGCGGTCCACGCTGCCGGCCTGCTCACCCGTCACGAGCGGCTGGTCGGCGTACTCGTCGACCTGCGTCGCGAAGAGCGTCTGCCGGGCGTCCTTGTCGCCGCCGGTGCCCGCGAAGCCCTGCTCGTCGCCGTAGTAGACGACCGGCTGGCCGCGGGTGAGGTACATGAGCTCGTGCGCCAGCTCGTCGCGTTCCAGCGGGTTCTCGGCGCCCGCGAGCATGTAGCCGACACGGCCCATGTCGTGGTTGCCGAGGAACGTCGGCAGGGCGGACGGGCTGCTGTGCGGCGTCGTGTACAGGTCGTCGGAGGCGTACAGGTCCGCGAGCCGCTGGGCGCTGTTGCCGCTCGCGTAGCTCGTGGCGGCCGATTGGAACGAGAAGTCGAGCACGGAGCTCATGTCGGTGCGGCGCACGTACGGGGAGGTCTTGGCGGCGTCGGCGTCGTACACCTCGCCGAAGGTGAAGAACTCGTCCTTGCCCCGGTCCCGGGCGTAGTCCTGGATCTCGGTGGACCACTCCTCCCAGAACTCGAAGTTCACGTGCTTGACCGTGTCGATGCGGAACCCGTCGATGCCCAGGTCGATCCACGCCTTGTAGATCTCCTCGAAGCCGTCCACGACGGTGGGGTGCTCGGTCATCAGGTCGTCCAGGCCGCTGAAGTCGCCGTAGGTGACCGACTCGCCCTCCCACGTCGAGTTGCCCCGGTTGTGGTAGAGCGTGGGGTCGTTGAGCCAGGCCGGGACCTTGACGTCCTGGTCGGCCGGGTCGACGACGGGCGTGTACGGGAAGCTGGCGGCGGCGTCGAGCTCGGGGAAGCTGCCCGTGCCGGCGAAGTCTGCGGGGTCGAACGGGTTGCCGGCGGCGTCCTGATACGGGGTGGTCGCCTGGTCCACGTAGTCGTAGGTGCCCTCGGCGTAGTCGACGACGTCGGCCGTGTGGTTGGTGATGATGTCGAAGTAGACCTTGAGCCCGCGGGCGTGGGCGTCGTCGATCAGCGCCTCCAGCTCGGCGTTGGTGCCCAGGTGCGGGTCGATCCGCGTGAAGTCCGTGATCCAGTAGCCGTGATAGCCGGCGCTCACGTCCGCGCCGGAGCCCTGCACCGGGCGGTTGAGGAAGCTGGGGGTGAGCCAGATGGCCGTGGTGCCCAGATCCTCGATGTAGTCGAGGTTCTGCCGCAGGCCGGCGAGGTCGCCGCCCTGGTAGAAGCCCTTGTCGGTCGGGTCGAAGCCGGTCGTGAGCCGGTCGCCGTCCAGGCCACCCTCGTCGTTGGACGCGTCCCCGTTGGCGAACCGGTCGGTCATCACGAAGTAGAAGCGCTCGTCGCCGCCCGGCTGGCGCACGGGGTCGTGGACGAGGGCCTCGTCCACCTCCGTGTAGTCCCCGGCCAGGGTGAGCGGCGTCAGCGCGGTGCGGTGGGTCGTGTCGTCGTAGGAGACGCGGACCGTCGCGGGCCCGGCCAGGTGCAGGGGCGCGTTCTCCGCGCCGCCGTCGCGCCCGTAGGACTCGTCCCACGCGTCGTCGAGGGCGACCTTGTACTCGTACGTTCCCGCGGGGATCTCGAACTCGGCCACGAAGGTGCCGTCGCCCTGGGCCACCAGTTCCGTGGCGGCGCAGGCCGGGTCCCAGTCGGCGGCGCAGCCGAGCTCGTCCTGGAGGCTGCCGACCAGGGCGGCGGTGCGGTCCGTTGTGGCTGCCGTGGCTGCCGTGGCTGCCGTGAGCCTGGCCGGCGCCGCCGAGGCCGACGCGGCGAGCCCTACCGAGGCCACCAGCGTGACGGCCACGGCGGCCGCGCCGACCTGTACGGGGCGCGGGCGCGCGGTGCGAGACATGGATGACCCCTTCGTCGTCCGGAACCCAAGTGTGTGATCCGAGCGCGACTGTAACGCTTGCAGAACCTTGCAGCAAGAGTCGGGGGACGCCAGTTCTAGCGGTAGGCGAAACGCGCGCAAGTGGTATCAGAGCGGGAGCTTGAAACCCTCGTGCGACTGCTCGTAACCGAGGTTCCGGTAGAAGCGGTGGGCCTCGGGCCGCTGCTTGTCGGACGTGAGCTGGGCCAGCGCGCAGCCGCGCGCCCGGCCACGGTCGTGCGCGTGCTCCATCATCAGGCGACCGATGCCCTGGCCGCGCTGCGCCTTGTCCACGCGCACCGCCTCGACCAGGAGCCGGGAGGCGCCGTTGCGGGAGATCCCGGGGATGAACGTGAGCTGCATGACGCCGATCACCTCGCCACCCGCCTCGGCGACCACCAGCTCGTTGTCCGGGCTCGCCGCGACGGCCTCGAAACCCGCGACGTGCGCGGCGCCGTAGGTGCCGGTCCGGGTGGCCGCGACGGCGTCGTCGGCGATGAGTTCGACGATCCGCTCGAGGTCGTCCCGTTCAGCTTCACGAAAGGTCAGTTCCATGGCGCCACCCTAGGCTCGTGCCTGTGACCACCTCCCCCACACCCGCGGCCCCGGACGACGCACCGGGCGCACCCCCGCGCAGCTCCTGGCTCGCACTCGCGGTGCTCATCCTCGGCGTCTCGATGGCTCTGCTCGACACCACCATCGTCAACGTCGCGCTGCCGACCATCCGCACCTCGCTGGACGCCTCCGAGGGCACGCTCTCCTGGATCATCTCCGGGTACGCGCTGGCCTACGGCCTGGCCCTGATCCCCGCAGGGCGGGTGGGCGACCGGGTGGGCCACAAGTGGGTCTTCGTCGTGGGCCTGACCGGGTTCACGCTCGCCAGCCTCTGGTGCGGCCTGGCCAACGGGGCCACCGAGCTCATCGTGGCGCGCGTGGTCCAGGGCCTGTGCGGTGGCATCTTCTTCCCGGCCGTCACGGCGCTGATCCAGCTCATGTTCACCGGCCGCACCCGCGGCAAGGCGTTCGCGGTGATGGGCGCGGCCATCGGCTTCTCGACCGCCCTCGGCCCGATCATCGGCGGCCTGCTCATCGAGGCATTCGGCGAGAACGAGGGCTGGCGCTCGATCTTCTTCGTCAACCTGCCGTTCGGCGTGATCGCGGTGGCCGCCGCGATCGTGCTGCTGCCGCGGATCGTCGTCGGGGGCGCCGCGCGCGGCGTCGACGTCGTCGGGCTGCTGCTCGTCTCGGTGGCGCTCGTCGCCCTCCTGGTGCCGCTCATCGAGGGCGAGGACGCCGGCTGGCCCTGGTGGACCTTCGCGTCGCTGGTGGGCGGGCTGCTGCTGCTCGTCGCGTTCGCGTTCTGGGAGCGCCGGGTCGTGGCCCGCAACGGCAGCCCACTGGTGCCGCCGCACCTGTTCTCGCACCCCGCCTTCACCGGCGGCGTGATCCTCGCGCTGGTCTACTTCGCGGCGTTCACCAGCATCTTCTTCACCATCTCGATCTTCTGGCAGTCCGGGCTGGGCCACTCGGCGCTGGCCTCGGGCCTGGTGTCGGTACCGTTCGCCATCGGCTCGATCGCGGGCGCGTCGCAGAGCGAGCGGCTGTCCCACCGGCTGGGCCGGACCGTGCTCGTGATCGGCACCGGCATGGTCGCCGTCGGCCTGGTCTCGGTGTGGCTCGTGCTCTGGCTGGTACCCACCGGAGACCTGACCCACTGGTACCTGGCCGGCCCGCTGCTGATCGGCGGCATCGGCAGCGGCCTGTTCATCGCGCCGAACGCGCAGTTCATCGTCGCCACCGTGGACCGCGACGAGGCGGGCGCGGCGTCCGGCGTGATCGGCACCATGCAGCGGATCGGCTCGGCGGCGGGTATCGCCGTGGTCGGCTCGGTGCTCTTCGGCTCCCTCACGTTCCCGCCCGGCCGCCCGACACCGGAGGTCGTCGCCGACGCCTTCGCGCACAGCGCGACCCTGGCCATGGCGACCAGCGCGGGGCTGTCCGTGGGGGCGTTCCTGCTGGTGTTCGTGCTGCCGCACCGGGTGGAGGCGCCGCGGTAGCACCGGGGCCGGCCCGGCGGCTCGCGGTCACACCTCGGGGAGCTGACCCACCGCCTCCTCGTAGCCGCCGGTCGGAGGGTTCGGGTCCGGGGTGTAGACCAGGTAGACGAGACCCGTCTTGAAGGGTGTCGCCGACAGGAGCTTCATCGGCCGTTCCGGGTCGCCGTCCTGGAACAACCGCAGGCCGCCGCCCGCGGTGGCCGGGTGCACGAACAGGTGCAGCTCGTCGAGCAGCCCTGCGTCGAGCAGCTGCCGCACCACCGAGATGGAGCCCGACAGGCCGATCTTGTGGATCGAGGGGTCGTTCTTCAGCGCGGTGACGGCCTCGACCAGGTCGCCCTGGAGCTGCTCGGAGTTGCGCCAGGTGAGGTCGAGCGGGCTGCGCGAGGCGACGATCTTGCGGATGTCACCGATCCGCCTGGCGAACCCGGCGTCCTCTCCCCCGGCCTCCTCGCGCTCGGGCCAGGCGCCCGCGAACGAGTCGTAGGTGATGCGCCCGAACAGGAAGACGTCGGTGTTGTGCGTGTCGTCGACCGCCGCACCCAGCTCGTCGTTGAAGTACGGGAAGTGCCAGTTGCCCTTGTCCGGCTCGACGACGCCGTCGAGCGCCATGAACAGGCTGGACACGATCTTCGCCATGGGGTTCTCCTCGCTAGGTGCCGCACCGCGGCTCTCCCCCCGGTCCGACGACGGCGGGCGGGCGGACTCATCGCCACCTCGGCAACGAGTCTGCCCGCCCCCCGATCAGCCCGCCAGGTGGCTCCAGCGCGGAGCCAGACCCGACCACGGGCCGACGTCGGCCACGGCGCCGTCGACGAGCACCACCACGCGGTCGGCGCGGGCGAGCGCCGCACGCTTCGACGTCGCGCCGACCACGGTGGTGCCCCGCTCCCGCAGAGCAGCCCACAGCTCGATCTCGGTCGAGGCGTCCAGTGCGCTGGAGACGTCGTCCGCCAGCAGGAGCTCGGTGTCCGCCGCGAGCGCCCGCGCGAGCGCGAGCCGCTGCACCTGGCCGCCGGAGAGACGCACACCGCGGTGGCCCACCAGGGCGTGCGGGCCGCCGGCGTCCCGCATGTCCTGCTCGAGGCGTGCGCCCTGGACGGGGCCGTCGATGTCACGTGCGTGGTCGAGCTGCACGTTGTCGGAGAACGAGCCGGACAGCACCCGCGGCACCTGGGCCACGTGCGCCACCTGGCCGGGGCGCAGGAACGCCTGGGCGTCGGTCACCTCGGTGCCGTTCCACCGGACGTGGCCGGTGTGCTCCATGAGCCCGGCCAGCGCGGACAACAGGGACGACTTGCCCGACCCGACCTGCCCGAGCAGCAGCACCAGCTCGCCCCGGCGGATCTCGAGGTCGACGTCGGAGACGCCGATCGTGCCGTCGTCGTGCACCGCGGTCAGATCGCGCAGCTCCAGGAGGTCGAGCGGCTCCCGCGGGGCCGGCTCCGGGGCGGGCGCGATGCCTCCCACCAGGTCCACTCCCGGCTGGCGCGAGACCAGGTCGGTGCCGCCGGCGAACCGGGCGGTCGCGACCTGCCAGGCGCGGGTACCGGGCGCCTCGGTGACCACGGCGCCCGCCACGACCCCGAACCACGCGAAGCCGGTCACGGCGTTCGCGACGAGCAGCGTCGTGGCCAGGTCCCACCTGCCCGTGAGCAGGAACGACCACGCGACGACGACGCCCGCGTACAGGGTCACGAGCGGCACCGAGTCGAGCACCGCCTGCACCCGGTGCTCGAAGATCGCGGCCTTCACGCGGCCGGAGTCGACATCGCCGAGGTGGCGGCGCACGTCGGGCGTGCGGGCGGCGAGCTTCACCGTGCGCGCCGAGTCGAGCGCCGACACCAGGGCACGGCCGAACCGCGCACGCGCCGCCGAGGAGCCGGCCGCGGAGCGGCCCGCGATGGGCCGGCCGATGGCCGAGGCCGCCGCGGAGACCACCATGACCGCGAGCAGTACGGCACCGGCGGTCCAGGTGCCGCTGATCAACGCCGTGACCGCCACGATCGCGAGGCCGTTGACGAAGTCGACCCAGCGGTCGGCGTACCGCACGAAGCGGTCGGCGTCCATGGACCGGGCCACCACCTCGCCGGGCGGCGTGGCGGGCAGCCGGTACTGCCGGGTCTGCCCGTGCATGACCGACATCCGGATGCGCAGCAGCACCTCGACCCACCAGCGCGGGTAGACGCCCAGCGCGCGGGAGATGAACAGCGGCTGCAGGAGCAGCAGCGCGGCGAGCGCGACCAGCAGGCCGACAGGCAGCTCGCCGGTACCGACGACCTCGACCGTGCGGCCCCACAGGAACCCGCTGACCGCGCCCTGCGCCGCGACGAGGCTCGCCAGGAGGAACAGGACCGCGCCGAACACGCCCCACTTCGGGCGGACGAACAGCGCGTGCAGCACGCCGCGCGCGAGGCTCGGGCCGTCCCCGGGCGGGGTCAGGTCGGGCGGGGTGCCCGCCCGTCGGCGGCCGCCGACGGCGTCGGGCGTGGCCGCGTCGGGCCCGGCCACGCCGCTGGTGCCGGCACCCGCGTCGCGCGCGGTGGCCTCGGCGTCGGGTGCGGCCGTGTCGGCCTCGCCGTCCGCGGACGCCGTGACCGTCTGGGCGCGCACCTCGGCGACGGCCGGCGTGGGCTCGGCCGCCGAGTCCTCCAGCGAGCCGTCACTAGCGCCCGCCTCCAGCAGCGAGCGGAACGGTCCGGGCGTGCGGGCGAGCCGCGCCCGGGGGCCCTGCTGCACGACGCGGCCGCGGTCGAGGACCGCCACCAGGCCGGCGCGCTCGATCGTGCCGAGCCGGTGCGCGATGAGCACACCGGTACGCCCGCTGAGCAACCGGTCGGACGCGGCGACGACGCGCGCCTCCGTGAGCGGGTCCATCCGCGCGGTCGCCTCGTCGAGCACGACGAGCTGCACGTGCCGCACGAGCAGCCGCGCGAACGCGACAAGCTGCTCCTCCCCCGCCGACAGCGTGGTGCCGCCGGGGCCCAGGAGCGTGTCGAGGCCGTCGGGCAGGCCGGCCGTCCAGTCGGTCAGGCCGAGCTCGCGGACCGCGGCCTCGATGTCGGCACGCGGCACGTCGGCGAACAGCGCGATGTTCTCCGCGAGCGTGCCGGCGATGATCTCGGTGCGCTGGGTGACCACACCCACGGCGCCGCGCAGCTTCTGCAGGTCCAGGTCGCGCACGTCGGCGCCGCCGAGGAACACCGACCCCCGCTCCGGCTCGACGGCGCGCGACAGCAGCGCGGCCAGCGTCGACTTGCCGGAGCCGGTACGGCCCACGAGGGCGACGGTCTCGCCGGCGGGGACCAGCAGGTCCACGCCGCTCAGAGCAAAGGTGCCCTCGTCGTAGGCGAAGGTCAGGTCCCGCAGCTCAAGACCGAGCGGACCCTCGGGAAGGTCGTCGCCGCCCTCAGGCTCGGGCTCGACCTCCAGCATCTGCCGGATGCGCAGCACCGCGCCGAGGCCCTCCTGGATGTCCGGCAGGTGGTGCACCAGGTTGTCCATCTGCCCCACGAACATCGCGGTGACCAGGAACAGCGTGACGAGCTGCTGCACCGACAGGCCGCCCCCGGCGGCCACGACCGCACAGGTCACCGCGGTTCCGGCGAGCAGCGCGTACATCACCAGGCCGGCCCGCCGCAGCAGGCGCTCCTCGACGCGCACCACCTCATGGAACTTCCGGTGCACGATCGCCGAGAGCTGCGCGACGCGGCGCACGGCGAACGCCTGCCCGAGGCTGGTGCGCAGGTCGTTCCGCGCGGCGACCGCCTCCTCGAAGGCGGCGGCGTGGTCCGTCCAGGCGGCCTCCTCGATCACCTTGCGGCGCGCGATCTCGCCGAGCAGAGGCCGGGTGAGCAGGGCGACGATGCCGCCCAGCACCGGGAACAGCAGCCAGGCCGGCCACCAGGTGATGCCGGCGATGATCCACATGGGCACGACGCCGACCACCGTGCGGCCGGCGCCCCACAGCTGGCGGCGCACGAGGGTGCCGACGGCGTGCGTGTCGTCGTCGACCCGGTCGAGCACCTCGCCGACCGCCTGCTCCGAGAGCGTGGCGAGCGGCTGCCGCAGGGCCGCGCTGAGCAGGTCGCTGCGGAGCTTGCCCTCGGCGCGGTCCACGACGCTCGCCCAGGTCACCTGGCCGATGCCGTCGAACACGGCACCACCGACGACGCACACGGCGAGCAGCACCAGCCCGACGACGGTCGCGTCGGCGGCCAGCCGGCCGGCCGCGACAGTGCCCAGCGCCAGGCCGACAGCACCCGCGGTGAGCGCCAGCAGCGCGACGACCGCGGCGGGACCGCGCAGCCGCCGCCAGTCGAGCCGGCGGGCCGGGTCGGTCGGCGTCGGCGCAGGGCGAGGCGACGCCTCAGGAAGTGGCGTGGTCTCAGGGGTGCGCGGTGCGTCGATCATCGTTTCCCGAGGCTACGTCGAGACACCGACACTCCCCGCCTCTTTTTCCACAGGAGCGACCAAGGTCACGGTGGAGCGGTCCCGGAGGCTCACCGGGCCGGCAACCGTGCACACGGGCCGATCGATGTGCCGGCTACTGCAACGCGGTGCAGGCGTCGTCCTTCGGCGCACAGATGGAGACCTGGTACAGGTAGGAGAACGTTCCGCTTCCGCCGCCCGCTACCCAGTCCACGTCGAATCCCTCGAGCGTGCGGCTCTGGTCGACCTCACGTTCCAGCTCCACGAGGAGCGTCGACACGCCGTCGAGCCCGGCACTGCCGCACTGGCTGCTCACCACATGATGAGACACGTCGTATCCGGATCGTGTCAGCGAACCACGGTCCGCCGCATCGTCCGCCGCACCCGGGACCACGGTGAACGAGGTCACCGTCACCTCGGCGGCGTCGATGGCCCGCACCTCGGTGACCGTCCCGTCGTCCGCCCCGGCCACGCAGATGCTCATGAGCCCCACGAACATCGGCTCACCACGCTTCATGTCAGCCATCGCGCTCGACATGACCCCGTTCGAGTCCGGCCCGCCTGCGCGCCGGACCTCCACGGCATTGGCCGAGCATGCGGCGGCGAGGCAGACCACCAGCCCGACCGTTCCCACGGCGAGCGTGATCCTCGTCGGGCGTGCGAGCAGGGGGCGGGTGGAAGTCCGAGTCCGGACTCCCACCCACCCCCTCATCACAGCCCTCCAACCCTCAGGGAGCGTCAGAGGGACGCGAGCGCCTCGTTGAAGGTGGCGCTCGGGCGCATCACCGCGGACGCCTTGGCGTCGTCCGGACGGTAGTACCCGCCGATGTCTACAGGCTTGCCCTGGACCGCGACGAGCTCCTCCACGATGGCCTGCTCACCCGTGGCCAGCGCCTCTGCGAGCGGCTTGAACGTGGCGGCCAGCTCGGCGTCGTCCGACTGCCCGGCCAGCTCCTGTGCCCAGTACAGGGCCAGGTAGAAGTGCGAGCCCCGGTTGTCGATCGTGCCCAGGCGGCGGCCCGGGGAGCGGTCCTCGTTGAGGAACGTGCCGGTGGCGCGGTCGAGGGTGTCGGCCAGGACCTGGGCCCGGGCGTTGCCCTCGGTCACCGCGAGGTGCTCGAAGGACGCGGCGAGCGCGAAGAACTCACCGAGCGAGTCCCAGCGCAGGTAGTCCTCCTCGACGAGCTGCTGCACGTGCTTCGGCGCGGAGCCGCCGGCGCCCGTCTCGAACAGGCCGCCACCGTTCATCAGCGGCACGATCGAGAGCATCTTGGCCGACGTGCCGACCTCGAGGATCGGGAACAGGTCGGTGTTGTAGTCGCGCAGCACGTTGCCGGTCACCGAGATGGTGTCCAGGCCCTCGCGGATGCGCGCGAGCGAGAACGCCGTGGCCTCCGCCGGGTCCATGACGTGGATCTCGAGGCCCTCGGCGTCGTGCTCCGGCAGGTACTGCTCGATCTTGCGGATCAGGTTGGCGTCGTGCGCGCGGCGCGAGTTCAGCCAGAAGACGGCGGGCGTCTCCGACAGGCGGGCCCGTGTGACGGCCAGCTTGATCCAGTCGCGGATCGACGCGTCCTTGGTCTGGCAGGCGCGCCAGATGTCACCGGCGTGGACGGCGTGCTCGATGAGCACGGCGCCGGAGCCGTCGACGACGCGGACGGTGCCGTCGCCTCCGATCTCGAACGTCTTGTCGTGCGAGCCGTACTCCTCGGCCGCCTTCGCCATGAGACCGACGTTGGGCACGGAGCCCATCGTGGCCGGGTCCAGGGCGCCGTTGACGCGGCAGTCGTCGATGACGGTCTGGTAGATCCCGGCGTACGAGGAGTCGGGGATCACCGCGAGGGTGTCGGCCTCCTCGCCGTCCGGGCCCCACATGTGGCCGCCGATGCGGATCATGGCGGGCATCGAGGCGTCGACGATGACGTCGGACGGGACGTGCAGGTTGGTGATGCCCTTGTCGGAGTTCACCATGGCCATCTTCGGGCCGTCGGCCAGCGCGGCGTCGAACGCGGCGCGGATCTCGGCGCCGTTCGGCAGCGCGGCCAGGCCGGCGAAGATGCCGCCCAGGCCGTCGTTCGCCGACAGGCCGGCGGCGGCGAGGTCCTGGCCGTACTTCTCGAAGACCGGCTTGAAGAACGCGCGGACCACGTGGCCGAAGATGATCGGGTCGGAGACCTTCATCATCGTGGCCTTGAGGTGCACCGAGAAGAGGACGCCCTCGGCCTTGGCCCGCTCGATCGACTCGGCGAGGAAGGCGTCCAGCGCGGCGGCGTCGAGGAACGTGCCGTCGACGACCTCCCCGGCCAGCACCGGCAGCGACTCCTTCAGCACGGTCACGGTGCCGTCGGCGGCGACGTGCTCGATGCGCAGCGTGTCGTCGGCCTCGACGATCACGGACTTCTCGTTGGAGAAGAAGTCGTCTTGGCCCATGGTCGCGACGTTGGTCTTGGAGTCGGCCGACCACGCGCCCATGCGGTGGGGGTGCGCCTTCGCGTAGTTCTTGACCGAGGCGGGGGCGCGGCGGTCCGAGTTGCCCTGGCGCAGCACCGGGTTCACGGCGGAACCCATGACGCGGCCGTAGCGCTCGCGCGCGTCCTTCTGCTCGTCGGTCTCGACGCTCTCCGGGAAGTCCGGCAGGTCGTAGCCGAGGGCCTGCAGCTCGGCGACGGCCGCCTTGAGCTGCGGCACCGACGCCGAGATGTTCGGCAGCTTGATGATGTTGGCCGCCGGGTCGTTCGCCAGCTCGCCCAGCTCGGCGAGCGCGTCCGCCTGGCGCTGCTCCTCCGTGAGCCGCTCCGGGAACTGGGCGATGATCCGGCCGGCGAGCGAGATGTCGCGGGTCTCGACGTCCACACCGGCCTTGGCCGCGTACGCCGAGACGATCGGCAGGAACGAGTACGTCGCCAGAAGCGGGGCCTCGTCCGTGTGGGTATAGATGATCTTGGACATGGGTGTGGCTGACTCCCCGGGATGTTGGAATGTGCCGATCTCTCGATATCAAGATACCTGAGAGGCCCCGCCTCCCCGGAATCACGAGACGCACCTCACGCCCGACGTGTCAGACGCTCAGGTCACCCGAGAGACCTGAGCGTCTGACACGTCGGCGCGGGCGGATCAGATCAGGCCCAGGGTACGGACGGCGTCGCGCTCCTCCACGAGCTCGGCGACGCTCGCGTCGATCCGGCCGCGCGAGAACTCGTCGATCTCCAGCCCCTCGACGATCTTCCACTCGCCCGTGCCGTCGGACGTGACCGGGAACGAGGAGACGAGCCCCTCCGGCACGCCGTACTCGCCGGAGGACCACAGGCCCGCCGAGGTCCAGTCGCCCTCGGGGGTGCCGTGCGTCCAGTCGCGCACGTGCGCGATCGCCGCGTTGGCCGCCGACGCCGCCGAGGAGGCCCCGCGCGCCTGGATGATCGCGGCGCCGCGCTTGGCGACCGTCGGGATGAAGTCGTCGGTGAGCCAGGCGGTGTCGGCCGCGACGTCGGCGCCGGGCCGGCCGCCGACCTCGGCACGGAACAGGTCCGGGTACTGCGACGCGGAGTGGTTGCCCCAGATGGTGAGCCTGCGGATCTCGCTGACGGGGGTCCCGGTCTTGGCCGCGACCTGCGAGAGCGCCCGGTTGTGGTCGAGCCGGGTCATCGCGGTGAACCGCGTCGCCGGCACGTCGGGGGCGTTCGACGCCGCGATGAGGGCGTTGGTGTTGGCGGGGTTGCCGACCACGAGCACCCGGACGTCGTCCGCGGCGCCGTCGTTGATCGCCCGGCCCTGGGGGCCGAAGATCCCGCCGTTGGCCTCCAGCAGGTCGGCGCGCTCCATGCCCGCGCCGCGGGGGCGGGCACCGACGAGGAGGGCGACGTTGACGCCGTCGAAGGCCTTGACCGGGTCGTCGAAGATCTCGACGCCGGCCAGGTTCGGGAAGGCGCAGTCGTCGAGCTCCATGGCGGTGCCCTCCGCGGCCGCGACGGCCTGCGGGATCTCGAGGAGTCGGAGCCGTACTGGCGTGTCCGCGCCGAGCATCTCGCCCGCGGCTATGCGGAAGAGGAGCGCATACCCGATCTGGCCAGCGGCTCCGGTGACGGTGACATTCACGGGTTCAGTCATGACCCCACTCTTGCATCGACCGCCCCGCCTCGCCCAGCCCCTGGCACGATCCGTGTCCCGCCTGGTACCGAGCGCGGGTACGGTGAAGAAAATGCCCGCGCGTATTCAGGATTTGTTCAGGCGGGTAATGGCAGGATGTGCGCGACATCGCACTGCACGCCGCCATGACGCGCACCGAATGGTGTGCCACCGAAAGGATCTGACTTCATGTCCCAGGACCTCGCCGCGACCAGCGGCGTCACCGAGGTCGAGGAGCGGTCGCCCAGCCTGCTCTCCCGCCTGCTCGCCGAGACCTTCGGCACGTTCCTGCTGACGCTCGTGATCGTGGGTGTGCTCGTCTACAGCCCGCTGAACACGGTCGGCGGGCTCGGCGTGGCGCTCGGTGGAGGCTTCGCCTACATCGCGGGTGCCGCAGCCGTCGGCCGCGTCTCCGGTGCGCACTTCAACCCGGCGATCTCGCTGGGCGCCTGGCTCAGCGGCCGCATCTCGGTCAGCAACATGTTCAGCTACTGGGGCGCCCAGCTCGTGGGTGCGATCCTGGCGGCCGCCGTGCTGTTCGCGACCGTGCCGCAGCCGCTGCTCGCGCTGCTCGGCAAGGAGAACACCTCCGACGCGTTCGACTCGGCCGTCAACGGCTTCTCGCAGCACTCCCCGCTCTACCTGCAGACCCAGGGCCAGGCGCAGTTCGACTGGCTCCCGGCGCTGCTCGTCGAGGTCATCATCTCGGCGATCCTCGTCGGCGTGTACCTCGGCGTGCACGACCGCCGCAGCAAGATCGGCTACGCCCCCGTCGCCGTGGGCAGCGCCATCGCCGCGCTGACCCTGGTCTCGTGGTTCGTCACCAACACCGGCATGAACCCGGCCCGCTCGACGGCCGCCGCACTCTTCGCGAACAACTGGGGCGGCGACGGCTCCGGCCGCCAGCTCTGGCTGTTCTGGCTCGCCCCGCTGGTCGGTGCCGCCCTCGCCGCGCTCTTCTACCGCGCGTTCGCCTCGGTCGAGCCCGAGGAGCTCGAGCTCGACGAGGAGGACGACGAGGACGACGAGCCGGCCGAGCCCGTCACGGCGCAGTCCGCCCCCGTGGCCGAGTCCACGGACGAGTCCCCGGAGAAGACCGCCGAGGCCGAGCCCGCCGCCACGCCGGAGAAGAAGGCCGACGACAAGGCCTGACCGCTCGCCGCACCCGCACGACGCCGGGGCCGCACCTTCCGTACGGGAGGTGCGGCCCCGGCGTCGTACCGGCGAGCGACGGTGTGGACCGCGGCGATCCCGAGGGTGAAGTCGGCTTACGAAACGGTCACACCAGCAGGACGAGGACGAATCACCTGATAGAGATCTGTCGTGACAGTCCCCTCACCCGTCCCGCAGGTGCCGCTGCACCGTGGCTGGATCACCGCCTGCGCGATCCTCTTCTGGCCGCTCGCCGTCGCCGCCGTGCTCGCAGCCAACCGGGCGGCACGCGCCGTCGGCGCCGGAGACGTCGTGACCGCCGCCAGGGAGGGGGAGGCCGCACGCAGCCGCGCCCGGACCGGCGTGCTGGTCGGCTCGGTCTGGACGGCACTCGCCCTCGCGGTCGACGCGACCCTCGTCGTGCTCGGCCTGCAGTACGGGCCGGGCCTGCTCGACCAGGCCGGCATCCGGACGGCGGAGGCCCCACCGGTCGTCGAGTCCTACCGCACGGCCGCCGCGCCGGAGCGGGAGCCGATCTCGCTCGACCCGCTCGACCTGCAGACCGGCGACTGCTTCATGGCACCTGACTGGGACTCGCCCTGGGCGGGGATCGACGTCATCCCCTGCAGCCGGCTGCACGACGGACAGGTGATCGGGGTCACCGAGCACCACCACACCGAGTTCCCCGGCACCAAGGCCCTCGAGGACGACGTCTGGTACGACTGCTGGTCCCGGTACGAGTCCTACTCGGGGAGACCGGCCGTGGAGAGCTCCCCCGTGTGGACCTTCCAGCCCACCCGGCAGGACTGGGCGGCGGGCGACCGCACGAGCGTGTGCTTCATCGAGGCGCTGTACCCCGTGGAGGGTGAGTTCTCGGCGCACCCGCAGGTCTTCGAGCCGAAGGTCAACTCATGAGCGACGTTCCTGACCCGTACGCGCCCCTCGCGCTCCGCCCTGACCCTTACCTGCCCGCCCCCTACCAGCCGGGGCCGGCACCCCATCAGGTGGCGCCCCGGCCCGCACCCGAGCCGTCCACCGGTTCGGGCTGGGCCTTCGTGGCGCTGCTGACCTGGTGGCCGTTCGGTGTCGCGGCCTACCCGCACACCCAGCGGGCCACGGCGGCTCTGGCCGCCGGCGACCGCGAGCAGGCCGCCGCCGAGGGAACGAAGGCACGCCGGATCGGGATCGCAGCCCTCGTGTTCACGATCGTGGTCACCTGCGCGGCGCTGGTCGCGACGACGGCCGGGCTCTTCGCGCTCGGCTTCTGGGCCGCGGCGCAGGACGACCGGACGGAGTCGGCGACGAGCTACGCCGCCGACGACCAACCCGGCTCCGGCCCGGCGGCCGGGACGAGCGTGTGGGAGCTCCACGAGGGCGACTGCTACCTCACCGACGACCTGACCGACGTGGTGCGGACCGTCGCCGTCGTGCCGTGCGACGAGCCGCACGGCGGAGAGCTGTACGACATCACGTACGTGGCCGACAAGGCGCTGGTCCAGAACGAGGACGGCAGCTATCCGGACTACCCGGGTGACGCATGGATGGCCGAGTACGCCGACGAGGTCTGCCTGGCCGAGCTGGAGGAGCGGACCGCGACACCCGTGGAGCGGTCGGGGCTGCACCACTGGTACATGGCGCCGGATGCCTGGGACTGGCGCACGCTGGACCGGCGGATCGCGTGCCTCGTCGAGTCCGACACCGCTCTGACCGGGCGGGTCGGCAGCTCGTAGGGATCCGGAGCCCGGGGCCGCCGTCTTCCACCACGAAACCTCCCAGCGCTACGATCGCGCATCATGGCCGACACCACGCAGACTCCCCGCGCCGCCACCGAGCCCGACGGGACGGAACCGCAGGTGACGGAACCGCAGGTGACGGACCCGGAGGTGACGGACCCGGGGGCCGGCGAGGCGACGGAGACCGTGCCGGCCGAAGCCCCGGTGGTGGACGGACCGGACGACGACGGCTCGGACGCCGGCCGGGACGCCGACGGCCCGGAAGACGACGGCACCGACGACGACGGCCCGGACGACCAGAAGCCCGAGGGCACCGGGGAGCAGGCCGACCCGAACGAGCTCCCCTACCCGACCCGTGCCGGCTGGGTGGTCGCGGCGTTCCTGTTCTTCTGGCCGCTCGCGATCCCCGCGCTCGTGCAGTCGATGCGCACCGCCGAGGCGAACGGCACGGGCAACGTGCGCCGCGCGAAGAAGTCGTCGGTGCGCACCCTCGACTTCTCCCTGGGCGCGGTCACCGTGGGCGTGCTCGGGATCGCCAGCCTGTGGATCGCCGTCGCCGCGGCGCCCACCTACGCGTCGGCCCTCCCGCCCGGGTTCGTCTCGGCCGCCCGGGACTTCGTCCCGCCGGCGCTGGCGGGCCCGCTCGGCATCGAGCAGCGCGACGACGGCGCCGTGCTCACGGAGCCGACGCCGTCCCTCACGCCGACCGACGACCCGTACGCCACGACCGACCCCTACGCCGAGGACCCGTACGCCGACCCGTACGCCGAGGACCCGGACGCGCTGCCCACGCCGGAGGCCGGCGGCGGGCTGGAGCCGAGCGAGGCGCCCACGCCCGACGCCGACACCGAGGCGACCGCCGGGGCGGAGATCCCGGACCTGCATGTGGGCGACTGCATCGACACAGCGGCGACGTCGGGCCAGACCACGCTGTACCGGATCCCGGTGGTGCCCTGCACCACGGCGCACGGCGGCGAGATCTACGCGCAGACGACGGCGGCCGACAGCCTCGCCAAGAACGGCGCGACCCCCACGCAGCAGGCGCTGTGGGACGCCGCGGACGCGTACTGCTACCCGCAGTTCACCAAGTACGTGGGCCTGCGGTGGGCCAAGTCGGAGCTGCTCTACTGGCCGATCGCGCCGTCGGAGGAGAGCTGGGCCGAGGGCGACCGCCGCATCCTCTGCGTCGTGGAGTCGGAGCAGCCGGTGACGGGCTCGCTCGAGGGCGCCGGCCGCTAGGCCGGGCCCGGCCGCCGGATCAGGTCCGGCGCCCGGTCAGATGCTCGGCGTCAGATGCTCGGCGTCGCGACGGCGAGGGCGCCGATCAGCACAGCGGTCGCGCCGTACAGGATGATGTCGATGGTCCGGGTCCGGATGACGAGCCCGACGGGGCTGTCGAGCACCGCACGGAAGATCGCGCAGACCACGAGGACCACCCCGATGCCGATCGCCCCGGCGCGCGCGCCCGCGATCAGCCCGAGCAGCACGGAGATGCCGACACCCGCGAGCACGAGCCAGATCGCGAGGTTGCTCCGCTGCGGCTCGGCCGGACTCATGTCGGAGTCCTCGCCGCTGGCTGGCTCACTGCGGTCGAGCTCCTGGCTGGTCGTCGTGGTGGCCGTCATCAGGTCGGCCGGTCCGGTGCGTTCGAGCGTAGCGGTTCCGACCGAGCCCGGCTCGAGGAGGCTCGTGGCGCCGGGGGTAGTCCGCATCTCACTGAGATCCACGGGACGAGGGTACAACCGAAACGTCGCGATTCTGCAGGACCGTGACCTGCTTGCAACCTGACGCAAAGCACATTCCCAGGTTGGCGGCCTGCGAGCTACCGTGAGGTCCATGCCGTCCCCTTCAGGTCAGGTCCCCAGCAGCGTGGTCGTCGTGGGTGCGGGGCTGGCGGGTGCGCAGACCTCCGCCGCGCTGCGGAAGCACGGTTTCGAGGGGCGCCTCACGGTGCTCGGCGCGGAGGGCCTGCCGCCCTACGACCGCCCGCCGCTGTCCAAGGAGCTGCTCAAGCGCACGGAGCCGGTCTGGCTCTCCGACGACCTCGGGATCGACCTCACCGCCCTCGCCGACGACCTGCGGCTCGCCGACCCGGCGACCCGTCTCGAGGTGGACCAGGAGCGGGTGGTGGTGCGGACGGCGTCGGGCGACGACGTCGTGGCCGACGTGGTGGTGCTCGCCACGGGCAGCGCCCCGGTCCGCCCCGCGGGCTGGGACGCCGCGATGACCCTGCACACGGCCCCGGACGCCGAGCGGCTGCGCGCCGCCGTCGTGCCGGGGATGCGGCTCGTGGTGGTCGGGGCGGGATGGATCGGCGCGGAGGTGGCGGGCGTCGCCGCGGGCGCGGGCGCCCGCGTCACGGTCGTGGAGGCAGGCCCGGTCCCGCTGGAGCGGCAGCTCGGCCGCATGGTGGGCGGCCTGCTCGCCCCCTGGTACGACGACGCCGGGGTGACCCTGGTCACGGGCGTCGCCGTCGAGAAGGTGCTGCCCGGACCGCCCGACGGCGCGCCCGGCGGCGGCAGCGTCGTGCTCGCCGACGGCCGGGTGCTGGAGGCCGACCTGGTGCTGGCCGCCGTGGGAGCACGCCCCGCGACGCGCTGGCTCGCGGGCTCCCTGCCGCTGGAGGGGAACGGCGGGCTCCGGGTCAACCGCGCCGGCCGGTTCATGGGCATGCACTCCCCCACCGACCCGGCGGGACGCCTGCACCTCGACGCCCTGCGCCGCATCTGGGCCGTGGGCGACATCGCGACCCGCGAGCACCCGGTGTTCGGGCCGGTGCCGGGTGGGCACTGGTCGGCCGCCCTGCACGATCCCGAGGTCACGGTGCGCGCCCTGCTCGGGCTCGACGAGCGCGCCGCGGAGCCCGAGCACGTGCGCGAACGGCTCGGCCTCGCCCCGATCCCGGCGCACGCGCCGTACGTCTTCTCGCAGCAGCTCGGGCACGACCTGGCTCTGTTCGGCGTGCCGTCCCCGTTCGACGACGTGGTGCTGCGCGGCACCCCCGCGGCGTCGGGCGGCTGGGGCGTCCTGTACCTGGAGAACGCGCTCGACCGGCACCTGCGCCGCACCCCGGACGGCCACCGTGTGGCGACCGTCCGGGCGATGCTGCTGGTCGACTCCCCGCGCGAGGTGGGGCAGCTGCGCAAGCTGATGAACCGCGGGGTGCCGCTGGAGGTCGACCTGGAGCGCGCGCTGGACCCGGCGGTCAAGCTCAAGGACGCCGTCGTCTAGTCAGTGCGCGAAGTGGCGGGTGCCCGTCAGGTACATCGTGACGCCGGCCGCCGCGGCGGCCTTGACGACCTCCTCGTCGCGGATCGAGCCGCCCGGCTGCACGACGGCGGTGACCCCGGCGTCGAGCAGCACCTGGAGGCCGTCCGCGAACGGGAAGAACGCGTCGGAGGCCGCGACGGCGCCGCGGGCGCGCTCGACGGGGCCCGACTCACCGTCGGCCAGGGTGTTGGCGCGCTCCACCGAGAGGCGGCAGGAGTCCACGCGGTTCACCTGGCCCATGCCGATGCCCACGGCCGCGCCGTCCTTGGCCAGGAGGATCGCGTTCGACTTGGCGGCACGCACGGCCTTCCAGGCGAACGCGAGGTCGGCCAGCACGTCGGGCGAGGCGGCCTCGCCGGTCGCCAGGGTCCAGTTCTCGGGGGCGTCGCCGTCGGCCTGGAACCGGTCGGTGGCCTGCATGAGCAGCCCGCCCGAGATGGGCCGGGTCTCGACGGAGCCGGCCGGTGCCTCGGGGACCACGAGCAGCCGGATGTTCTTCTTGGCCTGGAGGATCTCCAGCGCCTCCGGCTCGAAGCCGGGCGCGACGACGACCTCGGTGAACACCGGGGCGATCTGCCGGGCGGCGGCGGCCGTGACGGTGCGGTTGGCCGCGATCACGCCGCCGTACGCGCTGACCGGGTCGGTCGCGTGTGCCCGGGCGTGCGCCTCGGCGATGTCGCCACCGACGGCGATGCCGCACGGGTTGGCGTGCTTGATGATCGCCACGGCGGGGCCCTCGTGGTCCCAGGCGGCCCGCCACGCGGCGTCGGCGTCGACGTAGTTGTTGTAGCTCATGGCCTTGCCGTGCAGCTGCTCGGCCTGGGCCAGGCCCGTGACGCCGTCGCCGCGGGTGTACAGGGCGGCGCGCTGATGCGGGTTCTCGCCGTAGCGCAGCACGTCGGCGCGCTCCCAGGTGCCGCCGACCCAGGCGGGGAAGCCGGTCGAGACGGGCCCGTCGGCGCCGTCCACGGCGTCCGTCGGGGCGACGACGGAGCCCATCCAGGACGCCACGGCGACGTCGTACGTCGCGGTGTGCACGAACGCGGCGGCGGCGAGCGCCTTGCGCTGGGCGTAGGTAAAGCCGCCGGCCTGCACGGCCGTCACGACGTCGGCGTACCGCGCCGGGTCCACGACGACGGCGACGGACGGGTGGTTCTTGGCCGCGGCGCGCACCATGGAGGGCCCGCCGATGTCGATCTGCTCGACGACGGCGTCCGGCCCGGCGCCGGACGCGACCGTGGCCGCGAACGGGTAGAGGTTGACGACGACGAGCTCGAACGGCGAGATCTCGAGCTGGGCGAGCTGGTCGAGGTGGTCCTGCTTGCGGGTGTCGGCCAGGATGCCGGCGTGCACGCGGGGGTGCAGCGTCTTGACGCGGCCCTCCAGGCACTCGGGGAAGCCTGTGAGCTCCTCGACCGGGGTGACGGGGATGCCCGCGTCGGCGATCTTCGACGCGGTGGAGCCGGTCGAGACCAGCTCGACGCCGGCGTCGTGCAGCGCGGTGGCGAGCTCGATCAGGCCGGTCTTGTCGTAGACGCTCAGCAGCGCGCGCCGCACGGGGCGCTGCGAGTCGTCGGTGAGCTGGACGTCAGGGGTGGACGGGGCGCCGGACATGGCGGTTCTCCTCGGAAGTAGCCTCGTGGAAAACCCTGGCACCCAGGCGGGCGGCGCGCATCACGGGTCGGTCGGCCGCTCCCCGGTGGTGACCCACCCTCGCCAGTCACGGCCAGGTGCAGTCTAGCGGTGGCGGGGCCGTGCCGTTCCGGCGCGTGGGTCTTGCGGCCTTCCGGGGGCACGGGGGTAGGTTGTGCCCCAACCGGACAACGTCGTCCGGTAGGAGCCGGAGGGATCTGCGATGGCGCAGGAACGAGCGATGACGCAGGAAGAAGTGGTCGACGTACTGGTGGCCGGGACGGGCGCGGCCGGGCTCTGCGCGGCGATCGCCGCGGCGGACGCCGGGGCGAAGGTGCTGGTCGTGGAGTCGGCGGACCGCTGGGGCGGCACCACGATGCGCAGCGGCGGCGGGCTGTGGCTGCCGGACAACCCGGTGATGCGGCGCGCGGGGATCGCCGACTCCCGCGCGGAGGCGCTGACGTACCTGAAGGCGGCGATCGGCGACGTCGGCCCGGCGAGCTCGACCGCCCGCCGGGAGGTGTTCGTCGACACCGTCGACGAGCTGGTCACGACGCTGGAGCGGCACGGGGTGCGCTGGTCGGCCGCGAAGAAGTACCCCGACTACTACCCGGAGCGACCGGGCGGCAAGATCGGCCGGTCCATCGAGCCCCGGCCGTACGACACGAAGCGGCTCGGGAGCTGGATCGAGCAGTCGCGCGTCAAGGACGGCGTGCCGCTCGCCGTGCTGAACGACGACTTCTACGAGCTGAACCGGGCCTGGTCCACGCCCTCCGGCTTCGTCCGCGGGGCCCGGCTGGTGTTCCGGGTGCTGGGCGGCCTGGTCACGGGCAAGCGGCAGGTCGGGATGGGTGCGGCCCTGGCCTGTTCCCTGATGGAGATCGTGCGGCAGCAGGGCACCGAGGTGCGGCTCGGCACGCCGCTGGCCGAGCTCCTGGTGGAGGACGGCGCCGTGGTCGGCGCCGTCGTCGGGCCCCCGGAGGACCGGCGCGCCGTCCGGGCCCGGGGCGGCGTCGTGCTCGGCGCCGGCGGGTTCGCGCACCGGACCGAGTGGCGCCAGAAGCACCACGGTGTGCCCGGCTGGAGCGCCGCCTCCCAGGACGACCAGGGCACGGCCATCGAGGCAGGGGCGAGGGCCGGAGGCGCGCTCGCGCTCATGGACGACGCCTGGTGGGGCGCCGGGGTGGACACCCGAGGCGCGGGCATGAACGGGTTCGTGCTGTCCGAGCGGTCCATGCCGTACTCGATCGTGGTGGACTCCTCCGGCGCCCGGTACGTCAACGAGTCCACGAGCTACATCGACTTCGGCCACGCCATGCTGGAGCGGGACCAGCAGGTGCCCGCCATCCCGTCGTGGGTGGTGATGGACGTCCGCGCGCGCCGCCGGTACCTCAACACGTCGCTCCTGAACGGCCGCGAGCGGCACGTGGCCAACGGCACGCTCGTGTACGCCGACACCCTCGAGGAGCTGGCCCGCAAGCTCGGGCTCGACCCCGACACCTTCCGCGACACCGTCCAGCGGTTCAACGGGTTCGCCCGCACCGGGAAGGACCTCGACTTCGGCCGGGGCGACTCCGCGTACGACCGCTACTACTCGGACCCGACGGTCAAACCCAACCCGAACCTCGCGCCGATCGAACGCGGCCCGTTCTCGGCGCTCCGGATCGTGCCCGGCGACCTCGGCACCAAGGGCGGGCTGCTCACCGACGAGCACGCGCGCGTGCTGCGGGAGGACGGCAGCGCGATAGCGGGCCTGTACGCGGCGGGCAACACGACCGCGTCGGTGATGGGGCGCACCTATCCGGGGCCGGGCTCGACGATCGGGCCGGCCGCGGTGTTCGGCTGGATCGGGGGGCAGCAGGCAGCAGGGCGGCGCGGCTGAGACCGGACGCGCGCGGCGCGGTCAGACGCCGTCCGGGATCCGCACCTCGAAGCCCAGCAGCTCCCAGGCCCGGCTCGCCCGGCGCTCCCGGTCCTCGCCCTCGGCCTGCGACAGCCCGCCGGCCATCATGGCCACCGCGAGCAGCAGGTCGTCCGGCGTCGTCCCGGCCGGGACGTCACCCGACTCGATCGCACCCGCCAGCCGGGTGCCCAGCGCGACGGCGACCCGCTCCCCCAGGGCGACGACCCGCTCGTCCGCGGGCACCCGCGAGCGCACCAGGTCCACGAACCCCACCGAGTCGACGGCGTGCCGGGTGACCAGGCCGAGCAGGTCGGCCAGGCCGGCCTCGGGGGTCGCGGCGAGCTCCTCCACGGCGATCACCTGCTCGTCGAACACCGCGACCACGAGGTCCATACGGTCCGGGAAGTGCCGGTACAGGCTCCCCTGCCCGACGCCGGCCCGCTTGGCGACCGCGCTCAGCGGCGCGCCGGTCCCGGCGGACCCGAAGACCTCGCGGGCCGCCGCCAGCAGCGCCGCCCGGTTGCCCGCCGCGGCGCGCGGGCCGAGGTTGGGCGTTCCCCCGCGGCGCGTCGTCGCGCGGGGGACGGCACCGGGGCGGGGGTCGCGAAGTACGCCGGTCATAGCGGTATTCTAGATACCGGACAGTGTTGTCCGGTACCAACCCCGTTCGAGGAGAGCAGACCATGGCACTGACCGTTCACTCCACCGTCGGCGAGTGGCTCGACCACCCCGTCGGCAGCCAGATCCTCGCCGGCCTCCTCGCGCAGGGCGGGGCGACCCCGGACTCGCTGACCCCCGCCCGCGGCCTGCAGCTCGAACAGCTCGTCGCGATGTCCGGCGGCAAGTTCCCCGCCGAGGCGCTCGACGGGCTGATCGCGGCGTACCGGGAGGCGGCGCCGGAGGAGGCTGACGCGGCCGACGCGGCGGCCGCCGGAGGCGCCCGGACCGCCGCCGGCTGGGCCGAGCAGATCACGCCCGGCCGTTTCGCCGGCCAGACCGTCGTGGTCACCGGCGCGGCCTCCGGCATCGGCCGGGCCGTCGCCTCGCGCGTGGCGCGCGAGGGCGGGCGCGTGATCGCCGCCGACATCTCCAAGGAGAAGCTCGACGAGCTCACGACCACGCTGACGGGCCTGCCCGCCGGCGCCGAGATCGTCCCCGTGGCGGGCGACATCTCCGACCAGGACGACGTCGACCGCATCGTGGCCGCCGCGGGCGACCGCGTGGACGCGCTGGCCAACGTCGCCGGGATCATGGACGACATGTCGGCGATCCACGAGGTGAGCGACGCCCTCTGGGAGCGGGTGCTGCGCGTGAACCTGGAGGGCACCATGCGGCTCACCCGCGCCGTCGTGCCCGGGATGCTGGCGGCGAAGGAGGGGCGCATCGTCAACGTCGCCTCCGAGGCCGGGCTGCGCGGCTCGGCCGCCGGCGTCGCCTACACCGCCTCCAAGCACGCGGTGGTCGGCCTGACCAAGTCCAACGCCGTGATGTACGCGAAGCACGGCATCCGCACCAACGCCGTGGCGCCCGGCGGCGTCGCCACGGGCATCCCGGTACCCGGGCAGGCCGAGTTCGGCGCGCCGGTGCTGCGGCCCCACCAGGTCAACATCCTCAGCCTCGCCATGGCCGAGGAGCTGGCCGCGACCATCACCTTCCTGCTGTCGCGCGACTCGGTGAACCTCAACGGGGCGATCATCGCGGCGGACGGCGGCTGGTCCGCCGTCTGACGGTCAGGTGGCCGACGACGTCGCCGCCGGCCACTCGATCGCATCGGCCTCCCACGTGTCCGGGAGGCCGATGCGCCACAGCGGACGCACCAGGAACACCGCCCCGAAGAGCACCGCCCACGCCGCGGCGAAGCACCACATCGCCGTACCGATCCCGACGCCCGCCAGCAGCAGGCTGCCCAGGAGCGGCGCAGTCGGCAGGGCGACGAGCCCGGTCAGCCCCATCGTGGCGGACATCCGCCCCTGCATGCCGCCGGGCGTGATCGCCGTGACGTAGGAGATGAGGCCGGCGTTGAGCGCCGGGGCGAAGAGCATCATCCCGGTCAGCGCCCCGATGAAGCCCCAGTAGGTCGGGAACACGGCCATCGCGACCACCGCGAGGCCGGAGACCCCGAGCGCGAGCGCGGTCAGTGCGCCCACGCGCACCCGCCCGACGAGGACGCCTGCCAGGACCGAGCCCGCCAGGACCCCCACGCCGACCGCCGTGTTGACCAGGCCGACGAGCAGGGGCGGCGTCCCGGTGCTCACCAGGTGCAGGTTGATCGCGACCATCATGCCGTTCAGAACCACGTTGACCAGCATGAACAGCCAGATCGCGGTGCGCAGCAACGGCACGTGGAACACGTAGCGCAGCCCCTCCCGGAGCGCCGCGAGCGGGTGCTCGGCCCGCGCCGCGGCGAGGTCGCCGTTGAGCGGCTCGCGCACCAATGACGTGGCAACCACGGCGACCAGCCGGCCCACCGCCGAGACGACGAACGGCAGCACGGTGCTCATGCCGTAGAGGAGCCCGCCGAGCGGCCCCTGGAGCAGCGTGGCCGCGGCGTCCCGCCCCTGCGCCACGGACATGGCCTGGCCGAGCTGGCCCTTGGGCACCACGGCGTGCAGCGCCGCTGTTCCGGCAGGGTCCATGAGCGCGCCCACCGCCGACGAGACGAACAGGGCCGCGGCGAGGTGCGGGGCGGTGATCGTCAGCCCGTCCACCAGGCCGGCGACCACGACGCCGGCCCAGGCGAGCGCCGCGATGGTGCCGCCGACCATGATGAGGCGACGGCGGTCCACCCGGTCCACGATCACGCCGGCCGGAAGCGTCATGAGCACCGACCCGAGCTGGCCGACGAACGCGATCACACCGGCCTGCACCACCGACCCCGTCACCGCGTAGGCGACCAGCGGTACGGCGAATGCGCCGACGGCCGCGCCGACGTCCTCCGCCGTCGCTCCGGTCAGGAGCAGGCGGTAGGACCGGTTCTTCCACAGATTGTTCGTCGTTGTCACGTCCGTCGCGGGGGCTTCGCCCGGCCCCTGCCCCGCTACCTCGTCGGTCGTCATGTGGGAACCGTAGATCCCGCAACAGGCATTGCGCAATGCTCCTTGCGCAATTTATCGTGCGGGTAGTTGGTAGTCTCGCCGGGTGAGCCAGGACGAGGTGTTCCGCATCAACGACCCCGAGACGCTCAAAGCGATCGCGCACCCGCTGCGGCAGCGCATCGTGCTCGAGCTCGCGGTCCAGGAACATGCGCGCGCCGCCGACCTGGCCAAGGCGCTGGACGAACCAGCGAACTCGGTGAGCTTCCACCTGCGGGTGCTCGCCAAGGCCGGCCTCATCGAGGAAGCGCCGGAGCTCGCCCGCGACAAGCGGGACCGGGTCTGGAAGCGGGTCATCCAGCAGTTCACCGTGGACCCGGGCCTGGCGGACGCGGGCACCCTGTTCGACCCCTACCTCCGATGGCTGCGCGCCATGTTCCTCCGGGACCGCACGGCTCCCGAGGAACAGGAGGACCTCAGGCTCGGCCTGGCCCACGACGGCTTCTTCACCAGCGAGGAGGCACGCGAGATGGCCGACGAGGTCAAAGCGGTCCTCGACCGTTGGTCCGAGTTGACCATCGAGCGCAAGCGGGCGGCACCCGACGCCACGGAGCGGAAGTACTACCAGGTCATCTTCGCCGTCGGCCCTCGTGACCTCGCGGCCGAGCAGAGCCCTCAGGAGTGAGCCGGCGGGCTACTCCAGCGCGTCGGCCGCCCAGGTGTCGGGCTTGCCGATCCGCATCAGCGGGCGGGTGAGGCGGAGCGCCACGAGCACCGCGACCATGGCGCCCACCATCACCCACAACGTGACGCCGATGCCCCAGCCCTCCAGGAGCGCGCTGCCCAGCACGGGCGCGGCCGGCGCCGCGATCAGGCCGGTCAGCCCGAGCAGCGAGGTGGCGCGGCCCATCATGCGGTCGGGGATGATCACCGTGAGGTAGCCGGTGAAGCCCGCGTTGAGCGCCGGGTAGAGGAACACCCCGACGGCCAGCATCGCGACGAACACCCAGTACGTGGGCGCCAGCGCCATGACGACCAGCGCGGTGGCGAGCAGCCCGATGGTGAGGATCCCGAACCGCCCGACGCGGACGCGCCGCACGATCGGGCCCGCGACGATCGCGCCCGCGAGCATGCTGATGCCGGCGCAGGCGTCCACCAGGCCGATGAGCCGGGGATCCGTCCCGGTGCGCACCAGCTCCAGGTTGATGGCCACCACAAGGGCGATCGAGGTGAGGTTCAGCAGCGTGATCAGCACCAGCACCGCCCGGAACAGCGGCACCGCGCCGACGAACCGCAGCCCCTCGCGCAGGTCGACGAGCGGGTGGGACCGCTCGGTCCGCTCACCGTTGAGCGGCTTGCGCACGAACGAGACAGCCACCACCTCGATCACGTGCCCCACCACGGACGCGACGAACGGCAGCACGTGCGCCATGCCGTACAGGAACCCGCCGACCGGTCCGGCGAACAGCGCGACCGCCGCCATCCGCCCCTGGTTCACGGCCATCGCGTTCGCCATCTGGGCGGCGGGGACGACGGCGCGCAGCGCGCCGCCCGACGCCGGGTTCACGAACGCGCTGACCAGCGAGGAGCCGAACAACACCGCCGCCAGGTGCCAGGCGCCGAGGGACCCGGCCAGCCCTGCCGCGACCACCGTGGCCCACAGGGCAGTGCCCGTCGCGGCGGCGACCACCAGGAGCAGCCGCCGGTTGACCCGGTCCGCGACGACGCCCGCCGGCAGCGTCGCCAGCAGCGCGCCCGCCTGGCCGATGCCGCTGATCAGGCCCGCCTGGCCCACGGACCCCGTGACCTCGAACGCCAGCAGCGGGATCGCGAACGTGCCGACGCCGGCGCCGATCGCCTGCGCGAACCGCCCGGTCGTGAGCAGCACGTAGGCGGAGTTGTGCCGGAGAGGCGGCTCGGGGGCGACCGTGCCGGGCGGCGTCGGCCCGGGCGGAGTCGGCCCGGGCGGCGTCGGCCCGGGCGGCGTCGGCCCGCCGACGACGAGCGACGACCCGGACCCACGCCCGGCTGCCGATGTCGCGGATGTCAGGGTCTCGGACGTCGGGGTCTCAGCGCTCACGCCGCACAAGGTACCGGGTGAAATGTCCGCCTCACGACGCCTGGAGGTCAAGCGCGGTCGCCCACTCACCTTTGAGGCCCGGGTTTCTTTGCTTCGGACCGCCTGAAAGCGGAGAAAGCCGGGCCTCGAAGACGACTCGCCGGGGCAGTCATCGAGGCGGAGGGCGGGACAGCGACCGGGCGCCCAGGGTTACCGGGACACCGGCGTCGTCGTAGCAACCCGGCGTCCAGCCGGCCTGGCGCAGCAACGCGGTCAGGACCTCCGGCATGCGGACCCGGAGGTCTTTCGCCGTGAACCGCAGCAGGCGCGAGTCGCCCGCGGAGGCCAGCGCGTTCTGCCGGGTGCGGTCCCGGAACACCGCGGCCGGCGCGCCGTGCACCTCGACGCCGTCGATCTCGACGAGCAGCCAGGTGCCGTCCGGCAGCCGCCAGGCGAGGTCGATCCGGCCGAGGTGGGCGCCGTCCGGCCCCAGGAGCACGAGCTGCAGGGTGTCCGGCGGGATCCCCGTGTCGAGGCAGACCAGACGGGCGACGGACTCGAGGGGCGACTCCGACCGGCCGTCCGCAAGGCGCCACCAGGGATGTGTCGCCTCGACGTCGCGGTGCCCTCGCGCCAGGTCGTGGGCCCGGGCCAGATCGTCCGCCGTGACCGACCGCGTGTGCAGCAGGTCGTCCATCGCGGCCACGGCGTCGTCCCGGCGCATCTTCCCGACGCCGAGGGCGAGGGCGTCCGTGACGCTCGCGATCCGGAAGTCGCCGGCGAACCGGCCGGTCACCATGTCGCCGCGCTTGTGGAACGTGATTCCGTCCCGCCCGGGCCGCCAGTGCCCGTCGGGCGTGACCACCTCGGAGGGGATGGTGCGCGGCAGCCCCTTGACCTTGTACAGCGCGAGGGCGCACAGGCCGACGGCGGTCGATCCCGGGCCGGCGGCCAGCAGGCCGACCCACGCGGGACGACGTCGGAGGTGGTCGAGCAGGTCAGGACGTGACCGCTCGGCGGGTGGCACGACGTCGGTGTCGTACACACCCTGCGTGACGCGGATCAGCCGGCACTGCCGGACGAGGCGGTACCGCCACGAGGCGTCGACGCCGATGCCGTCGAGCTGCGCGGCGGAGATCAGACCCTCCTGCCGGCAGGCGATGAGCTCCAGCTGCACGGGCAAGGGCTTGAGTGGTCGCATGAGTCAATATGAGCACGCAAAAACCATCAACGCTGATCAAACATCATCAAGCTGTGGACAACCGGCGTCCGCCGCTCGCCCTTGAGGCCCGGGTTTCTTCGCTTTGGACAGCCGGAAAGCGGAGAAAGCCGGGCCTCAAAGGAGAGCTGACAGCACGGGCGGACGGCGGAGCACCGATGTCAGCGGCCGATCGCGGCCGTGCGGCCCGCGACGTGCAGGCCCTCGCGGGCCAGGCGGCCGACGGTCTCGACCAGGAGCGCGCGCTCGGCGACCTTGATCCGATCGGTCAGGGTGGGCTCGTCGTCGGAGTCGAGCACCGGGACGGCCGTCTGGGCGAGGATCGGGCCGGTGTCCACCCCGTCGTCGACCACGTGCACCGTGCAGCCGGTGACCTTGACGCCGTGGGCGAGCGCGTCGCGCACGCCGTGCGCACCCGGGAAGGCGGGCAGCAGGGCCGGGTGCGTGTTGATCATCCGGCCCTCGAACTTGCGCACGACGCCCGGCGCCAGGATGCGCATGAACCCGGCCAGGATCACGTAGTCGGGCTGGAACACCGAGATGGCCTCGAGCACGCCGTCGTTCCAGGCCGCGCGGTCGTCGAAGTCCTTCAGCGCGACGACGGCGGAGGCCACCCCGGCGTCCCGCGCCAGGTCGAGCGCTCCCGCCGTCGGCCGGTCCGTCACGAGGCCGACCACGCGCGCGCCGTACGCCGCGTCGTCGTGCGCCGCGAGGAGCGCGGCGAGGTTGGACCCGCCGCCCGAGGCGAGCACCACCAGGCGCTTGGCGGAAGTGGACTCGACGGGGTGACCGGAGGGCGTCTGCACGGGCCCAGCCTACTTTCCCGGGTCCGCCTCGCGAGCCTCGTCGTCATCAGCCGAGCCGGCTGCCGACGGCTCCGCGTCGGGTTCAGGATCCGAGACGGCGTATGCCTCGGTACGTGCCCAGTCGCCGGGCGGGTCCGCGTCCTCGTCGGTCCCGCCCGGCGCGTCGCCGAACCCGAGCTCCGCCGCAAGATCCGGCCTGTCCAGGTCCCCGCCGTCCGACACCGCACCGCCCGAGACCTCCTCGTCCCGGTCTGCTGCGCCGGCTACGGGGGCCGGACGCCGCAGCCACGCCACCAGGTCCTCCCCGATCTCGCCGCGCCGCGCCACCACGTCCAGCTTGGCGCCCAGCAGCACGGCCGCCGCACCCCCGCCGACCTCGGCGGCCACGAGACCCGCGGTCACGAGCGGGTCGGCGCCGATCTCGGAGAGCCGCTCCGGGCCGACCGCGCCCGCGGCCGCGAGCTGGCCCAGCAGCACGAACACGCCGGGCACGACGACGATGCCGGCGAGTACCCGGCCGACGTCCGACCAGCGGACCAGCGTCGGCTCCAGCCGGCGCCACACGAACAGGGCCGCCACGACGCCGCACGCGACCACGAGCAGGGGTGCCCAGGCGCTGACCGGGTTGGCCCAGTCCTCCCCCGGCAGCGCCCCGAGCAGCGGCACCGCGGGCAGCGGCCCGGAGACCGTGCCGAACACCGTGAAGCTCGTCCCCTCGCCCACGGCGAAGCCCGGCCCCGCGAGCCAGGCGACCGCCCACAGCAGGAGGTTGGGCAGCAGCGCGAGCTGTGCCACGGCGAACACGATCCCGCCGGTCCAGCCCGGTTCGAGGGCGGTGACGATGTCCGACGACGTGGCCCGGCCCGCCAGCGCCCACGCCACGACCAGGAGCGCGGCCGCGCCCGTCAGCAGCGCGACCACCACCGCGCCGCCACGGAGCCCGAGACGCAGCGTGGCAGGGACCAGGTCGAAGCCGGTGAGCCGCTGGGCCAGCACCTCGGCCCGTTCGCCGAGCTCGGCCGGGGTCGGCGCGTCCGGCCGCGCCAGGATGCCCAGCGCCATGCCGAGCCCGCCCATGACCAGGCCGGCCGGCACCGCCAGGACCAGGGACCAGCCGGGGGCGCTGCCCGCGAGGGCGGCCACCGCCGTCGTGCACAGGCCGTAGGTCACGGTGCCCGCCGCCCAGGCGGGGACCGAGGTGGCGGCGAACCGCTTGGCGGAGGCGTACGTGGCGAACAGTGCGAGGGCCGCGATGCCGAGCGGCGCGAGGGTGACGGTCACGTCGTCGGCGGTCAGCCGGACGCCATGCCCGAGCAGCCAGAGCCCCGTGGCGACGTCGATGGCGGAGCGGACCTGGACGCCGCCGTCCGGGGCGTCCGTCGCGGAGGTCAGCGTTGCCGCGCCCACGAGGTAGGCGACCACCGCCGGGAGCACCACGACGGCAAGGGACAGGACGAGCGCCTGCGCGGCCGAGAGCACGCCGGCGACGACGTGGGACACCGCGAACGACCGCTGCTCGGGGACGGGCGCCTGCTCGACCAGGCGGCCGCGGCGGGCCGTCGGGCGGTTGCCGGCCGGGCGGGACGTGCGGGCGCCGGAAGTACGGGCGCCGGAAGTACGGCTGGCCGTGCTCGGGCGGGGTGGTGCGCTCACCCGGCAATCTTCACCCGCGACGCGGCGTCAGCCCGGGGACCTCCCTCGGCGTGGCCCGGGTGAACTTCGGGAAAAATCACTGCCGAGTATGGAGTTCGCCGTGGGATCTGGTGTAGGAACGCCCGCTTTGCGAAGCGGCGGCCACCCCCAGCGCAATGAGTCCGATCACCCCGGTGCCGAAAACTCCCCAAGGGATGAAGTACCGCCATTCGGGCAGGCTTTCAGCACTTGCGTCAGCGCTGTAACCCAACGCCAGGAGAAGTACGATCCCGAGGATTGTCACGACTCCGGCAGCTGCGAGGGATCCCCAGTACGGACGGACACGAAGCTTCGATTCCTTGTTGTTCACGATCTCACCGCTGTCCACGGACTCACCCCGCTCAGTTGGTCGCTCGCACGGTCATCTTCGTCCGGGCGGGTCAGAGCCAGAGACATCGAGGCTCAGCCGCCGGACGTGACGACGACGGCGGCTCCCCGTGCGAGGGAACCGCCGTCGTCGATCAGGATCAGAGCGCCTGCAGGATCTCCCGCATGAGGTCGGCGGTCTCGGACGGCGTCTTGCCGACCTTGACGCCGACGGCCTCGAGGGCCTCCTTCTTCGCCGCGGCGGTGCCGGACGAGCCGGACACGATCGCGCCGGCGTGGCCCATCGTCTTGCCCTCGGGGGCGGTGAAGCCCGCGACGTAGCCGACGACCGGCTTGGTGACGTGCTCCTTGATGTACGCGGCCGCGCGCTCCTCGGCGTCGCCGCCGATCTCGCCGATCATCACGATCGCCTTGGTCTCCGGGTCGTTCTCGAAGGCCTCGAGCGCGTCGATGTGCGTGGTGCCGACGATCGGGTCGCCGCCGATGCCGATGGCGGTCGAGAAGCCGAAGTCCTTCAGCTCGTACATCATCTGGTAGGTCAGCGTGCCCGACTTGGACACGAGGCCGATGGGGCCCTTGCCCGTGATGGTGTGCGGGGTGATGCCGGCGAGCGACTCGCCCGGGGTGATGATGCCGGGGCAGTTCGGCCCGATCATCCGGGTCTCCTTGCCCTGCAGGTACGACCACACCTCGGCGGTGTCCTGCACCGGCACGCCCTCGGTGATGACCACGAGCAGGCCGATGCCCGCGTCGATGGCCTCGATGGCCGCGTCCTTGGTGAAGGCCGGGGGCACGAAGACGACGGAGACGTCCGCGCCGGTCTCGGCCATGGCCTCCTTGACGGTGCCGAACACCGGGAGGGTGACGTCGGCGCCGGAGGCGTCCTTGTGGGTCACCGTGGTGCCGGCCTTGCGGGCGTTCACGCCGCCGACGATCGTCGCGCCGGAGTCCAGCATCAGGGCGGTGTGCTTGGCACCCATGCCGCCCGTGATGCCCTGGACGATGATCTTCGAGTCCTGGTTCAGGTAGATCGACATTGTCTTCTTGTCTCTGCTTTCGAAGTCTTCAGCGGGCGATCAGGCGGCGGCAGCCTTGGCGGCGGCAAGGTCGGCGCCGCCGTCCATGGTGTCGGCGAGGGTGACGAGCGGGTGGTTGCGCTCGTTCAGGATCTGGCGGCCGAGCTCGACGTTGTTGCCGTCGAGGCGGACGACCAGCGGCTTGGACGCCTCGTCGCCGAGGATGTCGAGCGCACCCACGATGCCGTTCGCGACCTCGTCGCACGCGGTGATGCCGCCGAAGACGTTCACGAAGACCGACTTGACCTGCTCGTCGTTCAGGATCACGTCGAGGCCGTTGGCCATGACCTGGGCGTTGGCGCCGCCGCCGATGTCGAGGAAGTTGGCGGGCTTGACTCCGCCGTGCTTCTCGCCCGCGTAGGCGACAACGTCGAGGGTGGACATGACCAGGCCCGCGCCGTTGCCGATGATGCCGACCTCGCCGTCGAGCTTCACGTAGTTGAGGTCGTTCTCCTTGGCCTTCGCCTCCAGCGGGTCGGCCGCGGCGGAGTCCTCGAGCTCGGCGTGGTCCGCGTGGCGGAAGCCCGCGTTCTCGTCGAGCGTGACCTTGCCGTCGAGAGCGACGATCGCGCCGTCCTCGGTGCGGACCAGCGGGTTCACCTCGACCAGCGTGGCGTCCTCGGCCTTGAACACGGTCCACAGGCCCTGGATGACCTCGGCGACCTTGCCCTTGATGTCGTCGGCGAAGCCGGCGGCGTCCACGATCTCGGCGGCCTTGGCCTCGTCGATGCCGACGGCGGGGTCGACGGCGACGCGGGCCAGCGCCTCGGGGCGCTCGACGGCAAGCTGCTCGATCTCCATGCCGCCCTCGACGGAGCACATGGCGAGGTAGTTGCGGTTGGACCGGTCCAGCAGCACGGAGAAGTAGAACTCCTCGGCGATCTTGGCACCCTGGGCGATCATCACGCGGTGCACGGTGTGGCCCTTGATGTCCATGCCGAGGATCTCGCCGGCCTTCTCGGCGGCCTCCGCCGGCGAGTGGGCCAGCTTGACGCCACCCGCCTTGCCGCGGCCACCGGTCTTGACCTGGGCCTTCACGACGACAGTGCCGCCGCCCAGCTTCTCGGCGCCTTCGCGAGCCTCCTCGGGGGTCGTCGCGACAACCCCGCCCAGCACGGGCACGCCGTGCTTCTCGAAGATGTCGCGCGCCTGGTATTCGAACAGGTCCACCCTGCTGCGTCCTTCCATCGGGATGCGGCCCTCGGACGTCGTAGTCGCCCGGAGCCCGGCTGAAGCGATGTCTCGACGTCAAGACATCCCCGTACAGGGTAGCCCTGGATCGCCCGTGGTTCCGAACGAGAGCGGCGGTATTCCGGGCTTCTTCGGCACGGGTGTGTGGTACACGTCTCGATCGGTAAATTCTGTCAACCAGGGTTGACATACGGCCGCGCTGTCAACCATAGTTGACACATGACCCAGCAAGCACTCGCCGCGTCCGCCGCCGGGGACGACCCCGCCGAAGGACTGCGCGCCGTCCGAGCCATGCGCGAGCTGGCCGACCGCCTCGAGACGCTCCAGGTGGAGCGGGCGCGGCGCCTCGGCTGGTCGTGGCAGGAGATCGCCGACGCGCTCGGCGTCAGCCGGCAGGCCGTGCACAAGAAGCACAACAGGAGGATCTGATGTTCGAGAGGTTCACGAAGGACGCCCGCTCCGCCGTCGTCGACGCCCAGCAGGTCGCCCGCGACGCGCACAGCGACCAGATCGACAGCCGCCACCTGCTCGTCGCCCTCGCCGAGAGCGGCGGCCCGGCCCGGACCGCCCTGACCGACGGCGGGGTGGACACCGCCGCCCTGGTCGAGGGAGCCCGCGCCCGGATCGCCGCGGGCGACGCGCTCGACCCGGCCGCGCTGGCCGCCGTCGGCATCGACCTCGACGAGGTGACGCGGCGCACCGAGGCCACCTTCGGCGAGGGCGCCCTCGCCCGTGCCGGCCGCACCCTGCGCGGGCGCCGCAAGCACATCCCGTTCACGCCGGACGCCAAGAAGTCGCTGGAGCTCGCGCTGCGCGAGGCGATCCGCCTGGGCTCGAAGGAGATCCACGGCGGGCACCTGCTGCTCGGCCTCACCCGGGCCGAGTCCCCGGCCCGCGGCATCCTGTCCGACGCCGGCGCGGACCTCGACCGGGTCCGGCACCTCGCGGAGGGGTCGGGCAAGGCGGCGTAGCCGCGACGTCGACAGCACGCCCCGCGCCCCCTCCGGGGCGCGGGGCGTGTCCGTTCCCTGCCACCTGTCCGGAGTTGGCCAGAAAATGGCCCGGACGTTACACGGGAGAAACCCAGCGCACCGCGCGCGGCGGCTAGGAAAAGGACACCACTGTCGAAAGGGACACCTGTGTTCACCATCTCCACCCGCGCCGGGGCGTTCGTCGCCGCCGGCGTGGCCGCGGCTCTGGCCGTCGGGTCCGCGACGGCGTCCGCCGCGGCCCCGGCGAGCCCCGCCGGCCCGGTCCCACCGGGCGGCACGGCCGCCGCGCTCCCGCCATCGGCGGCGGGATCGCGCAGCGTCACCCTGATCACCGGTGACACGGTCACCATCACCACGGCGGCCGACGGCACGAGCGTCACCGACGTCACCGGCCCCGGCGGGACGACGTCGTCCTACCACCGCACCGAGCGCGACGGCAGCACGTTCGTCTACCCGGACGCCGCCCTGCCCTACGTGACGGCCGGCACCCTCGACGACCGCCTGTTCGACGTCACGCGGCTCCTCGCGAACGGCTACGACGACGCGAGCACGGACACGCTGCCGCTGATCGTGCGCTACACCGACGACGCCGCCCGGTCGCGGGGCACGGCGCCGCTGGACGGCGCCGACGTCGTCCGCACGCTGCCGAGCGTGGACGGTGCCGCCGTCGCGCAGGACCGCGACGAGGCCGCCGCCTTCTGGACCGCCCTGACCGACGACGCGGCCTCGGCCGGAGCCCGCCGTGGCGGCGGCGCCCCCTCGTTCGCGGGCGGCATCGAGAAGGTCTGGCTCGACGGACCGGTGACCGCCGACCTCGCCGAGTCGACCGCGCAGATCGGCGCGCCCGACGTCTGGGCCGACGGCAACACCGGCGGGGGCGTCGACGTCGCGGTGCTCGACACGGGCATCGACCCCACGCACCCCGACCTGACCGACCAGATCGCTGCCAGCGCGACGTTCGTGCCGACCGAGGAGTACGTCGAGGACTACCAGGGGCACGGCACGCACGTCGCCTCGACGATCGCCGGGACCGGCGCGGCCTCCGACGGGCTCGAGCGGGGCGTCGCCCCCGGCGCCCGGCTGCACGTCGGAAAGGTGCTCGACAGCAACGGCCAGGGCCACGAGTCCTGGATCATCGCCGGCATGGAGTGGGCCGCGCGCGACCAGGACGCCCGCGTGGTCAGCATGAGCCTCGGTGGCGAGCCCGCCGGGGCGGACGACCCGATGGCGACGGCAGTCGACGAGCTCACCGCCGAGACCGGCGCGCTGTTCGTGACCGCCGCCGGCAACAGCGGCCCGCGCACCATCGGCACGCCCGCCCTGGCGGACTCGGCTCTTGCCGTGGGCGCCGTCGACGCGACGGACACCCTGGCGGACTTCTCCAGCACCGGCCCGGCCATCGACGGCGGGGTCAAGCCCGAGATCACCGCGCCCGGCGTCGACGTGCTCGCGGCCCGCTCGCAGCTCGTGCGCGGCTCCGGGATGTACACGACGATGAGCGGCACCTCGATGGCGACCCCGCACGTGGCGGGCACCGCGGCGCTCGTCGCGGCGGCCCACCCGGACTGGACGGCGGAGCAGATCAAGGAGGCGATCGTCAGCACCGCCGTGCCGACCCCTGCCTACACCGCCTACGAGGCCGGCAGCGGCCGCCTCGACGCGCCCGCGGCCGTGGCCGCGACCGTGTTCGGCACCGCGAGCGCCGGTTTCGGCTTCCACACGTTCGGTTCGGGCACGGACGAACCGGTGTCGAAGCCGATCACGTACACGAACCTGGGTGACACCCCGGTCGACCTGCACCTGGCGGTCGACGGTGCGGTCCCGGCGGGCTTCCTCACGCTGTCGTCGGGCACGGTGACCGTGCCCGCGCAGGGCACGGTGTCGGTGGACCTGACGGCCGACCTCTCGCTGCTGCCGGCGGACGCCGACCTGAGCGCCACGGTGGTGGCGACGGACGACGCCGGTACGGTGCGGGCCCGCACCCTGACGGGTGCGACCCGCGAGGGGCAGCGCCAGGAGCTGACCCTCACCGTGACCGGCGACGACGGCCGCCCCGCGGCCGGCAAGGTGCTCGTCACGTCGGACACGATCTTCAGCGCGGCCGACCTGGACGAGAACGGCACCGCCGTGCTGCGCCTGCCCGTGGGCACCTACAGCGGCTGGCTGTCGGTCGACGTCGAGGGCGCGAACGGCGCGGGCTCGCTCGGCACGGCGCTGCTGAGCTTCGTGGACGTGGACCTGAGCCAGGACCGGGCGGTCGTGCTGGACGCCCGCGAGGCGGTCCAGGTGCGGGCCGAGGTGCCGCAGGACACGGACCCGGCGGCGATGCGTCTCGACGTGATCCGCCAGTTCCCGAACGGCGGCTACACGTCGAGCTCCATGCTCCCCCCGGGTGAGTACGACAGCCTGTGGGCGCTGCCCACGGGCAAGAAGGTCACCGAGGGCCTGTTCGAGTTCGGGGCGCAGTTCCGGCTGGAGCAGCCGGCCCTCACGGTGGAGAAGGGCCGCGGCGGGTTCGACGGCCTGGGCGACCTGCGGGTCAAGCGCGGCGCCACGCCGCTGCCGGCGGGCACCCGCTCGCTGCGGGTGGTCGAGGTGGAGGGGTCGTCCGGCCTGGCGCGGCACGGCCTGAAGGACGCCGCCGTCGTCGTGCGCGCCACCGAAACGGACGAGATCGCGGCGCTGGCGCAGTCGGCGGCCGACGCCGGGGCGCGCCTGCTGCTCGTGGTGAACGACGGCGCCGGCCGGCTGGCGCCGTGGGACGAGGCCCCGTGGCTCCCGGGCGAGCCCGCCCCGCTCACCGTCGCCACGCTCACGTCCGGTCAAGGCGCCGAGCTGCTCCGGTCGCTGGACAGCCGCCGGCCGGAGGTCACGGTCTCGTCGCACCCCACGACCGAGTACACCTACGACGTGGTGCACCACTGGACCGGCGCCGTGCCGGCCCGGCCCACGTGGACCTCGACGAAGCGTGACCTGGCCCGGGTGGACATGTCGTTCCGCCACTACCGCCAGGGTCCCGCGAACGAGGCCCGGTACGACGTCTGGCACGGCTGGACGGCGGGCAACCAGCTCATTGCGCCCGCGCAGGGCGAGCGGACCGACTGGGTCGCGGCCGACGTCTCGTGGACGCAGAGCGCGTTCCTCCCGGGCGAGATGGGGCAGTCGTCGGTCGACGTGCTCCGGTACGGGGCCCGCACGACCAGCGACGTGACGTGGTTCGGGCCGGTCCTGCGTCCGCGGATGGGGCTGGGCTCCCAGCCGATCCGGTACCTGGACCAGATGTACGTGCCGGTGCCGGGCTGGGGCGACTCCGGCAGCGGGCACGTCGGCAGCACCGGCGGCGGGAACTTCGAGGTCCGCAACCGGGCGACGCTCTACCAGGGCGACACGGAGCTCCTGTGGGGCAACGCCGAGTTCCTGCCCGTCGACGGCGGGCTGCCCGCCGAGCGGCTGCCCTACCGCGTGGTGGCCGACAACGACCGGGCCGACTGGGCCGGGCCGTACTCGACGCACACGCACACCGAGTGGGACTTCACGTCGGAGGCGAGCGGGCCGGACGCCGTCGAGCCGCTGCCGCTGATCCAGCTCGACTACGCCGTGGACACCGACACGGCGGGCCGTGCCGCGCGCACCGCCCGGCTGTCGGTGACGCCGTCGCACCTGCCCGGGGTCGAGGCCCGCGTGGGCCGGCCGACGGTCGAGGTGTCGTACGACGACGGGGCCACCTGGAAGCGGCTCGACCTGACGCGGGACCGGCAGTCGCAGGGGCCGGACGCCTGGTCGGCCCGGCTGTCGGCGCCGCGGGGCGCGCAGTTCGCGACCCTGCGGACGGCGGTCGAGGACAGCGACGGCAACACCGTGTCGATGACGCTGACCCGGGCGTTCGGGCTGCGCTGACGGATGACCGCCGCTGATCGGCTCCTCTTCGAGGCCGGGGTTTCTCCGCTTTCAGCTTGCTGAGAGCGGAGAAACCCCGGCCTCGAAAGGTTGCCCGTCCTCGGCCTGTCGCGGTCGTGGACTTTCGCCCGGTTGGTCCGGGATGCACCGCTACGATCGTGCGCCATGAAGCATGCCCGTACCGGCGGCCCCGACATCGCGTTCCGGGTCGGCCGCCGCGTCGTCTCGGCCGTCGCCGACGACATGTCGACGATGCAGCGCGTCGGTGCCGGCGTCGTCGCCGCCCTCGTGGCCGTCTCCCCGTTCGGGGCGTGGAACAAGGTCGAGGCGCAGGCCGACCCGATCGTGGCGGGGACGGCGGTCGAGGTGGGCCCGTTCGACGTCACGGTGCTGCGGGCCGTGATGGCCGACGAGCTCGGGTACCTCGTGCCCGCGCCGGGGAACCACATGCTCGCCGTGGTCGCGGACGTCGTGAACACCGGCGACGTGCCCGAGCTGACCGCGACGCTGGGCAGCGCCGTCCCCGCCCCCGAGGGCGTCGGCATCGTGGCGGTGGACCCGTTCGCCGGCCTCGACACGGACCTGGGCGCCGAGCCCGGGGCCGGCGCCGCGCCGTCCGCGGACCCGTCGGCCGACCCGAGCGCCGACCCGAGCGCCGACCCGTCCGCCGGCAGCGAGGAGGCCGGGGAGCCCGAGCTGCCGTCCGCGAACATCCTCAACGTCAAGGACGCGACCAGCACCCGCGTCCTCAACCCGGGCGTCACCTACCAGATCGCGCTGATCTGGGAGCAGAGCGGCGAGTGGACGGGCAAGGAGATCCCGCTCCGGATGCTGGAGCTGTCCTGGATCGACGAGAGCCGCCTGACCCTGGACAACGGGTACTGGCTGCCCGCGGACGTCGCCTTCGAGGGTCCGATCCGGGTCAAGGACAACCGGGGCATGAGCACGGCCGAGGAGGGGCAGGCGTGAGGCACGGACGGCGCCGGATCACGTGGCAGGGCTCGGCCCTGGTCGTCGGCGGCGTGGTCGCGGGCTGCGCGCTCGTCACCGCCGTGCCGCAGGAGACCGTCGTGGAGACGCCGTTCGTCGTCGAGGGCGCGGTCGGCGAGACGCTCGACCTGACCTACGCGGACCTCACGGTCACCGACGTGCGGGTCGCCGACACCGTGGAGAGCTTCTCGGAGACCGCCGTGGCGAACGGGACGTTCGTGGTGGTCGACGCGACCTGGCGGGCCACGCAGGGCGCCACCGTCTTCCGGGGCGCCGAGATCACCGACGCCGAGGGCCGCCGGTTCTGGCCCACCGACCAGGCCGAGTGCTCGATCTCGGCCAATGCCCAGCCGGGGTACGCGTGGCGCATCACCTACTGCTTCGACGTTCCGCAGGACGCGCTCGCGGGGGCGACGGTGCGGCTCGCGCGCGGCGACCAGACCGAGGACTACGCCGAGCAGCGGCGCGACGCCGCCGCCATGGTCGACCTGGGCATCTCCGCCCAGCAGGCGAAGGAGCTGTGGGCGGCGACCGACACGGTGCAGACGGAGGCGCCGGGCTACGCCACGGCGAGTGCGGGAGGGAGTGCGGGATGACGACGCTGGTGACCCCGGCGGTGCCGGGGCCGGGTTCGTACGAGGGCCCCGGTCAGGGCGCGTACCCGGGCGGGGCGCCGAGCCTGCGGCCGGGTCTGCTGCCCGGTTCGCTGCCACCCGATTCCCCGCGGGCAGGGCGGCCCCGGGGCTGGTGGCGGCGCAACGCCGTCTGGCTGGTGCTGCTGCCGCTCGCGCTCGCGGTGGCCACGGGGGCGTCGTCGTTCCGGGTGTGGGCCTACTGGTGGCCGGACGGCCTGCACTACGAGTCCCAGCGGGTCGCGCTCGGCGAGCCGGCGCACCTGGAGGACGAATACTTCGACATGGGGTACGACGTGCCGGAGCGCGCCGACACCTGGGTGGTGCGCGAGATCGACGCGACGGTGACCGGCGTCGAGCAGGTGGACGAGCTGCCCGCGCCCGAGTACGGCATGCCCGTGCCGATCCCCGAGGGGTCGGTCGCGTACGAGGTGCGGGTCCACTTCGCGGCCGAGCCGCAGACCGACCTGTCGCTGTGCCAGATCGCCCTCGTGGCCGACGACGGCACGCGGTACGGGGAGGCCTCGCCGGACGTGCTGGGCAACTCCAACCGGTGCTCCACCCCGGACGCCGAGGGGTTCGTGAGCGAGCAGCCCGAGTGGGACGCCAGCTCGTTCGTGCTGGTGGACCCCGACGCGACGATCACGGAGGCCCGGCTGTCGTTCGGGGGTCCGGACTACCTCACGGTCGAGCTGCCGTAGCGGGGACCGCGGCCGGGACGGCGCGGTTCCCGGCCACGGGCGTGGCGTCGTCGTCCAGCTCGCGGACCGCCAGGCCGCGCTCGACCAGCACCTCGACGGTCGCCGCGATCAGCGCGGCGGCGAGCGCCAGGGAGACCACGAGCCCCGCGGCCGCCTCGAAGGGGCTGAACGCGATCCACGTGTTCGTCTCGACAGGTCCGGTGACGGCCCGCACGAGCCAGCCGACCCCGTGGGGCGCCCGCATCACCACGAGGTAGCCCAGGCAGAAGACCAGCATGGGGCCGAGACCGCCGTGCACGATCATCTTCAGCCCGTTCCACAGGGCGGAGAAGCGGGCGCGCAGGTCCTCGGTGAGCGACTCCAGGAGAGAGCGCAGCCCGGCCGGGATCCAGGTCATGCGGTCGAGCCAGCGGTGCTCGGACGACGGCGGCTCCATGAGCTTGTGCCCCAGCACCACGGCGCCGATGGCGAGCCAGGCCAGGGGCGCGACGAGGACGACGTCGAGCGACTCGAGGACGGTGACGAAGCCGTCGGCCACGAAGGTCGCGGCGTCGTTGCCGGCCTCCCCCACGCTCTCCTGCGCCGCGCCGACGGTGCCGACGGCGGCCGCCACGAGCTCCCGGTCCGCGGCGAGGTTCCACAGCCCGAGCTCGATCGACTCGACCTGTTTGGCGACCTGGCTGGTCCAGTAGATCTCGAGGCAGCCGCCGAGCACCGCGATGCCGAGGAACTGGAGATTGCCCTCGAGCCGGCCGAGCAGCCAGCGCAGCACGAAGGCCCCGGCCACGATCGCGACGACGGTCCAGCCGGACCAGACGCCGAGGCGGGACATGAAGTCGACGCCCTCCGCGCTGAACAGGTCGTTGAACAGCTCGTCGGCCGCCGCCTCGTTGGTGAACCTCATCTGGTCGGCGTCCATGAGGCCCTCGACCTCGTAGACCACCAGGAACGGCACCAGCACGGACAGCGCGATGTCGATGAGGCGCCGCTCGCGGCGCTCCGAGGGCATCATCGGGGCCCGGCGGGTGGGCAGCATGCCGGGGATCGCCGACTGCGCGGCGCGCTCCTGGCGGCCGAGGTCGTTGCCGCCCAGGCTCGGCAGGCTGTGCCGGCAGACCCACAGCATCCCGACCACCGGCACGAGGTACCCGAGCGGGCTCAGGATCAGCAGGAGCTGCGCCACGAACGAGTTCCACTGGCTCAGCTCGACCGCACCCCACATCGCGCCGTTCCGGACGGCGACGCCGAGCAGGCCGAGCGTCAGGAGCGCGGGCCAGTGCGCCACGAACAGGCGACCCGCGGAGACCAGGATCCTCATGGCGACACATAGTGGCCTAAACCGGGCGCGGTACGCCAAGCCGTGTCATCCCGGCGTCACTCCAGCGCCGCGAACGACTCCTCGACCAGGTCGGTGTAGGCCTCGACGCCGTCCAGGTTCGGGTGCGTCGCGTCGGCGTGCAGCAGGCCGGGATGCTCGTCGACCAGCGTGTGCCAGTCGGCGACCGCGACGTTCTCGCGGCCCCCGGCGACCTGGTCGAGGGTCTTGTTCGCGTCCGGCACCCAGTAGCTGATCCCCACGCTGTTGACGAGCACCACGCGGCGGTCGGGCCCGATCATGTCGAGCACGTGCCGCGCGGCGTCGGCCGAGCCCTCGAGCTGGAAGCCCGCGTTGGTGCCGAAGTTCAGCAGCACCGTCTGGCGCAGGCGGCCCTCGAGCTTCGCCGTGCGGATCATCCGCTCGGCGTCGAGCCAGTCCGTGCTCACCACGCCCTCGACCTGGGCGCGCGGGTAGCGGGCGAGGATCGCCGGCGCGGCGGCCGCCAGCACGGAGTCGCCGAAGGCGGAGACCTGGGCGCCCCGCCGCGCCCCGAAGGGCAGGCGGTCCGGCGCCGCCCCGCCGGTGCGCGACGTCGGGGCGGGCTCGCCCGCGCCGTCGGCCGTGGGGGTGCTGGCGTCCTGCCCGGCGGCCTGCCCGGCCGCGGCCTGGACGCCGGCGGCGATGGCGAGTTCGGTCGCCGTCCGGCCGGGGGCCGACGTGACCGCCGCACCCGTCCCGACCAGCGCGAGCACCGCGACCACCACGGCGGCCTTGGGCACGACGGCGGCGGTCCGCACCGCGCCGAGCAGCGCCCGGAGCGCGCCCCGGAAGCCGAGCCGCCGCACCGGCATCTCCACCCACCGGTACGACGCCGCCGCGAGCACGACGGTCAGCGCCACGGTGAGGCCGGTGCCGACGCCCCACCACGCGGTCCCCGGCTGCGCCCCGACCGCGGCGTTGACGACGCAGGCGACCGGCCAGTGCCACAGGTAGATCCCGTACGACCGTTCCCCCACCCAGCGCAGCGCGGGGGCCTCCAGCGCGGCGGTGAACCAGGTGGGCTCGGCGCGGGCCGCGCCGCACGCCTGCACCAGGACGAGGGCGAGCAGCGACGCGGCCAGCAGCCCGAGCGGGTAGGTGAGCGGCGAGTCGCCGCGCAGCAGCAGGAAGAGGGCGACCAGCCCGGCCAGCGCGAGCGGCGGCAGCACGCGGGCCCGCGCGCCCCACAGCGCCGGGCCTGCCTTGGCCCAGCGGAGCGTCACCGCCGCGCCCAGGAGCAGGCCGAACGCATGGGTGTCGGTGCCGTAGTAGACGCGGGTGGGGTCGACGCCGGTCCCGTACGCGGGCATGAGCAGGAGCGCCATGGCCGCCGCCGACACGAACGCGCACGCGACCACGATCCGCACCCGCCAGGCGGCCGAACGCACGGTGATCAGCAGGAGCACCAGCAGCACCGGCCAGGCCAGGTAGAACTGCTCCTCGATGGCCAGCGACCACAGGATGCGCAACAGCTCCGGCTGGGACTCGTCGAAGTAGTCGGTACCCGCGGCGATCTCCACCCAGTTGGTGCTGAACGTCACCGCCCCCAGGAGCTGGCGCCCGATGCCGACCGTGAGGTCCGGCTCGACCAGCCGCGCCACCGGGATGCTCGTGACGAGCACCAGCGCGAGGGCGGGCAGCAGCCGGCGGGCCCGGCGCACCCAGAACCGCGGGAGCCGGATCCAGCTCGTGCCCGCGACCTCGCGCAGCAGCAGCGTGGTGATGAGAAACCCGCTGACCACGAAGAAGACGTCCACGCCCAGGAACCCGCCGGGCACCCACGCGGGCGCCAGGTGGAACGCGACGACGGCGACCACCGCGACGGCCCGCAGCCCGTCGAGGCCGGGGATCCGGGGGCCGTGCGCCGCCGTCGGACCGGCTCCGGGCTCCCGGAGCGTGGCCGGGTGGGCCTGGTGGGCCGGGGTGGCTGCCGGGGCGGCGGGGACTGCGCCGGTCCCGGCGACCAGACCGGGCCGGGCGTCGTCGGTCAGGACCATGAGCGGACGGTACCGAACCTCCGTGGACCGAAAAAGTCCGGAATGTGAAGCGGGCGACGCGCCAGCGGTCCGACGTCCCAGGCCGCGCTGCAGAACCGGGGCTGCCGGAGGTTCCCCGGGACCGCCCACTCCCCTTCGAGGCCCGAGTTTCTTCGCTTTGAGCCTCGTCAAAGCGAAGAAACTCGGGCCTCGAAGAAGATGATGGGCCGCGACTGGGCGGGCACGGCCGGGCGGTTCTGGCCGGGCCGGGCGATGCCGGGCCCCTCGGTCAGAGCTTGGTGACCGCCGTGTACTTCAGCGCGATGCGCTTGGTCCCGTTGGTGCCGAAGTCGATCTTGACCACGGCGTTGGCCTCGACGTCCACGACGGTGCCCAGGCCGTAGGAGTCGTGCGTCACGCGGTCGCCGATCTCCAGGCTGGGGATGTCCTTCTGCACGTTGATGCCGCCGAACCCGCCCGTGGCGCCCGCCTTCTTCTGCGGGGAGAACGGGTTGGCCTGCCCGCCGCCCGACGACGACGTGGTGCCGGTGCGCGAGGACCCCGACCGTCCCGAGGACCACGAGGAGCCCGAGCCCTGCCCGCGCCCGCCCGAACCCGAGCGCCCGCCGGAACCGTACCCGCCGGAACCGTACCCGCCGCTCCAGCCGCCCCGGCCCGCGCGGATCGCGGCCGTCGACGACTCGCGCCGCCGCCAGTCCCACAGCTCCTCGGGGACCTCCTGCAGGAACCGGCTCTCCGGGAACTCGTTCGCCATGCCGAAGGCCGCGCGCACCGACGACCGCGTGACGTACAGCCGCTCGCGCGCCCGCGTGATGCCCACGTAGGCGAGGCGGCGCTCCTCCGCGAGCTCCGTGTCGTCGTGCAGCGAGCGCATGTGCGGGAACGTGCCGTCCTCCATGCCGGTGAGGAAGACGACCGGGAACTCCAGGCCCTTGGCCGTGTGCAGCGTCATGAGCGTGACGACGCCCTGGTTCTCCTTCGGCGCCTCCTCCGCCGCGCCGTCGGCCACGTCCTCGTCGGGGATCTGGTCGCTGTCCGCGACCAGCGAGACCCGCTCCAGGAAGTCCGCGAGCGAGCCCTCCGGGTCGGTCTCCCCGAAGTCGACGGCGACGGCGTGCAGCTCGGCCAGGTTCTCGACCCGCCCCTCGTCCTGCGGGTCCTCGCTGGCGCGCAGCTCGGCGAGGTAGCCGGTGCGGTCGAGCACCGCGCCGAGCACCACGGCCGGCGCCGCGCCGTCGTCGACCAGGCCGCGCAGCTCGCGCATGAGGTCGCGGAAGGCGAGCAACGGCTTGAGCGAGCGGTTGGTCATGCCGGGGATCTCGTCGGCCCGCTCCAGGGCGGCGCCGAAGGAGATGCGCTCGCGCTCCGCGAACGACGCGACGAGCGACTCCGCGCGGTCACCGAGCCCGCGCTTGGGCACGTTGAGGATGCGGCGCAGGTTCACGTCGTCGTCCTCGTTGGCCAGGGCTCGCAGGTACGCGACGGCGTCCTTGACCTCGCGGCGCTCGTAGAACCGGGTGCCGCCCACCACCTTGTACGGCAGGCCGACGCGGACCAGCACCTCCTCCAGCGCACGGGACTGCGCGTTGGTGCGGTAGAAGATCGCGACGTCGCCGGGGCGCACATCGTCGCTGTCTCCGAGCTTGTCGATCTCGTCGGCGACGAACCGGGCCTCCTGGTGCTCGTCGTCCGCGACGTAGCCCACGATCTTGGCCCCGGCGCCCGAGTCCGTCCACAGGCGCTTGGGCGTGCGGCCGGCGTTGCGGGAGATCACCGCGTTGGCGGCGCTCAGGATGTTCTGCGTGGAGCGGTAGTTCTGCTCCAGCAGGATCGTGGTGGCGTCCGGGTAGTCCTTCTCGAACTCCAGGATGTTGCGGATGGTGGCACCACGGAACGCGTAGATGGACTGGTCGGAGTCGCCCACCACGGTGAGCTCGGCCGGGTCCAGCCCGGAGTCGTCGTCGGCCCCCACCCCCGCGAGCTCCCGGACCAGGGTGTACTGCGCGTGGTTGGTGTCCTGGTACTCGTCCACCATGATGTGCCGGAACCGGCGGCGGTAGTGCTCCGCGACGTTCGGGAACGCCTGGAGCAGATTCACCGTGGTCATGATGATGTCGTCGAAGTCCAGGGCGTTCGCCTGGGCCAGGCGCGCCTGGTAACGGGTGTAGACGTCGGCCAGGACCTGGTCGAACTTGGGTGTGGTGGTGTTGCGCTCGTCGGCCGACTGCCCGCCCCACGGCCGCCGGATGCCGCCCGCCGCGGCGGACGCGGCCTCCGCCTGCGCCTCCTGCTCCGCGTGCGCCATGGATTGCCGCGCGTAGGTCTCCGGGTCGATCAGCTCGTTCTTGAGGTCGCTGATCTTGTTCGAGAGCCCGCGCGCCGGGTACTTCTTGGGGTCGAGGTTGAGCTCGCGCGTCACCAGCGTGATGAGGCGCTGGCTGTCCGCGGCGTCGTAGATGCTGAAGCTCGACCGCAGCCCGAGCGTGGTCGCCTCCCGGCGCAGGATGCGCACGCACGCCGAGTGGAACGTGGACACCCACATGCGGTTCGCGGCCGGGCCCACCAGGCCCTCGACGCGCTCTCGCATCTCGGCCGCGGCCTTGTTGGTGAACGTGATCGCCAGGATCTCGCCCGCCCGCGCCCGGCCCGTGGCCAGCAGGTAGGCGATGCGGTGCGTGAGCACCCGTGTCTTGCCCGACCCGGCGCCGGCCACGATGAGCAGCTGCCCGCCCTCGTGCACCACGGCGGCGCGCTGCTTCGGGTTGAGCCCGTCCAGCAGCTCGTCGGGGTCGAGGTGCGCGTAGGCCCCGCGGGCGCGCGGCGCCTCGGACTCGTGCGGCAGGCCCGCGAGCCACTCCGGCTCGGCCGGCACGGCGGCCTCGCCGGGGTCGGCGGCGCCCCCGCCGTCGTCCCACCGCGGGGCGGTGCGCGGCAGGCGCGCCTCGTCACCCGGCGCCGCCGGGTCGAGGCCGGGCAGGGAGAGGCTGTCGAAGAGGGAAGTCATCGCCCCTAAGCCTAGGCGGGCTCACCGACACTGCCGACGGGCCGCGCGGTCCAGGTCGTCACAAACTGGAGGGGTTCGCGGTCGAGGCAGTGGACAAGTGTGTCGACGGGGCAGTCCGTCGGATCAGCAAGGAGTCGCCGACATGAGGTTCGCACCAGATGAACCGGTCGATCCGCCCCGGGGCCTGCGCGGCCTCCCGCGCCCCGTCGCCGCCGTCGTGGGCGGCGGCGGCGTGTACGGGGCCACGCAGGTGGGGGTGGGCTACGCGTTGGAGCAGCACGGGTTCGTGCCCGACCTGATCGTGGGCACGTCCGTGGGCGCGTTCAACGGCGCGGTGGCCGCCGCGCACCCCGGCAGCGCCGCGCGGTCGCTGGCCCTGACCTGGACGGGGCTGCGCCGCCGGGAGGTGTTCCCCTTCGGCCTGCGCTCGTTCCGGGCGGGCCTGTTCGCCGACGCCGGGCTGCGCCGCCTGATCAGGCGCGCGGGGCTGCCGGCCCGGATCGAGGACCTGCCCGTCCGCTTCATCGCCGTCGCCACCGACCTGGCCAGCGGCGAGCAGGTGCTGCTGGAGCGCGGCGACCTGGAGTCCGCCCTGCTCGCCAGTGCGGCCATCCCCGGCGTCCTGCCCGCGGTGGTCCGGGACGGGCAGACGCTGGTCGACGGCGGCGCCGTGGCGCACGTCCCGGTCCTCGCCGCCCGGCAGGCCGGGGCCGCGAGCGTCGTGGTCGTGGTGACCGGGCGGGAGGCGCTGCCGCTGGGCACCACGGCCCCGCCACGGCGGGCCGAGGCCGTCGCCGCCCGCGCCGGGCTGCTGATGATGCACCACCAGATCGAGCGCGACCTGCGGGAGGTGGCGCGGGAGATCCCGACCGTCGTGCTGCCGACAGGTGTGGCGGCCTGGCCGGCGATGTGGGACTTCAGTCACTCCCGGCGGCTGATCGACGCGGCGCTGGACTCGGCGAGCCGGTTCCTCGACGAGCTGGTCATCACCGGCCCGGGCCTGTACCGGCGCGAGCCCGTCGCGGCGGCGCCCGCCGGCATCCCCGGACGGCGAGCCGGAGGCGGCCGATGAGCACCGTCGCCTTCCTGAACATCGGCATGCACGGGTACGTCAACCCGACGCTCCCGGTCGTGGCCGAGCTCGTCCGCCGGGGCCACACGGTGACCTACCACACCACCCCCGCGTTCGCGGCGCAGATCGAGGCCGCGGGGGCCCGGGTCCACCTGTACCCCGGGGGCGACCTGCCCCTGCCGGACCCGCCCATCCCGCTGGCCATGATGGCGGGGCTCGCGCACGCCGCCGTCGGCCTGCTGCCCTCGGTGCTCGCCGACCTCCGGGCCGCCCGGCCCGACCTCGTGGTGCACGGCGCGGCCTGCCCGTGGGGCGCCGTCGCCGCGCGCGAGCTCGGGGTGCCCGCGGCCGCGACGTTCACCACGTTCGCGTTCAACCGGCAGGTGCCCAGCCCCGGCCGCCTGTCCACGGAGCTGCTGGCCGCGGCCGCGGCGCATCCCGGCCTCGCCCGCGACTACGCCGGGGCCCGCTGGGCCCTGCGCCGCGGCTACGACACCGGCGGCCTGCCGCTGACCGACCTGATGGACGCGCGCGAGCCGCTGAACCTCGTCTTCACCTCCCGCGCCTTCCAGCCGGGCGCCGACGCCTTCGACCCGTCCTTCCGGTTCGTCGGGGCGAGCGTGGGCTCCCGACTGCCGGACCCGGCGTTCGCGGCGGACCGGCTCGAGAGCCCGGTCCTGTACGCGTCGCTGGGCACCGTGTTCGACGCCGGCCCGGGGCTGCTGCGTACCTTCGCCACCGCGCTGGCGCCGCTGGGCGGCACCGTCGTGGTCTCCACCGGGCACACGGACCCCGCCGACCTGGGCGAGCTGCCGGCCAACGTGCTCGCGCGCCCGTCGGTGCCGCAGCTCCAGGTGCTGGCCCAGGCCGCGCTCTTCGTCACCCACGGCGGCATGAACAGCGTGAACGAGGCGATGCTGGCCGGGGTGCCGACGCTCGTGGTGCCGCAGGGCGCCGACCAGCCGCTCGTGGCCCAGCGGGTGGTCGAGCTCGGCGCGGGGCTCGCGCTCAGCACCGAGGACGCGACCCCCGAGTCCGTGTACGTCCTGGCCAGGCGGCTGCTCCGGGAGCCCCGCTTCCGGGCGGCCGCCGGCGTGCAGCGGGACGCCCAGGAGGAGGCGGGCGGCGCGCTGCGCGCCGCGGACGAGCTCGAGCGGTACCTCGCCGGAGCGCACGGGGACGCGCAGGCCGGCCCCGGACGGGAGGGCTGAGGCGTGCCGACCGCCGTCGTCGTGCTGCTGGTGCTCGCCGGGCTGTCCGAGAGCGCCGGGCGGGTGCTGCCCCTGGTGGCCCGCCGGCCCCGGCTCTCCCCGCGGCTCCTGGTCGCGCTGATGACCACCGGCACCGTGGTCGAGGGGGTGGTCGTCGCCCTGTGGCCGCCGGCCGCGTGGGCCCTCGCCGGCTGGGTCCAGCCGGGCACGCTACCGGGGCCCACCCTGGCCTGGACGCCCGCGCTGGTCGCGCCGATGCTGCTCGCGGCGATCCTCGCGTTCCCCCTGCTCGGGCCGTTCCTGCACCTGCTGCTCGTGGTCGGGGTCGGGGCGGGCCTGGCCGGGCCGCTCGCCACCGCGTCCGGTCTCGGCTGGTGGGCCGCGGCCGCGTGCGTCGCCGGGGCCGGGCTGGGGCTCGCCGCGACCGTCGAGGTGGTCCGGCGGCTGACCGCACGGCTCATGGCCGGCGCGCGGGAGGTGCCCGCATGACCGAGCTGCTCCCCCTGCTCCTCGTGCTCGCGATCGGGCCGTTCCTGCTCGCCGAGGGCCTGCTCGCCCGCTACGAGCTGATGGTCTACACGGTCGGCTGGCGCACCCAGGTCCCGGTGCTGCCCGCGAACCTGCCCTACGCGCGCGGCGCGGACCCCGACCGGCCGCCGGACGCCTACCTGGTCTACCTCGACGGCATCGGCAAGCGCCGCTTCACCGACACGCGCGACGGCGGCCAGCTCGTCCAGGCCGTGATCGCCGGGGCGCCCGAGCTGCGGGTGCTGGGCCAGGTCCAGCCGTACTCCCCGCTGGCCGACCCGCTGGTCGGGCGGCCGGTGTGGGACTGGCTGCGGCGGCACATCGGAATCACGCTGTTCCTGCACAACGTGATGCAGACCTTCGTCGCGGCCGACCGCCGCTACCGCCCGCTGTACAACCGCGCCGTGGGCGGGCAGACCGCCGAGCAGCTCCGGCTCGCCGGCTACGCGCCCGGCAGCGGCATCCCGGTGGTGCTGCTCGGCTACAGCGGCGGCGCCCAGGTGGCCCTCGGGGCCGTCGAGGAGCTCTGGACGCAGCTGCGCGCCCCGGTCTGGCTCATCACGCTCGGCGGGTTCCACAACGGCGCCAACGACCTCACGCACGCGGCCGGGCTGCACCGGCTGACCAGCGGGAACGACTGGATCGAACAGGTCAGCACCTGGCTGTTCCCCGAGCGGTGGCGGCTGCTGCGGCGCAGCCCCTGGAACCGGGCCCTGGCGGCCGGGAAGGTCCGCGTGCACCGGCTCGACCCCGCGACCCATGTCGGGCCGCTGAGCTACATCAGCCCGACGGCGCGGCTGGACGACGGCAGCAGCCACCTCGACCGCACCACCGAGACGGTCGTCGGGATCATCCGCGAGGAGTGCCGAAAGGCCCGCCGAACCACCGGATGAAATACCGGGAACGGCTTTGTGCGACGTTCCTGGGCCCACCCGGAAAAGGCCAAGGACATCAACCTCGGGACAGGGTGATGTTCGGGTGATGTTCCACGCCCGGGATATCACCCGGCGCCGCGGGTGAATCGATGTGTTCACCCGCTCCCCGGGTTTCTGGAGGGCGCTGCGGGGGCAACACTTTCCTTATGCATTCCGACGCTCCACACGTTCTGGTGATCATCCAGAACCTGCCGTTCAGGATCGACCGCAGGGTCCGGTCCGAGTGCCGCGCGCTGACGGACGCCGGGTACCGCGTGAGCGTCGTCTGCCCGCAGGAGAACCCCGACGAGCCCGCCCGGTTCCAGGTGGACGAGACGACGGTCTACTCGTACGCCCCGCCGCCGGACTCCCGCGGGGTCCTGGGCTACGTCCGCGAGTTCCTCGTCTGCTGGTGGCGGACGGCGCGGGCCTCGGCCCGCGTGCACCGCGACGCGCCGTTCCAGGTGATCCAGGCGTGCAACCCGCCGGACACCTACTGGCTGCTCGCCCTGCTCTGGCGGCTGCGGCGCGGGGTGCGCTTCGTCTACGACCAGCACGACCTGTGCCCCGAGGTGTACCTGGCCAAGTTCGGCCGGCAGGACCTGCTGTACAGGGCGCTGCTGCTCCTGGAGCGCGCGACGTACCGCACCGCCGACCACGTGATCTCGACGAACGGCTCGTACCGGCAGATCGCGCTGGAGCGCGGGAAGGTCGACCTGAGCCGCAGCTCGGTGGTGCTCAGCACGCCCGACGCCGACCTGATGCGCCGCGGCGACCCCGAGCCGGGGGCCCGTGACCTGGGCAAGCACCTCGTGTGCTACGTGGGGATCATGGGCTCGCAGGACGGCGTGGACCGGCTGCTGGCCGCCATCGAGCACGTGGTGCGCGTGCGCGGCCGCACCGACGTGCGCTTCGCGCTGCTCGGCTTCGGGGACGCGCTGGAGGGGCTGCGCGCGGACTGCACGCGCCGCGGGCTGGACCTCTGGGTGCACTTCACCGGCCGGGTCGACCACGTCGCCATCGGCCGGTGGCTGTCCAGCGCGGACCTGGGCGTCACGCCGGACCCGCCGAACGAGTTCAACGACCGCTCCACCATGAACAAGACCCTGGAGTACATGGCGCACGAGCTGCCCGTCGTGGCGACCGACCTGACCGAGACCCGCCGCAGCGCGGGCGACGCGGGCCGGTACGTCGCCGGGAGCGACCCCGCGGCGTTCGGCGACGCGATCCTCGAGATCCTCGACGACCCCGACCGCGCCCGGAGGATGGGCCTGGCCGGCCGCGCCCGGATCGAGGGCGAGCTGTCCTGGCGCCTGCAGGCGGAGACCTACGTGCGGGTGTTCGACACGGTGACGGGCCACTCGCGCGCATTGTCCGAGAAGCACGGATGAATGCTCGTCGCGGCATTTCCGGCGCCCTTCGCGCAATTCTCTTTCACCCCTGGGTGAAACCCGCTCCGGGTGAATAAACGTCGAGTACGGGTGATTTCGAAAGGCCCCGGCCAGTTCGCCGTGAGGCCGGGACGTACATTGATCGGAGCCAGGATGACAACACTCCGGGCCGATCCGAGCTGATACCGGAAGAAGGCAGCATGGACCAGAGACTCTTGCGGGCGGCCGTGGTGGGCGCCGGCTACTGGGGACCCAACCTGGCACGCAACTTCGCGGCGTCCGACCGCTGGGAGCTGGCCGCCGTCTGCGACCTCGACGCGGACCGCGCCGCCCGGGTGGCCCGCGCGAACGGCCGGGCCGACGTCGAGACGTCGCTCGACGCACTGCTCGCCCGGGACGACGTGGACGCGGTGGCCATCGCCACGCCCGCCCGGACGCACCACGCGATCGCGCTGGCCGCACTGCGCGCCGGCAAGCACGTGGTGGTCGAGAAGCCGATCGCCGACCGGGCAGCAGCGGGCACCGAGATGGTCGCCGAGGCGCGGGACCGCGGCCTGGTGCTCATGACCGACCACACCTACTGCTACACCCCGGCGGCCCGGAAGATCCGCGAGCTGGTCGCGAACGGCGACCTGGGCGAGATCCTCTACATCGACTCCGTCCGGATCAACCTGGGCCTGGTCCAGCCCGACGTCGACGTGTTCTGGGACCTGGCGCCGCACGACCTCTCGGTGATCGACTTCATCCTGCCCGGCGGCCTGCAGCCGGAGTCGGTGGCGGCGCACGGCGCCGACCCGATCGGCGCGGGCAAGTCCTGCGTGGGCTACCTGGTGCTGCCCCTGCCGGGCGGCGCCGTGGCGAGCGTGCACGTGAACTGGCTCAGCCCCACCAAGGTGCGGCGGATGACCATCGGCGGGTCACGCCGCACGCTCGTGTGGGACGACCTGAACCCGCAGCAGCGGATCAGCGTCTACGACCGCGGCGTGGACCTGGAGACCCAGGCGTTCGACAGCCTGGAGCGCCGGGCCGCCACGATCTCCTACCGCCTGGGCGACACCTGGTCGCCGGCCCTGGAGGAGCGCGAGGCGCTCGGGTCCATGGTGGGCGAGCTTGCCGAGGCGATCCAGGGCGAGCGCCCGGCCCTGACCGACGGCGCCGCGGGCCTGCGTGTGCTCGACGTGCTGGAGGCCGCGGACCGCAGCCTCGCCACGGGCGGCGGCGTGACCCGGGTCGAGACCGGCGCACGCACGCCGGTGCTCGCCAGCGGGCCGACCGGGAACGGAGCGGCCGCATGAGCGCGCTGAGCGGGACGCGCGTGCTGGTCACGGGCGGCGCGGGATTCATCGGCAGCCACCTGGTCGACGAGCTGGTGCGCCGGGGCGCGGCGTCGGTCACCGTGGTGGACAACCTGGTCAACGGCCGGCGCGAGAACCTGGCCCACCACCTGGAGGACACCGACGGGCACGGCACCGTGCGCCTGGTCGCCGACGACATCCGCAGCGAGGCCGCGCTCGCGCTGGTCGACGACGCGGACGTCGTCTTCCACCTGGCCTGCCTGGGGGTGCGGCACAGCTTGCACGACCCGCGCGAGAACCACGAGGTCAACGCGACCGCCACGCTGGAGCTGCTCGAACGGGCGCGCGCCGCGGGCGTGGGCCGGTTCGTCCACGTCAGCTCCAGCGAGGTGTTCGGCACCGCGCAGTACGCCCCGATGGACGAGCGGCACCCGACCTGGCCCGAGACGGTCTACGGCGGGTCCAAGCTGGCCGGCGAGGCGTACGCGCGAGCCGCGTTCCGCACCCACGGCATGCCCGTCGTGGTGGTCCGGCCGTTCAACACCTTCGGCCCGCGCAGCCACTTCGAGGGCGACAGCGGCGAGGTGCTGCCGCGCACGATCGTGCGCGCCCTGTGCGGCCTGCCCGCGTTCGTCTACGGCGACGGCGAGCAGACGCGCGACTTCCTGCACGTCAGCGACACCGCGCGGGGCCTGGCCGACATCGCGGTGTGCGACGCCGCCGTCGGCCGCACCGTGAACGTCGGCTCGGGCGCCGAGGTGACGATCAACGAGCTGGTGACCACGGTCGCCCGGCTCGCCGGGCGACCCGACCTCGAGCCGGAGCGGCTGGAGGCCCGCCCGGGCGACGTGCGCCGCCTGCTGGTGGACAACACCCTGGTGCGCGAGCTGACCGGGTTCGAGCCGCGCACCACCTTCGAGCAAGGGGTCGCCGACCTGGTCGACTGGTTCCGCAGCCGGCCCGAGAGCCCCGAGGAGATGCTGAGCCGGATCGAGGACCGCAACTGGGTCGCGCCGGCCGACGCGACGACCCCCGCGGGGGTGGTCGCATGACCGCCGTGGAGGAGGGCCTGCACCGCGTCGACGTCATGAAGCCGTGGCTCGGCGCCGAGGAGATCGCCGCGGTCACCGAGGTGATCGAGTCCGGCTGGGTGGCCCAGGGCCCGCGGGTCGCCGCGTTCGAGACGGCGTTCGCGGACACGATGCGCGCCCGCGCCGCCGTCGCGACGTCGAGCTGCACCACGGCGCTGCACCTCGCCCTGGTCGTCGCGGGCATCCGGCCCGGCGACGACGTCGTGGTGCCGTCGTTCTCGTTCGTCGCCACCGCGAACGCCCCCACCTACGTGGGCGCGCGCCCCGTCTTCGCCGACGTGGACGCCGCCACCGGCAACCTCACCGCCGAGACGGTGGCCGCCGCCCTCACGCCCGCCACCCGCGCGGTGATCGCGGTGGACCAGGCCGGCGTGCCGGTCGACCTCGCCGCGATCCGCGAGCTGTGCGACCCGCTCGGCATCGTGGTGATCGAGGACGCCGCGTGCGGCGCCGGCTCGACCTACCGCGACCGCCCGGTCGGGGCCGGCGCCGAGATCGCCGCCTGGTCCTTCCACCCCCGCAAGATCCTCACCACCGGTGAGGGCGGGATGATCACCACCAGCCGCCCGGACTGGGCCGCCCGCGCGCGGCGCCTGCGTGAGCACGCCATGAGCGTCTCCGCGGCGGACCGGCACACCGCCCTCGTCTCCCCGCCGGAGGAGTACGACGAGGTCGGGTTCAACTTCCGGATGACCGACCTGCAGGCCGCCGTCGGCCTGGTGCAGCTCGGCCGCCTCCCCGAGATCGTCGCCCGACGGCGCGAGCTCGCCGCCCGCTACCGCGCCGAGCTGGCGGACGTGCCCGGCCTGCGCCTCGTCGAGGACCCGGCCTGGGGCCGCGCCAACGTGCAGTCGCTGTGGGCCGAGGTGCTGCCCGGGTACCGCCTGGACCGGGAGGGGCTGCTCCTGGCGCTCGCCTCGGCGGGCATCTCGGCGCGCCGCGGCATCATGGCCGCGCACCGGCAGCCGGCCCACGCCGACCGCGGCCGCGTGCCGCTGCCCGTGACCGAGCGACTCACGGACCGCACGCTGATCCTGCCCCTGTTCCACCAGATGACGGTCGCGGAGCTGGGCCGCGTGGTCGAGGTGCTCCGCGGGTACGGGGGGCAGTGAGGTGGCGGCGAGCTGGGGCGGGCCGCTGCTGCTGGTGGGGGCGAGCGGGCTGGCCCGCGAGGTGCTTCCCGTCGTCGCCGAGGCCGGGCACGACGTGCTCGGCGTGCTCGACGACCGCTACGCCGACCTGCCGCCCGCGCTCGGCGGGGCGCCGGTGCTGGGGCCGGTGAGCGCCGCCGCGGAGCACCCCGGCGCCCGCCTGCTGCTCTGCGTCGGCCCGAGCCGCGCCCGCGCCGCCGTGCACGCGCGGCTCGACGCGGGCGCCAACTACGCGCGCGTCGTCGACCCGTCGGTGCGCAACCCCGCCGGGTGCCCGGTCGGGGAGGGTTCGGTGCTGCTGGCCGGCGTGACGATCACCGCGGACGCCGTGCTCGGCGCGCACGTGGTCGCGATGCCCGGGGTGACGGTCACGCACGACTGCGTGCTGGACGACTTCGCGACGCTCGCCGCCGGGGTCTCCCTCGGCGGAGGCGTGCGCGTGGGCCGCGCCGCCTACCTGGGCATGAATGCCTCCGTGCACCCCGGCGTCCGGATCGGCGCGGGTGCCGTGGTCGGCATGGGCGCCGTGGTGCTCTCCGACGTGCCGGACGGCGAGACCTGGGCCGGCGTGCCGGCCCGGCGGCTGGTCCGGGAGGTGGCGCGATGACCACGGTCCGGGCCCCGCTCCCCCTGCGCACGCGCCCGCTCGTCTCGGTGGTGGTGCCGCACTACAACTACGGGCAGTACCTCCCGACCTCTGTCGGCTCCGTGCTCGCCCAGGAGGGCGTGGACGTCGAGGTCATCGTGGTCGACGACACCTCGACCGACGGGAGCGTCGCCGTCGCGCGCGAGATCGCCGCGTCGGACCCGCGCGTGACACTGGTCGAGCACGAGCAGAACATGCGGCACATCCGCACGTACAACGACGGGCTCGGCCGGGCCCGCGGGGACTACGTGGTGCTCCTGTCGGCCGACGACGCCCTCGCGCCCGGCGCGCTGGCCCGTGCCGCCGCCCTGCTGGAGCACGACCGGCGGATCTCCCTCGTCTACGGCCTCGTGACCGACTTCGACGGCGCGCCGCCCGCCTTCACGCCGACCCGGAGCTGGTGGACCGTCTGGGAGGGCGAGCAGTGGGTGGGCCACGTCGCCCGCCGCGGGCGGAACATCCCGACCAACCCCGAGGTCGTGATGCGGCGGTCCGTCTACGACGCGATCGGCGGCTACGACGCCGCGCTGCCGCAGGCCGCCGACATGTACATGTGGCTGCAGGCCGCCGCCCGTGGCCGGATCGGCCGCGTCAACGGGCCGGTCCAGGCCTACTACCGGCAGCACGACACGAACATGCACAACGTCCAGTTCGGCGGGAACCTCGACAACTGGCGCTCCGTGCTCGAGACGTTCGACCTGTTCTTCCGCGAGGACGGCCACCTGCTGCGCCGCCCCGACCGCCTCCGCGCGCGGGCCGACGCCGCCGTCGCGCGCGAGGTGGTGCTCGCCTCCACGCTGCTGCCCCCGGGGCCGGACGGCGCCGAGCACCGCGCGCAGCTCCTGCGGCTCGCCCGGGAGGCCGACCCCGCCGTCGTCCGGTCGCCCGCCTGGCAGTGGGCCCGCCTCGCCGGGCGCGCGGCGCACCGGTCGCGGCTCGGCGTCGAGGCCGTCGAGTCGCTGCGCTGGAAGGTCCGCGGCCAGCTCCTCGCGAGGTTCGGGACATGAGCACGGGCGCCACCCTGAGCGGCCGCGTCGGGACCGCCCTGCGCTGGAGCACCACGGGCACCGTCGTGGTGCGGCTGGGCAATCTCGGCCTGGGCATCGTCATCGCCCGCATCGTGTCGCCGGAGGAGTTCGGCCTGTACGCGATCGCCCTGACGGTGCAGAGCGTGGTCATGGCCCTGGCGGACCTCGGCCTGAGCGCCGACCTCGTGCGCAGCCCCGACTTCGAGCGGCGCACCGGCCCCGTCGCGGTGCTCGGACTGGTGACCGGCGGCACGCTCACCCTGGTCACCGCGCTGTCCGCGCCCGCGCTCGCGTCGGCGATGGGCGGTCCCGGCGCGGCCGGTCCCATCGCGATCCTGGCCGCGACGTTCCTGCTGGCCGGGGTCGGCGTCGTCCCGTTCGCCACGCTCCAGCGGAAGCTCGACCAGCAGGGGCTGTTCCGCTCCAACGCCGTCGACTTCGGCGTGGGCGCCGTGGTGACCCTCGTGCTGGCGGTGCTCGGCTACGGCCTGATCGGCCTGGCGGTGGGCCGGGTCGTCGGCCAGGCCTGCGGCGTCGCGATGCAGTTCTGGCTCACCCGGACCGTGCTGCGGTTCTCGTGGGACCCGCCGGTCGCCCGGTCGGTGCTCGCGTTCGGCCTGCCCGTCGCGGCCGCGAACCTGCTGTCCTGGGTGCTGCTCTCGGTCGACCGCGTGGTGCTCGGCAACATGGCGGGCGCCGTCGAGCTCGGCTTCTACGTGCTCGCCGCGAACATCTCGACGTGGCCCATGACGCTGGTGGGCCAGGCCCTGCGGTCGGTCACGCTGCCCGCCTTCTCCCAGGTGCGCGAGCGCGCCCGCGCCGCGCTCGTGCCGCTGCTCGGGCCCGTCTGGTGGGCCGTCGTGCTGGCGGCGGCCATGCTCGCTGCGCTGGCCCACCCCGTGGTCGTGGTCGTCTACGGGGCCCGGTGGGAGCCGGCCGCGCAGATCCTCGTACCGCTCGCCGTGGTCGGCGCCGTGCGCGTCGTCTCGGACGTCCTGGCCGGCTACCTCTACGCCCTGGGCCGCTCGCGCGGCGTCCTCGCGGTGCAGGTGGTCTGGCTGGTGGCCCTGGTCCCCGCCGTCGTGCTCGGCGCGCGGGTGGCCGGGAGCATCGGCGTCGCGGTCGCGCAGGCCGCCGTCTCCGTGGGCGTGCTGGTGCCCGCCTACCTGGTGCTGCTGCGCCGGTCGCGGGACGAGGTCGGCGCGCTGACCTGGGCGCTGGCCGTGCCGGGGCTGGCCGGAGCGGGCGCCGTGGCCGCGGGCATGCTGGCCGCCGGCCGGGTCGAGGACCCGCTGATCGGCGGCCTGCTCGCCGGGGCGGTCACGTTCGCGCTCTACGCGGCCACCACGCTCGCCTGGGTGCGGCCGCGCTGGCGCGCCGCCCGCACGGCCCTCGACGGTCCGGACGACTCGCCGGCCGACGTGCCGGACGCCGCGCCCGCTGCGACACCGGACGTGGCCCTGGATCTTCTGCCGGACACCGTCCCGGCTGCCCCACCGAGAGGAACGACCCGATGACCGAGACCACGACCACGACCTCCCCCGCGCAGCTGCGAGAGCCTGTGCCCTTCCTGGACCTGGGGGCGCAGACCGCCGAGGTGGAGGGCGACGTCCGCGAGCGCTGGGACGAGATCCTGCGCACGTCCGGGTTCGTGCTGGGGCCGGACGTCGAGCGGTTCGAGCGCGAGTTCGCCGCCTACAGCGGGGCGCAGCACGCCGTAGGCGTGGGCAACGGCACGGACGCCCTGGAGATCGCCCTGCGGGCGGCCGGGATCGGCCCGGGCGACGAGGTGGTCGTCCCGGCCAACACGTTCTTCGCGACGGCGGAGGCGGTGCTGCGCTGCGGCGCGCTGCTCGTGCCCGCCGACGTCGACGACGACTTCCTGCTGGACCCCGAGGACGTGGCCGGACGGCTGTCGGCGCGCACCCGGGCCGTCGTCGGCGTGCACCTGTACGGGCAGATGGCGCCGGTGACGCAGCTGCGCGAGCTGGTGGGCCCCGACGTGCTGCTGGTCGAGGACGCCGCCCAGTCGCAGGGCGCGAGCCGGGACGGCTTCCGCTCGGGTGGGGCGGGCGACGTGGCCGCGACCAGCTTCTACCCGGGCAAGAACCTGGGCGCGTTCGGCGACGGCGGCGCGGTGCTGACGTCGTCCGACGACGTGGCCGAGCGGGCTCGCCGCCTGCGCAACCACGGCGGGGTCAACCGCTACGAGCACCTGGAGGTGGGCGCCAACTCGCGTCTCGACTCCCTCCAGGCCGCCGTGCTGTCGGCGAAGCTGACCCGGCTCGACGCGTGGAACCTGCGGCGGTCGGAGGCCGCGGCCCGGTACGGGGCCCTGCTCGCCGACGCGTTCGCGGAGGTGCCGGAGCTCGCGGCGCCGCGCGAGCTGCCGGGGGCCACGCACGTGTGGCACCTGTACGTGGTGCGCACCCCGTACCGGCCGGCGGTGTCCGCGGCGCTGTCGGCGGCCGGGATCGGGCACGGCATCCACTACCCCGCCCCGGTCCATCTCCTGCCCGCGACGGCGCACCTGGGCTTCCGCCCCGGCACCGCCCCGCGGGCCGAGGCGCACGCCGGCCAGATCCTCTCGCTGCCGATGTTCCCGGGGATCACCGCCGACCAGCAGGAGCACGTGGTGCGCACGCTGCGCGACGCCGTGACCGGGCGGGCCGCACCTGCGGGGGTGGCCGGGTGAGCGCCGCCGGGGCCGGGCCCCTCGACCGCGTCGCCGTGGCGTGGCGCGCCCGGGTGGACCGCGACGCCACGGGCGGGCCGGGGCTCGGCGCCCGGGTCGTGGGCACGCTCGGCTCCTGGGTCCGGTCGCCGCTGGCGCCCCGGTCGTTCCGGCGGCGGCCGCCGTCGGCCCCGCAGCTGCGGCCCCGGGTCTCGGTGGTGGTGCCGTGCTACGACTACGGCCGGTTCCTGCCGCAGACGGTGGGCAGCCTCGTGACCCAGGAGGGGGTCGACGTCGAGGTGATCCTCGTCGACGACGCCTCGACGGACGACAGCCTCGCCGTCGCACGCGCCCTCGCGGCCGAGCACCCGGGCGTGACGGTGCTGGCGAACGAGCGCAACCTGGGGCAGGTCGAGTCGTTCAACCGGGGCTGGGAGCAGAGCACGGGCGAGTTCGTGGTGCGGCTCGACGCCGACGACATGCTGCCGCCCGGCGCGCTCGCGCGGGCGACGGCGCTGCTGGAGCAGCACCCGGAGGTCGGGCTCGTCTACGGCCACCCGCAGCACTTCGACGACGGCACCCCGCCCGTCCCCGCGCTCGGCGAGCTGTCCTGGACCGTGTGGGACGGCCGCGCGTGGCTGGCGGAGCGGTGCCGCACCGGCGTCAGCTGCATCACCTCCCCCGAGGTGGTCATGCGGTCCGACCTGCTCAAGGACGTCGGCCCGCTGGACCCGCACCTGCGGTTCACGATGGACGTCGAGATGTGGCTGCGCCTCGCCGCCGTCGGCGACGTCGCGTACGTGGGCGGCGCCGACCAGGCGCTGCACAGGGAGCACGCGGGGAGCCTGAGCGTGAACGAGGGCTCCGGCGCGCTGCTGGACCTGCGCGCCCGCGCGGACGCGTACGACCGGCTGTTCGCGAACGTCGGCGACCGGCTCACCGGCGCGCACGGGCTGCACGACCGGGCCAGGTCCGCTCTCGCCCAGGACGCCCTGCGGTACGCGGCGGCGGCGGCCGACCGGGCGGAGTCGCCGGCGCCCTACCTGGAGCTCGCGACCGAGGTCTGGCCGGCGTCTGTCGCGTGGCCCTCGGCCGCGCGGGCCTTCCGCCGGGCGGCGCGGGCCGGGCGGACGGGACGGACCGGCCCCGGCGCCGTCGTCCGCCGGATGGCCCGCCGCGCCCGGACCGAGCTGATGTACCTGCGCTGGGCCACGTCCGGCCTGTGACCGCGCCCGTGAACCACGAGGGGGACCATCGATGAACCGGCTGACCAAGGCCACGGCGCGGCTGCGCCGCCTGCGCCGCGTGGGCGCGCGCGGGCTGGCCCAGCGCGTCGCGGCGCGCGCCTACCGGACCACGGCCGCCGCGTCGCTCGGCTTCCAGCTCGACGCCGCGGACATCGCGGACGACGTCCCGGAGACGCTCCCGACGCCGGAGCCCGTGCCCGGCGACCGCCCGCTCACCGTGGGCTGGGTGACGTCGCCGCCAGCGGCGGGCTCCGGCGGCCACACCACCCTGTTCCGCATGGTCGAGGGGCTGGAGGCGCGGGGGCACAAGTGCGTCGTGTTCCTCTACGACCGGCACGGCCTGGACATCGTCCAGCGGACCGCCGAGCTGCGGCACGGCTGGCCCGGCGTGCGCGCCGAGGTGCGGGACGCGCGCGCGGGCATCACCGGCATGGACGCCGTGGTCGCGTCGTCGTGGGAGTCGGCGCACGTCATCGTGGCCCGGACCCGGCGGCCCACCCGGCGCCTGTACTTCATCCAGGACTACGAGCCGTACTTCTACCCGCGCGGGTCCGAGTACGAGCTGGCCGCGATGACCTACCGGTTCCCGTTCCGGCGCATCGCGCTCGGCGACATGGTGGCCGGCTGCCTCACGGCCGAGCTGGGCCAGGCCAGCGACGTGGTGCCGTTCGGCTGCGACACCGACACGTACCGGCTCCCCGAGGTCGAGGTGCCCCGGTCCGGGGTGGTGTTCTACGCGAAGCCCGACGTCGGGCGCCGGGGCTACCTCCTCGCCCGCCTCGCCCTCGAACGCTTCCACCGCGCGCACCCCGAGCAGGAGATCCACGTCTACGGCTCGCGCCCGGCCGACCTGACGTTCCCGGTGACGTACCACGGCCGCCTCACCCCGGCGGAGCTCAACGCGCTGTACGGGCGGGTCGTGGCGGGGCTGGCGATGTCGTTCACCAACATCTCGCTCGTGGCCGAGGAGATGCTGGCCGCCGGCGTCGTGCCCGTCGTCAACGACTCGCCGCTGGCCCGCGCCGACCTGCCCAACCCGTACGTGGGCTGGGCCGAGCCGACGGCGGCCGGGATCGCCGCCGGGCTCGCCACCGCCGTCGGGCGGCCCGACGCCGCCGCGTACGCGGCCAAGGCCGCCGCCAGCGTCGTGGGCCGGTCCTGGGGGCCGGCACAGGAGGCGGTGGCCCGCATCGTGGAGGACGAGGTCCGTGGCGCGGCGCACGGCTGACGCCCGGCCCGGGTCAGCGGCGCCGGGCGCGCGTCTCGAGCACGGCGATGAGCGCGAACGTGGCGCTCGCGCCGAGCAGGCCCGCCATCCCGGCGGCCCGGACGGTCGAGCCCCCCACCTGGTGCACGACCAGGGACTCCGGGGCGACCGTCACGGTGATGGCGTTGACGGGCACCACCCCGGCGTCGCGCTGCAGCCGGTCCAGCTCGTCGGCGATCTGCGCGACGATCTCGTCCTGCCGGGCCTCGACCTCCTCGGCGGTGGCCGCGACGACCTCGACGTAGAGCACCTGTTCGGCGAAGTTGGGGGCCCACTGGCCGCCCGTGTCGGGCAGCCGGATCGACCAGCCGTCGCGCGTCCCCTCGCCCACCAGCGTCGCGTCGGGCGAGGCGTACTTGGTGACCTTGTCGGGTCCGGCCACGGCCTTGGCGACCACGCCGGCCGTGATGATCAGGTCCTCGGACGTGGTGCGCAGCGCGTTCGGGTAGGCCTTGCTCGCGGGCGCGAGGAAGACGACCTGGGTACGGCTCCAGTACACGCCGTCGTCCAGCGTGGTGGTGTACACGAGCCCGAGCGTGGCCACGGCACCCGCGAGCAGGACGGGCCAGCGCCGCAGCGCCGCACGTATCAGGTCCCACAACGTCATAGCGTCTCCGCGATTTCCTGGAGCGGGCGAAATTCGCGCCGGAGTTCCGCGACCCGTTCCTTTACCCGCCCTCGGCACGATACCTTTGTCGAGCGCGGCGTGATACGCCCGGAAAGGGTGAACAAATGTCATTCCTCGACGTGATTGCAGCTTTGGGCCGCCGGTGGATCGTCACCGTCGTGGGCCTGCTCGCGACCGCCGGCCTCGTGTACGGCGCGAGCACCATCGAGCCCCCGGTCTACACCGCACGCGCGCTGGTCCTGCTGGTGCCGTCCGAGCAGGTGGTCGGCGAGGGCGGCAACCCGTTCCTGGCCCTCGGCGGCCTCGACCTGCCCGCCCGCGTGGTGGTCGCGTACTACGAGAGCGACGTGGCCAAGGAGCGGTTCAGCTCGGGCTCGCCCGACGCCGAGTACGTCGTGGCCATCGAGGAGTCGACCCGTGGCCCGGTGATCTCGGTCGACGTGACGGACGCCAGCGCGGCGGCCACCCTCGAGACGCTGGAGCTGCTCACCTCGTCGATCCCGGTCGAGCTCGAGCGCCTGCAGGAGGAGGTCGACGCGCCGAAGAACACCGTCGTGTCCACGCTGGTCCTCGCCAAGGACGAGCGGGCGACGATCGACAACAGCGGCACGGTGCGCATGGTCATCGCCGCCGGGGGCATCGGGCTGGTGGCCACCGTGGTCGCGGCCGTCGCCGTCGACGGGCTGGTGCGCAGCCGGACGCGGGGCCGCAAGCAGGGCCCGACGGACCCGGCGGGGTCGGACCCGGAAGCGCCGGCGCCCGCCACGGCGGGGCCCGCCGGCACGGGGTCCAAGCCGGCCGGGCCGAACCCGGACGCCAAGGCCGACGCCCAGCCGGCGGACCCGAGGTCGCCCGCCACCAAGCCGGCCAAGCCCCCGACCGTCCGGCTGCCCGCCGTGCGACCGCCGTCGGTGCAGCCGCCGGCGAGCCGGCCGGCGGACGACCGGGCCCTGCCGTCCTGGCCCAACCTCCCGCTCGACTCCCGTGACCGGCGCAGGGACGACGCGGCCGCGCGAGCGTCCTCCGCGGAGTCCCGGTGACCCAGACCCGGCCTGCCGCCGTCCAGCGGCACGCCTCGCCACCGCGGCCGGTGCCGCGGCGGCGGTTGCGACCCGACGTCGTCACCTGGCTCTCGGTCTACCTGCTCCTGCTGTTCGCCATCCCCTCCAAGCTGGTGATCGGTCCGCTCGGCAGCGCGGGCGCGCCGTCGATGGTCGTCGGCCTCGCCAGTCTGCTGCTGTGGGTGCTCACCGGCGTCGGGGCCGCCCGCCCGAGGCTGAGCGGGCCCCGGCTGATCCGGGTCTCGCTCGCCCTGTTCCTGTTCAGCGTCGGGATCACGTACGTCATCGCCATGTCCCGGCCCGTGGTGTCCAACGAGATGAGCCCCGCCGACGTCGCGATCCTGGCGCTGCTCGCCTGGTCCGGCGTGCTCCTGCTGGCGCACGACGGCATCACCTCGACCGCCCGGCGCGACGTGCTCGTCTGGCGGCTCGCCCTCGCGAGCGGAGCCCTGGCCGTGCTCGGGCTGGCACAGTTCGTGCTCGGCGAGCTGCTCGTGGACCGGCTCGCCCTGCCGGGCCTGACCCTCACGGCGCCCTACGAGCTCGGCGAGCGCAACGGCCTGATCCGCCCGCAGGGCACCGCGACCCACGCGATCGAGTACGGCGTGCTCGTGACCATGCTGCTGCCGCTGACCCTGCACGTCGGCTTCGAGCACACCGAGCGCAGGCCGCTGGTGCGGTGGGCGCCCGCCGCGGCGACGCTCGTGCTGGTGCCCCTGTCGGGCTCCCGGTCCGCCTACGTGGGCGCCGCCATCGGCCTGGTCATCCTGCTCCTCGGCTGGCACGGCACCCGGCGCCGGATCATGCTCGGCGTGACCGCCGTCGGCGCCCTGGCGGGCCTGGTGGTCGCGCCGGGCATGCTGTCCTCGATCCTCGGCCTGTTCACCGGCGCCGCCGAGGACCCGAGCGTCACCTCGCGGACCGGCTCGTTCGACCTGGCGGGCGAGTTCATCGCGCGCGACCCCCTGTTCGGGCGGGGGCTCGGCACCTTCCTGCCCACCTACCGGATCTTCGACAACCAGTACCTCCTGCTCCTGGTGACGGTCGGCCTGGTGGGCACCGTCCTGTTCCTCGGCATCTGCGCGGCCACGGTCCGGGTGCTCCTGCGGGTCCGCAGGCGCAGCGCGGGCACCGACGCCAGGACCTACGACCTCGCCCTGGCCCTCATGGCCTCGGTGGTCGTCGGGTTCGTCAGCCTGCTCTTCTTCGACGCCTTCGCGTTCCCGATGACGATGGGCGCGCTCTTTCTCCTGGTCGGTGTCGCGGGTTCGCTGCGCGCCCAGGCATAGCCCTGCGGAGATACCCCGAGAATCACCCGGAGAATCACCCGGGAATGCATTCCACGGCCGGGAGTCGTCGTTCACGATAAACAAATGATCAATCTCTGCTTTCACGGCATCGGGACGCCGCCGCACGACGCCCCGGCCGAGGAGGCCGCCTACTGGATCGGCACGGACACGTTCCGGCGCGTGCTCGACGTGGTCGCCGTCCGGCCGGACGTGCGGCTCAGCCTCGACGACGGCAACGCCTCCGACGTCGAGGTGGCGCTCCCGGAGCTGGTCGAGCGCGGACGGGTGGCCGACTTCTTCGTCATCGCCGGCCGCCTGGGCCACGCGGGCTCGCTGTCCGCCGGGGACGTGCGCGCGCTGCGCCGGTCCGGGATGGGCGTCGGTTCGCACGGCATGCACCACCGGGTCTGGCGCGGGCTGCGCCCGCCGGAGCTGCGCGAGGAGCTCGTGCTGGCCCGCGAGCGCCTGGAGGACGTGCTGGAGGAGCCGGTGCGCACCGCGGCCTGCCCGCTGGGCCGCTACGACCGGACCACCCTGACCGCGCTGCGGAAGCTGGGCTACACGCGGGTCTACACCAGCGACCGGGCGCTGGCCGGGCCCGGGTCCTGGCGGCAGGCCCGGTTCAGCCTCCGCGCGACCGACACGGCCGACGACGTCGCCGCGTGGCTGCGGCACGGGGACCGCTACACGGTCCGCGCGGCGGACCGGGCCCGGACGTTCGTCAAGGGGCTGCGCTGATGGGGGCCGAGGTCGCCGCGGTGGTCGTGACCTACAACAGCGCCCGGCACATCGACGCCCTGCTCGACAGCCTGCCCGCGGCCTTCGGCGACGTGCCGTACACCACGGTGGTGGTCGACAACGGGTCCACGGACGAGACGCTCACGCTGCTGCGACGCCGGGGCGACTGCAGCGTGGTGGAGAGCGTCAACGACGGCTACGGCGCGGGGATGAACAAGGCGGTGCGGTACGCCCCGGAGTCGGCCGCGATCCTCGTGCTCAACCCGGACGTGGAGCTCGACGCCCACTCCGTCCCGCGGATGCTGGACGTGCTGCGCCGGCGGGGGGTCGGCATCGTGGTGCCGCGCACGCGCGAGGCGGACGGGAGCCTGTCCCCGACGCTGCGCCGCACACCCACCGTGGCGCGGGCCGGCGGGCTGAGCTTCACGCGCCTGGCGGCCTTCGCCGAGCGGATCGAAGACCCACGGGCCTACACGGCCGAGCACCTGGTGGACTGGGCCGTCGGCGCGATCTGGCTCGTCGACCGGGCGTGCTTCGACGCCCTGGGCGGGTTCGACGAGTCGTACTTCCTCTACTCCGAGGAGACGGACTTCGCGCTCCGCGCGCGGGACCGTGGCTGGCGCTCCTTCTACACGCCGACGGCGGGCGCCATGCACATCGGCGGCGGCTCGGGCACGAGCCACGAGACGCACACCATGCTGATGCTGAACCGGGTGCGCCTGATCCGGCGCCGGCGCGGCACCCGCGCGGCCTGGACGTACTACGGGGTGACCCTGTTCGTGGAGCTCCGGCGCGGCCTGCTGGGCCACCGCGCGTCGTGGCCCACGCTGCGGGCCCTGGTCCGCCCGGCCCGGCGCCCGGCGGCGCTCGGCGCGAGCGACGAGGTGCTGCCGCGATGAGCGGGCCGGTGGCGTCCGTCGTCGTGCCCGCGCACGACGAGGAGCGCACGATCGGCCGCCTCCTGGACGCGCTGTGCGCCGACCCGGGGCTGCTGGAGGTCGTGGTGGCCTGCAACGGGTGCACGGACGGGACGGCGGCCGTGGCCGGGGAGTATCCCGTGACCGTCCTCGACCTGCCCGAGCCCTCCAAGGCCCGCGCGCTGCGTGCGGCCGACCGGGTGGCCCGCACGTTCCCGCGGGTGTACCTGGACGCCGACGTCGAGATCACCGCCGACGGCGTGGCCCGGCTCGCGGCCGCGGTGGGCCCCGGGGGTGCCGCCGTGGCGGCGCCGTCGCGCACCATGCCCCGCACGGGCGTGTCCCTGCTCGCGCGCTGGTACTACGACGTCTGGGAAGCGCTGCCCACCGTGCGGTCGGGCCTGTTCGGGCGCGGGGTGCTGGCCGTGTCCCGGGCCGCGGCCGGCCGGATCGCCGCGCTGCCCCAGGTGATGGCCGACGACCTGGTGCTGTCCGAGGCGTTCGCCCCGCACGAGCGCGTCGTGGTGGCGGACGTCGCCGTCGTCGTGCACCCGGCACGCACCCTGCGCGACCTGGTGCGCCGCCGGGCGCGCGTGACCACCGGGAACGTCCAGGCGGACCGGGCGGGCCTGCGCGGCGCCGAGGCGCGGACGTCGCTCGGCGACCTCTGGCGGGTGGTCCGGGAGCGGCCGGGCCTGGCGCCCCGGGTACCCGTGTTCCTCGGTGTGGTGCTCGCCGGGCGCCTGCGCGCCCGTGCGGCGGTGCGCGCGGGCGACTTCACCACGTGGGAGCGGGACGCGAGCTCGCGGGTCTGACGCGGGTCCGACGGCCGGGGCTGGCGGCGGCGGGGCCGACGGCGGGGCGGCTCAGTTGCCGCTGCCGCCGCACTCGATCGGGTCCACGGGCGTGGTGCGGCCTTCGTCGACCGTCACGGTGTGCGCCTGCCAGGTCGTCAGGGCGGGGCACAGGACGTCGACCGGCCCGTAGCCCCAGGTGTCCTGCACCACCTGCAGGTTGCGCACGCTGCCCTCGGTGCCGGCCCGGAACGCGTAGCCGCCGCCCTCGACCAGGAGCCCGTCGACGGTCAGCGACGTGTTGCCCTGGCCGCTCGGGTAGAAGAAGGGCGCGGTGCCGTAGCAGTCCGCCGTCTCGCGCATGATGATCCGGGTGTTCCGGACGGTCAGGCTGCCGCCGCCGTACCCCTGGATGCCGTCGCCGTGCCAGTCGGTGCAGACGTCGGGCGGGACCACGCGGATGAACGAGTCCTCCACGACCACGTCGCCGCACTGCTTGGCGCCCACACGGATGCCCTCGGGCACGCCGTCGATCACCACGTCGCGCACCGTGAACCCGCCGTTGCCGATCACCTGCCGGTCGCCGTCGCCGGTCCGGACGTCGCTCCGCACGAACTCGGAGGACTCGACCAGCAGGCCGGACCCGCAGACCGAGCTGTCGTCGTTGACCACCTTGGACCCGACGGCCTGCACGCGCCGCAGCGTCACGTCCTGGGCGTCGACGTAGATGGTGCCGTCCGTGATCCGCAGGTCGCTGACCACGGTGCCCGGCTCGCTGATCCGGAGGTCGCCGGTGTGGGTGCGCCGCGGCGTCCACCCGGCGGGTAGCCCGGCGGTCTCGGGCGTGGGGAACGTGAGGGCCGCGGCCTCCACGACGGGGTCCGGGGCCTCGCCGGACGGCGTGGGCGCGGCGTCCTGCCCCGTGCCGCCGGAGGAGGCGCCCGGGTCGTCGGGGGGCGTGCCCTGGGACACCACGACCGTGGTCAGCGCGGCGGCGACCAGCGCTCCGACGACCCATCGGAGCGGCACCCACCAGGACGATCGGCCCATGCGAGTCATCCTGGCACGCCGGTCGTCGTCGCTCATCCCGTGGCCTGTGCCCCGGCCGCGGGCCGCGCCGCGGCGACCTGCTCGTAGAGCTCCACCATGCGGTCGACCCGCCGGTCCCACAGGTGCTCGGCCACCGCGTGCGCGCGGGCCGCCTCGCCCATGCGCAGCCGCAGGTCCGGCTCGGTGACCAGCCGGCGCACCGCGGACGCCACGTCGCGGGCGAGCTGCTCCGGAGAGTCGGCGGGCAGCCGGAACGCGCAGGCGTCGGTCACGTTCGCGCCCGGGCCGCCGCGGTCGCACACCACGAGCGGCAGCCCGTGCGACATCGCCTCGAGCGCGACGGCGCCGCCCGGCTCCCGGTAGCTCGGGAAGACGAAGACGTCGGCCCGCTCGTAGAAGCGGTCGACCTCGGCGCGCGGCACCGCCCCGTGCAGCGTCACCCGCTCGGCCAGCCCCAGCTCCTGCACCAGGTCGGCGCACGCCTGACGGTCGTTGCCGTCCCCGACCACGTCGAGCACCACCGGCAGGTCGCGCAGCGCGGCCATGGCGCGGATCACGTCGCGCGCGCCCTTGGTCCGCACCAGCCGGCCGACGTGCAGCAGCCGCACCGGGCCGGAGCGGCCCCTGCGGTCGATCACGGGCCGGACCGCGTGCAGGGCCACCTCGCGGAGGGTCTCGAACCGCCGCAGCCGCACGTCGCCGAGGACCTCCTGGACGTAGGGGGCGATGCCCACCACGCAGTCGGCGGACTCGTAGGTGGAGCGCAGGAGCGGGTCGTACCGCAGCCGCAGCCGGTCCAGGGCGCGCAGCCGCTGGTACCACGGGACCACCTCCTGACGGGCGAACGCGGGCGGGGACTCCAGGCTGCCGCCGACCGGCCCGACCACCAGGGGGATGCCGAGGCCGGCGGCGGGTGACGGATAGCGCATCGCCACGGGCGCCGGCTGGTGCGCCACGTCGAACCGTTCGCCCGCCGCGAGGCGTCCGCGGACCCAGCGCCGGGCCCGCACGTAGAACGGCACGTACGCCGGCTGGAGCAGGCTGTTGAGCCGCTCCGCGCGGTGCACCAGCGGCGGCTCCGGCCACTCGACCACGCGCACGCCGGGAAGCTGCCGCGACGGCGGCACGTGGCCCTTCTTGTACGTGGACAGGAGCGTCACCCGGAACCGCTCGGAGAGCAGGCTCGCCCACTGGTGGGCGAGCCAGGACTCGCCCACGTCGTTGCCGTCGCACGCGGGGGCGACCAGCAGCACGCTGGCCACGCGAGAGGATCCGGCAGGTTCGTTGACAGCCACCAACCGATAGTGACCGCTGTCGCGTGCCGAATGCAGCCCCGGGCCGGGTGATACAGGGGTGAGAAATGCGCCGCCGGCAACCACCGGGGAATGACCGGATGAAATTCACGAGCGCCGGTCCTTTCACCCCGGCTGACGCCGTCCGGCACCCTTTCCCGGGGTCATACTCGCCGACGTGGCACATTCGAAAGATGTCGAGCTCGCCCCCGTCACGACGGACGACCTGCCGCGTGTGGGCGAATTCCTGAGCGTTTATCTCGACGGTTCCCTCACCCCGGGGCAGTGGGCGCGCTCCCTGCGTCCCACCTGGACCACGAGCCACCCCGACCACGGGTTCCTGCTCACGTCCGAGGGCCGGGTCGTGGGCGTGTACGCGGCCCTCTACTCGGAGCAGGACGGCCCCGGCGGGCCGCGCGCCGTGTGCAACGTCGCGGCCTGGTGCGTGCTCGACGAGTTCCGCCACCACTCGCTGCGGCTGCTGCGCGCGATGCTCGCCCAGCGCGACCGCGAGCTCATCGACCTGTCCCCCAGCGGCACCGTGGTGCCCCTGAACGAACGGCTCGGGTTCCACCACCTCGACACGGCGGGCGCGCTCGTGGTCAACCTGCCGCTGCCCGCGCCGGGCGTGCGCCTGCTGACCGGCCGGGCCGACATCGAGGCCGTACTTTCCGGCCCTGACCTGGCCGCCTACCGCGACCACGCCGACTCGGCCGCCGCGCGGCACGTGGTGGCGGTCGTCGACGGGAAGCCGTGCTGGGTGGTGTTCCGCGCCGTGCGGCGCAAGCGGATGCGCCTGTTCGCCTCCGTGCTCCACGTGAGCGACCGCGAGCTGTTCCGCGCCGCCGCGCCCGCGGTGTACCGGCACGTCCTGCTCGCGCACGGGCTGCCGTTCACCCTGCTGCAGGACCGGGTCAGCGGACCCCGCCCGTGGCACTCCGTGCCGCTGTCGGCGCAGCGGCCGACGATGTACCTGAGCCGCACCGACCAGCCGCCGGAGTCGGTCAGCTACCTCTACAGCGAGCTGACCCAGGTGCCGTGGTGAGCGGCGTGCGGTGAGGTGAAACCGGCGCCGCGGGAGGCAATTCACCAATGCTTCGACGCCGGGCGGGGATGACTTTTGTTGGATGCACGGTAATTCACCTCGCACCTAATACGAAACGATTGGTCCTCGGCACGCCCGGCGCGCGACGGCGGCCTCTTCACCCATTCAGGGTTCACCCGCTTTTCGGCCCTATTCACCCGTCGCCCACCTGACGAAAATCGTCGCGCGCGCTTTACCGTGATCTTCGTGACGACCATCCATCAGCACCTCGAGCAACAGGCGCGCCGGCGGCCCGACGCCCCCGCGCTGTCGGCCCGGGACGCGACCCTGACGTACACGCGGCTGTGGCAGGGCGTGCGCCGGGCCGCGGCCCGGCTCACCGGGCTCGGCGTGGCCCGGCACGACCGGGTGGCCGTCTTCCTGGAGAAACGGTTCGAGACGGTCGAGGCCCTGTGGGGCACCTCCCTGGCCGGCGGCGTCTTCGTCCCGGTCAACCCGCTGCTCAAGGGCAGGCAGGTCGCCCACGTCGTGCGCGACTCCGGCGCCCGGGTGCTCGTCACCTCGCCCGGCCGGCTGAACGCCGTCCGCGACCACCTCGGCGACACCGGCCTGACCACGGTGCTGCTCGTGGACCCGGCCGACGGCGGCATGCCGGACGACCTGCCCCACGTACCCGGGCTCACGGTGCACCGGTGGGCCGACGGCGAGCAGGTGGCCGACGGCGAGCACGAGGCCGACGGCGAGCCGCTGCCCGACGAGCCCACGCCGTCCGGCCCCGACACCGACATCGCGGCGATCCTGTACACGTCCGGCAGCACCGGCGCCCCGAAGGGCGTCGTCCTGTCGCACCGCAACCTCGTCGTGGGCGCCACCAGCGTGTCCGGCTACCTGCACAACACGGCCGACGACGTGCTGCTCGCGGTGCTGCCGCTGAGCTTCGACGCCGGCCTGAGCCAGCTCACCACCGCGTTCGCCGTCGGCGCCCACGCGGTGCTGCTCGACTACCTGCTCCCCCGGAACGTCACCGCCGCGTGCGAGAAGTACGGCGTCACCGGCATCACCGGCGTGCCGCCCCTGTGGACGCAGCTCGCGGCGGTCGAGTGGCCGTCGGGCGCCCGCTTCGCGCTGCGCTACTTCGCCAACACGGGCGGGCGGATGTCCGGTGCGCTGCTGCACGAGCTGCGCGACCTGTTCCCCGCGGCCGCGCCGTACCTGATGTACGGGCTGACCGAGTCGTTCCGGTCCACCTACCTCGACCCCGCGCAGGTCGACGCACGCCCGGACTCGATCGGGCAGGCCATCCCGAACGCGGAGGTGCTGGTGCTGCGCCCGGACGGCACTCCCTGCGCGCCCGACGAACCGGGCGAGCTGGTCCACCGCGGCAGCCTCGTCGCGCTCGGCTACTGGAACGACCCGGAGCGGACGGCGGCGCGGTTCCGCCCCGTACCCGGGTACGACGAGCCGTGGCGCGCCGTGCCGGAACCCGCCGTGTGGTCGGGCGACACCGTGGTGCGGGACGCCGACGGCTACCTGTACTTCGTGGGCCGCGCCGACGAGATGATCAAGACCTCCGGGTACCGCGTGAGCCCCACCGAGGTGGAGGAGGCGGCGCTGGCCACCGGCCTGGTGCGCGAGGCGGTCGCCGTCGGTGTGCCGGACGCCCGGCTGGGGCAGCGGATCGCGCTCGCCGTGCTGGCGCCGGAGCCCGTCGACACCGACCGGCTGCTCAAGGAGATGCGGCAGACGCTGCCCACCTTCATGCTGCCGGCGGAGGTCCACGTGGCCGCCGCGTTCCCCCGCAACCCCAACGGCAAGCTGGACCGCCCGGCGATCCGTGCGGAGCTGGTCGCGGAGGTGGCCGGGTGACCGCGCAGCCGCTGGTCGCGCCGCACCCCGCCGTGGCGGCCGTCCCCGTCTCGGGCGACGAGATCCTCGTGGGCGGGGTGCCGTTGACGCGACTCGCCGCCCGGGTCGGGTCCACGCCGTTCTTCGCGTACGACCGGCAGCGCATCACCGACCGGGTCGGCGAGGTCCGCGCCGCGCTCGGCGACGCGGTGCGGCTCGGGTACGCCGTCAAGGCCAACCCGATGCCCGCCGTCGTGCAGCACCTGGCCGGGCTGGTCGACGCGCTCGACGTCGCCTCCGCGCACGAGATGCACACCGCCCTGGACACCGGGACGGACCCGCACCGGATCAGCTTCGCGGGCCCCGGCAAGACGCCGGACGAGATCCGCTCGGCGGTCGCGGCCGGCGTGCTCGTCGAGCTCGAGTCGCAGACCGAGGCCCGCCGGGTCGTGGCGGCCGGCGAGGCGCTCGGCGTCGTCCCCCGGGTGGCGATCCGCGTCAACCCCGACTTCGCCGTGCGCGGCTCGGGGATGCGCATGTCCGGCGGCCCGCAGCAGTTCGGCGTGGACGCCGAGCAGGTCCCCGACCTGCTCCGGTACCTCGGCACGACCGGCGTCGACCTGGCCGGGTTCCACGTCTTCGCGGGGTCCCAGAACCTCGACGCGGAGCTCATCGCCGGCGCGCAGCGTGCGACGGCCGACCTGATCGTCGCGCTCGCCGAGCACGCGCCCGGGCCGGTGCGGTACGTGAACCTGGGCGGCGGCCTGGGCATCCCGTACTTCCCCAAGGACCGGCCCGTCGACCTCGCCCGGGTGGGCGAGAGCCTCGCGGCCGTGGTCGCCGGGCAGATCGCCCCGGCGCTGCCCGATGCCGACGTGCACATCGAGCTGGGCCGCTACCTCGTCGGCGAGGCGGGCAGCTACGTGACCCGCGTGATCGACCGCAAGGTCTCCCGCGGCCGCACCTACCTGGTGGTCGACGGCGGCATGCACCACCAGCTCGCCGCGTCCGGGAACCTCGGGCAGGTCATCCGGCGCAACTACCCGGTGCTGATCGGCAACCGGATGGCGTCGGCCGAGAGCGAGCAGGCCACCGTCGTCGGCTGCCTCTGCACCCCGCTCGACCTGCTGGCGGACGACGTCCCCCTGCCCCGGGCCGAACCGGACGACCTCGTGGTCGTGCTCCAGGCGGGGGCCTACGGGCTGACCGCCAGCCCGACCGCCTTCCTGGGCCACCCGGCACCCGCCGAGGTCCTGGTGTGACGCCTGGCCCGCGGCCCGGTACCGACCCCCTGACTGGAGACATGATGAGCAGCGACGTGACAGACGGCCCCGCGGGCGGCACGACCGGCGAGGTGACCCTCTCCGACGTGCTCGAGGTGCTCGGCAAGGTGCTCGGGATCGAGGACCGCGTGGCCGCGTTCGACGCCGGCACCCCCCTCTTCGGCGACCTGCCCGAGCTCGACTCCCTGGCCGTCCTGGAGCTGGTGACCGCCCTCGAGGACCGGTTCGGCATCACCGTGGACGACGACGAGCTCGCCGGCGGGCTGCTGGAGACCGCGGGCAGCCTGCACGCGTTCGTCGGCGCGCGGGCGCGGTGAGGAGCACGCCATGAGCACCGGCGAGCTGAGCGGGGCCCGCGTCGAGGCGTCGGCCGACGTCGACGAGCGCGCCACGATCGGCGCCGGCACCACCGTCTGGCACCTGGCCCAGGTGCGCGAGGACGCCGTCGTGGGGTCCGGCTGCATCGTGGGGCGCGGCGCCTACGTGGGGCCTGGCGTCCACATCGGTGACGGCTGCAAGCTGCAGAACTACGCCCTCGTCTACGAGCCGGCGGTCCTGGAGGACGGCGTCTTCGTCGGACCCGCCGCCGTGCTGACCAACGACCTGTACCCGCGGGCGATCACCCCGGACGGGACCGTCAAGACCACCGACGACTGGCAGGCCGTCGGCGTCACGATCCGCACCGGCGCCGCGATCGGCGCCCGGGCGGTGTGCGTGGCGCCGGTGACCGTCGGCCGGTGGGCGACCGTCGCGGCGGGCGCCGTCGTGACCGCCGACGTGCCGGACTTCGCGCTCGTGGCCGGGGTGCCCGCCAAGCGCATCCGCTGGGTCGGCCGCGCCGGCGTGCCGCTGGAGCGCACCGCCGGGGACGGCTGGCGATGTCCCGTCACCGGCGACGAGTTCACGGAGTCCGACGGAGTGCTGCACGAGGCGCCGTCGAACGCGTCTTTTCGCCACTGAACGATAATCAGTTATTTCTTTCCAGCACCAGTCTCTCACCCTATTCATCCAAACGGGTGAACTGCCGGGTGAAGGCCCCGAAAAAGGCCGTCCGGCGGACGACAGAATGCGATGACGCTCATATTATTGTGATCAAGAAATAGCAACGAGAACCGGGCACACACAACGCCCCGAGGCTGCGGTTGCAAGGCCCGGAACACCACCCCCCGGCTCCACCAGGGCGCGTCGACGCGTCGCGATCGACTGCGCCCTGAAACTCATTCCTGGCCAGAGCGAAGGAAGGAATCGACGTGGCGAGCCAGACGATAGGTGGCGGTTTCGAAATTCGCCCGCAGACCACCGAGAAAAGGGTGAAGAATGCGACGTCGCGTGGTTTTCACGACGTCCGCGCGCGGCGCGCTCACCCGCAGTGGCAGGTGCGATATCGCGCACGGCTGCGCTTCACGGACACAGCCGTCGTCCTCGCCTCGGTGATCCTCGCGTCCGTGCTCGACGCGACCCTCCTGGCAGGCTCCCCCGGGCACCCCGGACCGCTCCGGTCCCTCGCCGTGTCGGCCCTGGTGGCGGCGGTCTGGATCGGGGCCGTGGCCGCGCGCAGCTCGTATGACCTGCGGGTGGTGGGCCGCGACCACACGGAGTACCGGCGCATCTTCGGAGCCACCTGCACGGCCGTGAGCCTGCTCGTGCTCGCCGCCTGGCTCACCGGGTCGGTCGAGCCGCAGGACGTGCTCGCGCAGGCCGTGGTGCTGCCGCTCGGCCTCGCCGGGCTGATCGGCTCGCGGTACGCCTGGCGGCAGTGGGTGGCGCGCACCCGGCGGCGCGGTACCGGCTGCATGACGCCCGTGCTCGTCGTCGGGCACCGCGAGCAGGCCGAGCGCGTGATCCACCGGCTCAACGGCGCGCCGCACAAGGGCTTCGTGGTGGTCGGCGCCTGCCTGCCGTCCGACGAGACGCCGGCGGGCGAGACGGCCCCCGGGGAGACGTCGCAGCGCGACGAGCTGCCCGGCGACGAGGTGGGCGGCGTGCCCGTGCTCGGTGACCTGTCCCGGGTCGGCGAGGCCGCGGCCCTGGTCCGTGCGAGCGCCGTGGCGGTGAGCGCGTCCGGCAACATCACCACGGACCTGGTGCGCCAGCTCGGCTGGCAGCTCGAACGGGTCGGCGTCGACCTCATGCTCACCACGGAGCTCGCCGACGTCTCGGCGGCCCGCGTCAGCGTCTCGCCGACGTCGGGCCTCTCGCTGCTGCACGTGGCCGCGCCCCGCTTCCGCGGGCACAAGTTCCGCGTGAAGCAGGCCATCGACTGGGTGCTGGCCGCCGCGATCACGGTGCTGGTGTCCCCGGTGCTGCTCGGCGTGGGGTTGGCCGTCGCGCTGACCAGCAAGGGTGGGCTGTTCTACCTGTCGGAGCGCGTGGGGCGCGACGGCAAGATCTTCCGGATGTTCAAGTTCCGCACCATGCGCGTGGGCGCCGACCGGGAGGTCAAGGCCCTGACCGCGGACAACGACGCGGCGGGCCCCCTGTTCAAGGTGCGCACCGACCCGCGCATCACCCGCGTGGGCCGCGTGCTGCGCAGGTACTCGCTCGACGAGCTGCCCCAGCTCCTCAACGTGCTCGTCGGCCACATGAGCCTGGTGGGCCCCCGGCCGGCCCTGCCCCACGAGGTCGCGGCCTACGAGGAGCGCATGCGGCGCCGGCTGCTGGTCAAGCCCGGGATGACGGGCATGTGGCAGGTCTCCGGGCGGTCCGACCTGCCGTGGGAGGAGGCCGTCCGGCTCGACGTGTACTACGCCGAGAACTGGACGCCGATGCAGGACCTGGCGATCCTCGGGCAGACCGCCCGCGCCGTGGTCTCGGGGCGCGGGGCGTACTGAGTCGCCCGCGGGAGGCCCTGCCCCGGCCGGGGCAGGGCCTCCCGCCCGGTCAGACCTTCTCCCACACCGAGACGTGGTTCTCGGAGTCCGCGGTGAACGGCGACCGGTCCCAGCCCGCCCAGCGGTGCCGCAGCCGCAGGCCGGCGATCCGCGCCATGAGGTCCATCTCGGCGGGCCAGGCGTACCGGAACGGCACCGAGCGGAACTGCCCGGTGCCGTCAGGCCGCACGGTCACGTGGTTCGACGTGAAGAGCTGGGTCGCCACGTCGTACCGGTCGAAGCCCACGTAGCCGGTGTCCCCCGCGGCGGGGGCGACAGTGAACGGGACCGTGTCCTGGCCGGGCGGCAGACGGCGCAGGCCCGGCACACCCACCTCGATCAGGAACAGCCCGCCGGGCCGCAGGTGCGCGGCGGCGTTGACGAAGACGTCGACCTGCCCGTCCTGCGTGGTCACGTTGCTGATCGTGTTGAAGACCAGGTAGGCGAGGGAGAAGTCGCCCGGCCGGACGGCGCCGTCGAACCCGTCGAACCGGGTGGTGGTCATGTCGCCGATGGTCACGCCCACGGCGTCCCCGCCCGGCTTGCCGGCGATCCGCGCGGCCATGGCCCGGCTCAGCTCGATGCCGCCCACCCGCACGCCGCGCGCGGCCAGCGGGGTCGCGACTCGCCCGGTGCCGACCGCCAGCTCCAGCACGGGGCCGCCGGCCGCGAGCTCCTCCAGCAGGTCCACGGCGGGGGTCACGACCGCCGGGTCGTTCGCACCGCCCGGGCCGTCGTAGTCCGCGGCCACGCTCTCGGGGAACTGGCCGTCGGCCGGATCGTCGCCGGGGTGGTGGGCGCGGAGGTCAGGGGTGTGCTCTGCGGGGTGGGCGTCGTCGGTCACGCGACCGACGCTATGCCCGGCGGCGGTGCCGGCCCAGCTCTTTTGGGGTCCTCAGGCGGGGACGCGCGCCAGCCGCATCGGCGTGTGCGGGATGCCGTCGTCGAGGAAGTCGTCGCCGTCCGCCACGAACCCGTGCTTGCCGTACCAGCCCGTGAGCGGCGACTGGGCGTCCAGCACGACGTCGCGGTCGTCGCCGGCGTCGGCGATGTACTTCAGGGCCGAGCGCATGACGTCGTCGGACAGGCCCTTGCCGCGGGCCTCCTTGGCCAGCGCGACCCGGCCGATGCGCCACACGTCGCCGTCGTCCAGCACGCGGGCCGTGCCGAGCACGCGTGTCCCGCCGTCGGACACGGAGTCGGGCGCGGCCTCGGCCAGCAGCACGACCTGCACGGCGCCCGGCTCGACGTCGCGCCCGTCGAGGTCGTGGTACGGGCAGTCCTGCTCGACGACGAAGACGTCCTGACGCAGCTTCCAGACCCCGTAGGCGATAGTGCTGTCGAGCTGGGCGAGCGGGGCGGTGATGATCTGCACGGATCGATCCTCGCACGCCCCGCTCCCCGCTGTGTCAGCCGACAGGCAGGTACCGCCGCCACCAGTCGAGGATGATCTCGAACCGCTGCTGCCGGTGCCGGGGGCGCCCCGACCTGGAGAGCTCGTGGTTCTCGCCGGGGAAGACCACCAGCTCCGTCTCCACCCCGTTCCCCTTGAGCGTCGAGTAGTAGCGCTCCGCCTGCGACAGCGGGCAGCGCAGGTCCAGCTCGGAGTGCAGCACGAGCGTGGGCGTCGTCACCTGCCCGGCCACGGCCTGGGGCGACTGCGCGGCCACCTGCTCGGGCTTCTCGCCCACGTACTCCAGGCCGAAGAACGAGCCGATGTCGCTCGTGCCGAAGAACACCTCGGGGTCGAGGAACCCGCGCTCCACGACCGCGCCCGCGAAGCGGTGGTCGTGGGTGACGGTCCAGGCCGTGAGGTACCCGCCGTACGAGCCGCCGAGCACGCCCACGCGGGACCCGTCCAGCCGCCCGTCCGCGGCGACCGCGCCGTCCAGGAAGTCCAGGACGTCGTGCAGGTCCACGGTGCCCATCGCCTGCTTGATCGTGCGGCCGTGCGCCTGCCCGTAGCCGGCCGAGCCGCGCGGGTTGCAGTAGACGACGGCGTACCCGGCGTCGACCAGCACCTGCGTCTCGTCGAACAGCCGCACGTCGTAGGACGCGTAGGGGCCGCCGTGGATCATCAGCAGGGTCGGGTGCGTGCCCGTCCCCTCGGGCACCGCGACCCAGCCGTGCACGGGATACCCGTCGCGCCCCGTGACGATCAGCCCGGTGGGGGTGACGACGCCGGCCGCGCGCAGGGGTGCGGAGAAGTCCGTGCGGGGGCTGATCCCGCCGCCCGCGACGACGCCCACCTCGCCGTAGGTGCCCGGGTCGCCGTAGGCGACGGCGATCGTGCCGCCCCCGACGCCGATGTCGGAGACGAGCACGTCTCCGCTGGTCAGCTGGGTTGTCGTGCCGTCGTCGGCGATGCGGACCACGTGCTGGGTGCCGCGGGTCGCGAGCACGAGCAGCACGCCGCCGTCGGCCAGCGGCACCGGCTCGTGACCCAGCTCCTGCGTCTCCGGGTCGGTGAGCCGGCGAGGCTCGGGGTCGGCCCAGGCGGACACCACGTACAGGGCCGCGTTGCGGGCCACGAAGTCCTTGCCCTCGGGGCCGTGGTCCTGGGCGAGCACGTACAGCTCGCCGCCCGGGCCGAACGCGACCGCCTGCGGGCCGAGCGTGCCGAGCTCCACCTCGGAGCCGCCCCCGGCGGCGCCCGCGCCCAGCGGCAGCACCCGCAGGATGCTGCGGCCCACCTGGCCCGCGCCCTGCTCGCGCTCGGCGAGCACGGCGATCGAGCGGCCGTCGGGCGTGAAGGCGATCCCGCCGTGGTCGACGTCGTCCGTGGTCACCCGGCGCGGTTCCGGCACCGCAGGGCGCGGCTCGGCCGGGCCCTGCGGGGTCGCGACGGGCTGGACCACGGGCTCCGCGTCGACGTCGGGCAGGTCGACGAGGTACACGTGCTGCGGGCGGTCTCGGTGGTAGCCCAGGCCGTTGCGCGTCCAGCTCCACTCCGTGATGCGGCGCGGGCCCTCGGCCGCCGGCGTGATGCCCTCGACCGAGCCGTAGCGCCCCGGCTCGGGCTCGCGGCTCAGGAACGCGAGACGTTTGCCGTCGGGCGACCAGCGGAACCCGCTCACGCCGAGCGTGCGGTCCGTGACCTGCACGGCCTCGCCGCCCGCGACCGGGAGCACCCAGAGCTGCGGGGCGCACTGCGGCTGCGCGCGCAGGAAGGCGACCAGGGCGCCGTCGGGCGAGAAGCGCGGTTCGGTGTCGCGGAAGCCGCGGGTGAGGCGGCGGGGTGCGTCGGTGGCGTCCGGGGCGGTGCCGGGGGCGACGTTCGTGGCGGCCAGCGGGACGCGCCAGAGCTGGCCCACGACGGCGTCGGCCTCCAGGTCGGGCCGGGTCACGGCGACGACGGCCCAGGTGCCGTCCGGGTGGACGGCGGGCCGGGAGACGGTGCGGATCAGGGGAAGGTCGGCTGCCTGCATGACCCGGACATTACCCTTGCGAACATGTCCGAAACACAGCAGACCGACGCGCCCGGCGCTCACGAGGCGACGAGCGCGCACGAGGCCTGGGGCGCACCGCGCAGCCGCGACCTGACCTGGTACGACCCGATCCAGACCGCGGCGCAGGCGCCGCTGACGTCCGGCGTCGAGTTCCTGCGCCGGATGCGCGACGGCCTCATCCCGCCCCCGCCGATCGCCTCCCACTTCGGCCTCGACATCGACGAGGTCGAGGAGGGGCGCGTGACCTTCCGGTGCACGCCCGACGAGTCCGGCTACAACCCGATCGGCACGATCCACGGCGGTGTGCTCTGCACGCTGCTCGACACGGTGTGCGGCTGCGCCATCCAGTCGGTGCTGCCGCAGGGCAAGGGCTACACCTCGATCGAGATCAAGGTGAGCTACGTCAAGGCCGTGCGCGGCGGCGGCGGACCGCTCACCGCCGAGGGCACGGTCGTCAAGGCCGGCTCCCGCGTGGGCTTCACCGAGGGCGTGGTGCGGGACGCGACGGGCGCGGTGGTCGCGACGGCGTCGAGCACCCTGCTGATCTTCGACCTCCCGACGCCGACGGCCTGACGCCGTCGGCCCCCCGACGGACGGACCCGCTGGGCCCGTCCGCCCGCCCGCCGAAGGTGCGCTTCTACCCAGTCATCGGGCCCGTAACCATGCTGTTTTCGGGCCCAATGGCTGGGTAGAAGCGCACCTTTGCGGCCGGGCCCGACGCCCGCCCCCGTGCGGCCTGTCCGGCCGCGGCGTCAGCCCGTGATGTACGCGGCGTCAGCCCGTGATGAAGAGGCCGACCACCCACGCGCCCGTCGCGATCAGCGAGCCCACGAGCTGCACGCCGATGGTGATCAGCGTGGCCTGGACGGCGGCCTTGGTGGCGCCCCAGGCGGCCGACACGTCCTTGCGGCGCGCCCACTCCAGCAGGAAGATCGCGGCGACGAAGAACAGGAACAGGCCGATCACGGGCACCACGAAGAAGCCGATGATGCCCGCGATGCCGCCCACGGCGAGGGTCAGCACGGGTACCTCGGCCTTGCGCATGTGCTTGCCGGCGAGGATCCACTGGAACACCTCGGCGACGGCGATGGCCACCGCGGCGATGCCGAACACGACCCAGGCCTGGACGCCGCCCGTGAAGATGGCCCACACGAGGATCCCGCCCAGCACGAGCACCGCGCCGGGCAACACCTGCACGACGATGCCGATCAGCCCGGCCAGGATTACGACACCGACGAGTACCTCTGCCCAAACGTCCACGGCCGCACACTAGCCTGCTGGTGCAAATCGGACACCGAGCCAGATGTATATCCTGCTCGCCATGAAGCACGAGGCGTCCGGCTACCTCGCCCGGCTGGGCCTGGAGGCGCGGCCCCCGGCGACGGTCGGGACGCTGTTCGAGATCCACCGGCGGCACGCGGAGCGCATCCCGTACGAGAACCTGCACACCATGCTCGGCGACCCGCCGCCCATCGACGCGACGTCGACCCTGGCGCGCGTGGCCGCGGGCGGCAACGCCGGCTACTGCTTCCACCACAACGGCGTCATGACGACGGCGCTCCGGGCGCTCGGCTTCGACGTCGTCCCGGCGTGGGGCCACAACTGGGACGACGAGGCCGAGCGGCGGGACCTGCACGTGGGGCACCTGGCGCTGTCGGTGCGCGGCCTGCCGACCGACGAGAACCCGGGCGGCGCCTGGTGGCCCGACGTCGGCTGCGGCGACGGGCTGCACGAGCCGCTGCCCCTGGCCGCGGGCGAGTACCGGCAGGGCCCGTTCACCTATCGGCTCGACGTGCGCGACGACGGCTGGACGTTCCACCACGACGCCCAGGGCAGCTTCGGCGCCGTCGACATCTTCGACGAGGCGCTCACGCCCGAGCAGGCGGACGCCGCCCACCGCCGGCTGACCGCGCCGGACGGCGGGTCGTACGCCCGCAAGCTGGTGGTGCAGCGCCGCCTGCCCAGTGCCGCGGAGACGCTGCGCGGCTGCCAGTTCACGCGGACCGGGTCACGCGCGGAGCAGGTCGAGCTCACTGCGTACGACGACTGGCGCGACGGCCTGCGGACGCTCGGCATCACGCTGCGGGGCATCGACGACGACGCCCTGCGCGCGCTGTTCGACCGCAGCCTGGCGGCGCACCGCGACTGGCTGGCGACGCGCTAGCGGCGTCGGCCTGCCCGGTGCGCCCCGGGTGTCAGTTCCAGAACACCGCGACCGCGATGTTCACCAGGGTGAGCCCGAGCACGGAGCCCTTGAGGCCCTGCGACACGTTCTCGCCCTTGCGCACCGCGATGACGGCCAGCACGGCGACGGCGAGCGCGATGACCAGCTTGACGCCGATCTTCGCCATCGACGGGCCACCGTCGTCCCAGAGGCCGCCCATCTCGGCGATGCCGACCATGATGACGCCCGCGACGACGGCTCCCATGGCACCGTGCGAGACACCCTTGTAGAGGGCCTTGGTCCGCAGCGACGCGATCGAGCCGCCGAAGACGAGAGCCCAGCTCGCGAAGTGCAGGAACACGAAGACGTTGTAAAGGAACTCCATGGTCGGCAGCCTATCCGCGGCAGGGGTTCGAATCGCCCGAATACCGCGCGACGCGCGCGGTCGTGACAATTTTCACAAGGTCGACCGGAACGGGCCCCGACCGGATTTCCCGACCGTTTAGGTCGGGAAATGCATAGGCAACATTGATGCACTCGATAGATATCCACTATATGGACATGGTCTTCCACCCGTCCGAAGCCGCGGTTACGGTCTTCGCCATGACCAAGGCAGCGCGCATCTCCCTCGTGACAACGCGTCACGAGATGCCCATGTGTGCCATGCCGACCTGTGCCTGCGACCGCTGTCGCAGCTGTCAGCCCTGACGCGCCCCTCGCCCCCTGCAAGGTCAGCGCGCGCCGCCGGCCCGCAGCGCTGAGTCCCTGGTCATCCCCGGGAACCGGCCTCCTGTGCCCGCACGACGCGCACCACTCCCCCAGCACGCTCCACGCCCGCGCGCCCCGCACCGGAACAGGACCCCGCACATGGTGAACACGGCCCCCACCCCGCCCGAGACCCGCACCCCGGCACGGCGCACGCCCACGACGTCGAAGCGCCCGGCCCGGCCGAACGGCCAGTGGAAGGTCGACGGCACCGCTCCGCTGAACCACAACGAGGAGTTCAAGCAGGAGTCCGACCCCCTGGAGGTCCGCGACCGCATCGAGCGGATCTACGCCAAGGAGGGCTTCGACGCCATCCCCGGCGACGACCTGCACGGCCGGTTCCGTTGGTGGGGCCTGTACACGCAGCGCAAGCCCGGGATCGACGGCGGCAAGACCGCCACGCTGGAGCCGCACGAGCTCGAGGACAAGTTCTTCATGCTGCGCGTGCGGATCGACGGCGGCGCCCTGACCACCGAGCAGCTCCGCACCATCGCCGGCATCAGCACGGAGTTCGGCCGCGGGTCGGCGGACATCACCGACCGGCAGAACCTCCAGCTGCACTGGATCGAGGTCGAGTCGGTGCCGGAGATCTGGCGGCGGCTGGAGGCCGTGGGGCTGAGCACCACCGAGGCCTGCGGCGACGTGCCGCGCGTGATCCTCGGCAGCCCGGTGGCGGGCGTCGCGAAGGACGAGCTGATCGACCCGACGCCCGTGATCGAGCAGATCCAGGAGCGCTTCATCGGCGATCCCGCCCTGGCCAACCTGCCGCGCAAGTTCAAGTCGGCCATCACCGGCCACCCGAGCCTCGACGTCGTGCACGAGATCAACGACATCTCGTTCGTCGCCGTGGACCATCCCGACCTCGGGATCGGCTACGACCTGTGGGTCGGCGGCGCGCTGTCCACGGCGCCGCGCCTCGCGGAGCGCCTGGGGGTGTTCGTCACCGAGGAGCAGGCGCCCGACGTGTGGCACGGCGTGGTCCGGATCTTCCGCGACTACGGCTACCGCCGGCTGCGCAACAAGGCGCGCCTGAAGTTCCTGCTCGCCGACTGGGGCGTGGAGAAGTTCCGCCAGGTGCTGCAGGACGAGTACCTGGGCTACGAGCTGCCCGAGGGCGTCGCCCCGCCGTCGCCCGCCTCGCTGGGGCTGGACGAGCGTGGCGACCACGTGGGTGTGTACGAGCAGCACGACGGCCGGTTCTACGTGGGCGCCGCGCCGACGGTCGGCCGCGTCTCGGGCGAGACGCTGGCGCTTCTCGCCGACCTCGCCGAGGCGCACGGCAGCAGCCGAGTCCGGTTGACGCCGCAGCAGAAGCTGCTGGTCCTCGACGTCGCGCAGGAGGAGGTCGAGCCGCTGGTGGCCGGCCTGGCCGAGCTGGGCCTGCAGGCGCGACCGAGCCCGTTCCGCCGCAACACCATCGCCTGCACCGGCATCGAGTACTGCAAGCTCGCGATCGTCGAGACCAAGGCGACGTCGGCCGCGGCGATCACGCAGCTCGAGGAACGCCTCGGCGACCTCACGAACCTCAAGCCGCTGAGCCTGCACGTCAACGGCTGCCCCAACTCGTGCGCGCGGATCCAGACCGCCGACATCGGCCTCAAGGGCCAGCTCGTGATGGACGACGACGGCAACCAGGTGCCCGGATTCCAGGTGCACCTGGGCGGCGGCCTGGCCTCGACGGACCGGGACGACGCCGGGCTCGGCCGCACCGTGCGCGGGCTCAAGGTGACCGCCGACGGCATCGGCGACTACGTGGAGCGGGTCGTGCGCCGGTACGAGGCCGACCACGACGGCGACGAGACGTTCGCGCAGTGGGCGCACCACGCCGACGAGGAGGCCCTCCGATGACGGCCACCGACGAGGCGCCCGCCTCCTCTCTCGCGCTCTCCGGGCTCGGCCCGGGCGAGAACCCGCGCCTGGCGCGGGTCCGCGCCCGCGCCGCGGCCCGCGAGAGCACCCGTGACGCGCGCCGGGCCGCCCGGGCCACGCGCCGCCGTCGGACGCCGGAGGAGCTGCGGGCCGTCGTGGAGCGCGGGCAGGCCCAGCTGCACGCCTCGGCCGGCAGCCCCGAGGCGGACGCCGAGGCCGTCATCGCCTGGGCCGTGCGCGAGTTCGGGCCGTGGCTGGCCGTGGCCTCCTCGATGCAGGACACCGTGCTGTCGCACCTGGTGGCACAGCAGCTCCCGTTCGTGGACGTGCTGTTCGGCGACACCGGCTACCACTTCGCGGAGACCCTGGGCACCCGGGGCGCCGTCGAGATCGAGCTGGACGTGAACGTCGTGGACGTGCGCCCCGAGCTGACCGTGGCCGAGCAGGACGCCGCCTACGGACCCCGGCTGCACGACACCGACCCCGAGGCCTGCTGCGCGATGCGCAAGGTCGCGCCCATGAAGAAGGCGCTGGAGGGCTACGAGGCGTGGGCCACCGGCGTGCGCCGCGAGGAGACGGCGGCGCGGGCCAACGCGCCGCTCGTGTCCTGGGACGAGCGCAACGGCGTGGTGAAGATCAACCCGATCGCGGCGTGGACGGACGAGCAGGTCGCGGACTACGCGGACCGGCACGGGCTGATCGTGAACCCGCTCCTGACCGACGGCTACCCGTCGGTCGGCTGCGAGCCCTGCACCGCGCGCCCGCTGCCGGGGCAGGACGCACGCTCGGGCCGCTGGGCCGGGCGCGACAAGGACGAGTGTGGTCTCCATGTCTGACGCCGCGCAGTCTGACGCCGCACGGTCTGACGCCGCACGGTCTGATGCCGCACGGTCTGACGCCGGCCAGATCTACCCGCTGGGGCTCCAGGTCACCGGACGGCTCGTCGTCGTGGTCGGCGGCGGTCCCGTGGCCGCGCGCCGGGTGCGTTCCCTGCTCGACGCCGGGGCGCGGGTGCGCGTGATCGCGCCGCATGTCGTGCTCGGCGAGCAGGGGATCCCCGTCGCGTCGGAGACGCCCGACCCCGTGGACGGCGAGCCGGCACCAGGAACCGTGCAGTGGGTGCGGCGCGAGTACCGCACGGGCGACCTCGACGGCGCCTGGCTCGCGCACACGGCCACGGGTTCGGCCGCGACGGACCAGCAGGTGGCCGACGACGCCGAGCGTGCCCGGATCTTCTGCGTCACCGCGGGCGACGCGTCCGTGGGCAGCGCGTGGGTCCCGGCCGTCGCCCGGACCACCCTGACCGACGGCGCCGAGGTGACCGTCGCGGTGACCGCCGGCCGGGACCCGCGGCGTGCGCGGGCGATCCGGGACGCGGTCGCGGGCCAGCTCCAGTCGGGTGCGCTGCCGCTGCGGCGCCAGCGGGCGCGGGGCGGCGCGACGCCCGGCCGCGTCTGGCTCGTCGGCGGCGGCCCGGGCGACACGGGCCTCCTCACGGCCCGCGGCCGCGCGGTCCTGGCCCAGGCCGACGTCGTCGTCGTGGACCGGCTCGGCCCCCGCGCCCTGCTCGACGAGCTCGCGCCCGAGGTCGAGGTGATCGACGTCGGCAAGACCAGCGGCAACCACCCGGTGCCGCAGCACGAGATCAACGCGCTGCTGGTCCAGCACGCCCGGGCGGGGCGCGACGTCGTGCGCCTCAAGGGCGGCGACCCGTACGTGTTCGGCCGCGGCGGTGAGGAGCTCGCGGCCTGCCGCGATGCGGGCGTCGAGGTCGAGGTCGTTCCGGGCGTGACGTCGGCGGTCTCGGTCCCGGCCGCCGTCGGCATCCCGGTGACGCACCGCGGCCTCGCCCGCGGCTTCAGCGTCCTGACCGGTCACGACGGCGCCGCGACCGTCCCAGGCGGACCGGACCACACGCTCGTGCTGCTCATGGGTGTGACCCACCTGGCCGACACGGCGGCGGCGCTGATCACCGCCGACCGCCCGGCGGACACCCCGGCCGCCGTGGTCGAGGACGGCTACGGCCCGCGCCAGCGGGTCACGGTCGGCACGCTCGCGACGATCGCGGCCCGCGCCGCCGAGGCGGGCGTGAAGCCCCCGGCCATCATCGTGGTCGGCGACGTGGTCCGCCTCAGCCCGGCCTGGCCGGTCCCCTAGCTCGTTGAGTGCTGGGTATTCGTTGGCGCGAAGGCCATCAACCCACAAATACCCAGCACTCAACGGAACCTCAGAGCAGCCGGCGAGCCACCGCCCAGCGGGTCAGCTCGTACCGCGAAGAGAGCTGCAGCTTGCGGAGCACCGCGCTCACGTGCGTCTCGACCGTCTTGATCGAGATGAACAGCTCGCTCGCCACCTCGCGGTAGGAGTACCCGCGCGCGATGAGCCGCATGACCTCCTGCTCGCGCTTCGAGAGGCGGTCCAGCTCGTCGTCGGCCACCGCGATGTCGTTCGCGGAGGCGCCGAACGCGTCCAGCACGAACCCGGCAAGCCGCGGCGAGAACACGGCGTCGCCGCCCGCGACCTGCACCACCGCGGACGACAGCTCGGACGGCGCGATGTTCTTGGTGACGTAGCCGCGAGCGCCCGCCCGGATCACGGAGACGACGTCCTCCGCGGCGTCGGACACGGAGAGCGCGAGGAACCGCACGCCGTCGGTGAGCAGGTCGGCGCAGCGCTGCACCACCTCGGCGCCGCCACCGCCGTTGCCGCCGGGCAGGTGCACATCGAGCAGCACCACGGGCGGGCGGTGCTCGTGCACCTGCGCCACGGCGGTGTCCACGTCGGAGGCCTCGCCGACCACGGTCACGCGGTCGTCCAGCGAGGCGCGCACGCCCGTGCGGAACAGGTGGTGGTCGTCCACGAGCACCACCGGTACCGGGAGCGGCACCAGCCCGCCGCCCGACGCCGTCGCCTGGGTTGTCATCTCGTCGCACCTTCCGCTGTGGTGGGCACGGCGTCGGGGGCCGTCTCGGCCCGCGTCCTGCCGTTCTTCTCGGTCTTCTTCTCGCCGCCCGCGGGCTTGCGGTCGCCGTTCGCCGGCTTCCGGTCGCCGTTCCCGGGCTTCCGGTCGCCGTTGGCCGGACGGCGGTCGCCGTTCGCGGGCTTCTCCAGCGGCATCCGCAGCCGTACCTCGGTGCCCCATCCTTCCCGGCTGACGACCTCGGCGGTGCCGCCACGCCGTCGGACCCGCCCGAGGATCGACTCGCGGACCCCGAACCGGTCGACCGCGATCTCGTCGAGGTCGAACCCGTCGCCCCGGTCGCGGACGAACACCTCGGCCACGGAGTCGGTGACCTCCAGGTACACGGACACGGGCGGCTTGCCGTGCTTGAACGCGTTGAGCATCGCCTCGCGCGCGGCCTGCAGCAGCGCCGCGGTGCACTCGGTGGGCGGGCAGTCGCCCACGATGACCGTCTCGACGGTGAGCGGCGCGACGGCGTCCTCGATCTCGGCGACCAGGTCCTTCAGCTCGGCGGCCACGGACGTGCCCGGCTCCTGCCGGTCGTCGTAGAGCCAGCCGCGCAGCTCGCGCTCCTGGGCCCGGGCCATGCGGGCGACCGCCTCGGGGTCGTTGGCCTGGGCCCGGATCAGGGCGAGGGTCTGGAGCACCGAGTCGTGCAGGTGGGCGGCGATGTCGGCGCGCTCGGACTCGCGGGCGCGGGCGGCGCGCTCGTCGCCGAGCTGCCGCACGAGCCGGATCCACCAGGGCACCGACACGAGCACGAGGCCCGCCACCATCGCGACCGACGCGACGGTGGCCTGCATCAGCACCGTCACGGGCGTGTCCTGCCCCACGAGCATCAGCACGCCCAGCATCGTCAGCACCACGCCGCCGGCGAGCCGCAGCAGCGCCGTCCGCGAGCGCAGGAGCGAGCCGGTGCCCGACCCGCCGACCCAGCGGTCCCGGTCGGTCACGTCGATCTGGCTCCAGGCGAGGGCCACGCCGCCGAGCCCGATGAGGGCGGGCAGCACCCAGGAGGCGACCGGGTCCCAGCCCGCGCGGTACGCGACGAGCAGCGCGGCGCCGGACAGCAGGGCCACGCCGAGCCAGATGTCGCGCGCCGCGAGCCGGGAGACCGGCCCGGACAGCCGCATGCGCTCGGCGAGGGAGGCGGCGTTGCGTTCCTGCGCGCCGGCGTCGGCGTCCGCGTCCGTGGTCAGGCGCGGCGCGAGCCGGGCGCGGTCGGTGGGCACGGCGGCCACGGGCACGGTCGGGACGCCAGCGGGGATCGTCACCCACCAGAAGACGTAGGCGACCACCCCGGCCCCGGCGAAGCCGCTGAGCACGACGAACGCGAGCCGGACCAGCCACACCGGCAGGCCGGTGTGCGCCGCCAGGCCGGCGGCCACGCCGGCCAGCCAGCGGCCGCTGTGTCCCGGCCCGGCCTTGCCGGGTCTGCGGAGGGTGAGTCTTTGGTTCACACCCTGATCGTCACATGTCCCCGAGCCCCTGAACATGGCTGAGCCTGGATCTCAGGGTGCTGCGCGGGGGTAACCAGGGTCGGTTCAGGGCAGGTCCCGATGCCGCATCCGCCGCGGGTCGACAAGCATGGATGTCATGAGCACCGACGAGACGCGTCCCGAGGACGCCACGAGAGAACCGGGTGGCCCGGCCGACGCCAGGTCTGTCGGCCCGGACCCTGTGGACCCCGCGTCCACCCCCACACCCGACGCAGCCGCCGACCCGAACGCCGGCCCTGCACCCGCCGCCCCCGGCCAGCGGCCGTACCCGGAGACGGGCTTCTTCGCCTCGATCCGCCGCGGCCTGTTCCCGCGTTCCGACCAGCGCTGGGTGGGCGGCGTCGCCGGCGGCGTCGCCGAGCGGATCGGCTGGGACCCGCTGCTGGTCCGCGGCCTGCTGATCATCAGCTTCTTCCTGGGCGGCCTCGGCCTCGTCGCGTACGGCGTCGCCTGGGCGCTGCTCCCCGAGCGTGACGGGCGGATCCACCTGCAGGAGGCGATGCGCGGCAACTTCGACGTCGCCATGCTCGGTGCGGTGGCGGTCTTCCTGGTCGGGTTCGCCTGGGGCGGCCCGCTGGGCTGGTGGGACAACGGCGGCTGGGAGTGGCTCGCCGTCATCTTCTGGCTCGCCGTCGTCGGGGTGGTGCTCTACCTCATCGTCCAGGGCGTGCAGCGGTCGCGGGACAACAACGTGGCCCGCAGCCAGGGCAACGCCCCGGGCACGCCGACCGGTACGCCGACGCCGGGTGCGCCCACGCCGGGTACCCCCGTCGGCATCCCGACGCCGGGCGCGCCGACCCCGGGCGCGCCGTCCGGCACGACGGCGCCGTTCACGCCGGCACCCCAGGTCGACTACCGCCGGAACGAGGGCCTGGTCTACGCGACCGGCGCCGGTCCCCGGCACCAGGGCCAGTCGCTCCAGTCCGCGTACCGTCCGGCCCCGGCCGCGACGCACCCGCCGCAGCCGGTCTACACCGCACCCCCGGTGCGTACCTCGCGTGGCCCGGGCGGCGCCGCCGTCGGCATCACGCTCGGCGTGATCCTGCTGGCGGGAGCCCTGCTGCTGGCGGCCGAGCGTCTGAACGGCGGTAGCTACGTGCTCGACGGCGGCGTGACGTTCCTGGCCGCCTGGCTGGGTCTCGGCACCGTGGCGCTCGGCGTCGCGATCCTCGTCTCGGGTCTGCGCGGCCGCACCAGCGGCGTGCTCGGCTTCTTCGCGATCGTCGCCCTGCTGTTCGGTGTCACGTACGTGGGCATCGCCGGCACCACCACCCGTGACTGGGTGGACGACGCCGTGGTGAGCGGGCAGGAGATCGAGGGCATCATCACCGAGAACGACAACCCGGACGCCGCCTCGATCACCGAGGGGACGATCGCCGTCCAGACGCTGCGCGAGGCCGAGAACGGCTTCTACGTGCAGTGGGGCGACCCGACCATCGACCTGTCGGAGCTCAACCTGTCCCGGGTCGAGCCCGGCGACCCGGTCGTCGTGCCCATCCAGCTCGGCGCGGGCCAGACCTCCGTGATCGTGCCGAAGGACGTGGCGGTCGACGCGAACGCCTACGTCGCCGCCGGGGTCGTCCAGTGGAACGTCGACGACCAGGACCGCTCCACGAGCGGCGTCGGCTCCGACAACTACTTCGCGAGTGACGAAGTCGGCGACGAGGGCGCCGTGCTCAGCCTCGACATCGAGGCCGGCGCGGGCGAGGTCATCGTCTCCGAGAGCAACTGAGGGAGCACGCCATGACCGACCAGACGAACGACCGGAAGAACCCGAGCGAGATCCCCGGCGGGCCCGAGGGCCAGGACACGAGCGAGAACATGGACCACACGACCACGAACGACCCGGACACCACCGAGGTGCTGCCGGCCCAGGCCACCCCACCGACCCAGAAGATCGCGGTGGACGACACGCAGCACGTTCCCGCGACGTCCGCACCGGAGGGCGAGGTGCACCCCGCCTACGGCATCGCTGCGGCGCGGGTCGAGGCGGAGGCCGCCGCGGCGGAGGTCCACGACGCCCCCGTGCGGGACGACTCCGACCCCCTCGCGCCCCTGCGCGAGCCGGCACCCGGGGCGACCTCGGCGCCGGGGGCGACCCCTCCGCCGTCGGGCAACCCGGCTCTGCCCGCGCCGGCCCGCCCCACCCAGGCGGTCCAGCCCGTGCAGCCGGCGGCTCCCGCCGCCCCCAAGCGGGGCCCGCGCGTGGGGACGGCGGTGTGGGGCCTGATCGTGATCGCGGTCGGGCTGGGCATCCTCGCGGTGGCGGCCGGCGTGGTGTTCGACCTGGGCGTGGCCCTGATCGTGCTGCTCGGCGCCGCGGGCGTGATCCTCGTCGCCGGTTCCGTGATCTCCAGCGTCCGACGGCGCTAAGGGATCCGGGCCAGTCTCTGCAGTGCTCCCCCGATCACGCCCAGGACGATCCCGAGCCCGACCACCAGGGCACAGACCCCGAACGCGACCACCGAGGTGAACAGCGACGCACGCAGGAACGACGCGTCCATCACGGTGTCGCGGACGGGGTCGTCCTGTTCCAGCTCGGCGTACGTCGCCCCGCCGGACGCCTCGAGGGCGTGGTGGTTGATGATGTCCGCCTGGGCGTAGGCCGTGAGCGGTCCCTGCACCGGCTGACCTGCAAAGACGCCTCCCATGAACGTGGAGTCGTCGGAGACGGTGATCTTCTCGGCGGAGAGCTGGGTCGCGACGAGAATCCACACGGCGATCCCCGCCACGATCATGATGATCGCGGCGACGATGACGAACACACCAGCACCCTTGACCCCTTTGACGGGGACTTTCGTGTAGTCGCTCATCCTGCAACGCTAAGTACGGACCCCGCGCCGCGCGCGGCGTAGCGCCAGGCAGGAGGCCCGCCGGTGCGAGGATGGCGGGCGTGCGCATCACCCACGTGTCCGACACCTACCTTCCGCTGCTGGGCGGGATCGAGTCCCAGGTGAGCCGCCTGGCCGCGCAGCAGGTCGCGGCGGGGCACGACGTCGAGGTCATCACGACCACCCCCGCGGCGCCCGGCGCGCACGGGGTGAGCACCGCCGTCGTGGACGGCGTCGTCGTGCACCGGATCGCCGCGCGCATCCCGGGCGGCTGGCCGATCCACCCGCGCTCCACCGCGCACGTGACCGCCCGCCTGCGAGCGGCGATCGCCCGGGGCGAGCGACCCGACGTCGTGCACCTGCACATGGGGGTGCTCGCCCCCACCGCGCAGGCCGCGCTGCGGCCGGTGACCCGGCTGGGGCTGCCCGCGGTGCTGACCGTGCACAGCGTGTGGGGCAACGCGTCGCGCCTCTTCGCCGCCTCCGACGCCGCGGCGGGCTGGTCCCGCTGGCCCGTGCGCTGGTCGGCGGTCAGCGGGATGACGGCGGAACCCCTGCGCCGGCTGCTGCGCCCCGGGGCCGACGTCGCGATCCTGCCCAACGGCCTCGATCTCGCTTCCTGGCGGGTGCCGCGCACCGAACGCGCGAACCGGCCCGAGGGCTCGGCCGTGCACGTGGTCTCGGCCGCACGGTTCGCGCCGCGCAAGCGCATGCTGCCGCTGCTCGCCGCGATCGCCGACGCCGTGGGCCGGCTCCCGGAGGGCTCGCTGTTCGTGACGCTGGCCGGCGACGGCCCGGAACGCGGCGCAGCGCGGAAGTTCGTCGCGGAGCACGGCCTGCGCGACGTCGTCTCCCTGCCCGGCCGCCTCACCGCCACCGAGCTCAAGCGCCTGTACGCGCGCGCCGACGTGTACGCCGCGCCCTCCTCCGACGAGGCCTTCGGGATCGCCGCCCTGGAGGGACAGGCCGCGGGGCTGGCCGTGATCGCCCACTCCCGGTCGGGCCTGGCCGAGCGCGTGGTCGACGGCGCCAACGGCCTGCTGGTGCCCGACGACGTGGCGCTGACCGCCGCGCTCGTGCGGCTCGCGGCCGAGCCCGGCCTGCTCGACGGGCTGCTGGTGGCCGCGGCGACACCGCCGTCGGGCGTGGACTGGCCGGACGTCCTGGCCACGACGGACCGGGTCTACGCGGAGGCGGCGACGCTGGCGCAGGCGTGACGGCCGGACCCCGTTCTCCGCGCGGTTCCCGTGCTAGCCTGGCAACGCGTGACGCCCAAGGGCCTTACGCAATGCCTCAGACCCTCGCCGACGGCGAGGGTCTTTGTGCTTCTACGGGAGAGGGGACGGTTCCCACGTCCAGCACCGTGTGACGCATGGCTCGATGTGGACCCACATGCGCTCGATGGCGCGCAACTGCCGGTCATCCGTCTCGGTGATGGCGGACCGACGGTGATGCATGAACGCGACAAGGTCAGCCGCCTGCAGCAGCCTGCTGTGCCGGGACGGGCCGAAATGGATCGTGTCCAGCAGCGACGGCAGTCTTGAGCTCCGGTAGCCCGGGGTCCCGTTCGTCCGGTAGCCGCGGAAGCTCTCCCGGTGACGCTCGGACGAATGGATCTCGTCCGCGACGACGACCAGCCGATCACCCAGTTCCGTCGCCACGGAGTCGACGTTCTCCAACAGGTGCCCCAGCACGACGTCGTGCGGGGGCCAGGCGGCCTCTCCGTAGCGTTCCTTCTGCTTGGCGACGTTCATGCCCCGGAGCACCACATGAGCGCCGGACTTCCCGATCACCTCCAGAGCACGCGCATAGACATTGATCTGCTGACGGATCTGCAGTGCACCCCACTCGCCGTGCCCGTTGAACAGTTCGTGCCCGTGGAGCTCGGCGCTGGCGGGGAGCGCCGTCGTCCGGGCGTACTCCTGGACGATCGCATCCAACCCCTTCTCGATGGCAACAGCGGAGTCGGAGTTCACGATGACGGCGGCGAGAAAGAAGTAGCCCTTGGAGTAGGACTCATCTACATAAGCGAGGAGCACGCGACGACCGTAGGGCAGATCACCAGGCGACGCGCGTCGGCTGGGTATTGCTTGTGGACAACCACGTCGTCCGGGCAACTTCGACGGCCGGTTCCACTGCAGTGTCTGGCGCGCGCCGATAGCCTCCCCGGGTGAGCCCCTCCGAACCGGCCCCGACGAGCCCGGTGGAACCCTTCGCCGTCCGGCACTACCGGCGGGCGCGGGCCGAGGTGGCGCCCTGGGCGCGGACCGTCGGAGTCGTCGCCGTGATCGCCGCGGCGTGGGCGCTCTGGGCGAGCGGGCCGGGCTGGCTCACGCCCGCCTATCTGGTGCTCGCGGTCATGGGCGCGGCGCTCGGCGTGATCGACGCACACACCCACCGGCTGCCCGACGCGCTGGTGTTCCCCCTGACCTGGGCGACGGCGGTGCTGCTCGCCGTGGCCGCCCTCGGCACCGGGTCGTGGGGCGACCTCGGCCGGGCCGTGCTGGGCGGGCTCGCCTTCTTCGCCCTCTACCAGGTGCTCTACTGGGTCTCCCCGCGCGGCGGGATCGGGTACGGCGACGTCAAGCTCTCACTGAGCCTGGGCGCGTTCCTGACGTGGCACTCGTGGGCCACGCTGCTGGTCGGCGTCTTCGCCGCGCACCTGGTGGCCGGCCTGGTCGCGATCGTGCTGCTGCTCGGCCGGCGCGCCGGCTGGAAGTCGGGCATCGCGTTCGGCCCGTACCTGCTGCTCGGCACCGCGATCGGCCTGACCTGGGCCCGCCTGACCGGCTGGTGAACGACCGCGGCCCCGCCCCGCAGAGGGACGGGGCCGCAGGACGTCACTCCCACTCGATGGTGCCCGGCGGCTTGCTCGTCACGTCGAGCACCACGCGGTTGACCTCACGCACCTCGTTGGTGATGCGCGTCGAGATGACCGACAGCACGTCGTACGGCAGGCGCGTCCAGTCCGCCGTCATCGCGTCCTCGGACGAGACCGGACGCAGCACGATCGGGTGGCCGTAGGTGCGGCCGTCGCCCTGGACGCCCACCGAGCGGACGTCGGCGAGCAGCACCACGGGGCACTGCCAGATCTCGTTGTCCAGGCCGGCCTTCGTCAGCTCCTCGCGGGCGATCGCGTCGGCGCGGCGCAGGATCTCCAGGCGCTCGGCCGTGATCTCGCCGACGATCCGGATGCCGAGGCCCGGGCCGGGGAACGGCTGGCGCGAGACGATCTCCTCGGGCACGCCGAGCTCGCGGCCCACCGCGCGGACCTCGTCCTTGAACAGGGTGCGCAGGGGCTCGACCAGCTCGAAGTCCAGGTCGTCGGGCAGGCCGCCCACGTTGTGGTGGCTCTTGATGTTGGCCGCGCCCTCGCCGCCGCCGGACTCCACGACGTCCGGGTACAGCGTGCCCTGCACGAGGAACTTGACCTCCTCGCCGTGCGCGCCGGCCTCGGCGACGATGTCCCGCTGCGCGTCCTCGAACACGCGGATGAACTCGCGGCCGATGATCTTGCGCTTGGTCTCCGGGTCGCTCACGCCGGCGAGCGCCGTCAGGAAGCGCTCCTTCTCGTCGCGGATCACCAGGTTGACGCCGGTCGAGGCGACGAAGTCGGTCTCGATCTGCTCGACCTCGCCGGCCCGCATGAGGCCGTGGTCCACGTGCACGCAGGTGAGCTGGTCGCCCACGGCCTGCTGCACGAGCGCGGCCGCGACCGCGGAGTCGACGCCGCCGGACAGCGCACAGATCACGCGGGCGTCACCGATCTGCGCCTTGATGGCGGCGACCTGGTCGGCGATGACGTTGCCGGGCGTCCAGTCGGGCTTGAGCCCCGCGCCCTCGTAGAGGAAGTGCTCCAGCACCGTCTGACCGTGCGCGGAGTGCTTGACCTCGGGGTGCCACTGCACGCCGAACAGGCGGCGGCGGGTGTCCTCGAAGGCGGCGACGGGCGCACCCTCCGACGTCGCGAGGACCTCGAAGCCGACGGGCGCCTTGTGCACGGCGTCGCCGTGGCTCATCCACGCGGTCTGGTGCTCGGGGGTGTCGGCGAGCAGCACGCCCGAGGCGCACACCTCGACCTCCGTGCCGCCGAACTCGCTCAGCCCGGTCTGCGCGACCTCGCCGCCGAGTGCCTGCGCCATGGCCTGGAAGCCGTAGCAGATGCCCATGACGGGCACGCCGGCCTCGAAGAGCTTGGGGTCCACGAACGGGGCGCCTGCCGCGTACACGGACGAGGGGCCGCCGGACAAGATGATGGCCACGGGGTCCTTGGCGAGCATCTGCTCGACCGTGAACGTGTGCGGCACGATCTCCGAGTACACCTTGGCCTCGCGCACGCGGCGCGCGATCAGCTGGGCGTACTGCGCGCCGAAGTCGACGACGATGACCGGGCGGGGGGTCTGCGGCTGGTTCTCAGGGGCAGTGGACGACACGCGGCAAGTCTAAGTGCCCGACGGCGGCCCGGCGCCCCACGGCGGAGTTGGGCTCACCACTCGGCGAACGACCCGTCGTCGTGCCGCCAGACCGGGTTGCGCCAGCGGTGCCCCTCCGCGGCGCGCTCCCGGACGTAGTCCTCGTTCACCTCGATGCCCAGGCCGGGGCCCTGCGGTATGGCGACGGAGCCGTCCTCGTAGGCGAAGACGCCGGGGTCGACGATGTAGTCCAGCAGGTCGTTCGCCTTGTTGTAGTGGATGCCCAGGCTCTGCTCCTGGATCACCGCGTTGTACGCGACGGCGTCGAGCTGCAGGCAGGCGGCCAGCGCGATCGGGCCGAGCGGGCAGTGCGGCGCCACGGCGATGTCGTAGGCCTCGGCCATCGCGGCGATCTTGCGCACCTCGGTGATGCCGCCGGCGTGCGACAGGTCGGGCTGGATGATGTCGACGACGCCCGTCGTGATGACGTTCTTGAAGTCCCACCGGGAGTACAGCCGCTCGCCGAGCGCGATGGGCGTGGTCGAGTTCCGCAGCACGTCGGCGATGCCGTCGACGTGCTCGGAGAGCACGGGCTCCTCGACGAACATCAGGTGGTAGGGCGCCAGGGCGTCGAGCAGCACCCGCGCCATCGGCCGGTGCACCCGCCCGTGGAAGTCGACGCCGATGCCGATGTTCGGCCCGACGGCGTCGCGGACCGCCGCCACGTTGGCGACCACCTTCTCGACCTTGTCGCGGGAGTCGACGTACTGCAGCTCCTCCGGACCGTTCATCTTGACCGCCGAGAAGCCGCGCTCGACGGCGTCCTTCGCCTGGGCCGCGGTCTCGGCGGGCCGGTCGCCGCCGATCCACGAGTAGACCTTGATCCGGTCGCGCAGCCGGCCGCCGAGCAGGTCGTGCACGGGCACACCGAGCGCCTTGCCCTTGATGTCCCACAGCGCCTGGTCGATGCCGGCCAGGGCGCTCATGTGGATGCCGCCGCCGCGGTAGAACCCGGAGCGGTACAGCACGGTCCAGTGCTCCTCGATCCGGCGGGGGTCCTTGCCGATCAGGTAGTCGGACAGCTCCTCGACGGCGGCGGCGACGCTGGCCGCGCGGCCCTCCAGGACGGGCTCGCCCCAGCCGACGATCCCCTCGTCGGTCTCGATCTTGAGGAAGAGCCACCGGGGCGGCAGGACGAATGTCGTCATCGACGTGATCTTCACGGCTTGCCTCTCAGTTGTTCTGGTGCCAGATGCGGACCAGCTCGGCGGCCCGCGCGGCGACCGTCGCGGGCTGGTCGCCCGGGCGGTAGAGCGACGTCCCGATGCCGGCCCCGGCCGCGCCGGCCCGCGCCCAGTCGGCGAGGTTCCCGGCGTCGACGCCGCCCACGGGGACCAGCGCGGTGCCGCTCGGCAGCACGCTCGCCCAGGCCCGCATGCCGCCGATGCCGACCGCCGAGCCGGGGAAGAGCTTGATCGCCCGGGCGCCCGCGTCCAGCGCCGCGAAGGCCTCGGTCGGCGTCGCCGCCCCGGGGTAGCTCTCCAGCCCGAGCCGCACGGTCTCGGCGATCACGTCGGGCCGGGTGTTCGGCGAGACGATGAGCGAGGCCCCGGCGTCGGCCGCCCGGCGCACGTCGTCCGGGCTGAGCACGGTGCCCGCCCCGACGCGGCGGTCGGGCGGGCCGGCCGCGCGGATGCGGCGGACGGACTCCAGCGGGTCCGGCGAGTTGAGCGGTACCTCGACGGCGTCGAACCCCGCCTGGAAGACGGCCTCCGCGACGGCGACGGCGTCGTCGGGCGTCACCCCGCGCAGGATGGCGATCAGGCCGGTGGACCGGGTGTTCATGCGAGCTGCTCCTGGGTCGGGTCGAGCGAGGTGGTGTCGAGCGAGGCCAGGCCGGCGTCGAGGGCGACGCGCCACAGGCCACGGGCGGTGGCGTCCTCGCCGACGACGCGGACGGTCACGCCGCTCCGCTCCAGGGCGAGGCGGTAGCGGTGCGTGGTGGACGGCGACCCGCAGAGGACGACGACGCCGGTCCGCTCGGCGCGCAGCGCGTGCCGCACCTCGGCACCGATCAGCAGCCCGGACAGGTAGTCGGCCACGTCCTGGCCGGCGAGGCGGCCGGCCAGCACGAGCGTGCGCGCCGTGAACAGCAGGGCCGGCAGGCCGCGCGCGTCCCCGTGCTCGGCCTCCGCCTCCAGGCCCCAGGTGAAGGCGTCCGAGGCCTCCGTGCCGGGCTCCCCCTCCACGAGCCGCCCGAGGATGCTGTCGCGCAGCAGGAGGCCGTAGAGCTCTCCGGTCATGGCGGTGGTGAAGCCCGCGACGCAGCCGCCGTCGAGCCGCACCCACTTGGAGTGCGTGCCGGGGAGCACGACGGTCTGCCGGCGGTCGGGGGCGGCCGGGTGCCCGGCCGGGGTCTGGTGCTCCGGAGCGATCGCGGCCAGCGCGCCGACGAGCTGCACCTCCTCACCCCGCATGACGTCCGGGAGGGGTCCCGTGGCACGCAGCCCGGGAACGAGGTGGACCACGGAGTCGCCGGCCGGCACGACCGTCAGGCGGTAGGCGAGGCCGCCGAGCTCCGCCGGCACGTCCAGGTACCCGGCGTCGGCCCAGCCGAGGTTCGACCCCGCCATCCCGGAGCACAGCACGGGGATGCCGGGGTGCTCGTCGAGCCAGGGCCGGCACAGGCGGGAGAACGTCGCCTCGAAGACGGCGGCCCGCGCCCGGGCCGAGTCGGCCCGCTCCGACAGCGAGAGCGCGCCGTCCGCCGTCCGGATGCCGTCCACGACCGCACCCGTGGCGTCCACGAGCCAGGCACGGAACGTCGTCGTGCCCCAGTCGAGGGCCACCAGCGCGGCGTCGCGCCTCGGTGCGTCGTCAGCCATGTGCTGGACGCTAGTCCGTGGTCCCGATAATCCGAACTGCATCCCTATTATCGGGATACCGTGGGCCGATGACCGCCCCGTCCGAGGCCCCCGCGCCCCGCGCCCGGGACGAGATCGCCGCCGCTCCACCGGGCACGCAGACCCTCGCGCGGGGCATCGCTGTCGTGAACGCCGTCGCCCGCGGCCGCACCCGCCTGCGGGAGATCTCGGCGGAGACCGGCGTCGGCCGCAGCACCACCCACCGCCTGCTCCAGCTCCTCCTCGCCACCGGCTACCTGCGCCAGCACGACGACGGCGCCTACGCGCTCGGCCCCGCCCTCATCGAGCTCGGCTACCAGGCCCTGCAGGAGAACCCGGTGACCGGGGTGGCCGCCCCGGTGCTGCGAACCCTGGCCGAACGCGTGCACGACACCGTGCACCTGGCCATCGAGGACCGCGGGCAGGTGCTCTACCTCGACAAGATCCCGGGCACGCGCGGGGCGGTGATGCGCTCGCAGATCGGGCACCGGATGCCGCTGACCCGCACGGGCATCGGCAAGGCGCTGCTGCTGGACTCGCCCGGGCGCTGGAGCGAGCGGTTCGTGGCCGAGCGGCCCGCCGGCGCGGGGCACGGCCTGGCGCAGGACGTGCTCACCGTCGAGGCGTTCGTGCAGGTCATGGAGACCTCCGCAGAGCGGGGCGTCGCTTTCGACCTGGAGGAGAACGAGCCGGGCATCCTCTGCGTCGCCGCGCCGGTACGCGACATCTCGGGCGCGATCGTTGCCGCGATCAGCGTCACGGCGACCCGCCCGTACATGCCGCCCGAGCGGTTGGAGACACTCGCCCCGGTGGTGCGCGACGCCGCCGGCCGGATCTCGGCGGGACTCGGCCGGCGGCCGGCGCTGGGGTGACGGTCAGCCGGCGGGACAGTCAGCCGGCGGGACAGTCAGCCGGCGGGGCGGTCGTAACCGACCTCGACCCGCCGGTTCTTGGCCCGGCCTGCCGGGTTGTCCTTCCCCTCGACCTCGTTCTCGGCGATCGGCTGCTTCTCGCCGTGGCCCTTCACCGTGAGCCGCAGGTCCGGCCGGGCGTCCCGGAGGATGTCCGCGACCGCGTCGGCCCGCCGCTGAGACAGCTGGTCGTTGAACGTGTCGTCGCCGATCGAGTCGGTATGACCGTCGACAGCCACCTTCGCGCCCTGCGGAATGTCGTCGAGCAGGCCGCGGATCGCCTCGTCGGCACTCTCGGTGACCTCGTGCTCACCGAACCGGAAGAGCAGGTCGGAGGTCAGGCGGACCGTGGTCGCCTCGTCCTCCTCGACCACCGTCTCCAGCGGGGTGGTGGAGTCATCGGGCCGCAGGTCCCAGGTGGCGTCCGCGGGCACCAGGTCCCACCAGGCGTCGTCGGGCAGCAGATCGAAGGTGGCGTCGGCCCGCATGGTGTCGGTGATCGTCACCGACTCCAGCCGCTCCACGTCCGCCTGCTGCTGCTCGGCGATCTCCGCCATGAGCGCCGGGTCCGGCGAGGACGGGGGCGACGGCGGCGCCGAGCCGAGCACCACGCCGACGGCGAGCGCCGCCGCCAGCGCCCCGGAACCGAGCGTCACGAGTCGCCGTCCAGGTAGGTCACGTCCGCCTGGGTGAACCCGGGCAGACCCTCGATCGGCATCACGTCGACGGTCCTGGGCTTGCCCTCGGGGGCCGGAAGGGAGGCCCAGCCCTCGACCGTGCCGTGGTTGGGGAACTTGGTGAAGACCTCGTCGCGTGCCGAGGCGAGCATCGAGGCCTTGCACCGCGTCGCGTCCGCGACGTCCCCCTTCCACGAGCCGTCGGTGCAGAACGGCCGGTAGACCTTCAGGTTGGTCGCGTCGATCACGCTGGCCGCGGTCCCCAGGCCCATGTCGTAGTAGGAGAGCGCCGCATCCGGTTCGGCGTCCTCGCTGTCGAAGCGCACGGCCCACCGGACCGTCATGGTCTGCTCGGAGACGTCCACCGAGCGCAGCGTGAGCGTGATCGTGCCCTTCACCCCCGCGTCGCCGGGGACGTCCGACGTCGTCTCGGCCATGGACCCGGTGACGGTGCGCGCCGACCCTGTGGCCTCCACAGGACCAGCGGCCGCACCTCCGGCTCCGTCACCGGCTGCCGCTGCGGCACCGGCCGGCCCGTCTCCCGGCTCACCGGTGCAGGCGCTCAGCGCGAGCACCCCCGCCACGACCAGTGCGACAACCCGACCCGACGTTCGCCTCATGCGTCTCCCTCTCGCGGAAATCGACCTCGTCGAGGCCGACCGAGGCGAACGTGCCACAGCACTGGTCCCCAACGCACACATAATTCCTGGGGACCTCTACCCCTGGACACCGGGGACCACTCGTGCTGGCGGTCGTCGTCCGCTGCCCTACTCGTGCTGCCAGCTGTGCCAGAGCTTGGCGTACTCGCCGCCCGCGGCGACCAGCTCGTCGTGCGGGCCGATCTCCGTGATGCGGCCGCCGTCGAGCACCGCCACCCGGTCGGCGTCGTGCGCCGTGTGCAGGCGGTGGGCGATCGCCACGACCGTGCGCCCGTCGAGCACCGCGTTGAGCGAGCGCTCCAGGTGGCGGGCCGCGCGCGGGTCCAGCAGGGAGGTCGCCTCGTCGAGCACTAGCGTGTGCGGGTCGAGCAGCACCAGCCGCGCGAGCGCGACCTGCTGCGCCTGCGCCGGGGTGAGCTTGTACCCGCCGGAGCCGACCTCGGTGGCGAGGCCGTTCTCCAGCGCCTCCACCCAGCCGTGGGCGTCGACGGCGCGCAGCGCGGACATCAGCTCGTCGTCGTCGGCCTCGATCTTGGCGAGCCGCAGGTTGTCCGCCAGCGACCCCACGAACACGTGGTGCTCCTGGGTCACGAGCGCCACGTGCTTGCGCAGGTCCTCCAGCGGCAGGTCCACCAGCGGCACGCCGCCGACCTCGACCCGGCCGCCCGTGGGCGGGTGGATGCCGGCCAGCATGCGGCCGAGGGTCGACTTGCCGGAGCCGGACGGCCCCACGATCGCCAGCCGCTCCCCCACCTTCAGGTCGAGGTCGATGCCGTGCAGCACGTCCGTGCCCGCGCGGTAGGCGTAGCGGACATCGGTGCCACGCACCTCCTCGTCGTCGGGCTCGGCGTCGCCCGCCGTGCGGTCCGCCGGCACGAGCCGGACCCCGATGATGCGGGACAGGGACGTCGCGGCCACCTGGATCTCGTCCAGCCAGAAGATGAGCTCCCACACGGGACCCTGGAGCTGGTAGGTGTACATGACGATCGTCGCCACCACGCCGATGGTCACCACGCTCTCGGAGGCCAGGAAGACGCCCCACACGAGCACCGCGAGCGGCGCGACCATGAACGCGAAGTCCACGCCCGGGAACAGCACGGTGCGCAGGTTGAGCGTCCCGCGCTCGGCCTGGAAGGCCTCGCGCAGGTCGTCGTCGCCCCGCGCGGTGCGCCGGCGCCCGATCTTGAGCGCGTCGATCGTGCGCGCACCCTCGACGGACTCGGTCACGGTGCCGTCGAGCAGCGCGTACGCCGCGGACTCGCGCTGGTAGGCGGGCGCCGCCCGCTTCAGGTACCAGCGGGCGACCGCGACGAGCACCGGCACGCCGACGAACATCGCGATGGCGACCAGGGGCGAGACCAGGAGGCTGACCGCCGACGTCAGCACGAGCGTCACCACGGCGATGACCAGCCGCGGCACACCGAAGCGCACGGCGTTCTGGATGCGGCTGACGTCGCGGGTGGTGCGCGCGATGAGGTCGCCGGTCCCCGCCGTCTCGACCGTGGACAGCGGCAGGGCCGTGACGGTCTCGACGAACTCCTCGCGCATGTCGGCGAACACCGTCTCGCCGAAGACCATGGCGCGGCGCTGCGCGAACCGGGTGATCAGCGACTGCAGCACCACGGCCGCGACGGCGGCGAGCACCAGGTTGCGCACCACCTCGAGGGTGGTGCCGTCGGTGACGGCGTCGACCAGCCTGCCCAGCACGAACGGCCCGGCCAGCCCGGCGATCGCAGCCACCGTGTTGGCAACGGTGATGATGATCAGCGGCCTGCGGTGCCGGCCGAGCAGCGTGCGCGTGTACCGCCAGGTCTCGGCGGCGTCGGCGATCGGCAGGATCTTTCCCGTGCTCATGCCTTGCCTCCTTCCCCTGCGTTCGTGGTGCCTGCGTTGGTGGTGCCCGCGTTCGTGCCGCCCAGCAGCTCGTCGAGCTCGGCGTCCAGGTCGTCGTCCAGCGAGCGGCCGACCACCCGCCGGTACCGGGCCGCCTCGCGCCCGCCCGGCGCGTTCGTGGGCAGGTCCAGCAGCTCGCGGTGCGTGCCGTGCGTGACCACACTCCCGTCGTCCAGGAAGATCACGTCGTCCACATGGTCGAGCACCAGCGGGCTCGCGGTGACGATCAGGGTGGTCCGGCCCCGGCGCCACTGCGTGAGCCGCTGCGCGATCCGCGCCTCGGTGTGGGCGTCGACCGCCGAGGTGGGCTCGACGAGCACCAGGACCTCCGGGTCCGTGAGCAGCGCCCGCGCGAGCGCCACGCGCTGCCGCTGCCCGCCCGACAGCGAGCGCCCCTTCTCGGGGATCTCGCCCTCGATGCCGTCCGGCAGGGACTCCAGCACGTCGTGCGCGTCGGCGATGTGCATGGCCCGCAGCAGCGCCTCGGAGTTCGCGGAGTCGCGCACGTCGAGCTCGCCCGCGAGGCGGCCGGAGAACAGGGCCGGGGTCGCGTCCGCGACCACGATCCGCTCGCGAAGCTCCGCCTTGTCGAGGTCGGCCAGCCGGACGCCGCCGAGCGTGACCGGGGTGGCGGTCTCCGCGTCGTCGTCGAACCGGCCCATCCGGACCGCGACCTGCGCCGACTCGTCCGGGTCCGCGCTGACCAGCGCGACGACCCGGCCGGGCCGGAGCGTGACGCCCGTGGTCTCGTCGACCAGCGGCACGCCGGCCGGCGGCATGTCGGCGGTCGACACCTCGGCGCCGGTGGCGGGCACCACCTGCAGCACCTTGACGACCTTGCCCGCCGCGACGTGGGCCTTGGTGACCACGTTGACCGACTGCACCAGCAGGTGCACCGGCCACGACAGGAAGGACGCGTACCCGTAGAACGCGACGAGCTGACCCGTGGAGATCCGCCCCGCGATGGCCTCCGCCGCGCCGAGGTAGACCACCAGCGCGATGAACAGCCCGGGCAGCAGCACCTGCAGGGCGTCGAGGATCGACTGCGTGCCGGCGACCGCGACGCCCGCCTGCCGGACCTTCTGCGACTGGTCCTGGTAGCGGCCGGTGAAGACCTTCTCGCCGCCGATGCCGCGCAGGATGCGCAGGCCGGAGACGGTGTCCGCGCCGAGCGTGGTGAGCCGGCCCTGCGCGTCGCGCTGGTTCTTCTGGTGCTTCTGGAGCGGCTTGACCAGGAGGGCGAGGATCGCCGCCACGACCGGCAGGCCGAGCGCGATGACGAGCCCCAGCGTGACCGACTGGTTCAGCATCAGCACCACCACGATGCCGTAGGTGGCGACGCTGCCGATGGTCTGCGCCGCGATGCCGAAGACCTCGCCGATGCGCATGGTGTCGTTCGCGACGGAGGACACCACCTCGCCGGTGGGCAGCTCCTTGGTGATGTTGTGCCCCGACCGGGCCACGGTGCGCGTCACGAGCTGTGACGTGCGGAACGCGGCGTGCATCCACGCGGTGATGTCCCACCGGTGGCCGATCGCGTTCGAGGCGATCCAGACGAGACCGACGCCCAGCATGACGGCCGCCCACGTCCACGTGGTGCGGTCGAGCCCGGACGCGGAGGCGCTGTCGATGATGCGGCCCAGCAGGAACGGCTGGAAGGCGCTGCAGGTGAACGAGAGCACGCCGAAGAACATCGCCACGAGCAGCACGCGCAGCTGCTTCCGGGCGAGCCACAGGAGCAGGGTGAGCGGACCGCGCAGCGGCGGGGTGCCGGGATCGGCAAAGGGGAGGGGGCGCACGACAACCACCGTACGGAGCACCACTGACATTGATCCACGCTTTATCCACAGGGTGCGGATGGCACCCCCGCGGACGGCATATCCTCGTTGGTTGTGAGCACCCCTCAGACCACTCCCGAGATCTCCGCCGAGGCGGCCGCCACCGCGATCCGCAAGGCCCGCGGCGCGATGTCCCGCTACCGCTTCATGGCTCTGGTCACCGGTGTCATGCTGCTGATCCTCTGCGTCGAGCTGGGCATCAAGTACGGCCTCGGCGCGCTGACCGACGTCGACGGCATCATGCCGTTCATCGCGTGGGTGCCGTTCGCGCACGGCTGGATCTACGTGGTGTACCTGATCACGGTCGCCGACCTGTGGTCCAAGATGCGCTGGGGCTTCGGCCGCCTGGTCACCATGGTGATCGCGGGCGTGATCCCGGTGATGTCGTTCGTGCTGGAGAAGAAGGTGCACGCCGAGGCCGAGGCGAAGCTCGCCACGCTCGAGGCGCGCTACCTCTCCTGACCCGCGTGAGACCGTAGAGCCATGGGTCGCAAGATCGCCGTCGCGCTGGCCGTGCTCGTCGTCCTGGCCGCCCTCGGGTTCCTTGCCACGCGCATCTACGCCTCGATGCAGACGGGCGACGACGTGCCCGCGCCCGCCGTCGGCTCGTCCGCGCCCGCGGCCACGGCCGACGTCGCGGACCTCGACGGCGACTGGACCGTGGCCGACGACTCCGAGGCCGGCTACCGCGTGGACGAGGTGCTGTCCGGCCAGGACGTCACCGTCGTCGGCCGCACCGAGCAGGTGACGGGCTCCGGCACCGTGGCCGACGGCGAGCTCACCGCCGCGACCGTCGAGGTCGACCTCGCGAGCATCACCACCGACGAGTCCGCCCGGGACGGCCAGTTCCAGGGCATCCTCGACACCCGCACCCACCCCACGGCGACCTTCGAGCTCACGGACCCCGTGGACATCACCGCGGTGGCCGACGGCGGGACCGTCACCGTGGACGCGCGCGGCACGATGACCATCAAGGGCATCGCCCAGGAGGTCACTGCGGGCCTGGAGATCCGGCTGGCGGACGACGGCGGCGACGTCGTCGCCGAGCTCGCCGCGACCGTGCCCGTCACGTTCGCGGACTACGGCGTCGAGGCCCCCGACCTGGGCTTCGTCACGGTGGAGGACGACGGGTTGGTCGAGGCCGAGCTGACCCTCACGCACTGAGCGCGGACCGCTCCCGTTCGACCTCCGGGCACCCGGACGACGCCCGCGCCGTACCTGGTTCAATGCGAGCGTGAACGCCCACCCCTTCGACGCCCTCACCGCCGACCGCCTCCGCGCGAACGGCAGCCTCAAGTGGACGGCCTTTCCCGGCACGATCGGGGCCTGGGTCGCGGAGATGGACTTCCCGACCGCCCCGCCGATCGCCGCCGCGCTGCACGACGCCGTGGACCGCAGCCTGCTCGGCTATCTCCCGCCGGCGCTCGTCACGGGGATGTCCGAGGCGTACGCGCGGTTCGCGGCCGACCGCTACTCCTGGACCGTGGACCCGGCGCGGGTCCGGCCGGTCTCCGACGTGCTGACCGCGCTGGACGAGGTCATCAAGCACTTCTCCCGGCCCGGTTCGCCGGTGATCGTGCCCACGCCGTCGTACATGCCGTTCCACACCCTGCCGGGCGAGCTGGGCCGCAAGGTGATCCAGGTCCCGATGCTGCGGGACGCAGAGGGCCGGTACACCTACGACCTCGACGCGCTGGACGCCGCGTTCGGCGCGGGCGGGCACCTGATGATCCTGTGCAACCCGCACAACCCGATCGGCCGGGTGCTCGAACCCGCCGAGATGCTGGCCGTGGCCGAGGTCGTCGACCGGCACGGCGGCCGTGTCTTCGCCGACGAGATCCACGCCCCGCTGGTCCACCCCGGCCGCCGGCACGTCCCGTACGCGTCGCTGAACGAGACGACGGCTGGGCACACCGTCACCGCCACGTCCGCGTCGAAGGCGTGGAACCTGCCGGGCCTGAAGTGCGCACAGCTCGTGCTCTCGAACGAGGCCGACGCGCGGCTGTGGCACCAGGTCGGCGAGCGCGTCGAGGAGGGGCCCTCGACGCTCGGCATCCTGGCCAACCAGGTCGCGTACGACGACGGCCGCGACTGGCTGGACGACGTCGTCGCCTACGTGCGCGGCAACGTCACCCGGCTCGGCGAGCTGCTCGAGGGGACGGGGATCGGCTACCGCGCGCCCGAGGGCACGTACCTGACCTGGCTGGACTGCCGGGGCCTCGACCTGCCGGGCGCGCCCGCGAGCGCCGCCGCCTGGTTCCGGGAGCACGCGGGCGTCGTCCTGGTCGACGGCGCCGAGTGCGGGGACGCGGGCCGCGGCTTCGTACGGTTCAACGCGGGCATGCCGCGCCCGCTGGTGGAGGAGGCGGCGAGCCGCATGCTGGCGGCTCTCAACCGCTGAGGCTCCTCACCTTTGAGGCCCGGCTTTCTCCGCTTTCAGCAGCCCGAAAGCGGAGAAAGCCGGGCCTCAAAGGGAGGCTCACGCCGCCGGCAGCCCCGCGATGCCCGTGTCGGCGTCGGTCGGGGCGCCGCCGCGGCGTCCGCCCGCCATCTCGTCCCGCACGAGGCGCACCCAGAGCAGCACGGCGAACCCGCCGAACAGCCACCATTGCAGCGCGTAGAAGATGTTCTGCAGGTTGGCCCCCGAGCCGCCGTCGATCGTGGGGCGCGGCAGGGCGGCGACCCCGCCCTCCTCGGGTGACCCCGGGCCCGACGTCAGGACGGCGTACCCGGTGTAGATGGGCCCGCCCCACTCGTTGACCAGCGCGCTCAGCGCGATCTGCTCGGTCTGCCCGTCCACCACGGCGGCGCTGCCAGCCGTCGCCTCGCCCGCCTGCAGCCAGCCCGTCACCTCGACCTCGCCGGCGGGCAGCGCCAGCGTCTCGGCGTCCGCGGGCGTTGCCACCCAGCCCTCGACGAGTGCGAGCACCGGCGCGCCGGACAGGTCGGCCCAGGACGCGCCGTCGGTCCCGTCGTCGGACACCCGGAAGGGGGTCAGGACGAGGTAGCCGACGCGGCCCTCCAGCACGCGGCCCGGGACGAGCAGCGTGCCGGACGGCTCGTACTCGCCGGTCACGCGCACCTCGCGGCCGACGAGCTCGCCGGGAAAGCTCTCCTGCGGCGTCAGCACGTCGCCCAGCCAGGCCGGGCCCGCGGCGGCGGTCTCGGCCGCCTCCTGCTGCGCGGCCAGCTCCGCCCGCTCGTAGGCGCGGTCGAGCTGCCAGGCGCCCAGCCGGCCGCACACGAACGCCGCCAGCACGAACACGAGCAGCAGCCCGATCATCCGGGGCTGCGTGGCCACCTGGAGAAAGGTGCGACGTTCGGTGGTGGGTTCGACGTCGATCACCTTCGACGGGGATGTGCTGGGGGCACTGACGGGCATAGCCTCAACGGTAGCCGCCGTCGGCGGGTCCGCGGCACAGGTCACCCGGTCGTTCTGTCGGACGCGTCACAGATGACCGGGCCGGGCGGTCGTCTCGCGTGTACGGCGGTTGTGCGTTCGAATGAACGGGCAGCAGACCGGCACGGATCCACACGTAACCGCAGGGTTCACACGCAAACCGCAGTAGGAGCGTGAGTGATGACGACGACCACAGTCCCCGACTCCCCCGCCACCGGATGGCGCACCACCGGTGTCGCCGAGCTAGCCCCCGCCGACCTGGAGCGCATCGACGCCTGGTGGCGGGCCGCGAACTTCCTCTCGGTGGGCCAGATCTACCTCCTGGACAACCCGCTCCTGCGCGAGCCCCTGACCGCGGACCACGTCAAGCCGCGCCTGCTGGGCCACTGGGGCACCACGCCGGGGCTGAACTTCCTGTACGCACACCTGAACCGCGCCATCAAGGAGCGCGAGCAGCAGACGGTGTACGTCACGGGCCCCGGCCACGGCGGCCCGGGGCTGGTCGCCTCCGCGTACCTGGACGGCACGTACTCCGAGGTCTACAGCGACATCACGGAGGACTCGGAGGGCGTCAAGCGCCTGTTCCGGCAGTTCTCCTTCCCGGGCGGCATCCCGAGCCACGTGGCGCCCGAGACGCCGGGGTCGATCCACGAGGGCGGTGAGCTCGGCTACGCCCTGAGCCACGCCTACGGCGCGGTCTTCGACAACCCCGACCTGCTGGTCGCGGCGGTGGTGGGCGACGGCGAGGCCGAGACCGGCCCGCTGGCCACCTCCTGGCACTCGAACAAGTTCGTCAACCCGGCCCAGGACGGCGTCGTGCTGCCGATCCTGCATCTCAACGGGTACAAGATCGCCAACCCGACCGTCCTGGCGCGCATCTCGCACCACGAGCTGAACGACCTCATGGTCGGCTACGGCCACAAGCCGTACTTCTTCGACGGCGGGTACGACGAGAACGAGTCGCCGCTGGACACGCACCGCCGGTTCGCGGCGCTGCTGGACGAGGTGCTCGACGAGATCGCGGCGATCAAGGCCCGCGCCGCGGAAGGCGACCTCAGCCGCCCGATGTGGCCCATGATCGTGTTCCGCACGCCCAAGGGGTGGAGCGGTCCGGCGGAGATCGACGGCAAGAAGACGACGGGGTCGTGGCGTGCGCACCAGGTGCCGCTCGCGAACGCGCGAGACACGCAGGAGCACCTGAAGGTCCTGGAGGACTGGCTGCGGTCCTACCGGCCGGAGGAGCTGTTCGACGCCGACGGCCGCGTGCTGCCCGAGATCACCGAGCTCGCCCCGACCGGCGCGCTGCGGATGAGCGCCAACCCCCACGCGAACGGCGGGCTGCTGCTCAAGGACCTGCGCCTGCCGGACTTCCGCGACTACGCGGTGGACGTGCCCGTCCCCGGCGGGTCGACGTCGGAGGCGCCGCGCGTGCTGGGCCAGTGGCTGACCGACGTGATCCGGCTCAACCCCGACAACTTCCGGATCTTCGGGCCGGACGAGACGGCGTCGAACCGCCTGCAGGCCGTGTACGAGGTGACGGACAAGCAGTGGAACGCCGAGTACATCGGGCCCGAGGTGGACGAGCACCTGGCCCGCGCCGGTCGGGTCATGGAGATGCTGAGCGAGCACCAGGTGCAGGGCTGGCTGGAGGGCTACCTCCTGACCGGCCGGCACGGGCTGCTGACCAGCTACGAAGCGTTCATCCACATCGTCGACTCGATGTTCAACCAGCACGCCAAGTGGCTCAAGGTCACCAACCACATCCCGTGGCGGCGGCCCATCGCCTCGCTGAACTACTTGCTGTCCAGCCACGTGTGGCGGCAGGACCACAACGGGTTCAGCCACCAGGACCCCGGGTTCATCGACCACGTGGTGAACAAGAAGGCGGAGATCGTGCGGGTCTACCTCCCGCCGGACGCCAACACCCTGCTGTCCACCTACGACCACTGCCTGCGCAGCCGGCAGTACGTGAACGTCGTGGTGGCCGGCAAGCAGCCCGCGCCCAACTTCCTGGACATGCCCACCGCGATCGAGCACTGCACGCGCGGCCTCGGCATCTGGGAGTGGGCGGGCACGGAGGTGGCGGGCGAGCAGCCCGACGTCGTCCTCGGCTGTGCGGGCGACGTGCCCACGCTGGAGGTGCTCGCCGCGGCCGACATCCTGCGCCGGGAGCTGCCCGACCTCAAGGTGCGCGTGGTCAACGTCGTGGACCTCATGCGGCTGCAGGACGCCAAGGAACACCCGCATGGCCTCACCGACACCGAGTTCGACGGCCTGTTCACGGCCGGCCGGCCCGTCGTCTTCGCCTACCACGGCTACCCGTGGCTCATCCACCGCCTCACCTACCGGCGCACGGGCCACGTCAACTGGCACGTGCGCGGGTACAAGGAGGAGGGCACGACGACGACGCCGTTCGACATGGTCATGCTGAACGACCTGGACCGGTACCACCTTGTGATCGATGTCATCGACCGGGTGCCGCAGCTCGGCAGCGCCCAGGCCGGGCTGCGCCAGCGGATGCAGGACGCGCGGCTTCGTGCACGTGCATGGACCCGGGAGCACGGGGACGACCTCCCCGAGGTGCGCGACTGGGTGTGGCCCGACGCGCAGGACCAGTCCGACGCCGGTCAGGTTGACGCTACGCTCGGCACCGGTGGAGACAACGAGTAGCAGCAAATCCCACGAAGTGAACACGGAGCGACACGTGACCGGCGCAACCCGCAGCATCGTCATCGCCAGCCCGGAGGGCGAGAGCGGAAAGTCGACCGTCGCACTCGGCGTCCTCGACCTGCTGGTCCGCAAGGGCCAGCGGGTCGGGGTCTACCGGCCCGTCTCGCGCGCGACCGAGGCCGAGGACTCGAGCGGCGAGCGCGACCACGTGCTGGAGCTCCTCCTGGAGCACGACGGCGTCGACATCTCCTACGACGACGCCGTCGGCGTGAAGTACGCCGACCTGCACACCGACCCCGAGGACGCGCTGAGCCGCATCGTGTCCCGGTTCCACGACCTGGCCGCGCGCTGCGACTCGGTGGTGATCCTCGGCACCGACTACACCGACGTCGCCGGGCCTACCGAGCTCTCGTTCAACGCGCGCATCGCGGCGAACCTGGGCGCCCCGGTGCTGCTGGTCGTCTCGGGCCGCGAGCGCACCCCGGACGGCGTGCGAGCGCTGGCGGACGTGAGCCTGGCCGAGCTGGCGGCGCACCACGCCCAGGCGATCGGCCTGGTCGTGAACCGCTCGGACACCCACAGCGCGCGAGAGATCCGGACCGTGCTGGCCGAGGCCCAGCCCGACCTGCCCGTGTGGACCATCCCCGAGGAGCCGTTCCTCCAGGCCCCGACCGTCGGCCAGCTCCTGGAGGCCGTGGACGGCACGCTCGTGCTGGGCGACCCGGAGCTGCTGGGCCGCGAGGCCCTGGACGTGCAGGTGGGCGCCATGAGCTTCGAGCACCTGCTGGAGCGGCTGACCGACGGCGGCGTGGTCATCACGCCCGGCGACCGCACCGACCTGCTGATCGGGCTGCTCGCGACGCACATGACGCCGTCGTTCCCCTCCCTGGCCGGGATCATCCTGAACGGCGGGTTCTACCCGCAGGGTCGGCCGGCGCAGCTCCTGGAGGCCATGCGCCCCAAGCTGCCGATCATCACGACCGAGCTCGGCACCTACCGCACGGCCCGCGCGGCGGCGACCACCCGCGGGCGGGTCGACAAGAACTCGGTGCGCAAGGTCGAGACGGCGCGCGCCCTGTTCGAGCGCAACGTCGACTCCGCCGCGCTGGCCGCGCGCCTGGACCTGCCCCGGCCGGAGGTGGTCACGCCGCTCATGTTCGAGTACCAGCTCATCGAGCGGGCGCGCGCCGACCGACGCCACATCGTGCTCCCCGAGGGTTCCGACGACCGGATCCTGCGCGCGGCCTCCACGGTGCTGGCCCGGCAGATCGCGGACCTCACGATCCTCGGCGACGAGGAGCCGATCCGTGCCCGCGCCGCCGAGCTGGGCCTGGACATCGAGGCCGCGCGCGTCCTGTCGCCGCACGACCACGAGCACGTCGAGAAGTTCTCCGCCGAGTACGCCCGGCTGCGCGCCCACAAGGGCATGACGGTCGAGCGGGCGCGGGAGATCGTCACCGACGTCTCCTACTTCGGCACGATGATGGTGCACCTGGGGCTGGCCGACGGCATGGTCTCGGGTGCGGCCCACTCGACCGCGCACACCATCCGGCCGTCGTTCGAGATCATCAAGACCAAGCCGGGCACCTCGTCCGTGTCGTCGGTGTTCCTCATGTGCCTGGAGGACCGGGTGCTCGTGTACGGCGACTGCGCCGTCATCCCCGATCCGACGTCGGAGGAGCTCGCCGACATCGCCGTCTCCTCGGCGGCCACCGCCCGCCAGTTCGGCGTCGAGCCGCGCATCGCCATGCTGTCCTACTCCACGGGCGAGTCCGGCACGGGCGCCGACGTCGACAAGGTGCGCACGGCCACGGGCCTGGTCCGCGAGCGCACGCCCGAGCTGGACGTCGAGGGCCCCATCCAGTACGACGCCGCGGTGGACGCCTCCGTTGCGGCGTCCAAGCTCCCCGGGTCCGACGTCGCCGGGCGCGCCACCGTGTTCGTCTTCCCCGACCTGAACACGGGCAACAACACGTACAAGGCGGTGCAGCGGTCGGCGGGCGCCGTCGCCGTCGGGCCGGTGCTGCAGGGCCTGAACAAGCCGGTCAACGACCTGTCGCGCGGGGCGCTGGTGCAGGACATCGTGAACACCGTGGCGATCACGGCCATCCAGGCGCAGAGCAAGGAGACAGCTGAATGAGCACCGTCCTCGTCCTCAACTCCGGGTCCTCGTCGCTCAAGTACCAGCTCGTCGACCCCGACTCGGGCGAGGCCGTGGCGGGCGGCATCGTCGACCGGATCGGCCAGTCCTCGGGCACGGTCAAGCACGAGACGGGCGGTGAGAAGGTCGTGCGCGACCTGGCCGTGCCGGACCACGGCGAGGCGCTGCGGATCGTCGCCGGCATGTTCAACGAGGTGGGGCCGCGGCTGGCGGACGCGGACGTCGTCGCGGTCGGGCACCGGGTGGTGCACGGTGGCGACGTCTTCTCGGCCCCGGCCCTGCTCGACGACGACGCCGTCGAGGCGATCCGCGCGCTCATTCCCCTCGCGCCGCTGCACAACCCCGCGAACGTGACCGGGATCGAGGTGGCGCGCGAGCTGCTGCACGTGCCGCACGTCGCGGTGTTCGACACCGCGTTCTTCGCCTCCCTGCCGGCCGCCGCCTCGACCTACGCGCTGGACCGCAAGGTCGCCGCGGAGCACGGCGTGCGCCGGTACGGCTTCCACGGCACGTCGCACCAGTTCGTGTCGACGGCGGTGGCCGCGCACCCCGCCGTGGTCGCGAAGCTGGAGGCCGAGGGGCGCGACCCGGAGACGCTGCGGCAGGTGGTGCTGCACCTGGGCAACGGCGCGTCGGCGTCGGCGATCCTGGGCGGGCGGCCCCTGGACACCTCGATGGGCCTGACGCCGTTGGAGGGGCTCGTCATGGGCACGCGCTCCGGCGACATCGATCCGGGCGTCGTGTTCCACCTCATGCGGGGCGGGCTGTCCGGCAGCGACGTCGACACCCTGCTCAACAAGAAGTCCGGCGTGCTCGGCCTGTCCGGCGTCAGCGACATGCGCGAGCTGCGCAACCTCGTCGCCGCGGGCGACGCCGACGCGCGCCTCGCGCGCGACGTCTACCTGCACCGGCTGCGCAAGTACGTCGGCGCGTACGCGGCGGTGCTCGGCGGCATCGACGTGCTGACGTTCACCGCGGGCGTGGGCGAGAACGACCACACCGTCCGGTCGGGCGTGGTGCGGGACCTGAAGTTCCTGGGGCTCACGATCGACCCGGCGGCGAACGAGGCGGCTTCGAGCGAGGCGCGGGTCGTCTCGGCCGGAGCGGGCGCGGAGGCGCCGCTGGTCATGGTGGTGCCGACCAACGAGGAGCTGGCGATCGCCCGGCAGGCGGCCGCGCTGGTCGCGGCCGGCTAGGACGCGGGCGGCGCGGCCGTCGGCGTCCCCGACGCCGAGGCCTTCCCGTCGGAAGCGATCGGGGGAAGCCCGAGGTGCGCACGCAACGCCACGGTGGCCTCGCCCAGGACGTCGAGCTGCTCGTCGGTGAACGCGTCGAGGAAGGTCTCCTTGATCGCCTGCAGGTGCGGCACCGTGCTCGCCCGGAATGCGCGCGCCCCCTCGTCGGTGAGCACCACCTGCGACCCGCGGGCGTCCTCGGCACACGGCTCGCGCCGCACCAGGCCGCGCTTCTCCATCCGGCCCAGGTGGCCGGAGAGCCGGCTGCGCTCCCACTCGATGTGCGCGGCCAGGGCGGACGAGCGGAGCGTGTGTTCCTCCGCCTCGCTCAGCGCCAGCAGCACCCGGTAGTCGCCGTTGGAGAGCTCCGAGTCCTGGTGCAGGCGCGCCTCGAGGCGGTTGCGGAGGATGTCGTAGGTCTCGATGTACCCCCGCCAGATCGCGAGCTCACGTCGCGTAGGCATGCGGCGCTTCGACGTCGTCATCGACCCTCCTCGGTGAGTTATTGACATGTGAACTATATGGCGAGATGATTCACGTGTCAATCAAATGAGCACCCAGAAGGGGCTGGTCATGGTGGATGTCTCGCAGATCGAGTTCGGTATCGACAGCTTCGGCGACCTGCCGCGCGACGAGCACGGCGACGTCGTCTCGCACGCGGAGGCGATCCGGGCTGTCGTCGCCGAGGCGGTCCTCGCGGACCAGGTGGGCATCGACGTCATCGCGCTGGGCGAGCACCACCGGCCCGAGTACGCGATCTCGAGCCCGGAGACCGTCCTCGCCGGCATCGCGACAGCGACAAAGCGCATCAAGCTCGCGTCGGGCGTGACGGTGCTGTCGTCGGACGACCCGGTCCGGGTCTTCCAGCGCTTCGCGACCGTCGACGCACTCTCGAACGGGCGCGCCGAGGTGATCCTCGGCCGCGGCTCCTTCACCGAGTCGTTCCCGCTGTTCGGGTACGACCTGAAGGACTACGACACGCTGTTCGAGGAGAAGATCGACCTCTTCAGCCACCTCCTCGACGAGAAGCCGGTCACCTGGGAGGGCACCATGCGCGCGTCGCTGCAGGAGGCCGACGTCTTCCCGAAGACCGAGTCCGGGCGGCTCAAGACCTGGGTCGGCGTGGGCGGGACGCCGCAGTCGGTGCTTCGCACCGCCTACTACGGGTTCGGACTCATGCTCGCCATCATCGGCGGGCCGCCCGACCGGTTCGCGCAGTACGTGGAGCTCTACCGGCGGGCGCACGAGAAGCTCGGCACCACGCCGCAGCCGGTCGGGATGCACTCGCCGGGCTTCGTCGCCGCCACGGACGAGGAGGCGAAGGAGCTGTTCTACCCCGGGTACCGGGAGATCCGCGACCGGATCGGCGCGCTGCGCGGCTGGCCGCCCCTGCGCCGGGACGAGTTCGAGGCCGACGTGGAGCAGGGTTCGCTGTACGTCGGGTCGGTCGACACGGTCGCGCGCAAGATGGCGCGGGCGATCCGCGTCCTGGATGTCGGCCGGTTCGACATGATCTACTCCTCGGCCGGCGCGGTGTCCGCCGAGGCGCGGCTGCGGTCGGTCGAGCTGTACGGCACGCAGGTCATCCCGCGGGTGCGCGAGCTGCTCGCCGAGCAGCCGAGCACGGCCGGGGCGGCGCGTTGAACCCCGCGGGGACCACCATCGGGATCCTCGGGGCCGGCAAGGTGGGCACCGTCCTGGCGCGGCTCGCCGTCGCCGCCGGCTACCGCGTGCTGATCTCGGGGTCGGGCGATCCGGAGAAGATCGCGCTGACCATCGAGGTGCTCACCCCCGGAGCGACGGCGGTGTGGCCCGCCGAGGCCGCGGCCGCCGACGTCGTCGTCCTCGCGCTCCCGCTCGGCAAGCACGACGGCCTGCCGGTCGCGGAGCTGGCGAGCCGGCTCGTCGTCGACGCCATGAACCACTGGTGGGAGATCGACGGTCCGCGCGATGAGATCGTCCCGCCCGACGTCTCGTCCAGCGAGTTCGTGGCGCGGATGCTGCCCGGCGCGCGGATCGTGAAGGCCTTCAACCACATGGGTTATCACGACCTGGAAGACGGTTCCCGCCCCGCGGGCGCCGTCGAGCGCAAGGCCATCGCGCTCGCCGGGGACTCCGCCGACGACCTCGCGGCCGTCGCCTCGGTCATCGACGCTCTCGGGTTCGACCCGCTCGTGATCGGCGACCTCGCGGCGGGTGCCCGGCTCGAGCCCGGCACTCCGGCGTTCGGCGCGAACGTGGGCCTCGACGAACTGCGTACGCTGACCGGGACACCCGCGCCCACGACCGTTCTGGAGGTCTCATGAAGGACAGGACCGGCGAGTCCGTCACCGTCACACTGAACACGGGTGGGCCGATCGGGGCGTACGCCGTGCACGTCGAGGGTGGGCCCGTGGTCGGGAGGGCCGACTTCGTCGACCCGAGCGAGGACGGCGTTGACGGCGGTGTGGGTGTGGGCGACGAGGGCGGCGTCGACCACGACCGGATCTTCTTCCACACCGAGGTCGACGAGGCGTACGGCGGACGCGGCCTCGCGGGCATCCTGGTGCGCGAGGCCCTGGCCGACAGCATCCGCAGGAACATCGTGGTCGTCCCGGTGTGCCCGGTGTTCGCGGCACACCTGGAGAAGCACGGCGACGAGTACGTGGCGGACGGCGGGGCGTTCCGCCAGCCGACCAAGGACGACATCGCGCAGGTCACCCAGGCGGTGCGGGAGCACCGCGCGGCGTCGAGGCGAGCGGACCGGCCGAGCGACCAGGGGTAGCGGCGCTTCGCCGCAGGCGTCCTCGGCCGCGTCACCCAGCTACGGCTTCATCACCGACAGGCCGCCTACCGGCAGCTTCTCGACCAACCAGTGCTCACGCGCCTGCGGGATGACGATGCCCAGCTCCTGGCCGTCGGCCGTGACGGCATCCCAGATCGGGGTGCCCGGGTCGAGGAACCAGAGGTCGCCCTTGTCGCGCGGACGGGACTCCCGGCTGCGTAGCGTCAACGTCACGGCCTCGCCGGCGGGCTTGACCCACACCAGCCGACCGGACTCGTCCACACCGGCCTTGGCCTTGACCCACTTCTTCTTTCGGGCGAGCCCGGGAACGTGACCGGAGCGGGCCCAGACGACGATCTCCGCGGTGCCCGATCCGGTGCGCCTGACCGCGCGGTGCCGGAAGCTCCACTGCGCCACCAGGCCGCTGAGCACGATGCCGAGAATGATGAAGAGTGGGCCAACAGCTTCGTCAGGCACGATCGTTCCTTCACGTAGTACGGGGGGGTAGCGCCGCGAGCCATCAGCGGCCTGGAGGACCTTAAGGCGTGAGCGGGGGTCACGCCGACCAGATCGGCCGCCCGACGGGTGTTCCTCCGGAAGTTCACCCGCGGTGCCGCGCCGCCACCGCCGACGTCCGCCCCGCCCTCCCCGGAGCGCTAGCCTCACCCCGTGACCCTCTTCATCGACCCGCCGGCCTGGCCCGCGCACGGGACGCTCTTCTCCCACCTGGTCTCGGACGGGTCGCTGCAGGAGCTCCGCCTCTTCGCCCGCGCCGCCGAGATCCCCGACCGGGCGCTCGACCTCGACCACTACGACGTCCCGGCGTCGCGCTACGACGACCTCGTCGCGGCGGGTGCCGTGCCCGTCGACGGCGGCGACCTGGCCCGACGCCTGGCTGCCTCCGGACTGCGCGTCTCGGGTGCCGAGCGCAACCGCGCGAAGCGGGCCACCCTCCTGACTCGCTGGGAGGCCCTCTGGCCCGACCCGGGCCTGGCACGCAAGGCCGGCGAGGAACTCGTCGACCGCTGGCGCGAGCCACACCGGGTCTACCACACGACGTTCCACCTGGCCGCGGCCCTGGACGCGCTCGACGTCGTGGCGGCCGAGACCACCGTGTCCGAGCACGACCACCGGCGCGCCCGCCTCGCCCTCTGGTTCCACGACGCGGTGCACGACGGCGTAGCCCAGCAGGACGAGGAACGCTCCGCCGAGCTCGTGGCCGAGCTGCTCGGCCCGCTCACTGAAGCGGGCGTCACCACCGAGGACATCGACGAGACCGCACGCCTGGTCATGGTCACCGCCGACCACGCCCCGGCCGACGACGACGTCATCGGCGGCCTGGTCAGCGACGCCGACCTCGCTGTGCTGGGCGGCAGCCCCGTCGTCTATACGCGCTACACCCACCAGGTCCGCGCCGAGTACTGCGACGTGCCCGACCCGCTGTTCCGCGCCGGCCGGTCCGAGGTGCTCCGCACCCTGCTGGCGGGCGGCCCCCTGTTCCGCACCGCCCCGGGCACCGCCCGCTGGCAGGACGCCGCGCACTCCAACCTGACGGCCGAGCTGGCGTCCCTCGCGGCGTGAGCCGAGGACCGGCACCGGAGACGGTACCGTTCCCGTCGTGACTCCCCTCAAGGTCTCCGCGATCGTCGCGGGCGTGCTCGCCGTCGCCTTCACCGTCCCTGTCGTCGCAGTTCAGGCCACCGGGAACGCCCGCGTGCGCAACGACGCGAGCGAGATCGAGAAGGCCGACGCCGTCATCGTGCTCGGGGCCGGGCTCCGCAGCGACGGCACGCCGTCGACCTACCTGCGCCGCCGGGTCGAGGGCGGCGCCGAGCTGTACCGCGCGGGCGTCGCGCCCACGGTGATCCTGAGCGGCGACGCGCACGACAACCCCGACGGCACCCGCTACGACGAGCCCGCCTCGATGCGTGCCTGGCTCCTCGACAACGACCTCGGCGTCCCCGACGACGCGATCGTGCTGGACCGCGAGGGCTTCAACACCACGGCCACCTGCCGCCGCGCGCACGACCTGTACGGGGTACGCACCGCCGTCGTCGTCACGCAGGACTACCACCTGCGCCGCACGCTCTACTCCTGCGTGGAGGCCGGGCTGGACGCCGTGGGTGTCGGCGTGAGCGCCACGAGCGTCCAGCCGGTGCAGTGGGCCTGGTGGCACGTCCGCGAGCTGCCGGCGAGCTGGAAGGCGGCGGTCCGCTCGCTGGGCCGACGCCGCCTCCGCTGACTCACTTCTTCTTCGGGGTGACCCACAGGTGGATCGTGCCCTCGACCACCACGGTCCCGTCCGCGAGCACGCCGCGCACGCGCACGGGCAGGTCCTTGTCGTCGCCGTCCCACTGCGCCTGGTCGGTCTCGGCCACGCAGGTCACGTCACCGGTCGACTTGGCGAGGTAGGACACCTCCATGCCCTTGGGCAGCCACCGCTTGTCGTCGGGCACGGTGGCCTCCGCGAGGGAGCCCATGGCCATCTCCAGCCCGTTGCAGACGGCGATCGCGTGCACGGTGCCGATGTGGTTGCGGTTGCGCCACCGGTTGGGGACGACCACCTCGCCGTAGTTCGGCCGCATGTCGACCACGCGCGGGGCGATGGTGCCGAAGTACGGGGCCTTGAGGCTGTAGGCCACGCTGAAGATCCGCTTCCCGAGCAGCCCGCCGATCACCGGCAGCGAGTTGGCGGACTTCCAGAAGGCGTGGAGCTGCGTCGTCATGCGGGTGAGCGTACTCGCCCCGGTGACGACCGTTCACTCCTTCGACGACCAGTTCGGTCGCCGCCCCCGACGGCCAACACGATCGCTCAGGACATGCGCAGCTTGCGCATGACCCCCAGCGCCGTGGTGAGCACCCGGCTCGGGGTGTCCCCGCCCAGGCCGTAGAGGTTGTCGAACGTGGCGCCGATGCGGGCGCCACGCGACGTCACCACGGTCTGCTGCCGGGTCAGGCCGGCGATCGACGCCGCCCCGTGCCGCCCGCCGAGCCCCGAGGCCTTCCAGCCGCCGAGCGGCGCGGAGACCGAGCCCCAGGTCATCGTGTAGCCGTCGTTGATCGCGACCGACCCGGTCTCGATCCGCGCGGCCACCCGGCGCGCCCGGCCCACGTCCCTGGACCAGACCGCGGCGTGCAGTCCGTACTCGGTGTCGTTGATGACGGTGACGGCGTCCTCGTCGCAGTCGACCCGCGTGATCGTGACGACCGGCCCGAACGTCTCCTCGCGGGACACCACGGCTTGCGCCGGCACATCGTCGAGCACGGTGGGCGCGTAGAAGTAAGGGCCGACGTCGGCGCGGTGCACCCCGCCGGCGAGCACCCGGGCGCCCCGGGCCAGCGCGTCGTCCACGTGCGCCGTCACCTTGTCGAGCTGCGCCGCGGAGGTGAGCGAGCCGATGTCGGCGGAGTAGTCGAGGGCCGGGCTGAGCCGCAGGTTCCGGACCGCGCGCACGAACTTCGCGACGAACTCGTCGGCGATCGCCTCGTGCACCACCAGACGTTCGACGGACACGCACAGCTGGCCCGCGTTCGAGAAGCAGGCCCGAACGATGCCGGGCACCACCGCGTCGACGTCGACGTCCTCCGCCACGTAGAGCGCGTTCTTACCGCCGAGCTCCAGTGTGGCCCCGATCAGCCGCTCGCCGGCCCGCGCCGCGACCTTGCGCCCCGTGGCGGTGGACCCGGTGAACGCGACGTGGTCGACGTGCTCGACGAGCGCCTCGCCCACGTCGGGGCCGCCGGCGACCACCTGGAACAGGCCCGCCGGCAGGCCGGCGTCGTCCAGGGCCTCGGCCGCCCACAGGGCGGTGAGCGTGGTCTGCGGGTCCGGCTTGAGCACCACGGCGTTGCCGGCCAGGAGCGCGGGGAGCGCCTCCGAGAGCGCGAGCACCAGCGGGTAGTTCCAGGGCGCGATGGCGCCCACGACGCCGACCGGCCGGCGGTGCACCTGCACGCCTGTGAGCAGCGGGACCATGCCCCCGGACCGGCGGGACGCGAGGTAGCGCTCGCCGCGCACGGCGTAGTGCCGGGCCACCTGCGCGATGTCCGCGATCTCCTCGAAGGCGGCGCGGCGCGACTTGCCGGTCTCGAGCTGGATCAGGTCGAGCGCCTCGGACTGTCTCTCCAGGACGATGCGGCCGAGCCGCTGGAGCACCCCGGCACGATCGCGCACCGAGAGGCGCGCCCAGCCGCGCTGCGCCACCCGGGCGCGGACGACGGAAGCGGCCACGTCGTCGGCGGAGGAGATCGGAAAGGTCACGAGGGGAGCACCCGTGAACGGGCACATCGAGCGGTGCGTGCCGGAAGCCTCGGACGTCGCGATCCGCGCCACGAGCGGCGCCATCACGCCGGGCTCGAGGACGAAGGTTCCCTGCGGGTGCTCGGGGTCGAGCACCCCGCCGACGGCACCACTCGCGGCTGCGTCGGCTGCTGTGTCGTCGATCATGGCGGCCACCCTACGCGCAAAACCCTGCACCACGTATTGATAGATGTGTGAAACTGACTTTCATAGCGGTTGCTCGCAACGGCCGCGATCTCGCCTCGATCCGCGTCAGCGGCTCAGTTCGGCTCGACCCAGCGGCCCAGCACGGAGCACTCCTGGTCGGCGTAACCGAGCCGCTCGTAGAAGCCGAGCACGTCCGTGTTGGTGGTGCGCACCATGAGCTGGATCTTGCGCGCGCCCTGCGACACCAGCCACGCCTCGGCGGCCACGACGGCCGCCCGGCCCAGCCCGCTGCCCTGCAGGCCGGGCGCGACGGCCACGTAGTAGAGCCAGCCGCGGTGCCCGTCGTGCCCGGCCATCGCGGACGCCGCCACGCGGCCGTCGACCCGCGCGACGAGGACCGTCGAGCCGGTGCCCGCGCGGGCGTCGGCGATGTCGCGGTGCGGGTCGTTCCACGGCCGGGTCAGCCCGCACTCCCGCCAGAGCTCCACCACCTGGTCGACGTCGGCGTCGGTGATCTCGACGAACTCGCCGTCGGCCGCGGGCGCGGCGGCGAGGACCGGGGCGAGCGGCTCGCCGCTCCGCACGGCGCTCACCGGGGCTGGTACGGGGAGACGACGACCTCGACCCGCTGGAACTCCTTGAGGTCGGAGTAGCCGGTCGTGGCCATGGCCCGGCGCAGGGCACCCACGAGGTTGAGGGTGCCGTCGGCCTGCTTGCCCGGCCCGAAGAGGATCTCCTCCAGCGTGCCGACCGTGCCCACCTCGACGCGCTCGCCGCGCGGGAGCTGCGGGTGGTGCGCCTCGGGGCCCCAGTGGAAGCCCTTCCCGGGCGCCTCGGCGGCCCGCGCGAGCGCGGCACCGAGCATGACGGCGTCCGCGCCGCAGGCCACGGCCTTGACGATGTCGCCGGAGTGGCCCACGCCGCCGTCGGCGATCACGTGCACGTACCGGCCGCCCGACTCGTCGAGGTAGTCGCGGCGGGCCGCGGCGACGTCGGCCACCGAGGTGGCCATGGGCGCGTGGATGCCGAGGCTCACCCGCGTGGTGTGGGCGGCACCGCCGCCGAAGCCGACGAGCACGCCCGCCGCGCCGGTGCGCATCAGGTGCAGCGCCGCGGTGTACGTCGAGGCCCCGCCGACGACGACGGGCACGTCCAGCTCGTAGATGAACCGCTTGAGGTTGAGCGGCTCGGCGTTGCCCGACACGTGCTCGGCCGAGACCGTGGTGCCGCGGATGACGAACAGGTCGACGCCGGCGTCGACCACCGTCTTGTAGAACTCCTGCGTGCGCTGCGGGGTGAGCGCGCCGGCGACCGTGACGCCCGCGGACCGGATCTCCTTGAGGCGCTGCGTGATCAGCTCCGGCTTGATCGGCTCGGAGTAGATCGCCTGCATCCGGTGCGTCGCCTCGTCGGCCGGCAGCTCGGCGATCTCGGCCAGCAGCGGCTCGGGCGACTCGTACCGGGTCCACAGGCCCTCGAGGTCGAGCACGCCCAGCCCGCCGAACCGGCCCAGCGCGACCGCGCTGTCCGGCGTCATCACGGAGTCCATCGGGGCCGCGACGATCGGCAGGTCGAAGTGGTACGCGTCGATCTGCCAGCCGACCGAGACGTCCTTCGGGTCGCGTGTGCGCCGGGACGGCACCACCGCGATGTCGTCGAAGGAATAGGCGCGCCGCCCACGCTTGCCGCGTCCGATCTCGATCTCGTTGCTCACCCGCCAAGCCTACCCATCGCTGCTGACCCGGCGCGCAGTGTCTCGTGATGTGCGGGGTGGCACGAACCACAGTGTCAGTGACCGGTGGCAGGGTTCTCCCTGGACGCACCGGGAAACCCGGACGAGCAGGGAGGACACCATGAACGAGACCTGGATCCACAGGCCGCTGCTGGGCTTCGACACCGAGACCACAGGGGTGGACGTCACGGGCGACCGCATCGTCACGGCAGCCCTCGTGCTGCGCACGCCCGGAGCGGGCACCGAGGTCCGCACGTGGCTGATGGATCCGGGGGTCGAGATCCCGGAGGAGGCCGCGGCCATCCACGGCATCTCGACCGAGCACGCGCGCGCCCACGGCGTCGCGCCCCTGGAGGCGCTGGAGGAGATCGCGACCGAGCTCGCCACGCACCTGGCCGACGGCGTCCCCGTCGTCGCCTACAACGCGGCCTTCGACCTCTCGCTGCTCGACGCCGAGCTGCAGCGCCACGGGCTCAAGACCCTGCCCCAGCGCCTGGGCCGCGCGGTCGAGCCCGTCGTGGACCCGCTGGTCATCGACCGCTGGCTGGACCGGTACCGGCCGGGCAAGCGCCGGCTCGGAGACCTGTCCCAGTGGTACGGCGTCACCTCCGAGGGCGACCTGCACACCGCCGAGGTGGACGTGCTCGCCACGCTCGACGTGCTGGAGGCGCTGGCCCGCCGGTTCCCGCAGCTCGCGCGCATGCCGCTCGCGGACCTGCACCAGCAGCAGATCGGCGCGCACCGCCAGTGGGCGGTGAGCTTCAACGAGTGGCGCCGCGAGCAGGGCCTGACCGGACCCGACGCGTCCGGCGCCTGGCCGGTGCAGCACGCGTCGATCGCCTGACCGGGCAGAAGGGCAGCCGCGCCCCGGGACACCGGGGCGCGGCCCTGCTCAGCGCGGGTAGACGGCGTCGACCTCGACCTCGACGAGCCAGCCGTCCACCGGCAGGTTCTCGACCTCCAGTGCGAAACGCGACGGCCGGGCCTCGTTGACGACCATCGGTTCGGTCGTGGCCGACCCGAGCTGCACGTCGAGCGTCTCGCCGGTGGCCAGGTTCGTGTTGGCGAAGAACTGGCGGTAGGCCCGGTTCCACCCGGCGAAGTCCATCTTCTCCGCGCCCGCCGGGTTCTGCAGGAACACGCGCATCGAGACGACGTCGTCGTAGGACAGCCCGGCCTTGTCCAGGTTCTCGCCGATCCGCATCAGGGCGTTGATGCTCTGCGCCTCCGTGAGGGTGACGCCGGCGGGCAGCTCACCACCGGGGAAGACGTCGGTGGGGATGTACCTCTGCTCCGCAGTCACCCCTGGCGTCGTGTTGCGGGCGGCCGGGCCGAGGCCGGAGGACTTGTACCAGGAGACGTTCTTGCCGATGGCCACGCCGTCGGCGATGAGCGGGGTGTCTCCCGTGACGAAGGAGTGGGCTCGGGTGGGATCGGGCCGGAAGGCGTGGGCGGCGGCGAAAGCGGTCCCGGGGACCGCGATCGCGGCGGTGAGAACGACGGCGGTGATCAGCGCGGCACGGTTCTTCATGGTGCTCCTCCATCTGGCCGGCCGGGTGCGGCGACGGCGCCCGGACGTGGTGGCCCGGCGGTCGGCACCGGGTGGCGCGGACGCTAGCCACGGGGAGTTTCCGAGGGATGTCCGCTTCGGGTCGGATCGGGAACGCCTTCGCCCCGCTGATCGAATCGTTCCTGCACAAACGCCGACCTGCGGCGAGATCCGGAAACAACATGGTTACTAGGCGCAACTGCGCAGAAACGACGGAGACTCGCAGTGGTGACCTGCGCTCCCTAGCGTCCGGCTCGGCGCTGACGGCGGTTCCTGGCTCCCCCACCAGGGCAAGCCGCCCGTCAGGCCTGTCGACACGAGGGGTAGGGACCGTGGTCACCGAGAAGAGCACCTCCGGCGTCTCCCGCCGCAACTTCCTGCAGGCCGTCGGCGCGGGGTCCAGCGCCGGCGTCATGTTCGCGACGATGGGCGCGATGGGGCTGGCCCCCACCGCGGCCGCCCAGCCCAGGGCCGAGTCCTGGGTCCCCCCGCGGGGCGGCGACTTCACGCTGACCGGCCGGTCCGCCAAGAAGGTCGTCGTCGTCGGGGCCGGTCCCGCCGGCCTCGCCACCGCCTACGAGCTCCAGAAGGCCGGCTACCGGGTAACCGTGCTCGAGGCGCGGCACCGCCCCGGCGGGCGCACCCTGACGATCCGCGGCGGCGACAGCGAGACCGATGTCAACGGCGTGCGGCAGACCGCGCGATTCCCCGACGGCATCTACATGAACGCGGGCGCGGGCCGCATCGCCCAGTGGATGGTCACCATGGACTACATCCGCGAGCTGGGCGTGCCGTACGAGGTGTTCACCAACGCGAACGCCGACGCCTACCTCTACAACGAACGGTCCGGTGCGACGCCGGGCAACCCCGTGCGGTACCGCACCGCCAAGGCGGACGTCTTCGGCTACACCTCGGAGCTGTTGCACCACGCCACCGACCAGGGCGCCCTGGACCAGAAGCTGACCGCCGCGGACAAGGACAACCTGCGCTCCTTCCTGCGGAGCTGGGGCTCGCTCAAGCCCGACGGCACCTACGCCGGCGGGAGCAACCGCGGCTTCGACGTCTACCCGTCGGCCTGGAACGAGCACGGCACTCCCCTGCCGGGACCGGGCACGGTCTCCGAGGTGCTGGCCTCGAAGGTGGGCCAGTACTTCCCGTTCGAGATCAACTGGGAACAGTCGATGCTCATGTTCCAGCCCAAGGGCGGCATGGACACGACGTACCAGTACCTGGTGCGGGCCATCGGCTCCCACAACGTGCAGTTCGAGTCGCCCGTCACCGGGGTGGAGAACACCGGCCGCGGGGTCAGGGTCACGTACACGCCCAAGAACGGCAGGGCGCGGCAGATCGAGGCGGACTTCGCCGTCGTCGCGGCGCCGGCGGGCCTCATGCGGCGGTGGGACACCAACTGGGGCCCGGAGATCGACGCGGCGCTCGGCGAGTTCGCCGTCGGCTCCCCCGCGGGCAAGATCGGCCTGCAGTACCGGTCGCGGTTCTGGGAGGACGACCACCGGATCTTCGGCGGGATCACCGAGACCGACATGGACCTGGCCCACGTCTGGTACCCGTCCTACGGGTACGGCGAGCGCAAGGGCCTGGTCGTGGGCTACTACAACACCGGCACCAACGCCCGCACGTACGCCGACCTGACGCCCAAGCAGCGCGAGCTCCGCGCCGTCGAGCAGGGCGTGAAGATCCACGGCGAGAAGTACCGCAGCGAGCTGGAGAGCTCGTTCTCCATCGCCTGGCACAAGGTGCCGTACATCGAGGGCGCCTGGGCCTACCCGAACACCTCCTCGGCGGGCTTCCGGCTGCTGCAGCAGGGCGCGGGCAACGTGTACTTCGCGGGCGACTGGATGTCAGAGGTGTCCGCGTGGCAGCACGGCGCCTTCTGGTCCGCCCGCTACGCGGTGCAGTCCCTGCACGCGCGCGTCATGTCGAGCTGACGAGGGCGTTTCGCCGAAGGAGAACGGTGGCGAGATAGAACGGGGGCCGGAGCGCTGATCAGCGCTCCGGCCCCCGGTTCTATCTCGCCACCGTTCTCCTTCGGCGGACCTGCGAGGTCAGAACCCGCTGTAGTTCGGCGCCTCGACCGTCATCTGCACGTCGTGCGGGTGGCTCTCCTTGAGCGACGCCGACGTGATGCGGACGAACCGGCCGTTCTGCTGCAGCTCCGGGACGGTCCGCGCACCGGTGTAGAACATCGTCTGGTGCAGACCGCCGATGAGCTGGTGCGCCACGGTGGCCAGCGGCCCCTTGTACGCGACCTGGCCCTCGATGCCCTCGGGCACGATCTTGTCGTCGCTGGTGACCTCGGCCTGGAAGTACCGGTCCTTGGAGTAGGACTTCTTGCCGCGCGAGGACATGGCACCCATCGAGCCCATGCCGCGGTAGGTCTTGAACTGCTTGCCGTTGACGAGCACCAGGTCGCCCGGGGTCTCCTCGCAGCCCGCGAACAGCGAGCCCAGCATCACGGACTCGGCGCCGGCCACGATGGCCTTGCCGATCTCGCCGGAGTGCTTGAGGCCGCCGTCGGCGATGACCGGCACGCCCGCCGGCTTGCACGCGAGCGACGCCTCGTAGACGGCGGTGATCTGCGGCACGCCCACGCCCGTCACGACGCGGGTGGTGCAGATGGAGCCCGGTCCCACGCCCACCTTCACGGCGTCGGCCCCGGCGTCGACGAACGCCTGCGCGCCCTGGCGCGTGGCGACGTTCCCGCCGATCACCTGGACGTCCTTGGTGGCCGGGTCGGTCTTGAGCCGCTTGACCATGTCGATCAGCATGCGCACGTTGCCGTGCGCCGTGTCGGCTACGAGCACGTCCACGCCGGCGTCGATCAGGGCGGTGGCACGCTGCCACGCGTCGCCGAAGTAGCCGATCGCCGCGCCCACCATGAGGCGGCCCTGGCCGTCCTTGGACGAGTTCGGGAACTGCTCGGACTTCACGAAGTCCTTGACCGTGATGAGCCCCGTGATGCGGCCGTCGGGGTCGATCAGCGGGAGCCGCTCCAGCTTGTGCTTGCGCAGCAGCAGCGTGGCGTCGTCCCGCGAGATCCCGGCCGGGCCGGTGATGAGCGGCTGCGGCGTCATCACCTCGTCCACCTTGGTGGTGGCCCACTCGGCGACGGGCGTGAAGCGCAGGTCGCGGTTGGTGACCATGCCGATGAGCTTGTTCTCGGTGTCGACCACCGGGAAGCCGGAGATCCGGAACTGGCCCGCGAGGGTGTCGAGCTCCTCGAGCGTGGCGTCCGGGCCGATCGTGACGGGGTTCGTGATGATGCCGGTCTGCGTCCGCTTCACGAGGTCGACCTGGGTGGCCTGGTCCTCGATGGAGAGGTTGCGGTGCAGCACGCCGAGGCCACCCTGACGCGCCATGGCGATCGCCATGGCCGACTCGGTGACCGTGTCCATCGCCGCTGAGATCAGCGGGATCTTGAGCGAGATCTCGCGCGTGAGGCGAGACGTCGTGTCGATGTCCGACGGCGCCAGGTCGGAGTAACCCGGCAGCAGCAGGACGTCGTCATAGGTGAGCCCGAGGAAACCGAACGGGTCGCCCGGCGAGGTCTGGTCCGTCATGCAGCAAGTCTACGGCCGCCGCGACCGCAGATCTCGGCCGGGCCGTGGTACCGGCCCGAGGCGTGCGTCACCTCGCCTTGATGACGGCGAGCACCTCGTGCAGCAGCCCCGTGAACGAGCGCACCCGCTGCACCGTGGGCCCGAACGGCAGCTCCGTCGCGGCCGCGTCGGCCCGCAGTCCCACGAAGATCGGCAGCTCCGGATAGCTCTCGTTCACCGCGTGCACGACGTCGAGGTCCGGCTTGTTCTGCGTCGTCGCCAGCACCACCGCCGTCGGGCGGACCATCGTGACCAGTTCGACCGAGCGGTGGGTGCTCGCGGGACCCGTGACGATCCGCGCCATCGAGCCCTGGGCGGCCAGCGCGGCCGCGAGGGCGTGCGCCGAGAGCGGCACCACCTCGTCGGGCGCGGCGAAGACCAGCACGATCTTGCGCATCCGGCTCGGGTGGTTGGCCGGCGGACCGCCCGCCTCGACCATGACCCGCTCGAACTCCTCGATGTAGTTGCGCAGCGCGCGCAGCGCGGCCGTCGCGAGCACCACCTCGGGCATCTCGCCCGGGCCCGCGAGGACCGTCCGTTCGGACAGCCGGAGCCAGGCCGGCTCGACGAGCTCGGTCCACCAGGTGGCGGGGTCGCCGTCCGGGCCGAGCACGAGCAGGTTGTCGCAGGCGGTCCGGCTGTACGCCAGGGCGGCATCGACCAGGGCGGACACCCGGCCCGACGTCGGCGCCGGGGCGGCTGCGGACCGCGGCCCGCCGGCCGGTGCCGGAGCACCGCCGCCGGTCGCGCCGCCGGGCAGCGCACGCAGGCGCGCACGGCCACGAGGCTCCTCGGTCCGCTCGTCGCCGGACGCCGGGGCGGGGTCGTCGGCCTCGTCCCCGGAGCCGGGCGGCGTCGTGTCCGCCGGGGCGGCCTCGTCCTCGGGGCCGGCCGGAACCTCGACGGTGCCGACGAACCGCTCCGCGAAGTCGTGCTCGTCGGCGTCCGCCCCGCCCTCGACCTGGACCGCGGGCAGCGCCGGGGCGGTGCGGGTGGCGACCTCGAGCTCGGCATCCCCCGCCTCGACGGCGGCGCGGGCGGCGTCCACCGGCGCCACGCCCTCCAGGGTCAGTCGGCGCATCACCAGGAGCCGGGCGACGTCGTCCGGCGTGTAGCGGCGGTGCGATCCGGCGGTGCGGCCCGAGGGCCCGAGGCCGTAGCGGCGGTCCCACGTGCGCAGGGTCGCGGGAGCGACCCCGAGGCGCCGGGCAACGGCGGCGACAGCCAGTCCGGGGCTGGATGCACGTGACCCGCCCGAGTTCTGGGCGGGTCGCGAAGAAGTCATGGACTCGATTCTGCCGACCCGGCCCTCTCCGCGCCACTGCGAAACCCGGCGTGCCGCCGATCTCGGTGGATTTCGGTTCACAATCATACAAATCCGGTCAGTGCCGACCTGCTTCTCGTTGACCCGATTGAACCCGATGACGCGAAACTGCCCCTTGAACAACTTCTGCACAACTTGTAAGTTGTTCGCCATGACGGAGATCTCGAGGCTTCCCGGTCCGGTGATGGAACTGTGGGAATGGCAGTACCAGGGCGCGTGCCGCGACGCGGACGACACCCTCTTCTTCCACCCCGAGGGTGAGCGTGGATCGACCCGCCGGCGGCGCGCCGAGGCCGCCAAGGCGATCTGCCGCTCCTGCCCCGTGATGATGCAGTGCCGCGAGCAGTCGCTCCGCGTGCGCGAGCCGTACGGCGTGTGGGGCGGGCTCAGCGAGGACGAGCGGTCGGCGATCCTCGCCGGCAAGTCCGTCTCCGCCTGACCCCGGGTGCACAACTTCTGACGCGTGCGGCGTGACGCGCTTCTGCCGCACGCCCGCTTCTGATGGACGCCCGCTTCGAACGCATGGCCGCTTCGACGCCGAAGCGGTAACCAGTAGTGGCCACAACGGTCTCCGGACAAGACGAAGGCCCCGCACCGATCTGGTGCGGGGCCTTCGCCTATCTGGCGCGGGCTGGAATCAGCCCACGACCACCGCGAGGACGTCGCGGGTCGAGAGCACCAGGTACTCCTCGCCCGCGTACTTGACCTCGGTGCCGCCGTACTTGGAGTAGATCACCTTGTCACCGACGGCGACGTCCAGCGGCACACGGTTGCCGTTGTCGTCGATGCGGCCCTGGCCCACGGCCAGAACCTCGCCCTCCTGGGGCTTCTCCTTGGCGGTGTCCGGGATGACCAGGCCGGAAGCGGTCGTGGTCTCGGCTTCGAGAGCCTTGACGACGATCCGGTCCTCGAGCGGCTTGATGGGGACCGACACGTCGGACCTCCCTCTTTCGTTGAGCGGATCGAGTGATCAGCTGCATGGTTGACTTCAGGGGCTCGAACGTTCGACGGTCCGCCGTCGTCGCGGGTGCCGGCGGGCACGAACGTCTGGGTCCTCCGCCGAAGGCCCCGGTTACCGGGATCCGCGGCGATGAACAACCCCAAATCTAGGTCGGCGCTAGCACTCGGTCAAGGCGAGTGCCAATCGCGTGGAGCACCTCACACGCCCGGCGCGCGACGCGCCGTCCGCACTTCGAGATCTCGCCATCTCTACGAAAAGGTTGCGTCCGGCCACTCGTCATGACCTGGACAAACGTGGAAAGATCTTCCCATGGATGCGGCGATTCTGAGCAAACTCCTCAGCCCCGACGGCTGGGCCCTGCTTGCGGCTCTTCCGCCGTACGACGAGCGCGACGCGATGAAGACCGTGACTACCCTGCGCTCCCAGGGCGTGGCGGCGGACCTCGCGGCCGCCGTGGTCACCCAGTCCCGGCTGCGCGCCCGGGCACGGGCCAAGTTCGGTGACTTCGCCGACGGGATGCTCTTCACCGCGGACGGTCTGGAGCAGGCGACGCGGCTCGTCGTCGCGGCGCTGCACGCCCGACGGTACCTCGACGCGGGCGTGACCGCCCTCGCCGACCTCACCTGCGGCATCGGCGCAGACTCTCTCGCCTTCGCCGGGACGGGGCTGCGCGTCGTCGCCACCGACCTCGACGAGTGCACGGCCGCCATCGCGCAGTGGAACCTGCGCCACTTCCCCGAGGCGGAGGTGCGGCACGCCGACGGCCTCACGCTCGACCTGCGCGCCGAGGGCATCGACGCCGTCTACGCCGACCCCGCCCGGCGCGTGCGCGGCGGCAGGGGCGGCCGCAGCAGCCGCATCTTCGACCCGCGCGCCTACGAGCCCCCGCTCGACGCCGTCTGGGCGCTGCGGGAGTCGGTGCCGGCCGTCGGCATCAAGGTGGGTCCTGGCATCGCGCACGAGGGCCTGCCCGACGACGCCGAGACCCAGTGGGTCTCCGTCAACGGCGACGTGGTCGAGGCCGGGCTCTGGTTCGGCCCGCTCGCGCCCGACGGCCCCGGCCGCTCGGCACTCGTGCTGCGCACCTTCACCGACGACGACGGCAAGGAGCACACCCTCGGCCGCACCCTGCGCGGCGACGGCACGCAGCCGGACGTCGGCGGCGTCGGGCACTACCTCTACGAGCCCGACGGCGCGGTGATCCGCGCCGGGCTCGTGGGCGAGGCGGCCGCCGAGCTGGGCGGACGCCTCGTCGACCCGACCATCGCGTACGTCACGACCGATGACCCCGCCGCGCTGCCGCCGGCCCGGCCCGCCGAGGCCGCCGGTGCGCAGGCTCCGATCGCGACCGGGTACCGGGTGCTCGACACCATGCCGTTCGGCCTGAAGCGGCTCAAGTCCTATCTCCGCGACCGGAACGTCGGGCGCATCACGATCAAGAAGCGGGGCACCGCGGTGGTGCCTGAACAACTTCGCAAGCAGCTCGTGCTCACCGGAACCGAGGAGGCGACGATCGTGCTCACCCGTGTGGCAGGCAACCAACAGGTACTCCTCGTCGAACCGCTGGGAGCCGTATGAGCTCGCCGCTACGGCTCGGCTTCGGCGCATCCCCACGATCGACCGTAGGCCTCGAGTGGGAGATCGGGCTCGTCGAGCCCGGCACCGCCGACCTGTGCCAGGCAGGTCCGGAGGTGCTCGAGGCTCTCGCGCGCGGCGGCGGCAACCAGCAGCAGGGTCCCGCGGGCTACACCGCGCACGTCACCGGCGAGTTCATGAAGAACACCATCGAGCTGGTCTCCGGGGTCGGGCGGACCGTGGCCGACGCCGGGGCGGACCTCAGCCGCACGCTCGACCGCGTGCGAACGGTCACGGACCCGATGGGCCTGGAGCTCATGGGCGGCGGCACCCACCCGTTCGCAAAGGGAGCCGACCAGGAGATCGGCGAGAAGGAGCGCTACGCCCGCATCCGCGAGCGCACGGGCGTGTGGGGCGCGCAGCTCATCATCTGGGGGCTGCACGTCCACGTCGGGATCGAGCACCGGGACAAGGCGCTGCCACTGATGCGCGCGATGCTCAAGTACTTCCCGCACCTGCAAGCGCTGTCGGCGGGGTCGCCGTACTGGGCCGGTGAGCACACGGGATTCGCGTCCAACCGGTCACTGCTGTTCCAGCAGATCCCGAGCTCCGGGCTGCCGGTCGCGTTCGAGACCTGGCAGGAGCTCGAGGCGTACGCAGGCGACATGCTGCACATCGGAGCCGTCGAGGCGTTCAACGAGGTCCACTGGGACGTCCGCCCCTCACCGAAGTTCGGCACGCTCGAGGTCCGGGTGTGCGACGGCCCGACCAACCTCACGGAAGCCCTCACGCTGGCCGCGCTGGTGCACTGCCTCGTGGAGCACCTGTCCACGCAGCTGGACCACGGCCGGGAGCTGGTTGAGCTGCCGCCGTGGTTCGTGGCGGAGAACAAGTTCCGTTCGGCCCGCTACGGGCTGGACGCCACGGTGATCCTCGACGCCCACGGCAACCAGGGGCCGGTCGCCGACGCGATCGGCAAGCTGCTGGTCGAGCTGGAGCCGGTGGCGCACCGGCTGGGCTGCGCGGCGGAGCTCGCCGGGGTGCGGGACATCCTCCGCACCGGGCCGTCGTACCGGCGGCAGGAGCAGGTCGCCGCCGCGCACGACGGCGACCTGGTGCCGGTGGTCCGCGCCATGCTGGCGGAGATGCGGACCGGCCGGCCGTTGCCCGGCTGACGACGCCGCCCGCTCCCGCAGCGTCCGGTCAGATGACCTGCGCGGCGTCGTCGAAGCTCAGGCGCGGGGCGCGGGGGCGGGTGGTGTCGGCGCCGTCGGCCGCGCTGACGTTGACGACGAGGAGGCCCTTCCAGCCGTTCTCGGCGAAGAACTCGGCGTCGATCTGGTCGTAGATCCCGTGCATCGGGCCGACGGCGAGGCCGGCGGCGCGCAGGCCGACGATCAGGTAGCCGGCCTGGATGAGGGCGCTGGTGCGCGCCATCTCGGCGCGCGCCCCGGCGTCGCCGGCGAACATGTCGCGCGCGCCCGGCATGTGCGGGATCAGCCGGTCGAGGTGCTCGTGGAAGTCGGTGTCGTACGCGAGCACGAGGGTGACGGGCGCGTTCCGCACGCGCTCCTGGTTGCCCTCGGGCACCCGGGCGACAAGGCGCTCCCGGGCCTCCGGCGTGCGGACGACGAGCATGCGCAGCGGGCTCGTGTTCATGGCCGTCGGGCCCCACTTGACGAGGTCGTAGACGGCGGCGAGCTGCTCGTCGGTCACCTCCGACTCGGCGAAGGTGGTCACGGTCCGCGCGGTGCGGAACAGACGGTCGGCGGTCGCGTCGTCGATGGCGAGGCCCTGGGCCTCAAGAACGGTGTCGGTCATACGCGCGACAACAAGTTGCTCCAAGCGATAGTTCCAGATTCAACCGTGACGTCCCGCACGTCCGCGTGTCACATCCCGTCCGGTTCCCCGCTCACCGACGTCGGGGAACTAGGCTGGAGCACATGGCAGATCCACTGGTGCTCGGTATCGAGACCTCCTGCGACGAGACCGGCGTGGCGCTGGTCCGCGGAAACGACCTGCTGGTCGACGCCGTGGCCAGCTCGATGGAGGAGCACGCTCGCTACGGCGGCATCATCCCCGAGGTCGCCAGCCGGGCCCACCTCGAGGCGATGATCCCCACGATCCAGAAGGCCCTCGGCGAGGCCGACGTCGACCTGTCCGAGGTCGACGCCGTCGCGGTCACCGCCGGGCCAGGGCTCGTCGGGCCGCTCACGATCGGCGCGTCCGCCGCGAAGGCCCTGTCCATCGGCCTGAACAAGCCGCTGTACGGCGTGAACCACGTGATCGGCCACGCGTGCGTGGACCAGCTCGTGGACGGCCCCCTGCCGGAGCGGGCGATCGCGCTCGTGGTGAGCGGCGGGCACAGCTCGCTGCTGCTGGTGGACGACATCGCCACGAACGTCACCGAGCTCGGCTCCACGCTCGACGACGCCGCGGGCGAGGCCTTCGACAAGGTCGGCCGACTGCTGGGCCTCCCCTACCCCGGCGGCCCGCACATCGACCGCCTCGCGCGCGAGGGCGACCCCACGGCCATCCGGTTCCCCCGCGGCCTCACCGCCGCGAAGGACCAGGCCAAGCACGCCTACGACTTCTCGTTCTCCGGCCTCAAGACGGCGGTGGCCCGCTGGGTCGAGGCCCGCACGGACACCGGCCAGGAGATCCCCGTGCACGACGTCGCGGCGTCGTTCGCCGAGGCCGTCGCCGACGTGCTCACGGCCAAGACGATCGCCGCCTGCCACAAGCACGGTGTGGACACGCTGGTGGTCGGCGGCGGGTTCTCCGCCAACAGCCAGCTGCGCGAGATGGCGGCCAAGCGCTGCGCCGAGGCCGGCATCGACCTGCGCATCCCGCCGATCCGCTACTGCACGGACAACGGCGCGATGATCGCGGCGCTCGGCTCCGCCGTGGTGCGCGCCGGGGTGGCACCGAGCGACCTGGACATCCCGGTGGACTCGTCGATGCCGCTGACGACGATCACCGTCTGAGCCGGAAGCCGCGCTGTCGGCGGGTGGCTCTACGCTGCGTCCCGTGGCCGTCAGCACACTCGGGAAGCTTGAGCCCGTACCCGTCATCGAGACCGCGCGCCGTCTGTGCGACCGCATCGGCGCGCGGTTCCCCGACCGGGGTATCCACCGCGTCGCGCAGGAGCTCGTGGCTCTGACCGAGCAGGTGGCGGACACCTCCGCCGGGACCCGCCGGCGCAGCCGCCTCGTCCGGACCGGGTCGCGCGGCATGATCGCCGTCGTCGTGCTAATCGCGCTGGTCACGTTCGGTTTTGCCGTCGAGGCCGCGTTCACCGAGGCGCCCGACAACGGCCTGGACTGGCTCCCGCTCATCGAGAGCGCGGTGAACGACGTGGTGTTCGTCGCGATCGCGGTCGTCGTGCTGCACTCGTTCCCCGAACGCGTGCAGCGCTCGGACCTCCTGGCCAAGCTGCACCGGCTGCGGTCGCTGGCCCACATCATCGACATGCACCAGCTCACCAAGGAGCCGGAGAGCCTCCGGGACGCCTTCGCGGGCAGCCTGGACGACGACGTCGACCTCACCGCCGAGCAGGTCGAGTACTACCTGGAGTACTGCACCGAGCTCCTGTCCATCGTGAGCAAGGCCGCGGCGCTGTGCGCGGAGGAGTCGCAGGACGACGTCGTGCTCACCACGGTGTCGACCATCGAGACGCTCACCATGGGCATGTCGCGCAAGGTGTGGCAGAAGATCTTCGTGCTCAACGAGGGGCGGATGACTCCGGACGCCATGTCCTGACGCCGTGGTCCGCGCCGCGCGCTCAGGCCCCGGTCGCGACGGGCCGCGCCGGGTCGTTCGACCACTGCGACCACGAACCCGGGTACAGGGCCGCGTCCACACCGACGATCGCGAGGGCCGCCACCTCGTGCGACGCCGTGACGCCCGAGCCGCAGTAGACGCCGACGGTCCCGCCGTCGGTCGATCCCGTCGAGACCCCCAGCGCGCCGAAGCGCCGCTTCAGGTCCCCCGTCGGCAGGAACCGGCCGTCCGCACCCAGGTTCTCGGTGGTCGGCGCGCTGACGGCGCCCGGCACGTGCCCGGCCTGCGGGTCCACGGGCTCCACCTCGCCGCGGTACCGCTCTGCGGCGCGGGCGTCCAGGAGCAGGCCCGCGCCGTCGGCCAGCTCGCCGGCGGCGTCAGCGTCGAGCACGGGCATCCCGCCCGGCTGCACCACGACGTCGCCCGGCTCGGGCGTGACGTCACCCGGTTCGAGGGCGCTCCCCCGGGCCGTCCAGGCGGCGAGGCCGCCGTCGAGAATGCGGACATCCTGTACGCCGAAGTACCGCAGCAGCCACCAGGCGCGCGCGGCCGACGTGCCGCCCACGGAGTCGTAGACCACGACGCGCGAGTCCGCCGAGACGCTCCAGCGGCGCGCGGCCTGCTGGAACGCCGACGCCGAGGGCAGCGGGTGCCGGCCGTCGGCGGGCGAGCCGTGCGCGGCCAGCTCGGTCTCCAGGTCCACGTACACGGCGCCCGGGACGTGGCCGGCGCGATACTGGTCGTGGCCGTCGGTCATGCCGAGCGCCCAGCGGACGTCGAGCACGACGGGTCGGCCCTCGACCGGGTCCGGGCCGGCGCCGACCTGGAGGTCGGCGGCCAGCGTGGCGGCGTCGACCAGAACTCGTTCCCTCATGCCGTGGCATCCCTCATCATCGGTCACCAATATGGACGGTCGAACTTGCTAAACGTACTATTCCGAGCCTCGGATTAGTACGTTTAGCAGGTTCGGGTAGGTAGTTTCGGCTGCCTCAGGCCGCGTCTCCCGTGGCGTCGTCGGGGGTGTCGTTCGGAGCGTCGACCGGCGACTCCACCGGGGCGTCCGTGGGGTGCGCGGCCTCGGCCAGCTCCAGGCGCATCGTGTACGCGTCCACGTCCTCGGGCTGGTAGTAGCGCTTGCGCACGCCCAGGACCTGGAAGCCGAAGTCCCGGTACATCTCGATCGCGGGCTGGTTGTCGACCCGGACCTCCAGCAGCACAGCCTCGGCCTTGACCTTGCGGGAGCGCTCGATGAGCGCGTCCATGAGCTGCCGCCCCACGCCGTGGCGCTGTACGTCGGGGTCCACGCCGATGGTCATGATCTGCGTGACGTCGCCGTCGAACCACAGCCCGGCGTAGCCGACGACGGGCTGCTCCCCCGCGCGGTCGAGCCGCTCCGGCTCCGCCACGATGTACCAGCGGCCCAGGCCGGCGAGCTCGTCGGCGAGCATGCCGTAGGTCCAGGCGCCTCGGCCGAAGAGCTGTCGTTCGAGCTGTAGCACACGGTCGAAGTCGGCGTTGCGCAGCGGGCGCAGCCGCACCTCAGTGATCATGCGGCACCACCCGTGGCAGCCGTCGCCGATCCGGCGCCGGAGCCGGCGCCCGTGCCCGTCGGGGAGCCCGGCTCGTGCACGTCCGGACGCCGCAGGTACAGCGGCTCGGTGGGCAGGTCCTCACCCGCCGCGCGACGGACGAGCGCCAGGCGGGCGAGCACGGTCGCGTCGGGGACCAGCGGGGCGTCGTCGGCCACCGGGAGGAACTCGGGGTAGAGCATCGCGCCCTCGCCGACCACGACGGGCAGCGGCGTGTCGCCGGCGTCCGGCGTCGGGAGCTGGCCCTGTGCGACGAAGCCGGCCCGGTCGACGTCGGGCCCCGCGGTCCGCTCCACGACGGGGACGCCGTGCGGCCCCTCGTGCGCGACCACGCGGTAGCGCGCCCAGTAGACCTCCTTGCGGCGGGCGTCGGAGGTGGCCAGGATCTCCTGACCCGCGCGCAGCCCGAGGTCGCTGACGGCCTGCACAGCCAGGGCATCGAGGCTGGGTACCCCGAGCACCGGGATGCCGAGGGAGAGCGCAAGCGTGCGGGCGGTCACCAGCCCGACGCGCAGCCCCGTGAACGGGGCCGGCCCCGTACCGGCGACAACGGCGGTCAGGTCGGTGCGCTCGATCCCGGCCTCGTCGAGGACCTCGGTGATCAGGGGCGCGAGCGACTCGGCGTGCCTGCGGCGCTCGTCGGAGGAGCGGGACGCGAGGCGCGTGCCGTCCTCGTCGACGAGTGAGACGGCGACGGCTGCGGAGGTATCGAGAGCTAGAACGGCCACGCGACCAGGGTATTACGGCGGGTGCCTCGTACCGGTGTGATCGGTAGTTCGTCAGGTGACCGTATGACTCCGCCCTGCCGATCACGTGACGAACTACCGATCACACCAGGGAGCGCAAGTCCACGCCGGCCCACCGCGGCCCCACCGCGCGGATCGTCACCTTCCGCGTCCCCGCCTCCGGGTCCTCGGCCGTCTCCACGCCAGGGTCGAACGCCGGTGCAGCACCCCGCGGCCGCTCCAGGTCGATCTCCAGGCGGTCGTCGGCGAGCGTCTCGGCCAGGCCGCGCCCCCACTCCACGACCGTCACAGAATCCTCCAGCGACGAGTCCAGGTCCAGCGCGTCGAGCTCGCCCAGCCCGCCGAGGCGGTACGCGTCGACGTGCACCAGCCCGGGTCCGCGCGTGCCGTCCTCGCGCGGCAGCGGCGGGTGCTCGCGCGCCACGATGAAGGTGGGCGACGCCACCTGGCCGCGCACGTTCAGCGCCGCCCCGATCCCCTGGGTCAGGGTCGTCTTGCCCGCACCGAGGTCACCGGTGAGGATCACCAGGTCCCCGGACCGCAGCACCCCGGCGAGCGCGGCCCCGAAGGCGCGCGTCGTGTCGGCGTCGGGCAGCTCGATGACCACCGCCTCCGAGGTCGAGATGTCCCCCGGTCCGTTCACTGCCCCGCTCACGCGGTCTCCCTTCCTGCCGTGCCCACGAACACACGGGGCACACGCGCGCCGAGGCGCGTCACGATCTCGTAGCTGATGGTGCCGGCGGCCTGCGCCCAGTCCTCGGCGTTGGGCGCTCCGGCACGGGCCAGGCCGTCCGACGCCCCGAACAATGTGACCACGTCTCCGGCCTGCTCGGGTGCATAGGGCCCGAGGTCGAGCATGATCTGGTCCATGCACACCCGGCCCGCGACGCGCAGCACGCGGGCGGTGCCGAGTCCGGTCTCGGGGCTCGCGACGTCGTCCACGCCCCCGCCCACCAGCACCGGCCCGCCCGGGCCGAGCGAGCCGCCGGACGCGTGGCGCGGGATCCCGTCCGAGTAGCCGAGCGGGACGACGCCGAGCACCGTGTCCTGCGGTGTGACGTAGAAGTGCCCGTAGGAGACGCCGTGGCCCTCCGGCACGCGCTTGACCGTGGCGAGCCGCGCCTCCAGCGTCATCGCCGGCCGCAGGCCGTAGTCGCCCGGCACACCGAGCTGCGGCACCGGCGAGAGGCCGTAGACGGCGATGCCCGGGCGCACCAGGTCGTAGTGGGCGGCCGGGTTGGTCAGGGTCGCCGCCGAGTTGGCGATGTGTCGCACCTCGAGGTCGATCCCGGCCGCCTCGACGGTGCGGACCGCGTCGTCGAACACGTGGGTCTGCATCTTCACCGACGGGTCGTCGGGCTCGTCCGCGAGCGCGTAGTGCGACATGACGCCGACGATCGCGAGCGCGCCCTCCGCCTGCAGCGCCTTGACGCGGTCGAGGACGGCCGGCAGGTCGTCGGGCATGATCCCGTTGCGGCCCAGCCCGGTGTCCACCTTGAGGTGCACGCGGGCGGTGCGGCCCGCGACGCGGGCGCCGTCGGCCACCTCGTCGAGGGCCCAGGCCGCGGCGACGGCGACGTCGATGTCGTCGCGCACCAAGTCGGCCAGGGGCGCGCCAGGCGCGTAGAGCCAGGTCAGGATGCGCGGCCCGGGTCCGACGGCGGCTCGGATCGCGAGCGCCTCCACGCTCTGCGCCGCCCCCAGCCAGGTCGCGCCGCCCGCGAGCGCCGCCCGGGCCGCGGGGGCCAGCCCGTGCCCGTACGCGTCGGCCTTGACGACGGCCATGACCTGGGCGGTCGCGGCGGTCGCCCGCAGGGCGCGCACGTTGTCGCGGATCGCGTCGAGGTCGACGACCGCGCGGGCGGGATAGTCGGGGGCGGTACTCATCGCACCGATTCTTGCACCTGTCAGATCCTGGCGGACGTGTCAGAGCTCCGAGGGGCCCATTCGCTGAGCGCCCGGCGGGACTCGAAGCGGCGGGGCAGGCCGGACAGCGGGTCCGTGAGCTCCAGGGAGCGGGACAGGAGCTGCAGCGGCCGGTCGAAGTCGTCGGGGTCGGTGGCGCGCAGCTCCGGCCAGAACGGGTCGTGCAGGATCGGCAGGCCGAGCGACGCCATGTGCAGCCGGAGCTGGTGGGTCTTGCCGGTGTGCGGCTCCAGTCGGTACAGGCCGAGGCCCCGGGTCTCGTCGACGGCGGCGAGCGTGACGAGCGACTCGGCGTTCGGCTCGCCGGGCACCTCCTCGGCGCGCGTGACGCCGCGCCGCTTCACGATGCGGCTGCGCAGGGCGACGGGCTCGCCCAGGGCCAGGGGTCCGTCCGACGGCGGCAGGGGGGCCACCGCCTCGTACACCTTGCGCACCTCGCGGCGGGCGAACGCCTCCTGGTAGGCGCCCCGTACCTCGGGCCGCACCGTGAGCACCAGCACGCCGGCGGTGCCGCGGTCGAGCCGGTGGGCCGGGGAGAGCTCGGGCAGGTCGAGCGCGACCCGCAGCCGCACGAGCGCCGTCTCCCGCACCCACCGCCCGCGCGGCATCGTCGCGAGGAAGTGCGGCTTGTCCACGACCAGCAGGTTCTCGTCGCGGTGCAGCACCTCGGGCTCGAACGGGATGTGGTCCTCGTGGGCGGGCGGGTCGCGGTACAGGTAGAGGAACCCGCGCGGCTCGTAGGGCGTGGTCGCGGTGAGGGGCTCGCCGCGCCCCGTGACGACCTCGCCCAGGGCGACCTTCTGGAGCAGCCGCGCCTCGTCGTCGTGGAACCGATCCAGGAGGTAGTCGAGCGCGTACGGGAACCGCGTGACGACGTCGGGGTTGTGCGGCAGCACGATCCGGGTGGGGTTGAGCCCGTCCCGGACGGGCAGCGGAGGCCGGTGCTTGGCGGGGCCGGGCGTGCGGTTCACGCCGTCAACCTAACCCGCGCCGAGGTAGAGGGCATCGCAGTCGTAGATGTCAGGTTGCCCATCACCAATAGTTGCCTAGCCTTGTCGTAGTGCTTGAGCCCCGCTGGGCGGACGGACGTCTCGACGTGCAGAAATGTCGACAGGTACGATACAACTGTCGACATTTTGGTACGGAGGCATGATGACTGCCACGAGACGAGTCCTGATCCGACCTGGATCCACCGCCGACGGCAGCACACCGTCCCGCCGCACGGTCGAGAGGCTGGCTACGGCCGGCGAGTACGAACGGATCGCACCAGGTGCCTACGTCCCGACCGGCACCGTGGACGACACCGTCGCAGCTTGGCTCGCCCTCAGCACCCGTCGTCCGGACGTCACGATCTGCCTGATGAGCGCTGCCGGCATTCACGACCTGACCGACGAGATCCCTCGATCGAGCCACCTGGCGCTGCCACGCCCTGCCCGGGCACTGAGGACCGAGTTCGCCCCGGTCACCTGGCACTTCTTCGCCAAGGACACGTTCGACGTAGGGCGTGAGACCTATCCGTTGCCCGGCGGGCTCTCGATCGGCCTGTACGGCGCCGAGCGCACCGTCATCGACCTGTTCCGCCTGCGGCACACCTACGGCGAGGACCTCGCGGTAGGCGCGCTGAAGGCATGGCTGGGACGGCGGACGAGCCGGCCCGGCAGTCTCCTGGCCATGGCGGAGAAGTTCCCCACTGCTCGCTCCGAGATTCGCCGTGTCCTGGAGGTGCTGCTGTGAACCGAGCGGTCCGGCGGGGCACGCCCGGGGCCGACGCGACGCTTGCGCTCCGCACACTCGCTCGCGACGAGGGCAAGGACGTCCAGGAGCTCCAGACGCTGTATGCGCTCGAACGCCTGCTCGCACGGCTGGCGGCGTCCGAGTTCCGGGACGACTTCGTCCTGAAAGGCGGTGCACTGCTCGCCGCCTACGCGCTCCGCCGTCCGACGAAGGACCTCGACCTGAGTGCGACGCGACTCGCCAACGACATGGCGAGCGTGACCGAACGACTCAGGACGATCTGCGAGATCCCGCTCCCGGACGGCATCGAGTTCGACGTCGAGTCGATCAGCGCAAGCGAGATCCGGGACGAGGACCAGTACAGCGGCGTACGCCTGAGGATCTCGGGCGCGCTCGGCACCGCCCGCCTGCGGATCGGAATCGATGTCAGCTTCGGCGATCCCATCTGGCCTGCGCCGACGCTCGTGCAGGTGCCGGGCCTGCTGCTCGATTCCGATCCCGTGCTCGTGCTCGGCTATCCGCTCACCATGGTGCTCGCGGAGAAGATCGTGACGGCGATCGAACGCGGGGAGGCCAACACCCGCTGGCGCGACTTCGCCGACGTGCATGTCGTCTCTCGTCAGCACCGGCTCGACCGGGACACCCTCCGGTCGTCCATCCGCGAGGTCGCGCAGTACCGGGAGGTGGAGACGCTCCCGCTGGCGGATGCGGTGGGCGGGCTAGCCGCCATCGGTCAGGAACGGTGGACCCGCTGGATTCGCCGTGTCGGCAGGACCGACCTTCCCGAAAGCCTCTCGGAGCTGCTCGGATCGGTCGCACGCTTCGTCGATCCCGTGATCGCAGGGCCCGACCGACAAGCCACGTGGTCACCGAACGACCGACGATGGATCGACAGCGTCGGCGCGGAGACCATGTCCTAGCGACCCCTGGGCGTCGGAGGGTTCCGTTGACCCGGACAACGGGTGGAAGATGAGCGGGTGACCCTCTACGACATTCCCTTCCACACGATGGACGGCACCGAGATCTCGCTGGCCGACCACAAGGAGGACGTCGTCCTCGTGGTGAACGTGGCCTCGCGGTGCGGCCTGGCCCCGCAGTACGAGACCCTCGAGAAGCTGCAGAAGAAGTACCAGGACCGGGGTTTCACGGTGCTGGGCTTCCCCAGCAACCAGTTCCTGCAGGAGCTGAGCTCGAACGAGAAGATCGCCGAGTTCTGCTCCATGACGTACGGCGTCACGTTCCCCGTGCTCGACAAGATCCGGCTGAACGGGCGGCACGCGCACCCGCTCTACGTCGAGCTCAAGAAGACCGAGGACGCCACGGGGCACTCGGGCAAGATCCGCTGGAACTTCGAGAAGTTCCTGGTGCTGCCCGGCGGCGAGGTGCGTCGGTACGCGCCGAAGACCCTGCCGGACGACCCGACGATCATCGACGAGATCGAGGCGCACCTGCCCCGCTGACGCCGCCCCTACCCGCCGTCACCGGCCCTCGCCCGCCGCGAGCGTGAGCCGCATCGCGACCGGCACCACGTCCGACGCGTCCCCGAGCCAACCGGTCCAGACCCGGGTCAGGCCCAGCTCCCGTCCCGGGTCCGGGTCCACCGGCGACAGCCGGTGCCGGGTCACGAGCGGCAGGGCCGTGAGTTCGCTGACCGTCAGTATCTCGATGACCAGCACGTCCACCCGGTCCAGGCCGAACGCGAGCCAGTCCTGATCCACCCGCAGCGAGAGCGTGTCGAGCGCCGAGAGGCGGGACATCACCGCGCTGAATGCTGTATTCGTCATGCACCCTTGACGCGCGAACCGCACCGAGGTCACAGCACTTCGGGAAAATGTTGCACGGCAATTTTCGCCCGCTCCGATGCAGGTCCGGGACGCAAATCTCAGCGGTGGTGCCAGGGGTGAAGCAGGGCCGTACGCTGAGGCGATGGTCGAGAACCGGTTCCGGCAGGCCACGCCCGAGGATGCGCAGGCGCTCCTGGACGTGGAGCGCGCCGCTGGGATCGCGGCGCTGGGCCACATCTTCCCGCCGGGCATGTACCCGTTCCCGACCGCCGAGGTCCTGGCCAAGTGGCAGGCCGCGCTCGTCGAGCCGGGCGTCCGCGTTCACGTCCTGGACGACGACGCCGAGCGCGCCCGCCTGGCCTGCTTCGTCGCCCACGACGAACGACTGCTGCGCCACCTCGCGGTGCACCCGTCGCACTGGGGCAGCGGCCTGGCCCGGGCCGCCATGGACGTGGCGGTCGCCGAGATGGACGACCCCCGGCTGTGGTGCCTCGCCGACAACGACCAGGCGATCGGCTTCTACGAGCACCTCGGCTGGCGCCGCACCGGCCGCCGCAAGACCTCGGACTACGCGCCGTTCCCGGACGAGATCGAGATGGTCCTGCCCCGGGACTGACGCGGGGTTGACCCGGGGCTGACCCGGGTCGGACGGGCCGGCTACAGCTCCACGAGCCCGGCCCGGTACCCCAGCACCACCGCCTGCGTCCGGTCGCGCGCATGCAGCTTGGCCAGCACGGACGCCACGTGGGTGCGCACCGTCTCGACGCCGACCACGAGCGCCGTCGCGATCTCCGCGTTCGTCATGCCCTGCGCCACCAGCGCCAGCACCTCCCGCTCGCGCGGCGTCAGCGTCGGCGCGCCCGCCGTCGTGCGCGGCCGCGTGCGCACCAGGTCACGCAGCGCCTGCGGGTACAGCAGGCTCTGCCCGACGGCGACGGTCCGGACCGCCTGCACCATCTCGTCCGCCCCGGCGCGCTTGAGCAGAAACCCCGACGCCCCGGCCGTGAGCGCGTCGAGCACGTACCCGTCGTGCTCGAACGTGGTCACCACGAGCACCCGGGGCGGCTGCGGCAGCCGGAGCACCAGCTCGGTCGCGCGCAGGCCGTCCACACCCGGCATCCGCACGTCCATGCAGACGACGTCGGGCCGCAGGCTGCGCGCCAGCTCGACCGCCCGCGCGCCGTCGCCCGCCTCCCCCACCACCACCAGGTCGGGCTCCGCGTCCAGGATGAGGCGCAGGCCGCTGCGGACGAGCGGCTCGTCGTCGGCGAGGAGCACCCGCACGGGGGCGTCAGGCATCGGGTTCCTTCCGGTCAGGGCTGGCAGCGGGCGGGCGGACGGCGGGTCGGCGCTCGGCGGAACCGCCGGGGTCCCCCGGTGTCGGCGTCCAGGGCAGCGTCGCACGGAGCACCCAGCGGTCGCCGTCGGGCCCCACCTCCGCCGTGCCGCCGAACAGCGCTACCCGCTCCCGGATACCGGCCAGGCCGCGCCCACCGGACCGCCCGCCGGCCGAGCGCCCCGAGGCAAGCCCTCGGCCCGGCCTCGCACCAGCACGCACGGGGTTCACCACCTCGATCAGCACGAGCTCGCCGTCCTGCCCCACCGTGAGCCGCACGGGTCCGGGCCCGCCGTGCCGGTGCGCGTTGGTGAGCGCCTCGGTGACGATCCGCTGCACCGTGCGGCTCAGCAGGGCGGGCAGCCCGGCCGGGAGATCGAGGGCGGCGCTCAGGTCCAGGCCGGCACGACGGTGGGCCTGCACGACGTCGTCCAGGGCGGGCGCGAGGGCGAGAGGCGCGGCGTCGTCGGCGTCGTCCCGCAGGACGGCGAGGAGCTGGTCGAGCTCGGCGAGCGCCGACCGGGCCGTGTCCTCGATGGCCGCGAGCGCGTCGGCGGCCGCGTCGGGGTTCGCCGCGACGACGCGTCGTCCGGCAGCCGCCTGCACGCTGACGACCGTCAGGGCGTGGCCGATGCCGTCGTGCAGCTCGCGCGCGAGGCGCGTGTGCTCGGCCTCGCGGCGGGCGCGGGCGAGCGCGGTCTCCATCCGGTCGTGCGAGGTGGGGCCGAGCACACGCCCGGCGAGCGCCGAGGCCGCCGTCCCCAGCGGCCAGGTGGCCGCGAGCGCCAGCAGCCCGACGACGCCGCACGCCGCCAGCCGCAGCACCGCCTCGGGCGCGCCGCCGGGCAGCGGGAAGCCGGACCCGAACGAGCGCCCGGCCACCGTCTCGACGGCGATCAGCACCGCCCCGGGGAGCACGGCGAACAGGCAGACGGCGACGAGCATCCCGGTCGCCAGGTGCAGCACCACCCAGGCCGCGGTGCGGACCCGGTGGGCGAGCCGGGGCCGGGCCGGGACCACGAGCTCGGCGTCGACGTCGAGCAGGGCGCGTGCCGCCGTGACCTCCAGCTCCCGGGCGCCCGGGACCAGGCCGAGCCCGACGGCGGCGGCGACCGCCACGGCGGCGACCACCCCGGCGGGCAGCCCCGTGACCGCGGAGAACAGCAGGCTGTACACGAGCAGCACGAGGGCCAGCCCGATCGCCGCGCCGAGCATGTGCCAGGCGAACCGCCGGGCGAGGTACCGCGTCGTCGCGTGCATGCCGTCATCCTCTCCGGTCGTCCGGGCTGCTCGCCAGGTCAGGGCAGGTCGTCGCGCAGCCACCGGCCGGCGAGCGCGTCGGCAGGACGTTCGGCGCCGCCCCGGGTGGCGCCGTCCGACGCCGCGCGGTCGGACCGGAGCCGGTGCGCCACGTACCCCCAGACCGCGAGCGCCAGGGCCGGGCCCCAGTACCAGCAGGGGAAGGCGATGGCCCCGACAATCGCCTCGGCGAGACCCTGCCCGCCGAACATGACCAGCATGGGGACCGTCGAGAAGATCAGCGTCACCGCGATCAGGCCGCCGGGCACGGCGGCCGCGGCGATCGGGACCCGCCGTCCGGCGAGGCCGGGCATCCACCGCGGGAACACCTCGCCCCATGGCCGGACGAGACCGAGCGTGAGGAAGAACCCGAGCCATGCGCCGCTGGACAGCGTCAGCCCCCAGATGCGGGTGGACAGGTCCATGTCGAACCCGAGCTGGGGCCACGGCGTCAGCCAGGTGAGCCGTATCAGGGCGTAGGGCAGCGGTCCGGTGGCGGCCACGACGGTGATGGCGGTGCGGTGTCGCACCACCCAGTCGGTGGCGCGCTCGATCGCGGGCGTCCCGGCCAGCGCCTGCGCGCCGACCGCCGCCCAGAGCGTCCCCATGACGAGGACCAGCAGTGACAGGAGCAGCCCGGCGCGGTTCTCCACGAGGCCGGAGCCGAGCATGCGGAGGATCCCGCCGAGGGCGTCCCGGGCCAGGAAGCCGCCGACGAGGAGCACGGCCAGGCCGGGCACACCGACCGTCCAGCGCGCCACGCGGTACCGGCGCACCACCTGGACGAGCAGGACCACGACGGCGGCGGGCATCGCCATCGCGACGAGGTAGCCCATGGTGGACAGGGGCCCGGTGCCCTGCAGCACCACGCCGAACACGGCGAGCTGGACCACGGCGGTCGCGACCCGGCCGCGTGCGCCGACGGCTCCCGTGAGCGCGGCGATGCCGGCCGCGACGCCGGTCAGCGCCGTGACGACGTGCGTGACGGAGGCGGCGCCGGGCCCGGCGAGGCCCGCCAGGAGCGCGGCGCCGGGGACGGTGTAAGGGCTCGGCCAGAGCCCGGACAACCAGGCGATGCCGAGCAGCGCCGAGACGCCGCTGGTGATGGTGGCGCCGAGGAGCGTGGCGCGCGTGAGGCGTGACATGACGGTTCCCTCCGGTCGGTGGTGCGGTATGCCTCCACGCTCCCGTTCACGGCCTGGTCGCCCCTCCCCCGGTCGGGGGATATCCGCTGGTGACCGGGGGATTCCCACCGCTAGCGTCGACGGCATGACGTTCGAGGAGCAGATCGCCGAGGGAGTTGCCGTCCCCACCGACGGCTGGGACTTCTCGTGGTTCAGGGGCCGGGCCACCGAGGAGCGCCCCGGGTGGGGTTACGTGCGGCTGTGCGGCGAGCGCCTGGGCGGGGCCGGCGCGGCGCTCGACGTCGACACCGGCGGCGGCGAGGTCTTCGCCGAGGCGCTGGGGCGGGCCGAGCGCGTGCCCGGCGTCGTCCGCGCCGTCGAGGGCTGGGCGCCGAACCATCGGCTGGCCTCCGCCGCTCTGGCGCCCTTCGGCGGCGTGGTGACCCTGGTCGACGACGGCGCCGCACCGCTCCCCTACGACGACGGCGCGTTCGACCTCGTCGTGAGCCGCCACCCCGTCTCGTTCCCGTACGCCGAGGCGGCGCGGGTGCTGGCGCCCGGCGGCACGCTGCTGGTCCAGGAGGTGGGGTCGGGCTCGAACCGCGAGCTGTACGAGTTCCTCATGGGGCCGCAGGACAACGACGACGCCGGGTACGTGGAGCGCCTGCGCGCCCGCGCCACGGGGGCGGGGCTCGACGTGGTCGACCTGCGCGACGCCCGGACACGGGTGGAGTTCTTCGACCTGGCGGCGGTCGTGCACTTCCTGCGGAAGGTCCTGTGGACGGTGCCCGACTTCTCCGTGGACGCGTACCGGGACCGGCTCCGGGTGCTGTACGACCACATCGCGGAGCATGGGTCCTTCGTCTGCCACAGCCGCCGCACCCTGGTCGAGGCACGAAAGCCCTGACCACCCGACTGACTCGCGAGCCCGGAGCCGGCGAGTCAGTCGCCTGGTACCGCGTCCGGCTTCCCGTTCACGTCCTCGCGGGCCGGCGGCGGGTCGGCGCGCTGCGCCGTCAGGTCACGCGGCGTCAGCGTGAACCCCTGCCAGTGCATCTCCATGGGGCTCTGGTCCTCGTCGCGCGCCACGTGGTGGAAGCCGACGGCGACCCACGTGACGACGTCGGACAGCTCCGCACCGTCCTGCGCGAAGTCGAGCACGCCCGACCCGCAGGACCCCTCCTTGTTGGCCGTCGCGTAGAGCTGGCAGTCGTCCGCCTCGGTGAAGGCGATCGCGTAGCCGCCGGCGTCCTCGCCGGCTGCGCCGTTGCCGCCGTGCTTGTGGTCCTGGGTGAGCTGGAAGGGCGTCGTCGCCCCCAGCTCGACCTGGTAGGAGATCTCGTGCCCGTCCGCGTTGAGCACGTCGGGGTTGACCACCCGCCACCAGCGCCGGTCCGCCGCCGTGGCCGTGCCCTCGCGCGGGATCCGGGTCAGTTCCCCCTCGACCAGCGGCGCCCGCGGGCCCACCTCGCCGGTCGGCGCGGCGTCGTACTGCTCGACGGTCTGGCCGCCCTGCCCGCCGAGCGCCCAGTGCACCCGCCAGACCGCGTTGTGCGAGTGGCTCGTGGCGTAGTCCGTGTCGCCGGGGCCGACGGGCCAGCCGTGCGCCGGGTCGTCCCCGTAGTCCTCGGGTGACAGGTCGCCGGTCGCGCCGAGGTCGGACCGGATGCTGCCGTCACCGCCGAACGTGTACTGGCTGACGTACTCGTACCAGCCCACCTTCGAGATCGTGGAGAGCCGCAGGTCCGTGCGGCGGGCCACCTCGGTGCCCGTCGTGTCGCCGCTGCGGTACGCGATCCCGCCGTCGACCACCTCCTGGCACAGCACGGCGCGGCGCTCACCGCCACCGCCCATCGAGCCGTCGCCGATCTTCGGCACGTACGTCTCGAGCCGTTCGCCCAGGCACTCCGGCTCGGTGAGCGTCATGATGTGGCTGCCGCCGAAGCCCTGGGTGGTGATGTCCTCGGTGTTGCGCAGCCCGGTGTCGTACGGCACCTCGAGCTGCCCGATGGACAGCTCGGCGAGCACCTGCACCGGCTCGTCGCCGGCGGGCGTGAAGTGCACGTCGTCGAGCACCAGCCCGCGGCTGGCGTCGATCCGCCAGCACATGGTCCACGTGGAACCGCTGAGCAGCTCCTCCGTGACCGGTTCGTTCTCCGCGCACTGCACGTGCGCGCTGCCCGACGCCCGCGAGTCCTCGCCCCGCGGGGCCGGAGCGGCAGGCAGAGCCTGTTCGACCACCGTGATCGCGGCCACGACGAGCGCCACGATGGCGGTCGCCGCGACGATCGCCGGTATCAACCTGCGCTTGGACGACACCTCGCGCACGACGTTCCCCCCGATCTCAGTTCCCGGCCCCCTGCTGGCCCTGACAGGACCGGCCCGGTGCGACGATGTCGCACCGGGCCGGCCTTACCGCTGCGGACGCCCGACTGCTGCGTCCGTCCTGCTACGTCGGCGACTCAGCCGTCAGACGGCCTTCGAGTCGTCGGACATGCGGCCCATCGCGGTGGCGAAGGCCTGGCTGATCTCGCGGCGACGCTTGATCATGACCGCACCGGCACCGAGCAGCAGCACGGTGGCGCCGATCAGGATGCCCACGTTCGCACCGGTGGCGGCGAGGCCGCCGTCACCGTTGTCGCCGCCGCCGCCGACGGCGGTGGAGACGACCTCGAAGGTGGCCATGGCCGAGTCGCCCTCGACCGTGCTGACGGCGATGCCCTGGTGCTCACCGACGTCGAGCTTCTCGTCGACCGTGAAGGTCCACTGGACGTTGCCGTCCGCGTCGGCCGCCTGGGCCTGCAGGGCGAACGACGTCGAGTTGATGATGCCGACGACCTGCTCGCCGGGCTCGAAGCCCGACGCGTAGAAGGTCTGCTCGTCACCCTGCTGGACCGTCGGGTGCTCGAAGCGGGCCGTCAGGTCGCGCCCGTCGCCGCCACCGGTGTTCTCGGTGACCACGATCGGCGTCTGCGCGCCCTCGCTGCCGTCCTCCGGCTGCGCGTCCACGATGATGACGCCCGGCTCGGTGCCCTCGGGAACCGTGATCGGGGTCGTGAAACCGCAGTCCTCGTCCACCAGCACGGTGACCGGGTCACCGATCTTGTTGCCCTCGGTGTCGAAGAGCTGCACGACCACGTTCACGCCGGCCGGGAAGCCGGTGCCCGTGACCTGCACCTCGTCGCCCGCCTCGACGACGGTCGGGTCGGCCGTGATGGCCGGGTCGGTGCACTCCTCACCCTGGTTGTCCGGGTTCAGGATCTCGAGCGGTGCCTCGGCACCCTCGCTGCCGTCCTCCGGCTCTGCCTCGACCACGTGGTCGCCGGGCTCGGCGTCCTCGGGGACGGTCAGGTCCGTGATGAAGCCGCAGGCGTCGTCCGGGGTGACCGTGACGGCGTCGCCCACCGGGTTGCCCTCGGCGTCGCGCAGCTGCACGACGACCGGGACGCCGGCCGGGAAGCCCTGGCCGATGACCGAGACGGTGTCGCCCGGGTAGGCGGCGTTCGGCACGACGGTCAGCGTCGGGTCCATGGCGCACACGTCGGCGCCCGAGATCACGGCGAGCGGGGCCTCGGCGGCCTGGCCGGTCGTGTCGTCGGTGCCGACGACCGTGTAGTCGCCGAGCTCGGCGTCCGCGGGGACCGGCACCGGGGTGGTGAAGGTGCCCTCGGAGTCGGTGTCGACCTCGATGGCGTCACCCACGGGGTTGCCCTCGGGGTCGACCAGCTGGACCGTGGCGGTCGAGTCCGGCGTGTAGCCCTCACCCGTCGCGACGGTCGACTGACCCGGAGCGACAGAGCCGGGGACCACGGTCAGGGACGGGTCGATCTCGCCCGTGCCACCGTCGCCACCGATGCGGACGGCGGCATTGCCCAGGTTGATCCGAGCGACCTCGTTGGCCGGCAGCAGCGCGATGCTCAGCGCCGACAGCTCGAAGGAGGTCTCCGCGGCCGCGGACGTGGTGGAGGTCTGGGTCACGCCCTCGGAGCTGACCTGACGGTTGATCGTGATCGAGAGGACCTGCGACAGGACGTCGAAGACCGGCGAGAGCAGCTCGCGGATCGGCTTCGTGATGGAGTCCGTCTTGAGGTCGTTGATCAGCAGGTTGAAGATGTTGTCACCCTCGTCGCTGATCAGCAGGTCGTACACCGGGGCCAGGATCGGCGCCAGGGCCGGGCCGAGCGTGTTGATGGTGCTGACCAGGAGCTCGGCGACCGGGGCCATCGTGCCCGTGCTGTTGTTCACGGCCTCGGGGAAGCTGCCGTTCACGGCGTCGGCCAGCGGCAGCGACCACGAGACGTCGAGGTTGCCCAGCGGGCTCTCGTCGGTGAAGGCGATGTTGATCGTCACCGAGTTCAGCGAGTCCTCGATCGCGCCGATGAGGATGTTGGTGACTTCCTCCATCAGCTCGTGCACGGTCTCCGCGATGAGCGGGTAGGTCGTGTCGTCGATGAGCTCGGTGTTCGGGTCGAGCGCGTTGATGCCGCCCTCGTTCGGGCCGTCCACGAGCTTGTCGAGGTGGACCTCGAGCTGGCCGGTCGACAGGTCGATCGTGATGAGCTGGTTCGCCGAGGTGATCGGCTCACCCACGACGGACTGGAACAGGTTCTCCTGCATGTTGCTGTCGACGGTGATCGACGGCGTCGGGACGCCCGGGATCGCGTCGAACAGGCCGGTCAGCGCGCTCTGGTCGAGGTTCTCGTTGACGAGGTCCTCGACGGTCGTGTCGATGGTGCCGCCGATGTCGTAGATCGACGAGGCAGCGTCCTCGATGACCGGCGAGTGCAGCGTCAGGTCCAGGTCGGCCACGCGGTACTGGCCGAGGCCACCCACGCCGTCCTGGTCCAGGATCACGCCGTCCTCGGCCTTGACCTCTGCCGCACCGGCGCCCGCCTCCAGCAGGAGCTGGTCGACGATCTTGTCCGTGAGACCGTCGACGCCCAGCAGGCGCGCGACGGACAGCACGTCCACGGTCGCCTTGCCGAAGTCGTCGGTCTCGCCGTCCAGGGTCACGCCGCCGTCGGCGCCGGCCAGGCCGGAGACCGCGTACGCGTCGACCGGGGACGACGCCTCGCTCTTGCTGGCCAGCGCACCGAGCTGACCGAAGTCCAGGATCTCGTCGAGGGGAACCTCGACGTCACCGAGACGGATGAGCTCCGAGCCGAGCAGCTCGACGTTCAGGTTGCCCTCGTTCGGGCCTGCGTTGGAGACCGAGCCGGCCTCCGAGTAGGCGGCTGCGAGCAGCGCCTCCTGGAAGAGCGTCGAGTCGAGGACGCTCGCAGCGGCCTCCGACGGCTCGTCCGGGTAGTTGTCCACAGCCGCGACTGCCGGCAGACCCGTGGTGGTCACCACGAGGGCCGACGCCGCGACCGTCACCAGAGATCGGCGCAGTACGAGGCCACCCCTTCGACGGCGTGACGGTACTTGCGTTGGGTTCAACGGAATTCACTCCTCCACGTTCGCGCTTAAGAAAAGCGTCCGGATCGGTACGTGATCACGTCCGGATCTCGGGGCGGTGGCATGAGGCACACCGGCTCCCCGGCCATCAGGGAACAGTGGTTCTCAGCCGCCTGCCAGGCAGAGCCGTAATCGTGCGCTGACGCAATTCAACGCACCGGGAAGTGCGTTCGATACGTTTCGAGGCGCGGCCACGGCAGCCGCGCACACAATGCCGGGGAAACGAGAAAGAGGTCCGGAATGCCGGGTGAAAAGCAGGCGCAGGAGCGGGTGAAAAATCTGCGCTCGATCGTTACCCGCCGACGAGCCAGGCGGGTGGTCGGGTCTCGGCGAGACGGACCAGATCCCTGCGGTCCCGGATGCCGAGCGTCGTGTACGCCTGGCGCAGCCGGTTGACGACGGTCCGCTCGGACACGAACGTCGCCTGGGCGATCTGCGAGTTGGTCGCGCCGTGCACGGCGAGCCGCACCATCTCCCGCTCGTGCCGGCCGAGCACCTCCCACTCGGGGCCCGCTCCGCCGCCGGCGTCGGTCTCGGCGAGGAAGGCGTCGATACCGCGCAGCCACCCGGTCATCCCGGCCAGCCGGACCAGCGTCCGCGCCTCGTCGAGCAGCGCGGTCCCCGTGGTGCGGGCGCCGCGCGTCACGGCGTACCGGCCGTAGGCCACCAGCATGCGGACCCGCTGCCAGGGCGACATCGGCACCGGTGCGGCGTGCAGTGCCGCCTCGAAGGCGGCCGACGGCGTGCCGTCGTCGGCCAGCAGCGCCCGCAGCCGGGACCAGGCCGCCGCGACGTCGACCGCCGACCGCTCCTCGGGCATCACCACGGGCTGGAGCAGCCGCTCGATGCGCGGCCCAACCCGGCCGGGGGGCGTGGACGCCAGCACGGCCTCGACGAGGTCGCAGCGCACCTGCACGCGGCCCCGGTAGGGCCAGGCGCAGTGCTCCAGCGCGATGGTCAGCAGGGCCACGGCGCCCTCCGCCTGCCCCACGACGAGGTGCGCGGCACCGAGGTCGGCGGCGTACTCGCCCAGCGCCCGGGCCGACCAGGAGCCCGCCTGGGCAGGCATGGTGCTCGCCGGCGCGGTGCCGTCGACGACGGCGTCCGCCGCCGCGCGCAGCCCGCGCGCGGGCAGCCACTCGTCCACCGACGGCCGCAGCTCCGCGGCGTGTGCGAGGTGCGTCCGGGCGTCGACGGCGCGGCCGTCGAAGGCGGCAACCCGAGCCGCGGCGAGGTCGCGGGCGACGATCTCGGCGACCGTGCTCTCCCCCGCCGTACCCGAGTGGTCGGCCAGCAGGCTGCGCGCGCCCACGACGTCGCCCAGCATCAGCAGGGCGTGCACCTGGATCTCGACGCCCACCCAGTCCTGGCCGGGCGTCGGCCCGAGCAGCCGGAGGTCCGCGCGGAGCGTCCCGGGGTCGGGCAGCTCGCCCGTGCTCTCCAGGCGGAGCAGGCCCGCGGCCACCCGGGCGCCGGCGGCGCGCGCCTCCGCGGGGACGCCGGCCGGGTCGCGCCACCAGAGGTGGTCGGTCCACTCCGGCCCCACGCCGTCGGGCACCAGGGCGCCCTCGCGGTGGTCCAGCCACGTGCGCCCCGTCAGCAGGGACACGCCGACGGCGCGCGCCGCCAGCCGGGGCTCGGGAGTGGCCGCCACGACCGCCCAGGCGCGGGCCGGCAGCTCGTCGAGGTGCAGGCCATCGAGGATGCGCTCGGCCGCGTGCGCGCCGGTCACCTGCGCGCCGGACGCCTGCGCACCGGTCACGTCGCGCTCCGCGGCCTGGGCCTCGCGGTCGTCGACGTGGCCGTCCGTCCCGCGCGCCTCGCGGCACAGCAGGGCCAGCAGCGGGTGCCGTACGGCCGACCGGCCGTCCCGGCGGGCCAGGGCGGCGCCGCCGAGCGGCGGGTTGCCCAGCGGCGCGCTGGCGAGCGCCGTCATGGTCGCCGGGTCCAGGCCCGCCAGCATGGCGCGGTAGACACGCCGGGCGGCGGAGCCCGCGGTCTCGGGGCCGGTCCAGGACGCGTCCCCGCGCAGCTCCGCCGCGCTCAGGGACCCGGCGAGCTCCAGCGCGAGCCGGGGGTTGCCGGCACTCCACCAGCGCAGCTGCTCGACGACGTCGGCGGCCACCGGCACGCTCAGCTCCATGTCGAGCACGCGGCGCAAGGACCCCCGGTCGAGCGGCCCCAGCTCGAGCACCTCGACGTCGTCCGACAGCGGTTCCGCGGAGATGCTCCGGACGGCGGCGATCACCCGCCAGTCCTGCCCGTAGGCCTCGTCCGCCAGGTGCTGCAGCCAGCGTGCGCGCTCGGCGGTGAGCACGCCCACGTCGTCGACGAACAGGACGCGCGGGCCGGTGCCGCCGTCCCCTGCCCCGCCGGCCGCCCAGGCCGACACCGCGCGCAGGAAGCCCGCCGCGTCGAAGTCGGAGTCGTGCTCCGGGTGGTCGGGCACGGACCACGCCGACAGGTCGATGCGCCGGCTGTTCTCCAGGTCGTGCGCCGAGGGCCGGGGCGAGCACGGCCGGACCACGCGCACGGCCGACGATCCCGCGCCGACCAGCTTGAGCGCGCGGATCACCGTCGCCGTCTTGCCGATGCCGCTCAGCCCGCGCACGACGAGGACCGTCGGGTCCAGGTCCGTCGCGAAATGCCCGATGACCCGCAGCTCTCTGTCCCGCCCGTGGACCACGTGGCCCCTCCCCCTGCTGCCCGCCTGGCTCCCTCGTGCCCCCGACGACGCCGTGGACATGGCCATGGAAGGCCCGTAACTAGATGGCACGCACACCCCAATTTCGTGACTTACATGAATATCGATCGGAGCGCGTCAGGAGTCTATGACAAGAGATAAATCGTGCAGGGTGTGCCTGTGATACGGGAAATTACGGTTCTACCTGGCGCATCTCGGACAGGCGGGATAAAGACCAGCCCGTGCGGAAATAAATCCGGAATGCCCAATTCGGGAGAGGCGGTGGCGTCAGGCCAGCGGTCCGAGCAATTCCTGCCGGTCGGTCTCCGGGCGGTCCGCGCCGTCGAGCACGCCGACGATCTTCTTCTCCTCGAACCGGAAGTGCGTCTCCATGACGGCCTCGATGCCGTCGAGGTGCCGCAGCAGCTCGTCCCGGTCCGCCCCCGACAGCGCGGCGCGCTGCAGCTCGCCCAGGAGGTGGTCCAGCATGGAGTGGTCCCGCTTGAGGTCGGCGACGACGGGCCCGAGGTCCGGCTCGGCCGCCAGCACGACGTCGAACAGCGTGGCGTCCTCCGCGCGGTGGTGCCCGGTCAGCGCGGCGCAGAAGCCGACGCAGTAGAGCTGCAGGTCCCGCGCCGCCGTCGGCCCGGAACCACCGTCCTCGACGGCGGACCGCGCAACGCGCAGGGCGTCGCGCAGCCGCCGGTGGATCTCGCGGAGCTCCTGCCCCCAGGCCACGACGCGCTGACTCATCGCCGCACAGCCTAGCCCGGGCCTGCGGTCAGCCGCCCAGCAGCTCGGCGATCACCGCGGGCACCGCGTGGGCGATCTCCAGCGCGGCGACCGGCCCGCCCGCCGACGCGCGCGCCGCCGCCCGGCCGTGCACCAGCACGGCGGCCGCCGCGAGGCGCGCCGCGAGCGTCTCGTCCGCGACGACGTCGGCCGAGCGCCCGGCCAGCAGCGTGCCCAGGACGCCCGCGAGGACGTCGCCCGCCCCCGCCGTCGCCGTCCACGCCGGGGCGTCGGCCTGCGCGTAGGCGCCGCCGGGCCCGGCCACCACGGTGATCGCGCCCTTGAGCAGCACGGTCGCGCCGGTCGCCTGGTGCGCCGTGCGGGCCCAGTGCAGCGGACGCGCCTCGACCGCCGCCCGGTCGGCGTCGTGCCCCAGCCCCTGCAGCAGCTCCGCCAGCTCGCCGGCGTGCGGCGTCAGCACCGCCCAGGCGGGCAGCCGGTGCTCCAGCATCGTGAGCGCGCCCGCGTCGATCACGGCGGGCATCTTGCCGCCGGTCACGTCCTCGGACAGCACGCCGGTCACGGCCGCGAGCGCCCCGAAGACGCGGCGTGCCTGGCCGTCGTCGTCCGGGCCGTCCTCCGGGTCGAACGCCGGAACGCCGGGGCCGAGGACCCAGGCCTGGACCCGTCCGCCCGCGACGACCACCTCGGGCCGGGCCAGCAGCACGCGGGTGCCCACGGCCTCCGGGCCCAGGTAGCGCACCATGCCGGCCCCGGCGCGCACGGCGCCGGACGTCGCCAGGACCGCCGCGCCCGGGTAGGTGCTCGTCCCGGCGATCACCCCGACCACGCCGCGCGTGTACTTGTGGTCGTGGGCGGTGGGGGCGGGCCAGAGGGCCGCGACGTCCGCGGGCTCCATGCGCTGCACCCGGCCGGAACCCGTGTCGGTGCCGGCCATCGCGTGCCGGCCCAGGGTGACGCGCTGCGCCGCGCTGGCCCAGTGGTCGGTCCCGGAGGCGGTGGGGAAGCCGACGTCGACCAGCTCGACCGCGCCGGCGAGCTGTGCCGCCGGGGGCAGCAGGAGGCCGGGCTTGAGCGCGCCGAACGTCACCGTGCGGTCGGCCCGCAGCACGGGGCCGGGCACCACGCCGTCGTCCACGCCGATGCCGCTCGGGATGTCGACCGCGACGGTGTACGGCCACCGCTTCCCCGCGGCCTCGCGGGCCTCCGCGAGGGCGCGAACCAGCCCACCGGCGGGCGGCCGCAGCGCGCCGCGCGCGCCGACGCCGACCAGGCCGTCGAGCACGACGTCGGCCGCGAGGGCGGAGCGGACGACGGACGGGACCCGGGCGTCGGCGAGCCGCACGACCTCGCCGCCCGCCGCCTCGAACGCCGCCAGGCCCTCCTCGTGGGCGCGCGCGGACGCGAGGACGGCCGTGACCGTCATCCCGCGCCGGACCAGGTGCGCGCCGGCGAACAGGGTGTCCCCGCCGTTGTTGCCGGGGCCGACCAGGAGCAGGGCACTCGCGCCGCGGACGTCGCCGCGGCCGGACGGACGTCCGGGCCGGACCCGGGCCGCGCCGGGAAGCCCGTCGGAACCGAGGCTGCCGTGCAGCCGGGCACCGCCCGGGCGAGGTGTCGTACGGGCCGCGACCTCCCGGAGCACGGCCTGCGCCAGCGCGTACGCCGCCCTGGCCATGAGTGGCTCACCCGCCGCGATGAGCGGCTCCTCGGCCTTGCGTACCTCGTCGGAGCTCCATGCGTCTTTCACAGCCCTATAGTGCCGCGTCCACCAGGACCCGAGATACCGAAAACCGACAATTTCGACCACGCCTCCCCTGGAGCAACCGCGTCGGCATAGGGTCGGGCCATGCGATTCGGACTCTTCATCCCGCAGGGCTGGCGCCTCGACCTGGTCGACATCGCGCCCGCCGACCAGTGGGCCACCATGCTCTCCCTCGTGCACCGCGCCGAGAACCAGGCGGCCGGCGAGGCCGTCCCGGGCGGCGAGTTCGCCTGGGAGTCCGCCTGGGTGTTCGACCACTTCCACACCGTCCCCGAACCCTCGACCGAGGCCACGCACGAGGCCTGGTCGCTGATGGCCGCGTTCGCGGCGGCGACCCAGCGCATCCGGCTGGGTCAGATGTGCACCTGCATGGCGTACCGCGAGCCGACCTACCTCGCCAAGGTCGCGTCGACGATCGACACGATCTCCGGCGGCCGCGTCGAGATGGGCATCGGCGCCGGCTGGTACGAGCACGAGTGGCGTGCCTACGGCTACGGCTTCCCGTCCGCGGGCGAGCGCCTGCGCGCGCTCGACGAGGGCGTGCAGATCATGGCGAGCATGTGGCGCACCGGGTCCTCGGGCACGTTCGAGGGCAAGCGCTACCAGGTCGACGGCGCGCTCTGCTACCCGCAGCCGCTGCAGCAGCTCCCGGTGGGCGACGGCGGCGCCGAGGTCCCGTCCATCCCCCTGTGGATCGCGGGCGGCGGCGAGAAGAAGACGCTGCGCATCGCCGCGCAGCACGCCCAGTACACGAACTTCGTCGGTACGCCCGAGGGCTTCGCGCACAAGTCGAGCGTGCTCGAGGCGCACTGCAAGGACGTGGGCCGGGACTTCGGCGAGATCACGCGGTCCTCGAACTACAACGTGGTGATCGGCGAGAACGACGCCGAGGTCGGCGAGCGGCTGGCCTGGATCGAGGCGCACCTGCGCAAGCAGGTCCCGGCCAAGGCCGACCACGAGATCGAGAACTGGCGCAACGGGCTCCTGGTCGGCACCCCGGAGCAGATCGTCGAGCGGCTGCAGGGCATGGGCTCGCAGGGGCTGGAGTACGCGATCACGTACTTCCAGGAGGCGGCGTACGACACCAGCGGCATCGAGCTCTTCGAGAAGCAGGTCATCCCCGAGCTCCAGTAACCCACGCGGCCGAGGTAGAACCAGGGCGCGATAGAACTCTGGCGGGACGGACGACGTGGTTCGTCCCGCCAGAGCTCTCCCTCGCCCTGGTTCTACCTCGGCTGGTCAGCCCTCGGCGATCACCATGGCGGACGCGATACCGGCGTCGTGGGAGATCGTGATGTGCCAGGTGCGCACGCCGAGCTCCGCGGCGCGGGCAGCCACGGTGCCGCTCGCGTCGATCCGCGGCGGGCCGCCGATCGTGCGGTGCACCGTGACGTCGTGCCACCGGAGGTTGCCGGGGGCGCCGAGCGACTTGGCGATGGCCTCCTTCGCCGCGAACCGCGCGGCGAGCGACGCCGCGGGGAGCTCCCGCTCGGCCTCGGTGAACAGCTTCTCCCGCAGCCGGGGCGTGCGGTCGAGGGTCTCCATGAACCGGTCCACGTCGACCACGTCGATGCCCGTGCCGATGATCATGGCCTCAGCCTAGGTCCCCGGCGCCGGCCGCCCCGCCCCGGGCCACGCCGGCCGGGCCGCGGCGCGGATGCCGGTGTTGCGCAAGGTGCCCGTTTTGCGGCACCATATCCTCGTAATGCCCAGGTAAAGGTGGCACCTGCTTCGTATCGGCAGGGCGCCACCTTTCGCGCGTAGGAGGTTGCCATGCCGGAGGACGACGACAAGCTCCCCTTCCCCGTGATCATGGTCGTGGTCTTCGGCATCGTGATCGCCGCGATCGTCACGCTGCTGGTGTACGTCGCCGTGTCGAGCTGACGCCGCCCGCCTCCTCGACGCGGTCGAGCCACTCCCCCACCAGGGTCTCGAACAGGCCGCGCTGCTCGATGTGCAGCGAGTGCCCCGCGCGGTCCAGCACGGCGAACGTGGCGCGCGGGTACTGCTCCAGCAGGTCCCACGCGTCGCGGTAGCCCGTGACCGAGTCCTGGCGGCCGACGGCGATCAGGACCGGCTTGTCGAACGGCACGGGCTCCACGGGGAACGTCCCGGCGTAGCTCGCCTCGATCCGCGCGACCGCCGCCGGGTCGGCCGCGGCCAGCCCGGGGTCGACCTCCCGGCGTGCCCGTGCCCAGGTCTCCTCCGTCTGCACCACGAGCACGTCCTCCGCGTCGAGCGCGGCGTCCCCGACCCGCTCGGCGAGCGCCTGGTCGCGGACCAGCACCTGGCGCCCGGGGAGCCGGCGCAGCTCGTGGCGCGGTTCGACGAGCGTGACGACGGCGGCCAGGCCGGCGACCCGGTCCGGGTCGGCCGCCGCCAGACCGCGCGCCAGGTACCCGCCGTACGACTGCCCGACGACGACGTAGGGACCCTCGGGCACCAGCGCCCCGACCGCTCCCCGCAGGATCCGGAAGACGTCGTCGGTGCTCGCGACGTCCGGGGCCGCCGTGCGGCCCATGCCCGGCAGGTCCACGTAGACCCTGCGCCAGCCCTGGCGCTCCGCGAGGACGGGCTCGAACGCTCCGGTCATGATCCTGTGGTCCACCGGGAACCCGTGGACCAGCACCGCCGTGCGCACCGCCGCGCCTGCCTGCGGCCCGTGCTCCACGTAGTGCACCCGGACCCCGTCGACCTCCACGTACGCCATCAGTGCTCCTCTCGCCGGGCCGCCACGGCAGGGGCCCGTCCGCCCAGACCCTAGACGGTGCCACCGACATCGCGGATGCCCGCGGTGTCCTCCGGCCGGACCAGGTGCCGCCAGCGGAACCACTTGCGCTCCAGCTCCTCGGGCAGGTCGACGTCGAACCGCCGGGCCACGAGCAGGAGCTGCGCGAGCGCGTCCGCGACCTCGCCCCGGAACGCGTCCCGGATCTCGTCCTCGGACAGGCCCCGGTCCCGCGAGCGCCCGGACAGCGTGAGGAACGCCTGGGTGAGCTCGCCGATCTCCTCCTGGAGCTTCAGCACGAGCCAGTCGTCCGTGCGTTCCAGGCCGTGCACGCGCGCGTAGACCCGGCTGATGATCTCGACCTCGTCGGAGAGCTGCTTCAGTTCCACGCCGACGAGCGTGCCACAGCCGGGCCGACGGGCTTACTCGACGGTCACCGACTTGGCGAGGTTGCGCGGCTGGTCCACGTCCAGGCCCTTGGCCGTGGCGAGCGCCATCGCGAAGATCTGGAGCGGCACGACGGCCAGCAGCGGCTGGAGCAGCGTGGGCGCCTGCGGGATCCAGAAGATCTCGTCGGCGTACTTGCGTACCTCGTCGTCGCCGTCCTCGGCGATCACCAGGGTGCGGGCACCGCGCGCCCGGATCTCCTGGATGTTGGAGACCACCTTGGAGTGCAGGGAGTCGCGGCCGCGCGGGGAGGGCACCACCACGAACACGGGCTGCCCCTCGTCGATCAGGGCGATCGGCCCGTGCTTGAGCTCGCCGGCGGCGAAGCCCTCCGCGTGGATGTAGGCGAGCTCCTTGAGCTTGAGCGCGCCCTCCAGGGCCACCGGGAACCCGACGTGCCGCCCCAGGAACAGCACCTTGTCCGACTTCTCCATGGACCGGGCGGTCGCGCGCACGTACTCGCCGCGCTCGATGACGGTCTGGATCTTGGCCGGCATGGCCCGCAGCTCGTCGAGCAGTATCCCGATCTCGTCGGGGAACTTGTTGCCGCGCAGCTGGGCGAGGTACAGGCCCAGCACGTAGGCGGCGGTGATCTGCGCGAGGAACGCCTTGGTGGAGGCGACGGCGATCTCGGGGCCGGCGTGCGTGTAGAGCACCGCGTCCGACTCGCGCGGGATCGTGGAGCCGTGGGTGTTGACGATCGAGATCACCTTGGCGCCCTGCTCGCGCGCGTGCCGCACGGCCATCAGGGTGTCCATGGTCTCGCCGGACTGCGTCACGGCGACCACCAGCGTGCGCTCGTCGACGATCGGGTCGCGGTAGCGGAACTCGTGCGCCAGCTCGACCTCGACCGGGATGCGGCACCAGTGCTCGATCGCGTACTTCGCCACGTGCCCGGAGTAGGCGGCGGTGCCGCACGCGATCACGATGATCTTGTTCACGGCGCGCAGGATCGACTCGTCGATGCGCAGGTCGTCCAGCACGAGCGCGCCCGCGGCGTCGGTGCGGCCGAGCAGCGTGTCGGCCACGGCCTGCGGCTGGTCGTGGATCTCCTTGTCCATGAAGGAGTCGAAGCCGCCCTTCTCGGCGGCCGCGGCGTCCCAGTCCACGGTGTAGCGCTTGGCCTCGGCGGGCTTGCCGTCGAAGTCGGTCACGTCCACCGACGTCGGCGTGATGGTCACCACCTGGTCCTGGCCCAGCTCCAGGGCCTCCTTGGTGTGCGCGATGAACGCGGCGACGTCGGAGCCCAGGAAGTTCTCGCCCTCGCCGAGCCCCACCACGAGCGGGGAGTCGTGCCGTGCGCCGACCACCGTCTCAGGCGCGTCGGCGTGCACGGCCAGCAGCGTGAACGTGCCCTCCAGCCGGCGAGCGGTAGCGGTCATGGCGGCCGTCAGGTCGCCGGTCTCGCGGTACGCCTTGGCCACGAGGTGGGCGGCCACCTCGGTGTCGGTCTCGGAACGGAACACCACGCCGTCGGCCAGCAGCTCGGCCTTGAGCTGGGCGAAGTTCTCGACGATGCCGTTGTGGATCACGGCGAGGCGGTCGCCGTCGGCCAGGTGCGGGTGGGCGTTCGCGTCGGTGGGGCCACCGTGCGTCGCCCAGCGGGTGTGCCCGATCGCCGCGGTGGCCTCCGGGAGCGGGTCGTGGTCCAGCACCTCGATCAGGTTGGCGAGCTTGCCCGACTTCTTGGCCCAGGCCACGCCGTCCAGCCCGGGCGCGACGAGCGCCACCCCGGCCGAGTCGTAGCCGCGGTACTCGAGGCGCCGCAGCCCCTCGACGGCCACGTCGAGGGGCGTGCCCGAGGGCAGGGCCGCGCCCGAGGCGCCGCCGTCCGCGATAGTCGCGGCAGTTCCGGTGTAACCGACGATCCCACACATGCGGGCGAGTCTAACGAGCGTTCGGAGCGGTACCCATGACCGGGCTCACAGGGCTCGTTTCTCACCCGCAGGATCACCTGCCGCCTCGGACGATGCCGATTCTTGCCCCAGGTGGGGCACAATGCTGCAGGTGGTTTCACAGTTCCCGACGACGGACCTCGGGGAGCACCTGCTCGCCCTCGCCCCGTCCTCGCCCTACGTGGATCTCGACCGGGCGGCCTGGAGCCGCCTCTCGGCATCCACCCCGCTGCCGCTGACCGACGACGACGTCGAGCGCCTGCGCGGACTCGGTGACCCGATCGACCTCGCCGAGGTCGACGCGATCTACCGCCCTCTGTCGCGACTGCTCAACCTCTACGTGCAGGCCACCGGCGGCCTGCACGACGCGACCTCGACCTTCCTGCACGAGGACCCGCCCCGCACCCCGTACGTCATCGGCGTGGCCGGCTCGGTGGCCGTCGGCAAGTCGACGACGGCGCGCGTGCTGCGCGAGATGCTCGCCCGCTGGCCCGAGACCCCGCGCGTCGAGCTCATCACGACCGACGGGTTCCTCTACCCGAACGCGGAGCTCGAACGGCGGGGCCTGATGGAGCGCAAGGGCTTCCCGGAGTCGTACGACCGGCGCGCCCTGATCAGGTTCCTGTCCCGCATCAAGGCCGGCCAGTCCGAGGTGCGGGCCCCCGTGTACTCGCACGTCATCTACGACATCGTGCCCGAGCTGGAGGTGGTGGTCCGCAAGCCCGACGTGCTCATCGTCGAGGGCCTGAACGTGCTGCAGCCGGCCCGGCCGTCCGCCGTGGACGAGTCGACCGTCGCGGTGAGCGACTTCTTCGACTTCTCGATCTACGTGGACGCCCGCACCCGGAACATCCGGCAGTGGTACGTGGAACGCTTCCTGGAGCTGCGCCGCACGGCGTTCACCAAGCCGGACTCCTACTTCAAGCGGTACGCGTCGCTCTCCGACCAGGAGGCCACGGACAAGGCCCTGTCGATCTGGGAGTCGATCAACGCGCCGAACCTCGAGAAGAACATCCTGCCCACGCGAGGACGCGCCACGCTGGTGCTCACCAAGGGCTCGGACCACGCGGTGCAGCGGGTCCGGCTGCGCAAGCTCTAGTCAGCGGTCCTTCGCGGACCGGCCCGCGTCGTCGGACCGGTGGACGTACTCCTTGACCATCTCGGTGGCGCCCGCCGGGACGGCGACCTTCTCGCCGTCCGCGCCCTCCTCGCCGTCCGGCACCTCGTGGAGGTGCCGGCGCGAGAACCAGCCCACCACCTTGTCCACGAGGAAACCCATCGCGACGCCCAGCACCACGCCGATGGCGATCGCCAGCAGCGGCTCGTGCCCGAGCCACTGGGCCGCGACGAGGCCGATCCCCGCGGAGTACAGCGCCCACATGACCGCCGCGATGGCGGCGACGAGCATGAACCGGCGCCGCGGGTAGCCGACGGCGCCCGCCGTCATGTTCACGGCCACGCGCCCGATCGGCACGTAGCGCGCAGCGAGGATGAAGGAGGCGCCGCGGCGGGCCAGCGCCCGCTCGGCCCAGTCCACGGCCCGGCGCCCGCGGGCCGAGCGCAGGAACGGCACCCGGTCGGTGCCGATCATCTTGCCGATCTGGTACGCGATCTGGTCCCCGACCCAGGCCCCGGCCGCGGCCGCGATCAGCACGAGCCACATCCAGGGCGTGCCGGTGCTGTGGGCCGACACGGTCAGGGTGATGACCACCGACTCGCTGGGCAGCGGCGGGAAGAAGCCGTCGATGGTTGCGAACGCGAACATGGCCGGGTAGATCCACGGCGAGGCGGCCATCGCGAGGATCCATGCCTCGGTGGCGCTCAGGACGGTGGAGATGAGTTCGAGCACGGGACCTCGGGAGTCTCGGCCGGGGCACTACCCGGGGGGCGGAGAAGGGCACCTCATAGTGCCTTCGTCCAGACTACGCAAGAGGGCCCCCTGAATCGCATCAGGGGACCCCCTGGTAGAACCCCGCTTCCCAAGGATTCACGGGCCGTTCACGCCTGCACCCCGCCGAGGGTGAAACGCGCCGGAGCGCTCGACGGCCCCGTCAGAGCGCGAGCCGCTCCCGCACCACGGCGGCGAGATCCTCCGCGACCTTGTCCGCCTCGTCCTGGGCGGGCGCCTCGACCATGACGCGCACCAGTGGCTCCGTGCCGGACTGACGCAGCAGCACGCGGCCGGTGTCGCCGAGCCGCGAGGTCGCGGCGGCCACGGCGCTCTGCACGCCCTCGTCCGTGCCGGCCCGCGACTTGTCCACGCCGCGCACGTTCACGAGCGTCTGCGGCAGGCGCTCGATCTCTCCCGCGAGGTCGGCCAGCCGCTTGCCCGACGCCTTGACCCGTGCCGCGAGGTGCAGCGCCGACAGCACGCCGTCGCCGGTCGTCGCGTGGTCGGCCAGGATGATGTGGCCCGACTGCTCGCCGCCCAGGCCGTAGCCCTGGGCGCGCATCTCCTCCAGCACGTACCGGTCGCCCACCGCGGTCTGCACCGTGGTGATGCCGCGCTCCCGCATGGCGAGGATGAGCCCGAGGTTGCTCATGACGGTCACCACCAGGGTGTCGCCCGGCAGGCGGCCCTCCTCCTTGAGTGCGGTGGCCAGGATCCCGAGGATCTGGTCGCCGTCCACGATCGCGCCGGTGTGGTCCACGGCGAGGCAGCGGTCGGCGTCGCCGTCGAACGCGACGCCGAAGTCCGCCTCGGACGCCACCACGACGGCCTGGAGCTGCTCCGGGTGGGTGGAACCGCACTTCTCGTTGATGTTCCGGCCGTCAGGGCTGGCGTTCATCACCACGACGTCGGCGCCCGCGGCGCGCAGCGCCTCCGGGCCGACCTCGCTCGCCGCGCCGTTCGCGCAGTCCAGCGCGATGCGCAGCCCTTCGAGAGGGCGGTGGTCGGGCGTGGTGCCGACGCTGTCCGTCAGGTGCCGCACGTAGCGCTCGGCGGCCGCCTGGCCGTCCGTGCGGATGCGCCCGACGGCGGCGCCCGTCGGGCGCTCCCAGTCGTCACCGAGGGTCGCCTGGATGGCGTCCTCGACGGCGTCGTCGAGCTTGAGCCCGCCGCGCGCGAAGAACTTGATGCCGTTGTCCGGCATCGGGTTGTGCGAGGCGGAGACCATGACCCCGAGGTCGGCCTCCAGCTCGGTCACCAGGTAGGCCAGCGCGGGTGTGGGCAGCACGTTGAGCATCACCACGTCCACGCCGGCCGACGCGAGACCCGCGGCCACGGCACCGGCGAGGAACTCGCCGGACGCCCGGGTGTCGCGCCCGACGACGGCCCGCGGACGCGGGCCCAGCAGCTCACCCTGCGCGGTCAGGACCCTGGCCGCCGCGGCGCCCAGCTCCAGCGCCAGCTCCGCGGTGATGTCCTTGTTGGCGAGGCCCCGAACTCCGTCGGTGCCGAACAGCCTGCCCATGCACATTCTCCTCAGCTCGTTCCGATCCCACCGTAGTGGGGCCCGGCCAGCGCCGGAAATGCAGGTGGCCCCGCTGAACAGTGTCGACACTGTTCGGCGGGGCCACCCGGCCAAGCGCTCTGATCAGCGCTTCGAGTACTGCGGAGCCTTGCGGGCCTTCTTGAGACCGGCCTTCTTGCGCTCGACCTTGCGGTCGTCACGCGTGAGGAAGCCGGCCTTCTTGAGCTCGGCGCGGTTCGACTCCTCGTCGATGGCGTTCAGCGCACGGGCGATGCCCAGGCGCAGCGCGCCGGCCTGACCCGACGTGCCGCCACCCGTGATCCGGGCGATGACGTCGAAACGGCCCTCGACCTCGACCAGGTTCAGCGGGGAGTTGACCAGCTGCTGGTGCACCTTGTTCGGGAAGTAGTCCTCGAGGGTGCGGCCGTTGATCTTCCAGGTGCCGGTGCCGGGGACGAGGCGCACGCGCGCCACGGCCTCCTTGCGGCGCCCGAGGGCCTGGCCCGGGGCGGTGATGGACGAACCGCGCGTTGCCGGCGCGGCAGTCTCGGTGGTGTAGTTGCTGGGCGCCTCGGCGCCCTGCTCGAATTCGACGGTGGTCTCGGCCACGGTGATGTCCTCGCGTCCTTCGCGTTGCGATCCGGCAGCGGCCTCAGGCCTGCTGCGAAACCTGGGTGATCTCGAACGGCTTGGCCTGCTGCGCCGTGTGCGGGTGCTCAGAGCCTGCGTAGACCTTCAGGTGGGTCATCTGCGTCCGACCGAGCGAGGTCTTGGGGATCATGCCGCGCACGGCCTTCTCGATGGCGCGCTCCGGCTTGGTGTCCAGGAGCTCGCCGTACGGGGTGGCCGTGAGACCGCCCGGGTAACCCGAGTGGCGGTAAGCCAGCTTGGTCTCGCGCTTGTTGCCGCTCAGCGCGACCTTGTCGGCGTTGATGATGATGACGAAGTCACCACCGTCGACGTGCGGAGCGAAGGTCGGCTTGTGCTTCCCGCGCAGCAGGGTTGCGACCTGGCTTGCCAGGCGGCCCAGGACGACGTCGGTCGCGTCGATGACGTACCAGTCGCGCTGGACGTCGCCGGGCTTGGGGGTGTACGTACGCACGGTTCGTAACCTTTTCGTTTGCGGTGTCGTCGGGCGAGAAGCGGCGCCCGATGAGTCAGGTCGTTGTGCGCGGGGGTCAGAATGACGTCCGGGCCGTTCGTCGGCACTCGAGTGGGCTCGGTGCTGACGCAGGACGTCGTGACAAAGCACAACGACTCATTAGAGTACCCGGCAGTTTCCCCGGGGGTCAAAGCGTAGGCGGCCTCCGGGGCGGTTCCACGGGCATGAGGTTCGCCACGTCCGCACTCTGGCGCCCACGCCGATCTGGTGTCACGGTAGGAGCATGACCGAGGAAACACCCGCCACCATGCCAGGACCGGACGGCATCGCCGAGGGCGACACCGACCAGCTCCCGACCGAGGACACCCTGTACAGCCGGGGTCCGAAGGACTTCCTCGACGAGGGGTACTCCCCGCCCGACCGCCCGCGCTCGAACCACTGGGGCGAGACCTCGCAGGAGGAGCGCCAGGGCGAGTCGATGGACCAGCGGCTCAGCGAGGAGGAGCCGGACGTCTGGCAGGACGACCCGCTGGACCGCGCCGACACGTCGCGCGCGGGCCGGCTCGTCTCCGACCCCGACGCGGACCCCGGTAACTACGCGGCCGAGGACGGCAACCGCGAGAACGACCTGTACGGCACCGACGCGGGCATCGACGGCGCGGGCGCGAGCGCCGAGGAGGCCGCGGTCCACTGGGTCGAGGAGCCGTGACCGGAGCGCAGCGCAGGGTGAGGGCCGCGGCGCAGCAAGGCACTCGTCCGTAGCGGAGCGCAGGTCACGGCTCCTCGACAAGCAGAGAGCCCCAGCTAGCCCGACGCCGGCACCGGCTCGTCCCAGACGTCCTCGTCCATCCGCCTGGCCCGGACGGCGTCGGCGCGGGCGGCGAGCTCGGTGTCCGGCGGGAACGTGATCTCCTCCAGGCACAGCCCCTCCGGCGGCACGACGAAGACGCCCGCGTCCCGGCGCCGGCTCGCCAGGAGCACGGCCGGCCAGCTCTCGGCGCGCCGCCCCTCCCCGACCGCGATCGACGCGCCGACCAGCGCCCGCACCATGTTGTGGCAGAACGCGTCGGCGACGACGCGCCCCACCACGAGCCCCGCGTCCGGCCCGTCGGCGGGCCGTTCCCACGCGATGCTCTGCAGCTCCCGGATGGTCGTGGCCCCGGGCCGGGGCTTGCAGTAGGCGGCGAAGTCGCGCACGCCGGTCAGCGGGCGGACGGCGGCGTCCATCGCCCTGACGTCGAGCGGCTTGCGGTTCCACAGGACGTGCCGGCGGCGCAGGGGGTCCCGCAGCGCGACGTCGTCGGCAATCCGGTAGGTGTAGCGGCGGCGCAGCGCGGAGAAGCGCGCGTCGAAACCCACGGGCGCCGGCGCGGCCCGGCGCACCACGAGGTCCCCGGGGAGCACGCCGCCCAGCCGGGTGACCAGCGCCTCCCCCGGTGTGCGGTCGGACCGGCCCGGCAGCGCGGCCCAGCCGTCGACGTCGACGTCGACGTGCGCCACCTGGCCCCGGGCGTGCACGCCGGAGTCCGTGCGGCCGGCGACCGTGAGCCGAGGCGCCGGCAGGCCGCGCTGCGCGCTTCGCAGCACCTGCGCGAGCCCGTCCTCCAGCGCGCCCTCGACGGTGCGCAGGGCCGGCTGACGGGCCCAGCCCGCGAAGTCGGTCCCCTCGTAGGCGAGGTCGAGGCGGACCCGGATGAAGTCGTTCACGACAGCCATCTTCCCCGATCTCCCCGCAGGGGTTCGTACAGTGACGTCATGGCAGACACCCTCACGCTGGCGGTCGACTGTGGCGGCGGCGGGATCAAGGCGGCCGTCCTCGACACGTCCGGGACCGCGCACGCGACACCCGTCCGCGTGCCGACGCCCTACCCGCTCCCGCCCGAGCTGCTCGTCGACACGATCGCGAAGATCGCCACGGACCTCCCCGCCGCCGCGCGGGTCACGGTCGGCATGCCGGGCATGATCCGCAGCGGCGTGGTGGTGCACACGCCGCACTACATCACCCGGTCAGGGCCCCGTTCCCGGGTGGTGCCCGCGCTCCAGGACGCGTGGAGCAGCTTCGACATGCAGGCGGCGGTCGCGGCACGCCTGGGGCTGCCCGCGCTCGTCCTGAACGACGCCGAGGTGCACGGCGCGGGCGTGGTCGCGGCATCCGGCCTGGAGCTGGTCATCACGCTCGGCACGGGCCTCGGGACGGCGATGTTCCACGGCGGGCGCATCGCCCCGCACCTGGAGTGGTCGCACGCCCCCGTGCGCCGCAGCCTCACGTACGACCAGTACATCGGGGAGCCCGAACGGCGCCGGCTCGGGGACGGCCTGTGGTCGCGGCGCGTGGTCACCGTGGTGGACGGGCTGCGGCCCGTCTTCCTGTGGGACCGGCTCTACATCGGCGGCGGCAACGCGCGCTGCATCACGCCGTCGGCGCTGGCCCGCCTGGGCGACGACGTCGTCATCGTCCCCAACTCGGCCGCGCTCGTGGGCGGTGCCCGGGCCTGGGACCTCCCGCCGTCCTGACACCTCGGACGACGACGCCGGCCGCACCCTCCGTACGGAAGGTGCGGCCGGCGTCGTGCAGGAAAGAAAGGGGCTCAGGCCTCCTTCTTGTCCTCCGTGGTCTCCTCGGCGGGAGCGTCCTCGGCGGGGGCGTCCTTGACGTCCTCGGCGGGGGTCTCCTCGACGGGAGCGTCCTCAACCGGCGCGTCCTCGACCGGGGCAGCCTTCTCGGCGGCCTTGGTGGCCTCCTTGACGACGGCCTGCTTGGGGCTGACGGGCTCGGTGATGAGCTCGATGACCGCCATCGGCGCGTTGTCGCCCTTGCGGGTGCCGATCTTGGTGATGCGCGTGTAGCCACCGTTGCGCTCGGCCATGGCCGGGGCGATCTCGGTGAACAGCGTGTGGACCACGCCCTTGTCGCGCACGACGGTGAGCACGCGGCGACGGGCGGACAGGTCGCCCTTCTTCGCGAACGTGATCAGGCGCTCGGCCAGCGGACGCAGGCGCTTGGCCTTGGTCTCGGTGGTCGTGATCCGGCCGTGCTCGAAGAGCGAGGTCGACAGGTTCGCGAGGATCAGGCGCTCGTGAGCCGGGCTACCGCCGAGCCGTGCGCCCTTGGTGGGGGTAGGCATTGTTGCTTGTCTCCTTGAATGTGGTTCCGCATGCTCGGCCTAGGCCGGGCACGGGACGTCAGTACGACTGCTCGTCGCTGCTGTAGGCCGCGGAGTCGCCACCCTCGAAGTACGAGGCGCCGGCCGGATCGAAGTCCAGCGGCGAGTCCTTGAGGCTGAGGCCGAGCTCGGCCAGCTTCTCCTTGACCTCGGTGATCGACTTGGCACCGAAGTTGCGGATGTCGAGCAGGTCCGCCTCGCTGCGGGCCACGAGCTCGCCCACCTGGTGGATGCCCTCGCGCTTGAGGCAGTTGTACGAACGGATGGTGAGGTTGAGCTCCTCGATCGGCAGCGCCAGGTCCGCGGCCAGCGCGGTGTCCGTCGGCGACGGGCCGATCTCGATGCCCTCGGCCTCTACGTTCAGCTCACGTGCCAGGCCGAACAGCTCGACCAGGGTCTTGCCAGCCGAAGCGAGCGCGTCGCGAGGCGTGATCGCCTGCTTGGTCTCGACGTCGACGATGAGCTTGTCGAAGTCGGTGCGCTGCTCGACTCGGGTGGCCTCGACCTTGTACGTGACCTTGAGGACCGGCGAGTAGATCGAGTCGACCGGGATGCGTCCGATCTCCGCGTCGAACTGCTTGTTCTGCGCGGCGGACACGTACCCACGGCCCCGCTCGACGGTCAGCTCGATCTCGAGCTTGCCCTTGTCGTTCAGGGTGGCGATGTGCAGGTCGGGGTTGTGCACCTCGACCCCCGCCGGCGGAACGATGTCCGCGGCGGTCACGGTGCCGGCGCCCTGCTTGCGCAGGTACATCACGACGGGCTCGTCGTTCTCCGAGGAGACGACGAGGTTCTTGATGTTGAGGATGATCTCGGTGACGTCCTCCTTCACGCCCGACACGGTGCTGAACTCGTGCAGCACGTTGTCGATACGGATGGACGTGACGGCCGCGCCCGGGATGGACGACAGCAGGGTGCGACGCATCGAGTTGCCGAGCGTGTAGCCGAAGCCAGGCTCGAGCGGCTCGATGGAGAAGCGGGAACGGCTCTCCGAGATGACCTCTTCGGTCAGCGTGGGGCGCTGTGCGATGAGCACTGTGGGTGTCCTTTCAGTGTGCGTCCGCTATATGACGCATCACGGCCTTGCGATCTCTCGCAGCCCGGGCGGATCTCTGTCACCGTCCAGGCGGGGTGCTCACCTCGTGAGGTGAGCGAGCGCCGCGATCGCGGTGCGGTCCCGCAGCCCTGGGGCTGCTCGGCCGCACCGCGTCGCGACGGACAATCAGACGCGGCGACGCTTCGGGGGGCGGCAGCCGTTGTGCGCCTGGGGCGTCACGTCCTGGATCGAGCCGACCTCGAGGCCGGTCGCCTGGAGGGAGCGGATGGCGGTCTCGCGACCGGAACCCGGGCCCTTCACGAAGACGTCGACCTTCTTGACGCCGTGCTCCTGCGCACGACGAGCGGCCGACTCGGCTGCCATCTGCGCGGCGTACGGGGTCGACTTGCGGGAGCCCTTGAAGCCGACGTGGCCGGCAGAGGCCCACGACACCACGGCACCGGACGGGTCGGTGATCGAGATGATCGTGTTGTTGAAGGTGGACTTGATGTGCGCCTGGCCGAGCGGGACGTTCTTCTTGTCCTTGCGGCGCGGCTTGCGGCCGGCGGCGGCGCGAGTCTTGGGAGGCATCTGTTCTGTAATCTCCTGGTCTGATCGGACCGGGGCGGTCTCAGCTCGATGAGCCGACCGCTCCACGGACTGCTATCAGCGGGCCTTCTTCTTGCCCGCGACGGTGCGCTTGGGACCCTTGCGGGTACGCGCGTTGGTCTTGGTGCGCTGACCACGCACCGGCAGTCCGCGACGGTGGCGGATGCCCTGGTAGGTGCCGATCTCGACCTTGCGGCGGATGTCGGCCGCGACCTCACGGCGGAGGTCACCCTCGAGCTTGAAGTTGCCCTCGAGGTAGTCGCGGAGCGCAACGAGCTCGGCGTCGCCGAGGTCCTTCACGCGGACGTCCGGGCTGATGCCCGTGGCGGCCAGGGTCTCCTGCGCGCGGGTACGACCCACACCGAAGATGTAAGTGAGCGCAACCTCAAGCCGCTTGTCGCGGGGGAGGTCGACGCCGATAAGACGTGCCATGTGCCTTCCGGCTCCTGTACTGCTCATCGGAGGTCTGCCGCACCGCCATCCCGCGATTCTTCGCGGGCCCCGGCCTCCGGACCGAGGGTTCCCCTGCCCTGCGCGGTTGCCGCGGGGCGTGGTTCGAGGTGGTGCGCTGGTGGTGGCCTCAGCCACCGGCCCGGGCGGGTGCCCGGGGCGTGATCAGCCCTGGCGCTGCTTGTGGCGCAGGTTGTCGCAGATCACCATGACGCGACCGTGCCGGCGAATCACCTTGCACTTGTCACAGATCTTCTTGACGCTCGGCTTGACCTTCATCGGGTTTTCCTCCACCACGTGCGTCCGGTGTCCCGGTGCGCGCGCAGCAGTGTCGTGGGTGGTCGATCGTACGGCGACGTCGTCCTCGGCCAGGCCGTGGGCGACGCAGCCCCGGATCGGGGACTGACTACTTGTAGCGGTAGACGATCCGGCCGCGGGACAGGTCGTACGGGCTGAGCTCCACCACCACGCGGTCCTCAGGGAGGATCCGGATGTAGTGCTGTCGCATCTTTCCTGAGATGTGCGCGAGAACCTTGTGACCGTTCGACAGCTCGACGCGGAACATCGCGTTCGGCAGAGCCTCGATCACACTGCCCTCGATCTCGATGACACCGTCCTTCTTTGCCATATCCTCCGCTAACTCTCGTCGTGACTGCTTCCACGCCCACGGCACCGCAGGAGACCTGCGAAACCGACAGTCGGGTGTGGATGTCGCGTGTGTCCGCGTACCGCCTACCTCGTGTGCCTCGGCCTGCGCCCCGCTTCCGCGGGGACCGGCAGGCGCCGTCGGCACCCTTTCAAGATCTGGAGGCGTTGAACGGACTACACCCAGCGATCTATCTTACGTCAGTTCGTAAACCATTCAAAGCGAAGACCGCCGACGGCGCACGCCCGGCGCGTGAGCCTCGCCACGCGGGGCCGCTCAGAGGTCGTACTCGACCCCGGGCAGACCGATCATCGTGTGCGGCAGGCTGCCCACGAAGAAGAACAGCATCGGCAGCCACCCGAGCACGATGCCCAGGCCCAGCGCGACCAGCACGGACTGCCCGCGCGCGGCCCAGAGCCACACGCCCGCCAGCCACACCACGATGCCGAGCAGCAGGACGGACTCCCACACCAGGAGCGACGTGCCGAACCCGAGCACGATGCCCACCCACAGAAAGGGGCTCACCGCCAGGCGCCGGCCCCATGCGGCGAGCCAGCGTCCGAACCGCCGCAGGCCGCGGTTGAGGGCCGGGAGGATCCGCACGTACCAGGGCCCACGCGTCCGGCCCGGCCCGGCGTGCGCAGGCGCCGCGTAGGTGGTGTCGGACAGGGTGTGCGCTTCATCGGTCACGGGCCGATCGTAGCCAACTGACCCCGACTTAAATAGACCCCGGGTGAAAGTCCTCGGGGCTCAGGCGAGCGCGACCGGCCGCACCCCGAAGTCGGCGAGACGCTCCGCTCCCCCGTCGACCGCCGTCAGGACGACGATGCCGTCCTCCGTGATGGCGGTCGAGTGTTCCCAGTGGGCCGCGCGCGAGCCGTCGGTGGTGACCACCGTCCAGTCGTCCGCGAGCACCCTGGTCTCGCCTCCGCCACGACTGATCATCGGCTCGATGGCGAGGCACATCCCGGACCGGAGCCGCGGGCCGGAGCCCGACGTCCGGTAGTTGTGCACGTCCGGGGGCTGGTGCATGGCGCTGCCGATGCCGTGCCCCACGTACTCCTCGACGATGCCGTACTCGGCACCGGTGAGCTCCCCGGCCAGCTCGACGGCGGTCTCGACCGCCTCACCCACGGCGTTCAGCCGCCTGGCCGAGGCCAGCGACGCGATGCCCGCCCACATGGCGGTCTCGGTGGCTCGGACGAGCGCGATGTCCGCGAGATCTGCTCCGGCAGCGACCAGCTCGTCGTCCGGCAGCCGGTGGTCCAGCGCGCCCTCGGCGCCCAGGACGAAGGAGACCGCCGAGTCGCCGTGCCAGCCGTCGACGATCGCGCCGCAGTCGACGGAGACGAGGTCACCCACGGCCAGCACCCGGCTGCCCGGGATGCCGTGGATGACCTCGTCGTTGACCGACGTGCAGATGACCGCCGGGAAGCCCTGGTAGCCCAGGAACGACGGCGTGGCGCCGGCCGCCTCGATCGTGCGGGCGGCGATCGCGTCCAGGTCGGCGGTGGTCAGGCCGGGCCGGGCGGCAGCCCGGACCGTGGCGAGCGTCTCGGCGACCACCAGACCGGCGCGCCTCATGAGGCGCACCTGGTCCGGCGTCTTGTACTCGATCCGCTCCCGGCCGAAGACCACCGCTCAGCCCAGCTGGGTCGCGAGCGAGGCGACGATCCGGTCGGTGACCTCGGCGATCTCGCCGAGGCCGTCGACCTGCACGAGCAGGTTGCGCTCCCGGTAGGCCGACGTGAGCGGGGCCGTCTGCTCCGCGTAGATGTCGAGGCGGCGCGCGATGGCCTCCTCGGTGTCGTCGTCCCGGCCCTCTTCCTGGGCCCGCCGCGCGATGCGGCTCAGGAGCTCCGCACGGTCCGCCGTCAGCTCGATGACGCCGTCCAGCTCCCAGCCGAGGCCGGCGAGGATCTGGTCGAGCTCCGTCACCTGGGCGGCGTTGCGCGGGTACCCGTCGAGGATGAATCCGTCCTTGACGTCCGGCTGGCCGAGACGGTCGCGGACCATCTCGTTGGTGACCTCGTCCGGGACCAGGTCACCCTTGTTCGTGTACTCCTGTGCGAGCTTGCCCAGCTCGGTCTCCCCCGCGATGTTCGTGCGGAAGATGTCGCCCGTGGAGATCGGGACGATCCCGAAGACCTCGGCGAGGCGGGCAGCCTGCGTACCCTTGCCCGCGCCCTGCGGGCCCATGATGACCAGGCGCGTGACCTGACCCTCCTGGTCCGGACGAGCGTGCAGCTCGCGGCGAGAGGTGGTGGTGGGAGTCTGGCTCAACGGAGGAATCCTTCGTAGTGGCGCTGCTGCAGCTGGGAGTCGATCTGCTTGACCGTCTCCAGCCCGACGCCGACCACGATGAGGATCGAGCTACCGCCGAAGGGCAGGTTGGTGCTGACGCCAAGGAAGACGAGCACCAGCGTCGGGATCAGCGCGATCAGCGCGAGGTACAGGGAACCGGCGGAGGTGATCCGGGTGATCACGAAGTCGAGGTACTCCGCCGTGGGGCGGCCGGCACGGATGCCGGGGATGAAGCCGCCGTACTTCTTCATGTTGTCCGCGACCTCGTCCGGGTTGAACGTGATCGACGTGTAGAAGAAGCAGAAGAAGATGATCATCAGCGTGTACACCGCGATGTAGAGCGGCGACGACTGCTGGACCAGGTTGTTGGAGATCCAGATGACCCACTCGGAGCTCTGGTCCCCGAACTGGGCGAGAAGGCCCGGGATGGCGAGGATCGACGCCGCGAAGATCACGGGGATCACGCCGGACATGTTGATCTTGATCGGGATGTACGTGCTGGTACCGCCGTACATGCGGCGGCCTACCATGCGCTTCGCGTACTGCACCGGGATGCGGCGCTGCGACTGCTCGACGAACACCACGAGACCGATCACCAGGACGATGACCAGGATCATGATCGTGAAGTTCACGACGCCGTTGGCGCCACCGGCGATCGACCACAGGGAGGTCGGGAAGCTCGCCGCGATCGACGTGAAGATCAGCAGCGACATGCCGTTGCCGACACCGCGCTCGGTGATCAGCTCGCCGAGCCACATGACCAGGCCCGTACCCGCGGTCATGGTGATGACCATGAAGATCGAGGTGAGGATGGTGTCGTCGACGATCACGTCGAGACCGCAGTTCTGGAAGAGCACGCCCTGGCGCGCCGTCGTGATGACGGTCGTCGACTGCAGGATCGCGAGGGCGATCGTGAGGTAGCGCGTGTACTGGGTCAGCTTGGTCTGGCCCGACTGGCCTTCCTTGTGCAGGGCCTCGAAGCGTGGGATGACCACGCGAAGCAGCTGCACGATGATGCTCGCCGTGATGTACGGCATGATCCCGAGGGCGAAGATCGACAGCTGCAGCAGCGCGCCGCCGCTGAAGACGTTGATGAGGCCGAGCAGCGAGTTGTTGCCCGCCTGGGCGATACATTGCTGCACGTTCGCGTAGTCCACGCCGGGGGTCGGGATGAACGACCCGAGCCGGAAGATCGCCATGATCGCGATCGTGAACAGCAGCTTGCGCCGCAGGTCTGGCGTCCGGAAAGCCCGGCCGAAAGCGCTGAGCACCCTATCCTCCTGGCCCGCCGTTGCGGGATCTAGTGTCGCCGGCTGGACGCCGGCGAGGTGAGTCGAACGTGGGCCAGACCACAACGGTGCAGCCAGACCGTGTCGGATTCTACGTTGCTTACGGGGTCCGGTGGACCACGTTCGCTCCGGGAAATACTCAAGAGAGCACACAGGGCCGGCCGCGCTCACGCGCCGCCGGCCCTGTCAGCTGTCTCAGGCCTCCGAGACCGAACCGCCGGCCGCCAGGATCTTCTCCTTGGCGGACGTCGAGACGCGGTCGACCGCGATCTCGAGCTTGACGGTGATCTCACCGTTGCCGAGCACCTTCACGGGCTCGCCCTTGCGGACGGCGCCCTTCGCGACCAGGTCCTCGACGGTGACGGAGCCACCCTCGGGGAACAGCGCGGAAAGCTTGTCCAGGTTCACGACCTGGTACTCGACCCGGAACGGGTTCTTGAACCCACGCAGCTTCGGAAGGCGCATGTGCAGAGGCATCTGCCCACCCTCGAAGCCCGCGGGCACCTGGTAACGAGCCTTCGTACCCTTGGTACCACGACCCGCCGTCTTACCCTTCGAGCCCTCACCGCGACCCACACGGGTCTTCGCGGTCTTGGCGCCGGGGGCAGGACGGAGGTGGTGGACCTTCAGCGGCTTGTTCTCCGCCATGATCACTCGACCTCCTCGACGGCGACGAGGTGCGCCACCGTCTTGACCATGCCACGGATCTCCGCGCGGTCCTCCTTCACGGCGGTGTCGCCGATCCGCTTGAGGCCGAGCGTCCGCAGCGTGTCACGCTGGTTCTGCTTGCCGCCGATGGCGGACTTGGTCTGAGTCACCTTGAGTCGAGCCATCACGCACCCGCCTTTGCAGTCGACTCGGCACGACCCGCGGCCTGCGCGCGGAGCAGCGCGGCCGGGGCCACGTCCTCCAGCGGGAGCCCACGACGAGCGGCAACAGCGGCCGGCTCCTCGAGACCCTGCAGGGCCGCGACCGTGGCGTGCACGATGTTGATCGCGTTGGACGAACCGAGCGACTTGCTCAGCACGTCGTGGATACCGGCGCACTCCAGCACGGCGCGGACCGGACCACCGGCGATCACACCGGTACCCGGCGACGCCGGACGCAGGAACACGACGCCGGCAGCAGCCTCACCCTGGATGGGGTGCGGGATGGTGCCCTGGATGCGAGGGACGCGGAAGAAGCTCTTCTTCGCCTCCTCGACGCCCTTGGCGATCGCCGCGGGCACCTCCTTGGCCTTGCCGTAGCCGACGCCGACGGTGCCGTCGCCATCGCCCACCACGACGAGCGCGGTGAAGCTGAAGCGACGGCCGCCCTTGACGACCTTGGAGACGCGGTTGATGGAGACGACCTTCTCGACGAAGGCGCTCTTCTCCTCGCGCGCCCCGCGGCGGTCGTCGCGACGGCCGCCGCCACGGCGGTCGTTACGGTCCTTGTTCTCGGTGGCGGCACCCTGGGGGGCGCCGCTGCGCTGCCCTGCAGCCATCAGAGAGTCCTCTTCTTCCGTGCGTTGGTCATCACAGGGCCAGACCGCCCTCGCGGGCGCCGTCAGCCACTGCAGCGACGCGACCGTGGTACTTGTTGCCGCCGCGGTCGAACACGACGGTGTCGACGCCGACAGCCTTGGCACGCTCGGCGACAAGCTCGCCGATCTTGCGGGCCTTGGCCGTCTTGTCGCCGTCGAACGCACGCAGGTCGGCCTCGAGGGTCGACGCCGAGGCGACGGTCTTGCCCACGCTGTCGTCCACGATCTGCGCCACCATGTGGCGCGCGGAGCGGGTGACGACCAGACGGGGGCGAACGGCGGTGCCGGTGATCTTCTTGCGCAGGCGCAGGTGACGACGCTGGCGAGCGACGGCCTTGCCCTTGCCCAGGATCTTGATAGCCATCGTCACTTACCAGCCTTTCCGACCTTGCGGCGGACGTTCTCGCCGGCGTAGCGCACGCCCTTGCCCTTGTAGGGCTCGGGCTTGCGGATCTTGCGAATGTTCGCTGCGACCTCGCCGACCTGCTGCTTGTCGATGCCCGCGACCGAGAACTTGGTGGGGCTCTCGACGGCGAACGTGACACCCGCGGGGGGTTCGATGACAACGGGGTGGCTGAAGCCCAGCGCGAACTCGAGGCTCGAGCCCTTCGCCACGACGCGGTAACCAGTACCGACGATCTCGAGCTTCTTCTCGTAGCCCTCGGTGACACCGATGATCATGTTGGCGATCAGGGTGCGGGTGAGGCCGTGCAGCGCACGGGAGTTCCGCTCGTCGTCCGGGCGGGACACCACGAGCTGGGCGTCCTCCTGAGCGACATTGATGGGTGCGGGCACATTGTGCTCGAGAGAACCCTTGGGGCCCTTCACGGTCACGAGCGCGCCGCTGACAGTGATGTCCACGCCGGCTGGGACCGGAACGGGAAGCTTGCCGATTCGAGACATTGGCGTTTTCTCCTTTCCGGATTACCAGACGTAGGCGAGGACTTCGCCGCCGACGCCCTTGGCCTGTGCCTGTCGGTCGGTCAGCAGGCCGGAGGACGTGGACAGGATCGCCACGCCCAGGCCGCCGAGGACCTTGGGCAGTTCGGTGGACTTGCGGTAGACGCGCAGGCCGGGCTTGGAGATCCGGCGCACACCCACGAGGGCGCGCTCCCGGTTCTGGCCGTACTTCAGCTCGAGCGTGAGGGACTTGCCCACCTGGGCGTCCTCCACGGACCAGCCGGTGATGTAGCCCTCGGCCTGCAGGATCTCAGCGATGTGCGTCTTCAGCTTCGACGACGGCATGGTGACCGTGTCGTGGTGTGCCGAGTTCGCGTTACGCAGACGGGTCAGCATGTCTGCGATCGGGTCGGTCATAGTCATCGGGCTCTTGCCCTTCCTCGCCGGGGTATCCGAACGGCCTCGTGTGGCCGGACAGACCTACGGCGTAGTTGTGTTACCAGCTGCTCTTGGTGACGCCGGGAAGCTCGCCGCGGTGGGCCATCTCCCGCACGCAGATGCGGCACAGGCCGAACTTGCGGTAGACGGAGTGCGGACGACCGCACTTCTGGCACCGGGTGTAGGCGCGAACCGCGAACTTCGGCTTGCCGGCCGCCTTGTTGATCAGGGCCTTCTTCGCCATGTCAGTTCTCCTTGAAGGGGAAGCCGAGACGGCGCAGCAGGGAGCGGCCCTCGTCGTCGGTCGTCGCCGTCGTCACGACCGTGATGTCCATACCGCGGACCCGGTCGATCTTGTCCTGGTCGATCTCGTGGAACATCGACTGCTCCGTGAGACCGAAGGTGTAGTTGCCGTGCCCGTCGAACTGCTTGGGCGACAGACCGCGGAAGTCGCGGATACGCGGCAGCGCGGTGGACAGCAGGCGGTCGAGGAACTCCCACATGCGGTCGCCGCGGAGCGTGACGTGCGCACCGATCGGCATGCCCTCGCGCAGCTTGAACTGAGCGATGGACTTACGAGCCTTGGTGACCTGCGGCTTCTGACCGGTGATCGCCGAGAGGTCGCGGATGGCGCCCTCGATGAGCTTCGAGTCCTTGGCCGCGTCGCCGACACCCATGTTCACGACGATCTTCGTGAGACCGCCGGCCTGGTGCGGGTTCTTGTGGCCGAACTCCTCGATCAGCGCCGAGAGGATCTCCTCGCGGTACTTCTGCTTGAGGCGCGGCTGGGCCGGGGCCTCGATGGTCGTCTCGGTCATCAGATGTCCTTCCCGGAGCGCTTCGCGACGCGGATCCGGACGGTCTTGTTACGGCCGTCCCGCTCCACCTGCTCGAGGCGGTACCCGACGCGGGTACCCTTCTTGGTCTCCGGGTCGACGATCATCACGTTGCTCACGTGGATCGGCGCCTCGACCGTCTCGATGCCACCGGTGCGGGTGCCGCGCTGCGACTGGCCCACCTTGGTGTGCTTCGTGACGCGCTGGACGCCCTCGACCACGAGGCGGTCGGAGTCCTTGAGGACCTCGAGCACGCGGCCGGTCTTGCCCTTGTCGCGACCCGAGATCACGATGACCTGGTCGCCCTTCTTGATCTTCGCCATGGTCAGAGCACCTCCGGAGCCAGCGAGATGATCTTCATGAACCGCTTGTCGCGCAGCTCGCGGCCCACCGGGCCGAAGATGCGCGTGCCGCGAGGCTCACCGTCGTTCTTCAGGATGACGGCGGCGTTCTCGTCGAACTTGATGTAGGAACCGTCGGGACGACGGCGCTCCTTGGCGGTCCGGACGACGACGGCCTTGATGACGTCGCCCTTCTTCACGTTGCCGCCCGGGATCGCATCCTTGACGGTGGCGACGATGGTGTCGCCGATTCCGGCGTAGCGACGGCCGGAGCCACCGAGAACGCGGATGCAGAGAATCTCCTTGGCACCCGTGTTGTCGGCGACCCGAAGTCGCGACTCCTGCTGGATCATTTGAGTGAACTCCTGTCGTCGAACTGGTTCTCGCGCGGACTGGTTCCGGCGAGCCTGGTCGAACGGATAGTTGCTGTGCTGGGGGCGCCACGCGTACGTGTGTCACGCACCGCCCCCAGCGGGAAGAGAAGCCTTACTTGGCCTTCTCGAGGATCTCCACGAGCCGGAACCGCTTGGTAGCGGACAGCGGGCGGGTCTCCATGATCAGAACGAGGTCGCCGATGCCGGCGCTGTTCTGCTCGTCGTGCACCTTGACCTTGGTGGTGCGACGGATGACCTTGGCGTAGAGCGGGTGCTTCACCCGGTCCTCGACCTCGATCACGATGGTCTTGTCCATCTTGTCGCTCACCACGTAGCCGCGGCGCACCTTACGCGTCGCGCGCTGGGCCTCGGCGGCCTCAGCAGCAGTCGTGTTGTCGCTCATTGCCTCACTCACTCACGCTCGGAGCCGTACGGATGCCGAGCTCGCGCTCACGCAGGATCGTGTAGATCCGGGCGATGTCGCGACGCACGGCCTTGAGGCGACCGTGGCTCTCGAGCTGGCCGGTCGCCGACTGGAAGCGGAGGTTGAAGAGCTCCTCCTTGGCTTCCTTCAGCTTGGCGACGAGAGCCTCGTCGTCCATGCCGTCCAGATCGATCGGGGCGAGCCCCTGGGTACCGATAGCCATCAGACACCACCCTCGCGCACCACGAAACGGCACTTCATCGGGAGCTTGTGCATCGCGCGGCGCATGGCCTCACGTGCAAGGGACTCGTCGACACCGGCCAGCTCGAAAAGGATGCGGCCCGGCTTGACGTTGGCGACCCACCACTCCGGCGAACCCTTACCGGAACCCATGCGGGTCTCGGCAGGCTTCTTCGTCAGCGGACGGTCGGGGTAGATGTTGATCCACACCTTGCCGCCACGCTTGATGTGGCGAGTCATTGCGATACGCGCCGCCTCGATCTGGCGGTTGGTGACGTACGCCGGCTCCAGAGCCTGGATGCCGAAGTCGCCGAACGCGATCTGGGTACCACCCTTGGCGGCGCCGGAGCGCGACGGGTGGTGCTGCTTGCGGTGCTTGACCCTGCGCGGGATCAGCATGGTCAGGCCTCCGTTCCGGTCTCTGCGGCCGGAGCGGCCGGTGCCTCGGCCGCCGGGGCGGACTCGGCGCTGCGCTCGGCCGGACGCTCGTTGCGACGACCGCCACGACGGTCTCCGCCGCGCTCGCCACGCTCAGGGCGGTCGCCCCGGCCACGGCCCTGACGGGGCGCGGCTGCAGCCTGCTGAGCGGCGAACTCCTTCTCGGTGGTCTCGCCCTTGTAGATCCACACCTTCACGCCGATACGGCCGAAGGTGGTGCGGGCCTCGTAGAAGCCGTAGTCGATGTACGCACGGAGCGTGTGCAGGGGCACGCGGCCCTCGCGGTAGAACTCCGAACGGCTCATCTCGGCGCCGCCGAGGCGGCCGGCGACCTGCACGCGGATGCCCTTCGCACCGGCACGCTGGGCGGACTGCATGCCCTTGCGCATCGCGCGACGGAACGAGACACGGCTGGCGAGCTGCTCGGCAATGCCCTGAGCAACGAGCTGCGCGTCGATCTCCGCGTTCTTGACCTCGAGGATGTTGAGCTGGACCTGCTTGCCCGTGAGCTTCTCGAGCTCACCGCGGATGCGGTCTGCCTCAGCACCCCGACGGCCGATGACGATGCCCGGACGCGCCGTGTGGATGTCCACGCGGACGCGGTCGCGGGTGCGCTCGATCTCGACCTTGGAGATGCCGGCACGCTCGAGGCCGGTGCCCATGAGCTTGCGGATCTGCACGTCCTCACGGACGTAGTCGCGGTACCGCTGACCAGGCTTGGTGCTGTCGGCGAACCAACGCGACCGGTGGTCGGTGGTGATACCGAGGCGGTACCCGTGCGGGTGAACCTTCTGTCCCACTATCGGGCCCCTTCCTTGTCAGCGAGCACCACGGTGATGTGGCTGGTGCGCTTGAGAATGCGCGTTGCACGTCCCTGAGCCCGCGGGCGGAAACGCTTGAGCGTCGGCCCCTCGTCCACGAGCGCGACGGAGACGAACAGGTCGCCCTCGTCGAAGCGCTCGCTCGCGCGGTCGGCCTTCACCCGAGCGTTGGCGATCGCGCTCTCCACAACCTTGCGGATCGGCTCGCTGGCGGCCTGCGGTGCGAACTTCAGCACCGCGACGGCCTCAGAGGCCTGCTTGCCACGGATGAGGTCCACGACGCGCCGGGCCTTCTGGGGCGTGACACGGACGAACCGCGCCTGCGCCTTGGCTTCCATTGCTGTCCTGCTTCCTTTTCTCAGACAGTCCAGGTCATCACTGCTGTGGTGAGGAGAACCCCACGCCTCAGCGGCGACGACCCTTCCTGTCGTCCTTCACGTGGCCGCGGAAGGTCCGCGTGGGAGCGAACTCGCCGAGCTTGTGGCCGACCATCGCCTCGGTCACGAAGACCGGGACGTGCTTGCGACCGTCGTGCACGGCAAAGGTGTGACCGAGAAAGTCGGGCGTGACGACCGACCGACGGGACCAGGTCTTGATGACAGTCTTGGTCCCCTTCTCGTTCTGGACGTCCACCTTCTTCTGGAGGTGTCCGTCTACGAAGGGGCCCTTCTTCAGGCTACGAGGCATGTTTCAGGCTCCTATCAGCGCTTCTTGCCGGTACGACGGCGACGGACGATCATCCGGTCGCTCGACTTGTTCGGACGGCGGGTACGACCCTCGGCCTGGCCCCAAGGGCTGACCGGGTGGCGTCCACCGGACGTCTTTCCTTCACCACCACCGTGGGGGTGGTCCACCGGGTTCATGGCGACACCGCGGACGGTCGGGCGCTTGCCCTTCCACCGCATACGGCCGGCCTTGCCCCAGTTGATGTTCGACTGCTCGGCGTTACCGACCTCGCCGACCGTCGCGCGGCAGCGCAGGTCGACGTTGCGGATCTCGCCGGACGGCATGCGCAGCTGCGCGTACGGGCCGTCCTTGGCAACGAGCTGCACCGACGCACCAGCCGAACGGGCGATCTTCGCACCGCCGCCGGGCCGAAGCTCGATGGCGTGGATGACCGTACCGGTCGGGATGTTGCGCAGCGGCAGGTTGTTGCCGGGCTTGATGTCGGCGCCTGCACCGGCCTCGATGCGGTCGCCCTGCGACAGCTTGTTCGGCGCGATGATGTAGCGCTTCTCGCCATCCGCGTAGTGCAGGAGCGCGATGCGAGCCGTGCGGTTGGGGTCGTACTCGATGTGAGCGACCTTCGCAGGCACGCCGTCCTTGTCGTGACGACGGAAGTCGATGACGCGGTAGGCGCGCTTGTGGCCGCCACCCTTGTGCCGCGTCGTGATTCGACCGGTGTTGTTACGGCCACCGGTCTTGCTCAGCGGCCGGATCAGAGACTTCTCCGGCTGCGAGCGCGTGACCTCGACGAAGTCGGCGACGCTGGAGCCGCGGCGGCCGGGCGTCGTCGGCTTGTACTTACGGATTCCCATGGAAACCTGTCCTCAATCGTCTCTCGTCAGCTCAGCCGACCGGACCGCCGAAGATGTCGATCGTTCCCTCGCGGAGGGTAACGATCGCACGCTTCGTGTCCTTACGCTTGCCGAGGCCGAAACGCGTGCGACGCGTCTTGCCCTTGCGGTTGATCGTGTTCACCGAGGCGACCTTGACGCTGAAGACCTTCTCGATCGCGATCTTGATCTCGGTCTTGTTGGCGCTCGGGTCCACGATGAAGGTGTACTTGCCCTCGTCGAGAAGGTTGTAGCTCTTCTCGGAGACGACCGGCGCGAGCAGGATGTCGCGCGGGTCCTTCACGGTGACGGTCACTTGGCGGTCTCCTCAGCGGTATCGGCCTCGGACTCCGTGGCGACAGCCTTCGCACCCTTGACCGGGCCCTCGAGGAAAGCGGCGAGCGCACCCTCGGTGAAGATGACGTCGTCGGAGACGAGCACGTCGTAGGTGTTCAGCTGGTCGGCGACCAGGAGGTGCACCTCGGGCACGTTGCGAAGCGACTTGACCGTGGCCTCGTCGTCACGCTGCGTCACGACGAGCACGTGCTCGCGTCCAGACAGCGTCTTGATCGTGGCGAGCGCCGTCTTGGTCGACGGAACACCGTCGATGCCGAAGCCGGCGACGACGTGCACGCGACCGGCACGGGCGCGGTCGGAGAGCGCACCGCGGAGGGCGGCGGCCTTCATCTTCTTCGGGGTGCGCTGGTCGTACTTGCGCGGCTGCGGGCCGTGGACGATGCCACCACCGGCGAACTGCGGGGCGCGCGTCGAACCCTGGCGGGCGCGACCGGTGCCCTTCTGCTTGTACGGCTTGCGGCCACCACCACGGACCTCGCCACGAGTCTTCGTGGAGGCCGTGCCCTGGCGAGCGGCTGCGCGCTGCGCAACGACCACCTGGTGGATCAGCGGAATGTTCACGGCGACGTCGAACACCTCAGCGGGGAGCTCGGCAGTGCCGGACTTCTTGCCCTTGGCGTCCAGGACGTCGACAGTCAGAGCGGTCATCGGGTTCACGCTCCCTTCGCGGCGTTACGCACGAGGACGACGCCACCCTTGGGGCCGGGAACCGCGCCCTTGACGAGCAGCAGACCCTTCTCGACGTCGACCGCGTGAACGGTCAGGTTCTGGGTGGTCTGGCGGTCGTTACCCATCCGACCGGCCATCCGCACGCCCTTGAAGACTCGCGACGGCGTCGAGGCGCCACCGATCGAGCCCGGCTTGCGGTGGTTGCGGTGCGCACCGTGCGAGGCGCCCACGCCGGAGAAGCCGTGACGCTTCATCACACCGGCGGTGCCCTTGCCCTTGGTGGTACCGACGACGTCGACCAGGGCGCCGGCCTCGAAGGCCTCGGCGGTGATCTCCTGGCCGAGCGTGAACTCGCCGGCGTTCTCGGTGCGGATCTCGGCCACGTGACGACGCGGCGTGACGCCGGCCTTCTCGAAGTGGCCCTTGAGGGGCTTGGTGACCTTACGGGGGTCGACCTGGCCGGCCGCGAGCTGAACAGCCGCGTAGCCGTCGGTGTCCACCGTGCGGATCTGGGTCACCACGTTGGTGCCCACGGAGACCACGGTCACCGGCACGAGGCGGCCTGCCTCGTCCCAGAGCTGGGTCATACCAAGCTTCGTACCGAGCAACGCGGTCACGTTCTTCTGCTGGTTGGTCATGATGTCCTCCAGCCTCAGAGCTTGATCTCGATGTTCACGTCCGCCGGCAGGTCGAGTCGCATGAGCGAGTCGACGGCCTTGGGCGTGGGATCGATGATGTCGATGAGCCGCTTGTGCGTACGCATCTCGAAGTGCTCGCGGCTGTCCTTGTACTTGTGAGGCGACCGGATCACAACGAAGACGTTCTTCTCCGTCGGCAGCGGCACCGGACCCACGACCGTCGCACCAGCGCGAGTGACCGTGTCGACGATCTTGCGCGCCGAACTGTCGATCACCTCGTGGTCGTAGGACTTGAGCCGGATGCGGATCTTCTGTCCCGCCATGGCGTCGTCTGACTCTCTCTCTCGAACCGCTACTGTCCGACCCACGCACTCGGGCGTGTCGCTTAAAGCGGCACAGCCGGGCGCAGAACACCATTGCTGGTGCCGGGGCCGTTGGGAAGTGATCTGACCCAGCTCTACAGCCGGACCGACCACGACGTTTGCCGAGCCTGCTCGGAACAGTGCCTTCGGAGATCCGAAGGATGTGTGCTCCGCGGGGCGCCCTGTCCACATCGAACAGCTAGCAACAAACCCCGCGACCCCTCACCCGGTTTCTCCCCGGGAGGGTGACCGCTCCAGCCTCTGTTGACCCCGGACGAGCCGGGACCAAGGACTGCGGTTCTGCACACTGTTCGATACTTGAAAGAGCACGCCTGTGACAGGCAACTATGCAATCTTGCCATACGTCTCCGCATGTACCAAACGGAGGACGTGTGACACGGACTACTTACGCGATGGGGCCCGGACGCCGAAGCGCCCAGGCCCCATCGTTCAGCTGACTTCCGTCAGATGAGTCCGTGCTCCAGGATCACTTGAGGATCTTGGTGACGCGGCCCGATCCGACCGTGCGGCCACCCTCGCGGATGGCGAAGCCCAGGCCCTCCTCCATGGCGATCGGCTGGATCAGCTCGACCGACATCTCGGTGTTGTCGCCGGGCATGACCATCTCGGTGCCCTCGGGCAGCGTGATGACGCCGGTGACGTCCGTGGTGCGGAAGTAGAACTGCGGGCGGTAGTTCGAGTAGAACGGGTTGTGACGGCCACCCTCGTCCTTGCCCAGGATGTAGACCTGCGCCTCGAAGTTCGTGTGCGGGGTGATGGAACCCGGCTTCACGACGACCTGGCCACGCTCGACGTCCTCGCGCTTGATGCCACGCAGGAGGAGACCGGTGTTGTCGCCGGCCTGCGCCTGGTCCATCTGCTTGTGGAACGTCTCGATGCCCGTGACGGTGGTCTTCTGCGGAACGCGGATACCCACGATCTCGACATCGGAGTTGATGTCCAGGGTTCCACGCTCGACCTTGCCGGTGACGACGGTGCCACGACCGGTGATCGTGAAGACGTCCTCGATCGGCATGAGGAACGGCTTGTCGAGGTCGCGCTCCGGCTCCGGAACGTTCTCGTCGACGGCGTCCATCAGCTCGACGATCTTCTCGACCCACTCCGGGTCGCCCTCGAGAGCCTTGAGGCCCGAGACGCGAACGACCGGCGCGTTGTCGCCGTCGAACTCCTGCGACGACAGCAGCTCGCGGACCTCCATCTCGACGAGCTCGAGGATCTCCTCGTCGTCGACCATGTCGGACTTGTTGAGCGCGACGAGCAGGTAGGGCACGCCGACCTGACGGGCGAGCAGCACGTGCTCACGCGTCTGGGCCATCGGGCCGTCGGTCGCCGCGACCACCAGGATCGCGCCGTCCATCTGGGCGGCACCGGTGATCATGTTCTTGATGTAGTCGGCGTGACCCGGGGCGTCGACGTGCGCGTAGTGGCGCTTCGGCGTCTCGTACTCGATGTGCGCGATGTTGATCGTGATACCGCGCTGCTTCTCCTCCGGCGCGGCGTCGATCTCGTCGAAGTTGCGCTGCGTGTTCGCCGGGAGCTCCGGGTACTTGTCCGCAAGCGTCTTCGAGATCGCGGCGGTCAGCGTCGTCTTACCGTGGTCGACGTGACCGATCGTGCCGATGTTGACGTGCGGCTTGGTCCGCTCGAACTTGGCCTTAGCCACTGGGGTCCTCCTGGGACTTGGGTAGATGTTCCGAACGTTGCAGATGTCCGGCCAAGAAGCCTACAACTGCGGGGCGTGCGGTTTTTCCTACAGGTTGGTTGTGCGGGTCGACCTGTGGGGACTCACTCGCCCCGGGTCTTCTTGATGATCTCTTCGGCAACCGCCTTGGGAACCTCGGCGTAGCTGTCGAACTGCATCGAGTACACCGCGCGACCCTGGGTCTTCGACCGGAGGTCACCGATGTAACCGAACATCTCGCTGAGCGGCACCTGGGCGCGAACGACCTTCACACCGGTCGCGTCCTCCATGGACTGGATCATGCCACGTCGAGAGTTGATGTCGCCGATCACGTCGCCCATGTACTCCTCGGGCGTACGCACCTCGACGGCCATGACCGGCTCGAGCAGGACAGGGTCGGCGCGCTTGACGCCTTCCTTGAAGACCATCGAACCGGCAATCTTGAACGCCATCTCCGAGGAGTCGACGTCGTGGTACGCACCGTCGATCAGCGTCGCCTTCACGCCGACGACGGGGAAGCCCGCCAGCACACCCTGCTGCATGGCCGACTGGATACCGGCGTCGACCGACGGGATGTACTCGCGCGGGATGCGGCCACCGGTGACGGCGTTCTCGAACTCGTAGAGCTCGCCCTCAGCCGTCTCCAGCGGCGCGAAGGTCACCTGGACCTTGGCGAACTGGCCGGAACCACCCGTCTGCTTCTTGTGCGTGTAGTCGATCTTCTCCGCCGTGCGACGGATCGTCTCGCGGTACGCGACCTGCGGCTTGCCGACGTTCGCCTCGACCTTGAACTCGCGACGCATGCGGTCGACGAGGATGTCGAGGTGGAGCTCGCCCATACCGCCGATGACGGTCTGGCCGGTCTCCTCGTCCAGCTTCACGCGGAAGGTCGGGTCCTCCTGCGCGAGCTTCTGGATCGCGGTCGACAGCTTCTCCTGGTCGGCCTTCGTCTTCGGCTCGATCGCCACGTCGATGACGGGCTCCGGGAAGCTCATCGACTCGAGGATGACCTGGTTCTGCGGGTCCGACAGGGTGTCACCGGTGGTGACGTCCTTGAGCCCGATGAACGCGTAGATGTGACCGGCGTGCGCCTCTTCGACCGGGTTCTCCTTGTTGGAGTGCATCTGGAAGAGCTTTCCGATGCGCTCCTTCTTGCCCTTGGTCGAGTTCTGCACCTGGGCGCCCTGCGCGACCTTGCCCGAGTACACGCGGACGTAGGTCAGCTTGCCGAAGAACGGGTGCGTGGCGACCTTGAAGGCGAGAGCCGAGAACGGCTCCGACTCCTCAGGGCGACGCTCGATGATCTTCTCGGCGTCCTTGACGTCGTGGCCCTGGACGGCCGGCACGTCGAGCGGCGACGGGAGGTAGTCGATGACGGCGTCGAGCATGGGCTGCACGCCCTTGTTCTTGAACGCCGAGCCGCACAGGACCGGGAAGGCCGCGGAGGTGATGACGAGCTTGCGGATGCCGCTCTTGATCTCGGGGATCGTGAGCTCCTCGCCACCGAGGAACTTCTCGAGCAGCTCGTCGTCCGCCTCGGCGACGGCCTCGATGAGCTGGGCGCGGTACTGCTCCGCCTTCTCCTGGAGATCGGCCGGGATCTCCTCGACCTCGTACTCCTCGCCCATCTTGGTGTCGCCGCGCCACGTCAGCGCCTTCATCTCGATGAGGTCGACGACGCCCTCGAAGTCGTTCTCAGCACCGATCGGGAGCTGGATGACGAGCGGCTTCGCCTTGAGGCGGTTGATGATCGTGTCGACGGTGAAGTAGAAGTCCGCGCCGAGCTTGTCCATCTTGTTGACGAAGCAGATGCGGGGGACGTCGTACTTGTCCGCCTGGCGCCACACCGTCTCGGACTGGGGCTCGACACCCTCCTTGCCGTCGAACACGGCAACCGCGCCGTCGAGCACGCGGAGCGACCGCTCCACCTCGACCGTGAAGTCGACGTGGCCCGGCGTGTCGATGATGTTGATCTGGTTGTTCTTCCAGTAGCAGGTCGTCGCGGCGGACGTGATCGTGATGCCGCGCTCCTGCTCCTGCTCCATCCAGTCCATCGTCGACGCACCGTCGTGCGTCTCACCGATCTTGTAGTTCACACCCGTGTAGAACAGGATGCGCTCGGTCGTCGTCGTCTTTCCGGCATCGATGTGGGCCATGATGCCGATGTTGCGGACCTTGTTCAGGTCGGTCAGCACGTCGAGTGCCACGGTGTCTTACCCCTTGGTCTGAAGGTGGGCTTGGGGGCCGGCGGTTATGCATCCACCGACGGCCCCGGGGGTGACCCGGGGCCGCTCGGAAGCTACTACCAGCGGTAGTGCGCGAAGGCCTTGTTGGAGTCGGCCATCTTGTGCATGTCCTCGCGGCGCTTGACCGCGGCACCGAGACCGTTCGACGCGTCGAGGATCTCGTTCATGAGACGCTCCGTCATCGTCTTCTCGCGGCGAGCGCGGGAGAAGTCGGTGAGCCAGCGCAGCGCGAGCGTGGTGGCGCGCGTCGGGCGCACGTCGACCGGCACCTGGTAGGTGGCGCCACCGACGCGGCGGGAGCGAACCTCGAGCGCCGGGCGAACGTTGTCGAGCGCTCGCTTGAGCACCACGACGGGGTCGCCGTCAGTCTTGGACCGAACACCCTCGAGGGCGCCGTAGACGATCGCCTCGGCGGTCGACTTCTTGCCGTCGAGCAGGACCTTGTTGATCAGCTGCGTGACAACGGGGGACCCGTAGACCGGGTCGACGATGAGCGGCCGCTTCGGGGCCGGACCCTTACGAGGCATTAGCTCTTCTCCTTCTTGGCGCCGTAACGAGACCGAGCCTGCTTGCGGCCCTTGACGCCCTGCGTGTCGAGCGCGCCACGGACGATCTTGTAACGAACACCGGGAAGGTCCTTCACACGGCCGCCACGCACGAGCACGATCGAGTGCTCCTGGAGGTTGTGGCCGACACCGGGGATGTACGCGGTGACCTCGACCTGCGAGGAGAGCTTCACACGGGCGACCTTGCGGAGGGCCGAGTTCGGCTTCTTGGGGGTGGTGGTGTACACACGGGTGCACACGCCGCGCCGCTGGGGGGAACCCTTGAGGGCCGGAGTCTTCGACTTCACGGCCTTCGAGGTCCGCCCCTTGCGGACGAGCTGCTGGATCGTAGGCACTACGTCTCCGTCGTCTTCTTGAGCTTCGGCGACGCCCTGCCGGCGTCCCCGTCAATGGTTCTGGCTTGTGCGTGCCGATCGCATGCGGCACCCACAGCCCCAGACAGGGACTGCTACGCCACGTACCACCGGCTCGATGGCCCGGCTCCACCATCGGGGCACGACGTGCCCCGGAGGATCTCGCCGGGATGCCCACGCACTCACATCGGCCGCTTCCGAAGCTGCCTCGCGGCGGCCTTCAAGAGGTGCGGCCCGACGGCGCAGGCACGGATTCCTAGGTTACCCGCGTGTCTACGGGGGGTCAAAACGAATCGGGTGTGAGATGCACCCGAAAACCGCCAAGTAGAGCGCCTGCCCGGCCCTCGCACGGGACGAACCCGTGCGGAGCAGGACAGGCGCTCTATCTGACGGTCAGAGGATCAGGTCAGCGGAAGTCGCCGAGGTCCAGGTCCTCCAGCGGGATCGCCTCGCCCGAACCCATACCGAGGGTCGGGAAGTCGATCTCGTCGTAGCCGAAGCTCGGGTAGAGCTCGGCCTTGGCCTGCTCGGTGGGCTCGACCTCGACGTTGCGGTAACGGGGCAGACCCGTACCGGCCGGGATGAGCTTACCGATGATGACGTTCTCCTTGAGGCCCAGCAGCGGGTCACGGCGACCGCTCATCGACGCCTCGGTGAGCACCCGGGTGGTCTCCTGGAAGGAGGCCGCCGAGAGCCACGAGTCGGTGGCGAGCGAGGCCTTCGTGATACCCATCAGCTCCGGACGGCCGGCGGCCGGCTGGCCACCCTCCGACACGGCCTTGCGGTTCGCGTCCTCGAAGCGCATGCGCTCCGCGAGCTCACCCGGCAGCAGCTGCGAGTCACCCGAGTCGAGCACGGTCACGCGACGCAGCATCTGCCGCACGATGACCTCGATGTGCTTGTCGTGGATGTCCACGCCCTGGCTGCGGTAGGTCTCCTGGACCTGATCCACCAGGTGCGTCTGCGTGGCACGCGGGCCGAGGATGCGCAGCACCTTCTTCGGGTCGACGGCACCCTGCACGAGCTGGGTACCGACCGTCACGTGGTCGCCGTCCGCGATCTTCAGACGGGCACGCTTGGTGACCGGGTACTTGATCTCCTCGCCACCGTCGTCCGGCGTCAGCACGAGGTGACGCGTCCGCTCGGTGTCCTCGATCGTCACACGACCCGTGTACTCCGCGATGGGCGCCTCACCCTTGGGGGTGCGGGCCTCGAAGAGCTCGGTGACACGCGGCAGACCCTGCGTGATGTCCTCGGCGGCAGCCACACCACCGGTGTGGAAGGTACGCATCGTCAGCTGCGTGCCCGGCTCACCGATCGACTGCGCCGCGATGATGCCGACGGCCTCGCCGATGTCCACGAGCAGACCCGTGGCCAGCGACCGGCCGTAGCACTTGGCGCAGGTACCGACGCGGGACTCGCACGTCAGGACCGAACGGACCTTGACGCTCTCGATGCCCGCGGCGATGACCTTGTCGATGATGACGTCGCCGGCGTCCGACCCGGCGGTCGCAATGACGTTGCCGTCGGCGTCCACCACGTCGGTCGCGAAGGTACGCGAGTAGATGCTGGTCTCGACGCGGTCGTCCGGGACGAGCGAGCCGTCCGCGAGCTTCTCCGCGACCGGCAGCGTGAGGCCACGCTCGGTGCCGCAGTCCTCCTCGCGGATGATGACGTCCTGCGAGACGTCCACCAGACGACGGGTCAGGTAACCCGAGTCCGCCGTACGGAGGGCCGTGTCGGCCAGACCCTTACGGGCACCGTGCGTCGCGATGAAGTACTCGAGGACGGACAGGCCCTCACGGTAGTTGGACTTGATCGGACGAGGGATGATCTCGCCCTTCGGGTTCGCCACGAGGCCGCGCATACCGGCGATCTGACGGACCTGCATCCAGTTACCACGGGCGCCCGAACCCACCATGCGCATCACGGTGTTCCGCGCGTTGCTCTCGAGGTTCACCCGCATGGCCGACGCGACCTTGTCGGTCGCCTGGGTCCAGATCTCGATGAGCTCCTGACGGCGCTCGTCGTCGGTGATCAGACCCTTGTCGAACTGCTGCTGGACCTTGAGGGCACGGGCCTCGTGCTCGTCGAGGATCTCGCCCTTGACGGTCGGCGCCGCGACGTCCGAGATGGCGATCGTGACGCCGGAACGCGTGGCCCACCGGTAGCCGGCGTCCTTCAGCGCGTCCAGCGCCGCGGCCACCTCGACCTTCGGGTAGCGCTCGGCGAGGTCGTTGACGATCGTCGAGAGGCGCTTCTTGTCGGCGATCCCGTTCTCGTACGGGTAGTCGACGGGCAGCGTCTCGTTGAACAGGTACCGGCCGAGCGTGGTGTCGAACAGCAGCTGCTGACCCTGCTCCCAGCCCTCGGGCGCCTCGAAGTCCTTCAGCGGCGGCACCAGGTCGGACATCCGCAGCTTGATCTGCGCGTTGATGTCCAGCTCGCCCCGGTCGAAGGCCATGATGGCCTCGGCCACGGAGCCGAACGCACGGCCCTCGCCCACGGCGCCCGGACGGTCGCTCGTGAGGTGGTGCAGACCGATGATCATGTCCTGCGAGGGCATGGTCACCGGACGGCCGTCCGACGGCTTGAGGATGTTGTTGCTCGAGAGCATGAGGATGCGGGCCTCGGCCTGCGCCTCGGCGCTCAGGGGCAGGTGCACGGCCATCTGGTCACCGTCGAAGTCGGCGTTGAACGCGCCGCAGACGAGCGGGTGCAGGTGGATGGCCTTGCCCTCGACGAGCTGCGGCTCGAACGCCTGGATACCCAGGCGGTGCAGCGTCGGCGCACGGTTCAGGAGCACCGGGTGCTCCGTGATGACCTCTTCGAGCACGTCCCAGACCACGGGGCGGGTGCGCTCGACCATGCGCTTGGCGCTCTTGATGTTCTGCGCGTGGTTCAGCTCCACGAGCCGCTTCATGACGAACGGCTTGAACAGCTCGAGCGCCATCTGCTTGGGCAGACCGCACTGGTGCAGCTTGAGCTGCGGGCCGACCACGATGACCGAACGGCCCGAGTAGTCGACGCGCTTGCCGAGCAGGTTCTGCCGGAATCGACCCTGCTTGCCCTTGAGCATGTCGGAGATCGACTTCAGCGGACGGTTGCCGGGGCCCGTCACCGGGCGACCACGACGGCCGTTGTCGAACAGCGAGTCGACGGCCTCCTGGAGCATCCGCTTCTCGTTGTTCACGATGATCTCGGGCGCACCGAGGTCCAACAGCCGCTTGAGGCGGTTGTTGCGGTTGATCACGCGGCGGTACAGGTCGTTCAGGTCCGACGTCGCGAACCGGCCACCGTCGAGCTGCACCATGGGGCGCAGGTCCGGCGGGATGACCGGGACGGCGTCGAGCACCATCGCCGTGGGCGAGTTGGTGGTCGTCAGGAACGCGTTCACGACCTTGAGGCGCTTGAGCGCACGGGTCTTGCGCTGACCCTTGCCCGAGCGGATGGTCTCGCGCAGCGACTCGGCCTCGGCGTCCAGGTCGAAGTTCTGCAGGCGCTGCTGGATCGCGTTCGCGCCCATCGCACCCTCGAAGTAGGTGCCGTAGCGGTCCTGGAGCTGGCGGTACAGCATCTCGTCGCCCTCGAGGTCGGCGACCTTGAGGTTCTTGAACCGGTCCCAGACCTGCTCGAGGCGGTCCAGCTCCTGGTCCGCGCGCTTGCGCAGCTGAGCCATCTCGCGCTCGGCGGAGTCACGCACCTTGCGGCGCGCGTCGGCCTTGGCACCCTCGGCCTCGAGCTCGGCCAGGTCGGCCTCGAGCTTCTGGGCGCGGGTGTTGATGTCGTTGTCCCGGCGGTCGGAGATCTCCTTCTTCTCGAGATCGATCTCGTTCTGCAGGTTGGGCAGGTCCTCCTGGCGGGCCTCGTCGTCGACCGACGTGATCATGTAGGCCGCGAAGTAGATGACCTTCTCCAGGTCCTTCGGAGCCAGGTCCAGGAGGTAGCCCAGGCGGGACGGCACACCCTTGAAGAACCAGATGTGCGTGACGGGGGCGGCCAGCTCGATGTGGCCCATGCGCTCACGGCGCACCTTGGAACGCGTGACCTCCACACCACAGCGCTCGCAGATGATGCCCTTGAAGCGCACGCGCTTGTACTTGCCGCAGTAGCACTCCCAGTCGCGGGTCGGACCGAAGATCTTCTCGCAGAAGAGCCCGTCCTTCTCCGGCTTGAGGGTGCGGTAGTTGATGGTCTCTGGCTTCTTGACCTCACCGTGCGACCAGGCACGGATGTCCTCGGCCGTGGCGAGGCCGATACGCAGCTCGTCGAAGACGTTGACGTCGAGCAAGATGTCCTACTTCCTGAAGTTCTCGAAAATCCTCGGGGTGTCCAGGCCCGCGCCCGGTGCACGGGCGCGGCCTGGTATCAGATCTCGTCGACGCTGGAGGCGGCGTTGGGCCGCCGCGAGAGGTCGATGCCGAGCTCCTCAGCGGCGCGGTACACCTCGTCGTCGGACTCCTTCATCTCGATGGAGACACCGTCGCTCGAGAGCACCTCGACGTTCAGGCACAGCGACTGCATCTCCTTGAGAAGCACCTTGAAGGACTCCGGGATACCCGAGTCGGGGATGTTCTCGCCCTTGACGATCGCCTCGTAGACCTTGACGCGGCCCGGGACGTCGTCGGACTTGATGGTGAGCAGCTCCTGGAGCGTGTACGCGGCGCCGTACGCCTCGAGAGCCCAGACCTCCATCTCACCGAAACGCTGACCACCGAACTGCGCCTTACCACCCAGCGGCTGCTGCGTGATCATCGAGTACGGACCGGTCGAGCGCGCGTGGATCTTGTCGTCGACCAGGTGGTGCAGCTTCAGGATGTACATGTAGCCGGTGGAGACGGGCTCCGGGAACGGCTCGCCGGAGCGGCCGTCGAAGAGCTGCGCCTTGCCGTCCTGGTTGACCATGCGCTGACCGTCACGGTTCGGCAGGGTCGCACCGAAGAGACCGCGCAGGGCGACCTCCTCCAGACCGTCGAACACCGGGGTGGCGACGGGGCGGCTCGGCTCGCTCTTGTGGGCGACCTCGGGAAGGCTCTCCAGCCAGTCCCCGCCCTTGTCCTCCGCGAGGGAGACGTCCCAGCCCTGCTTGGCGATCCACCCGAGGTGGGTCTCCAGCACCTGGCCGACGTTCATGCGGCCCGGCACACCCAGCGGGTTCAGGATGACGTCGACCGGCGTGCCGTCCTCGAGGAACGGCATGTCCTCCTGCGGGAGGATCTTCGAGATGACGCCCTTGTTGCCGTGGCGGCCGGCCAGCTTGTCACCGACGGTGATCTTGCGGCGCTGCGCGATGTAGACGCGCACCAGCTGGTTCACGCCGGCGGGCAGCTCGTCGCCGTCCTCCCGGTTGAACTCGCGCACCGCGATGACCGTGCCCTGCTCGCCGTGGGGCACCTTGAGCGAGGTGTCGCGCACCTCGCGAGCCTTCTCGCCGAAGATCGCGCGCAGCAGGCGCTCCTCCGGGGTCAGCTCGGTCTCACCCTTGGGGGTGACCTTGCCGACCAGGATGTCGCCGGCGCCGACCTCGGCACCGATCCGGATCACGCCGCGCTCGTCGAGGTCCGCGAGGACCTCCTCCGAGACGTTGGGGATGTCCCGCGTGATCTCCTCGGGGCCCAGCTTGGTGTCGCGGGCGTCGACCTCGTGCTCCTCGATGTGGATCGAGGAGAGGACGTCGTCCTCCACGAGGCGCTGCGACAGGATGATCGCGTCCTCGTAGTTGTGACCCTCCCACGACATGAACGCGACCAGCAGGTTGCGGCCGAGCGCGAGCTCGCCCTCGTCCGTCGCCGGGCCGTCCGCGAGCACGGAGCCGACCTCGACCCGCGCACCCTCGTCGACCAGCACACGCTGGTTGTAGCTCGTGCCCTGGTTGGAGCGCACGAACTTGTGCACGCGGTACGAGCCCGTCGTGCCGTCGTCGTTCGCCACGAGCACCAGGTCGGCCGAGACCTCGGTGACCACACCGGGCTTGGTCGCCACGATGACGTCGCCGGCGTCGACCGCCGCACGGCGCTCCATGCCGGTACCGACCACGGGGGCCTCGGACCGCACCAGCGGCACGGCCTGACGCTGCATGTTCGCACCCATGAGGGCGCGGTTGGCGTCGTCGTGCTCGAGGAACGGGATCAGGGCCGTCGCGACCGACACCATCTGGCGCGGCGAGATGTCCATGTAGTCGACCTCGGCGCCCGGGATGTCGTTGGTCTCGCCACCCTTCGTGCGGACCAGGACGCGGTCGAGGACGAACGTGCCGTCCTCGAGCAGCGGCGTGTTGGCCTGCGCGATGATGTAGCGGTCCTCGTCATCGGCCGTCAGGTAGTCGATCTGGTCGGTGACCTTGCCGTCGACGATCTTCCGGTATGGCGTCTCGATGAAGCCGAACGGGTTGATGCGACCGAACGACGCCAGCGAGCCGATCAGACCGATGTTCGGACCCTCAGGGGTCTCGATCGGGCACATGCGGCCGTAGTGCGACGGGTGGACGTCACGGACCTCCATGCCGGCGCGGTCACGGGACAGACCACCCGGGCCCAGCGCGTTCAGACGACGCTTGTGCGTCAGACCGGCCAACGGGTTGTTCTGGTCCATGAACTGCGACAGCTGCGAGGTGCCGAAGAACTCACGGATCGACGCGACGACCGGACGGATGTTGATCAGCGTCTGCGGCGTGATGGCCTCGACGTCCTGCGTGGTCATGCGCTCGCGAACCACGCGCTCCATGCGGGACAGGCCCGTGCGCACCTGGTTCTGGATGAGCTCACCCACGGCGCGGATGCGGCGGTTGCCGAAGTGGTCGATGTCGTCGGTCTCGACGCGCACCTCGACGGCCTGGCCGTTGCGGACGCCGTCCATGGTGGTCTTGTCCGCGTGCAGCGACGCCAGGTACTTGATCGTGTGGACCACGTCGGTCAGCGACAGCGTGGACTCGGCCAGCTCCGCGTCGACACCGAGCTTCTTGTTCGCCTTGTAGCGGCCGACCTTCGCGAGGTCGTAGCGCTTCGGGTTGAAGTAGAAGTTCTCGAGCAGCGCACGACCGGCCTCGACCGTCGGCGGCTCACCCGGGCGGATCTTGCGGTACAGGTCGACCAGGGCCTCGTCCTCGGTGTGGACGTGGTCCTTCTCGAGCGTGTCGAGCACGGACGGGAAGTCCGCGAACTGCTCGCGGATCTCCGACTCGGTCATGCCGAGGGCCTTGAGCAGCACCGTGACGGACTGCTTGCGCTTGCGGTCGACACGCACGCCGACGGCGTCGCGCTTGTCGATCTCGAACTCGAGCCACGCACCGCGCGAGGGGATGATCTTCGCGGAGAAGACGTCCTTGTCGCTGGTCTTGTCCGGGGTGCGCTCGAAGTACACGCCCGGGGAACGCACCAGCTGCGAGACGACGACGCGCTCGGTGCCGTTGATGATGAAGGTGCCGCGGGCGGTCATGAGCGGGAAGTCGCCCATGAAGACCGTCTGGCTCTTGATCTCACCGGTGGTGTAGTTGACGAACTCCGCGGTGACGAACAGCGGGGCCGCGTAGGTGAAGTCCTTCTCCTTGCACTCGTCCGCCGTGTACTTCGGCGGCTCGAAGCGGTGGTTCGAGAAGGAGAGAGACATCGAGGAGCCGAAGTCCTCGATCGGGGAGATCTCCTCGAAGATCTCTTCCAGTCCGGAGGTTTCCGGGACATCATTACGACCAGCCGCCTTGGCAGTTTCTACCCTGCCCTGCCAGGCTGGGTTACCAAGGAGCCAGTCGAAGCTCTCGGTCTGCAGGCCAAGCAGGTCGGGGACCTCGAGTGGCTCATAGATCTTTGCGAAGGAAACGCGACGGGAAGCGGTACGGTTCGCAATGGCTTCGGCGGACGGAGCTGAAGGGGTGCGCGAGGCAGCCAAGAGGGGTCCTTCCCTGCAGTTCGGGTGAACGCTGTACGCTCTGCGGTGCTGCAGGATGCTCTGCCGGATTCACCGGTCACCGGTAGGCATCCCCTGAGTGGGGATGCGACCAGGACTTTCGGGAAGCAGGGGGAGGCGTCGAGGGCACACGCGGGCGCAAAGCGCTAGCATACCTATCTGGTTCTAGTATGTCCAGTCGCCCTAGGTCCTGCACGTCGAGACTGTCGGAATCCTCGAATCGTTGCGTATCCGCACTGCCGCGGCGTGGCGGCTGGACGAGGCGGCACGCAGCGGTTCAACGGGTGGGCCGAGGGTGATATTCCCGCCTGACCTCGGCGGACGGACCCACGCACGCGAGAGGCCCGCACCCCGAAGGGTGCGGGCCTCTGCAGTCGGCGGGCGGTCTCCCGGGACGAGCCCGGGCGGCCGTCACACCAGCCCGAAGGCGGTGATGCCTGAGGTCACTTGAGGGTGACGGTGGCGCCGGCGCCCTCCAGGGCAGCCTTCGCCTTCTCGGCGGCGTCCTTGTCGGCGCCCTCGAGAACCGGCTTCGGCGCGCCGTCGACCAGGTCCTTGGCCTCCTTGAGACCGAGGGACGTGAGCGCGCGCACCTCCTTGATGACCTGGATCTTCTTGTCGCCGGCAGCCTCGAGGATGACGTCGAACTCGGTCTTCTCCTCGACAGCCTCGGCGGCGGCAGCGGCCGGGCCGGCCACGGCAACGGCGGCCGGAGCGGCGGCGGTGACGTCGAACTTCTCCTCGAAGGCCTTCACGAAGTCGGAGAGCTCGATGAGCGTGAGCTCCTCGAAGGCGGACAGGAGCTCGTCGGTGGAGAGCTTCGCCATGATGGCGTTCCTTTCAGTTGGCGCTTCGCGGGCCGGTGCCGGCCCGCGAGAAGCAGGGGGGTGTGAACTGGCGCTGCCACCTGATCAGGCGGCAGCACCCTCCGATTCCTGCTTCTGACGCAGGGCATCGATGGCACGGGCGACCTGGGCGGGCTTGGCGGTGAAGGCGTAAGCAGCACGCGTCAGCGTGGCCTTCAGACCGCCGGCCACCTTGGCCAGCAGAACCTCGCGGGACTCGAGGTCCGCGAGCTTCGTGATCTCCGCGCTGGACATCGGGCGGCCGTCGAGCACGCCGCCCTTGATGACCAGTGCGGGGTTCGCCTTGGCGAAGTCACGCAGACCCTTCGCAGCCTCGACCGGGTCCCCGGTCACGAATGCGATGGCGGACGGGCCCTTCAGGTCGGCGTCGAGACCCTCGACACCGGCCTCCTTGGCCGCGATCCCCGTCAGCGTGTTCTTCACCACGGCGTAGGTTGCGTTGCCGCTGAGCGACCGACGCAGCTCCTTGAGCTGCGCGACGGTGAGCCCGCGGTACTCGGTCAGCACGGCTGCGCTCGAGTCGCGGAACTTGTCCGCGAGCTCTGCGACAGCGGCTGCCTTGTCCGGCCTCGCCATGGCAATCCTTCCGGTGGTGGTACCACCGTCCCCTGGGGCGTGAGCCCCGGGCGTTGCCCCGGAACGAGAAAAAGAGCCCCGGCGCAGGTGCACGGGGCTCGGTTCGCGCGGCAGGACCGCACTCGAGTTCGTCACCTGCGCAGGCCCCCGCTCTCAGCGGGACTTCGGTCTTCTTCCGCCCTGTGCTCTTGCGAGCGGGCAGCGTCGGACGACCGGCGGTCTTGGGTTACCCGAGAACTATACATGGCTCCGCGCGTGAGGCCGCACGCGGCGAGCGGTGGCCTGCGCCACACGACGGACGACGCCGTTCGTTCGCCACCCGCCGGCCGTCACCGGCCCAGACCCTCCAGGGATGCGAAGCACACCAGCGGCACCGGCTCGGGCTCGTCCGCGAGCGCCGCGGCGAGCGCGGCCTCCGGGTCGTCGGTGGCACGCAGGTGGGCGTGGAACCGGGGCATGACGCGCGCGGCGACGGCGTCCGACAGCGGGGCGACGGCGGCCACGACGGCGCGGGCGCCGAGCCGCAGGAGCACGGAGGACAGGCCGAGCACCTCGCCGCCGACCACCTGGGACGAGCCGCCGACCTCGCAGGCCGAGAGGACCAGCACGGATCCGGGGAGCCGTGTGCCGTCGAGCTCGTGGGCGAACAGCGGCCCGTCGGCGAGGTCGACGAAGGCGAAGAGCGGGTTGTCGGCGTCGTGCCTGCCGTGGGTGGCCAGGTGCACGATGTCGTGGGTGGCGAGCACGGCCCGGACCGCCGCCGTCGTCGCGGCGGCGCCGGTGAGGACGGTTGCTCCCGGCCATACGGCGCCGACGGCCCGCACCTCGCTCGCGCCGAGGGCCACGCCGGGACCGTAGGCGGCGAGCAGCCGGTGCCTGTTTCCCGGGCGCGGGTGCGCGCGGCCGCGGGCCATGTAGGAGCGGACGGTCGTGCGGCGGCCGCGCCGGGACGGGAGCGCCGTCCAGGGCACGCTGAGCAGGGGCTCCCTGCCCACGACGTACAGCGGGCCGTCCGCCTGCATCGGCACCGCGAGGAGCCGGTCGAGCGCGTCGAGGTTGCGCCTCAGGGAGCGGCGGGCGGCGTCGCGCAGTGCCGGCGGGACATGCTCGTTGGCGCAGGCCCCGAAGTCCGCGCGGACGCGCAGCGCCCGTTCGGTGACCTCGGCGAGCGGTCCGAGGTCGACGGTGTGCGCGCCGGCGGCGTCGACCCGGACGCAGCGCAGCACGCCGTCGAGCACCAGGTAATTGGCGACGACGGCGCCGTCGTCGCGGGCGGCGAGCAGCGCGCGGACCTCGGCGGTGGTAGCCGGGCGGTCCTCGGCCACGTCGTGCTCGGCGCCGGTGCGGTGCCACGCGCGTTCGCGCGCCGTCGCCAGCAGTCGGCGTGACCGCTCGAACAGGTGGGCGCGTTCCGCGGCGCTGTCCCGGTCGGTGAGGGTGCGGGCCCGGACGACGAGCCCGCGGGCCTCGGTGACGAGCGCGCCGACCGCGGGCTCGTCCGGAGCGACGGTCCCGCCCATGCCGGCGAACGTGGTCCGGCCGCGTTCGAGCGCCTCGAAGAGCCAGTCCGGCCGGGCGGTTCGCAACGCGGCCTCGACGTCGGTCCGTTGCAGGTCCACGCCGTGCGCCGCGGCGGCGGTGACGGACTCGACCGAGCCGAGCCCCACACGATGGTCCGCGAGCAGGTCCAGTCCCGTGCGCACCGCCTCGATGCCGGCCGCCCGGTCCCCCGACGCGAAGGCGAGCTGCGCGAGCACCGTCTGCCGCTGGATCCGCGTGGACAGCGGGGCGTCGGCCATGCCGGCGGGGAGGTTGTCGAGGACGGTGCGCGCGGCGGCGACGTCGTCGGCCAGGAGGTACCAGTGCGCGGCGACGAACCGCGCGGTCAGGCCGGGGCGCTGCCCGAGCAGTGGGTCCACCTCGTCGCCCGCCTCGGCGGCCTCGATGGCCTGCTCGGCACGACGGCGGGCGTCGTCGGGCACGGGGGCCTCACCCCGGCGGATCGGCAGGAGGATCGCTTCCAGCTCGGCGACGCGCGCGACGGCGGCGCGCTGCGGGTGGCCGACGCCGGCGTAGTACCGGCGGGCGAAGGCGGCCGCGGCCTGCGCCTCGTCCCACCGGTGCAGCGCCATGAGGCAGCGGGCGCGGAAGTACTCGGCCTCGGCGCGGTGGTGCGCCCGGCCCGGGACCACCATGCGGGAGATCGCCTGGGTGAGGACCTGCTCGGCGTCCTCGAGCAGCCCGGCCTCGTAGAGGACGGCGCCGCGGCCGATGTCGAGCACGCCGTCGGCTCGTTCCGGGTCGACGGCGCGGGCGGCGGCCATCGCCTGCAGAGCGCCCGGCAGGTCGCCGAGCGCGTACCGCACGAAGCCGGTGTTGTGCAGGGCGAGGGAGGCGATCCCGGGCAGGTCGGCAAGCCCCGCGGCCTCGTGGCAGGCGTCGAAGTCGGCGAGCGCCGCGTCCAGCCGGCCGAGCTCGATGGCGGCGGCGCCCCGGTTGAGCAGCGCCGTGGCGTAGTCGCGCGCGGTGAGCCGGTCCGCGACCGCGAGCGCCCGGTCGAAGGCCGCCACGGCGTCGGTGAGCCGGCCGGAGCGCTGCAGCAGCAGGCCACGGTTCCCGTCGACGACGGCGGCGAGCCGCCTGCGGATCCGCGGCGGTGCGGCGTCGGCGCGGGCGTCGGCGTCACCGAGGAGCGCGAGCGGCTTGTCCAGCGTGTCCTCGATGGTGTGGACGGCGACGGCCTCCCCCGCCAGGGAACGGACCATGCCCTCGGCCCAGCGTTCGCGATCCGTGGGCCCGAGCTCGCCGAGGTCCACGACCCGGAGCCGGTCGAGCACGTCCCGGAACCGCAGCAGCGCGTCGCCGGGCCGCGACCGGGAGTTGAGCTCCCGCGCGGCCAGCAGCTCCGCCTCCAGTTCCGGCCACATACCTGCCCCCTCACCTCACCGGGCCCCACGGGGGCGCCGGGCGGGCCACGATAGCGGGGCATGGGGCGGCCTGTCATCGCCCGGGGCAACCGCGCAGGTCAGGGGTTCGGGGCCGGTGAGACGCCCGGGATCACTCCGCGGTCAGACCTTCGACCGAACTGAAGCAGACCAGGGGTACGGGCTCGGCGACGTCGCGGAGCGCGGCCGCGAGTGCCGCCTCCGGGTCGTCGGACTCGCGCAGGTGGGCGTGCAGGCGGGGCATGACGCGGGCGGCGAGCTCGTCGGAGAGCTTGGCGACGGACGCGATCACGGCGCGCGCGCCCAGGCGCAGGAGCACCGACGTGAGGCCCAGGAGCTCGCCGCCGAGCACCTGGGAGGAACCGCCGACCTCGCACGACGACAGGATGACCACGGATCCGGGCAGCGGTGTGCCGTCGAGCTCGTGGGCGAACAGCGGGCCGTCCGCGAGCTCGATGCTCGCGAAGAGGGGGTTGTCGGCGTCGTGCTGGCCGTGGGTGGCCAGGTGCACGACGTCGTGGGTGGCGAGGGCGGTACGGACCTGCTCGGTGACGGCGTCCTTGCCGGTCAGCACGGTCGCGCCGGGCCACTGCTCGCCGACGGCGCGTGCCTCGGTCGCGCCGTGGCGGACGCCCGGGCCGGCCGCGGCGAGCAGCTTGCGCTCGCCGGTGGGCCGGGCGTGGGTGCGGCCGCGCGCGACGTACGAGTTCACGGAGGTGCGCAGGCCGCTGCGGGACGGGAGCGCGGCCCACGGCACGCTGAGCAGCGGTTCCCGGGCGACCACGTAGAGGTCGCCGTCGGCGTGGAGCGGGGCGAGCAGGACGGTGTCGAGGGCCTTGAGGTTGCGCGCCAGCGACGCCGTCGCCGCGGCACGTAGAGGTGCCGGGATCAGATCGTTGGCGGCCATGGCGAAGTCGGCGGAGAGACGGCGGACCCGCTCGATCACGTCGTCGGCCGGGCCGATGTCGACGGTGGTGACGCCGGCAGCGTCGACACGGACGCAGCGCAGCACATCATCGATGACGAGGAAGCTCGCCACGACGGATCCGTTGTTACCCGCTGCCAGGACGCCGCGCACCTCGCGCGCGGTGACCGGACGCTGCACGGCGCCTGCATTGCCGGCGTGCCGCCAGGAGCGTTCCCGCACCTCACCCTGGATGCGACCCGCACGGCGGGTGAGCCGCTCGCGCTCCTTCGACTCCCCCGCACCAAGTTCTCGCGCTCTGGCCAGCAGTCCGCGTGCCTCGGTCAGGAGAGCCGCCGCCTCGGGATCGTCGGGTGGGGTAACCCGGCCCGTTCCGGCAAACGTGGCGCGGCCACGCTCCAGGGCGTCGAACAGGACGGCCGGCCTACCGGTGCGAACGGCGGCCTCGACGTCCACGCGAGTCAGGTCGACGCCGTGCGCGGCGGCGGCTGTGACCGACTCGACCGAACCGAGCCTGCTGCGGTGATCGGCGAGCAACCCGAGGCCCGCCCGCACGGCACGCAGGCCTCTGGCGCGATCGTCGGTCGCAAACGCGAGCTCAGCCTGGACCGTGTAGTGCTGGACCCGCATGGTGAGCGGAGCGCTGACCATGCCACGGGGCAGGTCGGCGAGCACGTCCCGGGCCGCGTCGAGGTCGCCCGCCAGGACTAGCCAGCGGGCAGCGACCAGCCGGGCCGCATGTCCAGGGTGGTAGCCGAGCGTGGGGCCGGCAGCGTCGCCGGCCTCGGCCACGACCATCGCTTCGCGCGCCCCTCGACGGGTGGCCCCACGTGACGGTCCGCCGGGGTTGCGCACCGCTTCCGTGAGCGACGCCTCGAGCTCGAGGACCCGGGCCAGGGCTGCCATCGACCACTGCCCGCCACGCTCGAACCTTCGGCGGGCCTGGGCTGCCTGGGCGCGCGCGTCGTCGAAACGCAGGAGGCCCATCAAGGCCCGGGCGCGGAACCATTCGGCCTCGGCGTGCTCGAGCCGGAGAGCTGCTTGCGACAGGCGCTCCGCAGCGGTGGCGAGGAGTTGCTCGGCGTCCACGAGCAGGCCGCTCTCGAAGAGCACCTCGGCCCGGCCGAGCTCGGGGATGCCGTCGTCCCAGTCGAACGCGTGCCCCACGGCCCGCTCCATCGATTCCAGGGCACCGGGCAGGTTGCCCAGCGTGTACTGCGCATAGCCGAGGCTGTAGAGAGACCACGAGACGAACCGGGCGTTTCCCAGCGTGACAGCGTGCTCGTGCGCTGCCTCGTACGCCTGCAGGGCGTCACCGAAGGCCCCGAGCTCGCTGTGCACGCTCCCGATGTTGAGGTAGATCGTGGCGAGATCCCGATGGTCGGTGAGACCCGGCATCCGGACGGCGTCGGTGAGGTGCTCGAGGGCTTCCCGGGAATGGCCCGATCGCGAATGGAGCACCCCACGCTGGACGAGGACCAGACTGGCCACCGAGGGATCGGGTGCCAGCTCCACGACCTCCGCGGCGCGATCGCAGAGTGCAAGCGCCTCGTCCAGCGAGCCGGCCAGCGCGTGGACCGGATTGGAAAGACCGAGATAGCTCCGAACCATGAGCTCGACCCACTGAGCCCGGTCCTCCTGGTCGAGCGAGGAGGGTTCAATCTCCCTCAGCTCGACCAGGAGCGCCCGGAATCGCGTCTCCGCGGCAGACCACTTCGCTCGTGTGTGGAGGTTACGGGCGACCTCCAGCCGCTCGAACAATCCCGCCCACGGTTCACGGCGATCGGTCGCCTCCACGCTTACCTCGTCACCGTCAGTGCGGGATCGGCAATCCCGTCGCCTGGTGTGCAGCCTGCCATGCCGCGCCGATCCGGTTCGCCTGGCTCTGCGCGACACGCCCGTTCAGCAGGTGCTGGGCCAGCTCTCCAGCCAGCACCGGCGACGAGAACGAGGTGCCGCTCCACGTGGCGAAGCCACCGGTGAAGTCGTCCGGATCGACCGACTCGCGGCCGCCCGCGGACACCTCCTGCGGCTCCAGGGCGCCATCCGCGGTCACCGGCATGGTGCTGTGCACGTTGGTGCCGGGGCGCACGCTGGTCACCCACGGGCCGTCATTGGCGAAGTCCGCGAGCGTGCCGTTCGGGTTGGAGGCGGTCACCACCAGCAGCGGCGTGTAGTCCGCGCGCAGGTCGCCGGCCTCCAGAGGTTCGGCACGGCCGTCGACGCGACGCACGTGCGGCGCCCACGCGGCGGGGAACACCGGCTGCTCGCCGCCGTCGTTGCCTGCGGACGCAACGACGAGCACGCCGGCCAGACGCAGGTCGCGCAGGGATCCGCGCAGCACGCCCTCGTAGTCGTCCTCGAGCAGCTCTGGCTGGAAGCCGAGCGCGAGCACGACGACATCGACAGGTGTGAACCCCGGCACGCCCGCCACTCCGCGCAGGTGGTACTCCAGGAGCCGCTCCAGCGAGCGCACCAGGTCCCACTCCCGGACCTCGCCGTCCGTGTACATGACGCGGACGGGCAGAATCGCAGCGTCGGGGCACACCTGGTGAACGACGCCCGCGATGAAGGTGCCGTGGCCCACGTAGGGAGCCAGCTCGGTGGCCGGCTCGTGGCCCGTAACCGGCTCGTCCTCAGTGAAGGTGCCGATCGGGCTGCCGTCGATCTGAGCGTCGCGGATGACGACGTGCGACCCGTCGAACCAAGGGTGGGCGCCGATCCCGGTATCGACCAACGCGACGACCGGCCGCTGCACGCCGTCGGCGGTGAGCCACGGGACGGGTCCCGCGCCCAGCGCCCGCTGCGGTATCGGCCCGACGTGCAGGGACGGCTCCCGATCCCCGGGAACGCCGACGCCCGGCTTGACCCGGTGCCCCTGCAGCACGTGGTCCAGGCCGACCCGCTTCCGGTCGCCCTCCCCAGCCCGCGACGCGACGTCGTCGAGCAGGTCCCACACGTCCGCGTCTTCCGTGCCACCCGCGGCGACGTGCACGGCCATGCCCGTGCGCGGCACCTCCGACCGCATGGGTGCCGGTGTGAGCTCCTCGGTCTCGAGCGACAGGCCCCGCTCGGCGGCGCGTTCACGGAGCAGCGCCAGCAGACCGTCGTCCTCCCCCGGCGTGCCCCGCACGATCAGCCTGTCCGCCACGTAGCGGGTCGGCGACAGCCGGACGTCCCGCCGGCAGTTCGCCTCGGCCGGATCAAGCTCCCGGACCGGCCGCCATCCTCCGGCGTGGTCCCGTACGCGAAGTTCTTCGGGCCTGGGCTCGCTCACGGCAATACCTCTCCATTGACAACGATTGCTCGACAGATCCCGCCGCGCCCCTCGGCCGGATCACACACGGTGGTGGTTCAGTGGTTCAGCAGTTCACAGCTCGATGATCGGCGTGCTCACGGCGCCGCCACCGCCGTCGGTCCGACGGACCACCAGGCTCGCGCGGCCGCGCTCGACGGCATCGAAGGAGAACCGGCCGTCCTCGTCGGAAGCGGTGGTGAGCACGTCGACGCCCGGCCGGTGCAGCTCCACGTCCAGGCCCGCCGCCGGTGCGGCCCAGCCGTCGATCCGCACCCGTCCGCCGGCGGACGGGGACAGGGTGATCATCACGGTCAGCGAGTCGTGCGTGAAGGTGATGGTCTTCGCCTCGGCGGGCGCGGCGTCGTCGGCCCGGGCCGCTTGCGCGGCCCCGCGGACGCCGGCGAGCGGCGCGTCGAGGTAGACGGCGTCCATGAGCTCGGCCTCGAGCCCCGCCAGCGTCATCGCGAACAGCGACCGCTCGACGAGCCCCTCTGGCACCGGGTCCACCGCGCCGACCGCGCGGGCGAGGCGGGTCAGCACGGCGCCGTCCTCGGCGTCCAGCACGCCCTTCGGGTCGAACGAGAGGCCCCCCATGGCCTCGTCGTCCTGGTTGGGTTCCGGCGTCAGGTCCACGAGAAGTCCCCTTGCTCATCGAGGATGGTGCGCAGCTTCGCCAGACAGCGGCCGCGAGTCGAACCGATGGAACCCATCGGCATACCGATCGCCGCCGAGATGTACCGGTAGTCCGGCCGGTCGGCGAGCGAGACCAGACGCAGCAGCTCCTGGCAGCGTCCGGGAAGTTTCTGGAGCGACGTCCACAGGATGCGATCGCGCTCGTCGCGCAGCACCTCGGCATCGGGTGGTGGATCGTTCGCGGGGAGAGCCATCGGATGCTCGGGGCTGTCGTCCGGCAGCTCGGTACGGCGCTTCTCGTCGTCGCGGTGCTTGCGCACCGCCTCCCAGGCAGCGCGCTTCGCGGTCACCAGCAGCCACTTCAGCACGGCCTTCGGCTCGGCGATCGTCTCTGCGTGCCGCACGAGCGCGACCCAGGTGCTCTGCACGACGTCGTCCGCGGCGTCACGGTCGACTCCCTGCGCGCGGACGGTGTGCCACAGCAACGGCGTCGCCTCGCGTACCAGGTCGCCGAGCGCCTGGCGGTTGCCGGCGCGGTACTCGGTCAGGGCGATCGCCGCGCGATCGCCGAGCGTGAGACCGGACCCGTCGACGTCGGGCAGGGCCTCCCTTGATCCTGTCATTGCACCACGGGATTCTCTGCTGGCGGATGTTTCCACGTCACCAACCGGACGTGGAGCACTTGGACCAACCGAGTCTACGGCCGAGCTCGCGGATCCGGGGAGGTAGAAAATGGTGCCCACCAGGCACTCCCCTCTCCTCAGCTCACGTCGGCTTCCTGCCGCCCATCAGACAAGAGGTGCGAGGACCGGGTTCGATACATGGTTCTGATGAAAATTCAAAAAGGCCCGCACCCCTTGCGGGATGCGGGCCTTCTTGCGCTCAGGAGAGCTCGGCTCAGGCCGAGAGCTCCTCCAGGAGCTTGGTGGTCTTGCTCTGGTCCAGCGGGATGCCGGGGCCCATCGTCGTGGTCATGGTCGCCTTGCTGATGTAGCGACCCTTCGACGACGACGGCTTGAGGCGCAGGACCTCGTCGAGCGCGGCGACGTAGTTCTCCAGCAGCTGAGCCTCCGAGAAGGAGGACTTGCCGATGATGAAGTGCAGGTTCGCGTGCTTGTCGACACGGAACTCGATCTTGCCGCCCTTGATGTCGGACACGGCCTTGGTGACGTCCATGGTCACGGTGCCGGTCTTCGGGTTCGGCATGAGGCCACGGGGACCGAGCACCTTACCGAGGCGCCCGACCTTGCCCATCAGGTCCGGCGTGGCAACGGCCGCGTCGAAGTCGGTGTAGCCGGCGGCCACCTTCTCGATCAGCTCGTCGCCGCCGACCTCGTCGGCACCGGCCGCGCGGGCCTCCTCCGCCTTGGCGGCGTTGGCGAACACGATGACCTTGGCGGTCTTACCCGTGCCGTTCGGCAGGTTGACCGTGCCACGGACCATCTGGTCCGCCTTGCGCGGGTCCACGCTCAGCCGGAACGCGACCTCGACGGTGGCGTCGTACTTGACCGTGGCGGTCTCCTTGGCCAGGCGGATGGCCTCGAGCGGCGAGTACAGGTTCTCGCTGTCGATCTTCTCCGCGGCGGCGAGGTACGCCTTGCTGCGCTTTGCCATGTTTCTCTCCTTGTGGTCGTAGCGGGCCGTGCGGCCCTGCCACTGGTGGTGGTTCGTCCGGGGCGGAAGCCCCGGGGGGGATCACTCGGAAACGGTGATGCCCATGGAGCGGGCGGTGCCCGCGATGATCAGCGAAGCAGCGTCGAGGTCGTTCGCGTTCAGGTCGGGCAGCTTGGTCGTGGCGATCTCGCGGACCTGGTCCTTGGTGATCGAGGCGACCTTGACCGTGTGCGGCGTCGCGGAGCCCTTGGCCACACCAGCGGCCTTCTTGATGAGCTCGGCGGCCGGCGGGGTCTTGGTGATGAAGGTGAACGAGCGGTCCTCGTACACGGTGATCTCGACCGGGATGACGTTGCCGCGCTGCGACTCGGTCGCCGCGTTGTACGCCTTGCAGAACTCCATGATGTTCACGCCGTGCTGACCCAGCGCGGGGCCGATCGGCGGAGCCGGCGTCGCGGCGCCGGCCTGGATCTGCAGCTTGATGAGGCCGGAGACCTTCTTCTTCGGGGGCATGCGTTCACTACCTTCTGTTGGCTGGGCCTACGCCGTGGGCGATGACCCGGTTGCAATGCTGGGGTACGGACGAATCAGATCTTGGCGACCTGGTTGAACCCCAGCTCGACCGGGGTCTCCCGGCCGAAGATGGAGACGAGGACCTTGAGCTTCTGGGCCTCGACGTTGATCTCGGAGATCGAGGCGGGCAGCGTGTCGAACGGACCGTCGGTCACGGTCACCGACTCGCCGACCTCGAAGTCCACGTGGACCGGCGCCTTGCCGCTGCTGGTCACCGTGCCACCGCCGGCGGCCTGCTGGCCGACCTGGGCGGGCTGCGGCAGCATCGACGGCGCGAGCATCGAGTAGATCTCGTCGAAGCTCAGCGGCACCGGCTGGTGCGTGTGCCCGACGAAGCCCGTGACACCCGGCGTGTGCCGCACGGCGCCCCACGACTCGTCGGTCAGGTCCATGCGCACGAGGACGTAGCCCGGGATGCGAACCCGGCTCACGATCTTCTTCTGCGCGTTCTTGATCTCGGCGACCTCTTCCATCGGAACCTCGACCTGGAAGATGTAGTCCTCCATGTTCAGGCTCTGGATGCGGTTCTCGAGGTTGGTCTTCACGCGCTTCTCGTAGCCGGCGTACGAGTGGATGACGTACCAGTCACCCAGCTGGCTGCGGAGAGTTCGCTTGAACTCCTCGACCTCGTCCACGATGACGTCGCCGTCGGCGTCAACGGGGCGCTCGTCGGCGGCGTCGCCCTCGTCCGCGGGCTCGACGTCGGTCTCGGCCGGGGTCTCGGCGTCCGCAGGCACGTCAGCGTTCTCGGCGTCCAGGGGCGCGTCGACGGCCGTCTCGTCGCCGTCGGCCGGCGAGACGTTCTCCGTCTGGTCCAGAGAGTCCTGGGACACGAAACGAACCTGCTTTCTCTTCGTGCGCCGGGGCTGCGCCCGGCACGGGTGTGCGTACTTCTACGAGCTGTGTCCGGCCATTGTCGCGCGAAAGTACCGCGAAGGGACAATCAGCGACGGGCGAGAACCATCACAGCGAAGTACTGCGCAGCGTGCCCCATGAGCTCGTCCGGCGCACCCGGACCGACACGGACCCGCTTCCGGGACCGGTCGACGGCGGCGTCAGCCGCCGGATCCGCGAGGAAGGATCAGCCGAAGACCCAGCCCGCGAGCATGCCGAAGGCGTAGTCCAGGGCCACCACGAAGATCATGACGACGACCAAGAAGACGAGCACGACGGTCGTGTAGGTGATGAGCTCAGAGCGCGTCGGCGAGACGACCTTCTTGAGCTCGGCCACCACCTGGCGCACGAAGAGCGCGATTCGGGCGAAGATGTTGCCGCCGCCCTTGCTCGGACGCTCCGCGGCGCTCTGGATCACCTCGGTGTCGCTCACTGCTACCCCACTCCTGTGGCCCGGCGCGCCGGGCGGCGCGAACTGCCGTTCCAGGTCCACTCACGTGGGCCCGCTGCGCGCGGCCCCGCTGGGGTTCACGCTGGCAGGGTAGACAGGACTCGAACCTGCAACCTGCGGTTTTGGAGACCGCTGCGCTACCAATTGCGCCACTACCCTTTGTGTTCGATGCCTGATCTTGCCATACCACGAGCCCTGGAGAGGCGCACGGCATCAGGTGAGCATCGATCACCGAGGCACAACTGTACGGTACCCGGGGCCGTAGGTCGAACTCGTTCCGGACGGACCCTTGCAGGTCGCGGAAGGTCCCTTGTCCACCGGACGACGGACACGAGGTGCAGTCGAACGGGCGTCCCGCCACGAGGCTCCCACGGAGCATGCTCGGGGCATGCAGACATCCGGCTCCCCGGCCGTGCGGGTACGCGGCCTTCGCAAGCGGTACGGCAGTGCCCGCACCGGATTCAAGGATGCCGTCGCCGGCCTGGACCTCGACGTCGCCCACGGTGAGATCGTGGCGGTGCTCGGCCCCAACGGCGCGGGCAAGACCACCACCGTCGAGATCCTCGAGGGCTTCCGCGACCGGGACGACGGCGACGTCACCGTTCTCGGTGAGGACCCCAAAGCGGCCGGACGCGCCTGGCGCGCACGGATCGGCGTGGTCATGCAGGACTCCCGGGACCTGAGCGAGCTCACGGTCCTGGAGAAGGTCCGCTCCACCGCGGCCGCCTACCCGGACTCGCGCGACCCCGCGGAGGTGATCGCCGCGGTCGGGCTCGCGGAGAAGGCGAAGGCCCGGACGCGTGGGCTCTCCGGCGGGCAGCGGCGACGGCTCGACGTGGCCCTCGGGATCGTGGGCCGGCCCGAGCTGCTCTTCCTGGACGAGCCCACCACCGGGTTCGACCCCGAGGCGCGCCGCTCCTTCTGGGACCTGGTGACCGGGCTGCGCGACGACGGCACCACGATCCTCCTGACCACCCACTACCTGGACGAGGCCGCGCAGCTCGCCGACCGCGTCGTCGTCGTGCGCGACGGCGTCGTGGTGGCCGAGGGCACGCCCGACTCCCTGGGCGGGCCCGCGGCCCGCACGCCGGTCGTCGCGTGGGACGACGGCGGGGTGCGCCGCACCGAGCACACCGAGCGGCCCACCGCCGCAGTCGCCCGGCTGATCGCCGCGGCGGGACCCGACGGCGAGGTACCCGGCCTGTCCGTGACCCGCCCGACCCTCGAGGACGTCTACCTGTCCCTGATCGGCGAGACCTCGACCGACGCCAAGGAGGCGGCGTGATGAGCACGACTGCTGCGACGAGCACGACGAGTCGGACCGCGGTGGACGCAGTGCGGAGGCTGCCCGGCACGCTCCGGCTCGGCCTGGTGCGCGGCGGCGTGGAGCTGCTGCAGTTCGTCCGCGAGCGCGACTCGATGGTCTTCGGCTTCGCCTACCCGATCATCATGCTGGCGATCTTCTCCACAGTGTTCGGTGACGACGACCCGATCGTCGCCGACGGCGTCACGGTCAGCTTCGCGCAGTACTTCCTGCCCGGCATGATCGCGACCGGCGTCATGCTCTCGACGTACCAGACGCTCGCCATGTCGATCGCCGTCGAGCGCGACGACGGGACGCTGAAGCGGCTGCGTGCCACGCCCCTGCCCGCGACGTCGTACTTCCTGGGCAAGGTGTTCCTGTCGCTGGTCACCGTGCTCGCGCAGACCGCGCTGCTGCTCGCGGTCGCGGCACTCGCCTTCGACGTGCCCCTGCCCGACGACCCGGGGCACTGGGTCACGTTCGCGTGGGTGTTCGTGCTCGGGACGGCGGCGGGGGCGGTGTGCGGCGTCGCGTACTCGTCGGTGCCCCGGTCCGGCCGATCCGCGAGCGCCGTGGTGGTCACCCCGCTCCTGGTGCTGCAGTTCACCTCCGGGGTGTTCTTCCCGGTGACCCAGCTCCCGGGGTGGATGCTCGACCTGTCCTCGATCTTCCCGCTGAAGTGGATCGCGCAGGGCATGCGGTCGGTGTTCCTGCCGGAGGCGTTCGCGGCCGCGGAGCCGGCCGGGTCCTGGCAGCACGGCGCCACGGCTGCTGTACTGGCGGCATGGCTGGTGGTAGCGCTCGTGGTCGGCACCCGGACGTTCCGGTGGCGACGGCACGATGACGGCTGACGGCACCACGGCCGACGAAGCGGCGGACGGGCCCTCCGTGAACCTGCTCTACGCCGGGTGGGAGCAGCAGGTGCGCTGGTGGGACGCGGCGTTCTACGTGATCGTCGCGCTGACCGCCGCCGCTCTGGTGCTGGAGGGTACGCGCGGCCTGGCGCTCGTGGTCGCGCTCGCCGCTCTGGCCGCGATCGTGGTCGCGTACCTGCTGTGGGGTGCGCGGGCGGCGCGGACCAGGGAGCGGCGGCTCGCCGTCGCCTACCTGGTGGTGCTGGTCCTGGGCACGGGGGTGGCGGTGTCGCAGGCGGGCATCGCGACGTTCCTGATGTTCATCGCGTTCGCGCAGGTGTGGATGCTGCTGGAGTCGATCCGGCAGGGCGTGATCGGCTGCGCCGTGCTCGCCGTCTCGGTGACGGTCGGCATCGTCGCCGCCTACGGCTTCGCGCCCGACGTGGTGCTCAGTGTGGTGCCGCAGATGCTGGTGACGCTGCTGTTCGCGGTCGCCCTGGGGCTCTGGTTCCACCTGGCGATGCGGCGCGCCGAGGAGCACGCGCGTCTGCTCGACGAGCTGCGCGCGGCGCAGGCGGAGCTCGCGCGGACCAACCACGAGGCGGGCGTCGTGGCGGAGCGCGAGCGGCTCGCCCGGGAGATCCACGACACCCTCGCCCAGGGCTTCACGAGCGTGGTGATGCAGGCGCAGGCCGCGACGGCCGCCCTCGACGTCGGGGACGACGACGCCGTGCGCGAGCGGCTGCACCTCGTCGAGGACACGGCCCGCGACAACCTGGCCGAGGCACGTGCCCTGGTGGCCGCCTTCGCGCCCGTGGCGCTGCAGGACGCCTCGCTCCCGCAGGCGCTGAGGAGGCTCACGGAGCGGTACGCCCTGGAGACGGAGCAGGTCGTGAGCTTCGAGGCCGACGGCGTCGGGCCGCTCCCGCCGACCACCGAGGTGGTGCTGCTGCGGGCCGCCCAGGAGTCGCTGACGAACGTGCGGCGGCACGCGCGGGCCACGACCGTCGCCGTGCGCCTGGCGAGGGCCGAGGGGGCGGTGACGCTCACCGTGGCCGACGACGGGCGAGGCTTCGGGCCGGACGTCTCCGACGGGTTCGGGCTGGCCGGGATGCGCGACCGGGTGCGGTCGGCGGGCGGCACGCTGTCGGTGAGGTCCCGGGCCGACGCCGGCACGACGCTGCGGGTCCGGGTGCCGGTCGAGGACGCGGCCGACGCCGCCCCGGGCGAGAGGGCGGGTTCGGCCGAGAGGGCAGGATCGGGCGGCGACGCACGCTCGGACGAGACGGCGGGATCGGACAGTGACCCAGGATCACGCGACAGGGCGAGATCGGACAGCGGGACAGGATCGCGCGACGAGCCCAGAGTCGTGGGACCGGCACGCGACGGGACACAGGGGGTGGCGGGATGATCCGGGTGCTGGTGGTGGACGACCATCCGGTGGTGCGGTCGGGCCTGGTGGGCATGCTGACGGTCGAGGACGACCTCGAGGTCGTGGGCGAGGCCGCCGACGGGCAGGAGGCGGTGGCGCTGGCCGCCGAGCTCCGGCCCGACGTGGTGCTCATGGACCTGCGGATGCCCGTGCTGGACGGCGTCGCGGCGACCGCCGGGATCGTCGGCACCGGTCCGCGCGTGGTGGTGCTGACGACGTACGACACCGACGCCGACATCCTGCGGGCCGTCGAGGCCGGTGCGACCGGCTACCTGCTCAAGGACACGCCCCGCGCGGTGCTCGTCGCGGGCGTGCGCGCCGCGGCCCGGGGCGAGACGGTGCTGGCGCCGAGCGTGGCGACCCGCCTGGTCAGCTCGGTCCGTACGGCCGCCGAGCGGCCCTCCGCACGGGAGACCGAGGTGCTGGGGCTGGTGGCCCGTGGCCGGTCGAACTCGGAGGTCGGGCGCGAGCTGTCCATCACCGAGGCCACGGTCAAGACGCACCTGCTCCGCGCCTTCGCCAAGCTGGGCGTCGCGGACCGGACGGCGGCCGTGACGGTGGCCCGGGAACGCGGCTGGATCGCCTGACCTTTCGGCCACGCCGCACGGCGCCTGCCGCTAGGTTGCCCGCATGAACAACTCGGGCGAAATCGACATCACGGCACGCGTCGAGGCGGCGGTCGCGTCGGCGATCTACGACGTGGCGCTGCCGATCGACACCATGGGCGTGACCTTCCACGACGGCGCGCTGGACGACGTCGCCGAGGCCTACCGGGCCGCGCCGGACGCCACCCTCGCGGCAGCGGACGCACGGTTCGCAGCGCACATGGCGACGGTCGCGGAGGCGGGCTCGGACGACGAGGCCGAGGGGCCGATGCTCCGGGCCCGCGCCGCGATGGCCCTGAAGGAGCGCCTCAAGGAGCTGTGACGTGCGGCCCGGGTCGCGAGCTCGTCGCGACCCGGGCCGTCCGGCCCGGCCGGCAGCCGGCCTGGCCAGCTGCCGGCCTGGCCCCCAGCCGATTGGCCAGCTGCTGGCCTGGCGGCCGCCGGCCGATCGGCTGGTGGCCTGCCCGACCTAGCGACTGCCGGCGGGCAGCGTGGTGTCGCCCTCGGCCTGGCCGCCCGTCGGGTTGGTCGACGGCTCGACCGGGGTGGTCGGCTCCTCGGTGGGCTCCTCCGTCGGCTCCTCGGTGGGCTCCTCCGTCGGCTCCTCGGTGGGCTCCTCCGTGGGCGTGGCGCTCGGCGTCGGCGTCGGGGTGGGAGTCGGCGTCGGGGTCGGCGTGGGCGTCGGGGTGGGAGTCGGCGAGGGTGTCGGTGTCGGCGACGGCGTGAACTCCGGCGGCGGCGCCACCTCGTCCGTCTCGCTCGGCGTCGGGGAGGCCGACGGCGTCCGCGACGGCTGCTGCGTCGACGGGCTCTGGCTCGGCGTGACCGCGGGTGTCCCGTTGTTGCCGAGCATGTTCGCGATCACCAGGCCCGCACCACCGAACACGAGCAGCGCGAACACGATGATCGTGATCACGCGGCCGCGGCCGGTGGTCATCTTCTGCCAGAAGGTCCGCTGCTCCTCCGCCGGCTCCAGCGGTGGCGGCACCTGGGGCGGCACGGCGGCCGCCGCAGTGTCCGCACCGATCGCCGCGGCGGCTCCGGCGGCCCCCACCGCACCGACGAGCATGGTGCGGTCGCTGCCCTCGGCCGCCTGGCCCAGCACCATCGTGCCGGACCCTGCGACCGGGTCGATCACCTCGGTGCCGCCGGCGCCCACGCCGAGCTGCATGGTCTCGCCGCTGGTGCCCATCCGCCCCGCGGGACCGCCGAGCAGGATCGTGACGGTCTCGCGCATCGACTCTGCCGTGGGGAACCGACGGTTCGGGTCCTTGGCCATGGCCCGGGACACGAGTCGGTCCACGGACGCCGGGACCGCCGCGCGCCGCGCCGAGGCCGCGGGGACCGGCGCGTTCACGTGCGCCCGCAGGACGTCCTCCGCCTGTGCCCGCTCGAACGGGGCGTGGCCGGTCAGCGCGTAGTACGCGAGCGCGCCGACGGCGTAGATGTCGCTCCGCGCGTCGAGCGGCTTGCCCCGGGCCTGCTCCGGCGACATGCCGAGGACCGAGCCGGCCACCGTGGCGCCCTCGCCCTCGCCGCCGGCCGGCCGGGTGAGCCCGAGGTCCAGCAGCCCGACGGCGAACGTACCGTCCGGCCGCTTGTCGACCATCACGTTGCGCGGCGCGATGTCCCGGTGCACGAGACCCGCGGCGTGCACGGCGGCGAGCCCCTCCAGCAGGCCGTCGATGATCATGAGCGCGTCCCGCCAGGGCACGCCGCTGTCCCCGGCATAGTCGGACAGGGAGACGCCCGGCACCCGGTTCATGACGGTCCACGGGACGCTCGCGCCCGCGACGTCCTCCTCGCCGGAGTCCAGCACCTTGACGACGCCCGGGTGGGTCACGAGCGCCGACGCGTCGACCTCACGCTGCAGGGAGGCCCGCGCGTTCCGGTCGTCCACCAGGTGCGGGTGGAGCACCTTGACCACGAGGGGCCCGTCGTAGGGGCCAGCCTCGGGCTCCGCGGGCTGGGCGATCTCCGCCGTGGCGTCGGCATCGGCATCGGCGTCCGCGCCGGTCTCGTCGCCGGGCTCGCCGTCGGAGGCGGAGCCGGCATCCGCACCGGACCCCGACTCGTCGTCGCCGTCGCCCGGCGCGCCGTCCGTGGCCTCGCCAGGCTTCGCGTCCGCGTCCGCGGCCTCGCCCGACGCACCGGCCTCGCTCTCGCCCGCGCCGCCCGAACCGTCTGCGCCGTCGACGTCCGCAGAAGCGCCCGTGGCACCGTCGGAGTCCTCGGCGTCGCCCGCCACGGGCTCCGGGGCCGCTACCCGCTGCGCGTCGTAGACCGTGAACGTCGCCCCCGTGCCGAGGACGTCGACGAGCTCGTACTTTCCGCCGAGGACGACGTGCACCGGGAGGTCTGCCGCATCGGCATCGGTCTCACCCGTGTTGTTCTCGTTCACTGCTTCCTCGGTGTCCCTGGTCGCGCATCGAGCAAATCAGTCATTTCGGCTATCTGGGGCATGTTCTTCTCAGGATACGTAGCGGAGCGCGCGCACACCAAAGATGGGGCGGCGGGATGTGTGAGTAGTGCGGAGTATCACGATCGCGGCTGCCACCGGACCACTGCTTTGCCACACTACGCAGATGCGCGACCTCGCACTCCTCCCCAAGGCGCACCTCCACCTGCATTTCACCGGATCCATGCGGGTGCCGACGCTCGTCGACATGGCAGCCGCGTACGGCGTCCGGCTGCCGGAGGCGCTCATCGACAACGACCCCTTGCGCCTGCCCGCGACCGAGCGCGGCTGGTTCCGCTTCCAGCGCCTGTACGACGCCGCCCGCGCGTGCGTGCGGTCCGAGGACGACATGCGCCGCCTGGTCGACGAGGCGGCGGCCGACGACGCCGCCGAGGGCTCCGGCCGGCTCGAGATCCAGGTCGACCCCACCTCCTACGCGCCGTTCGTCGGCGGCATCACACCGGCCGTCGAGATCGTCATCGACGCCGCCCGGGCCGCGAGCGCCGAGCACGGCATCGAGGTCGGCGTGATCATCGCGGCGTCGCGCATGAAGCACCCGCTCGACGCGCGCACGCTCGCCCGGCTGGCCGCCCGGTACGCGGGCGACGGTGTGGGCGAGGTCGTGGGCTTCGGGCTGTCGAACGACGAGCGCCGCGGCGACACGTCCCAGTTCGGCCCCGCGTTCGACATCGCGCGCCGAGCCGGGCTGGCCGCCGTGCCGCACGGCGGCGAGCTGCTCGGGCCGGACCACATCAGCGAGGTCCTGCGGGAGCTCGTCCCGGACCGGATCGGGCACGGCGTCCGGGCCGCCGAGGACGAGCGCGTCCTGGCGGAGATCGTGGACCGCGGCGTCGCGCTGGAGGTGAACCCCGGCTCGAACATCGGCCTGGGCGTGTACGGCGAGGCGGACGAGGTGCCGCTGCGCACCCTGGTGGACGCGGGCGCCGTCGTCGCGCTCGGAGCCGACGACCCGCTCCTGTTCGGGTCGCGGCTCGTGGACCAGTACGCGATCGCGCGGGACGCACACGGCTTCACCGACACCGAGCTGGCGGCGCTGGCGGGCTCGTCGATCCGGGCCAGCCGGGCGTCGTCGTCGACCAAGGCGCGGCTGCTGGCCGACGTCGACGCGTGGCTGCTCGCGCCCGACCCCGCGGAGACCCTGGGTGCCCTCCCGACGCGCGGGTCAGTCACGATTGGGTGACGATCGACCGACCCAACCATCTTGATCCGGCGTACGTCGGTTACAGATACAGGACACTCACGGGGGGACGACGTCGTCTCGTGTGTGCGGTGCCGCGCCACCCCCAGCAGGTGCGGCCGAGGAGGAGTCACGATGCGGGTTGTGCACAGCAGGTCGAACCACGGCACGGACAGGGTCCACGTGGCCAGGAGGGTCGTGAGCACGTTGGGCGCAATGGCGCTGACGGCGACCCTGCTCGTCGGCTGTGGTGACGACCAGGAGCCGCCGGCGGAGGCGGACCGGACGACGAGCTCGCCGAGCGCGTCCGCGTCCGAGGAGAGCTCCCCCACCCCGGAGCCCAGCGCGAGCGCGCCGTCCGAGGAGCCGGAGCCGAGCGGTTCGCCGTCCGCGAGCGCCGGCGAGGGCACGGACGACTCCGGTGCGGGCGCCGACGACGGGTCGGCCGACGGCGCGGACGAGGGCAAGGGCGACGAGGGCAAGTCCGACGGCAAGGGCAGCTCGCAGGACGAGGCCGGCGGGGACAAGGGTGACGGCAAGGGCGGCAAGGACGACGAGCCGGAGGAGCCCGACTACATCGAGTACGGCGAGGTCAGCGACCGCGTGGGCAAGCTGCAGCAGCGGCTGCGGGACCTCGGCTACTTCGTGACGTCGGTCGACAACGCGTACGGCGGCGAGACGCAGCAGGCCGTGTTCGCGCTGCAGAAGGCCGGGGGCCTGTACCGGGACGGCGTGGTGGGCGACGCCACGCAGGCAGCGGCGGACAACGGTGTGGTGCCGCGGCCGCAGACGTCGTCGGGCAAGGTGCTGGAGATCGACATCGACCGGCAGCTCGTGCTGGCCGTCGAGAACGGCAAGGTCGTCAAGGTGATCAACGCGTCGTCCGGCAACGGGGAGACGTACGAGGCCAAGGGCGCCACCTACACGGCGTACACGCCGCGCGGGTCGTTCGCGGTGTACCGCGAGGAGAACCGGATGTACGCGTCGCGGCTCGAGCTGGGCGACATGTGGCGGCCCAAGTTCTTCACGGGCGGCATCGCGGTGCACGGCTCGGCGTCGGTGCCGGCGTTCCCGGCGTCGCACGGCTGCGTGCGGGTGTCGAACAGCGCGATGGACTGGATCTGGGACAGCTGGGGCGCGCCGTCGGGCACGCCCGTGGTGGTCTACTGACCGCTCGGCCGAGGTAGAACTCTGGCGAGGTAGAACGCAGCGTGAGCCGCGGTTCTACCTCGCCAGAGTTCTACCTCGGCGGGGCGAGGATCAGAGGGAGACGCCCACCAGGACGGTCTCCGGGACCAGGGTCACGCCGAACCGGTCGCGGACGCCGTCGCGGACCGCGCGGGCGAGGGCGATGACGTCCTCGGTCCGGGCGCCGCCGCGGTTGGTCATCGCGAGCGTGTGCTTGGTCGACAGCCGCGCCGGGCTGTGCTCTCCCGCCAGGCCGAAGCCCTTGGCGAAGCCGGCGTGCTCGATGAGCCAGGCGGCGCTCGTCTTCACGAGCGTGGGGTCGATGGCGCCGAGGCTCGGCCCGGTGGTCGTCTCCGGCGTCGCGGAGCGGACCGGGTAGCGCGGGGCGTCCTCGGGCAGGTGCTCCAGGTGCTCCACGGGGATCACGGGGTTGGTGAAGAACGAGCCCGAGTTCCAGCGGTCGTGGTCCGGCTCCGCGCCGAAGTTCGGGCGGTCGAGCAGCATGCCCTTGCCGCCGCGCAGGCCCAGCACGGTCTCGCGGACGTCCTTCATGGGCGCGCGCTGGCCCACCTCGACGCCGAGGCGGCGTGCCAGCTCCCCGTAGCCCACGGGCGCCGACAGCGTGCCGAGCCGGAACTGGAACTGGACGTTCAGCACCACGTAGCGCGGCGACGGGTACCAGGGCGCCCGCGGGTCGCCCTCGCCGCGGATGCCCTCGCGACCCTCGCCGTGCATGGACTTCTTGAGCAGCGACGTGCGGTACCCGAAGCCCAGCTCGCCGACGGCGAAGGTGCGCACCCGGCGGTCGCCGCGGTCCCAGGTGCGGACCAGCGAGACCACGCCCGAGAGCTCCTGGCCGTAGGCGCCGATGTTCTGCACGGGGGCGGCGCCGACCGTCCCCGGGATGCCCGACAGGGACTCGACCCCGACCCAGCCCTCGTCGACGGCCCGCTCGACCAGCTCGTCCCAGTTCTGGCCGGCCGGCGCGCTGACCACGGCGCCGCCGCAGGTGTCGTCCGACTCGACGCTGATCCCGGTGCGGACGTCGCGCACCACGACGCCGCCGAAACCCTCGTCGGCCACCAGCAGGTTGGAGCCGCCACCCACGACGAGCAGCGGCACACCGGCGTCGTCGGCGGCGCTCACCGCCTCGATCAGAGCGGCCTCTTCCTCGGCCTCGACGTACGAGGCAGCCGGTCCACCCACTCGCAGAGTGGTGAGGTCGGCGAGGCTGGGGACCACCGCTTGTGCCTGGACGGTGTCTGCCGGGTATGGGCTCACCGTGCAAGCCTATCTACCCGCAGTGCGGGATTTGTGCACATCTTCGACATGGCGTGGGTGATGTCTGCCAATTCTGGAACCTTTTGGTGTCCGCAGACGTGTTCCCTCCCTGGTTTCCGCGGCCTGGCCTGCGCGAACCCGCCGGCGTGATCCGCGCTACCTCTTCACACCCGCCGCCGTCGGCAGCGGCCGCACGGAACGCGCCACGACCAGCCCGAGCACCATCGGCACCAGGAGCACGAGCACCGCCAGGCGGTAGCCCGTCTCGTGGGCCACGAGCCCGATGAGCGGCGGCCCCACGAAGAACGCGGTGTACCCGATGGTCGAGACCGCGGCCACCCGCATCGCGGCCCGGCGCGGCTCGTCGGACGCCGCGCTCATGCCCATCGGGAAGCCCATCGCCGCGCCGAGACCCCACAGCGCCACGCCCACGAGCGCCAGCCACAGGACCGGGACCAGCGAGAACGTCAGCACGCCGACGAACGCGAGCAGCGCGGAGAGCACGAGCACCGGGACGCGCCCGTACCGGTCGATGGCGCGGGTCCCGGCCAGGCGGGCGCTCGTCATGGCGGTGAGGAAGATGGCGAGACCCACCGCGCCCATGCCGTCGGACGTGTCGAACCCGTCCACGACGGCGAGGCTCACCCAGTCGTTGGCCACGCCCTCCGTGAGGGCGGCGCTCAGCACCACGAGGCCGATCGCCAGGGTGCGGGGCTCACGCCAGGCGGCGAGGAGCCCCCTGATGCCGGACGGCGGCGGCGTCACCTCCGCCGGGTCGGCGCCGTCCGCGTTGACCGCGCCGGCGGCGCCGTCGGGCACCGGTACCGCACTCGGCGTGAAGAACCGGGTGGCGACCACGACGGAGAGGAACGAGACGGCGCCGGCCGCCACGACGTGCCAGACGACCGGCACCCCGACGGTGGCCACGAGAGCACCGACACCGGCGCCGATGACGGTGCCGAACGAGAACCCGGCGTGGAAGATGGGCATGATGGCGCGACCGAGCCGCTGCTCGACCGCCGCGCCCTCCAGATTCATCGCGGCGTCCCAGACGCCGGAGCCCACGCCGAAAAGGATCATCCCTCCTCGCACCACGAGGGGCTCCCCCAGGGCGACGCCGTACCCGGCCACGGAGAGGCCGACCGCGGTGAGGCCCGCGAATCCCAGAACGGTTCGGGCGGTCCCGAGCCGCTCGCTGACCAGCCCGGACAGCGGGATGGCCGCAATCGACCCGACGGATATCGTGAGCAGCAGGAGGCCCATCTCCCGCTCGGAGAACGAGAGCCCGTCCCGCACCGCGGGAAGGCGTGACGCCCAGCTCGCGAAGGCGAACCCACTGGCGGCGAAGACGACGAATACCGCCCGGGCGGCGGCGTGTGCAGTAGGCACGGAACTCCCTGGTGCGATTGAATCTCCCGACCGTAAGCCACAATCTGGGATCAGCCCAGCAGATTCCCGGGTCCTGCACCACCGGTGCCCGATGCGAGAGAAGGAACCGCGATGAACCGCCAGACCGTTGGCCGACCGACCCTCGCGAAGGTCGCCGAGCTGGCAGGTGTCTCCGTGTCCACCGCGTCGCTCGCCTTCTCCGGCGCGGGACCGATCACGCCCGAGACCCGGGAGAAGGTGCTGGCCGCCGCCCGCGAGCTCGAGTACTCCGGGCCCAACCCGCTGGGCCGGCAGCTCCGGTCGGGCCGCTCCGGCATCGTGGGCGTGGTGATCGGCGACCAGCTCGGCCGGTCGTTCCGCGACCCGGTCTCCACGCAGGTGCTGCACGGCCTGGTCTCCGCGATCGGCGAGCAGGGGCTGGGTGTGCTGCTGGTGCCCGGGATGCCGCAGGGCGCCACCGCGCAGTCCGTGGGGCTCGCCGCCGAGGCGGGGCTGCCGCCCGCCGTCGACCCGCTGGTCGAGGCCGCCGCGATGGACGTGGCCGTGCTCGTGTGGGGGATCCTGGAGGGCGACCCCAACCTCGCGGCGTTGCAGCGGCGCGGCGTGCCGGTCGTGATCGGCGAGGGGCACGAGGTGCCGGGGGTGCCCGTGGTCGGTGTCGACGACCGCCGGGGCGCCGCCGAGGCGGTACGCCACCTGGTCGAGCTGGGGCACACGCGGATCGCGGAGATCGCGCTGCCGTTCGGGCGGGACGAGCGGTCGGGGCTCGTCGACGCCGAGCGGCTCGCCGCGGCGGAGCGCACGCCCACCCGGAACCGGCTGGCCGGGGTGCGCGACGTCATCGAGCCCGTCATGTCGTGGGAGACGCCCGCCTCGCTCGTGGAGCACGGGCGCGACGCCGCGACCGAGATCCTGTCCGAGTGGGCGCCGGCCCGGGACCGTCCGACGGCGATCATCGCCCACTCCGACCTGCTCGCGGCCGGCGCCGTGATCGCCGCGCGCGAGCTCGGCCTGCGCGTCCCCGAGGACGTGTCCGTCGCCGGGTTCGACGGGCTCGACCTGCCGTGGCTCTCCCCCGACGTGCTGACCAGCGTGCACCAGCCGCTCGTCGAGAAGGGCCGCGCCCTCGGCCTGGCCGTCATCGCGCTGCTGGCCGGCGAGGAGCCCGAGTCGGTGACGCTGCCGGTCAGCCTGGTCGAGGGCACGACGACGGGGCCCGTGCCCGACCTGGGCTGACACGCCCACTTTTCGGGTGACGCCTAAATTGCTTCTGTCCCGACCCCCGCTCTGATAGGGAGGGTCCACGGCCCGCTCACCGAGAGGGGGCCCGGAGGCATGGAGGCAGGGCTATGTCGAGACGAAGAGGACTGCGGACCACGGTGTTCGCACTGGTGGCGACGGGAGCGCTCGTGGTGCAGGCGGGGATCGCGGCGAGCGCCGTGCCGGTGGCGGGTGCGTCCGAGCCGGCGGCGTCGGACAACCAGATCACGCTGACGACCTGGGACGGCGTACGCGACTTCCACGCGGGCAAGACCGCCAACCTGCGGCCGGGCGCCCAGGGCGGGCTCGTGCTGCGCGGTGCCGGCGAGACCGTCGAGTACACCGACCCGTTCGGCGACGGCACGCCCGTCAGCTACGAGACGGGCCGGTGGACCTCGCCCGTGGTCGAGGCCGGCTACCTGATCGACGAGTCGGTGAGCTCGTGGAACGCGCAGACGCCCACGGGCACGTGGGTCGAGATCGAGTACCGCGGCCGCAAGGCCGACGGGAGCTGGACCAAGTGGTTCGTGATGGGCCGCTGGGCCTCGGGTGACGACTTCGCGCCCGCCGACGGCAGCGTGGGCGACATCCACCGCACGTCGGTGAACGGCCAGACCGACGACGACGCCTACCTGTTCACCGACACCTACGTCGCCAAGTCGGGGCACGAGCCGGACGCGTACCAGACCCGCGCCACGCTGTACCGGCCCGAGGGCACCCGCGTGTCCCCGCGGCTCGACGCGGTCAGCACCATGACCAACGAGTACCTGCCCGACGCGCACTACACGGGCACGAGCGACTTCACGCTCGGGCGCGAGGTGGCGCTCGACGTACCGCAGTACAGCCAGAACATCCACCGCGGCGAGTACCCCGAGTTCGGGGGCGGCGGCCAGGTGTGGTGCTCGCCGACGTCGTCCACGATGGTCATCTACTCCTACGGGCGCGAGGTGCCGGCCGAGGAGCTGGAGGGCATCGAGGCGCCGAACGGCGACCCGCAGGTCGACTACGCCGCGATGAACACCTGGGACTACACGTACGAGGGCGCCGGCAACTGGCCGTTCAACGCGGCCTACGCGAACACGTTCGGCCTGGAGTCGTTCGTGACCCGCCTGCGCTCCCTCGCGGAGGCCGAGAAGTTCGTCGCGGCCGGCATCCCGCTGGTCTTCTCGATCAACTTCGAGGCCGAGGAGATGCCCGAGGCCGGGTACGAGACCGACGGGCACCTCGTGGTGCTCCGTGGTTTCACCGCCGACGGCGACCCGATCCTCAACGACCCGCACGGGGCGACGAACGACGCCGTCCGCGTCGTGTACACGCGGGAGAACTTCGAGCGGGTCTGGCAGACCTCGACCGACGGACTCACGTACGTCTACCACCCGAAGGACGTGAAGCTCCCCCGCAACCTGCCGGGCGTCACGCCGAACTGGTGAGCGGACCGCCGAGATAGAACGGGGGCGAGGTAGAACCAGAGATCTGGTTCCACCTCGCCCCCGTTCTGTCTCGCCCTGGTTCTACCTCGGCGAGACGGGCTTCGGGTCCGAGGTGTACGACGCCGACGCGTACCCCGGCGCGGAGACCGTCACCTCGACGGCGATCTCGGCCCCCTTGTCCCGACCGGTCACCAGGTACCGGCTGCCGGTCGCCCAGCGGACCGGCTCGCCGTCGCGCAGCCACCGGTAGGCCACGTCGACGTCGTCCGGCAGGTACGTGCCGGCCTCCGCGGTCAGGACCCGGCCGACCTTGGCGTTGCCCCGGACCGTCGGCCCGGACACGTCCGCGACGACCGGGTCGTGCAGCTCGACGTCGGCCGCGTTGACGAACACGTGCCGGTGCGCCAGCCACACCTGGTAGTAGATGTCGTCGCCGCGCACGACCGTGCGGTCGCCCGGTCCCGAGCCGTCGAACGTGGCGGCCCGGTAGTAGTCGGCGGCCACGTCGTCGTCGGACACGGCGTAGGTCTGGCCGACGCCGACCGTGTACTCGATGGGCGTCACGGCCTGCACCGGCACGTCCGGGTACGCCGCGTAGGCGGCGGCCTCCGGGTACGCCCGCCCGAAGACCGGCGCCGGGGCGTCGCCCGCGACGGTCACGGTCTGCGCCGTCGCCGGCACCACCACCGGACGGTCGACCGGGTTGTGCAGCCAGACCAGGGAGCCGGCCCACCACACGCCGAGCCAGTCGCCGTCGACCTGGTCCACCACGAGCTTGTGCCCGGACTGCACGCGCGCGCTCACGTCGCTCGCGTACGTGGTGCCGTCCGCGCCGTCCGGCTTCCAGCCCGGGTCCTTGGCCAGCGGCGCGTCGGCCGACGGCGCCTGGTACAGGTACCGGAAGTTGGTGCCCGCGCCGTCGACGCACTCGCCCGAGCCCGGCGACGCCTGCTCGCAGCCCGTCACCACGTTCGGGTTCTCGGCGTAGCCCGTGCGCACCTCCACGACGTCGCCCGGTTCGACGTCCGTCGTCGCCTCCAGGTCGCCGCCGATCGGTGCGCCGAGCAGCTCGAAGTAGTGGTCCCAGTCCCAGTACGGGCCCGGGTCCCAGTGCACGTTCTTGGTGTAGCCCGGCAGGATGCCCGGCACCTGGTCGTGGCCGATGACGTGCGCCCGGTCGAGCGGGACGTCGTGCTCCGCGGCGAGGTAGCGCACCAGCGCCGCCGACGACTGGTACATCGCCTCGGTGAACCAGGTGCCCGTGCCCGCCCAGCCCTCGTGCTCCAGGCCGATCGAGTGCATGTTCATGAACCAGTTGCCCGCGTGCCAGCCGACGTCGGCCGGGTCGAGGTGGTTCGCCACGTGCCCGTCCTCGGAGCGCAGCGTGTAGTTCCAGGCCAGGTAGGTCGGGTCCTGCACCAGGTTCACCGACGGCTGGTAGGCGGTCTCCGTGTCGTGGATCAGGATGTAGTCGATCGACGGGCCGCCCGCGCCGGTGCGGTCGGCCTGGTCGTGGTTGCCGTAGTCGCCGGTGCCGTCCGGGAGGTCCGGCGAACCCTTCGCGTACGGGGCGGGGAGCCACTCGCAGCCGAGGTCGTCGGGGCAGTCCGCCTCGGGGTCGCTCGTGGTCGCGCTCCGGGGCACGACGACGTCCGGGTTGCCCGTGAGGATCACCGCGCCGTCCTGCGGGGTGGTGGTCCCCGCGCCGTCCCGGAGCGTGGCGTAGACGCCCGCCGCGAAACCGTCGATGTCGCTCATGCGGGACACGGCGTCCTCCCAGACGGTCAGACCGTCCGGCGACGTCGCGGGGGCCCCGGGGTCGACCGCGCCGCTGTCGGCCGCGCCGTCGCGCACGCCCTGGGCCTGGTACGACGCGAGGAGCGCCGCGCCGCCGCAGACGTTGGCCTGGGCGTCCGTCCTCAGGGTGGCCTCGTCGAGCCCGGTCAGCGCGGCCGCGCGGGTGAGCTCGGGCGTGCCCTCGCGGGCCGGGCCCGTCTTGTCGTTGATCGCGGACAGCGGCAGGCCCTCGACGTGCGCGTGCCCGAGGCCGCCGCCGGCCGCCAGGTTGAACACGCCGTAGCCCCCGTCGGCGCTGGCCTGGCCACCGTGCTGGTCCCAGCGGGACTCCAGGTAGGACACCGCCTTGAGCAGGTCCTCGGGCACCCCCGTGGCGTCGGCCGCCGCGGTGAACGCCTCGTCGAGCGAGCCGGCGGTCAGCACGGGAGCGCAGGCGACCACCTCGTCGCCGGGCGCCGTCACCGTGGGGGCGGCCGCAGCCGCCGAGAGCGGGATGAGCGGAAAGAGCACCCCGGCCGCCGTGGCCAGGGCTGTGATACGTCGTCGGGACGTCACGCGGAGTTCCTCTCGTCGGTCCGTAGAGCTCCGGACGAGAGAATCACACCCGATCAGGGGGTGCATGAGAAGGGTCTGCGGGTTAAAAAATCGTTACCCCGGCAAACCGACCAGGTCGCCGCCGGTGCCGACGGCCGCGGTGGGAACCGTCAGAGGCGGACGAGCGCCTGGGCGCGAACCAGCACCTTGGCGCCGTCGACCGTGACGGCGAGGTCCACGCGGACCGTGCCGGCGTCGGCGTCGACCACGCCCACCGTGCCGACGACCTCGACCAGCGCGGTGCCCGGGTTGGGCACCTCGACGGGCTTGGTGAACCGCGTCTGGTAGTCGACGACGGCGCCCGGGTCACCCGCCCAGTCCACGACCAGGCCCACGACGGTGCCCATGGTCAGCATGCCGTGCGCGATGACGCCGGGCAGGCCTGCGGACTTCGCGAACTTGTCGTTCCAGTGGATCGGGTTGAGGTCGCCGCTGGCACCCGCGTAGCGGACCAGGGCCGCGCGGTCGAAGGTGACGGTGCGGCTGCCGATCACGTCGCCGGCGGCGAGCGTCGCGATGTCGGGGCGGCTCATGCGTCCTCACCTCGGATCGCCAGCGTGGACACGACGGTGGCGACGTGCTCGCCGGGGGTGTCGGCCTCGGGGGACGGCACCTCGACCTGCTGGGGCATCGCGTAGATCTCGCAGCGCGTGGTCACCATGCTGATGGGGCCGCGGGAGACGATCCGGTCCACGTGCAGTACCGTCGTGAGCTCGTCACCGGCGACGATGGGACGGTGGTGCGTGAAGCGCTCGTCCGCGTGGACCACACGCGTGAAGTCGATCTCGGCCTCGGGGTCGCTGATGTACTGCGACTCGGCCCGCTGGGCCACGACCACGGCGAACGTGGGCGGGGCGACCAGGTCCGGATAGCCAGAACCCCGCGCCGCCACGAGATCGTGGTGCGCGGGGTGCGTGGCACCGACGGCGACGGCGAACTCGCGGATCTTCTCGCGACCTACGGAGTAGGGGGCGTTGGCCGGGTAAGCCCGGCCCTCGAAATCAGCGTTCGCCACGTCGGTGTGAAGCTACGGAGAGACTCAGCGGGTCTCGCGGTGCGACGTGTGCTTGCCGCAGCGCGGGCAGAACTTCGCCAGCTCCAGGCGGTCCGGGTCGTTACGCCGGTTCTTCTTCGTGATGTAGTTCCGCTCCTTGCAGTCCACGCACGCCAGCGTGATCTTCGGGCGGACATCCGCGCTCTTGCTTGCCATGGCTCTCACCTCCGCGCCTCGAGAGGGAGGCGCCATGTGTCTTCTCGTCGTCCGGCACAGGAAGCCGGACGGATGTACTTGCTTGGTAGCGAGGGCGGGGCTCGAACCCGCGACCTCACGATTATGAGTCGTGCGCTCTGACCAGCTGAGCTACCCCGCCGCGCGTGACTGAACGCGAGACCGTCCGCCGTTGCTCCCCACCGGCGAACCGGTGAGGTGGGCGGACGACCCCGCGTCGATCACAGAGCCCCGAAAGGGAATCGAACCCTTGACCTTCTCCTTACCATGGAGACGCTCTGCCGACTGAGCTATCGGGGCGGCGAGGAAGACTCTACATGGCCTCCGGCCTGGCGTGAAATCGAATCCGGTGTGAGGTGTGCCGCGTCGCTCCCGGGCACCGCACCGACCTGGTTTCAGCGCTGCGCCGGGGCCAGCTGCGGCACCAGGACGACGGTCCGGTTGCGGATGGTGGCGTCGGCAATCGCCTGGAGCATGAGCATGCCAGGGACGTGCGAGCGCACCTGGTCCACCGTGTCGATGACCCCGCGCGCGACGAGGGTCTCCCCAGCCGCGGTGTACGCCTGGTCCATCGTCTCCCGATCCTCGGCGGCAAGATCTCGGTGGAGCTCCTCGAGGCTGGTGCGGTATCGGCTCAGTGCAGCCTCGGCGACCGCTTCACGCTCCGCGGAGACGTCGTCGACCAGGCGCTCGACGACACCGTGCTGCTGCGTCCCGAGACGGAGCCACGTCACCGTGACCATCGCGGACGCCACGCAGCAGACCCCGGCGAGCACGAGGTTCACACCGAGCGAGGTGCGTGCCGCCCCCGGAAGCTCGGAGAAGGGGGTGAGACGCAGCAGGAGGAGCGGAGCCGCCGCCGCCGCGGCGGCAAAGCCTGCGAGCAACCACGAACGCTGGACGATCCCCCTCGTGGCCGGGGCCGAGCGTCGGACCGGGAGCAGCGCCATCAGAACACCGACGGTCCCGAGCGCGAGGAAGGCCGACGACCACGGGAGGATGCCGATCAGGTCGAAGTCGGCTCGGCTGAAGAAGAACGCGAACGCACCACCGATGCCGAGCGCGCCGAGCACGGTGCCGACGGTACGCCGCGGCGAACGGAGATCGGCCACGGCGGGATCCACGCGGCGAGTCCGAGCGTCGATCTCCGACCGCGCGTCCTGGACCTCGGCGTGGAAGTCGCCCACGACGGTGTCGACCGCGGCCGCGTAGCCGGGCAACCCTCGCAACACCTGTCGATCCAGTTCCGCGGTCCGCCGCCAGAATGCCGTCGGTGAGATCTCCTGGGCCCAGTGCTGGGCGAACCGGCTCGACCACATGTTTTCCACGGCGACAGTGTGACAGCGATGGTGAACCGGTCGGTAGCCGGCAACGAACTAGGGCGCGACCCACGTCTCCGCAGGTCACGCCCTAGTTGTCACGTGGCTGGTGAGGGATTCGAACCCCCGAAGGCTGAGCCGTCTGATTTACAGATGCGTCCGGGCCGCGACTCGCCAGCGGATCGACTCGCTCAGGCCCGCCATGTCGTCCGGGACTGTCCGGTTCCGTCCGCCCCGGAGCGCGCGGGTTGGGACACTCCGTTGGGCCAGTGGCACCGCTCCGAGGGGGCTGGCGACACCTGCATGCCACGAGCAATTTCCAGCGGGCGGTGCACTTGCCGCGCAACGCCTAATGCCTCGCAAGCAGCCATGCTGCAGCTGCCCTGTTGGATGTCGCCGACCGCATACCCGGGCGCCCAGCGCCGGAGGTAGCCTGCCGAACTCACACACCGAGAGCATGTTTCAGTGCTGTTGCGCGCACAGTTCCACGACGTACAGGGACTCTTCCGAACAGCCTCTAGAGAATTGCCCCCAGCACGACGACCGGCTTCGTGTGGGTGCCCCATTTGAGCATCCAGCCACCAGATGCCGTACTCAGAAGCGTCACTGCGACACTTGTGCTGTTCGTCCCCCATGGCGCTTCGCGACTGTCTCCGTTGGTCATGCCGCCCAGCGACCAAACCACAACGAGGTCATATGAACTCATGGGGTGCTGGTGCCTGAACAGGTTGGGAAGCAGTGACTCAATCTCAACCAGGAGGACTGCGCCCATCGCGTCCTCGACGAGCACGTCGGTCGATGAGTCAATGTACTGACCGAATCGCGCGATCGGGTCAAGCTCCGAGGCCCAGTCCCCGGACTGGACCATCATCGCGAGCAGGTGAGAAACATCGGCTTCCTTCTTCGGCTCCTTGACGAAGGCGAGGGATGCGCCAGCTTTGGTGACTGCAATGTCGTTTGCGCTCGAGTATTTCGCTTTGAGATCAGCGGCGTCCTTCGTCTTCCTTACGGCTTCGATTGCAGCGTCCTCCGCCGCCTTCATCTGCTTGTAGGCGCTGGCTCGCGACTCGATATTCGGCCAAACATGCGTCTTGAAGTCGTCCCAAATCCACGCCACTTCGTCTGACTCTTCGTTCGTAATGACGTTGCGGTCCGCGTTAAGTTGGAACTCTTGGCTGTTCAGGAACAACTTGTACTCGAAATAATACTCGCCGCCCAGGAGCTCACGAGAAAGCCCTGTCTCGTTGCGCAGGGGAATGAAGTCCTTGCAAAGATGCGCGCCCATCTGCGACTTCTGCGTCCAGCCCTGCTTTAATTCGTCCCTGAGCATCTCAGCGCGCACCTCCTCGCCTGCAATGATGACCGTGCCGTCGTAGTGCAAGGTCACCGACTTGCCCTGGAGACTGATTGTCCTGCTCCGGTTGAAGTCGTATACGTCGCAGAACTTCTTGGAGTTTTGCGCGATGCCCTCGGAGACCGGCCCGCCCGTGGGGTTAAGATCGACCGGAGGGACCTGATAAGTGCCGGGCATTGGGCCGAGCGTCACCGTGCCAGTCGGGGCGACGACTTCGAGCGTCACAAGCGGGATGGTACCGACGTTCATCACAGAACTTATGATGTGGGCCTGTGAGCCATGTCGGTTCTTGACCGTTCCCGTGGCGCAGAGGCTGCGCAAGTAGTGCATCACCCGACCAGCAATTTCGTCCGGGTTGGCGGTCTTCTTCCCGTTGAAGCTGGCCAGGTGCACGCCGCTGAGCATGACCCTCGTCCCCTTCGAGGATGTCACCGACGTGTAGTTGGATGGATTCTTCTCGATGGTGAACTCGGGCAGAGTGTCATTGCCAAGGTCGGCCAGGGGGTCAGACATCTTTCCGACAAGGACCTCGGTCGGGTTCGTGTGACGCCGTGACTCGACCACAATTTCACTGGCAACGAATGTGGTTTTGGACCCGAGACCCTTCTCGCCGATCGACTCCTGGGGAAAGTCCTTCACAGAGTCGCCGGCGTTAAAAAACGCCATCATGTGACGCTCCTCCATGCCGTTACCGTCGTCCTGGATGACGATGTTCCACATCTCGCCACCCGCATTCGTCAACTTGATGTCGATGTTCCGCGCATCTGCGTCGACGCTGTTGGATACCGCCTCGCGGAGCAGCTCAATCGACTGGCTGGTGTTCAGCACAGCCTGTCGAAGCAGAGACTCTTGCGAGACGTGGGAAGTGTGGGAAGCCATCGGATTCCTGTCCAGGTGACGTGACTACGTAGCGCCTGCAGGCAGGCAGCCCGAAGCGTTCAGTGCACTCTACGAGGAGAGCAGGTGGTTTAGAACAGTGCAACGAGCCCAGGACCGGGTGAAGGAGAGCAGGACGAGGCGCAATCGCGCCGCCTGGAGGTTCCGGCTAGGTGGGCGCGCCGCTGCCGCAACTGCGCCAGTCAGGCCGCTCCACATGTAAGGCACCGGGCAGATGGGTCGTCAACTTATTGGCCCCAGCTCCTGCCCGTCCCTGACTGCGACCCGGAACTGAGTTGCCACACGGTCGGCCTCCACGAGTTCCTCGGGGCTCAGCAAGTTGACGTGGACTGTCGTCGGGTTCAAGACGTCCGTTCCGGCGGCCAAGACGAAGTCCGGATCAGTGCGAACCCGCCACCACTCCTTGGCGGTGACGTTGAACTCCAGCCGCGGACCCTGGATACCTTTGACTTCTAAGTGCACGCTCCGCTCGCCGTCCGTCAGGTCGATGTCGTAGCCGACGCCGTCCTTCTGGCGGTCAGCGACGACCCTCCATCCCAGGTTCTCGAGATGCATGGTGGCCACAGTGACGGCCCGCTCTTCGACGATCTTGTCGCGTCCACGGTCGCTAGCGGAACGCCGGCCCGATGGGATGCGCACCGAGCCGTCCCCAGCGGAAGGACCCCCGTACGCAGGCTCGCGCTCCGGCGACGGATCAAGGTCACCGTCCGCACGGCGAACCGGAACCTCGTCACCAAGAATCTCGACGTCAGCCGCCGGGAAGTCGACGGTCACACGCTCGGCCGCTCTCTCGCCCCCGACGTCGAGGCCCGCTTCGACGTCGTGACTCTCAGGGCGCATGCCGGTGCCCGCGGCGACGATCTCCTGGTACTGCTCCCACGTGATCTCGGTAATCGCGTGCTGGTTGTTTCGTCCGGCGATCTCCACCTGCCGAGCAGGAACAGGGCTGTCGAACTCCTGGTACCCGCTGAGGTCAGCGGTCCACGGGCCAGTCCACCCGGGGCCGATGTACTCGACCCGTGCGGTGGCGGTGTAGCTCATCGGGTTCCGGCTGTGGTTGCTCGTGTTGTAGAACAGCACGAGCGACCCCGGCCCTGCGTCATTGAGGGGCATTCGGCCTGTGACGTTCGTGTCGTAGCGGTAGTGCTGCTTCTTGTCGGTCTCCCATGCGTTGCCCACGGACGCGTCGGTGCTGTTGAGGACGAAGCACCGCGGCCTCTTGCTCAGTGCAACGAGCATGCGAGAGTAAGCACGCGTTGTGACCGCTGCTCCCGCATTGGTGTCCCAGTGCGGGTCGTACGTCAAGCCCAGCGCTTCGAGGATCGCTGCAGTCTTCTGGTGCGCATCCATTCCTGTGGCCGGATGGCCTGTGATCGCAGCGTGGATTTGGCCGAGAGTGTCACTGGCGACAGTCGATCCGTTGGGTCTCGTGGCCGGGTGAATCCTCAAGAGTTCCACTACTTCGTTGGCGAGCTGCTCTTTCTTCGGAGTTTTAACCTTCCGCCCGACGATCGGCAACGAACTGGGTTCCGCCACGACTCTTAGCCCCCCTTGGTGAGCCTCCCGATGAGACCCGAAGTCTATGGGTGCGCCTACTGGGATCCCTCGGTAGGAGTGTCGTCGCGGGCGAGACTGGCGATGCTCCTCGTGATGGCATCCGCGCCCGCCTCCAACAATTCGTTCCCTCGTTGCACCGTCTTGGCGTAGCCGATGGAGCGGACACCGGCCGCTCTCGCCACCTCGATGTCGGACACCGAGTCGCCAATCAGGACAGCGCTCCGCGCGCGGACTTTCGCGATGGTCAGTGCGTAGTGGACTGTGTACGGTTCTGGCTTCATAAGATCCGGCCGGAGATGTGGACGCCCGACGACGTCGCGCACATAAGCCGACAGACGATGACGCGCTAGGTACACGCGGATCGATCCTGCGGCGTTGTTGCTGACGATGACGACCGGCGTTCCGGTGGCGTGGAGTGCGGCGAGGAGCGCATGTGCTCCGGGGGTTGGCGTGCAGGTTCGCGCTGAGTCGGTCTCTGCCGCCGTGCACGCGTTCTCGACGTCGGCGAGGGCTTGCGGTGCGTGCGTTCCGGTCCAGCGGATCACGGCGAGGTGATCCGACGTCGCAGCGATGTCGTCGGGCGGAGTGGCGCCGTGGGCGGTGAGCGCCTGCCGGGCGACGTCAGCGGCGTGCATATTGGCCGGTGCAGGCATGAGCGGAGTGACTGGGCCGTCGAAGTCGAGCAGTACGGCCGCCGACTCCCTGAGGAGCTGTGCAGCATCGATCACGGCGTCACGTCCGTTGCCACGCTGTTCCAGACGCTGTCGAACCACTCGCGGACCTGCACGACAAAGGTTGATTCGATGGACTCGGGGTCGCCGTCGTCGGTGTAATGGAAGAGGACGGCGTCCTTGCCCATCGGGTCGAAGATGCTGACCTTCTCCCCGCTGACCCTGACGTCGTGCGTGACCACGGGGTAGAAGCCGAAGAATGCGACGTCTCCGTTGATGACGTACGCCTTGAACACCGGCGCGGACCCGAACGAGCGGGTCTCAACCGTGACCGTGGGGACGAGTTCGAGGTCCCCGAGTTCCAGCACCGAATCCCGAACGGCGCTTATGTGTCGAGTGCCGATGTCCGCCATCCGCTGACGAGCGCGGGCGCTGTCGTCGACGTCGCCGCTCGCTGCTGCGGGCAATGCGAGCGGCTGCCCCATGTCGGACACCAAGAGGCGGATGTGGATCGACTTGGGTGTGAGTCGGCCGGTCCGGATCTTGTCGAGGGGTTCGGCGATTGCGCCGTGGAGCGTTTCGGCGGTGTAGCCCACGAAGTCGATCCGGACGTCGTCCGCCTCGAACGCCTTTTCGAGGTGAGGGCGGAGCCCGACGGGTCGCTCGGTCCGCTCGCGTGCGTACATCCCGCTCCCCTGGCGGGAGATGACGAGGCCGTCGTCCTTGAGGATGCGTAGTGCCTGCTGAACGGTCATGCGCGCTACTCCGTAACGCTCTCCCAGTTCCTTCTGAGACGGGAGCTTGTCACCGGGCGCGATGGTGCGCGTGAGGATCGCAGCGCGGATTGCTGCCGCGACTTGCTGGTAGGGCGGGCGCGGGTCGTCAGGGTCGAGGCTCATGGCTTCAACGGTACCCGCTTGGACAGCCAAGTCAGCCAACTTTCGTTCATCTGTTGACATGGCTAGCCAGCCTGTGCAAGTCTCCACTCGTCGGATCAGATGGCTAGCCAGCCTAGCCCAATCGAGAGGCGAGACATGTCGATCTACCGCACCGGGGCGCTGGACTCAGCGCGTCGCTACCTGTTTGAGGCGGGCCTGGCTCTGGCCGGGGCGGCCCGCACGCTCGTCACGAACGGCCATGGCCGCGAGGACGACGGCACCGCCGAAGTCGGGCGGGAGGCGCTGGACCTTTCGGTCCGCGTCGAGGCGATGAAGGCCACCGTGCGCAAGGCCCACGAGGACGCGCACGCCACTGACGGCGACGAGACCGCCACGGAGGAGAACCGATGAGCACCTACACCGCACTCGCCGCGTTCGACGACGACGAGCCCACGTTCACCGAGCTCGCCGCGATCGTCGCCGAGGAGCCCGTCATCGCGGCCGAGGTCGCCGTGGTGGACGCCGAGTGCCGCCTCGCTGCCTCGCCTGACGAGGTCGCGGTCAAGGTGCACCGCCGGGCCGTGGTCGCTCTCGGCGTCGCGATCCGCACCGCTGTCCAGACCAGCACCAACCGCGCTATGTCCACGGCCCCGGCCTACACCGCCGGTAGCCCGCTCTCGACGGCCCGCCGGGTCGTCATCCGTCCCGCCACCCGCACCGCCTGAACAGGAGCTCCGCCATGATCACCGTTTCCCTGCTGGTCTTCCTGCTGCTCGTCTCGTTCATCGCCGTCAAGTACGGGTCCGCAAAGGTCGGCACCCTGACCCTCGGTGTCTGCCTCGGCCTGGCGCTGGCCTCTACCTCGTTCGGCATGTGGGGCGTGGACGCCCTCAACGACCTGCTCAACAACCTGTTCTCGGGTGCCAACGAGATGGCGGGCGCCTGATGGGCACCCGGACGCCTCAGGTGCGCGAGCGCGTGCGCCTGACCGACGGCGCCGTCGGCGCCGTCGGCCAGATCATCAGCCGCGAGTCCGGGACTACCCGCACGGTGCGCTACGTGATCCGACTTACCAACGGCACCACCCGCCGCGTTCGTCTCGACCAGATCAGTGGGAAGGCTTCCTGATGACGACCCCGAACGAGCACACTCCTGACCACGTCCCCGACGACGCCGAGCTCGACGCCATCGTCAACGGCCCCGGCGACGTCGTGAGCCTGACCGATGCCCGCCGCGCACGTGGCCTGGACCAGAACGCCGGCACGGCCCCGGCGGACGACGACAACACCCTCACGGGTGAGGTCATCGACGCTCCGCCCGCCCCGGCGCCCGAGGCCGCCGAGCGCGCGCCCCGCGTGGTCAAGCACCGCGGGGACCACACGCCCTTGCGGGTTCTCCCGGAGTGGGCCACCTCCTCGGAGGTGTTCCTCGCCGCCGCATACCGGGAGGCGCGGTTCGTGGCCTCGTGGGTCGGTCACCACGGCGTGCGCCTGCCGTTCGTGTACCTGCCCAAGTTCCTCGTTCGCGCCGGGGTCGGGTTCGGCCTCTGTGTGCGGAGCCTGTCGCGGTGGGTGACCGACGCCGAGAACAAGGCCACCCGCACCATGCTCATGGCCGGCGTGCGCGGCACGTCGGAGTGGAAGACGCTCCGCAAGGAGCACGCCGACGGCGTCCGCGCCCGCCTGGCCGGGATCACCGCGGGCGGCGTCATGTCCGGCGTCGCCGGGGTCACGATCAACACCTACACCGGCCCCGAGGGCCTCACCGCCGCCGCCATCGCCACCGGCGCCGCCGCTCTGACGGCGTTCGGTGTCGTCGGCATCCGCCACGTGGCCGCGCCCATAGCCACCGCGATGGAGGGCGACGTCCCCAAGCTCACGGTGGACGTCGTCACGGACGCCCTGCTCACCTTGGGCCTGGGGTCGATGGGCGAGGCCAAGCGCGGCAACGCCGAGGTCAAGGTGCTCCGCATCTTCCCGACCACGGGCGGCGTGGAAATCCACATCGACCTTCCCCCGGGTGCCACAGCTGCGGACGTGATCGAGCGCAAGGACCGCCTGGCCTCGGCGCTGCGCCGCCCGGAGGACACGGTGTGGCCCGAGGGCAACCCCAAGGCCCACCCGTCCCGGCTGAACCTGTTCATCGCGGACAAGGGCCTCTCTGAGCGCGCGGTGGCCCAGTGGAAGCACCGGAACAAGGGGGAGACGAACGTGTTCGAGTCGTTCGTCATCGGCGAGGACCAGCGCGGCCGCCCGGTGTCCACGACGCTCATGTACAACAACGGCGTCATCGGTGGCCTGCCCGGCATGGGCAAGACCTTCCTGCTCCGCGTCCTCATGCTCGGCGCGGCCCTGGACCCGCGCACGGAGCTGCACATCCACGAGCTCAAGGGCACCGGTGACCTGCTGCCGTTCGCCCCGATCGCGCACGTGTGCCGCTCCGGCGACGACCCCGACGACCTGGCCGCGCTGCTGGCGGACCTGCGGTCGGTGCGCGAGGAGATGCGCCGCCGGGCCGCGATCATCCGGTCCCTGCCCCGGGACGTGGCCGCCGAGTCGAAGGTCACCGACGAGCTCGCCAAGGTCGGTAACCCGTACGGGTTCAAGCCTCTGCTGTTCGTCATCGACGAGTCACAGCTCGGGTTCGGTGACCCGGCCTACGGCGCGGAGATCGCCGCCCTGGTGGAGGACATCACGCGGCGTGGCCGCGCCCTGGGGATCATGCTCTGGCTCGCCACGCAGCGCCCCAACAAGGACGCCATCCCCACCGGCATCTCCGCGCTGCTGTCCCTGCGCGTCTGCCTGCGAGTCGGGGACCAGACCACCAACGACATGGTCCTGGGCACGAGCATGTACAAGGCGGGGCACCGGGCCACGATCTTCTCCCAGGAGGACAAGGGCATCGCCCTGATGGCTGGTGAGAAGTCCGACCCGCAACTCGTGCGCGGCGCGTTCATCGACGGTGCCATGGCCGACAAGATCGTGGAGCGTGCCCGCGCCGTCCGTGAGGCCAAGGGCCTGCTCACTGGGGCCGCCGCAGGGGACGAGCCCGCCGACCTGGACCACTCCACCATCCTCGACCACCTCCTCGCCGTGTGGCCCGAGAACGACCCCGCCTGGCCCACCGGGAAGGTCTGGTCCGACGAGCTCGCCGCACGCCTGGCCGAGCACAAGCCCGCCCTGTACGAGGGCTGGGACGCGACCCAGGTCAACGCCGCCGCCAAGCGCCATGGCGTGGCCGCGAAGAACGTCAAGCGCGGGGCCGCCGTCCGCAAGGGCCTCGTGCGCGCCGACGTCGTCACCGCCGCTGGCGAGGTCATCGCACTGCCCGACACCACCACTGAGGAGGACTGACCCATGAGCACCAACACCACCCAGCCGGGCTCGCGTCGCCTGGTCCTCGCCGGAGCCGTCTCCGTCGCCCTCATCTCCACCGTCTCCGCTTACCTGGCCATGGTCGGGTTCGGCCGCGACGTGCTGGGCATGGACGCCGCAACCGCCTACACCACGGCCGGTGTGTTCGAGCTCTCGCTCGTCACCGTCGCACTGCTGGCCCGTGAGGCGGCCCGGGACAACCGCCCCGGCGGCACACTGCTCACCCTGACGTGGGCGCTGTCGTCCGCCTCGGGCGTGTTCGCCGCCGTGCACGAGGTCTACCTCGGACACCCCGCCGGGGCAGTCGCGTTCCGGTTCGTCGTGCCGCTGCTGGCCGCCCTGATGTGGCACCTGGCCCTGATCGGTGACCGCCACCTCGCGTCCGGGGCCTCGTGGTCCGGGATGCGGCAGTCCATGCGGATGCACGCCCTGTTCCTCACGACGGAGGACGCTGTCCGGGCGCACGCCGCCGACGACGGCACCCCCGCCGCACGCCGCGCCATTGTCCGGGCCGAGGCCCGCCGCCGGGCGGCCCGGGCGGTCGCCCTCAAGTCGGTGCCGCCTGCCGAGATGCGCACCAGGACGGTGGAGTGGATGGACTCGCTGTCCGCCGTCGCCGACGCCGTGACCGACGTGGCCCGGCTGCACGTCGAGGCCAACAACCGCGTCGCCGGACACCTCGCCACCGGACCCGTGTCCGGGGCGGACTACGAGGACAAGGCGGCTGAGGCTGTCCGGGCCGAGCTGGCGGACATCCTGGCGGACACCGAGACGGACAGTGACCGGCTGCCCGCCGTCCCGGCGGCCGGACAGACCGTCACGACTGTCCGGGCCGCTGTCCGCCCCAGGTCGCCCCGGACCGTCCGGCCGGTGTCGAACGGCGACCGGGCTGTCCGCCTGGACATCGTGTCCGGCCTGCTGGACACCAACCCCAAGGCCACTGCCCGCGACGCCCTGTCCGCCCTCACGGACGCCGGGCACCACGTGACCGACCGGACCGCCCGCCGCCTGCTGTCCGACGCCCGCACGGGCACGAACACCAGCACGGACAGCGCCGCCGACACCGACACCGAGGCGGCGTGACATGTCCCCGATCTTCCAGCGCGCCGCTCGGGAGTGGGCCGCCATGCGGTCCGAGTACGGCGACTACCTGGAAGCCCACATCGCCGCCGCGTACGAGGCCACAAACGGTGTCCTGCTCAACGCCAGTGGCCGCGCCGCCGGAGTCACTGAGGAACGCCTGTTCCTCGCCGGAGGAGCGTTCGCCGCCGCGTACGCCTCGCCCGAGCTCCGCGAGTTCTGGGCAGCCCACCCCCGGCTGACCGTCGAGGCATTCGAGACCGCATGGGCCGAACGGCTCTACACCACCGACCGGGAGGAGCTGCCCGAGCACTGGCACACCGCCGCCTGACACCGCACCACCCGCCCACCGCAGGAGGAACCGTGAACAGCAACGACAACCTCAGCCCGACCGAGTACGCCGACCTGGTCCGCGACGCCCGCGAGCTGGTCGCCGCCGTCGAACGCGCCGTGCGCCGCACCGGGACCGTGTTCGTCGTCGCGATGGGCCTTACCGTCGCCGCCACGGCCCTGCGGGTGCCCGTGGTGGGCGAGGTCGCAGCCGTAGTCGCCGTGACTGCGTTCACCGCCGCGCTGGTCTCGCTCATGGCCCGGATCGCCCTCGGGCCGATGCCCGCCGAGGTAGCCGCCACCACCCCCGCCGGAGCCCTTCCGAGCCCGGCGAACGGTAGCGGAGGCCCCGCTACCGGTAGCGGCCCCGCTACCGCCGAAAACGGCGTGATTTCAACGAAGTAGCGGGGTAGCGCCCCCACGCGGCGCACCCCGAAACCCCCACCCCTGGCAGTTCTGAGGGCACGGCGGGCCGCTACCGCTACCCGCCGTGCCCCTACCCCACCCATGCCAAAAACAGGCCGCACAGCGGCCCTCAGGAGCTGGAAGGACGACCGCATGACCACCACCACGCCCGCCACCGGTCGCACCTACGACCCGCAGGTCATCGCCGCCTGGCTGCACGGCTACGACACCGGCGAGAGCATCGGCACCACCCTCGGCACCCGGGACGCCTGGACCGAGGGCTACGACGCCGGACACGCCGCAGGGATCGAGGCCGCTCGCCGTCAGGCCGAGGCCGCCGAGGCCGCGTACTGGGAGCAGTACCGGGCCGACCTGCGGGCCAGCGCGAACCGCCGCGCGTTCGACGAGCTGTGCGACCGCCGCGCCGCGATGGCTGACGAGCACGGGCACGCCGAGGCCGCCGCCGTCGAGCGTGCCCGGGCGGCCCGGCAGCGGTGGCTGCTGCGGGCCAACGGCGTCGTCCCGATGCACACCGCGACCGGGCACGTGTACCCCGCCAACTGGCCCGAGTCCGAGCGCTACTGCGCCCACGCCGTCGCCGTCGTCGCCGCCACGGGCACACCCGTCCGGCCCACGGCCCCCGCCATCACCGCCACCCCTGCCGCTGTCGCGGCCTGATCGAGGGAGAGACCGCCATGAGGAACACGACCCGCCGCCACCTGACCGCCGTGCCGGCAAACCCCGCCCACCACGTCGAGGCGTTCGTGCTCGACGTCCACCGCACTCACACGAGCTGGTGCTACTGGGCGCCCCAGGACGGACAACGCCGCCGGTACGAGCTCTCCGAGGCACAGGCCGGGACCTACCCCGTGCGCGCCGAAACCAGCCCTGTGGGCGACCTGCTCGCGGTGGTGGACCTGGACACGTTCGTCATGCGCCGCATCACCTTCCGGTGGATCTTCCCCCGCATCGAGCGGCCCTGCGTACGGGCCGTGTCCGACGTCGCCTGGCTCACCGACGAGGTGGCCGACGGCGCCCCGGCGATGACCGACGACGACGGCACCACGCTCGCCACCTGGCGTCGTCTCGACGTCGAGGAGGCCGACCGTGGCTGACCTCGTGAGCACCGACCCCACGGCCGCGTCGCGATGCGGCGCGACCAACGGCCCACACACCTGCCACCAGCCCCCCGAGCACGCGGGCGACCACGTGTGCGCCGGATGCCGCGACCTGTGGAACCGAGGCCCGTGGGACGACGACCTCGACCCCTGGGATGGGACGACGTGCCTGGACGACCTGAACGACGAGCTGTACGCCGACGAGGAGGCCACCCGATGAACAGTCTGACGATCGCCCGCAGCCCTCGTGCGCTGGACCTGTTCTGCTGCCAGGGCGGCGCCGGAACCGGCTACCACCGAGCCGGATACGACGTCTACGGCATCGACCTGACCGCCCAGCCGCGCTACCCGTTCCCGTTCCTGCGCATGGACGCTCTCACCGCCCTGCGGCTGCTGCTGGCCGGGCACCGGCTGCCGTTCACCCACCCTGACGGCACGGTCGAGTACCTGGGCCTGGCGGACTTCGACGTCATCCACGCCAGCCCGCCGTGCCAGGGGTACACGCGCGGCAACGCGGGCAAGGTGACCGCCTGGCCCAAGCTCATCCCCGACGTCCGCGCCCTCGTCGTGCTCACGGGGTTGCCGTACGTGATCGAGAACGTCAAGGACGCCGGACCCGAGATGGTCGACCCTGTCGGGCTGTGCGGCTGCATGTTCGACCTGTCCACGCTCGACACCGACGGCGTGCGCATCCATCTCCAGCGGCTGCGGTTGTTCGAGTCCAACGTGCCGCTCAGCGTCGCCCGCCCTTGCGACCACTCGGCGCACCTGTGGGTGGCCGGGGCGTACGGGGGTGCGCGGCGGGACAAGTACGAGGCGAAGTACGTCCGCAAGGGCGGCTACGTGCCCCGCAGCAAGGACGTCGTGAAGCGCCTGCTCGGGATCGAGCACGACATGACCTGGGCCGGGCTGTTCGAGTCGGTCCCGCCCGCCTACACCGAGCACATCGGCACCCAGCTCATGGCCGCCGCCGCTGACCCTGCCGACTGGAAGGTGGCGGCCTGATGACCGCGCTCACCCCTGACCTGCGCACCACCGACCCCGGGGACCTGGACCCCGAGTCGGTGCTCTGGGAGGCACGCCCCGAGCTCGCCGCCATCCGACAGACCGCCCGCGCGGCCATCGCCTCACCCTGGGCTGTCCTGGGCTGCGTCCTGGCCCGTGTGGCGCTGTCGGTGCCGCCCTCGGTCGTCATCCCGCCCTTGGGCAACGACCGCTCCGCCGTCGCCTCGCTCAACGTGTTCGTGGGCCTCGTCGGCCCGTCCGGCGTCGGCAAGGGCGTCGCCACCGCCGCCGCCGAGGACGTCCTCGACATCCAGCCCGGGGCGGGTCGCCTGATCGAGAAGCGGCCCCTCGGGTCCGGTGAGGGCATCTCCCACATGTTCGTGGACACCGACAGCGAGGGCGAGAACACCCCCGCCATCCACTCGGTGTGGTTCGACGTCCCGGAGATTGACACCCTCACCGCCCTCGTGGGGCGCCAGGCCTCTACGACGTCGTCCGAGCTGCGCAAGATGTTCTCCGGGGAGGGGCTGGGCTTCACGAACTCCGACGCGACGCGCCGCAAGATCGTCCCCGCGCACTCCTACCGCGCCGCCCTCGTCGCCGGTGTCCAGCCGCTCAAGGCCGGGCCGCTGCTGGACGACGCAGCCGGTGGTACGCCTCAGCGGTTCCTGTGGCTGCCCGCCACCGACCCCGGAGCGCCCGACGTCGCCCCGGACGCGCCCGAACCGCTGCGCTGGGCCAGCCCGGTCCTGGCGACTGAGCACCGCCGCACCCCGCTGACCGTGGCCCCGTCGATCACGGCGGTTCTGCGGAAGGAGCGTCTCGACCGGCTGCGCGAGGTGATCACCGATGGTCTCGGGCAGCAGAACCTCGTGCGGCTCAAGGTCGCTTCCCTGCTCGCGCTGCTCGCCCGACGGCTCGACGTCACCGAGGGTGACTGGCAGCTCGCGGACTACATCATGCACGTCTCCGACCGCACCCGGGGCCGGATGCAGGACGCACTGCGCGCCGAGGCCGCTCTCGCCGTGCGTGCTCGGGCGGAGGCGAGGGCCGCGTTCGACGAGCACCAGGACGACGCAGCTGTGCACCGCACGGCAGACAAGATCCTCGCCAAGCTCAGCACCGAGCCGACCCCCGCCAGCACGGTCCGGGCCGCCCTCGGGAAGAACCTCCGCGAGTACATCGAGGCCGCCGTAGACAGCCTCATCCGGCGCGGCCTGGTCGAGCGCCTGGACGACGAGTACCAGGGCCGCCCCCGCATCATGCTCCGCCTGCGGCAGTGAGGTTCAGCCCTGGCATGTGCCAGGGCTGCCAGGGCTGGAAGTGCCAGGCCTGAAACCCCAGGTCAGACGCCAAAAATCAGCCCTGGCAGGTCAGCCCTGGCAGCCCTGGCACATGCCAGGGCTGACCCCCTCACCACACGGACCCAAGAACCGCTGAATGACCCAAGGAGACGTCATGGCCACCGCCACAACCGCGCCGGTCTACTCCGAGACCACGCCCACCGTCACCGTCCTGCTGTACCGCGTCGAGGAAGCTGCCGAGGCCCTGTGCATCTCACGCACCCAGGTCTTCGACCTGATCCGCCTCAACAAGCTCACGAGCGTCAAAATCGGCCGCGCTCGTCGCATCCCCGTATCGGCCGTGAACGACTACGTCGCCACCGCCATCGCCGAGGCCCAGGAGGCAGCATGAGCAAGCGCGCAAACGGAGAAGGTTCGATCGACCAGCGGGCAGACGGCATGTGGCGTGCTCGGGTGTTCGTCTACGACACCGACGGCCACAGAGTGCGGCGCACGATCTACGGCAAGACGCGCGAGGTCGTGGCGGCGAAGCTCGTAGAACTGCAATCACTGACCTACAAGCACATCCCCGCCGCGCCGGTGAAGCACACCGTCCGGACGTTCGGCGAGGAGTGGATCCGACGCCTGCGCGACGACGAGAAGCGCAAGCCCGCCACCGTGGCGAACTACGAGTGGATCCTCAGCAAGTACGTCTACGACGTCGTCGGAGCCGTGCGAATCACCTCCCTGACGCCTGCCCACGTACGCAAGGTGATGAATACGACGGCGAGCCTCAGCCGAAAGCGGCAAGACGGCACGGTCGCGCCGCTGTCGGCCCGCACCGTTCAGCTCACGCGTTCCGTCCTGCGCGCCATGCTCGCAGAAGCTCAGCGTGACGAGCTGATCCACCGCAACGTGGCCGCGCTCGTCAAGGGGCCGACCGTCACCCGTGTCGAGGTTGAGCCCTGGACCCGTCAGGAGGTGGACGCATTTCTCAAGGTGGCGCTTCGGCACCGTCTCGGTGCTCTGTTCTCGGTCGGTGTCGCACTCGGCATGCGCAAGGGCGAACTGCTCGCCCTGCACTGGAGCGACATCGATATGGACGGTCGGACGCTCCGTGTTAGCAAGACCGTTCAGCGCCTCGGGAGTCAGGGCCTGGTCACCGGGACGCCGAAGACCATGCGAAGCCGCCGCACGATCCCACTGCCGACGCAGGTCGTCCGGAGTCTGGTCAAGCACCGAAAGGAACAAGACAAGGAACGCGCAGCAGCAGGCGTGACCTGGCAGGACACGGGTCTGGTGTTCGCTTCAAAGTCGGGCGGTCTTCTCGACCCGAAGCACGTAAACCGAATCCTCGACTCGCTCGCTGCGGAGGCTGGCGTGCGCCGGATCAGGTTCCACGACTTGCGGCACACGTGCGCAACGTTGCTGCTCGGTCAGGGCGTCGCGCCGAGAACCGTGATGGAAGTCCTGGGGCACAGCCAAATGAGCATCACGACCGATCTGTATGGGCACGTCATGCCGACAACGCTTCGCGACGCAGCAGACGCGATGGACATCGCCCTGGGAACGACTCCGTCGGATCGGAGGGAACGAGCGTGATCGGTTAGGTGCCTAGCCGAGTAGGTGACGCTAGAAGAGTCCTCGATGCTGCCGCTCTGTCCCGGGCCAGAGATCTACTCACTGGCCCGGGACAGAGCCATACTCCCGGAACAGCGCTGCACGCGACTGGCCGGCCAACGGAAAGTCCCTATCTGCCGTCCATCCGTGAGTTCACCCTGATCCGGGCTCCCCTCGGCCGCGATCGGCGACTATCTTCATGGGCTCAGGAATTGGTGCAAGTGCGAACATCCGGACATCGTGAGGAGCTGTCGTGACGAGGGTCGCGCCACGGTCGGCCGCGGTGTTGCCGGCAGCCACGACACCCGATACGACCATGGAGCCCGACTCGTTTGGCGCTGTTGCCGAACCATCCTCACCTCTCTGACGCATGACGGTGAGCCGTACGCCGCGACGTCGGTGCATGCGATGCGGCACGACGCTGAACTGGCGCTTCCGTCGCGATGCCAAGTTCTGCAGCCAGGCGTGTCGCCAGGCGGACTACAAGCGACGGTCGGCGAAGGGAATCCCCGCCGAACTGTCGCGTAAGCTGGACGACACCGAGCCAGCCTTCTACTACCAGTTCCCTTACCTCTACAGCCTCGATCCGCGACCGCTCTACCGGGTGACCTACCGAAGGCCCGCTACATGTCAGTGGTGCAAGAAGCCACTCCTGGAGGGCTACGTATTCGGAGTGAGCCCATTGTTTCCGGAGGAAGATGGGCCGCTCTGCGATGGGCCATGTCTGTTCGATGGAGCCCATGCTCGACCTGACGACTAGCCTGTTGCTGACGGCTGCGGGCCCCTGACCTGCGATTACGCCTCATGCCGGGGTATCCAAGAGTTTGCCGTGCCTACGCTTGTGCTGGGCCATGGATCACACGCATCACGGCCTGCGATATGCTCTAGAGCGAAAGTTTGTTCTATGTCGCACACAGGTCCCACAGAGTGTCGGCGAACCGCCGTAGACTGTGACCTGTTCGTGACGTCCCGTCGGCTCCTTCCCAGAAGGTCGGACCCCGACGAGTGTCACAAACAGCACGAGGGCTAGGCGCTACCAACGCCTAGCCCTCGTACAGCACCCACAACACGAAGACCGCGTTCAGGATGCCGGTGATTCTTGGCAGAACTCACCAGTCATCTTGCCACGCCCCGGATGGTTTACGCGACCGTCCGGGGCTGTGCGGTCGTGACCTGAGAGGATCACCCCCCGGTGACGGCCTTGTATCTCGGTGGTTTCACTGAGCCTCCGAACACACCTGCTCGCACCCCTGGAACGAGCGATCGACCGCCCGCTGTAGATGACGCATCCGGGACTGCAAAGTGACGCCCGCTGCGAGCCTCACGGAGCGCGACCTCATCGGACAGTCCGCCCTCGCGCGCGAACTTGTTCGGCTCCGCCCTTCGGTGCGTAGCCGACTGGGTATCCACGATGAGGTCATCATCGTCCTCGATTGCCTGATCGCGGTGATCCGCGCGGTAGACAACCCCGAGGACCAGCGGCCGTGGCCTGCACGTCTGGAAGCGGCTTTCGGATTGCTCGATGCGTCACTTACAGGCGCAGAGGGCGACGGGACGTATTTTGAGCACCTGACCGGAGGTATCAACCGCATCGCGGACGAAGACTTCGTGGAGCGGATCAAGAGCCTTCCGGCAGAGTCCTTCAAGCGGTTCCTGCGCCGCCTGGTCGGGGAAGGCGCCTACATCCGACTGACCCGGGCGGTCCAGGATGACGGCCGTATCGCCCTTGCAGCAATCCGCAAGGGCCTTCGCAAGATCATGCCGTTGGCGCTGGCTTTCGATGACAGCGTCAGCTTCCTGACTCCGGAGCAGATCGCCGAAGTTGAGGGGATGGACAAGCTCGCGAAGTCTGCCCTGACCATCGCCATCGAGCTGGACACGATGCTGGACCAGATCGCCACGAAGAACCTGTCTCTCGACAATCTCACGGTCAGCGATACCGCGCTCGACGCGGCCGAAGGCATCGAGGCGCTGTTCGCCAGCGTTCAGGAGACGTTGCTTGGCCAGTCGCGGCAAGCACTCGAGGATCTGAGTGCACGGCTGAGCCGGAAGATTCAGGGTGCGCGCGATGTCCTCGATGTTTCCGCTGACGGCAACTCGCAGGCCGCGAGTTCGCTGGTCGAGTTCGTCGACCGGCTCCTTCGAAGCGCATTCGATGACAAGACCGTGCTCCGGTTCGCGTCGGAGCGTTTCCCTGGCCAGACCGACCTGACCTACGACAAGGCTGGCAAGGTCGCACCCACCAAGAAGGCTCAGGCACTCTGCTTTATGTACGCCGGCCAGGCGACGACCGACCCCCAACCGCTGCTGGAGCTGGTGGCGGGCGGGGTAGTCACAGCCAGGAGTGTTCTGCAGGCGATCAAGCACGCTGACAAGGGCACCCCGGAGGAAGCCGACAGGGTGCGCGAGGCGATCCGTGCTGTCGAAGGCTTCTTCGTCGTCGCGGTTCGGGTCGGATGGGCTGGCGCGAGCCCTGACCACATCCAGGGACTGCGGACGCGGCTCGGCGAATAGCGCCACACAGCCATCCGCCGGCTCACCGCCGACGTCGCTGACCGCATCCGCCCGGGCCGGGTTGGGCCAGGGCGTTGGGCCAGTACCAACCATCCGGGCCACCCGGTCGAAAATGAAGTGGGGCCTGGCCAGCGTTTCCGCAGGTCAGGCCCCACTCTTCTTCACGTGGCTGGTGAGGGATTCGAACCCCCGAAGGCTGAGCCGTCTGATTTACAGTCAGATCCCTTTGGCCGCTCGGGCAACCAGCCGTGAACGGTGCCAACCATAGCGCCCCACCAGCCCTCGCGAGAAATCGAAAAGGGGCCCGGCCAGGTGACGAGCCCCACAGCGCATCCGGGACCCGCGCGGGGGCGCGAGATCTATCGTGACGCAGTGACACAACAACAGGATCGCTGGGGTCTCCCCCTCGGCATCGGCGCCTACCTGCTCTGGGGCGGCATGCCGCTGTTCTTCCCGCTGCTCCAGCCCGCGGGCCCCCTGGAGATCGTGGCCCACCGCATCGTGTGGAGCCTGCTCTTCTGCCTCATCGCCCTCGCGGCCCTGCGCCAGCTCGGCGACTTCCGGGCCGCCCTGCGGTCGCCGCGCATCCTGGGCACGTTCGCCGTGGCGGCGGCCCTGATCGTCGTCAACTGGGTGGTGTACGTGTACGCCGTGCTCAGCGACCGGGTGCTCGACGCCGCCCTGGGCTACTTCATCAACCCGATCATCACGGTGCTGCTCGGTGTGCTGGTGCTGCGCGAGCAGCTCCGGCCCATGCAGTGGATCGCGATCGCCTTCGGCGCCGCGTCGGTCGTGGTGCTGTCCACCGGGCTCGGCGGTCTGCCCTGGATCTCGCTGTGCCTCGCGCTCTCCTTCGGCCTGTACGGGCTGGTCAAGAACCGCGTGGGCCGCACCGTCGCCGCCCTGCCCGGCCTGGCCGTCGAGACAACCGTCGCCACGCCGTTCGCGCTCGCCTACCTCGTGTGGCTCGGCAGCGCCGGCACCTTCGCCGCCGAGGGCACCGGGCACGCGCTGCTGCTCATGTCCGCCGGCATCGTGACCGCGCTGCCCCTGCTCCTGTTCGGCGCCGCCGCCCGGCGGCTGCCCCTGTCCGTCGTCGGCATGCTGCAGTACCTGGCGCCGGTGCTGCAGTTCCTGGTGGGGCTGCTCGTCTTCGGGGAGCACATGCCGCCGGCCCGGTGGGCCGGGTTCGCCCTGGTGTGGCTCGCCCTGATCCTGCTCACGGTCGACGGCGTCCGCCAGGCCCGCCGGGCGCCCCGGCTGGGGCTGGACTGACCCGGCGAGCCCGGCAGGTCACCAGGTGCCCGGGACCTGGCGGGTCGTGACGTTGAGCCGGTTGTAGAGGTTCGTGACGCCGATGTGCAGCACCAGGGCCGCGAGCGCCTGCTCGTCCCAGTGCTCGGCGGCGCGGTCCCAGACGGCGTCGGGCACGCCCTCGGAGCTGTCGGCCAGCCGGGTCATGGCCTCGGCGAGCTCGATCGCCGCGCACTCGGCCTCGCTGAGGTAGGGCGACTCCCGCCAGGCCGCGACGGACGCGAGGCGGTCGTCCGACTCGCCGGCCTTGCGGGCCTGCCGCATCCCGTACTCGATGCACCAGCCGCAGCCGTTGATCTGGCTGACGCGCAGGTGCACCAGCTCGAGCGTGGCCGCGGAGACGCCCTGCCCGTGGGCGAGCTTCCCCAGCTCGGCCAGCGCCTTGACGCCGCCCGGCACGAGGAGCGCCGGGTTCTTGGCGCGAGCCGTCACGGTCCGCAGGTGGGGCGTGCCGGACGCCGCGAGGTCGAGGTGCTGGGTCGGGTCCTGGGCGGTGGTCTCGGTGGTCATCGCGGTCCTCTCGTGGTGGCCGGGGTCCCGGCCTGTCACACCGGCGCCCTGCGCGCCGTCACACCCTCGACGGCCCCGAGACCGAGGATGTGACAGATGACCCCCGACGAACTTGCCCTCGCCTTCGAGCAGCACCGGCCCCGCCTGCGAGCGGTGGCCTACCGGATGCTCGGCAACCCCGACGACGCCGACGACGCGCTGCAGGAGGCCTGGCTGCGCCTGAACCGGACCGGCGACGAGGGGATCGACAACCTGGCCGCCTGGCTGACCACGGTCACCGGCCGGATCTGCCTCGACATGCTCCGCTCGCGGTCGACGCGCCGCGAGGACCCGCTGCCGACCGGCCGGCCCGACGACACCGCGCCGGAGATCCTGGACGACGAGTCCCCCGACCCGGTGCGCGAGGCCGAGCTGGCCGACGTCGTCGGGGTGGCGATGCAGGTGGTGCTGGAGAGCCTCGATCCCGCCGAGCGCCTGGCGTTCGTGCTGCACGACCTGTTCGCCGTGCCGTACGAGCAGATCGCGCCCGTGCTGGGCCGGTCCGTCGCGGCGGCCCGGCAGCTCGCGAGCCGGGGACGGCGCCGGGTGCAGTCAGGGCCCGGGGCGCAGGGAGCCGCCGGGGAGGACACGGGGGACGACGTCGGCCCGCGCGCCGCCACCCCGGGAAAGACGGACCGGCAGGTGGTCGAGGCCTTCCTCCTGGCCTCCCGCACGGGCGACCTGGCGGGCCTGCTGGCGCTCCTCGCGCCGGACGTGGTGCTGCGTGCCGACCAGGCCGCCGTCGCGTCGGCGGCCGAGGCCGCGGACCGGGGCGCGCCCCTGCTGGCCCGCGAGGTGCGGGGGGCTGCGGCCGTGGCCGAGGCGTTCCGCGGCCGGGCGGGCGGGGCCGTGCCCGCCCTCATCGACGGCTCCGTCGGGTTCGCGTACGCGCCGGGCGGCACTCCGCGCGGCCTGTTCGCGGTGGTCGTGCACGACGGGCAGATCGCGGCGGTCGACATGATGGCCGAGCCGGCCGCGATCGCCGACACCCACGTTCTCCTCCTCGGCTGATCCGGACCGGCCCGATGGCAGGGTGTGCGCATGAGTTCTCCTCGCACCGTGGTGGCCGGGCCCGCGACCTGGAACACGATGGTCCGGCTCGACCACCTGCCCGACCCACGGCCGCACACCCTGTTCGCCCGCGGGTCGGTCCGCACGCTGGGCGGGACGAGCGCCGGCAAGGCCCTGCACCTGGCTGACCTCGGCGTGCCGAGCACGCTCGTCGCCGACGTCGGGACGGATCCGGAGGGCGACCTGGTCCTGGGTGCGCTCGCGCACGCGCGGGGCGCCGAGGTGCTCGCGCGACGCGTGCCCGGGCCGTCCGAGCAGCACCTGAACCTCATGACCGACGCCGGCGAGCGCCTCTCGATCTACCTCGCCGTCCCCGCGCCGTCGGCCGCACCCGACCCCGCGGCGGTCGCGCGCGTGGCCGACGCGGAGCACGTGGTCCTGGACCTGAGCGCCGTCGGGCAGGGACTGCTGCCGGCCGCCGTGGCGAGCGGGGCCACGCTCTGGACCGACCTGCACGACTACGACGGCGTGGCCGAGTTCCACCGGCCGTTCGCCGACGCGTGCTCGTACGTCTTCCTGAACGACGACGGCACGGACGACCACCGCGCCCTCATGACGGCGCTGCTGGAGCGGGGCGCGAGCACCGTGGTGTGCACGCTCGGCGCCCGCGGGGCCGTGGCGCGCACGGCGGAGGGCTGGTTCGAGACGCCGGCGGAGCCCACCGAGGTGCTGGACACCAACGGCGCCGGCGACGCGTTCTTCGCCGGCTTCTTCGCGGCGCACCTCGCCGGGGCGGGGACGGCGGAGTGCCTCCGGGCGGGTGCCCACCAGGCGACGCGCGCCCTGGGCACGCGCCACCTGAGCCCTCTGCTGGACGAGGAGTGCTGAGCCCACCGCCGAAACGTCGCGCGTACCAACCCAATGTGCAACCGATGGTTGCACATTCCGCCACGACGCCGTAGTGTCACATGCAACCGAAGGTTGCACTATCCGACACTGGAGGAACTGAGATGGTCGACATCCTGCACCGGGTCGGCGCGCTGGCGCCGCTGGAGAAGGTGTACGAGGCGGTCGCGACGTCCGAGGGCGTCGCCGGCTGGTGGACGACGGACACGACCGGCTTGAGCAAGGTCGGCGGCACACTGACGACGACGTTCCACGACGACGCCGGGAAGCGACTCGGCGCCTTCGAGCTCGAGGTCACGGAGCTCGACCCTGCGGGGTCGGTGGACTGGCTCGTCACCGGCGGCCCCGAGGAGTGGATCGGCACGCACATCCACTTCGACCTCAAGGAGGAGGAAGGGTTCACGATCGTACTGTTCAGACACACGGGCTGGAGGGAACAGGTGGAGTTCATGAACCACTGCAGCACGAAGTGGGCCACCTTCCTGATGAGCCTCAAGCGCTTCGTCGAGACCGGCACGGGCGAACCCGCGCCGCACGACGTCCAGATCAGCAACTGGCATTGAGACGTGCGCTTCCGGCAACCAGACATGACGAAAGGTGGTCCGTGATGGAGTACGGCACGATCGAGCGGGAGATCTACATCGAGGCCTCACCCCGGATCGTCTTCGACGTGGTGAGCAACCCCGAGCACGTGCGGGAGTGGTGGTCCGACGAGGCGGAGTTCGACCCCGTGCCCGGGAGACCGGGGTGGATCGGCTTCGGAGACGTCACGCAGGACGGCAGGAAGGTTCAGCTCACGGTCGCGGACGCGGTGCCGTACACGCACTTCTCGTTCCGCTGGACCCACGAGGAGGGCGAGGTGGCCGCCCAGGGCAACTCCAACCTGGTCGTCTTCGAGCTGGTGCCCTCGGGCGACGGCACCCTCCTGCGCTTCACCGAGAGCGGCTTCCGCGAGCGCGGCTGGGACGACGCGAAGGCGGCCGCCGAGCACGCCGACCACAGCTCCGGCTGGGACTTCTTCCTGCCCAGGCTCAGGGCCTACGCCGGGGCGGTGGGAGCAGACAGATGAGTGTCACGGTGGACGACGACCTGTGGTCGGCGATCGGGGACCCGACCCGTCGGCGGATGCTCGACCTGCTGCTGAGCGACGGCCACGGGACGGCGACGAGCCTGAGCGATCAGCTGCCCGTGACCCGGCAGGCCGTGGCGAAGCACCTCGGCGTGCTCGACAGGGCCGGTCTGGTGCACGGCACCACGGCGGGCCGGGAGAAGCTGTACCGCGTCGACCAGGCACAGCTCGCCCGCGCGGTCGGGCAGCTCGTGGAGGTCGGCAGGACGTGGGACGCCCGCCTCGGACGAATCCGCCGGATCGCCGAGCGGATCCAGCGCACGGCCGACGGCACGGACGGCACCACGACCGGCTGAGCCATGCTCACCGGCGCGGCCGGAGCACTCCGTCCAGCAGGGTCGCCAGCTCCTCGGCGACACCGTCGGCGTCGTGGTGCCCGACGACGGCGTCCGCGCAGGCCAGCACGTCGGCGTGGGCGTTGGCCACCGCGATGCCGCGGCCCGCCCAGGTGAGCATCGGCAGGTCGTTGGGCATGTCGCCGAAAGCCCAGACGTCGGCGGCGTCGACGCCGAGGCGCGTGCACCAGCGGGCCAGCGCGGCGGCCTTGTCCACACCGGGCGGCATGAGCTCCGCCAGGCCGACGGCGCCGGAGTACGCCAGGTGCGCGTGCTCCCCCACCGCGGCGCGCACGGCCGTGAAGAACTGCTCCTGCGCCAGCCGGATGTCCTCCGGCGGGTCCAGGAGGATGCCCGGCGGCGGTATGCGCGCGGGGTCGAGCGCGAGGATCTTGGACACCGGGCCGCGAGCGCCGAGCGTGTCCTCCACCGGCACCGACCACAGGCCAGGGTCCAGCGCCGGCTCGCGCTTCGGGTAGGCCGGGTCGAACGTGACGCCGTCAGGCCGCTCGAAGGCGAGCGCGGCGTGCGGCAGCGCGGTACGGATGCCGGTCACGACGGCGCGGACGGCGTCGTCGTCGAAACCGCAGGTCTCGAGCGTCTCGCCGGAGGCGAGGTCCAGGACGCACGCCCCGCCGATGCAGATGACACGGCCGTGGCCGCCCACGGTGTCGGCGAGGTGGTCGAGCCAGCGCGGCGGGCGGGCGGTGACGAAGACCACCTCGACGCCCGCGGCGTCGAGGTCGGCGAGGACCTGGCGGGTGCGGTCGGAGACCTTGCCGTCGCTCCGCAGGAGGGTGCCGTCGAGGTCGGTGGCGACGAGCCGGGGCAGGCCGGTCATCGCTCGGCCCGGATGCCGGCGGCGGGCAGGATGACCTTGTCGATGTTCGAGATCAGGAACTCACGGTCGACGGGCTTGCCCAGCATGAGCAGGCGGTACGCGACCATCGCCGGTCCGATCATGCAGAGGTGCTCGATGTCGGCGTCGGCCGGGATCTCGCCGCGGTCGATCGCACGCTGGAAGAGGACGCGGTTGACCGAGGCCCGCGGCTCGACCAGCGCCTCGCGCGCCGCGCTGGCGAGCTCAGGGCTGCGGGCGATCATGGACACGATCCCGGCCATCACCTTGAGCTTGCGCTCGGCGGCACGGATGCTCGGCGTCCTGATCATCGCGACGAGGTCCCCGCGGAGCGTGCCGGTGTCCGGCAGGCCGTCGAGGTCGAACTCGTTCGACTTCATGCACGCGACGGCGTCGAGCACCAGCTCGGCCTTGGACGACCACCGGCGGTAGACGGTCGCCTTCCCGGCCTTGGCGCGGGTGGCCACCATGTCGATGGTCATGCCGTCGTAGCCCGACTCGGACAGCACGTCGAGCGCGGCGTCCAGGATCTCGGGGTCGCGGGTGTGGTCCCTCTTGCGTCCGAGCCGGGGCTTCGCCTCGGCCTCGTCGACATGCGTCATCGCCGTCGTCCTCCTCTCTGCACTGTCCGACCTTACCCGCGGTTAATACTGAACCAACTGTATCCGGAACTCATCAGTTCCGTATATGCTGCGAACCATGTCCCAGACTTCAACCCCCGCGACGGACCGTCGTCGCTGGATCACGCTCGTCGTGGTCGGGCTCGCCCAGCTGATGGTCGTGCTCGACGCGACCGTCGTGAACATCGCTCTCCCCTCGGCCCAGGCCGACCTCGGTTTCTCCGACGGTCAGCGCCAGTGGGTCATCACCGCGTACTCCCTCACGTTCGCGAGCCTCCTCCTGCTCGGCGGCCGCCTCTCCGACCTCATCGGCCGCAAGCGCACCTTCGTCATCGGTCTCATCGGGTTCGCCCTCGCCTCGGCCCTGGGCGGCGCCGCCGGATCCTTCGAGCTGCTCGTGGCCGCCCGCGCGCTGCAGGGCGCGTTCGGCGCGCTCCTGGCGCCCACGGCCCTCGCCGTCCTGACCACCACCTTCACCGTCCCCCGGGAACGCGCCCGCGCGTTCGGCGTCTTCGGCGCCATCGCCGGGGCCGGCGGCGCAGTCGGGCTGCTGCTGGGCGGTGTGCTGACGGAGTCGCTCGACTGGCGCTGGAACCTCTACATCAACGTGGTCATCGCCGCGGTCGCTCTGGTCGGCGCGTCCGTCTTCATCCCGCGCCTCGCGCGCAGCGGCGCCCGGCCGCGGCTCGACGTGCCCGGCACGCTGCTCGTCTCGGGCGCGCTGTTCGGCCTCGTGTACGGCTTCTCGAACGCCGAGACCGGTGGCTGGGACGCGCCCCTGACGTGGGGCCTGCTCACCGCGGCCGGCGTGCTGCTGGTCGCGTTCGTCGGCTGGCAGAGGCGCGCCGCGCACCCGCTGCTGCCGTTGTCGATCGTGCTCGACCGCAACCGCGGCGCGGCGTACCTCTCGGTGCTGATCGCGGGCGCGGGGATGTTCGGCATCTTCCTGTTCGTCACCTACTACCTGCAGCTCACGCTCGGGTACACGCCGATCCAGACCGGCCTGGCGTTCCTGCCGATGATCGCGATGCTGGTGCTCGCCGCACAGCTCGGCACCAACCTGCTCGTGCCCCGGTTCGGGCCCAAGCTCCTGGTGCCGATCGGCATGACCCTGGGGGCGATCGGCATGATCGACCTCACGTTCCTGGACGCCTCGAGCACGTACGCCGCCCATGTCATGCCTGGCCTGATGGTCATCGGGTTCGCGATGGGCACGATCATGCCCGCCTCGATGCAGACCGCCACGCTGGGCGTGGACCGGGAGTTCGCCGGCGTCGCCTCGGCCATGGTGAACACGAGCCAGCAGGTCGGTGGCTCCATCGGCACCGCGCTGCTCAACACGCTGGCCGCCACCGCGGCGGCCGACTACCTCGCCGCCCACGCGCCGGTGACCGCGGAGGTCGGCGCACAGGCGGCCATCGCCAGCTACTCGACCGCGTACTGGTGGGGCGCCGGGTTCTTCGCCGTCGGCGCGGTGCTGTCCGCGCTGCTGTTCCGGCGGCGCGGCCAGGGGCTCTCGCTCACGCACGCGGCGCCGGCCGCGGCGTCGGGCTCCGGCGAGGCCGACCGGGTCGCGGAGCCGGTGCACGTCGGCTGACCGACCCCGGTCGCCGTCCGGACCACGGTCCGGACGGCGACCAGGCCCGGACGGCCGTACCGCGTGCGCTACACCGTGAGACCGAGCGGCTCCCCCGGCGTCGCCCACCGGAACCGCTCGGCGACCTCCGGCTCGTCGCGGAGCGCCGTGACGAGCTCGTCCCGGCCCTGGCGGAAATGGGACCAGCCCTCGTAGTGCACGGGGACCACCGAGGCGGGCCGGATCAGCTGGACGAGCTCGACGGCGTCCCGGGCGCCCATCGTGTAGGCGAGCGGGCCGGTGACCGGGAACCCGACCCGTCCGAGATGCAGGATCGCGCTGCCGACGGTGAGACGGCGCGCGACGTCGCGGACGCCGTCGTACAGGACCGTGTCGCCCGAGATCCACACCGAGCCGTGCTCCTGCCCCTCCCAGGTCAGGGCGAAGCCGACGACGTCGCCCACGACGAAGTGGCTGCCGCGCGGGCCGTGCCGGGCGGGTGTCGCGGTGACCGTGATCGTCGGGCGGCCGGGCGCGAGCAGTCGGGTCGTGTCCCACGGCCCGAGGCCACGCGTGCCGTGCCCGAGCCGTGCCGCGCCCGACGCGGTGGTGATCACCGCGCCCGCGGTGGGCAGGAGGTCGCGGCCCGTGTCGTCGAGGTTGTCGGCGTGGTGGTCGTGGGTGAGCAGCACGGCGTCGACCGGCCCGATCTCGGACGCCGGGACCGCAGGGCCGGTGATCTTGCGGGACGACGTCCCCCAGCCGAACCGGTAGGTCCGGCCGGGGGCGTCGAAGGTCGGGTCGGTGAGGATGCGCCAACCCTCCACCTCGAGAAGGGTGGTCGGCCCACCGACATGGGTGAGGGTGAGGACCGACATGCTCAGAGGACGGTCGTCGCGGTCCAGGACGCGCGAGCGAGCGCCCAGTCGAGCGCACGGTCGGCGATCTCCTCCCACCCCGGGCCGGCGACCATGAGATGCGGGCGGCCGTCGTACGTCTCGTGCTCGGTGACGGTGCCCGCGCCCTTGTAGTGCTTCGCGTTGGAGGCCTGGACCGCCTCCGGCATGATGTGGTCCTCCGAGCCGGACAGGAACAGCAGCGGCGCCCGGTCGGGGTTGGCGAAGTCCACCCAGGCCCCCTGGTGGCCGGGCTGGTAGTTCGCCAGCACGGAGTCGAACAGCACGCGGCCGGACGCCGGCACGTGGTACCGCTCGTAGAACGCCAGCGACTCCTCGTCCGTGTAGGTGTTGGTGAACGCGTACTTCCACTGCTGCGGGTCGAGCCCGACGGCGCGGTGGTGGTTCAGCGGGTTCTTCAGTGCGGGGAAGACGGAGTGGAGCTGGGTCCAGGGCGTCACACGGATCCCCTCGGTGGGGGCCGAGTTGAGCGCGACGCCCGCGCAGCCGTACCCGTGGTCCATGACGACCTGCATGAACGACCCGCCCGCGGAGTGGCCCATCAGGATCGGCTTGGTGTCCAGGGTGTCCAAGAACGTCTCGAGGTGACCGACGATCGACTCGATGGAGAGGTCGGCGATCGGCTTCGGGTCGGCGCGCAGCGCTTCCACCTCGACGTCGAAGCCCGGGTAACCGGGGGTGTGGACCGTGTAGCCCTTGGCCTCGTAGCGGGCCTTCCAGTGCTCCCACGATCGGGGCGTGACCCAGAAGCCATGGATCAGGACGATGGTGTCCGGGGTGCTCATCGGTGTTTCCTCTCGGAGTGCTCAGGAGGTGCTGCGTCGGTCCTGACCAGCCTGGTCTCGGACCCCCACGGGCCGGACCACGTGACGCACGTAGTCGTTCAGGAGCGCGGGTCGCGGAGCCGGTCGGCGAGCTGCCGACGCGAGGAGATACCGAGCTTCTGGAACACCTTGCGTAGGTGGTAGTCGACGGTGTTGGCGCTGATGAACAGGTTCGAGGCGATCTCGGCGTTGGTGTGCCCGGCCGCCGCCTTCTCCGCGACCGTCAGCTCCTGGACCGTCAGCAGCCGGTGCGGGGACGTCGCGGCCGTCTCCGCCTGCGACCCGGCGGCCTCCAGCTCGGCCGTGGCGCGCGGCACGAAGATGTGCGCGCCCGCCTGCTCGAACAGCCGGATCGCCTCCCGCAGCTGCACGCCGGCGTCCGCTCGGCGGCGTGCGCGGCGCAGCCACTCGCCGTACACGAGGTGGGCGCGGGCACGGTCCGTCAGAGCGGGGGTCGGCTCGAGTGCGTCGAGGGCCGCGGAGAAATGTTTCTCGGCCTCCGGGCCGGACGTCACCAGGCCGAGTGCCCGTTCGGCGACACCTCGGCACCAGGGTGAACCGTTCGCGGCCGCACGTTCGCCGAGCGCGGCCGCGTACGGCGACGCCTCGTCCGGACGTCCGGACCGGACGGCGGCCTCGACGTAGTCGGCCCACTGCGTCGGCGTCACCTGCAGGAACGGCGACGCGATCAGAGGTCGCAGCCGGTCGTAGGCCGCGTGGTAGTGCCCGTCGGCCAGGTCGCGCACGGCGACGGCGGCCTCGGTCAGCGCGCTGATACCGCCTCGGCCGGCGGCCTTGGCGGCGTCCGCCAGGGCGAGCACGTGGCCGCGCGGGGACCCGGTCCACGCCAGGACGACCGGGTTGAGCACCGGCGCGGTGTCGTGCCCCATGGCGCGGCGTACCTCGCCCAGCAGCTCCGTGTACCGGGTGGCGAGCCGGACGGTGCCGCAGCTCAGCTCGTTCAGCGACATGACCTTGAGCAGCAGGTCCACGACCTGCAGCGCGCCCACGTCCCGGGCGGCCCGCATCGCGCGCAGGAGCAGCTCCCGGCCGGACGTGTCCCAGAGGAACGTGCCGAGCGCGGCGACGGAGATTCCGGAGCGGATCAGCTCGGCATCGGGAAGCGCCCGGATCGTCTCCAGCGCGGCCCGCGCGGGCGGGACGGCCTCGTCGTACGGGAGCCGGATCGTCGCGCTCAGCCCCGCGAGCACGACCGACGCCGGGCCGCCCGCGACCGCCGTGCCCCGGTGGAGCCGCTGCCCGAGCTCGGCCGTGGTGATGCCCTCGACGAGCCGGTCCGCGTTCATGCACAGCTCGACCGCACCGACCAGGGCCCGCTGCTCCAGCGCCGCGTCATGGCCGTGGAACAGGTCCGCGGCGGCCACCAGGTCGGCGCTCGCCCGCACGTAGTCCCGGCCGCTGCCGGTGAAGGCGGCCAGGGAGGCTCGCGCCATGATCACCCGGCCCCGCGTCACGGGTTCCGCCCCACCGAGATCGACGGCGTCGAGGGCGTTCGCCGCGACGGTCCCGGCGCCGACGGCGAGTGCGGCCTCCGCCGCGCCGGCCTGGCGCGTGTCGCGGAGCGGCCCCGGGCTCGTGAGCTCGGCGGCGCGGACGAGCATCCTGGCTCGCGAGGCCAGGCCACCGCGGCGGGCCGCCATGTCGGCAACCTGTTCGAGCTGTGCCGCGACGGCATCGTCCGTCCCGATGGCCGCCCTGGACGCGTGCCACGCCTCCAGCTCGATGAGCCCCAGGATCGCGGCGGCGCCGGCGAGCGTGCGGTGCGCCCTGCGCCGGGCGGCGCCGTCGGCCGAACCGTAGACCGCCGAGCCGACGAGGGGGTGGCGGAACCGGACCTTGTCCCCTATCTCGACGAGGCCGGCCGTCTCCGCCCGGTCCGGTGCGCCCGGGTCCAGGCCGGACGCGTCCGCGGCCGCCATGACGAGGGACGTCTGCCGGGTCGAGTCCGCCGCCGCCAGGAGCAGCCACGTGCGCGCGTCGGCATCGAGCTCGTCGACCCGTCCCGCGTAGTGGCGCTCCAGGCGCCGGCCGACGGCGACCGGCGTGACGCTGAGCCCGAGGTCGGTCAGCTGTGCCGGGGAGAGGCCACGGGAGAGCTCGATCAGCGCGAGCGGGTTGCCCTCGGTCGCGCGTGCGACCTGGACCGCGACCACCGGGTCGATCGGCCCGCGCACGAAGCGGGTGAGCAGGCGCACCGCCGAGTCCGTGGCGAGGCCCCTCAGGGTGACGGCGTCCATGCCGCGCAGGCGGGTGACGAGGTCGCCCTCGTCCCTGCCGGCGCACAGCAGGGCGAGCCGCTCCACCATGAGCCGCCGGGCGACGAACGCCAGCACGTCGAGGCTCTCGGCGTCCACGAGGTGGGCGTCGTCGACGAGGCACAACGTCGGCCGGTCCGCGGCGGCCGCACCGAGCAGCTCGAGCGCCCCGAGGCCGACGAGGAACCGGTCGGGCGGCGCACCCGCGGTCCGTCCCACGGCGACGTCGAGTGCGTCCCGGTGATGTGGTGGCAGCTCCACCAGGAACTCGCGCAGCGACAGGATCAGCCGGTGCAGGCCGGCGTACGGGATGGTCGCCTCCGACTCGTAGCCGTCGATCCGCAGCACCCTGGCGTGCCCCGCGCGCGCGGCGACGTCCCCGAGCAGCGCGGTCTTGCCCAGGCCCGGCTCGCCCAGGACGACGACCGCCCCGGGGCCGCCGTTGCGTGCGCGGCCGACGAGCGCCGCGAGACGGTGCTGCTCGTCCTCCCGGCCGACCAGGTCCGACGGTGTGGTGGTCATGCCCAGCCTCCCTGTCGCGCCCCCGCTGGAGAAGGCTCGCACAGGCCGGCGCCCCAGGGTTCCGCCTGACTGCACGACGCTTGCGTGTCCGTGCACGGCCCCACCGCCACGCGGGCCTTGCGCTTCGACGTCGGTCGAGTCATTGTCGTCGGGGAGGCACAGCGCCTCGCCACCTTCAGCCAGATCCCGGGAGGTGTCCCGTGCACGTCCTCGACAGCGCGACGGTGTCGCCGGAGGACCGGTTCGACATGGTCGTGGAGTCCATGACCGGCGCGGCCCGGGCCACCACCTTCACCTCGGACTGCCCGGACGACCGTGTGCGCCTCACGATGAGCGCGTGGCAGATCGGCGCCGTCAGCCTGTTCGACGCCGAGTGCTCGGCGCACACGTTGCGCCGGCGTACGCGCGGAGCTCCCGACGAGGAACCACCGTCCGTCCTCCTGACCTACGGCCTGCGCGGCGCCGGGACGCACAGCCACCTGGGCCGCGACCAGTCCGTCGGGCCCTCCCGGCTCTGGGCCACGGACCTCACCGCGCCCTACGTCCACCACATCGACGACACCCGCACGCTCACGGCGAAGGTGGCGATCACGGCGCTCGGCATCCCGCACGACCTCGTGCGCCAGGCCCTGGAGCACATCGGCGAGAGCCCGCTGACGCCGCTGTTCGTCAACCATCTGACGGAGACACGGCGCGTCGCCGGTCTCGTCGACGGACCGGCCTCGGGCGCCCTCGGCTCCGCCACCCTGTCGCTCGCCCGCGCCCTCGTCGCCAGCGTCGCGGGCGACGGCCGCGTCGGGCGCGAGGCGCTCGAGGACACCCTGCTCCTCCGTGCCCAGTCCTTCGTCCGGCGCCGTCTCGGGGACCCGGCCCTGGACGCGGAGTCGATCGCCGCCGCGCACCACGTCTCCGTCAGGCACCTCTACAAGGTGTGCGCGCGGGCAGGGCTCAGCCTCGAGCAGTGGATCATCCACGAACGGCTCGCCGGTGCGGCGGACGACCTGGCCCGGTCCGCCCCCGCACGGGGCGGCATCGCGGCCGTCGCCCGCCGGTGGGGCTTCACCAGTCCGTCCCACTTCGCCACACGGTTCCGGGCGGCGTACGAGGTCACGCCACGGGAGTGGCAGGCGCTGCACCACCGATGAGGTGGTCCCTGGAGTTGCACCTCCCGTAGCGGGATGTGGTCCGGTGGACCCACGTCCCGCCCCGCTGAGGAAGGCTCCACCCATGCATCCGTCCTTCGTCTCGCCGCGCCAGGTCAAGATCGGTGACGCGGCGGCCTTCGCCGGCACGACGCCGCGCGCGATCCGGCACTACCACGAGATCGGCCTGCTCCCCGAGCCGGAGCGGGGCGGTGACGACCGTCGCCGCTACGGCTACGAGGACATGATCCGACTGCTGTGGATCCGCAGGATGGCGGACGCCGGGATCGCCCTCGACGACATCCGTGCCGCCTTTGCCGACCCCGCTCCTGCCGCTTCGGAGGACGACGACATCGCGGCCGTCCTGGAACGCCTGGACGAGACCCTCGTCGCCCAGGAAGCAGAGCTGCGCCGGCAGCGGACCGCCGTGCGGCGTATGCGCACCCAGGGCAGCCGAGCCGGCCTGCTCTCCGACGTCGTCGCCGGCCGCCTCACGAACCTGCCGGAGGGCTCCCTGCGCCAGGCCGACCTGGACACCCTGCTGGTCACCGAGCGGATCTTCGGCCCGCTCGGCGCGGCCCTGCAGGCCACCCGTTTCATCGCTCTGGCCACCCGTCCGGAGCTGCGGGAGGAGTCAGACCGTGTCGACGCCGCCGAGGAGGCGCTCGACGACACGGTCGCTGTGGACGACCCCCGGGTGGCCCAGGTGGCAGCGGAGCGGTACGCCTTCGAACAAGAGCTGGAGGCCGCCATGGAGGATGCCGGCCTGGACCGGGACGACGACGCGCTCTTCGCCTCCTGGGACGCCGGCCAGATCGCGGGCAGCAGGGAAAGGTCCATGAGCGCCGTCGAGGCCTTCGGGAAGATGCCCTACGACTTCTCCCCGGCCCGTCTGCGCTGCATGGAGCTGGCCGTGGAGCTCGCAGCCGCGGCCGGGGCCGCGGAGACCTCGTGACAGAGCGGGCGGGGGGGGGGCCCGGCGCCGCCGCCCCCCCCCCCCCCCCCCCGCGACGCCCGACCGACGGACGATCCGTCAGCGGTAGTTCGTGAACTGCAGCGCGAAGTCCAGGTCCGAGCCCTTCAGCAGGCTCTGCACCTCCTGGAGCTGGTCGCGCGACTTGCTGGTCACGCGGACCTCGTCACCGGTGATCTGCGTCTTGACGCCCTTCGGGCCCTCTTCGCGGATGATCTTGGTGACCTTCTTCGCGGACTCCCCGGCCAGGCCCTCCTTGAGGGTCGCCCCGAGGCGGTACTCCTTGCCGGACGGCTTGGGCTCGCGCTCGCCGAGGTCGAGCGACTTGAGCGAGATGCCGCGCTTGACGAGCTTGGTCTCGAAGACGTCGAGGGCCGCGAGCACCCGCTCCGACGAGTTGGCGACGATGAGGATGCTCTCGCCGCTCCAGGTGATTGATGCGCCGACGTTCTTGAAGTCGTACCGCTGCGAGATCTCCTTCGCGGCCTGGTTCAGCGCGTTGTCGACCTCCTGGCGGTCGACCTTGCTGACGATGTCGAACGACGAGTCGGCCATGTGGTGCTCCTTCTGCGTAACAACCCGGGCGCCCCTGCACGCCCGGTCGGAATCTGCTCACCGTATCCGCCCCCGCCGACCCCGACGAACGCTTTGCGCGGGTGAGGTCGGCGGCCGCGCGGGCGGCGGGCGGGTGGTCTCAGAGCATCCCGGGCGGGGTGCCCCAGTCCGGGCCCGACGTCGGGCCGCCCGGGTTGTAGCCATCCGCGGGGCCGCCCGCCATCGCCTCGAGCCGGCGGATGCGGTCCGGCATCGGCGGGTGCGTGGCGAACAGGCGCCCGATGCCGGCGCCGCGGAACGGGTTGGCGATCATCAGGTGCGAGACGTTGGTCAGGTCGCGGTCCTGCGGCAGCGGCGCGCGCTGCGTGCCCTGCTCCAGCTTCCGGAGCGCGGAGGCCAGGGCCAGCGGGTCGCCGGTGAGCCGGGCGCCGTCCTCGTCGGCGTCGTACTCGCGGGTGCGGGAGATCGACATCTGGATGAGCATGGCCGCGATCGGGGCGAGGAGCGCCATGGCGAGCGCCGCGAGCGGGTTGCCGCCCTCGCGGCGGTCGCCGCCGCCGAAGAACAGCAGGAACTGCGCCAGGGCCGTGATGACACCTGCCAGCGCGGACGCCACCGACGAGGTCAGGATGTCGCGGTTGTAGACGTGCATCAGCTCGTGGCCCAGCACACCCCGCAGCTCGCGCTCGTTCAGCAGCTCCAGGATGCCCTCCGTGCAGCACACGGCGGCGTTCTGCGGGTTGCGCCCGGTGGCGAAGGCGTTCGGTGCCTTGGTGGGCGAGATGTACAGCCGTGGCATCGGCTGGCGGGCCGCCGTGGAGAGCTCACGCACGATGCGGTGCATCTCCGGGGCCTGCAGCTCGGTCACGGGGTACGCGTGCATCGCGCGGATGGCCAGCTTGTCGGAGTTCCAGTACCCGTAGGCGGTGGTCGCCAGGCCGATCAGCACGAAGATCCACAGCGTGCCCGAGCTCCTGCCGAACAGCGCCCACAGCCCGAGGATCACGGCCCACATGCCACCGAACAGCGCAGCGGTCTTCAGCCCGTTGTAGTGCCTGTGCATCGCACTCCTTTCCTCCCACCCGAACGCGCCAGCCCGTTCCGGGGTTCCCCGGGCCTACCGCCCTCGGGAACGATCGTGCCCGGAAGACCTGAGTCTTCCGGGCACGTTCGCTGGGTGGCAACGGGGAACCGCCTACGACTTGCGGCTGATGCTCACCATCTCGTCGCGCGGGACGACCTTGATCCGCTCCCGGCCCGCGGCCTCGCCGAGCGCCCGCTCGTGCGCGTCCAGGAGCTCCCAGCCGGACCACTCGATGAAGTGGACGCCCTTGCCCGTGAGGAACTCGGTGATGGCCTCCGGCGTGCCCTGCGGCGCGGTACGGCCGCCCGTCAGGTCGCCGGGCGCCTCGCCGTCGGCCACGCCTGTGACGTCCTCGACGAGGTGGCGGATGGTCTCCGACGCGTCCGACTTGGTGTGGCCGATGAGGCCCACCGGGCCACGCTTGATCCAGCCCGTGGCGTACACGCCGGGCACCTGGTTGCCGTCGATGTCGACGACGCGGCCCTCCCGGTTCGTGATGACGCCCTTGACGTCGTCGTACGGGATCTCCGGCAGGGAGGAGCCGAAGTAGCCTACGGCCCGGTAGACGGCCTGGACCGGCCAGTCGACGAACTCGCCGGTGCCCTGGACGGTGCCGTCGCCCTGCAGCGCGGTGCGCTCGGTGCGGAACCCGACGACCTTGCCGTCCTCGCCGAGCACCTCGGCCGGGGCGTGCAGGAAGTGCAGGTGCAGCCGGCGCGACGCCGTGTTCTGCGCCGGGTCCTTGAGCGTCCAGTCCACCAGGGTCTTGACGACCTGCTTGGTCTGGTTCGACGAGTTGATCGCCGCCTCGGAGCCCTCGTCGAAGTCGAAGTCCTCCGGGTACACGACGATGTCGACGTCCGGGACGTGGCCCAGCTCGCGCAGCTCCAGCGGCGAGAACTTGACCTGCGCCGGGCCGCGGCGCGCGAACACGTGCACGTCGGTGACCGGGGAGGTCTTCAGGATCTCGTGCACGTTGGCCGGGATCTCGGTGGGCAGCAGGTCGTCCGCGTGCTTGGCGAGGATCCGGGCCACGTCGAGCGCGACGTTGCCGGCGCCGATCACGGCCACCTGCTCCGCCTCCAGCGGCCAGGTGCGCGGCACGTCGGGGTGGCCGTCGTACCAGGACACGAAGTCCGCGGCGCCGTAGGAGCCGTCGAGGTCGATGCCCGGCACGTCCAGCTCGGCGTCCTTGATGGACCCGGTGGAGAAGATGACCGCGTCGTAGAACTGACGCAGGTCCTCGAGCTTCAGGTCCACGCCGTAGTCGACGTTGGCCAGCAGGCGGATGTCTCCGCGGCTCAGCACCTTGTGGAGCGCGACGATGATCTGCTTGATGCGCGGGTGGTCCGGGGCGACGCCGTACCGCACCAGGCCGAACGGCGCCGGAAGGCGCTCGAACAGGTCGATGCTGACGTCGAGGTCGGACTTGGACAGGATGTCGCTCGCGTAGATGCCGGCGGGGCCGGCGCCGACGACGGCGACGCGCAAGGGTCGGGTGGTGCTCACGAAGGGGCGCCTTCCGGTCGAGGACAAGGGAAGCGAAGGCCGCTACCGATTCTACCGACCGGGTAAGGCGCGCCTCACCCCCGGCTCAGGGGGTGGACGTGGGGTTCCTGTGAGAATCCTCGCGTTCCGGGCTCAGCGACCCTGCTCGCGCTCCCGCTGGACCTTGGCGGCACGGCGGCGGAGGTTGGCGCGCTCGGCCGCCTGGTCCAGCGCTCCGTATCCCGCGAAGCCCAGCGCCAGCAGGCCCAGCAGGCCGGCGATCACCGCGACGGTGATGAGGTCGAACGACTTGGCGAAGACGACCACGCCGAAGAGCCCGAGGCCGATCCCGAGGCTCCACCTGATGACCCTGCTCTCGTCGCCCACTACGCGCGTTCCAGCGCCGCTACCAGCCGGGGCACCTGCGTGGCGGCGTCGGCGGGCCGGCCGCTGATCTGCACCAGCGGCAGCACCTGCTGCGAGAGTCCGGCCACGGGCTGTCCCAGGTCCACCAGGGCGGACTCCAGCGCGCCCACCAGCCGGTCGGGCTGCCGCCAGGTGCCGAACCACCACACGAGCCGCTCGCGTCGCTCGGGATCCTCCGCGCGGAACGTACCGGCGGCATCGACGTAGCTCCGCTGCGCGACGGGCCCCAGCGCGGCCACGAAGGCCACCCCGTTCCAGGCCCACACCGCGGTGCGGCCGGTGATCAGAAGCGTGCGGCCGGGGAGCATGTCGGCGAGCTTGAAGCCCGGGCGCACCGCGGTGATCGAGTCGACCTCGAACCGGTCGAACGGCACGACGCGCGGCTTGAGGCCTGGCGCGAACGAGCCGATGAGCAGCCCGCGGTCGAGCACGACCACCTTCTCCGACCCCATGTACCCGAGGACGATCCAGCCGATCACCGCCCAGGCCGGGATCAGCACGACCGCACCGACGATGCCGCCGGTACCGAGGGAGATGACCACCGTGAAGAGCACGGCGACTCCGACGGCGACCCACCACGCGGTGGGCGACGGCGGGTTGGCCTCGACATGGCGGATGCCGCCGAGCTCGGGGAGCTCGGCGGCGATCCTGCGGGCCTTGCGGGGGACGCGGTCCCCGGTGGCCGAAGTCGTTCCCGCAGCACTCATGCGGCGAGCAGCTTCCCGGGGAGGCCACGGACGACGCCCGCCCCCACCTCGGTGAGCACCAGGCGGTCGTCCACGCCGTCCCGCAGGTCACCCTGCACCGTGAAGACACCGCGCGGGCCCGAGTAGACGGTCACGTTACGGAGCGTCTCGACGCCGGCCTTGGCGACCGCCACCACGGTGACGGTCAGCGCCTCGGCGAGCTCGGGGAGGTTCGGCGCGGCGGCCTCGAACTCCGGCACCGTGAACGTGCGCGGCTTGCCGGCCATGATCGCGGCGGACGTCGGGTCGAGGTACTGCTCCAGCCGCTCACCGAGGAAGGCCTCGGGGTACACCGAGAAGGTGTGGTGGCCACTGGTGGCGACCTCCTCCTCCAGGATCCCGTAACCCTCGTGCACGTAGCAGAACACCCAGTGCCGGCCGAGGGTCGTGACGCGCTCCGCGGAGATGATCGCCTGGGCCGTCCGGCGCAGCACCAGCGTGCCGGTGAGCTCGGGGATCGCGTCGATCCCCACCTCCTGGCCCTCACCGCGGCTGGCGGGCACCACGTAGCCCTGGCCGAGGAGCGCGCGGAGCGCCACCTTGCCGACCAGCTCCTTGTCGACGTCGCCCTGCGCGTCGAGCCACGGGAGCGGCGTGGGCTGGACGGCCTGGACGCCGTCGAGCACCATGACCTGCTCGTCGGTCAGGTTCACGATCCCGACCGGCTTCCCGTCCTCGGCACGCCCGAGCACGGCGATGGCCGCCTCGTAGTCCGCCTTGGTGAAGTTCATCGTCTGCCCGCTCAACTGAACAGCCCTCCTACGAAGTCGCCGGCGGCCGAAAGGCCGTCGCCGACCGCGTCGCCTACGTCGGATACGGCATCCCCTGCCGCGTCGGCCATGTTACCGACGGCATCGCCCGCCGCGTTCCAGCCGGCGCTGATCCCGCCGCCCACCCAATCCGCGGCGCCGCTGACGGCGCCCGAGATCGAGTCCCAGTTGTCGTACACCAGGTTGCCCAGCGCCCAGGCACCGGCAACCACGCCGGCTCCGACGGCGATGCCCACGCCCACAGGACCGAGCATCGCCGCGCCACCGAGGGCGATCGCGATACCGCCCGCGCCACCGACGACCGACAGGCCGCCCATGACCCGGTCGACGCCGCCCCGGACGCCGTCGTACTGGGTGTTGAACATCTGGTTGAGACCGCCGACGACGCCGAACACGCCACCGGCGGTGCCCGCCACGCGCGCAATGGTGCCGGCGGAGCTCGCCAGACCGACCCAGCCGCTCATCTTGCCGATGAGCCCGAAGTCCTCGGCGAGGCCGAGACCGGCCGCCGTGCGCCCGACGAGACCGCCTGCGCCACGGTAGACGTCCGCCGTCGCGTCGGCGATCTTTGCCGCGTCCCCGAGGCGTGTCGCCGACACCAGACTCGTCAGTGCGGATCCCGTCTTGATCGCCTTCCAGGCGGCCAGGCCGAACCCGACCCCCTTGGCCCCGAGCATCCCGGCCAGGCCGAGACCGTCCCAGTTGAAGCCGCTGTCGGACGCCCCCGCGACGTCGGTGCCGCCGGGGCCTCCGCCGATGCCGGAGTAGTCGTTCGACGTCTCCTCCTGCGCGTCGGCGTTGGACCGCACCTTGCCGGCGACCTCGCTCAGCGCGGCGGCCGTCTCGCGGAGCCGCACCAGGTGGTTGCCGGTCCACTCCTGACGGAAGCCCTCGGCGTCCGGCCCGCTCCAGCCGTCCTGCTGCGGGACGACCGACTCGACGGTCGTGACGATGGTCTCGAGCTTGTCACTGCCCTCGTCAAACTTGTCCGCAAGCAGACGCAGCGCCTCGATGTCGGCGCCGACCATTCCCCCGCTCACTTGGTTCTCCTCACGTCCCGCCGATGACGGCGTAGGGCTTCGCATGGGTACTGCTGGACCGCTTATGTCATGACGAAGTCAAGGGGTGCGGGCCGTAGTCGGTCCCGCACCCCTTGATACCGGCCCCTGTCGGGGCAAGGCCTCCGGAAGAGGCTCGAGCTCGATCAGTACGCGCTCGAGGTCTCGTCCTGCATGTTGGCGTTGTTGTCGGCCGTGGTGCCGTAGGTCTCGAGCGCCGCGGCGATCTCCTGGAGCTTGGCGGCGTGGGTGCCGTCCCACTCCTCCTGGAACTGCACGGCGTCCTGACCGTTCCACTGGGTCTGGGCCATCTGGCTCGTGATCGTCGTCACGACCTGACGGACGCCCTCGGCCTGGGTACGGAGCGTGTTGGCGAGGCTCCGGACTGCCTCGACATCAAGACCGAAAACGTTGCCACCCTCTGCGACCATGTCAAGCTCCTTTTCCTGTGGCTGCCCTCGCGGACAACCTCCGTTTCTGCGACGTCACGAACTATTCCATGGCCCGTGACGCGGTGGAATGGGGAGGACTCCCCATCCCCCCGTCACCCCGGCAGGGCGACGTGGATCTTGGTGGCGCGGCCGGCGGTCACGAGGAACCCGCGCCCCGGCGGGAAGTCCTTGCGGCGGATGCGGCCGAGCGGGGTGTTCATGAGCGTGTCGCCGTCGGTGTCGCCCGGTGTGAGCAGGAGGCCGTTACGACCGGACTTGAACGGGCCGGCGAGCGTGAACGCCTTGCTCCAGGTGGACGACTCCGACTCACCGATGACGAGCTGGTCCTTGCGGGACGCGAGCTTGACGAACGCCTCCATCGGCTTCTCCGCGGGCGTGCCCGTGAGCTCGGTGTAGTTCTCGATCATCACGGTGAGAGTACCCGGGGCCAACCGATCGCTCTCGAGGGCCGCGGTGAGGTCCTTGAGCGTCTCGACGATCTCCTCGGGGCTGGGCGCCGCCATGTCCCAGAGGTCCATGGCGGACAAGCTCGACCGCCGGGACGACAGGTACACGAGGCGTCCCGACCCAGCCCTGCGCAGGGCGGTAGCCAGCGTCACGAACGCCGTCGTGCGCCCCGAGCCGGGCGGGCCCGCGAGCATGAGCGGGCCACGCATGGGCAGGCCGATCGGCGCGATGTCCAGGTCCCGCAGGCCGATCGTCGCCAGGTCCGCCGCCCGCTGCGGCAGCTGCTCCAGCGTGAACGACTCGGGCAGGCGCTCGACGCCGGGCGCCTGGGGCACCCCGCCGACCGAGCGCATGGTCTGCTCCAGGCGGGCCAGCTCGCGCGACTGCACGGCGCCGTTGGAGTCGCCGCCGAGCACGGCGATCTGCGCCTCCTGGCCGTACATGATGGCCCGGCCGGGAGCCGAGGCGGGCGTGAGCACGTCCTTGGGGACGTTCAGCATCACGTAGTCGTCCTCCTTCGCCATGCGGTGCACGATCCGCTTCTGCACCGTGGAGGCGAGCGACGGGGGCACGGACACGGCACGGTCGCCGCTCATGACGAGGTGGATGCCGACGGGTCGGCCGTCGGTCGCGAGCTGCGTGAAGGTGCCGAAGATCGAGAACCCGCGGGCGGTGATGTTCTCGTAGGCCTCACGGAACGCGCCGATGCCGTCGACGAGCACGATGATGCGCGGCTCGTCGGGCTTGTTCGCCAGCCGGCGGTACTCCTCGATCGTCGAGGCGCGCACGGCGGCGTAGCGGTCGGCCCGCTGGTCCAGCGTGTCGCGCAGGCGGCGCATGAGGCGGCCCACGCGCTCCTCGTCGTCGCCGGCGATGACGGCGCCCACGTGGGGCAGGTTCTCCAGCATCGACAGACCACCGGAGCCGCAGTCGATGCCGTAGACCTGCACGGGACCGCCGCGGTGCGTCAGGCCTGCGGACACCGCGATGGTGCGCAGCGTGGTGCTCTTGCCCGTACCACCGGTGCCGTAGATCGCGAGGTTGCCGTCGCTGTCGGGCTCGTAGTGCACGGTCGGCTGGGTCTGCTGCGGCGGGTTGTCCAGCACGCCGAGCACGAGCTGGGAGTCCGTGCGCCGGTTGGGCAGCAGGGCCAGGTCGTACGTGGGCGCGAGCTCGGGCAGCCACGGCTTGCGGGGCGTGGGCACGCCCGCCTCGCCCGCCGCGCGGCGGATCGTGCTGACCACGCGCGCGATGTCGTTGGGGCCCGGGTCGTGCTCCTCGATCACCTCGGGGGCCGGGAGCTCCCAGCGCCGTCCGGTGCCGAAGTCCATCTCCTCGATGTCGAGCGACGACCGCTCGGGCTCGTCCGTGGTCCAGCCGCCGGCGTAGCCGGTCTGGAACGTGGTGAGCCGGCCGGGGCCGGTCTTGGCGGCGCCACGACCCGGGATCGACGGCGAGAAGTGTGCCGCCATCTCGTCGCCGAGCACGTCCTTGGAGTCGTGCTCGTCGGCCATGCGCAGGGCGATGCGCAGGTTCGTGTTGGCGCGGAGGTTGTCCTTGATGACACCGGCGGGGCGCTGCGTCGCGAGGATCAGGTGCAGGCCGAGCGACCGGCCACGCTGGGCGACGTCGACGACGCCGTCCACGAACTCCGGGACCTCGCCGACCAGGGCCGCGAACTCGTCGACCACGATGATGAGGCTCGGCGGCGCCTCGGGGTCGCCCGTGCGCTCCAGGGACGCCAGGTCCTTGGCCTTCTTCCGGTTCAGCAGGTGCTCGCGGTAGTGCAGCTCCGCGCGCAGCGAGGACAGCGCGCGCCGCACCAGGTGCGGCGACAGGTCCGTCACCAGGCCGACGGTGTGGGGCAGGTTGACGCAGTCGGCGAACGCGGCACCGCCCTTGTAGTCCACGAACAGGAAGGTCACGCGGTCCGGACTGTGCGCGGCCGCCATGCCGAGCACCCAGGACTGCAGGAACTCCGACTTTCCCGCACCGGTGGTACCGCCCACGAGCGCGTGCGGGCCCTGCGTGCGCAGGTCCAGGTGGAACGGCTCCACGCCGTCGTGCCCGACGAGCGCCCGCAGGTTCGTGGGGGTCTTGCGCCGCACCGGCGGCGAGCCGTCGCGCGGCGTGAGGGAGAGGTTCTCCCGCCACCGCTCGATGACGCCGGTCGAGTCCTTGCCGAGCTCGGTACCGGCCAGGGCCAGGTAGGAGACGGCCCGCGGCAGGTCGGACTCGTCGTCGGTCGGCGCGCCGATGTCGATCACCGGCGACAGGATGCGGGCCACCTCGCGCGCGGTGTTGAGGTCCGCGACGTCGCAGCGCACCGGGTAGGCGAGCTGCCCGTAGTGCACCTCGCCCGTCATCGCGCCGTTGTCGCTGGCGTTCGGGTCCAGCAGCACGAAGGTGCGGCAGGCGGCGGGGAGCTGCTCGACGGTCGGGGCGATCCAGACCACGTGGACGCCGGCAGCAGCCCCGTGCTCGACCAGGCGGACGAGGCGCGCCCGCTCGACCGGGGCGTCGTCCTCGATCAGCACGACGACGGACGGCAGCACCGGCTTGGGCGGCGCGTCCTTGCGGTCCTTCTCGGCGTCGAGCTCGCCCACCAGCGGCGCGGGCTCGTCGAGGCTGACGCCGCGGGCCTCGACGAGCTCCTCGAGCCGGGTCAGCAGGGAGGCGCCGGACGCCGGGTCGTCGGCCAGGTGGTCCGACGCGCCGAGCGGGCTGTGCGGCGAGCCGGTGTGGGGCAGCCACTCGAGCCACTCCCAGTCCTCCCGCGAGCGCGCGGACGTGAGGGCCGTGACGACCAGCTCCGCGGGCGAGTGGAGCGTGACGAGCTGCAGCAGGACGGACCGGCCGACCGGCTCGACCACGCCGCTCGGCCCGGCGATGCCGACGTTGCCGCCGTAGCGGAACCCGGCGCCCATCGGGACGTCGTGGATGGTGAGGCACTGCTCCTGCAGGTCCAGCACGCGCTGCCAGTGCTCGGGGATCGCGTCGTTCTCACGGGGCTCGTCGAAGATGGTGCGGGCGGGACCCGAGCCGAGCCCGAACCGGACGGTGAGGAACCCGCGGTGCTCGGGGCGGTGGGTCCACATGAGCCCGCCCAGGCGGCGCACCGCGTCGAGCGACTCGGCGAGCGACGGCAGCTCCGCGAGCCGCACGGCCCGCTCGACGGCGTGCGTGCGGTCGATGCGCTCCGACGTGGCGACGACGGCCTGCTCGAACTGCTCGGAGGCCTCCTTGAACTGCTTCTTGCCGTAGATCTTCCGGTCCATCCACATCCCGAGCATCATCACCGGGCTCATGAACATGAACAGCAGCGAGATCGGGTTGCGCGTGAACGTGTACATCACCGCGCCCATCGCCATCGGCGCGAGCATCATGAGCCACGGCAGGCGCTGCGGCTGCGGCGGGCGCGGCGGCTTGGGCGCCTTGATCTTGATCTCGCCGAAGCGCGTGACGACCCGCGGGGACCGGTTGAACTCGACGACCGGGCTGGTCGGCGCCAGGCTCGTGGACCGGTGCAGGGCCACCACGGAGAGCGTGGTCTCACCGAGCGTCACGGTGTCCGACGACGTCAGCACGGCGCGCGTCATCCGCTTGCCGCCCATGACCAGGCCGTTCGCAGAGGCCAGGTCGTGCACCTCGATGGACTCGCCCACGACCACGCGGGCGTGCCGCTTGGAGACCTGCCCGTCCGAGAGCCGGACGTCCATGCCCCGGTCACGCCCGATGTAGGTGGTGCCCACCGGCAGCGGGAACTCCCGCCCGGCGTCGGGGCCGTCCAGGACGCGCATCTGCGCGACCGCGGTGCCGCGGTCCTGCCCGGCGTTCACGAACTGCTCGGAGACGCGCACGATCGAGACCACGGAACCGGACCGCAGGCCCGCCTGGACCAGGTCGTTCGTGGGGGTCAGCACCCGCCCGCCGGTGAAGCTCGTCGACCCGTCGGCGAGCACCTGCAGGGTGAGGTTCTCGGGGGCGACCGCACCGTTGCGGGTCGGGTCGCCCGAGAAGAGGGCCTCGGCCACGTCGCGCACCGTCGCGGTGGCGTCGGCGGTGACCGCGACGTTCACGCCGGACTCGTCGGGTCTGTTCAGCGTCAGCTTGATACGCACGTCAGGCGTCGTCCTTCAGGTCGAGAAGTGGAAGGTCTGCGGGGGTCACCAGACGGGAGGCGACGGCGTACTCGACGAGCCGCGCGCGCCGGTTGGTGGCGAGCAGCCCGGGGCCGCCGCGAAGGCCCTTCACGCCGATCCGGTCGAGCTTCTCGCAGACGTTGTCGAGCTTGCGGTTGAACCGGGTGGTGGCCCAGCCCAGGCGGCGTGCCGCGTCCGCGGAGGACGGGATCTCGCTCAGGCCGGTGCCCTCGCGGCGCAGCATGGGCTCGGCGAGCACCACGATGAGCTGCTTCTGGCTGGTGGTGAAGCTGATGGCGCCGATGGTGGTGGCGCCGGTGTCGGGGTCCTCGGAGCGCACCTCGTGGTACGGGGCGTCCGTGAGCTGGGCGGTGAGCTCGTACGTGGTCGGACCGGCCGTGAAGACGATGGAGGTGGTGGGGAAGACGACGGGCAGGCGGTGCCCGGGCGGGAGCCACGACTGCACTCCGCCGCCCGCGTCGCACACCGTCGCGGAGATCAGGGAGCCCACGTTCGAGAGCCACCAGATCCCGTCCTCCTGCGTCAGCCGCAGGAAGCGTCGGTGCAGGTACGGGTTGTCGTCGATCGCGAGGTCGCCCTCGCGGCCCACGTCGAACCCGTCCTCCGCCTGCGCAGGATCGAACCACTCACCGCAGAATTCGAGCGCGAGATCACCCACGTCGTTCCCTCTTCTCCCCCTGTCAGCCGGCCGATCGACCGGAATCGGTCAGTCCAGCTCGACGCACGCCTGCTCCGGCTGCACCGATGCCTTGCCGGAACGGACCACGACGACCTCGAGACAGGTCCTCTCGCCCTCGAGCCGGGTCACAGTCACGGTGGTGCCGACGGAGGGCTCGTAGCGATTCTCCTCAGTGGCCGACAGCACACGGTACCCGTACTCGTCGCCCTCCTCCTGGGATTTAGGCGGCTTCCAGGTGAAGACGGCCTCGTTGCCCTGCGCCTTGCCCTCCAGCTCGCGGACCGGGGGCACGTAGCCGCTGGCGGGCTCGGGCGGCGGGGCGCCCTCCACCGCCACGGTCTGCTCCGTCTCGGGCTCCCCGGCGCCGGGCTTCAGCGCGATCCAGCCCACGACGAGGACGGCCACCAGCACCACGGCACCGGCGATCAGCGCCACGGTCCCCCACGGCGACGACTTCTCCGGCTCGGCCTCCTGCGGCAGGTCCGCGGGCGCCTCGGGCCCCCGCGTCCGGTGCACCGTCTCCTCGACCGGCGGGGCCTCCCAGCCGACCGAGGCCACCGGCACGTCGAGGGCGGGCACGGTCGTGCGCGCCCCCGTGGCGGTCCCCGCCTGGGGCGCCCAGCCGGACGTGCCCTGCGTGGCCGGCGCGAAGCTGCCCGACGACGTCGCCGGGCTGCCACCGGACGCCGGCCCGGGAACGGGCCGCTGACCCGGGTCGATGGCCGTGACGTTCTTCAGCCGCGTACCGTCGTCGTCCTCTTCCTCCTCCGCGACCGCACCGGTCTCGTCGAGGAGGTCGATCGGGGTCATGTCGCGCGCCAGGCCCACCTGGACCTGCTGCAGCGCGCGGGCGAACGCCAGCACCGACGGGTACCGCGACGAGGGGTGCTTGGCCATCGCGATGCGGAGCACCTGCTCCAGCGACGGCGGCACGTCGTTGCGCCCGATCGGCGGCAGCGGCGCCTGCTCGATCCGCGCGACCAGGTCGGCCGACGTGTTGGAGCCGCCCGGTACCTCGAACGGGGTACGCCCGGCCAGCAGCGTGTAGCAGGTGGCGGCCAGGGCCCAGACGTCCGTCGTCTTGCCCGCCACGGGCGGGTCGCCGAACGACTCCGGCGGGGACCACGGGATGGACATGCCCTCTGCCGCGGAGGCCTGGTCGACCGTCGACGAGATGCCGAAGTCGGTGAGCGCGGGGTGCCCGAACTGCGTCACCAGGATGTTGGCGGGCTTCAGGTCGCGGTGCAGGATGCCGAGCCGGTGGGCGGTCTCCACCGCGCCGGCGATCTGGATCGTGGTGCGGAGCGCCTCGGCAAGCGAGAAACGCTCCGACCGGTACCGCGCGCCCAGGTTGGGGCGCGAGCAGTACTCCATGGCCAGGTACGGGCGGCCGTCGTCGGCGACGCTCGCCTCGTACATCGTCACGATCGAGGGGTGGTTGCCCAGGACCGCCATCAGGTCGGCCTCGGAGTCGAACGCCACCCGCTGGGCGTCGCTCGCGTGCTCCTTGAGGAGCACCTTGACGGCGACCAGCCGCTTGGGTCGCTGCTGCTCGTACAGGAACACGTCCGAGAAACCGCCCGAGCCGATCAGCTTCTTGTACTCGAACCCGGCGATCTGGGGCGGCGCGGAAGGCGCACGCTTGCTGCTCACAACACTCCTTCTTCGATGGTGGAGGGGTACTCGTCCGTCGAGGCCCTCACCAGATGCCCTCGAACGTCAGGGTCGCCCCGTCGCCCAGGTCCACGACGTCGCCCTCGACCACGATCACCTTCTCGTTCGGGTGCAGCCGCCGGGGCTGCTGCCCCGGGCGCAGGAGGGTCGTCCCGTTGGTGGTCGCGAGGTCCGCGACCAGCACGTGCCACTCCTCGAGGGTGATCTCGACGTGCGACCGCGAGATGTCCTGGTCCGGGCTCGCCACGGTGACCAGGCGCGGCGTGCGGTCCGCCGACGCGTTGTTGGTGCGCGGACGCCGGCCCACGACGACCGGGCGGTCCAGCTCGACCACCTGCGGGCCCCCGATGCCGGGCTGCACGCCGCCCGTGACGAGCATCTGCCCGAGGGACGGGCGCGGCACCTGCTCCGCGTCGCCGCCGAGCTCGGCGCCGCAGGTGCGGCAGCGGTCGTTCGTGGGCGGGTTGGGGTGCCCGTCCGGGCACAGCAGGCCCAGGATCTGCGGGCCGCCCGGCAGGATGCCCGCCGAGAACTTGGGCACGACGGCGCCGGCTGCCTTGCGGAGCGCGGCGATGTCGGAGGACATCATGGTCTGGCCGTCGTGGTCGTCCAGGGGCGCGGGGTCGGCCGGGGAGTCCCCCACCGAGGCCGCCCGCTGCGCGGCACCCGGGGTCACGCCCGGCGGCGGCTCTGACGGGCTCAGCGTGCTCGGCGGGGTCCAGCCCCCCGGCACCCCGGAGATCAGGGCGTCGCCGGCCGGCTCCGGCTGCTGCGGCGGTTCCGGCACCGGCGGGGACGACACCACGGGCGGCGGGGCGGGCACCGGCTCCGCCGCCGCCTCCTCCTCGGCCTCGTCGTCCTCGCCCTGCCGCACCGCGGCGTCCTCGACCCGGCGCATCACGGTGTCGCCGAAGAGGTGGCCGTAGTCGTCGTCGGCACCGAACTGCGTGGCCTCGTCGACCTCGGTGCGCGGCGCCTCCGGGGCGGCCACGGTGCCCAGGCCGAGCAGCGGGGCGGGCTCAGGCGTCGCGTCGGGCCTGCCGTCGGGCTCCGCGCCGAGCGTGGGCACGTCGAGCGCGCCGGGCACGATCGTCTCGCCGGACGGCTGGCCGCCGCCGAGCCCGAAGATCGGCACGCCGCGCACGGGCGCGGGAGCCGGCCCGGCGTTCGCCGCCGGGACCTCGACCGGGACCGCCGGGACGTCGGGCGCCGGGGCGACCTCGACCAGCGTGCGCCGCAGGGCGCTCGCCCGGACCACCGCGGCCTGCACCGGGTACTCCTCGTCGGCGGGCGCCTCGTCGGTGGTGACGGCGAACGACGTCGGGCCGTCCACCACCCGCTCCGACCAGGTGACGACGCCGGCCCCGGTCACCTCGACCGGACCACCGGCACCCTCGGCGCTCACCACGACCTTGACGCCGGTCCCGCGGACGGCGACGTGCGCCGCCGTGGCCGGCTCGCCGCCGGAGAGCGAGACCACGGCGAACGGCGGCGTCTCCGCGAGGCCGCCCGCGGCCAGCACACCGAGGGTCGCCGCGACCCCGCCGTCGGGTGCGTCGAGCGCGGTCCAGAGCGCGTCGACGACGCCGGCGGGAGCAGGGCCGGGCAGCACGACGACCGTGCCGTTCCGGACCACCGCCCGTGCGGATCCCTCGCTGTAGTGCACCGTCATCTCAGACCCCCTGGCTTCTTGCTGCGTGCTCTTCTCGCGGCAGGGTGTCCTCGTCAGGCTCCGCCCCCGCCCGTGGTGCTGTCGACGACCCTATGGTCTGGTCGTCCACCCCGGTCACGTCGACCACGACCACGGTGATGTTGTCCCGGCCGCCGGCCTGGATCGCAGCGTTGACCAGGTGCCCGGCGGCGCGCTCCGGGTCGGGCTGCTCCAGCAGGATCGTGGTGATCTGCGCGTCGGTCAGCTCCCCCGTGAGGCCGTCCGAGCAGATCAGCACCCGGTCGTGGAGCGTCACCGGGATGTACCGGAAGTCGGCCCGGACGTCCTGCTGGGCTCCGAGGGCGCGCGTGATGACGTTCCGCCGGGGGTGCCTGCGGGCCTCGTCCATGGTGATCGTGCCCGCGTCCACGAGCTCCTGCACCTCGGAGTGGTCGACGCTCACCTGCGACAGCACACCGCCTGACAGCATGTACGTGCGCGAGTCGCCGACGTTCACGAAGAGCCAGTACGGCACGTCCTCGCGCTCGTCGACCAGGACCCCCGTGAGCGTCGTGCCCGGCGCGTTGCCCGATTCCGTCTCGATGGCCCGGACCCGCTGCTGTGCCACGTCGAGGAAAGCCTCGACCAGGGCCGGCTCCACCCGCTCGACGTCGGCCAGACCGCTGAGCGCGGCCAGCGCCTCGGAGCTCGCCACCTCGCCCGCCTCGTGCCCGCCCATGCCGTCGGCCACGAAGAACACCCGGCCGGTGGCCAGGTACCCGTCCTCGTTGAGAGACCGACGACGACCCTGGTGCGATGCCGCACCCCAGATCGTCGTCAGCCCCTGCTCCTGTTCGGTCATGCCCGGGACTCGGCGGGGTGCACGACCAGACGACGGTCCCCGACGTGGATGGTCGAGCCCACCGGCACACGGACCCGCGCGCCCGGCTCCGCGACCTGGGGCGAGCGGCCCGGCGCCGAGACCACGGTGCCGTTGGTGGACCCACGGTCGGTCAGCCACAGCCCCGCGGAGTCGACGCCGAGCTCGGCGTGGTTCTTGGACACCGACCGGGTCGGGTCGTCGACGCGCACGAGGATGTACCCCGCGCCCCCGCTCGCCTGCGGGTTGCGGCCCACCAGGGCGGGCCCGTCGATGACCCGGCGCTCACCGGACTCGAGCTCGAGGGCCACGGTCACGACCGCGGCCGGCTCCAGGACGGGGGCCTGCATCCGAGTGGAGTCCGAGAACCCGTCGGACTGCGGCGGCAGGGTCGGCTGCGACACCGGGGCGGGCTGGGCCGCGGCCGCGCCGTCCTGCGGGAGGGTCACCCTGCGGGTCGGGCGGGACTCCGGGTGCTGCTGCGGCGGCAGCGTGGCCGGAGCCTGCTGCGCCGGGGGCGCCGCCTGCTCCGGCCAGGTCCGCGCCGGCCAGGCCGACTCGGGCTGCTGCTGCACGGGCTGCTGGACCGGCTGCTGCTGCTCGGCGGGCTGCTGGTAGTGCTGCTGCGCAGGCTGCTGCACCGGCTGCTGCTGGGCGGGCGGCGCCCCGGCCCCGCTGCCGGGGATGCCCGTGATGAGGCCGTCGCCGGCCGGAGCCGGTGCGCCCTGGGCAGGTGCCTGCGGGAACGACCACGGGTCCGGGGCCGCCACGGACGGCTGGGCCGGGGCCTGCGGGGCCGCGGGAGACAGCGGGGGCAGCTGCGCGGAGGCGTACTGGCCCGGTGCCGGGGCTGCCGGCGCCGCCGTCCGCATCGCGGGCCGGCCCGGGGCGCGGGGCCCCGGACCCACCGGGGCGAGCCCGGTGGTCAGCGCGATCTGCGGGGCGCGGACGTCGACCACGACCGACCGCGCGGCCTTGTCCTGCCAGCCCTGCACCTTGTCGCCCTTGTCCCACAAGGGGCTGAGCAGCACCACGATCTGGCCGAAGCCCGCCACCAGGGAACCCGCCGCGAGCACGAGCACACGCAGCAGCTCGCGGACGAACCCGATCGGGCTGCGGTCCTCGGCGGAGAGCGTGCGCAGGCCCATCGCCGAGTTGCCGATGGTGCGTCCGGTCCGGGACTCCCAGATCCACATGGAGAGCTGGAAGCAGAAACCGACCAGGCCCGCGATGAGGTAGACCCGCACCGCCTGGGCGGCGATCTCGGCCGCCTGTTCCTGCGACACCACCGTCAGCGCCGGGGGGATGTCGATGAACGAGAGGCCGATGGCTGCCGCGATGCCGATCAGCACACCGGCGATCACACCGTCGATGAGCCAGGCGACGAAGCGCTTGCCGACGCCCGCGTAGGGCGCGACCAGCGGCGGCGGCACGGTGCCGGCCGTGGGGATCTGCGTCGCCGTGTACACCTCGACCTCGGTGGTGATCGGCGGCCGGCTCTCCACCAGCGGCACCGAACCCGAGCCGTGGCGCGCGGCGGCGGCCGCCTGCTGCACCTGCCCCTGCGGCACCTGGGCCTGCTCCACGACGGGCCGTCCCGTCCGCGGGAACTCCCGTCCGCACGCGGCGCAGAAGGGTGCGCCCGCCCGCTGGGTCGACCCGCAGCCAGCGCAGACCACGTCCGTCATCGGTTCTCCTTCGTCCGCCGGGACCCGAGTCCCCCGAGGGCCGCGAGGATCCCGCGACCACCGCCCACACGCGCCCAGACGGAGCGCAGCGACAACGCCGCGCCGACCCTCCGTCGCGTGCTCAGGTTGGAGCGTAGCCCGCCCACCAGCTCGTCCACCTCGGCCCAGAAGGACTCGACGTCCGCCTGGGTGGGCTCACCGCGGCCGAAGACCGAGGCGTCCGCGCGGTGCGCGAGCGTGAGCGTCGACGGGACCTGGTGCGCACCGGCGATCACGCCGGCACTCTCCCGGCGTGTCGCGCCGCGGGGCACGCTCGTCCCGATGTCGGTCACGACGTCGACGACCTCGTGCCAGCCACCGCTGATGCGGTCGGCGGGCAGGTCGGCGGTGCGCCGGGCCGTCCGGCGCCGGGCCTTGTAGGCGAGGATCGCGATGATCGGTCCGGCGATCACCAGGAGCGGGATGCCGACCGCGAGCAGGATGAGTCCGAGCAGGCCCCAGTCGAACGGGTCGTTCTCGGTGTCGTCCTTCTCGTCGTCCTCGACGCTGCCGGCCTTCGCCTTGTCCGGCTCGTCCGGCGGCTCCGGGTCCTGCAGCACCGGGGGCTTCGGCACCTGCTCGCTCTTGGGCTCGGGCTGGATCTGCGGGTTCTCGTCCGGGACCGTGTCGATCGGCACCCAGCCGTACTCCTTGAAGGGCACCTCGACCCAGGCGTGGACGTCACTGCCGAGCACGGTCCAGGGCTTGCCCTCCTCGAAGTCGCTGTCCTTGTCGGGGTAGAAGCCCATGACCACGCGGGCCGGGATGCCCGCCTGGCGCGCCATGAGGGCGAGCGCGACGGCGAACTGCTCGTCGTCACCCACCATCTCCTCCTGCTCGATCAGCGTGTCGACGCGGTCGGCGGAGTGACCGGGCCGCGACGGCGGCTGGCCGTCGAGCCCGCTGGACAGGAAGCCGGAGTTCTGGAGCGCGTCGCGGAGCAGGAAGAGCTTCTCCACGGGGTCGGTCTTGTCGCCCGTGAACTGCGCCGTCTTGCCGGGCAGGCCCGCGGGCAGCGCGCTCGGCTCGGTCTCGGGCATGTCCGCGTCGCGGATCTCGCCCTTCTTCAGGGCGTCCTCGTCCGGCGTCGCGGGCAGCAGCATGTTCAGCCGGTACGTGTCGCCCGACGTGATGCCGGCGGTGGTGAGCGCGGTGCTGGTCGTCGAGTTGTAGTACGTGCCGTCCGTCTGGGCCTCGGCGTTCGCGCCGAGCCACTCCACGCCGGTGAGGTTGCCGATCTCGGGGACCCAGACGCCGTTGTACCCCGCGACCGTGACCTCGATCGGCGTCGGCGTGTCGTCGGAGGCCGTCGCGATCTCCTCGCCGACCCGCGTGTAGACGCCGGTCTCGCCGCCGTCGCCGGCTGCGTCGAAGACCACGCCGTCGTACTCGTCGAGGGTCGCGAGGCGGACGCGGGCGCCCTCGGGCAGCTCGCTGACGGTGAACAGCTCGTCCTCGCGGGCGTCCTTGGCGTAGTGCCGGAACGCCACGAGCGGGCTGGTGAACTGGTGGATGTCGAAGGGCGGGACGACCGTCTCGCGGAGCACCGTTCGCGGCTGCTCCGGCATGAGGATCGGGGCGGTGAAGCCCGCGACCAGCGCCGCGGCGCCCAGGATGGTGGCGCCCGTGCGCACCCGGTGCCAGCGCAGCCGGCGCGTGGCCTCGCGGCTGGCCTCCGTGGTGATCGAGTGCGTGCCGACGCGCGCCTCCATCACGCGCACCGCGCCCCAGAGGAGGGCGGTGATGGCGATCACGAGGCCCTGCACGATCGGCATGGCGGCGTCGACCGTGCCCAGCAGGATCACGCCGACCAGGCCGACGATGACCGGCACGACGGCCCAGACCGCGTGCCTGGCGCGCCAGGCGATGGTGCCCGCGACGAGCGCGACGACCAGCATGAGCAGGAACGGGACCACCCCGAGGTCGGGGAACGACCGCATGGGGGGCACGGTGGTGATGAACTGCTTCCAGCCCTGCACGGAGCCGAGCATCAGCTCGCGCAGCGTGTCCAGGGTCGGCACCACGCCGGCGATTGTCGTGTGCGGCAGGGCCAGCGCTCCGCCGAACAGCACGTAGGCCAGCACGGCCAGCGCCGTCACCACGACGGCGGGGAAGCGCCGCCAGGCGCCCACCCAGGCCACGGCCAGGCCCACGAGGGCACCGCCGGCCGTGGGCAGCAGGTAGCCGAGCGAGCCCCAGACCGGGCCGAAGCCCACGGCGACGGCGCCGAGCATCACGGCCAGCGCGGCGAGGTCGACCAGGGCGAACCTGGTCAGCGCGCGCGGCTGCTCCGCCTCCTTGCGTCGGGTGGTGCCCCGGCCGGTGCCGGTCCGGTACCCGGGTCCGGTGCCGTAGGCCGGCTGGCTGCCCTGCGCGTGCGCGCCCGCCGGGAGGTTGCCGCGGGTGTTCTCGTCGCTCATCCGTCGCTCATCTTCTTCAGCGCAAGGGGCAGGTCACCGAGGCGGCCCAGGGTGAGCACGCCGAGCTCCGCGATGGAGTGCCGGCCGAGGGAGGCCCCCGGCACGCACTGGATGGCCATGACCTGCACGCCCACGGGCACGCGGGCCGACGCCGCACGCAGCTCGGTGGGCGTGACCATGCTGCCGACGATGAACGAGATCACCGAGAAGTCGGCGGCGGCCATGCTCGCCGCGCGGGCGAGGTCCACCAGCTTGGACTTGCGGGACACCATCTCGATCCGGGAGAGGTCGTCCATCAGGCGGGTGCGGTGGTCACCGTGCAGCGTGGCCTCGTTGACGAGCACCGTCACACCGCGGTCCTCCTTGATGGCCTGCAGGCCCAGGGAGCCGCACACGCTCACGGCGAGCTCGAACTCCTCCTCGTTCGCATAGTCCTCGGCACGCGTGGACAGCAGCACCGCGAGGTGCGAGCGCCGGGTCTCCTCGAACTGCCGCACCATGACCTGGCCGGTGCGGGCCGTCGACTTCCAGTGGATGTGCCGGCGGTCGTCGCCGGGCACGTAGTCGCGCAGGGCATGGAAGTTCACGTCCGAGTTGGTGATGTCGTTGGTGACCCGGCCCTCGAGGTCCTTGAGGAAGCCCGTGGAGGAGCCCGTGAGGTTCTTGACGCGCGGGTGCACGAAGACCTCCTGCTCGTTGGTCCACGTCATCTCGCGGCGCAGCAGGCCCAGGGGGTCGGCGCGCACGGACTTGACCGGACCGACCGTGATCACGCTGCGGCGCCGGGTCGGGATCGTGAAGATCTCCTCGTGCGTGCCGCCGCCCTTCAGCCGCGGCACGGGGAACGCCGCCGTGCCCGTGCCGACCGGCAGCTCCATCACCGACGGCAGCAGCGGGCGGCTCGACGAGTTGCGGACGTCGAGGCGCCCGACGGCGCGGTCGCCGACGGTCACGCGAGCCTGCGCCAGGTCGAGCACGACGTCGTACTTGAACCGGCCGAGCACGAACACGATGGCGCACAGCAGCGTCACCGTGAGCACGATCGCGGCCACCAGCAGCTCGAGCCAGCCGAGCGTCAGCCCGGCGATCCAGGCACCGGCCGCCACCAGCGTCACCGCGATGCCGAACGTGCTGAACGTCCGGCGGACCGGCGCGAGCGCACGACCGAGCGCCCCCGCCCGCGTCCGGGCGGCGGCGGCGAAGGTCACCCAGCCGCGACGGCCGCGCTGCGCCTGCGCGCGACCGGCCGCGACGACGCCGGCAAGACCGGTCGGCTTGTCCTGGCGCTTGCCGTAGGCAGGTCCGGCCGCGCTGCCCGCCGAGATGCCCGAGGTCGTCATGCCGAGGCCCGCTCCTGCGGCGCGGCGACGTCGGCCATGATCCGGGCCAGCACGACGTCGGGGCGGGCGCCCGCGAACTCGGCCTCCGGGTCCAGCACGAAGCGGTGGCCCCAGACCGGCTGGGCCAGCTCCTTGATGTCGTCGGGCAGCACGTAGTTGCGGCCGTGCGCGGCGGCCCACACCTTGGCGCAGCGCACCAGGGCGAGCGCGCCACGGACCGAGACGCCGACGCGCACCTCGTGGGCGTTGCGGGTCTCCTCGGCGAGGCGCGACACGTACTCCAGCACCGCGGTGTCGGTGTGCACCGTCGCGGCGAGGTCGGCCATCTCGGTGACGGCCTTGGTCGTGATGATGGGCTGCAGCACCTGGCTGCGGTCCTTCAGCGCGGCGCCCGACAGGATCTCCACCGTGGAGGCGTGGTCCGGGTAGCCCACCGACGTCTTCATGAGGAAGCGGTCGAGCTGGGCCTCGGGCAGGCGGTAGGTACCGGCCTGCTCGATAGGGTTCTGGGTGGCGAGCACCATGAACGGGCGGCCGGTGGTGTGCGCGACGCCGTCGACGGTGACGCGGCCCTCCTCCATGACCTCCAGGAGCGCGGACTGGGTCTTCGGCGAGGCACGGTTGATCTCGTCCGCCAGCACGATCGACGCGAAGATCGGGCCCGGGTGGAAGTCGAACTTCCCGGTCTTCTGGTCGTAGATCGTCACGCCGGTGACGTCCGACGGGAGCAGGTCCGGCGTGAACTGGATGCGGTTGTGCGAGCCCTGGACCGACGCCGCGATGGAGCGCGCGAGCATGGTCTTGCCCGTGCCCGGGGCGTCCTCCAGCAACAGGTGGCCCTCAGCGAGCATGCACGTGAGCGCGAGGCGCACGACCGGCGCCTTGCCCAGGACCGCCTGCCCGACGTTGCCGACGAGCCGGTCGAAGGTCTGGGCGAACCAGGCCGCCTGCTCGGGGGTCATCGTGGTCATCTCGTGTTTCCCTACTGCTCGTTACTGCTCGTCCGTCGGGTGAAAAGTTGTGTCGATCATGGCGTGCCCGGCCGCCGCGTGCGCGGCGGCCGGGCAGGGTCGGTTCTACCAGTTCCTGGCCTCGTAGAGGGTGCCGTCGATCCGGACGGCCACCTGCGTCCCCGGGTACCCGTAGAAGCAGCCGAGCTGGCGGCTGCTGGTGGCCGACCCGAAGTTGATGGTGTAGGCGCGGTCGGGCGTCAGGATGTTGTGCCAGCCGGACTCGTCCGGGTTGGTGCCGGAGTAGCACTCGACGCTGTGGTTACCGGTCGGGAAGTCCTGCCAGTTGACGACCATGTAGGCGCACGAGGGGTCGCCGCACTCGTCGTTGTCGACGCCCGAGCCCTTCGTCACCCACGCCTGCGGGTTCGGCCGGGGGTCCGACGTGCCGGTGTCGCAGGCACTGTTGGTCTGCCCCTCCGAGTCGGTCACCGTGACGCACGCCTCCTTGGAGTCGCTGTAGCCGGCGGAGGCCGTCTGGGAGCCGCTCTTGGCCGTGCTGCTGATCGCACCGGTCACGCGGACCGTGGTGGGGCGCCCGTTCTGCCCGGTCGCGTCCCAGGTGAACGTGACCTTCTGGTCCCCGCCGTTCGCGGAGATGGTCGGCTTCGGCACCGGGCCGAAGGGGATCACCCCGTTGGACGCCGCCGACCAGTCACCACAGACGTACTGGTTGCACGCCCGCACCTGGAACGTGTACGTGGTCCCGTTGTTCAGGCCCCCGTACCGGTACGACGTCGCGTCGCCCGCGCTCGGGTTGCCCTGGCCGTTGGCCGAGACCTCGTACCGGTGCGCCGGACCGCGGAAGTTGGAGCTCGGGATCGCGTTCCAGCTCACGGTCGCGCTTCCGTCGCCCGGGTTGCTCGCGGTCACGCCCGCCGGGACGGTCGGGATGCCGTACGCCGGCTCCGCGGCGGACTGCGCGCTGACCGGGGACTTGCCCGCCTTGTTCTCGGCCTGGACCGTGAACGTGTAGGAGGACTCCGGGTTCAGGTCCTGGACGGCCTGCGAGGTACCGGACGTCGTGAGCGTCTTGACCTTGTTCCCGTCCTGGTAGACGTCGAGGTAGTACTTCTTCACCGCGTCACCGTTGTTGGCCGGGGCCGTCCACGACACGTCGATCTGGCCGCCCACAGCGGTGTTCGTCCGCTGCGCGGTGGGCGCGGCCGGCTGCGCCGGGGGCGCGGCCGGGGTCTCCGGAGCCGACGGCTCGGACCACTCCGACGGGTCCGGCGCCTGGTTCTTGGCCTGCACCCGGACCGTGTACGCCGTGCCGTTGTTCAGACCGGTCCACGTGGTGGTGGTGCCGGGCTGGCAGGTCTTCTGCGTCACGCCGTCGGCGGGGGCCGGGCTGATCTCCAGGTTGACGCACTCGATCGGCGAGCGGTCCGTGTAGGCCTTGTTCTTCCACTTCACGATCAGGCTCTGGTCACCGAACTCGAGCGTCGGGGGCTCGGGCTGGTCCGGCTTCTCGTCCGGACGGGCCTCGCGCGACGCCGGGGACGGCTCGGACTCGCCCACGTCGTTGGTCGCGGTCACCGTGAACGTGTACTTCACGTTGTTCGCGAGCCCGTCGAACGTGCAGGTGGTCGTGGCACAGGCGTGCTCCTGACCGTTCTGCGTGCGCAGCGTGTAGCCGGTGATGTCCGCGCCGTTGTTGTTGGGCTGGTCCCAGCTCAGCACGACCGTCTCGGAGCGCACCTCCTCGACCCGCGGAGCGCGGGGCGCCTCGGGCCGGCCCAGCACGGTCAGCTTGGCGATGCCGTCGACCTCGCGGTCGGGGTCGCCGGTCGCGTCCTGCACGCGGTAGCGCACGGTCATGACGCCCGTGAAGTCCTCGTCCGGCGTCACCACGAGCTGGTTGCCGCGGTACTCGGTGGTGCCGATGCCCGTCTCGACCGTGGGCACGCCCGACAGCGTCAGCTCCTTGTCCGGGAACGGGTTGGTGTCGTTGTCCAGCACCGGGATCGTGGTCGCCTCGCCCTGGTGGGCGTCGAGCACCACGTCCTGCGTGGTCTGGACGAGCGGCCGGGTCGAGGCCACGACCTCGACGGTCAGCACGGCCTCGACGGCCGGGTTCTTGCCGTCGGACACCGTCATCGCGAGCTCCTGCGCGGTGCCCTTCGACACCGACGGGTCGACCTGCGCCGAGACCGTGTTACCGGAGACCGACGGCGAGATGCCCTCGACACCCTTGACGTCAAAGGTCAGCGGGTCCTTGTCCGGGTCCTTGACGTACCGCGACAGGTCGACCGAGCTCTCCTCGCCGGCCGCGACCTGCAGCACGGGCCGGCCCGTGATCTTGGGCGGCATGTTCTTGGACGGGGTCACGTCGATCGGCAGCGTCAGCACCGCCGTCAGACCCTCGGGGTCGTCCGGCCCGTCGCCGTCGGTCACCTCGAAGCTGACCGACGCCGCGCCCGCGAAGTCCTCGGCGGAGGTGTAGACGAGCGTGTCCGCGTCGTCGACCTCGACCTTGCCCTCCAGCGCCTTGACCGTCTTCTCCTCGGTGATCCGCGGCTTCGTCCCGTCGCGCACCACCACGTACTCCGCGATGTCGATCGTCAGCGGCTCGCCGCTGGTCGCCTTGAGCGGCTCCAGGCCCGGCTTGACGTGCGGCCGCGCCTGGTCGCCCGGCACCCGCACGAACGCCTTGGCCTCCAGGCCGTCCATGTCGGTCACGGTGTAGGTGATCACCTGGGCGCTCTCGGTGAGCTGCACCTCCAGCGAGCCCTCCTCGGTGAGCTGCACGCCCTCCAGGTCCGGGTCGACCGTCAGCTCGAGGTCGGCGGCCACGCCGTCCGGGTCCACGTCGTTCGCCTTGACGTCCACGGTCACCGACGAGGAGCCCTCGACGTCGTCCGCGGTCACCACGTCGTCGTGGGCGATCGGCCGCAGCAACGGCGCGTTCTTGTCCACGTTCACCGTGACGGCGCCGCTGGCGCGGGCCCGGAAGCTGTCCTGGATGCCGTAGTAGAAGGAGTAGGAACCCTCCTCGTCCGGCGCGGTGACCACCACGTCGTCCTCGACGACCTTGGGGTCCATGTCCTCGGTGCCCTCGAACGCGCTCTCCACGAGGCCGATCTCGTCGCCGTCGGGGTCTGTGTCGTTCTCCAGCGCCCGCACGGCCACCGTGCGGCCCGGCCGCACCGTCGTCTCGTCGTCGGTGGCCTGCGGCGGCTGGTTGGTGGCGGGCGGCGGGGTGACGCCCACGCGCACCAGGCCCTCGCCCACCGCGCCGCGGGTGTCCGTCACCTGGTAGGTGAAGGTGTCCAGGCCGGTGCTGTCCTCGGCCGCGGTGTAGTCGATGAACCCGTCCACGATCGTGGCGGTGCCCTGCGACGGCGCCGCGGAGATCGAGCTCAGGGTGACGTAGTCGCCGTCGGGGTCGGTGCCGTCCAGGTTCAGCGGGATCCGGGTGGTCCCGCCGGCCAGCACGCGCGCCGTGATGTCCGGGAGCTGCGGGGCCGCGTTCTCCGGGTCGTCCTTGACGACGATGGTCACCTGGGCGGAGTCCTTCTGCCCGTTGGAGTCCTTCACCTCGTAGACGGCGTGGTACGTCCCGGCCTCCTGGCCGGCCCGGAACCGCACCGTGTCCTCCGAGACGAACGCCTCGCCCGCCGCGGCCGGCGGCGACTCCTGCAGCTCGTCGGTCAGCGTCAGCTCCAGGCCGTCCGGGTGCGTGTCGTTCTTCAGCACCGGGATGGTCACCACGTCGCCCACGTGCACGGTCGCCTCGTCCGGACCCGCCTCCGGCGGACGCAGCTGCGCCGGCGCCGGGATCGGCACCACGCGCACCTGGCCCGTCGTGGTCCCCGAGCCGTTCGCGACGGTGTACGTGACCGTCACCGGCCCGTCCAGGCGCTTGACCTCCGAGACCTTCAGGATCTGGTGGTTGAGCACCGCGACCTTGACCGGGGCGTCGTCCGGGACGGAGACGCCCTGCACCACGAGCACGCCGCCCGCGGGGTCGGTGTCGTTGGCGAGCACGTCCACCAGCGCCGAGCCGCCGGTCGGCAGCAGCACCTGGTCGGAGACCGCGACGGGCGGGCCCGCCTCGTCCGGCGGGTCCACGACGTCCACGCGCACCAGGCCCATGGTCGGCTCGGGGCCGTCGGTGATCTGGTAGGTCACGTCGTACGAGCCGGGCGAGTCGCTCGCGACGCGGAAGGTGCCGGCGCCGTAGTTCGGCGTGATCGTCAGGCCCGGCTTGTCGGCGACCGCCGTCAGGCGCAGCTTGTCGCCGTTGGGGTCGAAGTCGTTGGCCATCGGTCGCACCGTCGCGGGCTCGCCGGTCAGCACGGTCACGTGGTCCTGCACCGCGACCGGCGGCACGTTGGTGGCGATGACGTCGACCAGCAGCCGGCCCTGGAAGGGCAGCCCGAAGGCGTCGGAGACCGTGATGTCCACGATCTTGCGCCCGGTGGTCGTGCCGCCGTCGCGGAACTCGATGGTGCCGTCCGGGCGGAACCGCACCTCGTCCAGGGGGTCGGCCGTGCTGGCGTTCGACAGGAACATGTCGTCGCCGTCCGGGTCCTTGAAGTACGGCAGCACCTTGATGGTCGCCATGCCGTCCTGACCCACCCGCAGCACGGGCTCGCCCGACTGGATCGGCGCGTTGTTCTCCTCCAGCGGCACCACCTTGACGTCCACGGACGCCTCGTCGACGCCGCCCTCGCGGCCGTCGTTCACCTCGTACGTGAAGCTGGTGGTCCCGGTCGCGTCCGCCGGCACGTTCGCCTGGAGGGCCGCGCCGTCGAGCACCCGGTCGACGCCGACCGCGCCGTCGACCTCGCCCTTGAGCTTCACGACCATCACGTCGCCGTCCGGGTCCACGTCGTTGCCGAGCACGTTGAGCACCGTGGTGCGGCCCGGCCGCACGCCGAACGAGTCGTCCTTTGCGACCGGCGGGCGGTTGGCCTTGTTGCGCTCGGCCACGAACTGGTCGACCTGCTCCGGCGTGGTCTGCTCCGACTCGGTCTTCTCGCCCTCGGCGTCCTCGGGCATCTTGAGGTCCCAGTCGTCGACCTTCTCGAACTGGTCGGCGGCCATCCACAGCGAGCCGTTCGCGACGTCGTTCAGGACGATGATGTTGCGGTTCACGCGGTAGACGAGGCTGATGCCGGCGTTCACGCCCTCGAGCACCTGGTCGACGTCGTTGTCCGTGCCCTCGCAGTCCCGGATGACCTGACCCGAGTTCCAGGCGCCGTAGACGCACCCGCTGAGCTGCACGGGGGCCGACGGCCCGCCCTGCGCCGTGCGCGTGGTCGCGTCGCCGCCCCCGAGCGGCTGGGAGACCAGGCCCTTCGTGGTGGCCAGCACCACGTTGTCCGCCTCGGCGGACGGCTGCTGCAGCATGCCCTGGGAGCCGTCCTCGATCTCGACCGAGTCGCCCCCGGGCAGGATCAGGTTGCCCGTGGACTGGTTCAGCACCACGGGCTGGTCGCCGACCGCCGAGACCTGGATCTTGGCGTCGGCGCTCAGCGCGAGCGAGGACTCCTCGGGGTCCTGGGCGACGCCCTGGGAGCTGGTCGGGATCGTGTAGAGCTTGCCGTCGGCCGGCACGGCCAGGAACACGGTGCCGTCCTTGGCCACCGCGAGCGTGCCGCCCTGGCCGGCCTTGACCGTGGGCTTGAGCTTCTTCTCGTCGAACGCGACCGCCCCGTCGAAGGGCAGGACCCAGGCTTTGCCGGACTCGTCGTCGTACACCGCGGTGGTGGCGCCGCCCGCGGCGACCTGCGCTCCGGCAGGGAACTTCATGGTGCCGCGCAGGGTGAGCTGCGCCGGCTCGACGGGGCTCGCGGACGAGTCGCCCGAGCTGTCCAGGAGCACGCGCTGGGCGTCCTGCTCCACGTCGAAGCTCGCGGAGTTGGCGAGCAGCGTGCCGTCGAGGGCCTTGGCCTCGTAGTTGAACCGGCCGAGCTTGCCCGAGGCGGTCTGGGTCACCCACACGCCCGAGTCGTTGAGCTCGACGTCGGCCGTCGCCTCACCGTCGTAGAGGAGCGCGAAGCCCAGGAGCCCCGCGCCGAAGAGGGTCACCACACCGACCGATGCTGCCGATCTGCGGTTCTCGTACACGCGTGAGACAAAGCTCATGCGTCCTCCTCTTTCCTCACGCCACCGAAAAATTGCCCGCCCGGACGGCACACACAGGCGCAACGGGAGCACACTACCGGGGGGTTGGGTGAATCGTCGTGGAATTTCAGTGGGCAGGACTACCCATGCCGCCCGTCCAGATTGTAGGAGTTCGTCTGGTAAGCGGCCGGAGTGTCGCGACCGTGTCGGCGTGATTCCATCGATTTACCAAAGCAGGTGGTTCGACTCCCCCAGCTCCTGCGTCTCGATCCACGTGTACTCACCCGTGTAGCCGTGCATGCAGTCGGTCTGCCCCGACCAGTTGCCGTTGCCGTCCGTCCGCAGCGGCACGCCCCAGGCCTGACCCCACCAGTTGCCCTGCTCGTACCGGGGGAAGTAGACCTGGCCCGCGGAGTCGTGCTCGGTGGACAGGCACCGCATGGTGAACGCCGTGTTCGGCTCCCACCCGGTGATGCTCATGTTGATCCACCGGCATGCCGCGCCCTGACGGCAGCCGGACGACGTCGACCCGTCGGCACCCTTGGAGATGGTGAACGAGCGGTTGGCCGGGTTCGAGTTGGTCCGCCCGCTGCCCGACGCCGTGGTGCCGCACCCGGCCGCGTTGCAGGCCTGCGCCTCCAGGCTGTAGCTGGTGTTGTACGCCGGCCCGACGTCGACGTTGCCGCCGGACGCGGACATGCTCTGCCAGCCGCCGCCGTTGACGCGGTACCGGATCGACTCCACGGCCCGGCCGCCGTCGCTGCCCGGGGGCGACACGGTGAACCGGCCCTCGGAGGACGAGCGCAGCGTCCAGCTCACGCCCGGTGCGCCCGGTGTCGTGTACGGGGTCACGGCGCCGGAGCTCGCGGTCCAGGCCGAGCACGTGTACTGGTTGCAGGCGCGCACCTGGAACCGGTACGCCGTGCCGTTGGCGAGGTTCCTGAAGGTGTACGACGTCGCGGTCCCGGCGTTCGCCGGCGTGCCGCCGCCGTTCGCCAGCACCTCGTACCGGTGCCCCGGCCCGCGGAACGCGTCCGACGCGATGCCGCTCCAGCGCACGTCGGCCTGGCCGCTCGTGGTGGAGCCGAGCGCCGCCGTCGGCGTGCCCGGGACCAGCGGCTGCCCGTACGGCACCTGCGCGGCCGACCGGTCGCTGGCCGGGGACTTCCCCGCCTTGTTCTCCGCGGTGACCGCGAACGTGTACGACGCCTCGGCGGACAGCCCCGAGACGACGCGCGAGGTCCCCGTCACCGTCTGGGTCTCGACCTTGGCCCCGTCCTCGAAGACGTCCAGGTAGTACTTCTCCACCGCGTCGCCGTTGTTCGCCGGCTCGGTCCACGCGACCGTGATCTGCCCGCCGAGGGCGTTGTCCACCCGCTGCGCGGTCGGGGCCGCGGGCTGGGCCGGCGGCGCGGCGGGCGTCTCCGGCGCGGAGGCGTCGCTCCAGTCCGAGGGGTCCGGCGCGGCGTTCACGGCCTGCACCGTCACCGTGTAGGCGGTGCCGTTGGCCAGGCCGTCCCACACGATCCGGGTGCCGGTGACGCAGGACTTCTGGATCACGCCGTCGGCCGGGGCCGGGCTGATCTCCAGGTTCACGCACTCGATCGGGGACCGGTCGGTGTACGCCCGGTTCTTCCACGAGACCGCGAGCGACGAGTCGCCGAACGTCAGCGACGGCGGCTCCGGCTTGTCGGGCTTCTCGTCCGGCCGGGCGTCCTCGGACGGCCCGGACGGGTCGGACTCCCCCACCTCGTTGGTGGCCGTGACGGTGAAGTTGTAGACCACGTCGTTCTTGAGGCCGGTGACGGTGCACGTCGTCGACCGGCACTCGGTGACGTCGCCCTTGCCGGACCGGGCGGTGTACCCGGTGATCTCGGCGCCGTTGTCCGACGGCGGGTCCCACGCCAGCACGACGGTGCCGGACCGCACCTCCTCGACCTGCGGGGCGCGGGGCGCCTCCGGCCGGCCCAGCACGGTCAGCCGGACCGTCCCCTCCACCTCACGGCTCACGTCCGCGGTCGCGTCCGCCACCCGGTACCGCACCACCATCGCGCCCACGAAGTCGTCCGACGGCGTCACCACGACCATGTCGCCCGTCGCCTCGGCGAAGCCCTCGCCCGTCTCGACCACGGCGCCGACCACCTGGAGCGGCTCCTGCGGGAACGGGTTGGCGTCGTTGGCCAGCACGTCCACCGTGGCGGCCTCGCCCTGGTGCGCGTCGCGCACCTCGTCCGGGTTGGCGCGCGCGAGCGGCCGGGTCGAGGCCACGACCGTGACGGCGAGGTCCCCGGCGACGGGCGGGTGCCCGCTGTCGGACACCGTGAACGGGACGGTGACCCGGGTGCCCTTGGGCACGGCGGCCTGGGCCTGCGCGAGGACCGTCGAACCCTCGGTGCCGAAGGTGATGCCCTCGGCCCCGCCGGTGATCGCGACGGTCAGCGGGTCGCCCTCCGGGTCCACCGCGACGCGCGACAGGTCCAGCGCCGCCTCCTCGCCCGCGGCGACCTCGAGCAGCGCCGTCCCCTTGATCTCGGGCGGCTGGTTGCGGCTGGCCCGCACGTCGATCGGGAGGGTGAGCACGGCGGTCCGGCCCTCCGGGTCGTCGGGGCCGTCGCCGTCGGTCACCTCGAAGGTGACCGAGGCCGGGCCCACGTAGTCCTCGTCCGACGTGAACGTGAGCGTGGTCGGGCCGGTGACCTCACGGGCGCCCTCGACGGCGGACACCTTCTCCTCGACCGTGAACCGCGGCTCGTGCCCGTCGGCCACCTCGACGTGGTCGGCGATGTCGATCTCCAGCGTCTCGCCGGCGAACGTCCGCAGCGCCTTGACCGGCTGCCTCAGGTGCGGCAGCGAACCGTCCCGCGGCACCCGCACGAACGCCTTCGCCGTCAGCCCGTCCAGGTCGGTCACGGTGTAGGTGAGCACCTGCGGGTCCTCGGTGAGCGCCACCGTCACCGCGCCGCCCTCGCCGAGCGTGACGCCGTCGGGCTGCTCGCCGTCGTCGCCGACGACGGCGACCGTCAGGTCGCTCGCGACCCCGTCGGGGTCGGTGTCGTTGCCCAGCACGTCCACGGTCACGGTGTCGGAGGTGACGTCGGTGGGCGGGACCACGTCGTCGCGGGCCACGGGGCGCAGCAGGGGCGCGTCCTTGGCGACCTGGACCGTGATCGCGCCGGTGGCGCGGGCCGCGTACGTGTCCTCGATGCCGTAGTAGAAGGTCTGGGTCCCCTCGTCCCGGGGCGTCGTGACGACGACCTGGTCGTCGACGACCTCCGGGTCGAGCCCCTCCGCACCCTCGAACGACCTCGGCACCAGGCCCACCTGGTCGCCGTCCGGGTCGGAGTCGTTGGCCAGGGCGTCCACCGCGACGTCGCGGCCGGGCCGGACGAGCGTCTCGTCGTCGCCCGCGGTGGGCGGCTGGTTGACCCCCGGCGGCTGCGCGACGCCCACCGCGACCGTGCCCTCGGCGGTGGCGCCGCGCGTGTCCGTCACGGCGTACCGGAACTCGTCCGCACCCGCCGCGTCCCGAGACGCCTCGTACTCGAGGAACCCGTCGACGACCCGGGCGGTGCCCTGCGACGGCGGAGCCGACAGGCCGCCGAGCGTCACGTAGTCGCCGTCCGGGTCGCTGCCGTCGAGCGGCAGCGGGATCCGCGTGACCGCGCCCGCGAGCACGCGCGCCGTGGTGTCCGGCGGCTGCGGCGCCGCGTTCTCCAGGGTGTCGGTGACGTTGATCGTGACCTGCGCGGAGTCCTTCTGGCCGTTGCTGTCCCGCACCTCGTAGACCAGGTGCGCCGTGCCGGCCTCGGAGCCGGCGCGGAACCGCACCGTGTCCTCGGACACGAAGGCCTCGCCGACGTCCGGCTCCTCCACCAGCTCGGGCGTGAGCTTCATTTCCAGCCCGTCCGGGTGGGAGTCGTTCTTCAGCACCGGGACGGTCACGATGTCGCCCGTGTGCACGGTCGCCTCGTCCACCGCGGCCTCGGGCGGGCGCAGCTCGGTCGGCGCGGCGATCGGCACCACCCGCACCTGGCCGACGGCGGTCTCCGTGCCGTTGGAAGCGGTGTACCGCAGTGTCACGGGCCGGTCCAGGCGCTCGGTCTCGGCGACCCGCAGCACGTGGTGGTCCAGCACGACGGCGGTGACGCCCGCCTCGGCCTGCACCGAGGACGCGACCAGCACGCCGCCGCCCGGGTCGGAGTCGTTCGCGAGGACGTCCACGCGCGCCGAGCCGCCCGCCGGGAGCAGCACGGTGTCGGCCACGACCACGGGCGGGCCCGCGGCGTCGGGCGGCGGGAGCACGTCGACCCGCACCAGGCCCATGGTCGAGCCCGGGCCGTCGCTGACCTGGTAGGTGATGTCGTAGCTGCCCGGCTCCTGGCTCACGAACCGGAAGGTCCCCGCGGCGTAGTTCTCCGTGATCGTGGCCGGCTCCTGCTCGGAGACGCTGACCAGTCGCAGCCGGTCGCCGTTCGGGTCGGAGTCGTTGCGCAGCGGCTGGACCGTGACCGGGTCGCCGGCCAGGACGGTCACGTGGTCGGCCACGGCGACCGGCGGCTCCTGCGTGGCGATCACGTCGACGAGCAGCCTGCCCTCGCCCACCTGGTCCAGCCCGTCCGACACCGTGAGGTCGACGATCTTGCGGCCCGTCGTGGTGCCGCCGTCGCGGAACTCGACGGTGCCGTCCGGGCGGAACCGCACCTCGTCCATCGGGTCCGCGGTGGCGGCGCTCGACAGCACGAGGTCGTCGCCCTCAGGGTCACGCCAGAACGGGAGCACCTTGATCGACGCGTCCCCGCCCTGCGCGACACGCAGCACCGGTTCGCCCTTCGGTGCGGGCGCCTCGTTCTCGCTCAGCGGCACCACGCGCACCTGCACCTTCGCGTCGGCGGTGCCGCCACGGCCGTCGTCCACGGTGTAGGTGAAGGTGGTGCTGCCCGTCGCCGTCTCCGGCACGTTCGCCTGGAGCGCCGCGCCGTCCAGCACACGGTCCACCGAGATGTCCGAGGCCCCCGCGCCGGCCACCTTGCCGGCGGGCTCCTTGATCGACGCCGTCATCACGTCGCCGTCGGGGTCGAGGTCGTTGCCCAGCACGTCGAGCACGGTGGTCCGGCCCGGCCGGACCCCGATCGAGTCGTCCTTCGGCGTGGGCGGCCGGTTGGGCTTGTCCCGCTGCGCGACGAACTGGTCCACCATCTCGGGCGTGGTGGTCTCCGACTCGGTCTTCTCGCCCTCGGCGTCCTCGGGCATCTTCAGATCCCAGTCGTCGACCTTCTCGAAGTCGTCCGCGGCCATCCACAGCGTGCCCGACGCGACGTCGTTCAGCACGATCACCTGGCGGTTGACCCGGTAGGCGAGCTCGCCGTCCGCACCCTCGAGCAGCTCGTCCACGTCGAGGTCCGTACCCTCGCAGTCCCGGACCACGCGCCCGGTGCCCGACCAGGCGCCGAACGTGCAGCCGCCGAGCTGCACGGGCGCCGCCGGGGTGCCCTGCCCCACCCGGGTGGTGGAGCTGCCGCCACGGAGCGGCTGGGTGACCAGGCCCTTCGTCGTCGCCACGACGACGACGTCGGCCTCTGCCGACGGCTGCTGGAGCCGGGCCTCTGCCCCGTCGGCCAGCTCCACGACGGCGCCGCCGGGCAGCACCAGCGTGCCCGCGCTGCGGTCCAGGACCACCGGCCGGTCACCGACGGCGGTCACCTCGATCTCGGCGTCCTTGTCGACCGGCAGCTCTGCGTCCGTCACCGTGTCCACGGTGCCCGAGCCGGTCGTCAGCACGGTGGCGAGCCGGCCCTTGGCGGGTGCGGCGCCGAAGACCGTGCCGTCCGTCGCGACGGCGATCCGGGCGCCCGGCCCGAGCACCGCCGTCGGCTCCAGGTCGGTCGCGCTGAACTGGACGGCGGCCTCGAACGGGAGCACCCACAGCCGGCCGTCCTCCGGGTCCAGCACCGCCGCGGTGTGCCCGCCGGACGCGATGACCGCGCCGGCGGGCGCGGTCATGGTGCCGCCCAGGACGAGCTGCGCCGGGTCGACGGGGCTTGCCGTGGCGGTGCCGGCGTCCGTCATCAGCACCCGGTACTCGGCCTGCTGCACGTCGAACGTCGAGGAGCCGGACAGCAGCGTGCCGTCCAACGCCTGCGCCTCGTCGTTGAACCGTCCGAGCAGCCCCGCTGACGTCTTGGTGACCCAGACGCCGGAGTCGTCGAGGTTGACCTCGGCGGTGGACTCGCCCTGCTGCAGCACGGAGAGCAGGATCAGCGCCCCTGCGAAGACGGCGACGACGCCGCCGGAGACGGCCGAGCGCGTCGGCACCTTCAATCCGGGCACAGGTCTTCCTCAAGTCTTGATCAACGGCGGTGGCGGCAGCCTAGCCGTTGCCCCCGACAACCGGAACGTGAGGAGGTCTCCCGGTGCGGGTGAATCTTCAGCGGACGCGCCACACGGCTCGTGGGTCCTTGGACGACTGCCCCTCCCACACGACAGCTCCAAGCTCCTGCAGCTTCTGCAGATGGCGAATGGTGGTCGGGCGGGCAAGTTCCGCGACCTCCGCGACCTGTCCTGTGCCCAAAGGACGCCCGGCCGTGCGGAGCACCTCGAGCACGCGCCGCGCCCCCCGGGAGAGCTGATCAGAGATCTCCGGGGGCAACATGTCGAGCGCCGAGAGGATCAACCGCACTCCGCCCTGCGTCTGCGTGTACATCGGATCGGTCAGGCCACGACTGCGCATCTCGTCGAACATCCGCCGGATCCCCTCGCCGAGCTCCTGAGCGATGCCGAGGTCCGAGCACACCCGCGCGATGCGGGGGTTGCGGGCGTACCGGCTGATGTCGAGCGGCTGATCCGGGTTGACGATCCCGGGAAAACGCCCAGGACTTGAGATCTCCACACGGTCGGGGAAGATCTCGACGCGCACGTGGTCGCCGATCATGCTGTACGACCGGTGCAGCACCGCATTGACCAGTCCTTCGAGCCAGGCATCGCGCGGGACGATCCCCGACGCCGCGAACCGGCCGGAGCTGGCCAGCGCCCTTCGGCGAGGAAGCAACCGCTCAATCTCATGAGCGGCCCGATCGATCTGCTGCGGGATGGACCCCTCGCACCGCACGTCCGCGTCATCGTCGAGCGTGAGCCTCGACCCCGAGCCCCGCTCCACGTCGGTGTATCGCAGCACGCGAACGTGCGCATTGGGGTAAAGCGCCTGAGGCGATTCCGCGAACAGGAGATAGGCAGCGACCGTCGGATCGCCGTCCCCGGTCAGCAGACCCCGCGCACGCAACATGCCGTTCGGGGTCGCCGACCCGATGGCGAGCTGGTACGCCTCCACCTGTTCAGGGTCGAGGTCCCCGATCCCCACATGCGCTCGCGTCCCGTCGAACGGCGCCGAACCCCGGTCGAACTCGAGCTCCTGACGTTGCGCGAAGCCCAGCCGCCGCGACTCGTCGCCCACGCGCAGGTACACGTCCCCCTTGACGGTCTCGTGGACCGCCTCTCCCGGATCGACTCGCAGGATCAGGACGCAGCCGCCACTCGCCAGCTCGATCTCCTCGATGCGCGCGCGGACGACCGGCCGGGTGAAGTCCTGAGCCGCCTGGCGAAGGGCGTTGACCCGCGCGCGCGGCACGCCATCAACCACACCACCGTGGAAGCCGACGACTACACAACCACCCTCGGCGTTCGCCAGGGCGACGAGCGGTACAGCCAGATCTCTCGGGTCGACACGACCGGACTTGCGCTCGAACCACTGACCTTCGGGCAATCGGGCAAGGCCGTCCAGCGCGTCCTCCAACGGGAGGGTCAGCGTGTGGTCCACCTCTGCCGCGTACATGAATCTACTCTAACATTGTTAGAGTAGATTCGAGTGGCGGCTCAGACCGCCCGGTCCGCCAAGGCCTGCGCGAACTGCTCCAGCGACTCCTTGACCGGCCCGTCCGGCAGCGGCGCGAGCTCCGCGGCCGCCTCGCGCGCCCAGCGCACGGCCAGCTCCCGGGTGTCGGCGAGCACGGTGTGCGCCCGCAGGCGCTGCAGGGCGGCCGTCAGCACCTCGTCGGACGACAGGTCGCCGTCGAGCGTCGCGAGCAGGTCCTTGTCGTCGTCGGTGGCGGAGCCCGACGCGACGTGCCGGCGCAGCAGCAGCACAGGCATGGTCGGGACGTGCTCCCGCAGGTCGGTGCCGGGCGTCTTGCCCGAGGTCTCCCCCGACGACGCGACGTCGAGCACGTCGTCGGCGAGCTGGAACGCGACGCCGACCTTCTCGCCGAACGCGCCCACGGCCTCGACCTGCTCCTTCGGCGCGCCGGAGAGCATGGCCCCCAGGCGGGCCGACGTCGACAGCAGCGACGCCGTCTTGTCCGACAGCACCTGGAGGTAGTGGGCCACCTCGTCCTCGCCGTCGTCCGGGCCCATGGTCTCGTGCAGCTGCCCCATGCACATCCGCTCGAACGTGCGGGACTGCAGGATCACGGCCTCGGGACCCAGCTCCGCCACCCGGGCCGAGGCCCGGGCGAAGAGCATGTCGCCCACGAGGATCGCGACCGAGTTGCCCCACACCATGTGCGCCGCCGGCGCGCCCCGGCGCATCGGCGCCGAGTCCATGACGTCGTCGTGGTACAGCGAGGCGACCTGCGTCAGCTCGACCACCACGGCGGCGTCGACGACGCCGGGGGCCGCGCCGTCGCCGAGCTCACCCGTGAGCAGTGTGAGCAGCGGCCGGAACCGCTTGCCGCCCGCGTCGACGAGGTGCCGCGAGGCGCCGTCCGCCAGCTTGTCGGCGCTGGAGACGGCGTCCGACAGCACGTCGTCGACCACCGTCAGGCGATCCGCGAGACGGGACGCCAGCTCCGGGTCCGTGATCGGCAGGCCGAGCGCGGTCGGGTCGGGCAGGTCAGTCGGAGCGGCCGGCAGTGCGGACGCCGACGTACCCGTCGTCGTCTGGGGCGGCAGCGGTACGGAGGTCACGGCACGAACTTACTTGCCTCTGCCGCCAGATTAAGAACCAGAGAGGGGAAAACGCCGAGAATCACCGTCGCGAGCGCGCAGACGGCGATCGCCACGGCGGCCGGACCCCGGGACCGCACCACCGTCACCACGACCCGCTGCGCGGCTGTGACCTGCGCCCTGGTCGCGGTGGCGACGCCGCCGGACGCGCCCTCGCTGCCCTCGCCCGCACCAGCCGCGCCCGTCAGGACCTCGCCCTCGGCGGGCTCGACCCCCGGCGTGATCGGGGCGGGCTGGAACACCATGACCACCAGCAGCCGCAGGTAGAACGCGACGGCGACCACCGACGCGATGACGCCGAGGACCGCGAGCCACCACAGGCCGCCCGACGTCGCCCCGGAGAACGCGCCGAACTTGGCGATGAAGCCGGCGGTGAGCGGGATGCCCGCCATCGACAGCAGGAACAGGGCGAACGCGGCGGTGAGCCACGGGGCCTTGCGCCCCAGGCCGGCCCACTGCGCGATCTCCGTGGCCTCGCCGAGCACGACGCCGTCGTCCTCGACCGGACCGTTGTCCTCGCCGCCCCCGGCCGTGACCCGGCGCTCCCGGACCAGCGTGACCACCGCGAACGCGCCGATCGTGGCGATGCCGTAGGCCAGCAGGTAGAAGAGCGTGGAGGACTGGACCTGCGAGCTGAAGCCCGCGATGCCCACCAGCAGGAAGCCCGCGTGGGCGATCGACGAGTACGCCAGCAGGCGCTTCACGTCGGTCTGCACGGACCCGACCACCGTGCCGACGGCCATGGTGAGGACGGCCACCACCACGATGACCACCTGGAGCTGCCGCATCGTCTCCGGGCTGACGGCCTGCACGCCGATCGAGATGCGGTACAGCACCTCGACCAGCGCCGCGACGGCCGCCGCCTTGGTGCAGGCGGCCATGAACCCGGTGATGGGCGTGGGCGCGCCGGTGTAGACGTCGGGCGTCCAGGCGTGGAACGGCACGGCGCCCACCTTGAACAGCAGGCCGACCGTCACCAGCAGCACGCCGGCCACGAGCAGCCCGGTCATGCCCTCCAGGGGCAGGCCGCCCTGCTGCACCGCCTGGGCGATCTCCAGGAGCCGCACCGTGCCCGCGAACCCGTAGATCAGCGCCACGCCGAAGATGAACAGCGCCGAGGCGAACGCACCGAGCAGGAAGTACTTCGCCGCGGCCTCCTGCGAGAGCAGCCGGCGCCGACGGGCCGTGGCGCACAGCACGTACAGCGGGAGCGACAGCACCTCCAGCGCGATGAACATGACGATCAGGTCGTCGGTGGCGGCGAAGAGCATCATGCCGCCCGCCGCGAACAGCAGCAGCGGGTAGATCTCGGTCTGCTCCAGGCCGGACCGCCGCGCCAGGTCCTCGTACGAGGTGCCGGGCACCGCCGCGGCCGTGGGCGCGAAGGCGTCCTGGCCGGTGGCGGTGCGGTCGGCCACCACGAGCACGCCCAGGAACGCGAGCACCGCGATGATGCCCTGCGCGCCCAGCGCGAACGGCGTCAGCGTCACGGTGCCGCCGACCACCTGGACGGGCTGCGCCACGATCTGCGGCCACAGCACCGCCACGAACGCGAGGCTGCCGGCCAGGGCGGCCAGGGTGAGCACGATCTGGGTCACGCGGCGCGCCCGGGCCGGGACGAAGGCCTCGAGGAGCACGCCGACCACACCCGCGCCCAGCACCACGATCAGCGGGGCGAGGGCGAGCCAGTCGATCTCGGGTGCCACGAACTCGTTCACTTGTCGCTCCCCATCTGCGCGGCATCCGCCGGCTCATCCACCGCTGTCAGGGCGGCCGACTGCTGGGCCGGCGCGTCCACATAGGTCAGGGCGAGGCCCGGCACCAGGCCGAGCACCAGGAGTCCGGCCACCAGCGGGGCCGCGACGATGCGCTCACGCGCCTTGAGGTCGGGCAGGGCCTCCAGGCCCTCGGCCGGCGCCCCGGTGAAGATCTTCTGGTAGGTCAGCAGCACGTAGACCGCGGCGAGCACCACGCCCGGGATCGCCGCGACGGTCCAGGCGGCCGAGCCGGCGGGAGCCCCGGAGAACGCCCCGATCAGCACCATGATCTCGCTGACGAACGTGGCCAGGCCGGGCAGCGACAGCGTCGCCAGGCCCGCCACGAGGAACGTGCCGGCGAGCACCGGCGTGACCGACCGCAGGCCGCGGTAGTCCGTGATGCGCTGCGACCGCTCCGGGTGCCGGGACACGAGGAACCCGGCCACCAGGAACAGCGCGCCGGTGGCGAGGCCGTGGTTGAGCATCATGAAGCTCGACCCGGCGGTGCCCAGCGGCGTGAAGGTGAAGATGCCCAGGATGATGAAGCCGAAGTGGCTCACCGAGGTCCAGCCGACGAGCCGCAGCAGGTCGGTCTGCATGATCGCCATGATCGCGCCGTACAGCACCGAGATCACGGCGAGCGCGATCACGAACGGCGCCGCCCAGCGGGACGCCTCCGGGAAGAGCGGCAGGCAGAGCGTCAGCATCCCGAAGGTGCCGACCTTGTCCAGCACGCAGATCAGCAGGGTGGACGTGCCGGGGGTGGCGTTCCCCGCGACGTCGGGCAGCCAGCTGTGCACCGGGACCATCGGGGCCTTGATCGCGAAGGCGATGAAGAACCCGATGAACATGAGGCGCTCGGCGATGGTGCCGAGGTTCACGCCGACCAGCTCGTCCACGAGGAACGCCTTGCTCGGGTCGACGCCCGCGCCGACCGCGAGGAAGTACAGGGCGATCACCGCGGCGAGCATGATCAGCCCGCCGCCCAGGCTGAACATCAGGAACTTCACGGCCGCCTGGCGGCGTCCGGCACCCTGCCCGAACCCACCGATGAGGAAGTACGCGGGGATCAGCATGGCCTCGAACAGCACGTAGAACAGGAAGACGTCGCGGGCGGCGAACACGGCCACCATGAACGCCTGGAGCAGCAGCACCAGCCCGACGAACCGGCGCAGGCGCACCTCGTCGCGGCCCTGCTCGTTCCAGGCGGCCAGCAGCACCAGCGGCACCAGCACCACGGCCAGCGCCACCAGGAGCAGGCCGACGCCGTCGACGGCCACGGCGTACGAGGTGCCGATCTGCGGGATCCACGCGTGGGTCTCGGCGAGCTGGTGCTCGCCGGCGGCGCCCGTGTCGAAGGCGAGGAACGCGCCGACGAGCAGGGCCACCTCCACCAGCGAGAACGCGAGCGCCGCCGGCCGGGCGAAGCCCGTGCGGGCGTTCGCGGAGCCGGTCCGGGAGCGACCGAGCGCGCCCAGCCCCACCACGGCCGCGCCGACCAGCGGCCAGGCGATGAGGGCGGTCAGCCAGGGAAACATCTCTCCTCCGATCACTGGGCACCACCGAGGCCCACGACGAGCCAGGCGACGACGGCGATCACGAGGACGCCGCCCGCCATGCCCGCCGCGTACGAGCGGACGTACCCGGTCTGCGCCTTGCGGAACACGCCGCCGAACCACGACACCGCCTGCGGCAGCACGCCCCAGCCCCGGTCGACGACGTCGCGGTCGCCCACCTGGACCACGCGGGCCAGGCCGTAGGCGGGCCGCACGACGAGCGTCTCGTTGGCGGCGTCCTGGTACAGGTCCTTGCGGGCGGCCCGCGTCAGCGCGGAGCCGCGCGGCGCCTCCTCGGGGACGAGCTGGACCGCGTACATCCGGAACGCGAGCAGCGCCCCGAGCACCACGACCACGAGGGTGGCGGTGATGATGAGCCAGACCGGCAGCACGGGCTCGTGGTGCTCGGCGTGCCCGACCACGGGCTCCAGCCAGGTGGTGAACGTGCCGCCGATGCCGAGCACGAGGCCCAGCGCGGCGGAGCCGACGCCGAGGAACACCAGGGGCCACCACATGAGCGGCGAGCCCTCGTGCGGGTGCTGGCCCTCGGTCCAGCGCGGACGGCGTCCGCCGAACGTCATGAAGAACAGGCGCGTCATGTAGAAGGCGGTGATCGCCGCGCCGAGCACCGCGACCGTGCCGAACACCCAGGCCCGCCACGGCTGCCCCTCGACCGGGATGAACGCGGCCTCGATGATGCCGTCCTTGCTCCAGAAGCCGGAGAACGGCGGGATCCCGAGGATCGCCAGCCAGCCCAGGCCCATCGTGATCCAGGTGATGGGCAGGAACCGCGACAGCCCGCCGAAGCGCCGCATGTCGGTCTGGTCGCCCATCGCGTGCATCACGGAGCCGGCGCCGAGGAACAGCCCCGCCTTGAAGAAGCCGTGCGTGAGCAGGTGGAAGATCGCGAACGCGTACCCGGCCGGGCCGAGGCCCGCGGCGAGCATCATGTAGCCGATCTGCGACATCGTGGAGGCGGCCAGCGCCTTCTTGATGTCGTCCTTGGCGCAGCCGACGACCGCCCCGAACAGGAGGGTCACCGCGCCGACCAGCACCACGACGAGCTGCGCCGTCGGGGCCGCCTCGAGGATCGCGCCGGAGCGCACCATGAGGTAGACGCCGGCGGTAACCATCGTGGCGGCGTGGATGAGCGCGGAGACCGGCGTCGGGCCGGCCATGGCGTCACCCAGCCAGGCCTGCAGCGGGAACTGCGCCGACTTGCCGCACGCCGCCAGGAGCAGGCAGAGCCCGATCGCGGTGGCCGTGGCCTGGGACATCGAGCCGACGGAGTCGTCGGACAGCGCGGTGCCGAAGTCCAGGGCGCCCGCGTGGGCGAACAGCAGCGCCATCGCCGCGATGAGCCCCATGTCGCCGATGCGGTTCATGACGAACGCCTTCTTGGCCGCCACCGCGTTCTCGCGGGCGGAGGGCCGCCCTGTGTCCCAGAACCCGATGAGCAGGTAGGACGCGAGACCCACGCCCTCCCAGCCCACGAAGAGCAGGAGGTAGGAGTCGGCCAGGACGAGCGTGAGCATCGCCGCCACGAACAGGTTCAGGTACGCGAAGAACCGGCGCCGGTGCGGGTCGTGGTCCATGTAGGCCACGGAGTACACGTGGATGAGCGTGCCCACGAAGGTCACGAGCATCACGAAGGTCAGGGACAGGGGGTCCAGCCGGAGGCCGAGGTCCACGTCCAGCCCGCCCGCGGACAGCCAGGTCCACAGGTGGTGGTCCACGGAGCGACCCTCGGCGGGGGTGCCGATCATGCGGAACATCAGGATGAAGGCCACGACCCCGGAGGCGGCCGAGGCCGCGACCCCGAGCCAGTGGCCCCAGCGGTCGATGGACCTCCTGCCCAGCACCACGGGCCACAGCAGCAGGATCGCCGCGCCGATCAGCGGGGAGCCGATCAGCCAGGGGGCAAGCCCGATCACGTCGTTCACTCTCTACCCCCGGAGCAGGTTGACGTCGTCGACCGAGGCCGAGCGGCGGGTGCGGAAGATCGTCACGATGATGGCGAGGCCGACGACGACCTCGGCGGCGGCGACGACCATGACGAAGAAGGCGAGCACCTGGCCGGTCAGGTCACCGTGCATCCTCGCGAAGGTGACGAAGGCGAGGTTGGTCGCGTTGAGCATGAGCTCGACGCCCATGAACACGACGATCGCGTTGCGGCGCAGCAGCACGGTCGTGGCCCCGACGGCGAAGAGCACGGCGGCCAGGACCACGTAGTTGGTGATGTCCATCAGGCCTCTCCCTCGGTGGTCCGGGCCTCGGACGTGCCGGCGTCACGGGTACGGACGTCGACCAGCTCGGTGCCCGGCGCGTGCGGGGCCGCCTTCTCCTGGCCGCGGATGCGCAGCACCCGCGAGACCGACTGCGGCACCTGCTCGCCGTCGGGCCCGAGCGCCGGCGTGTCCATGGCGTTGGAGGTGGCGTAGACGCCCGGCGACGGCAGCGGCGTGAGCACGACGCCCTCGGGCAGCGCCCGGATGCGTGCGTCCGCGACCGCCCGCTGGTCCTGCTTGGGGGTGAGCCGACGGCGGTGCGTGAGCACGAGCGCGCCGACGGCCGCCGTGACCAGCAGGACGCCCACGGCCTCCATGGCCAGCACGTAGTCGCCGAACAGCACGCGGGCCAGGGCCTGCGGGTTGGCGACACCGCCCGGGTCTCCCCCGGCCAGCCCGACGGCGGGCGGGAACGCGGCGCGCGCCACGACGCCGCCCAGGATCACCGCGAGGCCGATCCCGATGAGCAGGCCCATCCAGCGCTGCCCGCGGATGGTCTCCGTGAGCGAGTCGGACGCGTCCACGCCGACGAGCATCAGCACGAACAGGAACAGCATCATCACGGCGCCCGTGTACACGACCACCTGCACGACGCCGAGGAACGGCGCCTCCTGCGCGATGTACAGGATCGCCATGCTGACCATGACGAACACGAGGCACATCGCCGCGTGCACGGCCCGCTTGACGAACAGCAGGCCCAGCGCGGCGAGCACCATGAGCGGCGCGACCACCCAGAACAGGACGGTCTCGCCGGTCGAGATCTCCAGGACGGCGGGGGTCATGCCGTCACCCCCGGACGGCCGGAGCCGGCCGCGTCGCTCGCCAGGACCCGCACCGAGCCGACCGAGGCCGCGCCCGCGGACCGCTCGGCGGCACCGGGGCCCTCCTCCGGCCGCAGCTCGTGCTGCCGCTGGGTGGGCGCGGGCGCCTTGCCCGACGCCGCGGCGTCCGCGGCGTCCAGCGTCTCGTCGTCCGGCCGGTGCTCGCGGACCCAGTCGACCTGCGCCGCCGTCGGGCCCAGCACGTCGCCGCTGTAGTAGTCGGTGTCCGTGGTGCCCTCCACCATGGGGTGGGGCGCCGCGAGCATGCCCTCGGCCAGCGGGGCCAGCAGGTCCTGCTTCTCGTAGATCATGCCCGCGCGCGTCTTGCCGGCGAGCTCGAAGTCGTTGGTCATGGTCAGCGCCCGCGTGGGGCAGGCCTCGATGCACAGCCCGCAGAAGATGCAGCGCAGGTAGTTGATCTGGTAGACGCCGCCGTACCGCTCGCCGGGGCTCATGTGCGCGCCCTGGGAGTCGTCCGCGTTGACCTGGAGGCCGGCGTTCTCCGGCAGGGCCGCGTTCGACGCGCCCTCCACGTAGATCGCGTCCGCCGGGCACGCCCACGCGCACAGCTCGCAGCCGATGCACTTCTCCAGCCCGTCGGCGTACCGGTTGAGCTGGTGGCGGCCGTGGAAGCGGCGCTGGGTCGGCACCTTCTCGCGGGGGTACTGCTCCGTGACTGTGGGCCTGAACATCGACGACAGCGTCACGCCGAAGCCCGCGACGGGAGCGAACAGCTCCCCGATGGGTCCCGGCTGCGGCCGCAGGGGCTGGTACTCGTCCGTGTCTCGCTTACTCACCGTGGACCTCCTTTCCGAACCGCTTGGACGGGGGCAGCTTCTCGCCGGGCAGCGGCGGCACCGGGAACCCGCCGGCGAACGCGTCGACGGGCTCCTTGTCCCGGCCGCCCGGCGGCGCCTCCTTCTTCTCCGGCCAGAACCACATGACCGCGATGAAGACGACGGCGGCCCCGATGATCACGGGGATGAACTGCTGGAAGGACATGCCCTGCACGCGCTGCAGCCACTGCACGACGGCGAGCACGACGACCCAGGTCAGCGCGACCGGGATGAGCACCTTCCAGCCGAAGACCATGAACTGGTCGTAGCGCAGGCGCAGCAGCGTGCCGCGCACCCACACGAAGAAGAACATGACGGCCCAGAGCTTCACGAGGAACCAGAGGATGGGCAGCCAGCCCTCGTTCAGCGCGCCGCCCAGGAACCCGTCGGGCACCGGTGCCCGCCAGCCGCCCAGGAAGAGCGTGACGCAGACCGCCGAGACGTTGAGCATGTTGATGTACTCCGCCAGGAAGAACCAGGCGAACTTCATCGACGAGTACTCGGTCATGTAGCCGGAGACGAGCTCGCCCTCGGCCTCGGGCAGGTCGAACGGGAGGCGGTTGGTCTCGCCGATCATCGAGATCACGTAGATCACGAAGGCCGGCGCGAGCGGGATGAACCACCAGATCTGCGTCTGGCTGGACACGATCTGCGACGTCGACATCGACCCCGACATGATGAACACGCTCACCAGCGACAGGCCCATCGCGAGCTCGTAGCTGATCACCTGCGCCGTGGACCGGACCGAGCCGAGCAGCGGGTAGGTGGAGCCGGAGGCCCAGCCGCCGAGCACGATGCCGTAGACGCCGAGCGCCGCGGCGGCCAGCACGTACAGCACCGCCACCGGGAAGTCGGTGAGCTGTGCCGGCGTGGTCCAGTCGGTCCACGGGAACGGCAGGCTCGGCCCGAACGGGATCACGGCGAACACGAGGAGCGAGCAGAACACCGAGATCATCGGCGCCAGCAGGTACACGAACCGGTCGGCCCGCGTGACCGTCATGTCCTCCTTGAGCAGCAGCTTCATGGCGTCCGCGAGCGACTGGAGCAGGCCGGCCGGCCCGTGCCAGTTGGGCCCGGGACGCACCTGCATGCGCGCCACGACCTTGCGCTCGAACCAGATGGCGAAGAGCACGCTGGTCAGCAGGAAGACCACGATCAGCACGGCCTTGACGATCGAGGCCCAGATGGTCTCCTGCGAGAAGTCGGCGGCGACGCCGGGCGCGGCCTCGGCCAGCAGCACCGGGTTCATCGGGCATCTCCTTCCGAGCCGTGGAACGTGCGGGCCGCCGTGGTGACCCGGACGTCCGCCACGTGGGGGCTGACGCCGACGAGGTCGCCCGCGGACGCGCCGAGGGTCTCGTGCACGCGGCAGCCGGCGGAGGCCAGCGGCAGCCAGACCACGCCGTCGACCATCCGGTCGGTCACCGCCGCGGGCACCCGGACGGAGCCGCGCGCCGTGCTGACGATGATCGTCGCGCCGTCGGACACCCCGAAGCCGCTCGCCGTGGCGGCGGACATCCGGGCCACGGGCTGCTTGGCCGTGCCGGCGAGGAACTGCTCGCCGTCCTGGCCGCTGCCCGCGTCGAGCTGGAGCCGCCAGGTGGCGAGCACCGCCTGACCCGGCCCGACGGTGGGCGGGGCGGTCAGGACGTCGCTCTCCAGCGCGACCTGCTCGCCCTCCCACGCGCCCTGGGTCAGGGCGATCGCGAGGTGGGCCTCGGCGGGCGAGCCCGCCTGCAGGTCCACGCCGAGCTGCTGGGCCAGCACGTGCAGCACGCGGTGGTCGGGCAGGGCGCTCGACTCGAGCGCGGCGCCGAAGGACCGCACGCGGCCCTCCCAGTTCCAGTACGAGCCGGCGCGCTCCACGGGCGGTGCGACCGGGAGCACGACGTCGGCCCGCTCGGTCACCTCCGAGGCCCGCACCTCCAGGCTCACGACGAACCCGCCGCGGGCCTGCGTCGCGTCGAGCGCCGCGCGGGCCGCCGCCGGGTCGGGCAGGTCGGCGAGCTCGACGCCGCCGAGCACCGCGCCACCCAGGGCACCCGAGGCGAGCGCCGCGAGGATGCCCGCGGTGTCGCGCCCCGGGGTGGCCGGGAGCTCGGCGCCCCAGGCCTGGGCGACCTGGGCGCGCGCCGCGGCGTCGGCGACCGGGCGACCGCCCGGCAGCAGGTCCGGCAGCAGGCCGGCCTCGACGCCGCCGCGCTCGCCCGCACGGCGGGGGATCCACGCGAGCCGCGCGCCCGTCGCCTCGGCGAGCCCGAGGGCCGCGGTGTAGGCGCCGGGCGAGCCCGCGAGGCGCTCGCCCACGAGGATCACGGCGCCCGGCCGGGCCAGGGCGCTCGTGTCGATGTCGGACGTCGGCGCGTCGGCCGGGAGCAGGCCGCCGGCCAGGCTGGTGGTCAGGCTGGTCAGCCACTCGGCCTCGGTGCCTGGGGCCGCCGGGAGCAGCGTGCCGTCCAGGCGGGTCAGGCCTCGGGTGGCGTAGGGCGCGATCGAGAAGACCTTGGTGCCGGCCTTGCCCTGGGCGCCCTTGCGCAGCCGCAGGAACGTGACGCCCGCCTCCTCCTCGGCCTCCAGGCCGACGAGCAGCACCGCGGGCGCCTTCTCGAGGTCACCGAACGTGACGCCGATGCCGGAGCCCGCCACGACGCGGGCCAGGAACGCGGCCTCCTCGGCGGAGTGCACGCGCACCCGCTGGTCCACGTCGTTGGTGCCGAGCGCCGTCCGGGCGAACCGGGACCAGGCGAACGCGTCCTCGACGGTGAGGCGGCCGCCCGGCAGCACGCCGACGCCGCCGTTCTCGCGCGCCGCGGCCAGACCGGCCGCCGCGATCTCCAGGGCCTCGACCCAGGACGCGGGGCGCAGCTCGCCGTTCTCGCGCACCAGCGGGGTGGTGACGCGGTCCGGCGCGGACTGCCACGTGAACGCGAAACGGTCCTTGTCGGTGATCCACTCCTCGTTGACCACCGGGTCCTCGCCCGACATCCGGCGCAGCACCTGGCCGCGGCGGTGGTCGATGCGGATCGCGGAACCGCACGCGTCGTGCTCGGCGATGCTCGGGGTGCTGACCAGGTCGAACGGCCGCGACCGGAACCGGTAGCCCGCGCCGGTCAGCGCGCCCACCGGGCAGATCTGCACCGTGTTGCCCGAGTAGTAGGAGGAGAAGGGCCGCCCGGACGTGTCCGTGGTGGCCTCCCCGATCGGGCGGTCCACGGGGCCGGTGCTCGACTCGGCCCCGGCGAACCCGAGCACGTCCTCGTCGTAGCGGCCGATCTGCTGGTGTGCGCCGCGGTCCTGCAGCGCGATGAACGCGTCGCCCGCGATCTCCTCGCTGAACCGGGTGCAGCGCTGGCACAGCACGCAGCGCTCGCGGTCCAGCAGGATCTGCGTGGACAGCGCGATCGGCTTGGGGAAGGTGCGCTTGACGTCGGTGAACCGCGTCTCGGGCCGCCCGTTGCTCATCGCCTGGTTCTGCAGGGGGCACTCGCCGCCCTTGTCGCAGACCGGGCAGTCCAGCGGGTGGTTCATGAGCAGCAGCTCCATGACCCCCTGCTGCGCCTTGTCGGCGACGGCGGACGTGTGCTGCGTCTTGACCACCATGCCGGGCGCGACCGTCATGGTGCAGGACGCCTGCGGCTTCGGCATGGGCCGCACGTTGCCCTCGCGGTCCGGCATGGCCACCTCGACGAGGCACTGCCGGCACGCGCCGGCGGGCGCCAGGAGCGGGTGGTCGCAGAACCGCGGGATCTGGATGCCGGCCTGCTCGGCGGCCCGGATGATCAGCGTGCCCTTCGGGACGCTCACCTCGGTGCCGTCGATGGTGAAGGTGACGAGCTCGACCGGGGCCGCCTCGGTCTGGGGGTTGTTCGTGGTGACGGTCATCGGTGACCTCCCGCGCCGGCGCCCGTGAGGGCGCCCGGTGTCCGTGTCTTGGGGGTGTACGGGAACAGCGCCGACGCGCTCGGGTCGAACGGGCAGCCATGGCCGTCGATGTGCGCCTGGTACTCGGCGCGGAAGTACTGGATGCTCGACGTGACGGGCGAGACCGCGCCGTCGCCCAGCGCGCAGAACGCCTTGCCGAGGATGTTGTCGCACAGGTCGACCAGGAGCTCCAGGTCGCCGTCCTGCCCCTCGCCGGCCTCGATGCGGCGCAGCACCTGCTTGAGCCAGTAGGTGCCCTCCCGGCACGGCGTGCACTTGCCGCACGACTCGTGCGCGTAGAAGTCGATCCAGCGGGACACGGCCCGGACCACGCACACCGTCTCGTCGAAGATCTGCAGCGCGCGCGTGCCGAGCATCGACCCCGCGGCGCCCACCGACTCGTAGTCGAGCGGGGTGTCGAGGTGGTCCTGCGTGAAGATCGGCGTGGACGACCCGCCGGGGGTCCAGAACTTCAGCTCGTGCCCGGCCCGGATGCCGCCCGACAGGTCGAGCAGCTCGCGCAGCGTGATGCCGAGCGGGGCCTCGTACTGGCCGGGCCGGGTGACGTGCCCCGACAGCGAGAACAGGCCGTGGCCCTGCGACTTCTCGGTGCCCATCGAGGAGAACCAGTCGGCGCCCCGGGCGACGATGCCGGGCACCGACGCGATGGACTCCACGTTGTTGACCACGGTGGGCCGCGCGTACAGGCCGGCGACGGCGGGGAACGGCGGCTTGAGCCGCGGCTGGCCGCGCAGGCCCTCCAGGGAGTCGAGCAGCGCCGTCTCCTCGCCGCAGATGTAGGCGCCCGCGCCTGCGTGCACCGTGACGTCGAGGTCGAAGCCCGTGCCCTGGATGTTCTTGCCCAGGTAGCCCGCCTTGTACGCCTCCTCGACGGCGTTCAGCAGCCGCCGGTAGACGTGCAGCACCTCGCCGCGCACGTAGATGAACGCGTGGTCGCAGCCGATCGCGTAGCTCGTGATCGCCACGCCCTCGATGAGGTGCTGCGGGCTGGCGAGCATGAGCGGGATGTCCTTGCAGGTGCCCGGCTCGGACTCGTCGGCGTTGACGACCAGGTACCGCGGGCCGCCGTCGGGCGGGGGCAGGAAGCCCCACTTCATGCCCGTGGGGAAGCCCGCGCCGCCGCGGCCGCGCAGACCGGAGTCCTTGACCGCCTGGACCAGCGCACCCGGCTCCATGGTCAGCGCCTTCTTGAGCCCGGCGTAGCCGCCGTTGCGCTCGTACGTGGCCAGCCGCCAGGAGCGGTCCTTGTCCCACGTGTCGGTGAGTACCGGTGTGAGGTTCACTTCGCGTCCTCCCCGGGCTTCTTGTCCTTGCCGACCTCGGTGTCGGACGACGTGGCGGGCTGGCGCTCGGCCGAGGAGCCGGGCGTGCCGACCGGCGGGCTGGTCTGCCCCGCGGCCGCGACGTCCGCCCCGCCGTCGGCGGCGGGCGCGTCCGGCGCCGTCCAGCCGCGCTCGCGGGCGATCGCGAGCCCGGCCAGGGTCGGCTCGCCCGCGCCCACGCCCTCGTCGGCGCGGCCGTCGGGGAACCCGGCCAGGATGCGGCTCATCTGCTTGAACGAGCAGACGGAGGCGGCGCCGCGGGTGGGGACGACGTCGTCACCGAGGCGCAGCTGGTCCGCGAGCGCCGTGGCGGTCTCGGGCGTCTGGTTGTCGAAGAACTCCCAGTTGACCATCACGACGGGTGCGTAGTCGCAGGCGGCGTTGCACTCGATGCGCTCCAGCGTGATGGCGCCGTCGTCGGTGGTCTCGTCGTGGCCCACGCCGAGGTGGTCGCTGAGCTCGTCGAAGATGGCGTCGCCGCCCATGACGGCGCACAGCGTGTTGGTGCACACGCCCACGGTGTACTTCCCGTTGGGGTGGCGCTTGTACTGGGTGTAGAAGGTGGCGACGGCGGAGACCTCGGCGGCCGTGATGCCGAGCGTCTCGGCACAGAACAGGATGCCGTCGCGGCTCACGTACCCGTCGACCGACTGCACGAGGTGCAGCATCGGCAGCAGGCCGGACCGGGGGTCCGGGTAACGGGCCATGATCGCCGTGGCGTCGGCGGTCAGGGCTGCGACGGTCTCGGCGTCGTAGCCGGTCTTCGTGGCCGCCTGCGGGTCTGCGGTCATCGGTCCACACCTCCCAGCACGGGGTCCAGGGACGCGACGGCGACGACGACGTCGGCCACCTGGCCGCCCTCGCACATCACCGACGTGGCCTGGAGGTTGTTGAACGAGGGGTCGCGGAAGTGCGCGCGGTAGGGGCGGGTGCCGCCGTCGGAGACGACGTGCACGCCGAGCTCGCCCCGCGGGTGCTCCACGGTCTGCCAGGCCTGGCCGACGGGGACGCGGAAGCCCTCGGTGACCAGCTTGAAGTGGTGGATCAGGGCCTCCATGGAGGTGCCCATGATCTTCTTGATGTGCTCCAGCGAGTTGCCCTGGCCGTCGCCGCCGACGGAGAGCTGGGCGGGCCACGCGATCTTCTTGTCGGCGACCATGACGGGCTCGCCCTCGGTGCGGTCGAGCCGCTCCAGGGCCTGCTCGACGATCTTCAGCGACTGGTAGCACTCCTCGACGCGGAGCACGACGCGGTCGTAGCAGTCGGCGCCCTTCGAGGTGGGGATGTCGAAGTCGTAGGTCTCGTAGCCGCAGTACGGGTTGTTCTTGCGGACGTCGTACGGCAGGCCCGTGGAGCGCAGCACCGGTCCGGTCACGGCGAGCGCCATGCACCCGGAGAGGTTCAGCACGCCGACGTTCGTCAGCCGGGCCTTGAAGATCGGGTTGGCGAGCATGAGGTCGCCGAGCTGCTTGAGGTAGCCGCGCACGTTCTTCAGCGCCGCTCGGGCCTGGGCGGTGAAGCCCTCGGGCGTGTCCACCGCGACCCCGCCGGGGCGGATGTAGGCGTGGTTCATGCGCAGGCCGGTCACGGCCTCGAAGAGGCGCAGGATCTCCTCGCGGGCGGTGAACCCGATGGTCATCACCGTGGTGGCGCCCATCTCGTTGCCGCCGGTGCCGAGGCAGACCAGGTGGGAGGCGATCCGGTTGAGCTCCATCATCAGGACCCGGATCACGGAGGCGCGCTCCGGGATGTCGTCCGTGATGCCGAGGAGCTTCTCGACCGCGAGGCAGTACGCGGCCTCCTGGAACAGGGGCGCCACGTAGTCCATGCGGGTGCAGAACGTGGTGCCCTGCGTCCAAGTGCGGAACTCCATGTTCTTCTCGATGCCCGTGTGCAGGTAGCCGATGCCGGCCCGGGCCTCGGTGACGGTCTCGCCGTCGATCTCCAGCATGAGGCGCAGCACGCCGTGCGTGGACGGGTGCTGGGGACCCATGTTGACGACGATCCGCTCCTCGCCGATCGCCTCGCGCGCGATGTCGTCCCAGTCGCCGTCGCCGTACGCCTCGAAGGCGCGCACGGTGGACGACATGTCCTCGTTCCCGGCGGGGCGCGTCGCGTGCGGGGCGGGCGGCGGCCTGTGGTCCGTGGGAGCGCTCATGAGTAGCTCCTCCTCGTGTCCGGCGGGGGCACCGTGGCGCCCTTGTACTCGACGGGGATGCCGCCGAGCGGGTAGTCCTTGCGCTGCGGGTGGCCCACCCAGTCGTCCGGCATCTCGATGCGGGTCAGGGCGGGGTGGCCGTCGAAGACGATCCCGAAGAAGTCGTAGGTCTCGCGCTCGTGCCAGTCGTTGGACGGGTACACGAACGTGGTCGACGGGATGTGCGGGTACTCGTCGGGCGCCGCGACCTCCAGCCGCAGCCGGCGCGAGTGCGTGATCGAGGCCAGGTGGTAGACGGCGTGCAGCTCCCGGCCCGCGTCGTGCGGGTAGTGGACGCCGCTGACCCCGAGCGACAGCTCGAACCGCAGGTCCTGGTCGTCGCGCAGCGCCTGGCAGACGGCGGCGACGTGCTCGCGGGCCACGTGGATCGTCAGCTCCGCCTGCTGCGCGTCCGCGCTCGCGGCGCCGTGCAGGTCCACGACCACCTTCTCGACCGCCTGGTCGAAGGTGGGCCCACCGGTCCGCGCGGCGTCCTCCAGCACCTCGGCCAGGACGTCGACCACCTGGTCGAACCAGCTCCCGTACGGGCGGGGGGACGCCGCGGGCATCGCGACGGGCGTGACCAGGCCACCGTAGCCGGACGTGTCGCCCGAGCCCTGGGCGCCGAACATGCCCTTCTTGACCTCGACCACCTCGAAGGTGGCCGCCCCCTCCGGGGGCGTCAGGGCCGAGCCCTGGTCGCCGCCCGGCGTCACGTCGCTCATCGCAGCAGGCCCTTCATCTCGAAGGTCGGCGTGGCCTCCATCGCGGCCGCCTCGGCGGCGCGCGCGGCCTCGACCCGGTTCACGCCGAGCGGCGCGTTCTGGATGTGGTCGTGCAGCCCGAGGATCGCGTTGATCAGCATCTCCGGGCGCGGCGGGCAGCCGGGCAGGTAGATGTCGACCGGGACCACGTGGTCCACGCCCTGCACGATCGCGTAGTTGTTGAACATCCCGCCCGACGACGCGCACACACCCATGGAGAGCACCCACTTGGGCTCGCTCATCTGGTCGTACACCTGGCGCACCACCGGGGCCATCTTCTGGCTCACCCGGCCGGCCACGATCATCAGGTCGGCCTGGCGCGGCGACGCACGGAACACCTCCATGCCGAACCGCGACAGGTCGAACCGCGACGCGCCCGCCGCCATCATCTCGATGGCGCAGCAGGCCAGGCCGAACGTCACCGGCCACACCGAGGCCTTGCGCAGGTACCCCGCGAGGTCCTCGATCGTCGTCAGCAGGAACCCTGACGGCGCTTCCTCGACACCCATGTCCCCTCCTCGCTGCCGGGCCCCGCCCGGCGTCGCTGCCCGGCACCGTCAGGCGCCGGGCGTCCAGTCGCTCTCTCAGACCCAGTCGAAGCCGCCGCGGCGCCACTCGTAGACGAACGGGACGGTGATCAGCGCCAGGAACCCCAGCATCGCCACCAGCCCGAACGTCGCGAGCGTCGTGAAGTCCACGGCCCACGGGTAGAGGAAGACGACCTCGATGTCGAAGACGATGAATGTCATCGCCACCAGGTAGTACTTGATCGGCAGCCGCCCGCCCCCGACCGCGTGCGGCGTCGGCTCGATGCCGCACTCGTACGAGTCGAGCTTGGCGCGGTTGTACCGCTTGGGGCCGATGATCGCGCTCGCGGCGACCCCGCCGAGCGCCAGGACCGCCCCGATCGCCATGAGGATCAGGATGGGTACGTAGGGATTCATGCTGTGCCCTTCGTGGACGACGTGCCCTTCATGGACGTGATGCTCATGAGCTCGGGACCACCCTGGTCAGGCCGGCGATGACGCGGTCGACCCAGTCGCCGCCGTGCGGCTCGTAGCAGTCGGACAGGAGCTTGAGCGTGAACTGCATGACGACCTTGCGCGGCAGGCCGTACCGGACGCAGACCCGCATGATCTCGGGGTGCTCGATGAGCCGCACGAACCAGCGGCCCAGCGTGTAGTAGCCGCCCAGGTCGGCCCGCATGCGCTCCGCGTAGGTGGCGAGCGTGGCCTCGCGGGCGTCGTCGGTGGTGCGGTGCCGGGCCTGGCTGATCGCCTCGGCCGCCACGCGCCCGGCCTGCAGGCCGTAGGCGATGCCCTCGCCGTTGAACGGGCTCACCATGCCGGCGGAGTCGCCGGCCAGGAGCACGCCGTCCGCGTACAGGGGGCCGCGGTTGTAGCCCATGGGCAGGGCCGCGCCGCGGATGGGCCCGCGCTCCGGCTCGTGCACCAGGTCCCAGCCCTCGGGCGCGCTCTTGTCGAGCCACGTCTCCATGAGCCGCCGGTAGTCGATGCCGGCCGCGGACTGCCGGGCCGGGGTGGACGACACGCTGCCGAGGCCGACGTTCACCGTGCCGTCGCCGAGCGGGAAGATCCAGCCGTAGCCCGGCAGCAGGGCGCTCCTGCCCGGCTCACCGTCCCACAGCTCGAGGTGCGACTCCATGAACGGGTCGTCGTGCCGCGGCGTGCGGTAGTAGGCCCGCACCGCGGTACCCATGGGGCGGTCGTCGCGGCGCTCCCGGCCGAGGCCGAGCCCGAAGCGCGAGCTGACGCCGTCGGCCGCGACCACCACGGGGGCGCGGAACTCCTTGACGGGGCCCTCGGCGCGGCCGCGGGCGTCGAGCGGCTGGGCGGTGACGCCGACCACGCGGCCGTCGTCGTCGCGGACGGCGCCGGTGACCTTGGTGCGCTCCAGCAGCTTGGCGCCGCTCGCCTGGGCGTGCTGGGCCAGGGTCTGGTCCAGCGTCATGCGGGCGCGGGCCATGCCGTAGCCCGGGTAGGTCGTGAGGTCGGGCCAGTCCAGCTCGTAGGAGCGGCCGCCGCCGTGGACGCGCAGGCCGCGGTTGCGGATCCAGCCGTTCTCCTCGCGGGTGGGCACGCCCATGCGGACCAGCTCGGCCACGGCGCGCGGCGTCAGGCCGTCGCCGCAGATCTTGTCGCGGGGAAACTCGCCCTTCTCCAGCAGCAGCACGTCGAGTCCCGCGGCCGCGCACCAGTGCGCGGTGGACGAGCCGGCCGGACCGGCGCCCACCACGATGACATCCGCGTCGTCGCGTATCACTCTTCGCACGTTCACCCCCGTTGGGAACCCGCTGCCTGGTCGTTGCTGACCTGCTGTGCGGGGTTCGGCAAGGGCTTCCTGACAAGCCCTTGTGAACCCTGTCACAACACCGACACCCTAGCCACACTTAGGGGGGATTGTGTAGGAAGGTTCCCCTTACTTGGGGAGGCCGCGAGCGGTCCGGCCCGAAAACGCGATCAGGCACGGTCCCCGGTCGGGAACCATGCCTGATCACCTCCTGGCGGCGGACCCCCGGCTCACGCCGGGCGCACCGCCCGGTGCAGGGCCACGACGCCGCCCGTCACGTTGCGGTAGGCGGCGTGCTCCCAGCCGGCCTCCAGCATGAGCTTGGCCAGGTCGACCTGGGTGTGCCAGCCCCGGATGGACTCGGCGAGGTAGTCGTAGGAGCCCTTGTCCCGGGTCACGGCGCCGGCCACGACCGGCAGCGCGCGCATCAGGTACTCCTGGTAGACCTTCCGGAACGGGCCCCACGTAGGGGTGGAGAACTCGCAGATCACGATGCGCCCGCCCGGCCGGACGACGCGGCGCATCTCGCGCAGGGCGGTGCTCGTGTCGGCGACGTTGCGCAGGCCGAAGCTGATGGTGACGGCGTCGAAGGACTCGTCGGCGAACGGCAGCCGCGTGGCGTCGCCCGCGACGAACGGCAGGTCCGGGCGGCGCTGCTTGCCCACCTGCAGCATACCGATCGAGAAGTCGGACGGGACCACGAAGGCGCCGTCCGCCGCGAAGGGTTCGCTGCTGGTCCCGGTGCCCGCGGCGAGGTCGAGCACGCGCTCGCCCGGCATCGCGGCGACGGCCTCGACCGTGAGGCGGCGCCAGCGGCGGTCCTGGCCCATCGAGATGAGGTCGTTCGTCAGGTCGTAGCGGGCGGCGATCCCGTCGAACATCGACGCGACCTCGGCCGGCTTCTTCTCCAGGCTTGCGCGGGACATGCCGCCATGCTTTCACGCCTGGGCCGAATGATCGGCAGTTCGTCAGGTGGACTACCGATCACCCGGGCTGTGACGTCCGTTACCGGCGGCGGGCGGTCAGGTCGTGCGCGCTTATCCTGAAAGCGATGATCGCTTCACCTTCCGGCGGCACCCCCGGCACACCCACCGGCTCCCCCTCCGGCACCAGCGTGTACGACGGCTGGGCGGTCGAGACACCGCCCGTGTCCGACGAGGCGCCGCCGGGCGCTCCGCACGGCCCGCAGCTCGTGGTCCGCACCGTCGCGACCGACCACCTCCCGGACACCCCGACCGCGCTCGTCGACCGGCTCCCCGACACCCACGCGCTGGCCTGGGTACGGCACGGCGACGGGCTCGTGGGCTGGGGCGAGGCGCTGCGGTTCGAGACGTTCGGCCCGGGCCGGTTCGCCGACGCCGACGGGGCCTGGCGCCAGGTGCTCGACAACGCCGTGGTGCACGACGACGTCAACCTGCCCGGCAGCGGGCTGGTCGCGTTCGGCAGCTTCGCCTTCGACGACGTCTCCCCCGGCGACGAGTCCGAGGACCCCGCGCGGGCCAGCGGCGTGCTGATCGTGCCGCGCGTCGTCGTCGGGCGGAAGGGCGACCGCGCCTGGATGACCACGATCTCCCTGGTGGGCGACCGGTCCGCGCCCGTGGGCGAGGACCTGCTGTCGGCCTACCCGCACCAGCCCGTGACGGAGCCGGGCCGGGTGGTCCTGGCCGACGGCGCCGTCGGCGCGGCCGACTGGCCCGCCGTGGTCGCCGAGGGGATCGCCCGGATCCAGACCGGCGAGCTGGAGAAGGTGGTGCTCGCGCGCGACGTCGTGGCGACCGCCGAGCACCCGCTCGACACCCGGCACCTGCTGGGCCGCCTCGCGTCCGCCTACGACGCCTGCTGGGCCTTCAGCGTGGACGGCATGGTCGGCGCGACGCCGGAGCTGCTGGTGCGCAGCGAGAAGGGCCTGGTGGCCTCGCGTGTGCTGGCGGGCACGATCCGCCGCGAGCACGGCACGGCGGACGCCGACGACGCCGACCTGCTGCGCGCCGCCCAGCTCGCCCGGTCCTCGAAGGACCTCGAGGAGCACGAGTTCGCGGTGCGTTCCGTGGCCGCCGCCCTGGAGCCGTTCTGCTCGTCGATGAACGTGCCCGAGGCCCCGTTCGTGCTGCACCTGCCGAACGTCATGCACCTCGCGACGGACGTGACCGGGGTGCTGACGGACCAGCACGCGGGTTCGGGCAGGCCGGCCCCGTCGTCCCTCTCGCTGGCCGCCGCGCTGCACCCGAGCGCCGCCGTGTGCGGCACACCGACGACCGCCGCGCGCAGCCTGATCCGCGAGATCGAGGGCCTGGACCGCGCCCGGTACGCGGGCCCGGTGGGCTGGGTCGGGGCCGGGGGCGACGGCGAGTGGGGCATCGCCCTGCGGTCGGCGGAGATCTCCGCGACCGACCCGCGCCACATCCGCCTGTTCGCGGGCTGCGGCATCGTCGCGGCGTCCGACCCGCAGGCGGAGCTGGCGGAGTCCGAGGCGAAGCTGGAGCCCATGCGCTACGCCCTGGGCGTCCCGCCGAAGTAGAACTCCGGCGAGACAGAACCGCAGCGAGCATAGAACCAGGCCCTGGTTCTATCTCGCTGCGGTTCTACTTCGCGAAGCTCGCTCAGGCGTCGCCCGCCCTCGGGCCCTTGCCGATCGGGTTGGTCGGGTCGCCCCAGACCTGCTCGCGGAAGGTGTCCCACACCTGCAGGTCGGACGTCGCGCCGATGAAGCCCATCCGCGCGTCCGTCGCGGTCAGCAGGATCTCGATGAGCGAGGCGCCCTCGAGCACCTTGGTCGCCACCTCGAGCAGGTCCTGGCCGTCGGGCAGGTTCGCGTGGATCGACGACACGTACATGTGTGCGTCGCCCTCGAGGGAGACGAAGTTGGCCCGCGTGTCCGTTCCCGCGACCGTGCCCGCGTCGTACGCGTACGACTTGAGCCAGAACCCGTCGACGACCACCTTGTCGGCCGAGATCTTGATGGCGTCGCGGCGCGAGCCGTCGTTCTTGACCGGCACGTTCGCCAGGCCGATCCCGTTGACGCCCGTGAGCGGGATCGTGAGGTCCCGGCTCTCCAGGTCGGCGGGGAGCGAGAAGACGGAGCCGTCCTCCTTGGCGCCGCACTGGCCGGGCAGGTCGATGTTGAGGTCGAACTTGCCGCCGAACGTCACCTTCACGCAGGTGCCGAGCTCGGTGTGGAGCGCCTCCTCGATCGTCGCCTGCGGGTCGATCTCGCCGCACGGGTCGCTCGGGGCCTCCTCCGCGGCGTCCGCGGGCACCTCGCCGTCCTGCGTCGGCTCCTGGCACTCGGGCTCGCCGTCCTCGCCCGCTGCGGCGTCCTCGCCGGAGCCGCCGTCCGCCGCGTCACCGGAGCCGGCGTCGCCGCCCTCGGCCGGGTCGGTCGCGCCGCCGGTGACGTCGTCGACCGCGTCCCCGACCGGGTCCTCGGCCTCGTCGCCCCCGGACTCGGACGTGCTCGGCGACGGTGTCGGCGAGGCGGACGGTTCCGCGTCCCCGTCGTCGCACGCGCCGAAGACGACGCACCAGAACGAGTCGTCCTGCTGGGCCTCGGCCATCGACGTGGTCGCCGGCAGGCTCATGCCGCCGACCGCCATCGCGCCCGCCACCACGACCGCCGCGGACTTCTGCGAGAGGGCCTTCAGCGCGCCGCTCAGCGAGTCCACGCGGGGGATCGACTCGGTCTCCGGGGCAGGTTCGGCGGCCTTCGGTGCCGGCTCGTCCGCCTGCGGGGCGTCGTCGTCCGCGGGGGCGTCGTCCGCGGGCGTCCCGGTCTCGGGAAGGTCCGCCTCCGCGGCGGGTTCGGTGCCGGCGCCCGACGCCGGAGCGCCGCCCTGCGCGGTGCCGGCGCCCGCGGCGCCGTCGTCCGCCCCGGACCCGGCCGCGCTCCCGGACTCCGCCTCGTCGGCGCCCTCGGCCGTTCCGGCCTCCGCCGCCTGGGGCGCCCAGGACACGACGATGATGCCGCCGACCACGCCGAGCAGGAACCCGATGATCCAGCCGCCGAGGTTCACGCCGGCGATCGAGTAGACGGAGATCGCGAGCGCGATCACGCCGTAGAAGATGCGGTGCACGGGCTGGGCGATCACCAGGATCCCGAGCAGCACCAGGGCGAGCGGCAGGATCGTCGCCTGCGCGCCCTCGACCCCGAACCGCAGCACGACGTTCATGCCGAGCTGGTCCAGCTTGATGGGGCCGGACAGGAGCATCTCCAGGCCCGCGAGCACTACCAGCACGCCCCCGACGAACGGCCGCTGCCTGCGCCAGGGGCGGAAGTCCCTGCGCCAGTCGGCGAACCTCGCGCGCAGTCCGGGGCGGCCGGCGGACGCCGGGCCGTCACCCGGACTCAGAAGCACTCGGTGCCGTCCGTGATCTTGAGGCTGAGGTCCGTCAGCTGGAAGACGGCGGCCTGCGTGCTCCACGACACCTGCTGGAGCCCGTCGATGTCGATCGAGTCGGAGTCCATGGCGAAGTCGCCGGCGTCGCCCTTCTTGGTCGTGTTGACCGTCGAGGCGTCCACACCGATGCGGATGTTCTTGAAGATCGCGGTACCGGACAGGTCGCTCATTCCGATCTGCAGGTCCGTGGCCTTGGCGGGCTCTTCACCGGTGCCCGCGGAGATCAGCAGGCCCACCTTGCCGAGCGGCGTGTCCTGCACGACCGACTGGCAGAGGTTGTAGAGCTGCGCGTCCTTGATGTTCGCGATGGCGGCGGGGTGCTGCGTGCCGTCGGAGGCGGTCGCGACGCCCGCGTACTGCGAGAAGCCGGTGCCCGCGAGCTTGTCGGCGCCGATCTTGAACTGGCTGCCGGAGATGGCGAACGAGACGGGCACTGCGCCCTGTGCAACCCCACCGAGCAGGACGCTGGCGGCAATGGTGACCGGGATGACGGCCAGGGCCACGCGGCCCCTACGCGTCCCCGTGAGCTTGCTGAGCTTCATTGGTTTTCCCCTCATGCCAATGTGAGGACGACGGCATCGTCGTCCCGCCGCGACCGTAGCGTGATTACTGACTCACCGTCAATTGACCCCCTGACAGCGGCGCAAAGCATGCCGGATATGCTCGACACATGGCAACAGCCCGACGCACGCGCCTCCGTCCGGAGGAACGCCGCAACCAGCTCGTGGCCCTCGGAGTCGCGACTCTCGCGGACCGCCCGTTGGCCGAGGTGACCGTCGAGGAGATCGCCGCCGAAGCCGGTGTCTCGACGGGTCTGGTCTACTACTACTTCGGCTCCAAGAACGGCCTGCACCACGAGATCGTGCGCCGCGCGCGCGACTCGATGCTCCACGCCTCCGAGCCGCAGCCCGAGCTCCCGCCCGCCGAGCGCCTGGCCAACACCCTGACCCGGCTCGTCGAGTACGTCCGGGAGCACGGCCCCACCTTCTACTCGCTCGTGCGCGGCGCGGCCAGCGGCGACGAGGAGGTGCGCGCGGTGATCGAGGACGCGCGGCGCCAGCAGACCGAGCGCGCCCTCGCCGTGCTCCTGGAGCTGGGCGTGCCGGAGACCGAGCTCCTGCGCATCGCGGTCCGCTCCTGGGTGGCGCTCGCCGAGCAGGCCCTGGTCGACGGCGGCATCAACTCCGACCTCGCCGACGACGAGCTGGTCGGCTATCTCGAGCGCAGCCTGGGCGGCGTCGTCGCCGCCGTGGTGCCGGGTGCCGCCGAGGCGCTGTTCGGGGCACGGGCCAAGGCCTGAGCCAGGCCCTTGGCCGGCAGGTCAGAGGGGCTTGACCATCAGAGCGGCTTGACCATCAGCAGGCACGGGTCGTCCGCCCAGAGGTCGGGGAACTCCTCGACCGGGTGGAAGCCGCAGGCGCCGTAGAAGGCGCGGGTCTGGTCGAAACCGGGGTCGTGCGCCGAGGGTCCCAGCGTCTTCACGCTGAGCAGGCGCACGCCCTGACCGCGCAGGTCGTCCTCGACCCGTCGCACGAGAGTGCGCCCGATGCCGGAGCGGTGGTGCTTGCGCCGGACGGCGAGCAGGTGCACCTCGGCCGACGTCGGGTAGCGCTGGTCCAGGAGCAGCACGCCGAGCACGTCGTCGGCCGGGACCGCACCGCCGTCCGCCCCGACGGAGGGCGAGGCGACCGCGAGGTAGTTGGGGAACCGGGCCGCCGCGTCGACGTACTCGTGCGTGAACCTGTCGATGCCGAACCATTCCGGCAGCTCCTCGAGGATGTCGTGCGCGGCATCCGCCCGGCCGAGGGTCCTGACCACGGTGTACGTCCCAGACACGCGGACCAACCTAAACCGGTCGGGCCAAGTTCACCCGCTGAACGCGAATACGCGTCAGACCCCCAGGTCACTCGCGTGATCTGAGGGTCTGACACGTGTCCTCCGGGGCGGATCAGCCCTGGTTGTTGAAGAAGTCCTGGAGCCAGTCCGGGATGTTGTTCGGGTTGGTCTGGTCGGAGCCCGAGCCGTCCTGCTGGCCGGGCAGCTGACCCTGCTGGTCCTGCTGGTTCTGGTCCTGCGAGCCCGAGCTGGTGTCGGTCTCCTCCTTCACCGCCAGCGTCACCGTGACCTCCTCCGTCTTGCCGTCGCGGACGATGGTCAGCACCGACTTGTCGCCGGCCGCCTTCTCCCGCACGAAGGCCGTGAGCGACTCCGGCCCGTTGACCGCGTCGCCGTCGATCGCCACGATCACGTCGCCCTGCTGGATCCCGGCCTTGCCGGCCGGCGAGTCGGCGACGACGTCCTCGACGCCCGCGCCGCGCCGCGTGACACCGTCGGCCTTCGCGGTGGCGTCCGACATCGAGACCCCGAGGAACGCGTGCTCCGCGGTGCCGTTCTCCTTGAGCTGGTCACCGATCTGCGTGGCCAGGTTGCCCGGGATGGCGAAGCCCAGGCCGATCGAGCCGGAGCTGCTGGACGTCCCGCCGCCACCGCTGGACAGCGTCGCGATCGAGGACGTGATGCCGATGACCTCGCCCGACGCGTTGAACAGCGGCCCACCCGAGTTGCCGGGGTTCACCGCGGCGTCGATCTGGATCGCGTTCGTGACCACCTGGTCGGACCCGTCCTCGGCGCTGGCCGTGACCGGGCGGTCCAGGGCGGACACGATGCCGGTCGTGGCGGTGTTCGCCAGGCCCAGCGGGTTGCCGAGCGCCATCACGGGCTCGCCCACCACCACGTCGTCCGAGTCGCCGAACTTCGCCGGCTTCAGGTCCGACGGCGGGTCCGTCAGCTGCACGACGGCGAGGTCGGTGGTCGGGTCGGTGCCGACGATCTCGGCCTCGTACACGCTGCCGTCACTCAGGGTGACCTGGACGGTCTGCGCACCGGAGACCACGTGGTTGTTGGTCAGGACGCGGCCGTCGGAGTCCAGCACGACGCCGGAGCCCTCGGCCCCGCCCGCCTGGCTCTCGACCTGGATCGAGACCACGGACTCCTGCACCGCGGAGGTGACCGCGGTCCAGTCCGGGTTCTCGACGGTCGAGCTCTTGACGGGGACGGTCTGGTTGTTCGTCTGCCCGACGTCGGCGAGGGAGGCCGCGCCGTCCGAGCCGTTCGTGAGCGAGATGGCACCGGCCGTGCCCAGGCTCGCCAGCAGCGCGGCGGCCGCGGCGGCGCTGACCACGGGGACCCAGGTGCGGTTGCGCGGCCGCGGCTCGGCGGTCGCGGTGGCGGTGGCGGGGGCCGCGTAGGGGTTGACGTAGGACGGCGAGGGCGGGCCGCCGGGGGCCACGGTCTGCGCGGGCGTCGTCTGGTGCTGCGCCGGGGCGTGCTGGGCCGGGGCGTGCTGGGCCGGGGCGTGCTGGGCCGGGGCGTGCTGGGCCGGCGCCGGTGCGTGCTGCGCCGGTACCTGCTGCGTGGGGGCCGGGGCCTGCGGGGCCGGGACCGGCTGCGGAGCCGGGGCCGGCTGCGGAACCGGCGCCTGCGCCCGCTCGTGCTGGGCGGGCGTCATGCCTGCCGGCGTCGCACCCTGAGTCGTCACGCCCTCAGGCGTCACACCCTCGGGCGGCGCGGGGACAGGCGCCGTCGACTGCGCAGGGGTCGGGGACTGCTCGGCGCCCGCGTTCTGGACGGGTGCCGGGCCGGCGACCGGCAGCTGCTGGGTCGGCTGCGCTTCGGACGGCTGCTGGTCCGGCTGCGGAGTAGTGCTGTTCTGCTCGGTCATCGTGACCCTCCTTGAAGTCAGAACCAGTTGACACCCCGTTCCTTGTCCCACCCTTAAACGAGTCTGTGAGTTCCCTGCATATCCCGAGACCCCGCTGAGTGCGGGACATCTGCGCCTCCGGAGGGCCCGGAGGCGCAAACAGCCCGAACTCGGCGCAGGCGGCAGGTCAGGAGGCGGCGACCTTCTGGACCGTGGCCGCCAGGGCACGCGACTCCGCCAGGCGGTCGCCGCGCGGCACGCGCACCTCGATGACCTGGATGCCGTGGCTGGGCGCCTGCAGCGCGTGCCGCAGGGTCGGCACGTCCTTGACGAGCTGGTGGTCCACCCCGTACCCCGCGCAGAGCTGCGCCAGGTTCGCCCCGTGCGGCGTGCCGAACACCCGCTCGAACGTGGCGCTCGCGGCGTCGCTCGTCGCGGCGAGCGCCCCGTGCTCCAGGGTCGCGAAGATCGAGCCGCCGTCGTCGTTCACCACCACGATCTCCAGGTCGACCTGGTGCTCGTCGGGACCGCGCAGCAGGCCGCCGACGTCGTGCAGGAACGTGAGGTCGCCCAGGAGGGCGCGCGTGCGCAGGCCGCGGCGGGCGGCGGCGAGGGCCACCCCGGCCGCCGTCGAGACGGTGCCGTCGATGCCCGCGAGGCCGCGGTTGGCGAGGACGGCGGGGCCGGGACCGTCGAGGCCGAGCACCAGCTCCAGGTCCCGCACGGGGTTGGAGGAGCCGACCACGAGGAGGTCGGCGGGGCCCAGGACCCGGGCCACGGCGCGCGCCACGGAGAGGGCGGTCGGGCCGCCGAGCACCGCGTCGTCGCGGGTCACCTCGTCCAGGACGCGCGCGGCCGCGGCGCCCGCGGTCCGCCAGCGCTCCAGGAACGGTGTGGGCTGCTCGGCGGCCGGCTCGAACCAGACGGGCGCCAGGCCCGGCAGCACGACGGCGGCGTTGCGGGCGGCGTCGGGCCAGGGACCCGCGCCCGGCGCGACCACCGTGACCGCCACGGACGGCCGGCCCAGCAGCCGCTGCACCGGCCGCGACAGCGTGGGCCGGCCGAGCACGACCGCCTGCTCGATGCCGTCGGCGAGCCCGTCGGAGCCGAGCAGCAGCCGGTAGCCGGCGATCGCGTGGGTGCCGCCCGTGGCGCCCGACGACGGCTCCGCGAACAGCGGCCAGCCCTGCGCCTCGGCGAGCTGCCGCGCCTCGGGTCCGGCGCCGTCGCCCGCGACGACCACGGTGCGCGCCGGGTCGCCGGGCAGCGCCGGCGAGCCGAGGTGCTGCAGCACGGCGGGCACGACGAGCGGCGGGTCGGGCTTGGCGTACCCCTCCTGCGCGGTGTCCGCGGGCGGTCCGGGCAGCGGGGCGGACGGCGTCAGCGGGTCCCGGAAGGCGAGGTTGAGGTGCACCGGCCCCGGGTGTCCCGAGCGGAACCCGAGCGCGGCGCTGACCGCGCGGGCGGTGACGCTCCGCAGGTGGCGGACCGCCTCGGCGTCGAGGCCGGACCCGCCGGCCGGGTCGGACGAGCCCGACGGCCCGGCCGGCGCCGGGACGTCCACCGCGTACCGCACCGCCGAACCGAAGATGCCCACCTGGTCGGTGGTCTGCGACGCGCCCGTGCCGCGCAGCTCGTGCGGCCGGTCGGCGGTGAGCAGGACGAGCGGCAGGCCCGTGTGGCTCGCCTCCAGCACGGCGGGGTGCAGGTTCGCGACGGCGGTGCCCGACGTCGTGACGACGGCGACCGGCGCACCCTCCGAACCCTTGGACAGGCCGAGCGCGAGGAAGCCGGCGTCGCGCTCGTCGATCCGGACGTGCAGCGTGAGCCGGCCGGCGGCGGCGGCCTCGGCCACCGCATACGCAAGGGGGGCGCTGCGCGAACCGGGCGCGAGCACGACGTCCCGCACACCCCGGGTGACCAGGTCGGCGACGAGGGCTCGGGCGGCGGCCACGGCGGGCGGGATGGTCATGCGTCCTCCAGGATCCGGGTCAGGCGGTGGTACCGGGCGAGCCAGCGGGTCGTCGTCGGGCCGTCTGCGGGCGTGGCCGCGAGCGCCTCGGGTGACGGTTCCGGACGGTGCACGGGGAGTGCGCCGTCGACGGGCAGGAGGGGCTCGGCGACGACGTCGTGCGCCAGGAGCTGGGACGTCGCGAGCCCGCAGGCGTAGGGGAGCTCGGGCAGGGCGGCGGCGAGCGCGATGCCCGCGGCGAGCCCCACCGAGCTCTCCAGCGCGGACGAGACGACGACGGGCAGGCCGACCTGCTCGGCGAGGTCGAGGCAGGCGCGGACGCCGCCGAGGGGCTGGACCTTGAGGACCACGATGTCGGCGGCCTCCTGGCGCACCACGCGCATCGGGTCGGAGGCGCGGCGGATCGACTCGTCGGCCGCGACGGGCACGTCCTGCTTGCGGCGCACCAGGGCGAGCTCGTCGACGTCGGCGCAGGGCTGCTCGACGTACTCCAGCCCGCCGGCGGCGCGGTCGATCTCGGCGAGGTGGGCCAGTGCCTCGTCCGGGGTCCAGGCAGCGTTGGCGTCGATCCGGATCGCGCCGTCGGGCCCGAGGGCGTCGCGGACGGCGGCGACCCGCTCGATCTCGGCGCCCACGGGTTCGAGCGTGCCGTCGGGGCCGCGCTGGGCGACCTTGACCTTGGCGGTACGGCAGCCGCCGGACGCGAGCACGATCTCGCGCGCCCGCTCCGGCCCGACGGCGGGGACGGTCACGTTGACCGGCACGCTCCGGCGCACGGGGTCGGGCCAGCCGACGAGGGCGGCCTCGTGCGCGGCGCGCAGCCAGGTGGCGGACTCCTCGTCGTCGTAGTCCCAGAACGGGGAGAGCTCGCCCCAGCCGGCGGGGCCGCGGAGCAGCACGCCGTCGCGCACGTCGATCCCGCGAAAGCGGGTCCGCAGGGGCGTGGACCAGACCACGGGTTCACCGATCAGCAGCACAGGGCCAGGCTAACGACCCAGGTGGCTTCCCGGTCGCGTTCCGGTGCGGCGAAATGACGTGTTGTGCGACCCCACCGTCGTTGATACTCCACGTGTGGCCTCGATGAACGACGACAGCTCTCGACGCGAGCCGATCCCTCGGTCGTCGCTGACCGGTCTGGTCGGACGTGGCCTCGGCGGGGTCCCGCCGACGGCACTCGTCCTGCTCGGCATCGTCAGCGTTCAGCTGGGCTCCGCGCTGGCCAAACAGCTGTTCGGCGAGGTCGGCAGCTTCGGGACGGTCGCGCTGCGCCTGTTCTTCGCCGCGGCGATCCTGATGCTCCTGTGGCGGCCCTCACCGCGGATGAGTCGTCGGGCGTGGACCGTGGTGGTCGCCTACGGCCTGACCCTCGGCCTGATGAACCTGTGCTTCTACCTGTCGCTGGACCGGCTCCCGCTGGGAATCGCGGTCACCGTCGAGTTCCTCGGGCCACTTGCCGTGGCCCTGGGCGGGTCGAGGCGATGGCTGGACGCGCTCTGGGCGGTGCTCGCGGGAGGCGGTGTGGTCCTGCTCATGGGCGGTGGCGGCGAGGTGAACCTCGTCGGCCTGCTGTTCGCCCTCGGCGCGGCGGCGTGCTGGGGCCTGTACATCGTGGTCAGCGCGGCGCTGGGCCGCCACACCACGGAAGGCAACGGCCTGGCACTGGGGATGGTCGTCGCGGCGCTGGTGGCGGTGCCCATCGGCGTGGCCGACAGCGGAGCGGCACTGATCCAGCCGTGGGTCCTGGTCGCGGGGCTCGGTCTCGCACTGTTGTCGTCGGTGGTCCCGTACTCGCTCGACCTGGAGGCGCTGCGCAGGATGCCGCCGCGCGTCTTCGGCATCCTGATGAGCCTCGAGCCGGCCATGGCGTCACTCATCGGCCTCGTCGTGCTCCACGAGGTGCTGCACTGGTCGCAGTGGATCGCGGTGCTGTGCGTGGTCATCGCCTCGGTGGGCGCCACGCGCGGCGCGCGGCCCGACGTCCGGCCGGAGGACCTCGCCCCGGCACAGCACCCGGACCGCCCGAACTAGACCGCCCCCGCCGCTACGTGGTCCCGTCGACCGGCGCATCGTCGCGGTGCGCCCCGTAGTAGTCCGACTGCCCGCGCATGAGTTCGCGCATCGACACGTCCCGCCCCACCCCGTAGACGGTGCCGGGGAAGTCGAGCTCGCGCTGGATCGCCCAGATCTCGTCGTGCCGGTCCGGCGGCAGGATCGTCGCCGGGTCGCCCACGGCCACCCAGCCGATCGGCACGAGCGCTCCGGGGGCGAGGACGGTATTGACCTGCACAACCCCGTGGATGCGCACCTCCGCACCGGCCCCGATCACGCTGCCGGGGAACAGGGCGGCGCCCGTCGCCACGAACGCCTCCTCCTCGACCCGGGCGCCGTTGACGTGCGCGTGCGGGCCGATCAGCACCGCCGGCCCGATCTCGGCGGGATACTCCCGGCGGCCCCGGACGAGCGCGTTCTCCATGACCACGGTGTCCTCGCCGATGACGACGGCGCCGTCCTCGGCGGTGAGGACCGCCCCGTGCAGGATCCTGGCCCCGGCGGCGATCCGGACGTCACCCACGACGGTCGCCGACGGGGCGACGTAGGCCGACGGATCGATCGACGGTTCGAGACCGCGATGACGAACGAACATGTGGGGCTCCTCTCCTCGCCGCAACACTAGGTGCCGACACCGACACCGACGTCGACACCGCCCGTAGTCTTTTCATAAAACGAGCGATAGTGTCGGTTTTATGAAAAGAGCGGCACCCCTGCTCCTCCCCTTGCTGCGCACGCGGACGCAGGGCGACATCCTGGCGGCGGTCCTGCTGCACCCGGGGCAGGAACAGAGCCTCTCCGACGTGGCCAGGCTCGTGGGTGCCTCCCCAGCGACGGTGCTTCGGGAGGTCGATCGCCTGGAGGACGCCGGCCTCGTCACCACCCGCCGCCTCGGCAACACTCGCCTTGCCCGCGCGCGAACAGACAACCCGGTCTACGCTCCTCTAGCAGAACTTCTGGCGGTGACCTTCGGTCCCCTGGCGGTGCTCCGTGACCTCCTCACCGACGTCGGCGGCATAACACGTGCCTTCATCTACGGGTCCTGGGCGGCGCGGTACCACGAACAGCCGGGCTCCGTCCCCGGTGACATCGACGTGCTCGTGATCGGCGATCCAGACCGTGACCGCCTCGCCGACGTCGTCGACGAGGCCGAGAAGGAACTGCACCGAGAGGTGAACGTCCGTCGGGTCTCCGCTGCGGCCTGGGAGACCGACGACGGCCCGTTCAAGCGGACGATCATGAGCTCACCGACGGTCGAGCTCGTCACGGACGAAGGAGATGCGAGTGGCCGGAACGACGGCGGGGAAGGGACGCTGGCCGATCGGTGAGCCCGAGGTCCAGAACCTCATCGACGAGGGCGAGCTGCAGCAGGTCGCGCCGTCCGAGGCGCACGCGGAGTTCCTGCTCGGCCAGGCGGCGGCACACCTCGCCTCGGCGGCAAAAGTGATCGACGACGATCCGTCCGGTGCCCTGGCGATGCTCTACGACGCCGCACGCAAAGCCATGACCGCGCCCCTGGCCCGGCAGGGACTGCGGCCGACGAACAAGAACGGCCACCGGGCGGTCCAGGAAGGCGTCGAGGCCCAGCTCGGACCCAATGCGCGCAAGGTCGTGCGGACGTTTCGCGCGCTCCGCCTTCGTCGCCACGACTCCGAGTACCCCGGGGTGGAGACACCGACGATCACCACCGAGGAAGTGACCCTCGCGCTGGCCGACTCGGAGGACATCGTCGCTGCCATGAAGAAGTTCGTCCCCAACGTGGGGCCCTGGCACTGAGCACCGGCCGTCTTCGCCCGAACTAGGCTGGTCCGCGTGAGCACGAGCACCGATCTTCCCCGTCAGGTCTCCGAGACGTTCGACCCGCAGCGCTGGCGCACGGTCGCCGGGTTCGAGGACCTGACCGACCTCACGTACCACCGGGGCGTCGACCGCAGCGGCCCCGAGCCGCGCGACCTGCCCGTGGTGCGCATCGCGTTCGACCGCCCCGAGGTCCGCAACGCGTTCCGCCCGCACACCGTGGACGAGCTGTACCGGGTCATGGACCACGCCCGCATGACGTCCGACGTCGGCACCGTGCTGCTGACCGGCAACGGCCCCTCCCCCAAGGACGGCGGCTGGGCGTTCTGCAGCGGCGGCGACCAGCGCATCCGCGGGCGCGACGGCTACCGCTACGCCGAGGGCGAGAACGCCGACTCGATCGACCCCGCCAAGGCCGGCCGCCTGCACATCCTGGAGGTGCAGCGCCTCATGCGGACCATGCCCAAGGTGGTGGTCGCGGTCGTGGACGGCTGGGCCGCCGGCGGCGGGCACTCGCTGCACGTCGTCGCCGACCTGACGGTCGCCTGCCGGGAGCACGGCAGGTTCAAGCAGACCGACGCCGACGTCGGCTCGTTCGACGCCGGCTACGGCTCCGCCTACTTCGCCCGCCAGCTCGGGCAGAAGCGCGCCCGCGAGGTCTTCTTCCTGGCCCGCGAGTACTCGGCCGACGACGCCGAGCGCTGGGGCTCGGTCAACGAGGTCGCCGCCCACGAGGACCTGGAGGGGCTGGCGCTGGAGTACGCGCGCATCATCGCCGGCAAGTCGCCGCAGGCCATCCGGATGCTCAAGTTCGCCTTCAACGCCGCCGACGACGGCATCGCCGGCCAGCAGGTGTTCGCCGGCGAGGCGACCCGGCTGGCGTACATGACGGACGAGGCCGTCGAGGGCAAGGAGGCGTTCCTGGAACGCCGCGACCCGGACTGGTCGGCCTTCCCCTACTACTACTGACCACCGACCGACCAACTGGCTGACTCGCCGAGGTGGGATCGCCGAGTCAGCCGGGTGGTCGTCGTCGGGTGGTCGTCGTCGGGTCAGTCGTCGTCGTCCGCCGGCCGGCCGGACGGCGTGACCGGGACCGGCCCGGCCGCCAGGCGCACCTCCTCGGCGTCGAGCGCCCGGGCGAGGTCGTCGGACCCCGTGAACATCACGACGCCCGGGTATCCCGCCAGGACGCCCGCGAGGCGGTCGCGCCCCTCCTGGTCCAGGTCGCGGTCGAGGTCGGCGACCAGGAGCAGCGGCGGCTCGCCGTAGACCGCGCGGGCGAGCGCGAGCCGGGCGCGCTGGTCGACGGTCAGCGGCTCCCCGCCGGCGCGCAGCACGGTGCGGGGCCCGTCCGGGAACCTGCCGACGTCGAGGCCCACCGCCGTGAAGACCGCGTCGGCCGTGGCGTCGTCCAGGTCCGGACGACGGTAGCGCAGCGCGCGCCGCAGCGTGCCGCGCTCGAACACGCTGCCCCGGGTCGCGAGTCCGACGAGCGCGCGCCCCTCCCCCGGCGCCACCGCCCGCAGGTTCCGGCCCGCCACCCAGATCTCGTCGGTGGTCCCGGCGGACGCGAGGTCGAGACCCACGACCCGCCGCATCAGGCGCAGGGGCGCCTCCGCAGCAGCGCGATTGTCGCCGCCGCCGTCGGCGTCTCCGCTGCTCAGCCGGATCCGGGCGCCCGGCCCGGCGCGCAGCGGGGAGCCGTCCGGGACGAGGCCGGGGACCACGAGGTGCACCCGGCCCGGCCCGTCCGCGCCGTCCGGCACGTCGGCCTGTGCCGCGATGCTGCTCGCCCGCTCGTGCTCCGTCTTCCGGCGCGCGGCGTCGGCGAGCGCCGGGACGAGCACCGCGCGGGCGGCCAGGAAGGTCTGGCGGTACTCGACGATGCGGCCCAGGTCGACGATCGGGGTGGAGGCGAGCCCGGCCATGGCCATCGCGGCCACGGTGACGGCCGGGTCGAGTCCCCGCACCACGCCGACGGCGGCGACGGCGAGCGTCGCGAGCAGCGCGGCGACGGTGCCCCCGGCCCGCAGCGCCCCGACGGTCGCCGACCGGTCGACGGCGCGGTCGACCACGTCGTCGGACGCCGAGTCGATGTGGTCGAGCTCGCGGCCGGCGCCGCGCGCCGCGATGATCCCCTCCGAGGCGCCGACGGTGTCGGCGATCCGCGTGGCCATCCGCCCGCGGGCGCGCCGCAGCCGCCGCGACTTCAGGTACGCGGTGCGTGCCCAGGGCACCATGACGGCGGCGAGCGCGCCCAGCGGGAGCAGGAACCCGAGGCCGAGGAACGGGTCGAGCACCGTGAGCCCGACGGCGGACCCGGCGATGAGCGGGATGCCCGCCGCGAGCGGTCCGACCCCCTGCGACACCCAGTTGCGCACGCTCGCGAGGTCGTTGGTGGTGCGGGCCACGGTGATGCCCAGGTGGGTGCTGCCGCCCGGCGTGAGCTCGGACTCGACCAGCTCACGGCGCAGCTCGCGCACGTGGTCCTGGCCGAGCCGCTCCGCGACGACGCGCTCCTCGATACGCAGCCCGCCGATCGCCACCGCCGTCGCCACGATGCTCAGGATCGCGATGGCCACCGGCCACGCGCTGCCCGGCCGGAGCTGGGTCAGCGCCCAGGCGCCGACCGCCCCGAGCGCGCCCTGGGCGATGCCGAGCGCGGCGAGACCGACGACCCAGCGGCGTCGGGCGCCGACGAAGATCCGCGGCAGGCCGCCCTGTCCGGGCGAGCCGGAGCCGGACACCGCGGACTCAGGCGACCGCATGGCCCGCGCCGAGCCGCGCGTCCCCGAGCCCCGCGGCCGCCCACGCGACGGCGGGCAAGCAGAGGTCATAGGTCGGCACGACGTCCACGTCGAGCGCCCGGCGGGCCTCGGCGGTGGCCAGCGGCGAGGCCGTGAGCACGCCCGACACCACCGAGGGCTCGGCGCCGAGGGCCCGCAGGGCCGCGACCCCGCCGCTCGCCCCGAGCGCGTCGCCGGCCGCGAACACGACGCGGTCGACCACCGAGCGGAACGCGTCGTCGACCAGCAGGCGACCGGTCTCGCCCTGGTAGACGCCGTCGGCGATCTCGATGAGCACGACGCCGGGCGCGGGCGCGCCCGGCCGCACCGGGGACGCCAGCACGTCCGCCATCGTCGCGAAGACGTCGCGGACGTCCTCGAACGGGAGGCCGAACGTGCTCGGCAGGCCGAAGTCGGTGAAGTCGAGGACGTGGCTCGCGCCCGCGTCGACGAAGTGGTGCGCGTCGTTGCCCGCCCCCGTCCCCGTCGCCTTGCCGGCATGGACCGTGAGGCCGGCCGCGGTCAGGCCGTGGGCGAGGCAGGCCAGCGTGGTGGACTTGCCGGAGTTCATCGACGTGCCGATGACGGCGATCACCGGGACGCGCGCGGCGTTGCCGCTCAGGCTCCCCGCCGCGCGCACCGGGTGCGGCGCGTAGGCCGCGAGGTTGACGACGGTGCCCGACGTCGCGACCACGGACGCACCCCCGCCGACCCCCGACGTCGTGAGCAGACCGATCGGCTCGATCACCGTCGCGTCCTTGACCGCGGCGTGCTGGTCCACCACCCGCGAGGCGAGCCCGCCGGCGGCGGCGAGGTGGCACGGCCCGAGGTCCTCCGGGAGCACGGCGAGGAACTGGTCGGCGGCGTAGCGCGACCCGTACGCCACGACGATCTCGTCGCCCTCGAACAGGATCTGCCGCCGGGAGACGGGCGACTCGAGCCGGCGGTGCTGGCCGATCGTGACCACGCGCGCCAGCACGACGTCCCCGGGCCGCGGTGCCCGGGTCGGATCGGTGACCAGGCCGAAGGCGGCCGGGTCCTGCTCGATCGCCGCTGCGACGAACCGCGTGGAGTAGGCCTTCTTGGCGCGCAGCAGCCGGTGCGCGGCCGGGTCCGGCATCCGCACGGCTGCGGGGGCGGCGTCGGCCCGCAGCGGTGCGGCGACGGGGCGCGGGTCGAGCCCGCGCAGCTCCGGGGAGGTCTCAAGGATGCTCATGGCGGCCACGCTTTCTTGTCGAGGGACGCGATGGTGCGACGTCGTTACTCAACAAGCCCGCCATGAACTCGTGATGAGACCCGGATGAAGGCTTTCTCATCAGCCACGACGGCCGTCCGCCGTCGCCGTGCGGGAAGAATACCCGGGCCGGCGACGGCTCCGGATCACTCCACCTGCCAGCTCCCCTTGCCCTTCGGGACGAGCTCGATCCACGTGTTGCCCGGGTCCAGCAGCACGTGCGCGCCGTCGCCGGTCCGCAGCACGACCGGCGAGCTCAGGTCCTTCTTGGACCACGTCACGGAGAGGCTGTGCCCCATCGAGAACAGCGTGCCCTTGCCGCTGCGCCCGGCGAGCCGGTGCTCCGGCACGGGCGCCCCGGCCGGGTCCCGCCACTTGGTGTTGAACACCTCGGTCGAGAGCACCAGGACGTTCCGCGCGGCGTGCCGTCGGCCGTCGGCGGCGACGGACGGCGCGGAGCCCTCGCTGCGCAGGTACTTCCGGTTGTCCCGGTCCCACGTCCAGACGGTGCGCTGCAGCGTGGACAGCCGCACGTCGACCGAGCGCGCGGCCTTGCCGTCCTGCGGCGCCGAACCCTGGCCGACCTTGCGCGCGTACTCGAACTGGGCGGGCGGCGGGCTCGTCCGCCTGCTGTCGGCCTGCTCGACCCAGGTCGGCACGTGGCCGATCACGTTGTGCGGCGCGGCCCGGCCGGGATCGCGCCGGAAGCCGGGGGCGCCCGTGTCCATGATGATCGTCTGGGTGCCCGCCCGCTGCGCCGCGGCGATGAACGGGCCCTGCCCACCGGAGAACGCCAGGATCCCGTCGAGCGGCGCCACGATCGCGGCGTCCATCGGCCGGATGGAGCGCACCGGCTCCACGGCGTCCGGGAGGTTCGAGTGGTAGGTCGCCACGAAGCGGGTGATGCCGCCCTCGACGACCTCCTCCCACACGATGTCGGCCTCCACCAGGCCGCTCTGCGGCCGGGCCGCGGTCGCGTTCTCGATCTTCACCGACACCGCGGGACGGTGCGCGACCTTCTCGGTCCGCACGCCGGTGAGCGGCCACACCAGCGGCACCTCGGGCTCCGGGGGCCTGCCCCGGTCGCTCTCGACCGAGGCCGCCACCGTCGTGGTGGGTGTCGCCAGGGCCTCGGCGGGCCGGCCCCCGTCGCACCCGGTCAGCCCGACCGCCAGCACCATGGCCGTACCCGTGGCACGGACCGCCGTCCTCCAACGCGTGGTCATCGATACTCCTCCGCGAGCGTTCGGTGCCGAGCCCCGAGGGGTCCGTGTGGCGCACACCTTACAGATCCGGGCGACGCCCGGCCCTTCGAGCACGCTTACGCTCAGGAGGTGACCCTGACCGACCCCGCGGGCGCCGTGGTGCGCGCCGTCCGGGACGCCCTCGACGGCGGCGCCGTCTACGCCCCCCAGCCCCGCCTGTCCGACGCCGCCGTACCGGCCGGGACCGCGCTCGTGCTCCGGACCTCCGGTTCCACGGGAAACCCCCGCGAGGTCGCGCTCAGCGCGGCGGCCCTGCGGGCCTCGGCCGAGGCCACCCACGACCGGCTCGGCGGGCCCGGCCGCTGGCTGCTCGTGCTGCCGCCCACGCACGTCGCGGGCGTCCAGGTGGTCAACCGGACGGTCGTGGCGGGGACCGACGTGCGCGTGGGCGACCTGGCCCCCTTCACGCCCGGCGCGTTCGCCGCCCTCGCGCGGGACTTCCTCGACTCCCCGGGTGCGGACGGGAGTGGTCGCGCCTACGTCTCGATCGTGCCCACGCAGCTCCACCGGCTCGTCGCCGCGGCCGACGGCGGGGACGGGACCGACGGCGGGGACGGCGACGACGGGGCCGGCCTCGCGGCGCTCGCACGGTTCGACGCCGTGCTCGTCGGCGGCGCCGCGACCCCCGCCCCGCTCCTGGCCCGCGCGCGAGCCGCCGGGGTCCGCGCCGTGACGACCTACGGCATGTCCGAGACGAGCGGCGGCTGCGTGTACGACGGCGTCCCGCTGGCGGGCGTGCGGGTCCGGCTGGCCGATGCCGCGGGCCCCGGCGCCGCGACCGGCGTGGTCGAGCTGTCCGGCCCCGTGCTCGCCGAGGGCTACGTGGGCGACCCCGACGCGACGGCCGCCGCCTTCCGCACCGACCCCGACGGCACCCGCTGGTTCCGCACCTCCGACCTGGGCCGCCTCGACGACGGCCGCCTGACGATCCTCGGCCGGGCGGACGACGTGATCCTCACCGGCGGGGTCAACGTCGCCCCGGCCGCCGTCGAGGACGCGATCGCCGGGCACCTGGCCGTGCGGGGCACGCCGGGTGAGGCGTGCGTCGTCGGCGTGCCCGACGACGAGTGGGGCCAGGCCGTGGTCGCCGTCCTCGCCCTGCCCGGCCACGCGCCCGCCGTCGGCGCGCCGGAGCACCGGACGCCGGGGGACGGCACGCCGGGAGACACGGCGCCCGGGGTCCCGCTGCCCCTGGCCGACGCCGACGGCGAGCTGCTCGCCGGGCTGCGCACCGCCGTCGGCGGGCGGCTCGGGGCGCCGGCGGCGCCGCGCCGCGTGTACGTGACCCCGGCCCTGCCGACCCGGGGCCCGGGCAAGGTGGACCGCCGGGCGGTGCGCGACGCCGTCGTGCGGGCCGAGCGGAATCAAGGCCGGGAACCCGTGCGACCATGACTTCGTTCCTCCGCCAGGACCGGGCCCCGGCCCGGTGCCGTGGCGAGGACACAGTCACACCCCACGAACGAAGGACACGCTGATGGCCACTGCCGCCGAGTGGATCTCCGGGGCGCGGCCCCGCACGCTGCCGGCGGCGGCCGCCCCCGTCATGGTGGGTACCGGCGCGGCCGCACAGGTCGGCTCCTCCGCCTGGCTGCCCGCTCTGCTCGCGCTGGGCGTCGCCCTCGCACTGCAGGTGGGCGTCAACTTCGCCAACGACTACTCGGACGGCGTGCGGGGCACCGACCTCGACCGCGTGGGCCCGATGCGGCTCACGGCGTCGGCCGCCGCCCAGCCGCGCGCGGTGAAGGGTGCCGCCTTCGCGGCGTTCGGCGTCGCAGGGGTGCTGGGGCTGATCCTGTGCGCGGTGTCGGGGCACTGGTGGCTGCTCGCGGTCGGCGCGGTGAGCGTGGTCGCCGCCTGGTACTACACGGGCGGCAGGACGCCGTACGGGTACCGGGGCCTGGGCGAGATCGCCGTGTTCGTGTTCTTCGGCCTGGTCGCGGTGCTCGGCACCACGTACACGCAGGCCGACCGCATCACCTGGCCCGCGGTGCTCGGCGCCGTGGGCGTGGGCCTCATCGCGTGCGCGCTGCTCATGGTGAACAACCTGCGTGACATCCCGACCGACGTCCTCGCCGGCAAGCGCACCCTCGCGGTGCGGCTCGGCGACTACCGGGCGCGTCGCGCGTACATCGCGATGATCTGGGTCCCGGTGCTGCTCGGCGCGCTGTGCGTGTTCTGGGCACCGTGGTCGCTCGTGGTGCTGCTGCTGCTCGGCCCGGCGGCGCTGCTGTCCATCCCGATCCTCGCCGGGGCGCGCGGCAAGCTGCTCGTCCCGGTCCTGGCGGGCACGGGGCTGTACGAGCTGGGCTACGGGCTGCTGCTCTGGTTCGGCCTGTCGCTCTAGTCGGCGCGCAGCTTCTCGTCGACCTCGGCGTCCTCGTGGGCGGCGTCGGCGTCGATCTTCGGGGCCGCGGCCCGCGCCGCGGCACGCCGCTCGGCCCGGCCGGCCATCCACTCCGTCGCGGCGTCGCGCGGCCTGCCCAGGGTCAGGTACGACACCGCCAGGGCGACCAGCACGGCGACGACCGGGAGCAGCCAGCCCCGCAGTCCGACGAGGTACAGCGCGCCGAGTGCCGCGGCGACGAGCGCGACACGGAGCAGGGAGTAGATCACGAGGGGCACCCACCCATGGTAGGCCGGGCGCGCGTCGCGTTCGCACGACGACGGCCCAGCGGGCGACAACAGGGCGAACGTCACGTCGAGGGCTGCCCCGCCCGCGCCAACCCACCGTAGGCTGGGGGTATGCCTCGCGTACTCCTGATCTTGGTGGTCGTCGGACTCATGGCCTATGCCCTGACCGATGTCTGGGGCGCCGACGAGGACGAACGCGCCGGCCTGCCCCGCTGGCTCTGGGTGCTCCTGATCGTCCTCCTGCCCCTGCTCGGCGCGATCTCGTGGATCGTGGTGCGGGTCAGCCGCCGGTCCGACGCCGGCCCAGCCTCGGGCCCCGGCCCCGGCTCCGGCGGAACCCGCCCGACCACGCCACCGCGGCCCGGCCCGCGCCGCCCCTCCGGCCCCGTGGCCCCGGACGACGACCCGGAGTTCCTCTGGCTGCTGGAGCAGGAGAAGCGCAAGCGTGAGCGCGAGGCCCGCGGCCGCCAGGAGGCCAAGGACGACGACGCCGAGAGCAACTGAGCGTCGGGACGAGACATAGACCAAGGGCACCGGATCCGCGCGGATCCGGTGCCCTTGGTCTTGTGGTTGTCGGGGCTCACAGGCCCGAGTACGAGTGCTTCCCGTTGAAGATCAGGTTCACGCCGGTGAAGTTGAACAGCACGCACGCGTAGCCGGCCACGACGAACCAGGCCGCACGGGACCCGGACCAGCCGCGCGTGGTGCGCGCGTGCAGGTAGGCCGCGTAGACCACCCAGACGATGAAGCTCCAGACCTCCTTGGGGTCCCAGCCCCAGTAGCGGCCCCAGGCGTCCTCGGCCCAGATGGCGCCGCCGATGAGCGTGAACGTCCACAGCACGAACGCCACCGAGTTTAGGCGGAACGAGAGCGACTCCAGGGCGGCGGGCGCCGCGGTGTGGTCGAGCCAGCCCCAGTGCCGGCTGCCGAGCACCGGCGAGCCGTTGTCCCGGGCGTCCCGCAGGAGCTGCAGCACCGACGCCACGAAGGCGACGGTGAAGATGCCGGTGGCGCAGATGGCGACGCCCACGTGGATCACGAGCCAGTACTTCTGCAGCGCGGGCTGGACGCCCATCGCCTCCACGAAGAACTTCTCCTGGGCCAGCACCAGGAACAGCACGCCGAGCCCGCTCACGAACGCGCCCAGGTACCGCACGTCGCGCCGCGTGTTCACGCCGGCGAACACCGCGACGGCCACGAACGTGCCCACCAGCGTGAACTCGTACATGTTGGCCCACGGTGTGCGCCCCGCCGCGATGCCGCGCAGCACGATCGCGATCAGCAGCAGCGCCGCGGCCAGCCAGGTCACGGACATCCCGATCCCGGCGAACTTGCGGTTCACCGGACCGGCCGCCGCGCCGGTGCCGACGGGGGCGGCGGACCCCGCGTCGATCAGGCCGGGCGCGTCGTCCCCCGCCCCCGCGCCGACACTCACCTTGTCGCGGCTCCGCGCCGCGTCCCGCGCGTCGACCTTCGCGCCGGACAGGCGCGAGAGATCCACCGAGAACGCGATGAGCCCGATCGCGAGCGCCGTCGCGGCACCCCAGACGAGCAGCACGCTCAGGTTTGCCAGCTCCATGTTCAGTCCTTTTCCGATCCGGTCTCGATGCGCGGTTCCTGAGCTCGTCCAGTGGCCGCCGGTCCGGGTTCCGCTCCCGGCACCGCCCCCAGGGCGCGGTCGACCTCGGCCTGGAGGCCGGCGTCGTCGCCCCGGGCGAGCCCCGCGACCTCGACCACCGTAACGCCGTCCGGCCCGTCGTACGCCCGCGCCCAGACGCGCCGCCGCGGGGTGAAGAGCGAGACGGTGAGCCCCGCGAGCGCGAGCAGCGCGAAGACGAGCACGAACGCCAGCGACGGGTCGTGCCGCAGGTCGAGCGCCACGTAGCGCGGGAGGTCCTCGCCGAGGGTCAGGGTGCCGAGCCCGTTCGGCAGGTCCACGGTCTCGCCGGGCCGCGCCAGCACCTTGACGCGCTCGCCGGACTCCTCCAGGGCCGGGGTGAGCGACGCCGTGTCGAGCTCGTACACGTTCTGCGGCGAGCCGTCGTCGAGCCCCAGGTCACCCGTGTACACCTCGAGCACGAGCAGCGGGTCCACGGGCTGCGGGAACGCCGAGCGGGCCGACCCGTCCTCGTTCACCTCCGCCGTCGGCAGGAAGTAGCCGACGAGCCCGATCTGGTCCAGCCCGGGCGACACGTCCGGCACCTTCACCACACCGCGGGAGGTGTACATCGTGTCCTCGGGGATGAACGTGACCCGGCCGGAGAAGGCGACCTCGCCCTCGGCGTCGTGCACGGTGATCTCGGGGGCGAAGCCGTTGCCCTGGAGGTAGATCTTGGCGCCGTCGACGACGACCGGGTGGTTCACCTTGATCTGCTCGGGCCGCTCCTCGCCGGACGGCTCGGTGACCGTCACGTGCGCCGTGAAGTCGCGCGCCTGGGCGAAGGCCACGGTGTCGCTCGCGAACTCCGACTCGAACTTGTCGAGCGTCATCGAGAACGGCACCAGGGAACCGGGGCGGAACCATCCGCCCTTCTCGAAGGTGTCGTAGTCCACGACGGCGTTGGCGAAGCCGCGGCCCTCGGTGACGATGGCCTGGCCGCGGTAGTGCAGCATCTGGCCGGTCGCGACGGAGACGAGCAGGCCGACCAGCGCCAGGTGGAAGACGAGGTTGCCGGACTCGCGCAGGTAGCCGCGCTCGGCGCTCACGGTGGCGGACGCGGGGCGTCGGCCGCGGGCGGCCTCCTCGCCCCGGTCCACCCGGAACGTGGGCAGCCAGGAGAGCCGGCCGCGCAGGTGGGCGGCGACGGCGTCGGCCGCCTCCTCGGGCGCGGCGCCGGTGGTCGCGGTGGCCTTGGCCGGGAACCGGTTGAACCGGGACGGCACGCGCGGCGGGCGGCCGCGCAGGGCGCGGTAGTGCGCCGCCGACCGCGGCAGGATGCAGCCCACGAGCGAGACGAACAGCAGGATGTAGATGGCGGAGAACCAGACCGACGAGTAGACGTCGAAGAACCCGGCCTTGTCGAGCCAGTCCCCGGCGGTCGGGTGGTCGGCGAGGTACTCGAGCACCCCTGCGGCGTCCTGGTTGCGCTGCGGGAGCACCGACCCGGGCACGGCGGCGACGGCGAGCAGCATCAGCAGCATGAGCGCCACGCGCATCGAGGTGAGCTGGCGCCACATCCAGCGCAGCGTGCCCACCAGGCCCAGCGCGGGCGCGGTGGGCCGCTCGGGCTTGCGCTCCTTCGGGTCCGACGCCGGGCCGTCGTGCGCCTCGCCCGGCTCGCCCTGCGTGAACGCGTCCGCGATGCCCTCGGGGACGTACGTGCCTTCCCTGCTGTCCCGGGTGCTGTCCCGGTTGCTGGTACGACCGGCCATCAGATCACCGTCTCGAATCCACCGATCCAGAGCTGCATGGCCCCGGTCAGTCGCGTCCAGAGCCCGGTGACCAGCAGCAGCCCGACCAGCACCAGCAGCCCGCCGCCGATGCGCAGCGCCGCGAGGCGGTGCTTGCGCAGGAAGTCCAGCATGCGCTCGGAGCTCTGCAGCCCGAGGGCCACGAGCAGGAACGGAACACCCAGGCCGATGCAGTACGCGATGCCGAGCAGGGCGCCGCGGCCCGCCGAGGCCTCGTCGATCGCGAGCGCCTGCACGGCGCCGAGGGTGGGGCCGATGCAGGGCGTCCAGCCGAGCCCGAAGACGACGCCGAGCAGCGGCGCGCCCCACAGGCCGGCGCGCGGCGTCAGGTGGAACCGGGCCTCGCGCTGCAGGAACGGGACGGCCCCGAGGAACCCGAGGCCGAGCAGGATCACCACGGCGCCGAGCACGCGGATGATCACGTCCTCCCAGCGCACCAGGTAGGCGCCCAGGCTGCCGAACGCGGCGCCGAACGAGACGAACACGGCGGTGAAGCCGAGGACGAACAGGGCGACCCCGCCGACCACGCGGCCGCGCGCCGGCTTGGTGCGCGTCGCCACGATCCCGGGGGTCGTACCGGCCGAGGCCGCGGCCATGCTGCTCACGTACCCGATGTACCCGGGCACGAGCGGCAGCACGCACGGCGAGGCGAACGACACGAAGCCCGCGAGCAGCGCGACGGGCACCGCCAGGAGCAGCGACCCGCTCCAGACCGTGCTCGCGAGCCCGTCGCCGACGGCGGTGGCGATGGCGCCGGTCGAGTACATCAGGCGGCCTCCGCCAGGACCTCGTCGATCAGGGCCTCCAGCGTGGACCCCTCGACCTGGCCGATGACGCGCGCGGCCACGTTGCCCTCCTGGTCCAGCACCACGGTGGACGGCACGGCCTGCAGCGGCACGACGCCGGACAGGCCGGCGATCACCTTGCCGGTGCGGTCCTCGATGCTCGGGTAGGGCACCTCGAAGGTGCGCTGGAACGCCTGGGCGGCGCCGGCGTCGTCCTCGGTGTTGATGCCGAGGAACTGCACGCCGTCCTTGGACCCCGCGAGGTCCACGAGCTCGGGGGCCTCGGCGCGGCACGGCGCGCACGAGGCGTACCAGGTGTTCACGACCACCACGTCGCCCGACCACCCGGAGGTGTCGACGTCGTTGCCCTCGAAGTCGCTGCCCGTGATGGTGACGGGCCCCTTGCGCTCCCCGACGTCGTACGTCTGGACCGAACCGTCACCGGAGACATACCCCTGCCCCACGACGTCGCCGGCGCCCGAGTCCTCCGGGCTGCACGCGGCGAGCGAAACGACGAGGCCGAGCACGATGCCGACGACCACTACCCACTGGACCGCCTTGACGGTCTTGCCCCGCATCACGCGCCGGCGACCTTGCTCGCGCCGTCGTAGAGCTCCGCGGCGGGCTCCGTGTAGTGCAGGCCGACGAACGTGTCGTCCTCGAAGTGCAGGGACGTCAGGGACGCGAGGTTGCACTGCCGGTTGCGCGGGTCGTGCCAGAGGGTCCCGCCCTCGAGCGCTCGGCGCGTGAGCCAGATGGGGAGCTGGTGGCTGACCAGCACGATCTCGTGGCCCTCCGCGGCGCGGCGCGCGTCCTCGACGGCGGCGCGCATGCGCTCGACCTGCGCCGTGTAGGGCTCGCCCCACGACGGGCGGAACGGGTTCCACATGTACGGCCAGTTGCGTGGGTTCTTCAGCGCCCCGCCGCCGGGGCCGGCGACGACCAGGCCCTCGAACCGGTTGTCGGCCTCGATGACGCGGTCGTCGGTGGCGAGCTCGACGCCGAAGCCCTGCGCCACGGGGGCGGCCGTCTCCTGCGCCCGTTGCAGCGGGGAGGCCACCACGTGGGTCACGTCCCGGCCGGTGCTCGTGAGGTGGTCGGCGACGATCTTGGCCATCGCCTGGCCACGGTCGGACAGCCGGTAGCCGGGCAGGCGCCCGTACAGCAGGCCGTCGGGGTTGTACACCTCGCCGTGACGCAGCAGGTGAACCGTCGTGGAAACCATGACCCACAGTCTCCCATCCGACCCTGGGTGCCCGTGACCTCCAGCGAGTGTGCATTACGTCATCTCGCGCCGATCCGGTCCGGCCGACCTACATTCGGCGGAAAGGTTTCGCCATGAAACCGTCGGATGCAAGCAAGGGGGCTCCACATGAGTGAGACGGCATCGCCTGCCATGTACGCGCGTCTGGCCGCCGAGGCGCTCGGCACCTTCGTGCTGGTGCTGGGTGGTTGCGGCACCGCGATCCTCGCGGCCAACTTCCCCGACGCCGAGGCCAACACGCTGGGCGTGGGCTTTCTCGGGGTCGCGCTGGCCTTCGGCCTCACCGTCGTGGTCGGCGCGTTCGCGCTCGGCCCGATCTCAGGCGGCCACTTCAACCCCGCCGTCACGCTGGGACTGGCGGCCGCGGGCCGGTTCTCGTGGAGCGACGTCGGTGGCTACGTCGTGGCGCAGGTCATCGGCGGCGCGCTCGGTTCCAGCGTGCTGGCGCTGGTCGCCCTCGGCGGGCCGGACGGTTTCTTCGACGCCGCACGCGAGTCGGGCTTCGCGTCCAACGGGTTCGGCGAGCACTCCCCGGGCGGGTTCGGGCTCGGCTCCGCGATCCTGACCGAGACCGTGCTCACCGCGGTCTTCCTGTTCGTCATCCTCGGCACCACGGCGCGGATCGCCTCCCCCGGGTTCGCGCCGCTGGCCATCGGCCTGACGCTCACCCTGATCCACCTGATCTCGATCCCCGTCACCAACACGTCGGTGAACCCCGCCCGTTCCATCGCCACCGCGATCTACGGCGGCGGCTGGGCCTGGGGGCAGCTCTGGGTGTTCCTCCTGTTCCCGATCCTCGGCGCACTCGTGGCCGGGTACGCGTACCGCCCGATGTTCAGCCGCGTGCTGACCGAGTAGGCCCCGCCATCCCCACCACCGCCGTGTCAGACGTACAGGTCACCCGGGTGACCTGTACGTCTGACACGCGCGCGGACGCCGCGCGTGGCCCGGGATCAGTCGCAGTGCGCCGTGAGCCCTTCCTCCGTGCCGCCCGACATCTTCGAGGACTCCGCGACCTTGGCCATGATGCGCCCGAGCAGCGCGAACTCCTCGGGGTCCAGCGCGTCCACCATGATCCGGCGCACCGCCGCGACGTGGCCCGGCGCCGACACCTCCAGCGCCGCGTAGCCGGCGTCGGTCATGGTGCAGTTCACCCCGCGGCGGTCGCCCTCCGCCGCCCGGCGCTCCACGAGCCCGCGCGCCTCCATGCGCGCGACCGTGTGCGTGAGGCGGCTGCGCGAGAGCACCAGGCCGTCGGCGAGCGTCGACATCCGCATGGTGCGCTCCGGCGCCTCCGAGAGCTGCACCAGCAGGCTGTACTCCCCGAGCGAGAGGTCGAGGGTCCGGTCGTGCACCGCACTGAGCGCCTCCACGAACCGCGCGGTCCCCTCGAGATACCGCCGCCAGGAGCCCTGCTGCTCCTCGGTCAGCCAGAGATCGGAACCCTGGATCGTCTCCGCTGCCACTTCGCCCACCGCCTTCGTACTCGCCGAGCTGCCAGGAGGGCCGCCCCGGGTGACGCCGTCGCGCCGGGAGCCATGATCGCCCGCCGGCGCGAATGTGATCTGCGACGTGCCGGGCGCCCTCTAGGAATACGTTACGGGACCCGTTATGTTGGAACGCATCAGATCTAGTTGATCCCTCAACTATCTACCTCAACCGCCGCACCCACAAGGAGTCCCCCTGATGGCCACCCCGCTTCCCGCAGGTCTCACCACCGGCGCCTACGACATCGACCCCTCCCACACCGCTGCCTCCTTCTCCGTCCGCCACGCCGGGATCGCGAAGGTGCGCGGCAGCATCACGGTCACCTCGGGCACCATCACGGTGGGCGAGGACCTGGAGTCGTCGAGCGTCACCGCCGAGCTGGACGCGGCCTCCGTGAGCACCGGCGACGCCGGTCGTGACGGCCACCTGAAGAGCGCCGACTTCTGGCACGCCGACGAGAAGCCGACCTGGACGTTCTCCTCGACCGACATCAAGGCCGACGGCGACGACTACATCATCTCGGGCGACCTCACGATCAACGGCATCACCAAGGGTGTCGAGCTGGAGACCGAGTTCACCGGCACCGCCAAGGACCCCTTCGGCAACGACCGCGCCGGCTTCGAGGCCAACCTCGAGGTCAACCGCAAGGACTTCGGCCTCACGTGGAACGCCACGCTGGAGACCGGTGGCTTCCTGGTGGGCGACAAGGTCAAGATCACGCTGGACGTCAGCGCGATCGCCAAGGGCTGAGCCCCGCTCGTCCCTGATCCTGGTTCAGCAGGCTCCGGACGACCGCATCCGCACGGATTCCGGTCGTCGGGGGCCTGCTGAACTCTTGTCCGGAACCAGTCAGCGGGCCGCGGCCCTGCGCACCAGGACTGCCCAAACCACGAACCACGGAACGGCCCAGACCGCCGACAGCACCACTGCCCGGTCCAGGCCGCGCGCCGACACGAGGTGCCCGAGCCCCGCGACGTCCGTGACCGCGACGACGAAGCAGGCCCCGAAGACCGCGGCGATACCCAGCGGGACGATCCAGAGGCTCAGCACCAGGCCCTGGGTCCTGGCGCTCGGACCCGGTCCCCCGTCCGCGAGGATGCGATCGGCCCGCCGGGCCGACACGATCAGCAGGACCACTCCCACGCCTGCCGTCAGCAGCACGGCACCGAGCGTGACCGGCGCGACGACGGACCGGGTCGCGGCCCCGGCGTCGAGCCAGGCATAGGCGAAGAGGCCTAGTGGGCCAAGTGCCACCAGGGCGACTCCCCAGACGACACCCTGCCGCACGGTCCAGGGCAGGGTGACGACGGTCCGGGGGCGCCCGGCGAAGAGTTCCGCGTCCGTGACCGGCGTCAGCGCTCCACCGCCCCCGGTCAGGGCACGGTCGGGCCGCTCGGCCCCGAGCCGGGTGTCCGCGCGGATCGCCGCGACCCGTGCCCGGCGCTCGACGCCGGTCAGGTCCTCCCCCGCGAAGCTCACCAGTCGACCCGAGCGGGCGTCGACGTGCTCCGCATCGACAGGCCCGCGCCCCTCGACGAGCGTCGTGTACCCCGCTGCCATCTCCCGGGTCTTCCGGGTCCCGGCCAGGGTGTCGAGAAGGCGGGCCGTCGAGATACCCACACCGCCCGGCAGGATGAGCACCGCAGCGAGAACGGTGTGGTCCGCGGCCCAGAAGAGCGCTCCTACGACGGCGCAGGCCATGCCGCACCAGAGGAGCCAGCTCGCCGCTGCGGACAACCGCCCCGCCGGGACGCCCGTGAGCGTCCTCCGCTCGATCCCGGGGTGCCATTCAGGGCTGGTCACCAAGGTCCTCCTTCTCGAGAAGCGCGGCAGCAGGTCACGAGCCCGCGACGCGCGACCGAGGACGCACAGGGTACCGAGTCAGAGCGCCGCGGCCCGCGTGGCCGCGTGGAAGGCCAGGATCTGCAGCTCGCCGCCGACGTCGACCGAGCGGACCACCACGTCGTCCGGCACCTGGAGCGCCACCGGCGCGAAGTTCAGGATCTCCCGGACGCCGGAACCCACCACGGAGTCGGCCACGTCCTGGGCGCCGTGGCCCGGCAGCGCGAGCACCACCATGGAGACCCGCTCGCGATCGATGACCTCGGCCACCTCGCGCACGTGCTCCACGGTCACGCCGGCAACGCGCGTGCCCACGACGTCGGGCGACGCGTCGAGCAGCGCCACGACCTGGAAGCCGCGCGTCGCGTACCCCGAGTAGTTCGCCAGGGCGTGCCCGAGGTTTCCGATGCCGACGATCGCCAGCCGGTGCTCCGTCTCGAGCCCCAGGGCGACCGTGATGTACGAGGCGAGCGACTCGACGTCGTACCCGACGCCGCGCGTGCCGAACGAACCCAGGTACGAGAGGTCCTTGCGCAGCTGCGCCGAGCTGACGCCCGACCGTTCGGCGAGCTCTGTCGAGGAGGTGAGGTCCACCCCCTCGGCCGCGAGGTCGCGCAGGGCGCGCAGGTAGTACGGCAGCCTCCCTACGGTTGCTGCTGGAACTGTCCCGTCACTGAGTTCGACCACGTGCTGCTCCCCTCCCCGCGACCACTGTGTCGCGGGCGTACGCACACACTGCCTGGACGATCATGCCAGGAGGCGTGCCAGGCGCGCACCGTCCACGCGCCAGAAACCTTGCTGGATCCCGTCCACCTCGAGCACGGGGACGTACTCCCCGTACTTGTCGCGCAGCGCGGGCGCGCTGTCGATGTCGACCTCGCGCCACGCGGTCCCCGCGCTCTCACATACCTTCTCGACGACGGCACGTGCGTCCTCGCACAGATGGCACGCCTCGCGTGTGTAGAGAACGACCCGGGTCTCGGCGGCAGTGGTCACGCCCCGAGGTTACGTCACGCGCGGGCCACCGAACGGTCGGTGTCCGGCAGCCGCCCGTCCGCCCAGCGCACGCCCCAGGCCAGGAGGAGGAAGACGACGGCGACGATCGCGGAGTTGGTGACCGCGCCCGCGTAGCCGAGCGCGTTCACGTCCAGGAACGGGTACGGGTACCAGCCCGTGACGGCGCCGCGCACGAACGTGTAGACCAGCCAGGCGATCGGATAGACGACGGACCACCACACCGTCCGCCCCGTCACGCGGGGCCGCGGCCCCACCTGCAGCCAGGCGAGGACGGCGAACACCGGCGCCAGGACGTGCAGCATCATGTTCGACACCATCCCGGCGCCCGTCAGCTCCACCAGCCCGCGCAGCACGGTGTTGTACACGATGCCGGTCACCGCGATGCACAGCAGGGCGTCGAGCCGCAGCACCCGGAAGACCGGGCCGTCCCGGCGCGGGTCCACCGCGAGCGCCACCGACACCCCGCCGATCAGCAGGTTCGACTGGATGGTGAAGTAGCTGAAGAGCCGGACGATCCGCTCGGCGTGCGTCGGTGCGAGACCGGGGCCTCCGGTGAGGGCGACGACGAGCTCTATCCCGAAGCCCCCGAGAGCCAGCACGGCGACCAGAAGATGGAGGAATCGCGCCAGCCCGACACCCTCGGGGATCCTGATGTTCTGCGTCACCCACCGGTTCTACCAGCGCTTCCGCCGGGGTGCCCGGCGAGGACTTGCGTCCTGTGGCACGCGGATAGAGTGACCTCCATGCCGTCGACGCACCCCTCGTCCGCCACCGCGGCGTTCTTCGACGTCGACAACACGATCATCCGCGGTGCGAGCGCCTTTCACCTGGCCAAGTCGGCGTACCAGCGCAAGTTCTTCGGTACGCGGGACATCCTCAGGTTCGCCCTGATCCAGGCGCGATACCTCCTGTGGGGCGAGAACCGCGAGGAGATCGACCAGGTGCGCGACCGGGCGCTCTCGCTCATCGCGGGCCGCAGCGTCGCGGAGATCGCCACCCTCGGCGAGGAGGTGTGGGACGCCGTCCTGTCGCTGCGGATCTACCCCGGCACGCGCCGGCTGCTCGACGAGCACATCGCCGCCGGCCACCAGGTGTGGCTGGTGACGGCCACCCCTGTGGAGATCGCGCAGCTCATCGCCCGCCGCCTCGGCGCCACGGGCGGGCTCGGCACCGTGGCCGAGCACAAGGACGGGTTCTACACCGGCCGGCTCACCGGTGACCTGATGCACGGCCAGGCCAAGGCCGACGCCATCGTCTCGCTCGCCGAGACCGAGGCCATCGACCTCGACGAGAGCTACGCCTACGGCGACTCGCTCAACGACCTGCCGATGATGCGGTCCGTGGGCCACCCCTGCCCCATCAACCCCGACCTGCGGCTGCGCCGGCACGCGCAGGAGGTCGGCTGGCCCATCCGGGAGTTCCGCGGGCGGTCGCAGCGCGCGGCCGGGCGCGGGGTCCGGACGGCGTCGTGGGCCGGGGCGGCCTGGGTGCTCGGCCTGGTGCTGCGGGCGGCCCGACGGCGGCTGCGCGGGCACTAGCCCCCGGAGGCACGAAGAAGGCCCGGCCCCCCGAGGGGCCGGGCCTGCTCGTCACGCGCCCGACGGCGCGCGCGTCACTTCTTGTTGCGGCGCTGGTGGCGCGTCTTGCGAAGCAGCTTGCGGTGCTTCTTCTTGGCCATGCGCTTGCGGCGCTTCTTGATGACGGAGCCCATAGGTCCTCGCAATGTTCGGTCGGTCGGTCGGCGGCGGCCCGACGACGGGCCGCGCGGCGAAATGGTCCACGGTTGGTCCGGGACAGTGACGCCATAGTGACGATGGCCGACCAACACGAAAAGGAGTCCGCTACCTAGGCTACCTGCTCTGCCGCGCGCCCCGTAATCGACGGCGGTGTGAGGTGCGCCGGACCTGCGTCCCCGGCCGGCCACGAGGCCCGTCCGGGGACCCGCTCAGGGCCGCGCCGCGAACCGCTCCAGCAGGTCGGCGTGGCCGGAGCAGACGAGCAGGTCGTTGGCGGAGACCCGGGTCTCCGGCGTCGCGTAGACGAAGTCCACGCCCGGCGACTTCACCCCGATCACGGTGATCCCGTACCGCTTGCGGATGTTGGACTGCGCCAGCGTGAAGCCCTGCGCCTCGCGGGGCGGGCGCATCTTCACGATGGTGAAGCCGTCCTCGACCTCGATGTAGTCGAGCAGCTTGCCGCTGACGAGGTGGGCGACGCGCGAGCCGGCGTCCGCCTCCGGGAAGACGACGTGGTGCGCGCCGATGCGGGTCAGGATCCGGCCGTGCTCGGCGGAGATCGCCTTGGCCCAGATCTGGGGCGTGCCGAGGTCCACCAGGTTGCCCGTGATGAGCACCGACGCCTCGAGCGACGAGCCGACGCCCACCACCGCGACGCCGAAGTCCTTCGCGCCGAGCTGCTCCAGCGCGTCCGGGTTGGACGCGTCGGCCTCGACCAGCGGCAGGCGCCCGGACCACTGGGCCACCAGCACGGGGTCCTGCTCGACGGCGAGCACGTCCTGGCCCAGCCGGTCCAGGGTGGCGCCGATCGCCGACCCGAACCTCCCCAGGCCGATCACGAGCACACCCGCGTCCCGCTCGGGCTTCTTCTCCGGCACGGTATTCCTCTCTGCCAGCCTGTCAGATGCTCAGGTCACCATAATGACCTCGGATTCTGACACGGCGGTCTCAGCCGATGATGGGTCGTTCCTCGGGGAAACGGATGATCCTCCGCCGGTCCCGCAGTGCCAGCACCGCCACGACGGTCACCGCACCGGTACGCCCCACGAACATCAGGGCGGCCAGCACGTACTTCCCGGCGTCGGGCAGGGCCGCGGTGATCCCGGTGCTCAGTCCGACGGTCGCGAACGCCGACAGCACCTCGAACAGCACCCGGGACAGGCTCAGGTCCGTGACCTGCAGCAGCGCGACGCACGAGATGAGCACGATGCTCGCACCCGTGAACACGACCGCGATCGAGAGGCGCAGCACGTCGCGCGGGATCCGGCGGCCGAACGCCTCGATGTCCCGGTCGCCCCGCGCCTCCGCGATGATGGCCAGCAGCATGACCGCGAGCGTGGTCACCTTGATACCGCCCGCGGTGGACGCCGAGCCACCGCCCACGAACATCAGGGCGTCCTGGATGAGCCAGCTCGACTCGTGCATGGCGCCGATGTCCACGGTGCTGAACCCGCCCGAGCGCGGCATGATGCCGGCGAAGAGCGCGGCCAGCAGCTTGTCCCCGAAGCTCAGCGGCCCGAACGTGGCGGGGTTGGTCCACTCCAGGGCCAGGAGCATCAGGGCGCCCACCACGAGCAGCACGCCGCTGGTCACGAGGGTGAGCTTGCTGTGCAGGGAGAGTCGCTTGGTCCAGCCGTGCCAGCGGTGACCGGGGCGGGGCAGGGCCCGCTGGATGTTGAGGATGACGGGGAACCCGAGCGCCCCGACGAACACGCCGAGAGCGATGGGCAGCAACAGGGTCCAGTCGCCCACGTGCGGCATCAGCCCCTCCACCGTGGGGACGAAGCCCGCGTTGTTGAAGGCGGAGATGCCGTAGAACAGCGAGTGCCAGGCCGCCGTGCCCACGTGGTCCTCGAGCACGAAGAACCGGGGGAACAGCAGCACGGCGATGGACAGCTCGAGCGTGGTCGCGGTGACGATGATGACCCGGACCAGGGAGCCGACGTCGCCCAGCTTGCTCGTCTTGGTCTCGGACGCGGTCAGCAGCTTCTGCGTGAGCCCGATCTTGCGCGACACGATCATGCCGAGGATGGAGGCGACGGTCATGATGCCGAACCCGCCCACCTTGATGCCGGTGAGGATGACGACCTGCCCGAAGAACGACCAGTAGGTCGCCGTGTCCTGCACCACGAGGCCCGTGACACACACCGCGGAGACGGCGGTGAACAGGGCGTCCACGAAGCTCGCGCCCTCGCCGTCTGCGGTCGCGAAGGGCAGGAGCAGGAGGATCGCGAAGACCCCGATCACGCACGCGAAGACCGTGACCGCCAGGCGGGCCGGGGCGCGGAACGCGAGCGCGCCCACGTACTCGCGGATGCCGAACAGCCTGTGCCGGAACCTCGGCGCCATCCGACCTGCTCCCTCCCCTGCATCCCGACGATCGACGCCCTACTCTGCCACGCCGAAGGGCGCACGCCGGGCAGAAACTCTGCATCCTGGGCCACCGCACCCGCCGGCGGCCGGGTCCGTTACCGTGGGCGGGTGCACCTCGCCCGGCTGGTCTGGAGTCCGCGACTCCTCGAGTACGACTTCGGCCCCGGGCACCCCATGTCGCCCGCCCGCCTCGACCTGACGATGCGGCTCATCAAGGCTCTCGGCCTGCTCGACCGGCCCACGCTCGAGGTGGTGGACGCCGAGCCCGCGACCGACGCCGTGATCGAGTCGGTGCACGACGCCGAGTACGTCGCCGCCGTCCGGCACGCCGGGACCACGCTGGAACCCGACCTGCTGCGCGGCCTGGGCACCGACGACGACCCGCTCTTCGTCGGGATGCACGAGGCCGCCGCCCGCCAGCTCGGCGGGTCCGTCACGCTGGCCGACGCCCTGTGGCGCGGCGAGATCACGCACGGCGTGAACGTCGCTGGCGGCATGCACCACGCGATGCCGGGCGCGGCGTCGGGCTTCTGCGTCTACAACGACGCGGCCGCGGCGATCCGCCGGCTGCTGGACCTGGGCGCGGAGCGGGTCGCCTACCTGGACTTCGACGCCCACCACGGCGACGGCGTCGAGGCGATCTTCTGGGACGACCCGCGCGTCCTGACCGTCTCGATCCACGAGGACGGCCGCACCCTCTTCCCCGGCACGGGCGCCTCGGCCGACGTCGGCATGCCCGGCCCCGCCGAGGGGACCGCCGTCAACATCCCGGTCCCGGCGCGCACCTCGGGGCCTGCCTGGCTGCGGGCGATCGACGCCGTCGTGCCCGCGCTGGTCCGGGAGCACCGCCCGCAGGCGATCGTCTCGCAGCACGGCTGCGACGCCCACGGTCGCGACCCGCTCTCGAACCTGAACGTCTCCGTGGACGCGCAGTGCACCGCGCAGCAGTGGGCGCACGCCCTCGCGCACGAGCACGCCGACGGCCGCTGGCTCGCCCTGGGCGGCGGCGGGTACGCGGTGTCCGACGTCGTCCCGCTGGCCTGGACCGCGCTCGTCGCCGAGGCCGCGCACGCGCCCGTCGCGCAGGGGACCGCGCTGCCTGCCTCGTGGCGTGCCGCCGTCGAGGCCCTGGACCTGGAGGCCGCCCACACGATGGGCACGGCCGATGTGCCGTTCCGGAGCTGGCGCGACGGCTACGACCCGGCCGACCCGGTGGACCGCGCCGTCCAGGCCACCCGCCGCGCGGTCTTCCCCCTGTGGGGTCTGGACCCTCTGCTGGACTGACCGGATCGGGCCGCGACCCGTCTGCTCCGGCGGCGATCCGGAGCCGGCATCCGAAGGGTTCGCGTGGAGTTCAGGTCGGCGACACCTCGATCCGGGAACCTCTGGTCCATGCGACGTCGCCTCGCCGGCCTGCCGGCCGCCCTGCTGCTCGTGTCCCTGCTCGCACCGGTCGCGGCACCCGCGTCGGCCGTCGCGGACGGGGCGGACGGCGGCGGCGGGAGACACCGGACCGCCACCGTCACCACCTCGGTGGAGACTCCCCCGCTGTACGACGACGAGGCCGGCGGCAACGCGTCCGGCGACGACCCGGCGATCTGGGTGCACCCGGACGACTCGGAGCGGTCGATCGTGGTCGCGACGGCCAAGGAGGGCGGGCTCCGGGTCTACGACGTGGCCGCGGCCGAGCTGCAGTCGGTCGCGGCCACGCCGGCCCCGCGCGCGGACGGCGTGCCCGGCCGGTTCAACAACGTGGACATCGCCTACGACCTGGACGTGGCCGGCGAGCCGACCGACGTCGCCGTCGTCTCGGACCGGTACAACGACCAGATCCGCTTCTTCGCGATCGACCCCGCGGGGGCGGACGCCGGGGCGCCGCTCACCGAGACCACCGCGCCAGAGCTGGAGTTCCTGTTCAGCCCGGACCGGGAGACGGTCGCCGAGGACCAGACCGCGTACGGCCTGGCCGTCTACCAGCCGCGGCGCGGCGGGACGTACGCCGTGGTGACCCAGGAGGGCAGCACCACCATCGCGACGGCGCGCCTCACGACCGGTCCGGACGGCGTGGGCTACACCGACGTCGAGCACCTGGAGATCCCCGGCGAGTTCCGGCTGCCGGACGGCACCACCTGGGTGCCGTGCGAGGAACCGGGCGTCGAGCCACAGCTCGAAGGCGTGGCGGTCGACCGCCGCACCGGCACCCTGTACGCGACGCAGGAGGACGTGGGCCTCTGGCGCGTGCCGCTGCCGCTCGGCTCGGGCGAGCCGCGCCTGGTCGACAAGGTCAAGGACTTCGGCGTGCACGACGCCTACGACCCCGAGACCGAGGAGTGCGCCCCGGTGGACCCGGACGCGCCGTCGTACGGCGGAGCGAACCTGACCGCCGACGCCGAGGGCGTCGACATCTGGTACGGCCCCGGCCGCACGGGCTACGTGATCGTCTCCAGCCAGGGCGACGACACCTACGGCGTCTACGCCCTGACCGGCCGCAACCGCTCGCTCGGCACCTTCCGCGTGGCGGGCGACGGCGTGGACGACGTCAACGGCTCCGACGGCCTGGCGGTGTCCAACGCGCCCGTCGGCGAGTACGAGTCCGGGCTGCTCGTCACGCACGACGAGCCCGAGACCGGGCCCGACGTCGACCCGGACCGGGACGCCACGGGTTTCTCGTACGTGCCCTGGGGCGACGTCGCCGAAGCGCTCCACCTGCGCTGAAGGTCGCGCGGACCGGCCGGGCCTGCCGGCCGGCCGGTCCGCGCCGCACTCACGCCGTCCGGCGGCGGAGCGTCAGGATGCCCAGCACCACCGCGCCCACGATGAACAGCACGATCACGCCGACGGCGCCGCGGATGTCGGCCCACTCGTCCCCCGCGGCGAGCGACGTCATCGCCTCGATGGCGTAGGTGAGGGGAAAGACCCGGGACAGCCACTCCAGAACCTCGGGCATCTGGTCGCGCGGCATGAGGAGACCGCAGGTGATGAGCTGCGGGAACAGGATCGCGGGCATCATCTGGACCGCCTGGAACTCGCTCCGGGCCAGCGCGGAGGCGGCCAGCCCCAGGGTGCAGCCGAGGATGGCGTCCAGCAGCGCCACGACGACGACGAGCCAGAGCGGGCCGGCCACGTCCATCCCGACCAGCACGGCGAAGCCGACCACGACGAGCGCCTGTACGAGCGCGAGCGTCGCGAACGCGAGACCGTAGCCCGCCACGAAGTCGCCCTTGCGGATGGGCGTGGTCATGAGCCGCTCCAGCGTGCCGGACTGCCGCTCGCGCAGCGTCGCGACGCTCGTGACCAGGAACATCACGATGAGCGGGAACAGGCCCACCAGCATGGGGCCGAACTGGTCGACCACCTGGGGCTGATCGTGGAACATCCAGGCGATCAGGCCGATCAGCAGGCACGGCAGCAGCAGGATGAGGGCCACGGTGCGGTGGTCGCCGCGCAGCTGGGACAGCACGCGGCCGGCGGTGGCGAGGGTGAGGGTCATCGCGCGGTCTCCTCGTGCGTCGGGGTGGCGGCGGCGTCGGCCGCATCGATCAGGGCGAGGAACGCGCGCTCGGCGTCGGGCGCCCCGGTGCTGGTCAGCAGCTCGTCGGGCGTGGTGTCCGCGACCAGCCCGCCGGCCCGCATCAGCAGCAGGCGGTCGCACTGCGTGGCCTCGTCCATCACGTGGCTGGAGACCAGGAGCGTGCGCCCCTCGGCGGCGAGCCGCCGGAACATCGTCCACAGGTCGCGCCGCAGCACGGGGTCGAGGCCGACCGTCGGCTCGTCCAGCACGAGCAGCTCGGGGTCGCTGACCAGGGCCGCGGCCAGCGAGACGCGGGACCGCTCGCCGCCGGACAACGTGCCGACGCGCTGCTTCTCGTGGCCGCCGAGGTCGACGGTCGCCACGGCGGCCGCCACGGCCTTGGCGGGGGACGGGACGCCGGCGAGAGCCGCGAAGTACCGCAGGTTCTGGGCCACGGTGAGGTCGGTGTAGACGCTGGCGTCCTGCGTCATGTAGCCGACCTTGCGGCGCAGGCCGGGGCTGCCCGCCGCGGCGTCCAGCACCTGGACCGTGCCGGTGACCTTGTCCTGCACCCCCACGACGGTGCGCATGAGCGTGGTCTTGCCGGAACCGGACGGCCCCAGCAGCCCCACGACGGATCCCGCGGGCACGTCGAGCTCCAGCCCGTCGATGATCGGCCTCCCGCCCCGGACGACCCTCAGGTCCCGGATGACGACCGCGTTTTTCCTCATGTGAGGAATTGTGCTCCTGCGGCGGCTACCGCGCAAGACCCTCCGCGGCGGAGAGGGTGCCGGTGAGGTAGCGCTGGAGGGTGGGACCCACGAGCCGCGCCACCTCGGCCGGGGCGAGCGCGGCGAGCGGCTCCACCGGGATCAGGTAGCGGGTGAGCAGCACGCCCGACATCTGCGAGGCGACGAGCGCGGTGCGCAGCGGGGCGTCGGGCACCGCGAGCGCGCGCATGACGGGCGCCAGGATGGCCGCGCCGATGAACTGCGGCAGCAGGCCGCGCAGCTCGGGATCAGACATCACGGCCGGGATGACCACGCGGACCGTGTCCCCGCCGTCGAAGTCCCAGATGCCGATGACCCCCTCCACGAGGCGCTCCCCGAGCGACTCGACGGGGCCGGCGGACACCCGCTCGACCACCTTGTCCGGCTCGATCCCCGCGACGCCGAGCGTCGCCGTCAGCAGGCGCGCCTTGTCGGGGAACCAGTGCCGCACCGTGCCCGGGTCCACCCCGGCACGCCGGGCCACGGCCCGGAGGGAGGCCGCCTGGTAGCCGTTCTCGACGAACTCGTCACGGGCGGCGGCCAGGATCTCGGCGCGGGCGTCCTGCCCGGCAGGACGGCGGCCCCGCCGGGGCGCGGGATCAGGTTGGGCCATCCCGCCATTCTCGCCCACCGGCGCAGAGCGCCGAGATAGAACTGTGGCGAGGTAGAACCGCAGCACGAGTCTGCGGTTCTACCTCGCCACGGTTCTACCTCGGCGGGACGGGGGTCAGCGGGTGGCCGACGCCCGCTTCTTGTTCCAGACGTCGAACGCGACGGCCAGGAGCAGCACGATGCCCTTGACGATCTGCTGCGTCGACTGGTCGACGCCCATGAGCGACATGCCGTTCGACATGACGGCCATGATCAGACCACCGACCATCGCGCCGGTCACGGTGCCGATGCCGCCGGTCACGGCGGCGCCACCGATGAAGCACGCCGCGATCGCGTCGAGCTCGAACATGTTGCCCGCGGCCGGCTGCGCGGCGCTCGACCGGGCCGAGAACACGATGCCCGCGATCGAGGCGAGGAAGCCCATGTTCACGAACATCCAGAAGTTCACACGCTTGACCCGGACGCCGGAGAGCTGTGCCGCGGCGAGGTTGCCGCCGATGGCGTAGACGTGGCGGCCGAACACGCTGTGCTTGGTGATCAGCGTGTAGGCCAGGACCAGCACGGCCAGGATGATCAGCACGGCGGGCAGGCCGCGGTACGTGGCGAGGTTGTAGGCGAACCACATGACGACGGCGGCGACCACCACGATCTTCAGCACGAACAGGACCGGTGCCTCGACCGTCTGGTTGTAGGCGACCCGGGCCCGGCGGTTGCGCCAGGAGTTGTACGCGAAGCCCAGCACGCCGATCGCGAAGATGACCAGGGTGAAGGTGTCGTAGCCGTAGCCGCCGAGCAGGCCGTTGAGGAAGCCCGTGGCGATGCTCGTGTACTCGGCCGGGAACGGCGAGAGCGAGACGTTGTTCAGCACCTCGAGCGTGAGGCCGCGGAACAGCAGCATGCCTGCCAGCGTCACGATGAACGCTGGGATGCCCACATAGGCGACCCAGAATCCTTGCCAGACGCCGACCAGCAGACCTGTGCCGAGGGCGGCCAGCACGCCGACCCACCAGGGCAGGCCGTTCCGGATCACGACGACGGCGGCGACGGCGCCGGTCAGCGCGACGACCGACCCCACCGACAGGTCGATGTGCCCGCCGATGATGATGATCACCATGCCGATGGCGAGGATCAGGATGTACGAGAACTGCAGCACGAGGCTGGTCAGGTTGCGCGAGCTGAGCAGCAGTCCGTCGGTGAGCACCGAGAACAGCACGATGATCAGCACGAACGCGATGTAGATACCGCTGGTGCGGATGTTCCGGGTGAGCAGGTCCCGGAGGTTGGCGATGCCGGTCATGCCGTCGCCTCCTGCTTGTCCTGCGTGTTCTCCTGCGTCATGAGGGCCATGAGTCCTTCCTGGGTGGCGGAGGGCACGTCGACCTCGCCGGTGATGCGGCCGAAGGCCAGGGTGTAGATGCGGTCGCAGATCCCGAGGAGCTCGGGGAGCTCCGACGAGATGACCAGCACGGCCTTCCCCGCCGCGACCAGCTCGTTGATGATGGTGTAGATCTCGTACTTGGCGCCGACGTCGATGCCGCGGGTGGGCTCGTCGAGGATCAGCACCTCAGGCGCGGTGTACAGCCACTTGGACAGCACCACCTTCTGCTGGTTGCCGCCCGAGAGCTTGCCCACCTCCACCAGCACGTTGGGGGTGCGGATGTTCATGGACGCGCGGTACTCCTCCGCGACCTTGAGCTCCTCGTTCTCGTCCACGAAGCCGTTCTTCGCCAGCTTGCCGAGGCTCGCCGCCGAGATGTTCCGGCGGATGTCCTCGATGAGGTTGAGCCCGTACTGCTTGCGGTCCTCCGACACGTAGGCGATGCCCGCCTTGATCGCGTCCGGCACGTCGTGCACGTCGACCGGCTGGCCGTGGATGTAGGCCGTGCCGCTGATGTCCCGCCCGTAGGAGCGGCCGAACAGCGACATCGCGAGCTCCGTGCGCCCGGCGCCCATGAGGCCGGCGATGCCGACCACCTCGCCGGCCCGGACGTTGAGGTTCGCGTTCTCGACGACGACGCGCCCGACCTGGGTCGGGTGGTACACCGTCCAGTTCTCGATGCGCAGCACCTCGTCGCCGGGGTTGGACACGCGGTCGGGGTACCGGTTGTCGAGATCACGGCCCACCATGCCGCGGATGATGCGGTCCTGGATCTCGTCGGACGAGGCGCCCGCCGTGGCCATGTCGAAGGTCTCGATCGACCGGCCGTCCCGGATGATGGTGGTGCGGTCCGCGATCTCGGCGATCTCGGCCAGCTTGTGGGAGATCATGATCGACGTGATGCCCTGCTCCTTGAACTGCCGGAGCAGGCCGAGCAGGTGCTCGGAGTCGTTGTCGTTCAGCGCCGCCGTCGGCTCGTCGAGGATGAGCAGGCTCACGTCCTTCGAGATCGCCTTGGCGATCTCCACGAGCTGCTGCTTGCCCACGCCGAGCGCGGAGATGGGCGTCGTGGGCGACTCGCTCAGGCCCACCCGCGTGAGCAGGGCGGCGGCCTCGGAGTTGGTCCTGTTCCAGTCGATGGCGCCGCCGGCCCGGAGGCGCTCGTTCCCGAGAAAGATGTTCTCGGCGATCGACAGGTACGGGACGAGAGCGAGCTCCTGGTGGATGATCACCACGCCCCGCGCCTCGGAGTCGTTGATCGTGCCGAACGCGGCGGTCTCGCCGTCGAGCACGATGTCGCCCTCGTAGGTGCCGTGCGGGTACACACCCGACAGCACCTTCATGAGGGTGGACTTGCCCGCCCCGTTCTCGCCGCAGATCGCGTGGATCTCGCCCCGGCGGACGGTGAGGTTGACGTCCTGGAGTGCCTTGACCCCAGGAAATGTCTTGGTGATGCCGCGCATCTCGAGGATGTCGGTCGGCGCCGAATCGGCCATGCCAGTCCTTGTCGCGTACTTGTCGCCAATAGTGAGGGTGCGAGGCCGTGCCCGCCCGACGGCCCCGTGTCAGGCCGTCAGGTCACCTGGGTGACCTGACGGCCTGACACGGGTCAGCGGTGTCGAGCCGGTGTCGCGAGGAGGTCAGACCTACTCGTCGACCTGACCGGAGGCGACCTCGTCCTCGGTGAGGTAGCCGGAGTCGACCAGCTCGGCCTGCAGGTTGTCCTTGGTGACGATCACCGTGGGCAGCAGGTACGACGGCACGACCTTCACGCCGTTGTCGTAGGTGTCCGTGTCGTTCGCCTCGGGCTCGTTGCCCTCGAGGAAGGACGTGGCGGCGGTGACGGCCTGCTCGGCCAGCAGACGCGTGTCCTTGAAGATGGTCGAGTACTGAGCGCCGTCGACGATCAGCTTGGCGGACGACGCCTCGGCGTCCTGGCCCGTGATGATCGGCATCGCGAGGTCGCCCTTGCCGTAGCCGGAGTTCTCCAGGGCCGTGATGATGCCGCGCGAGATGACGTCGGCCGGGGCCAGCACGCCGTCGACGGTCACGTCACCCTTGGTGTACGTGGAGGTCAGCAGGTCCTCCATGCGCTTCTGCGCACGCTCCTGCTCCCAGCGCTGGATGGCGACCTTGCCGAAGTCGACCTGCTCCGAGGGCACCACGAGCGTCTTGTCGTCGATGTACGGCTGGAGCACCGACATCGCGCCGTCGAAGAAGAACCCGGCGTTGTTGTCGTCGGGCGAGCCGGCGAACAGCTCGATGTTGAACGGGCCCTCGGGCGCGTCCGCGGCCTCCTCGCCGTTCTCGTCGAGGATGCCCAGGCCGGTCAGCAGCGAGGTGCCCTGCTGCACGCCCACCTGGTAGTTGTCGAACGTGACGTAGAAGTCGACGTTCTCCGAGTCGCGGATCAGGCGGTCGTAGGAGATGACCGGGATGTCCGCGGCGGCGGCGGCCTCGAGCTGGCTGCCCAGCGCGGTGCCGTCGATCGAGGCGATGATGAGCGCCTCGGCACCCTTGTTGATCATCGCGTCGATCTGCTGCTGCTGGGTCGGGATGTCGTCGCCCGCGAACTGCAGGTCGACGTCGTACCCGGCCTCCTCGAGACCCGTCTTCACGGCGTCGCCGTCGGCGATCCAGCGCTCGTACGTCTGGGTGGGCATGGCCACACCCACGAGGCCGCCGGCCTCGCCGTCCCCGGCACCATCACCCGCGCCACCACCGGCGCCGGCACCGCCACCGCCACACGCGGCGAGCGAGACGGCCATCGCGCCCGTTGCCAGCGCGGCCAGACCACGCGTTGCCCACAGCTTCCTTGCCATGACTTCTCCTCTTCGAGTGTTGCCCGGGCAACGTCTCTGCAACCCGGCCGACTTCACTTTGTGAACGCAACAGATTGTGAACGCTCACAAGCCCATTGGTCAAAGTCGCGTCGGCTGAACCCCGCCACGACCCATCGGTGACGGGGTTCACCGTAGCCGTGGTCCGGGAAAAGTAAGGAAGCCTTCTTGAATGGTTACGGCATCGAGACCGTCAACCGGCCGGGAGTCGGGTCAAGGAAGTCTGAGCCTCGGCCGGCCCGCCGCGCGGGCCGGCCGACGTCATCGGACGCTGCCGAGCGACAGCCCGCCCTGCCAGTACCTCTGCAACGAGAGAAACGCTGCGACCAGCGGAACCACCGACAGGAACGACCCCGTGACGATCAGGTTCCACACCTGCTCGCCACCCGCGCCGGCGTTCGAGAGGGCCTGCCAGTTGTAGATGCCGACCGTCACCGGCAGCAGGTTGGGGTCTCGCAGGACCGCCAGCGGCAGGAAGAAGTTGTTCCATGTCGCGACCGTGGTCAGCAGCAGCACGGTCACGATCGCCGGCCGGAGCAGCGGCAGCACCACCTGGAAGAAGAGGCGAAGTTCACCCGCGCCGTCGACCCGCCCGGCGTCGAGCACCTCCTCCGGCACCGCGTCCTGGGCGTAGACCCGCACGAGGTAGACGCCGACCGGGCTGAGCAGCGACGGCAGGATGACCGCCCACATCGTGTTGAGCAGCCCCATGCCGCTCAGCAGCACGAACGTGGGAATCACGAGAGCCGTCATGGGCACCATGACCGAGCCGAGCAGCAGCGCGAAGAACGCCGAACGCCCCCGGAACCGGTACTTGGCGAGACCGTAGCCCGCGAGCACGGAGAGCGCCGTCGCGCCCACGCCGCCGGCGATCGCGTACACGAACGAGTTGCGGAACCACGTCCAGTAGATGCCGCCCTGGTGCGTGAACAGCCCCGCGATGTTGTCCCAGAGCGCGAAGTCGGGGCCGAACCAGAGCGCGTCCCCGGCGAACAGGCCCGCGTTCGTCTTGGTGGACGCCACGGCGAGCCACCACAGCGGGACCACGAAATAGATCGCCAGGAGCACGAGCACCACGTGCGAGCCCAGGCGGCGGCCCTGGCCCACGGGGGCCGACGTGTCCCGCGTCGTGCGGTCGGCGCGGGTTCCGGAAAGAAGGGTCGAGGTCGCCATCACTTGAGCCCGCTCTGCTTGCGCGTCAGGAACAGGAACACGTACGAGCCCACGAACACGAGGAAGCCGAGCGCGAACGCCAGCGTCGAGGCGTAGTTGAACTGGCTGTAGTTGAACGCCGTGGCGAACGCGTACATGTTCGGGGTGTAGTCGGACGGGATGGCGCCCTGCGCGGAGGACCTCAGCACCTGCGGCTCCGTGAAGAACTGCAGGGTGCCGATGAGCGCGAAGACCACGATCATCACCATCGACGACGAGATCATCGGCACCTTGATGCGCAGCGCGATCTGGCGGCCGTCCGCGCCGTCGAGCACCGCGGCCTCGTAGACCGACGGGTCGATCGACCGCAGGGCGGCGTAGATGATGATCATGTAGTAGCCCACCCACTGCCAGGTCACGATGTTGACCAGCGACCCGAAGATGTTGGCGGAGCTGAGGAAGTTCGGCGCCGTCAGGCCCACCAGGCCGAACACGTCCTGCGCCGGGCCGAACCGGGGGCTGTACAGGAAGCCCCACATGAGCGCGCCGATCACCGCGGGGATCGCGTACGGCACGAAGATCAGCAGGCGCGTGGCCCGGCTGAGCCGCGTGGCGAGCGTGTCCAGCAGGAGCGCCGCCACGAGCGCGACCACGATCTGCACCGGCACCATGACCAGCACGAACCGGAGCACCCGCCACAGACCCTCCAGGAACACCGGGTCCGTGAACGCCTTGACGTAGTTGTCGGCGCCCACGAACACGCTGCGCCCGGCCGTGGCGATGCCCTTGTTGTGCAGGCTCATCCACAGCGCGTAGCCCAGCGGCAGCACGAGGAACACCGCGAACACCGCGGCGAACGGCGCCACGTAGACGTATCCCCAGCGCTGCCGCCGGCTGGCGATCTTGCTGGTGGGGCGGGACGCGGACGGCGCGACGGCGCTCTTGCTCGCACTCATTCGGAGACCGTGAAGCCCTGCTCGGTGGCGTACTGCACCAGCCCGTCCTGGACGGTGCCCAGCGCGGTCGCGGCGTCCGTGCCGTTCTGCACCATGTCGTACAGGGCCTGGGTCTGCTGGTCGTAGGCGTAGACCTGGAACGGGCTGAACGAGAAGCCCTGGTACCCGTTGGCCGCGTCCAGGAACACCTCCTCGTTGATCTTCTGCCCGCCGAAGAACGGCGCCTCGAGGCCCGTGAACCAGTCCGACTCGAGCATCGGCTTCCACTGCGGCCACAGGGCCGCCTCCTCGACGCCGAGCTTCCACGCCTCGTCGGTGTCGAACAGCTCCTTGGCCACGGTCGCCGCGGCCTCCGGCTGCTCGGACTGCGCGGTCACGGCGAAGGTCGAGCCACCCCAGTTCACCTGCACCGGGTTCTCCGGGTCCCACTGCGGCAGCGGGGCCGCGCGCCACTCGGCGTCGGCGTCCGCCTCCGACAGGCCCTGCAGGTAGCCGGGGCCCCACGCGGCCGCGAGGTAGACGGCGTACGTGCCGTCCACGAGCGCCGCGTTGTAGTCGGTGGTGAAGGCATCCTCGGTGGCCACCAGGTCGTCGTCGATCAGGCCCTTCCAGTAGCTCAGGACCTCCTCGGCCTCCGGGCTGTCGACGGTGATGCCCACCTCGGTCGGCTTGGCGGCGTCGTACTGGAACGGCTCCCAGCCGTTCTGGGCGAACAGCGCGTAGTTGAGCGCGTTGCCGTTGGTCGGGAAGTCGGTGATGTGCCCCTCGAAGCCCGCGTCGCGCAGGTCCTGGGCGGCGGTCGCGAACTCGTCCCAGGTGGTCGGCACCTCGACGCCGTACTCCTCGAAGATGTCGGCGCGGTAGAGCATGCCCATGGGGCCGCCGTCCACGGGGATCGCGTAGACCGCGTCGCCGTTGGAGACGTCCGACCAGGAGCCGGGCGTGTAGTCGCCCTCCAGCTCGGCGGCGCCGTACTCGGACAGGTCGACGAGCGACTCGAGGATCGTGAAGGTGGGCAGCACCTCGGCCTCGAGCATGATCACGTCGGGCGCGCCGGTGCCGGCCTCGATGGCGGTCTGGAACTTGTTGTACTCGTCCGCGCCCTGGCCCGCGTTGGTCCAGCAGACCTGCAGGTCGGTGTGGGTCTCGTTGAAGTTGTCCACGACCGACTCGAACGACGGGTACCACGCCCACACCGTCACCTGGGCGGCGTCGGGCTGCTTGATCTCGTTGGTGCAGGTCGCCTCCTCGGCGCTCCCGCCACCGCCGGAGCAGGCCGTGAGGCCGATGGCGGATACGGCCACGGCAGCTGCGGCGGCCACGCCTCGGCGTCGGGCTGAAGTACGCATCCGAGTCCTCCTTGATTCGGTGCTCCGCGGTCGAGGGACCACGTCGCTCCCGGCGTCGTCACCGGGGTCACTTTTCAACGTTGTAGGAACGCCGGGCACCGTTCTACCGGCAACCATGCCGCCGTGGCAAGAGGTGGACGCGGTGATCGGTGGTTCGTCAGGCCCAGGTCATGTCGACGGCCACCTGCTCGGTGCCGCCCGGCTGGACGCCCACCACGTCGCCCTGCTCGCCCGTGGACTCGCGCCCCACGATCCGGGAGTCCGGCACCACCCTGCGGAACGGCGCCGGGTCGCCGGACGCGCCGATGCGCTCCAGCAGCAGCTCCACCGCGGTGTGCGCGATCTGGTCCCGGCCCGGGTCCACGGACGAGAGCGCGGGGACGGAGTACCTCGCGTCGTCGACGTCGTCGAACCCGATGAGCGCGACCTGCCCCGGCACGTCGATCCGGTGCGCGTGCAGGGCGTGCAGCGCACCGAGCGCCAGCGCGTCGTTGAGGGCGAAGACGGCGTCGATCTCCACCCCGTCGTCGAGCATCCGGCTCATCGTCTCGGCGCCGGTCGAGCGGTGCCAGAGGCCCGCCTCGCCGACCAGCTCCGGGTCGAACGGCAACCCGGCCTCCGCCAGCCCCTCCCGGTAGCCCTCGGTCCGGAGCGCTGCCGACCCGACCTGCTCCCCCTCGTGCGCCCCGATCACCGCGATCCGACGCCGTCCCAGCGACGCCAGGTGGAGCGTCGCCGCCTTGGCCGCGGCCACGTTGTTCATCGTCACGTGGTCGGCGGGCGCCCCGAACACGCGCTCGCCGAGGATCACCAGGGGGAAGTCCACGGAGAACAGGCCGATGTCGTCGGGCCCCAGCGCCAGCGGCGAGAAGATCAGCCCGTCGGTGAGGTGCCGGCGCCGGCCCGAGAGCACCTCGGTCTCCCGCTCGCGGCTGGCGCTGGTCTGCTCGATGAGCACGGTCCAGCCGGCGGCGTCGGCGGCCGAGATGACGGCGTCGGCGAGCTCCGCGAAGTACGGGAGCGACAGCTCGGGGACCGCCAGGGTGATCAGCCCGGTGCGCCGCGTGCGGAGGTTCCGCGCGGACATGTTGACGCGGTAGCCCAGCTCCTCGATCGCGGCCTCGACGCGTTCCTTGGTGGCGGCGCGGATGTACGGGTACCCGTTCACCACGTTCGACACGGTCTTGATGGAGACGCCGGCGCGCTGCGCCACGTCGTGCATCGTCACGGCCACGCTGCCTGCCTCCGCTCGTCAGGTTTGTCCACAGGGTAGAGGACGGGCATCGCTGCCGCGTCGTCCATCGGCTAGTGTGCAACGTTGTAGAACCGCCGACCGATCAGCGAGGAACAATGACGACCTCCCGCACCCGCGTCCTGCTGCACCCCGACTTCACCGTGGGTACCGTCGACCGCCGCCTCTTCGGCTCCTTCGTGGAGCACCTGGGACGCGCCGTGTACACGGGCATCCACGAGCCCGGCCATCCGACGTCGGACGAGCACGGCTTCCGCCGCGACGTCGCCGACCTGACCCGCGAGCTGGGCGTCACGACCGTCCGGTACCCCGGCGGCAACTTCGTGTCGAACTACCGGTGGGAGGACGCCGTCGGGCCCGTGGAGCAGCGCAAGCCGTTCCTCGACCTCGCCTGGCGCACCGTGGAGCCCAACCTCGTGGGCACCGACGAGTTCCTGCAGTGGGCCGAGCGCGAGGGCATCCAGCCGATGATGGCGGTCAACCTCGGCACGCGCGGCGTCGAGGAGGCCGTAGCCCTGCTCGAGTACTGCAACGGCGCGGCCGGCACCCGCTGGGCCGACCTGCGCATCGCCAACGGCCGCGAGGAGCCCTACGGGGTCAAGCTCTGGTGCCTCGGCAACGAGATGGACGGCCCGTGGCAGATCGGGCACAAGGACGCGCACGAGTACGGCAAGCTCGCCCGCAACGCGGGCGCCGCGATGAAGCTCGTGGACCCGTCGATCGAGCTGGTCGCGTGCGGCTCCTCCTCGATGCAGATGCCCACGTTCGGCGAGTGGGAGCGCACCGTCCTGGAGTACACGTACGACCTGGTGGACCACATCTCGATGCACGCCTACTACGAGGAGGTCGACGGCGACCGCGCGTCGTTCCTCGGCTCGGGCACCGCGATGGACCGGTTCATCGAGCGGGTCGTGTCCTCGGCCGACGCCGTGGGGGCGCAGCGCCGCTCCGACAAGAAGATCACCGTCAGCTTCGACGAGTGGAACGTCTGGTACCTGACCACGCGGTTCCCGGGCGAGGAGAACCTGCCGATCCAGCGGGACGCGCCGCGCATCATCGAGGACGTCTACTCGGGGCTCGACGCCGTGGTGGTGGGCGACCTGCTGGTCACGCTGCTGAACCACGCCGACCGGGTGCCCGTGGCGTGCCTGGCCCAGCTCGTCAACGTGATCGCGCCGATCATGACCGAGCCGGCCGGCGAGGCCTGGCGGCAGCCCACGTTCCACCCGTTCGCGACGACGGCGCGCCTCGCGCAGGGCGAGGCGCTCGACCTGCGGGTCACCACGCCGACCCTCACCACCAAGGCCCACGGCGAGGTGCCGTCGGTGACGGCGGCGGCCACGCTGTCGGACGGGGCCGTGGCGCTGTTCCTGACCAACCGCTCGGCCGAGCCGGTCGAGGTCGAGCTGGCGCACCCGGGCGCGGCGCTGGGGATCACCGAGGGCTGGTCGATGACAGCCGACCACGAGCCCGCCGTCGTCGGCCCGGAGCACGCGGCGAAGGTGGCCGAGAAGCACTGGGGCGCGTTCGACGTCACCGGCCGGGTGACCCCGGGAGGCGCCGCCGGTGCCGCCGGCGGCAGCACCACGATCACCTTGCCGCCGGAGTCGTGGACGGCGCTGTCGGGCACCCTCACCTCGTCCTGAGCACATGACACGTGTCAGACGTACAGGTCACCGGAGTGACCTGTACGTCTGACACGGCGGGAGCGCGAGAGGCAGAGGGTCAGGACTCGCTGTCGAAGCCCAGGCCGCCGTCTGCCTCCGCCGCGCGCCAGAAGTCGCGCAGCATCTCCTCCGGCGTGTGCAGGTTGTGCCGGCTCGCCACGGGCTCCTCGTCGCCCGAGATCGCCTTGACCTCGTCGTGGATGCGCTCCATCGAGGTGTCGAGCGACCACGCGACGTCGGCGGCGAGCTTGAGGGAGTCGGTCAGGTGCCGCGGCACGTCGCCGTCGTACTTGTAGTAGATCTTGTGCTCCAGGCTCGCCCAGAAGTCCATGGCGATGGTCCGGAGCTGGATCTCGACGATCACCTTCTCGACCCGGTCGGACAGGTACACGGGGATCTGCACGATGAGGTGCAGCGACTTGTACCCCGTCGCCTTCGGGTGCTTGATGTAGTCGCGCTCCTCGAGCAGCGTCAGGTCGGCCTGCTGGAGCAGCATGTCGCGCACCAGGTAGATGTCGTTGACGAAGCTGCAGGTGATCCGCACCCCGGCGACGTCGAACATCTGGTTCCGCACGCCCTCCGGCGTCAGCGGGATGCCCTTGCGCCGGCACTTGGCGACGATCGACTCGAACGACTTGAGCCGCGACCCCACGTGCTCCACGGGGTTGTAGTTCTGCATGTGCCGGAACTCGTCCCGCAGGATCGAGACCTTGGTCATGACCTCGTCGATCCCGAACTTGTAGGTCAGCACCAGGCGGCGGAGGTCGGCGACCAGCTGACGTAGCTCGGCAGGGTCAGGCATGGGGCGTTCCCGGACGTCCTCGGGCAGCTTGCTCACGGGACCACCGTACGGGGTGACGGTGGTCCCGTGGGCGTGAACCGGCTAACGCTCCTGAAGACGCAGGAACGTGATCGAGTGGGCGGGGAAGTCGTACGTGAACGCCGACCCGCCGCCGGACCTGGACACGTCGAGCCGGGTCCTGCTCTCGACGGGCACCACCCGTTCGGGCTGGGTCTTGGTGTTCCTGGCCGACGGCGCCCCGCTCATCTCGGTGACCTCGGCACGGGAGGCCACCTCGGCCCCGGCGACCGACACCGACGTACGCGCCACCGACTCGTACGGGTTGACGACCTTGAGCATCAGGTCGCCGGTGCGCTCGTCGCGCGTCACCACCTGGTACAGCGACTCGGTGGTCGGTTCGGTGTAGGTCAGCTGCAGCGCACCGTCGAGGTAGAGCTTGATGGTGCGCCCGGAGACCACGACCTTCACGTGGTAGTCCCGGCCCGTCTCCATCGAGTGCCCCTCCACGGCCGCGACCTCGTTCGCCGAGCTGTTGTCGGCCCGCTGCAGCGCCTGCCGGGTGTTGTTCCACCCGCCGAGGTTCCACCAGTAGAAGTCGTCCCGGCCGCCGGCTGCGAAGCCGATCAGGAACGCCTCGCTGCCGCCCAGCTTCCGGGCGTCGAGCTCCAGGGTGTAGTTGTCCCAGTCCTTGGCGTACGCGTCCGCGATGATCGAGCGGGCGTCGGTGACGTTCCCGGCCGACTGCACGTACTCGCCGTCCGCCACCGCCCACGATCCGGACTGCGGGTCCCAGCCCGACCCGTCGTCGAACGAGTCCGAGAAGAGCACGTCGCCGGACGCGTTGTCGGTGACCACGACGTCGTCGTAGGCGGCCCGGGTGTTCCAGGTCGACAGGAAGACGCCGCCCGAGATGTCCGCGGGCGTCTCCTCCGGGCCGTCGTGCGTGGACGGGACCACCTGGTCGCCCGTGTTCGTCATGAACATCTTCTGCGTCCAGTACGACGTCGAGCCCCATGACTCGTCGTTGTCGAACCACATCATGTCCGGGGACCACTGCACGTAGTCCTCGTTGGCGAACATCGGGGCGTAGGACGCGAGCTCCACGAGGTCGGAGTTGCGCTCGATCCCGGTCATGTACGCCGCCTCGGACAGCGCGTTCGACCACGCGTTGCCCCGCGAGGCGTACTCACCGAGAAAGACGTGCGGCCCCTCGCGGTCGTAGGAGTCGTACCGCTCGGCGTTCGACAGGAACCATGACGGGTCGTTGTAGTAGTGCTCGTCGACCATCGCGACGCCCTGCTCGCGGTTGAAGTCCCACAGCTCCTCGAACCGGGCGCCGGTGTCGTCCGGGCCCGAGTTGGAGATCACGGTGACCTCCGGGTGGGCCGCCTCGACGGCGTCGCGGAACCGCGGGAAGTTGGCCTGGAAGGTGTCGGTGTTCTCCTCGTTGCCCAGGCCGATGTACCTCAGGCCGAACGGCTTGGGGTGCCCCAGCGAGGCGCGCACCTTGCCCCACTCGGTCCGCACCGACCCGTTGGCGAACTCGATGAGGTCCACGGTGTCCTGCACCCAGCGGTCGATGCGGGCGTCGTCGGTCATCTCGGGGATGGTGCTGCCGCAGCCGTTGGCGCCCACCGAGAGCACGGGCAGCGGCGTCGCGCCCAGGTCCTCGGCGAACTCGAAGTACTCCAGGTAGCCCAGGCCGTAGGTCTGGTTGTAGCCCCAGAAGTTCCAGTTGGTGGGCCGCTCCTCGACCGGCCCGATGGTCTCCTTCCACTGGTAGGTCCGACGGCGGTCGGCGCCGTCGGACTCCAGGTACGTGTCGAAGGTGCCCACGTTGGTGACGCAGCCGCCCGGGAACCGCAGGAACGACGGCTCCAGGTCGGCGACCTTCTGGGCGAGGTCCTTGCGCAGCGCCGAGCGCCCGTTGACCGGACCCACCCAGGTGTCGCGCGGGAACAGCGAGACCATGTCCAGCCGCAGGGTGCCGCGAGCGCCGCCGGTCACCACGAGCCGGGCGTCGTTCACGGTGCGGTTCGCCATGAGGGTGGCCGTGTGCTTCTTCCAGCGGTCGGAGCCGTTGACGGCGACCGTGGTCGACGCGTACGTCGTCGAACCGTCGGGCGACTCCAGGCTGACGGTGACGCGCTGCCCGCGCTCGGCGCGGGCGAACACCGAGAAGTCGTACTTCTTGCGCCGCTCGATCGCGAAGCCCTCGTTGTAGCTCGCGTTCCGTACGCTGACGCCGGGGCCGTCGGCCTCGACCGTCAGGTAGGCCCGGTTCGACGCGTTGAGCCACTCGCCCCGCTCGGACTCCACGACGGCGGTGCCCGTCGAGTCCCGCTGCACCACGTCCCAGCCGGTCATGCCGGTGAAGCTCGCGTTGTCGGTCGCGGCGAACTCGAAGGACCGGTTGCGGACCAGCTCGGCGTACAGGCCGCCGTCGGCGGCGTAGTTGATGTCCTCGTAGAAGACGCCGTAGAGGTCGTCGCTCATCTCCGTGCCGGCGGCGTCGGCGTCGACCTCCAGGGTGTGCTCCTGGACCGAGGTCTCGGCGGGCGGGTACGCCGCGAGCAGGCGGTCCCGCTCCTCGGCGGTGATCGGCAGCACCGTCCCGTGCCGCGGGCTGGCCGGCAGGATCGCGTCGAGGTTGGCCGTCCACTCGCCACTGGCGAGGTCGTCCGTCTCGAAGAGCATGTAGCCCTGGCCGCCGTGGTAGCTCGGCTGGTCCTGGAGCAGGAACCAGCGGTCATCGGTGAGCGACGGGAACAGCGTGGGGCCCTCGCCCCCGGTGAACGTGCCGCCCCAGGGGTTGGGCTGCCCGAACCCGACCCGCTCCTTGATGAGGTCCCAGCCGTCGCCGTCGGACACGCCCTGGGTGCGGCGCAGGTCGGTGGACGACTCCTGCCGCATCCCCATGTACGACTCGTCCTTGGTGAGGCGGTAGTAGACGCCGTCCTCCTGCGCGACCGTGGAGTCGATCATGCCGAGGCCGTCGCCCTGCGGCTCGTCGATCCAGGCCTGCGGCTCCGAGAAGGTCTCGAAGTCGGTGGTGGTCGCGTACAGCATGCGCTGGTAGGAGTCGCGGATGTCGCGCTCGGCGGGCGGGACGTCCTCGGGGTAGAGCGCCGAGGCCCAGTAGACGACGAACTCCCCCGCCGCCTCGTCCCAGTAGGCCTCGGGCGCCCACAGGTTGCCGGCGTTCTCGGGCGCCAGCTCGATCTCGCGCTGCTCGCCCCAGCTCACCAGGTCGGTGGACTCCCAGACCATGATCGACCGGCTGCCGGTCTCCTGGGCGTCGCCGAAGTTGCCGCCGCCGTAGATCTGCAGGTCGGTGGCGAGCAGGTAGTAGGTGCCGTCCCCGCCGCGGATGAGGAACGGGTCGCGCAGGCCCTTGGTCCCGAGGTCGGAGGAGAGCACGGGCTCGCCGCCGTTCAGCGTGGTCCACTCCAGCGGGTCGGGCCCGTCCGAGACGGCGAACGAGATCGTCTCGCCGTCCGCGGTGGACTCGCCCGTGAAGTAGGGGAAGAAGTAGGCGGCGTGCTCGCCGTCCGCGGCGGTGCCCGACGCCAGGGCGGGGGCGGCCGGACCGGCCGGGGTGGTGGCCGCCGCGACCCCGGGGACGGCAAGCCCCAGGCTCAGTGCTGCCGCCACCAGGGCGGTCCTGCGTCTCGTCGATCTCTTCATCGTTGTAATCCCTCTCGTCACTTCGTTGTGGCTGTCGGATCAGATCACGGTGGGACTGTGGCGCTGACTCGGCATGGCGGGCTCGCCGGGTCAGTGGGTTGGTCGGACCCCGCCCCTGACTCGGCGCAGGCGGTGCGGCGAGTCAGGGGCGGGGTACCAGGGTTACGTGCGGCGGAGGCTCAGGACGCGCTGGAGCAGCACGAAGATGAGCAGCAGCACGCCGATCACGATCTTGGTCCACCAGGAGCTGAGGGTGCCCTCGAACGTGATGATGGTCTGGATCAGGCCGAGCACCAGCACGCCGAGCACGGAGCCGAGCACGAACCCCGTGCCGCCGGTGAGCAGCGTGCCGCCGATGACGACGGCCGCGATGGCGTCGAGCTCCATGCCGACGCCGGTCAGCGAGTAGCCGGACCGGAAGGCCATCGCGAACAGGAGGCCGCCGAGCCCGGCGCAGGTGCCGCTCACCACGTAGGCGAGCACCTTGGTGCGGGCCACGGGCAGGCCCATGAGCAGCGCGGACTGCTCGCCGCCGCCGATCGCGTACACCGTGCGGCCGAACCGCGTGAAGTGCAGCACGAGGAACCCGATACCCACCACGATCAGCGCGATCAGCACGCTGGAGGTCATGCGCCACTCGCCGAAGATCTGCACCCAGGTGGCCAGCTCGATGAACACCGGGTTGTCGATCGCGATGGACTCCGGCGCGATGAGGAAGCACAGCCCGCGCGCGAGGAACATGCCCGCGAGGGTCGCGACGAACGGCTGCACCTGGAAGTAGTGGATCATCACGCCGTGCGCCAGGCCGATCACCGTCCCGGCGAGCACGGCGAGCGGGATCACCACGGCCACCGGCCAGCCGGCCTGGAGCAGGGCCGCGGTGATCACCGTGGACAGCGCCAGGACCGACCCGACCGACAGGTCGATGCCGCCCGTGAGGATCACGAACGTCATGCCCACGGCAAGCACGATGAGGTGCGCGTTGTTGATGAACAGGTTGGAGATCACGGCGGGCGTCAGGAAGTTCTCGTACCGGGTGCCGCCGACGACGAGCATGAGGGCGAGCACCACGAACGTGCCCAGGACCGGCAGGTAGCGCCGGTCCAGCCGGGTGGGGAGCCGCAGCCCGCGGCGGGCGCGCGGGGTACGGGCGGGGGCCGACGTCGTCATCAGGCCTTCACCTCCGTCGAGTCGGGGGTCGAGTCGGGGGTCGAGTCGGGGCGAGCGGTGGGCCGCGGCCCGGTCGGTGCCACGACCTGGCGGCGGCGCGCGGCCGTGAGCCGCTCCCGCATCCGGGGCGACTGGAGCAGGGTCACGGCGATCACGACGAGCGCCATGAACAGGGGCGTGACCAGCGGCGAGATGCCGAGCACGGTGACGGTCCGCTCCAGGGTGGCGATGACCAGCGCACCGACCAGGGTGCCCGACAGGTTGAACTTGCCGCCCGAGAGCGCCGTCCCGCCGATCACCACCGCGAGGATCGCGTCGAGCTCGATGAACAGGCCGGCGTTGTTGGCGTCCGCGGCCATGGTGTCGGCACTGATCAGCAGACCGGCCAGGCCCGCGAACAGGCCCGACGCCGTGTACACGGTCCAGGTCAGCGTCCTGGACCGCACGCCGGAGAGCCGGCTGGCGGCGGGGTTGATGCCCGTGGCCTCCAGCAGCATGCCGAGCGCGGTGCGCCGCACCACGAACGCGACCACGGCGAACACGCCGAACGCGATCACCGCCGCCACGGGCAGGCCGAGCCAGAACCCGGAGCCCAGCACCTTGAACGGCGCGCTGTTGACGGTGGTGATCATGCCGCCGGTGATCAGCATGGCCACGCCGCGGCCCGCCGTCATGAGGATGAGCGTGGCGATGATCGGCTGGATGCCGAGCGCCGCGACCAGGAACCCGTTCCACACGCCCAGCACCAGGCAGAGCGCCAGGGCCAGGCCGATGGCGGTGAGCACGGTGACCGGCGACTCCGGGTCCGGCGAGGACGCGATGTGCGACAGCGCGACCGCCCCGGAGACCGCGACCACCGCGCCGACCGACAGGTCGATGCCGCGCGTCGCGATGACCAGCGTCATACCGAGGGCGACGAGCAGCAGGGGCGCCGTCGTCCGCAGGATGTCGATCGGGGCCCCGAAGAGGTGGCCGTCCCGGACGGTGATCGCGAGAAAGCCCGGCCGGGCGACCGTGTTGGCGACCAGCAGCGCGACCAGCGCGGCCACGGGCCAGAACAGGTGGTGGCGCAGGACGTCCCTCACGCTGCCCCACCTCCCGCGATGAGGCCGACCACCTGGTCCATCGTGGCTCCGTTCCCGTCGATCTCCGCGACCTTGCGGCGGTCGCGCAGCACCGCGATGCGGTGCGAGAGGCGCAGCACCTCCTCCAGCTCCGCGGAGATGAAGACGACGGACATGCCGTCGGCGGCCAGCTCGGCCACCAGCTTCTGGATCTCCGCCTTCGCGCCGACGTCGATGCCGCGCGTCGGCTCGTCCAGCACCAGCAGCTTCGGCGCGGTGGCCAGCCACCGCGCGAGCAGCACCTTCTGCTGGTTGCCGCCGGACAGGTTGCGCAGCAGCGCCTCCGGGTTGGCGGGCCGGATGCCGAGCTGCTTGATGTACCGCGCGACCAGCTCGTCCACCTGCCTGCGGGGCAGCGGCCGCATCCAGCCGCGCTCCGCCTGGAGCGCGAGCACGATGTTCTCCCGCACGGTGAGGCCGTCCACGACGCCCTCGCCCTTGCGGTCCTCGGACGTGTACGCGATGCGGTGGCTCATCGCCGCGCGCGGGTTCCGCAGGCGCGTCGGCCGCCCGGACACGCGGGCCTGCCCGACGTCGGCCCGGTCGGCGCCCGTGAGCAGGCGCGCGAGCTCCGTGCGGCCCGAGCCGAGCAGCCCGGCGAGGCCGACCACCTCACCCTCGTAGAGGTCGAGGTCGAACGGCTGCACCGAACCCTTGCGGCCCAGGCCGACCACCTGCAGCAGCGGGGTGGCGTCGGCGGGGCGCTCGGCCTGCTCCAGCACCTCTTCCGCGGCCTCCAGGACGTCCATGGACCGGCCGATCATGTGCTGCACCAGCTCCGCGGCGGGCAGCTCGGCGGTCACGTACTCCCCCACGAGGGTGCCGTTGCGCAGCACCGTCATCCGGTCGGAGACCTCGTAGACCTGGTCCAGGAAGTGGCTGACGAACAGGATCGCGACGCCGTCGGCGCGCAGCGTGCGCATGACGGTGAACAGGTGCTCGACCTCGTCCGTGTCCAGGCTGGAGGTGGGCTCGTCGAGGATGAGCACCTTGCAGTCGCCCACCGTGGCCCGGCAGATCGCCACGAGCTGCTGCACCGCCAGCGAGTGCGACCCCAGGGACGACGCCGGGTCGATGTCCAGGCCCATCCGCTCCAGGTGCGTCGCCGCCTGCCGGCGGATCGCCCGCCAGTTCAGGCCGCCCAGCACCCGCGGCTCCGCGCCGAGCATGATGTTCTCCGCGACCGTGAGGTTCTCGCAGAGGTTGACCTCCTGGTACACGGTGCTGACGCCGTGCGCCCGGGCGTCGGCGGGACCGCTGAACCGGCGCTCGACGCCGTCCACACGGATGGTCCCCGCCGTCGGCGAGTGGACGCCCGTCAGGGCCTTGATCAGGGTGGACTTGCCCGCGCCGTTCTCGCCCATGAGGGCGTGGATCTCACCGGGGCGCAGGCTGAAGTCGACGCCGTCGAGGGCCTTGACCGGTGGGAACTCGACGCTGATGCCGGTCATCTCGACGACGGGTGGTGTTGTCTGCTGGGTCATCCTCGACCTTCTGTCTGGCGTGCTGCGACACCCTGGCTACGTGCTCCGTCGCCGAGGCGGGGCGCCCGTCGCGCGGGCGCCCCACCTCGGTCGCGGCCGGTCAGTACTCGCGGGTGGGCAGCGCTTCCTTCGCCGCCTCCTGGTCGAACGCCTCGTCCTTGACCACGATGCGCTTCTCGACCTCCTCGCCGGCGAGGACCTTCTCGGCGATGTCCGCCAGGTCCGGGCCGAGCAGCGGGTTGCACTCGACGATGTAGTTGATCTTGCCGTCGGCGAGCGCCTGCATGCCGTCCTTGACGGCGTCGATCGTGATGATCTTGATGTCCTCGCCCGGCGTCAGGCCGGCGGCCTCGATCGCCTCGATCGCGCCGAGCCCCATGTCGTCGTTGTGCGCGAACACGAGGTCGATGTCGTCGTGGGCGTTGAGGAAGCCCTCCATGACGGTCTTGCCCTCGGCGCGCGTGAAGTTGCCGGTCTGGCTGTCGATGATCTCGATGTCGGAGCCCTCGATGGCGGACTCGAAGCCCTCCTTGCGGTCGATCGCCGGCGCGGCGCCGGTGGTGCCCTGGAGCTCGACCGCCTTGTAGCCCTCGCCGTCGTACTGCTCGACGGCCCACTCGCCGGCCATCTCGCCCTCCTTGACGAAGTCCGAGCCGATGAACGACTCGTAGAGGGTCTCGTCGCTGGAGTCGACGGCGCGGTCCGTGAGGATCACGGGGATGCCGGCGGCCTTGGCCTCCTGGAGCACGGCGTCCCAGCCGGTCTCGACCACCGGGGAGAACGCGATGACGTCCACGCCCTGCGTGATGTAGGAGCGGATCGCCTGGATCTGGTTCTCCTGCTTCTGCTGCGCGTCGGAGAACTTCAGGTCGAACCCGTTCTCCGCGGTGAGCGTGTCCTGGATCGACTTGGTGTTGGCGGCGCGCCACCCGGACTCCGCGCCGACCTGCGAGAAACCGAGCGTGATGACGCCGTCGTTGGCGGCAGCGCCGGTCTCGCCACCACCGCCGGTCTCAGTACCTGCGTCCGAGCTGCACGCACCGAGTGCGAACAGCGCGGCTGCCGACACTGCGGCCAGAACGGTACGGGTCAGGGTCGTGCGTGCCATGTCTCCTCCTTGAGATCCCGCACTGCATCGTGCGGGTGCTAGCGGCGTGGTGCCCGTTGGAATGTTAGCGCTCACAAATACAGACCGAAAGTGGAGGACGTCACATTCCAGTAACGAGTCTGTCTCGTTTGCCCCAGTAAGGGAACGGAACGAGCCAACTGGCGCGATCCCCGCATTGCTCGCGCATCTTCGCCTTGCGACGGGTCCGGGGCGTCATCCCGACGGCGGATCCCCCGACCGGACGCGCCGTGGTCTGCTGGACCCGAAGGCACGACGACGGGAGACAGCCATGGAGATGAGCCTCGCCGAGGAGTACCTGCTCCTCGCCCTCGACGACACCTCGGGCCGGCCGCTGATCGGCGCGCAGCACCTGCAGTTCGCGCTGGCCGGGGCGACGGTCGCCGAGCTCATGCTGCGGGGCGCGCTCGACGTGTCCGACGGCGTCGACGGCGGGCAGAAGGGCAGGTTCCGCGTGACCGGCCGGGCCACGCCGTCGGACCCGGTGCAGCTCGAGATCCTCGGGCTGCTGGACGGCCGCAAGCCCAAGGATGCGATCCGGAAGATCGGGCAGGGCAGCTTCGCCCGGACGCTGCGCGAGACGCTGCAACAGGGGCTGGCCGCGCGGGGCGTGCTGCGCGAGGAGCAGGTCAAGGTGCTCGGGCTGTTTCCCAGCACCACGTGGAAGACGCACGACCCGGCACCGGAGGCCGCCGTCCGCGAGCGGGTGCTGGCCGCCCTCACCGGGAGCGCGGACCTGGACGAGGCGATGGCGGCTCTCGTCTCGCTGCTGCACGCGACCGACCTGATCCGCAGGCTCTTCCCCGACCAGGACCGGCAAGAACTGAAGCGGCGGGCGAAGGAGATCGCCGACTCGGAGTGGGCGGGCGCGGCGGTGAAGCGGGCGATCGACGACCTCAACGCGGTGATGATCGCCGTGATGGCCTCGACGACGGCCGCAACCACGGCAGGCACCACCTGACCCTGCCGAGACAGAACCGCAGCGAAATAGCACAGGGCGAGACAGAACCGCAGCGCACCGTGCGCGCACGCTGCGGCTCTATCTCACCCCGGTTCGACTACTTCGGCAGGAGGGTCAGAAGCCCTGGGCCAGGCGGTAGTACGCCTGGTTGTGACGCACCTGGTCGGCGAAGCCGCGGCGCGTCGTGTCCTCGTCGATGACCAGCAGCTCGGTGCGCGCGATGTCCGCGAACACCTCGAACGCCTCGATGCCCGCGGCGGTCGACATGACGGTGTGGTGCGCGCCGCCCGCCGTCAGCCACGACTCGGCGGAGATCTCGAACGACGGCCGGGGCGCCCACATGGCCCGGGCCACGGGCAGGTTCGGCAGGTCGCGCGGCGGCGTGACGACGTCGACCACGTTCGCCGTCAGGCGGAACCGGTCGCGCATGTCGGCGAGCGACACCACCACGGCGCCCTCGACGGCGTCCGCGGAGAACACCATGCGGACCGGGTCCTCCTTGCCGCCGATGCCGAGCGGATGGATCTCGATGCGCGGCGTCGAGGTGGTCAGCGACGGGCAGACCTCCAGCATGTGCGCGCCGAGGATGAGCTCGGAGCCGGGGGTGAGGTCGTAGGTGTAGTCCTCCATGAGACTGGCCCCACCCGGGAGACCGAGCCCCATCACCTTGGCCGCACGGACGAGCACCGCGGTCTTCCAGTCGCCCTCGGCGCCGAAGCCGTAGCCCTTCTCCATCAGGCGCTGGACCGCCAGGCCCGGGAGCTGGCGCAGGGCGCCGAGGTCCTCGAAGTTGGTGGTGAACGCCTTGGCGCCGGCCGCCTCCAGGAAGCCCTCCAGGGCGATCTCCTGGCGCGCGGCGTACCGCAGCGACTCGTGCCGCTCGGCGCCGGCGCGCAGCTCGGCGGCGACGTCGTACTTCGCCTCGTACTCCGCGACGACGGAGTCGATCGCGGACTCCTCGACCGCGTCCACCGCCGCGACCAGCTCGTTGACGCCCCAGGTGTTCACCGAGACGCCGAACCGCAGCTCGGCCTCGGTCTTGTCGCCCTCGGTGACCGCGACGTTGCGCATGTTGTCGCCGAACCGGACCAGCTTGAGCTCGTGCGTGGCGGCCCAGCCGGCCGCGCCGCGCACCCAGGTGCCCACCCGGCGGGTGACGGCCGGGTTGGAGACGTGCCCCACCACCGTCGTCCGCGCGACGCCGAGCCGGGTCGCGATGTACGCGTACTCCCGGTCGCCGTGCGCGGCCTGGTTGAGGTTCATGAAGTCCATGTCGATCTCGTCCCAGGGGAGCTCGACGTTGGCCTGCGTGTGCAGGTGCAGCAGCGGCTTGCGCAGCGCGTCCAGGCCCGCGATCCACATCTTGGCGGGGCTGAACGTGTGCATCCAGGTCACGACGCCCAGCACCTGGTCGTCGCCGTTGGCGTCGAGCATGGCGCGGCGGATGGCGGCCGAGTCCTTCAGGACGGGCTTCCACACGACCTTGACCGGCACGTCGGACGACGCGTCCAGGGCGCGGGCGACCTCCTGGGACTGCTCCGCGACCTGGGCCAGGGTCTCCTCGCCGTAGAGGTCCTGGCTCCCGGTGAGGAACCAGACCTCACGGTCCGCGTAGGGCTTGGTGCTCATGCCTGTCCTTCCGTGGTGGTCGCGGCCTGCTGGCCGTAGACGTTCTGGTAGCGGTCGTAGAGGGCGTCGATGTGCTGCTGCTCGATCGGCACGGGCTCGCCGAGCTGGCGGGAGACGTGCACCGTGCGGGCGACCTCCTCGACCATCACGGCGGCCTTCACGGCGGCGCGTGCGTCCTTGCCGATGGTGAACGGGCCGTGGTTGCGCATGAGCACGGCGGGGCTGCGGTGGCCGCTGAGGGTCTCGACGATGCCGCGGCCGATCGAGTCGTCGCCGATGATCGCGAACGGCCCCACGGGCACCGGCCCGCCGAACTCGTCGGCCATCATCGTCAGCACGCACGGCACCTCCTCGCCGCGCGCGGCCCAGGCCGTCGCGTACGTGGAGTGCGTGTGGACGACGCCGCCCACCTCGCGCATGTGGCTGTACACGTAGGCGTGCGCCGCGGTGTCCGACGACGGCGCCCGGGTCCCGTCCACGAGGTTGCCGTCGAGGTCGCAGACCACCATGTCGGCCGGCGTGAGGTCGTCGTAGGAGACGCCCGACGGCTTGATGACGAACAGGTCGGCGCTGCCGTCCGGCACCTCGGTGTTCGGCACCCGCTGTGACACGTTGCCGGCGGTCCAGACCACGAGGTCCCAGCGCGGCAGCTCCGCGTGCAGGTCCGAGACGACGGCGCGGACGCGCGCCACCTCCTCCTGGACGGCCGGCGAGTAGTCGGTCAGTGTCTTGCTCATCAGTCGCTCTCCTGCGTCGTGTCTCGGGTGCGGAGCGCGGCGACGGCGGCGCGCTCGACCGCCAGGCCCGCGCTGTAGCGCTCCAGGAAGGCGGCGTAGCCCGCCACGTCGGCGGCGTCCGGCTCGACGACGTCGAGCGCGGCGTCCGCGAACACCTCGGTGCCCAGGTACTCGCCCAGGTCCTTCGCCGGGGCGGCCGCGCCGGCCGCGGACGCCCGGTAGGCGGCCAGCACGGCGATGCCCCAGGCACCGCCCTCGCCCGCCGTGCGGCCCACGGCCACCGGGGCGCCGAGCGCGGCGGCCAGCAGGCGCTGGGCCACGCCCTCGGTCTTGAACATGCCGCCGTGCGCGAACATCGCGTCCAGCTCGACCCGCTCCTGCGCGAGCACGCGCATGCCGAGGCTCAGGGTGCCGAACGCGCTGTAGACCTGCGTGCGGGCGAAGTTCGCCAGCGTGAGCCGGCTGTCCGGCGTGCGGGTGAACAGCGGGCGCCCGGCCTCCAGGCCGGTGATGGGCTCCCCGGACAGGTAGTTGTACGCGAGCAGGCCGCCGCCGTCGGCGTCGCCGTCCAGCGCGGACCGCAGGAACGCCTCGAAGACGGCGCCCGGCTCGGCCGGCTGGCCCAGGGCGGCCGCGAACTGGCCGAACACCTCGGCCCAGACGCCCAGCTCGCTGGCCCCGTTGTTGCAGTGCACCATCGCCACGAGGTCCCCGGCGGGGGTGGTCACGAGGTCCAGCTCGTCGTGCACCCGCTCCAGCGGCTGCTCCAGGACGACCATCGCGAAGATGCTGGTCCCGGCGCTCACGTTGCCGGTGCGCGGCGCCACCGAGTTGGTCGCCACCATGCCGGTCCCGGCGTCGCCCTCCGGCGGGCACAGCGGGATGCCCGGGCGGAGCGTGCCGCTCGGGTCGAGCAGGGCGGCGCCCTGCTCGGTCAGGACGCCGGCGTCCGCACCGGCGGGCAGGACGCCGGGCAGCAGGTCCGCGATGCCCCGGCCGAACCCGTGGCCTGCGGCCACCTCGTCGAACTGCGCCAGCATCCGCTGGTCGTAGCCCCTGGTCGCCGCGTCGATCGGGAACATGCCCGAGGCGTCGCCCACGCCGAGCACCTGCTGCCCCGTCAGCATCCAGTGCACGTACCCGGCCAGCGTGGTGACGTGCCGCACCCGCGGCACGTGCGCCTCCTCGTCGAGGATCGCCTGGTACAGGTGGGCGACCGACCAGCGCAGCGGGATGTTGTGCCCGAACAGCCCGGTCAGCTCCGTGGCCGCGCGCTCCGTGGTGGTGTTGCGCCAGGTGCGGAACGGCACCAGCAGCTCGTCCGCGTCGTCGAACGCGAGGTAGCCGTGCATCATCGCCGAGACGCCGATGGCGCCCACGGTGGTGGGCCGCACGCCGTACTGCCGCTCGACGTCGGCCAGCAGCGCGGCGACGGACTCCTGCAGGCCGGTCCGCACCGCCTCCAGCGAGTAGGTCCACACGCCGTCGACGAGCTGGTTCTCCCAGTCGTGGCTGCCGCTCGCGAGCGGGGCGTTGTCCGGTCCGACGAGGCACGCCTTGATCCGGGTGGAGCCGAGCTCGATGCCGAGTGCGGTCCACCCCTGCTCGATCGCCTCCCGGTGACCGGCGAGCTGCCCCGCTCCTTCGTCCTGCCGCTCCACCATCGTGGACCGCTCCGTCCTGCCCGCACCGTCGCGAGGCTTAGCTCGTGTCTCCGTCGTTCGGCCGCGGCGGTGAGCAGCCCGCTGACCGCCCGGCGATGTTAGCGCTCACACGATACCTGCCGACAACGCTGTACCCAAGCCGGTCCCCCGTACGTGTCAGACCCCCAGGTCACCCGGGGGACCTGGGGGTCTGACGCGTCCGGGCGGCGCTCACCGCCCGGTACGGAGAGGGTTCGGCGTCAGCCGCCGTTCACCTCGAAACCCTGCTCGGTGCCGTACGACACGTTCTCCTCCTGCCAGGCGGCGAGGCCGTCCATCAGCGACGACTTGTCGAGGTAGGACTGGCCGACGGTGTCCGCGAAGATGCTGTTCGCGTACGACTGCCACGGCAGGTACTGCCAGCCCTCGTTGACGTCCGCCGCACCCGCGGCGAGGACCTCGTTGATCTTCTGCCCGCCGAAGTACTCGGACTCGTAGCCCAGGAACTCAGGGGACTCCAGCTGCTTGACGGTGGCGGGGAAGCCGCCCGTCTCCATGAAGGCGTCGATCGACTCGTCGCTCGAGTTGAGCCACTTGAGGAAGCCGGCCGCGAGCAGCTTGTTCTCCGCCGCGCCCGGGATGGACTCGGCGCTGCCGCCGTTCTCGGCGTTGGTGGGGGTGCCGTCGTAGGTCGGCATCGGGGCGACGCGCCACTTGCCCTTGCCGTCCGGAACGCCGTCCTCCAGGATGCCGGGCATCCACGCGCCGAGCGCGACCGAGCCGATGGTGCCGTCGTTCAGGGCCTGGTACCACTCGTCGCTCCAGCCCGGGAGCTGGCACAGCAGCTCGTCGTCGATGAGCGGCTGGTACATGTCGGCCCACTTGGTGGTGCCCTCGTCGGCCAGGTCGATGGTCACGGCGCCGTTCTCGGTGTGGAACGGCTTGCCGCCGGCCTGCCAGATCATGCTGGTGGTGAAGCCGGCGTCGCCCGTGTCGTTGCCGATGCAGGTGTCGGGGTCGTTCTCCTTGATGGTGCGCGCGGCCTCGATGTACTCGTCCCAGGTCGTGGGCGCCTCGACCCCGGCGTCGTCGAACACCTCCTGGTTGTAGAAGAACGCCATGGGGCCGGAGTCCTGGGGCAGGCCCCAGATGCCCTGCTGCGAGACCGCGCCCCACGTGGACGGCGTGTACAGGTCCTCCAGGTCGGCGAACCCGAACGCGGTGAGGTCCACGAGCTGGCCGGGGAGCTGGAACTGCGGGATGGACTGGTACTCGATCTGCACCACGTCGGGCACGCCGTCGCCGGCGGCGATCGCGTTCTGCAGCTTGGTGTTGGCGTCGCCGGCGCCCACCGTGTCCACGAGGGTCACGTCGACGTTCGGGTACGCCTTCTCGAAGGCTTCGACCTGCGTCTCGGCCTGGGGCGTCCAGGTCCAGTAGGTCATGCTGCCGCCCTCCTGGAGCGCGGCCTCGATCTCGTCCGCGCCGGCACCTTCGGTGGTGCCGCTGCCGCCGTCGTCGTCCCCACCACCCGAGCAGGCGGTGAGCGAGGCTGCCATCAGAGCGGCCAGGGCGCCGAGCGCGACCCGGCGGTTACGGGTGATGGTCATGGTCTTCCTTCTTCCACATCGTTGTAGTTCAGGTCTTTCGACGTCGGCGGGGCCGACCTCGTCTATGCCTTGACGCTGCCCGCGTTCAGGCCGGACTGCCAGTACCGCTGGAGCACGAGGAACACGGCGACGATCGGCACGATCGTCAGGAACGAGCCCGTGATCACCAAGTTGAACACCGGTTGGGCGCCGATGCCCGACGCATCCGCCAGCCACTGGTACAGGCCCAGCACCAACGGGTAGAGGTCCGGGTCGTTGAGCATGATCAGCGGCAGGAAGTAGTTGTTCCACGTGGCGACGATCGCGAACAGCGCCACCGTGACGATGCCCGGCGCCAGAAGCCGCAGCGAGATGGTGAAGAAGGTGCGCCACTCGCCCGAGCCGTCGACCCGGGCCGCCTCCAGGATCTCGGTGGGCACCGCCTCCGCCGAGAACACCCACATGAGGTAGAGCCCGAACGGCGAGACGAGCGACGGCAGGATCACGGCCCACATGGTGTTGGTCAGGCCCCACTGGCTGAACAGCAGGAACGTGGGCACCGCGAGCGCGGTGCCGGGCACGGCGATCGCCCCGAGGATGACGGCGAACACCGCGTTCCGGCCGCGGAACCGGTACTTGGCCAGCCCGTACCCGGCGGCGGTCGCGAGGACCGTGGCACCGCCGGCACCCACCACCACGTAGACGAGCGTGTTGCCGAACCACTTCAGGAAGACGCCGTCGTCGTGCGTCAGCACCGCCCGCACGTTGTCGAAGAACGCGAACGGGCCCGAGAACCACAGGCCGAACGAGCTGAGCAGCTCGGGCTGTGTCTTGGTGACGCTGAACAGCATCCAGGTCAGCGGCAGCACCGAGTAGATCAGCAGCGCGCCGAGCAGGACGGTCAGCGTGATCGACTTGCGCGGGCGAAGGTACGAGTAACCGGCCATCAGATCTCCCTCCGGGTCCCGCGAAGCTGCACGACGTACGCGACGATCGCGGTGACCACGCCCATCACGATCGCGACCGTGGCGGCGTAGCTCACCTGGTTGCCGACGAAGCTCAGGTTGTAGGCATAGATGTTGGGTGTGTAGTAGGTCGAGATCAGGGCCGGCTCGATCTGTTTCAGGATCGTCGGCTCGTTGAACAGCTGGAAGCTGCCGAGGATCGAGAAGATCGTCGCGATCACCAGGGCCCCGCGGACCGCGGGGATCTTGATGGACCGCACGATGCGGAACTGGTTGGCGCCGTCGATGGCCGCCGCCTCATAGATCTCGAGCGGCACCGTCTTGAGCGCCGCGTAGAGGATCAGCATGTTGTAACCCACGAACTCCCAGGTCACGATGTTGCCGATCGCGGTGAGGATCCACTCCTTGGTGTACGGGTCGATGAGCGGGAAGCCCACCAGGTCGTTGACGCTGCCCGTGAGCCCCAGCCGGTCGTCGTACATGAAGCCCCACATCAGCACCGCCACGACGCCGGGCACGGCGTACGGCAGGAACAGCGCCACGCGGAAGAAGCTCCTGCCGTGCAGGCGGCCGCTGTCGATAGCGAGCGCGGCGATCAGGGCGATCCCCAGCATGATGGGGACCTGCACCACGAGGAACAGGCTGACCCGTCCCACGCCGTCCCAGAGCTTCGGGTCGGTGAAGGCGGTCATGTAGTTGGCGAACCCCGCGAACGTGGTCCCGCCCATGAGCTGGTTGCGGAACAGGCTCAGGTACATCGAGTAGACCAGCGGGGTGACGATCATCAGGGCGAACGCCACCAGGAAGGGCGTCACAAAACTCCAGCCGGCCGCGGAGACGCGGCGGCTCGGTGGGCGGCGACCGGGCACGGGCACACCCCTTTCCCCGGACGACGGCGTCCGGATTCACCTGGACGGCTATGTCCTGGAACACGCCGGACGACGGTGCCCGGCGACGGGAATGTGAACGTAAACATCCTCGTGCGCGGTGACTCTGCCACTGCCTCGCGGACGTGTCAACGCCATCTGAGGCAACGTTCTGAGAAAGGTATACGGGGCGTCCGGGGCCGGTCAGGGCGGAGCGCCGGTGAGGCGGGCAGCCCGTCAGGCGCGCGGGGCCGCCGCGCTCCTGCGCACCACCAGCTCGGGCGCGATCAGCTCGGCCGCGGGCCTGCCGCCGTCCACGGCCGCGAGGAGCAGGGCCACGCTGCGCCGGCCGAGGTCGACGAACGGCTGGCGCACGGTCGTGAGCGGCGGGATGAAGTGGCCGGAGCCGTCGACGTCGTCGAAGCCGACCACCGACACGTCGTCGGGCACCGAGACGCCGCACTCCCAGAAGGCGCGCAGCAGGCCGAGGGCGAGCTGGTCGTTGGCGGCGAAGACTGCCGTGGGACCGGCGCCGGACCGGACGCGCTGGGCCAGGTCGAGGCCCACCATGTAGCCGCGGTCCGCGGTCCAGCCCGCGACGACCGGCTCGGGCACGGGCAGCCGGTGCTCGGTGAGGACGGCGCGCCAGGACTCCTCGCGCTCGACGGCGTCCAGCCAGTCCTGCGGGCCCGCGACGTGCAGGATCTGCCGGTGCCCCAGCTCGATCAGGTGCTCGACGGCGAGCCGGGCCCCAGCCCGCTGGTCCACGGACAGCGGGATGACCGGGACGTCGGGCTGGAGCTCGCGGGCGGCGATGAGGACCACGGGCACGGGCGCCTGGAACGACTCCACGGCGTCGGCCACGTCGCTGTGCGGCGCGATGACCACGATGCCCTCGACCGCCTGGTCCATGAAGTGTTCGAGAGCCTTGTGCAGGGTGGCGCCGTCGTACTGCCGCAGCGTCGCGACGCTGACGTACCAGCCCTGCTCCCGCGCCGCCTCCTCGACCGCGATCAGCGTGCTCGACGGACCGAACAGCGGCGACCCGGTGGTCACCACGCCCACCGTGGCCGACCGGGCCGTGACCAGGGCGCGCGCCGCGCTGTTGCGGCGGTAGCCGAGCTCGGCGATGGCCTCCAGCACCCGCTCACGCGTCGCCGGGCGCACGCTCCGGTGGCCGTTGAGCACCCGCGACACGGTCTGGTGGGACACGCCGGCGAGCGCGGCGACGTCGGCCATGGCCGGCGGCCGCGTCGTCGCGGGTCGAGAGATGGTCACGGGAGGAATCATCCACCCAGCGCACGCGCGCGGTCACGCGCCGCGGTGGCGGCGGTCAGGAACGAGGCCCGCACGCCGCCGTCGTCCAGGGCCCGCAGGGCGGCCGCCGTGGTGCCGCCGGGCGAGGTGACCTTCTCGCGCAGGATCACGGGGTGCTCCCCCGTCTCGTCCATGAGGCGGGACGCGCCGAGCAGCGTCTGGATCGCGAGGCGCCGCGCGACGTCGCGCGTCAGGCCGAGCAGCACGCCGGCCTCGGCGAGCGCGTCGGCCACGTAGAAGACGTACGCGGGGCCCGAGCCGGAGATCGCCGAGACGGCGTCCAGGTCCTTCTCCGCGGCGCGCACCACCGCGCCCGTGCCGGCGAAGAGGTGCTCGACGGCCTCGAGGTGGACGTCCGTGACGGCGGCGCCCGGCGCGATCGCCGTGATGCCCGCGCCGATCGCGGCGGGCGTGTTCGGCACGGTGCGCACCACGGCGACGCCCGCCGGCAGCCGCCGCTCGTAGAACGCGGTGGGGTGCCCGGCCGCGACGGTGACGACGACGGCGGTGGGGTCGATCGCGGACGCGATCTCGTCGAGCAGCGCGCCCACGTCCTTGGGCTTCACGCCGACGAGCACGATGCCCGCACCCTGGACCGCGGCGACGTTGTCGCTGGTGGTGGCCACCTGGTAGGTCTCGCGCAGGTGCTGCGCCTTGGCCTCGGTACGCACGGTGGCGACGACGTCGGACGCGGCCCAGCCCGCCGAGAGCGCACCCGCGAGCACCGCCTCGCCCATGTTCCCGGCCCCGAGCACTGCAAGTCGCTGGTTCACCACACCATTGTCCCCCGGCGCGCGGGAACGAGGGGCCGCACCCGTCCGTGTGCGGACGGGGCCGATCGAGACCTCGTCACAGGGGGAACGCCGTGTAGAAGTCCTCCATGACGTCTGCCGGGCCGGTCGCCCGCAGCACCGCTGTGCCGTTCTGCCACACCACCACGGTCTTGCCCCCGTCGGCCGGCACGAACGCGTACTGCCCCACGACCTTCTTGCCGACCTTGACGTCGCCCGTCCGGTCGGCCTCGCCCGCGGACGCGGTCCAGGCCGCGGCGCCGGTGGCCGCCTCGTCCTCCGTGGCCCACTGGCCGGCCACGACCGCGACCTCGACCGAGTCGCCGTCGGAGTACTCGGCGTTCCAGGCCTCCAGCGCGCCCTCGCCCTTGGGCTCCTTGGCCTCGGCGAGCGAGCCGAGCGCGAGCTGCAGCACCGCCGACGGCAGGGCCTTCTGGAACGCGGTCTCCTCGCCGCTGCGGTCCATCGCCTTGACCGTGGGCGTCGGCACCGGGGCCGTGACGGTCACCGTGGGCACGGGCTCCGGCGTCGCCTCCGAGCGCCAGAAGCCGGGCCACGCGAAGCCGGCCAGGAGCACCAGCACGAGCACCACGACGAGCACGCCCACGAACACGACGAGACGACGGCGCCGGTACACGGCGGGCGACGCCTTCCTCGCGGCCACCGATGCGGTCGCACCGGTGCGCGGTGAGTTCACGCGCTGGTCGGTCATGTCTGGCTCCCCCGTGCTAGGTCCATCGGATACCTCACGATGGCTCATCCGAGACCTTATGTCGCGCCACTGACATCGGCAGGGAGGCACGCCCGGCGGGACCGGGTGAGGGGCGGGTGGCTTCGGCGGGGCCGCGCGTTCAGCGGGGCCGCGCCGCCGCCTGGCACAGCGGGAGCAGCACCGCGAACGCGGCCGCCGCGACCGCGCACGCCGCGAGGTGGCCTCCCGCGTACGCGGTGAGCCCGGCGTCCCAGGGCAGGCCCGGTCCGAGACGCCCCTCCGTCGCGGCGGCGGCCAGGACCGACAGCACGGCGGCCGGGACCGCGGCAACACCGAGCGCGACCGCGACGAGCCGGGTCGGCAGGGCGGTGCGCCCGAGCGGGTCGTCCTCGGGCCGGTCCGCCCACCCGGCCGGCGTCGCGACGGCCGCCAGCGCCGTCCACAGCACCACGACGAGGACCGCGGCGACCACGTCCGACGGGCGGTGCCACCGGTCCGCGATCGTCGCGAGGCCCATGGCACAGGTCATGGCGGCGCCCGCGAGCGCCGTCGCCGGCCGCCAGCGACGGGGCGCGACGAGCAGGAGCGCCGCCCAGGCCGCCGCGACGACGGTGACGTGGCCGCTGGGCAGGGTGTTGATGTCGCGGTTCCACTCGCCGACGAGCCCGGTGCGGTAGAACACGCCGTCCTTGATCACCTGCGTGGTGAGGTTCGAGCCGAGGATCACCGCGGCGGCCAGGGCGGTGGTGCCCCACCTCCGCCGGACCAGCCCGATGCCGCACACGGCGAGGAAGCCGGTCACGAGCCACGGCGGCGAGCCGAGCAGCAGCACGGGCTCCACGGGCCGGTTGACCACGTCCTGGAAGAGGTCGGCCGTGACGAAGACCCGCTCCTCGACCCGCTGCCCGGGCCACGTGGTGACCATCGCCCACCAGACCAGCAGGGTCCCGAGCGCCGCGGCGGCCGCGACCGCGACCCCCGCCAGGCGGGTCGCCGAACGGTGCGCGCCACGCGTGGGGGCGGGCGCGGGGAGGTCCGGGCCGGTGCGCGACCGGTCGGGGCGCACCATGCGCCCGTCGGTGGCCGGCATGGTCGCAAACTACCTGGCCGGAGCGTGCGGCGCGGCCGCCAGGGGGCCGTGGCCCGGGTGATCTTCGGCCGGTGTCAGTGGCGGCACGTACGGTTCCCCTCGTGACCTCATCGACCTCCAAGAAGGCTCGCCCCGCGTACCGGTGCACCGAGTGCGGCTGGACCACCGTCAAGTGGGTCGGCCGCTGCGGGGAGTGCCAGGAGTGGGGCACCGTGACCGAGGACGGGCCGGCGGCGACCGGACCGCGCACCGCCGCCGTCTCCCCCGCTCGCGCGCCCGCCCGGCCCATCGCCGACATCGACGTGGAGTCGGCGCGCGCCAACCCGACGGGCGTCGGCGAGTTCGACCGGGTCCTCGGCGGCGGCCTCGTGCCCGGGGCCGTGATCCTGCTCGCGGGCGAGCCGGGCGTGGGCAAGTCGACCCTGCTGCTCGCGGTCGCGAGCAACGTGGCCGACGGCGCGCTGGGCCCCGACGGGTTCGAGTCGCCCCGCACAGTGCTGTACGTGACCGGCGAGGAGTCGGCCGGGCAGGTGCGGCTGCGGGCCGAGCGGATCGGGGCGCTCTCGCGCACGCTGCTGCTGGCCGCCGAGACGGACCTGGGGACGGTGCTGGGGCACCTGGAGGCGAACCAGCCGGACATGCTGATCGTCGACTCGGTGCAGACCATCGCGTCCGCGCAGGTGGACGGGGCTCCGGGTGGCGTCTCGCAGGTGCGGGAGGTCGCCGCGGCGCTGATCGCCGTGGCCAAGGAGCGGCAGATCCCGACCATCCTCGTGGGGCACGTGACCAAGGACGGCTCGGTGGCCGGCCCGCGCACGCTGGAGCACCTGGTGGACGTGGTCTGCCAGTTCGAGGGCGACCGGCACTCGCGCCTGCGCATGATCCGCGCGGTGAAGAACCGGTACGGCCCCACGGACGAGGTGGGCTGCTTCGACCTGTCGGAGGACGGGATCGTGGGGCTGCCCGACCCGTCCGGGCTGTTCCTGTCGCACGCCGGCACGGGGGTCGCCGGGTCGTGCATCACGGTCACGCTGGAGGGACGGCGCCCGCTCGCCGTCGAGGTGCAGGGGCTCGTGGCGCCCAGCCCCCTGAACAACCCGCGCCGCGCGACCAGCGGCGTGGACTCCAGCCGGCTGGCGATGATCCTCGCCGTGCTCCAGCGGCACGGCGGGCTGCGGCTCGCCGACCAGGACGTCTACGCCTCGACGGTGGGCGGCGCCCGGATCACGGAGCCGGCGTCCGACCTCGCGGCCGCCCTCGCCCTGGTGTCCGCGCGGACCGGAAAGCCGCTGCCCGGCGCCACCGTCGCCGTCGGAGAGGTGGGCCTGGCCGGGGACCTGCGACCCGTCGCCGGGCTGGACCGCCGGCTGGGCGAGGCCGCCCGCCTGGGCTTCGCTCACGCCGTCGTGCCGCACGGGACCGGGGTCAAGGCACCCGAGGGGCTTCAGCTCGTCGAGGCGACGCACATCCGCGACGCGGTGGAGTGGGCGCAGGGCCTAGGCCGTCGCGGTGACAACACGATGGACGACAGATGACCGGTTCATGAAACCAACTGCTTGCCCCCAAGGGCACAGCGTAGGATTTCTTCGTGGCCACGACCTCCTCGCACACTGACGAGCTGCTCCGTGAGACCCTGGCCGCCGTCGCGCCCGGGACCGAACTTCGCGACGGACTCGAACGCATCCTGCGCGGCCGCACCGGCGCGCTCATTGTGCTCGGTCTCGACCCGGTCGTGGAGCAGATCTGCTCCGGCGGCTTCTCGCTCGACGTCGACTTCTCGGCCACCCGCCTGCGCGAGCTGTCCAAGATGGACGGCGCCGTCGTGCTCGACCGGCACGCCACGCGGATCCGCAAGGCCGCGGTGCAGCTGCTGCCCGACCCGACGATAGAGACGACCGAGTCCGGCACCCGGCACCGCACGGCCGAGCGCGTGGCCAAGCAGACCGGGTTTCCCGTCATCTCGGTGAGCCAGTCGATGCGGATCGTCGCCCTCTACGTGGGCGGCCAGCGGCACGTGCTGGAGGACTCGGACACGATCCTCGGCCGCGCGAACCAGGCGCTCGCGACGCTGGAGCGCTACCGCGCCCGCCTCGACGAGGTCTCCGGCACGCTGTCGGCGCTGGAGATCGAGGACCTGGTCACCGTGCGCGACGTGTGCTCCGTGGTGCAGCGCCTGGAGATGGTGGGGCGTATCTCCGACGAGATCGCCGGCTACGTGATCGAGCTCGGTGTGGACGGCCGCCTGCTCGCGCTGCAGCTCGACGAGCTCATCGGTGACGTCGGCTCGGACCGCGAGTTCGTGATCCGCGACTACGTGCTCAGCCGCAAGGACCGCACGCTCGCCGACGTGCAGGCGGAGCTCTCCGCGCTCACGTCGCAGGAGCTGCTCGACATGAGCCAGATCGGCCGGATCCTGGACCTGCCGGGCGGCGGGGACGCGCTGGACGCCGCCGTCGCGCCGCACGGCTACCGGCTCCTGTCCAAGGTGCCGCGCCTGCCCAGCGTCACCATCGAGCAGCTCGTGGGGCACTTCAGCAGCCTGCAGAAGCTCCTCGCCGCGAGCGTGGACGACCTCATGTCGGTCGACGGCGTGGGCGAGCAGCGCGCCCGGACGATCCGCGAGGGGCTGTCCCGGCTCGCCGAGTCGAGCATCCTCGAACGCTACGTCTGACCCGGCACCGCTCCATCGGCTCCGGCCGGGGTGTGCGCCGAGTCAGGCGGTTGGTCCGACCAACCACCTGAGTCACCCCCGGCGAACCCCCGAGTCAGCGACCTGGTCGGACCAACCGGCTGACTCGGCATCGACGTGGAGCCGAGTCAGCCGGGCGGTCCGGAGACCTGGCCTCAGGGGCTCGACGGCTCGGCCTTCTCGTCGGTGTCTGGCTCCGCGCCGGTATCGGCTCCCCGCTCTCCGCCCGCGTCGGTGTCCGGCTCCCCGGAACCGCTCGGCGACGGCTCACCGGAACCGCTCTGCGACGCGTCCCCGGACAGTTCGCCCGAAGGCGACCCGGACGGCGACGGCGAACCGGACGGCTGCGGCACCGTGTACGTCAGCCGCACGACGTCGCTGGCCGCCCCCTCGACCCCGGCGAGCGTGACCTGCGCCGTGTACGCGCCAGCCGTCGGCTTGGGCTGGTCGGCCGCGCAGCCCGGCGCCGAGCGTGCGTCGGACCAGCTCACGTTCGTGACGTCGACGTCGCCCGGCCCGAGGAGCAGCAGCCGCTCCTCGTCCTGGTCGGCGCAGTCCGCCGACGACCAGGCCCGCTCCGCGGTCTGCTCGCCCAGCTCACCCTCGTACACGGTCACGGCGAGGCCGTGCCGGGGAGCCTCGACCAGGCACTGCACCTGACCGGTGTTCCGCACGGACACGGTGAACCTCACCGGCACGCCGGGCGTGACCGCCGTGCGGTCGGCAGCGAGCCCCACGTCGAGGTCCTCGGGCGCGCACGGCGCGGCCGCGGCGTTCGGGTCCACGGGCTCCGGCGGACTCAGCTTCTCCGCCACGATCGGCGGGTCCGGGTGCGGCCACGTCACCGCTACCCCGATCCCGCCCAGCGCCACCACGGCCAGCACCGCGATCAGCCGCCCCGGCCGGCGCGGGCGTCTGCCGGACGGGCGCTGCTCCACGGCGACCCGACCCAGGGACCACTCGGCCCGTTCCGGCGCACTGACCACCTGCTCGACCCCCTGAAGCTGTTGCGACACCTACGGCCTGACGTGCTCCGACGGCCGCGGCACCAAAGTACGACTCCGCGCGCGGCCCGGGCGGCAGCCGCGCCGCCGAGTCGGTCACATGTCCTACTTCACGGCCCGGCCGGCCGCGTTCACGGCCCGGCCGGCCGCGCCAGGCCCGTCGGCCGCCGCCGGCCGCCCACCCCACCCACCAGGTCGGCCGGACGACCACCCGTGCGGCAGGATGAGTCCCCGTGACAGCAGCGGAGGCGACGCGACGTACCGAGGTGCGCTCCGGCGTCGTGCAGTGGTTCGACGGCGCCGCGCGCGACCTGCCCTGGCGGGCGCCGGACCGCACCGCGTGGGGCGTGCTGGTGAGCGAGGTCATGCTGCAGCAGACCCCCGTGGTGCGCGTCGAGCCCGCCTGGCACGCCTGGCTGGAGCAGTGGCCCACGCCCGCGGACCTGGCGCAGGCGCCCACGGCTGACGTGCTGCGCGCCTGGGGCCGCCTCGGCTACCCGCGGCGCGCGCTACGGCTCCAGGAGTGCGCCCGGGCGATCGTCGAGCGGCACGACGGCGTCGTACCCCGCACCGAGCCCGAGCTGCTCGCCCTGCCCGGCGTCGGTGAGTACACGGCCGCCGCGGTGCTGGCGTTCGCCTACGGCAAGCGGTCCGTGGTGGTCGACACGAACGTGCGGCGGGTGCTGGCGCGGGCGGTCGGCGGGTCGGCGCTGCCCGCGCCGTCGTACACGGCCGCCGAACGGGCGCTCGCGACGTCGCTCGCCCCCGAGGGCGACGCCGACGCCGCTCGGTGGGCCGCCGCCTCGATGGAGCTGGGCGCGCTGGTCTGCACCGCGAAGGCGCCGAAGTGCGGTGCGTGCCCTGTCGCCGGGCTGTGCGCGTGGCGCCGCGCCGGCTCGCCCCCGGACGCGCACGCCGGCAAGCGCCGCACCCAGGCCTGGGCGGGCACCGACCGGCAGGCGCGCGGCCGGGTGATGGCGGAGCTCCGGCACGCGTCCGAGCCCGTGGACCGGGCCCTGCTCGCGGGCCTGTGGCACGACCCGGCCCAGCTCGACCGCGCGATCGCCGGCCTGGTCGAGGACGGCCTGGCCGAGCAGGACGACGCCGGCCGCCTGCACCTGCCCCGGTAGCGCGGGGTCAGAGCTCCAGCAGCATCCGCGAGTTGCCCAGCGTGTTGGGCTTCACGCGCGCCAGGTCGAGGAACTCGGCCACGCCCTCGTCGTACGAGCGCAGCAGCTCGGTGTACACCTCGGGCGTCACGGGCGTGCCGTCGATCTCCCGGAACCCGTGCGCGGCGAAGAAGTCGACCTCGAACGTGAGGCAGAAGACCCGGCTCAGGCCCAGCGCGCGGGCCCGCTCGACCAGCGCCTCGAGCAGCGCGTGCCCCACCTTGCGGCCGCGCCAGTCGCGGTGCACGGCCAGCGTCCGCACCTCGGCGAGGTCGTCCCACATCACGTGCAGCGCCCCGCAGCCGACGGCGGAGTCCGGCGCGGCGGGATCGGCCGCCACCAGGAACTCCTGGACCGCCTCGAAGTACCCGACCATCTCGTACGGCCGGAGGATGCGCTCCTGGCTCAGCGGCTCGACGAGGTCGCGGATGGTGCGCACGTCGGCGGGAAGGGCGGGTCGGATCACGGGCACTGCCGGCGCCTCGGGTGTCGTCACGGCGACACACTACGGCCGGCCGGCGCAGCGGGTGACGTGCGGGTGACATCCGGACACGCCCACAGGCCCCGTACCTGGTGAAACGAAGGGCAAACCGGAATGTGAGCGAGAGAACATCCGAACACACCCTCCCCAAGAGGGCAAAGGTGTTGCCAAGTCGCGGAATGCGTGGTGAGTTTGGCGCATGGCCTCTACCCGCCTGACCGCAGAAGCGAGGACCCAGGCGCTGGCTGCGCTCGAAGCCAGTGTCAGCCCCGCCGCAGAGCTCGACGTGCTGGTGATCGGGGGCGGCGTGACCGGCGCCGGCATCGCCCTGGACGCGGTCACCCGGGGGTTGTCGACCGCCGTCGTCGAGGCGCAGGACTGGGCGCAGGGCACGTCCAGCCGCAGCAGCAAGCTGGTGCACGGCGGCCTCCGCTATCTCCAGATGCTCGACTTCGAGCTGGTGCACGAGGCGCTCACCGAGCGCGACCTCCTGCTCCGGGACCTCGCACCGCACCTGGTGCGGCCGGTCCCGTTCCTGTATCCGCTGGAGCACCGCGTGTGGGAGCGCGCCTACGTGGGCGCCGGCATCGCGATGTACGACGTCCTTGCGACGCTGACCCCCGGCCGCCGGCCGATGCCGTTCCACCGGCACCTCAGCCGCCACCAGATGGAGGCCAAGTTCCCGGACCTGGCGCACGACGCCGCCGTCGGGGCCGTGCAGTACTGGGACGCCTCGGTCGACGACGCCCGCCTGGTCGCGACCCTGATCCGCACGGCCGCCAGCTACGGCGCGCACGCCGCCAGCCGGACCCAGGTGGTCAGCCTGACGCAGGGCGCGACCGGCGCCGTGAACGGTGCGGTGGTCGTGGACCTGGAGACGGGCAAGGAGATCACCGTCCGGGCGCGGTCCGTGATCAACGCGACCGGCGTGTGGACCGAGGACACCGAGGCCCTGGCAGGCTCGGAGGGCGGGCTGCGCGTGCTCGCCAGCAAGGGCGTGCACCTGATCGTCCCGCGCGAGCGCATCCGGGGCCATGCCGGGCTGATCCTGCAGACGGAGAAGTCCGTGCTGTTCGTCATCCCGTGGAGCCGGTACTGGATCATCGGCACCACGGACACCCACTGGAGCCTCGACCCGACCCACCCCGTGGCCACGAGCACCGACATCGACTACGTGCTGGACCACGCGAACGCCGTGCTTGCACACCCCCTGACCAGGGAAGACGTCATCGGCACCTACGCGGGCCTGCGCCCGCTGCTGCAGCCGGGCACCAAGGCGGGCACCAGCAGCGCGAAGGTCAGCCGCGAGCACACCGTCGCCTCCCCGACGCCGGGCCTCACCGTCGTCGCGGGCGGCAAGCTCACGACGTACCGGATCATGGCCAAGGACGCCGTGGACTTCGCGATCGGACAGCGCGCCGCCGCGCTCCCCTCGATCACGCACCAGATCCCGCTCACGGGCGCCGTCGGGCTGCGCGCGGTGCAGCGCCAGGCGCGCACGTGGGGCAAGCGGTTCGGCTGGTCGCCCCCGATGCTGGACCACCTGCTGCACCGGTACGGCGCCAACCTGGCCGAGATCGTGGAGCTGTGCGACGCCGACCCGACGCTCGCCAAGCCGCTCGAGCACGCGACCGCCTACCTGCGCGCCGAGGTGCACTACGCGGTGAGCCACGAGGGCGCCCTCCACCTGGAGGACGTGCTGAGTCATCGCACGCGCCTGGTCTACGAGGTGCCGGACAGCGGCACGGGAGCGGCCGAGGAGATCGCCGCCGTCGTCGGCCCGCTGCTCGGGTGGGACGCGGCGGACGCCGAACGCGAGGTCGGTGCCTGGCGGGCACGGATCGACGCGGAACGCCAGGCCGCACAAGAGCCTGACGACGAGGGCGCCGAACGAGCGCGCCTGACCACACCGGACGTAGCGGCCATGCAGCCGCTCCGAAACTAAGGAAAGCGAAGGACCGCACCTACTCACACAGCCGACGGGTCGCCCTAGAGGGACCGCCGGGACTACCTCCGTACGCCGACAGAGCTGTCGGCAGAAAGCGAGTCAGCAATGAACGCATTCACGGACATCATCGTGCCGGAGTTCCTCGGCACCATGATCCTGCTCCTCGGCGGTGCCGGCGTGGTGGCCAACGCCATCCTCCCCATGAACAAGGGGTTCAACGGCGGCTGGCTGATGATCAACTTCGGGTGGGGCCTGGCGGTCTTCGCCGGTGTCTTCGTGTCCCTGAGATCCGGCGCGCACATCAACCCCGCCGTCACCCTCGGCATCCTCGCCAGCGGGGCCGAGGAGTTCGGTCCGGGCATCCCCGCCGACTTCGGCAACATGCTCATCTACTGGGTCGCCCAGCTCGCCGGCGCCTTCGTGGGCGCCATCGTCGCCTACCTGGCGTACAAGCGGCACTTCGACCAGGAGGCCGACCCGGCGACCAAGCTCGCGGTCTTCTCCACCGGCCCGGCGATCCGCTCGTACACGTGGAACTTCGTCACCGAGGTCATCGGCACGTTCATGCTGGTCTTCGTCATCCTGTCGTTCGGGAACTGGCCCGGGGACATGGGGCCGCTGGCCGCAGCGCTGCTGGTGCTCGGTATCGGCGCCAGCCTCGGTGGCCCCACGGGGTACGCCATCAACCCGGCCCGTGACTTCGGACCTCGCATCGCCCACCTGCTCCTGCCCATCCCCGGCAAGGGATCGAGCGACTGGAGCTACTCGTGGGTCCCGGTGCTGGGCCCGCTGGTCGGCGGCGCACTGGGCGGCCTGCTCGCCGCGGCGGTCGCGGTCTGAGCCTGAGCCTGAGCCGCAAACCCGCAGACCTCGAAACAGACAAGGGAGTCAACTCCGATGGCTGACTACGTACTCGCGATCGACCAGGGCACCACGAGCTCCAGGGCGATCGTCTTCAACCACGCCGGGACCATCGTGTCCACGGGCCAGCTCGAGCACGACCAAATCTTCCCGAAGGCGGGATGGGTCGAGCACAAGCCGGAACAGATCTGGGACAACACCCGCCAGGTCGTGGGACTCGCGCTGACCAAGGCGAACATCAACCACACCGACCTGGCCGCCGTCGGCATCACCAACCAGCGTGAGACCACGGTGGTGTGGGACAAGACGACCGGCAAGCCGGTCTACAACGCGATCGTCTGGCAGGACACGCGCACGCAGGCCATCGTCGACGAGCTCGCCGGGTCCGAGGGCGCGGACAAGTACAAGGCGATCGTCGGCCTGCCGCTCGCCACCTACTTCTCCGGCCCCAAGGTGAAGTGGATCCTCGACAACGTGGAGGGCGCCCGCGAGGCGGCGGACCGCGGTGACCTGCTGTTCGGCAACACCGACGCGTGGGTGCTGTGGAACATGACCGGCGGCGTCGACGGCGGCGTGCACGTCACCGACGTGACGAACGCGTCCCGCACCATGCTCATGGACCTCGACACGCTGTCCTGGCGCGAGGACATCGCGGCGGACATGGGCATCCCCCTGTCGATGCTGCCCGAGATCCGCTCCTCGTCCGAGGTCTACGGCACCGGGCGGCCCCGGGGCATGGTGCCCGGCGTGCCCATCGCGGGCATCCTCGGCGACCAGCAGGCCGCGACCTTCGGGCAGGCGTGCTTCGAGGTCGGTACGGCCAAGAACACGTACGGCACCGGCAACTTCATGCTGCTCAACACGGGCACCGAGAAGGTCCCGTCCGAGAACGGCCTGCTCACCACGGTCTGCTACAAGATCGGCGACGCGGCGGCGATCTACGCGCTCGAGGGATCCATCGCCGTCACGGGCTCGCTGGTGCAGTGGCTCCGCGACAACCTGGGGATGTTCACCGACTCGGAGGACATCGAGTGGCTCGCCCGCAAGGTCGAGGACAACGGCGGCGCCTACTTCGTGCCGGCCTTCTCCGGCCTGTTCGCGCCGTACTGGCGGCCCGACGCGCGCGGTGCGCTGGTGGGGCTGACCCGGTACGTCAACCGGAACCACATCGCGCGGGCAGCGCTGGAGGCCACGGCGTTCCAGACCCGCGAGGTCATGGACGCCATGCGCGCCGACTCCGGCGTGGACCTCACCGAGCTCAAGGTCGACGGCGGCATGGTCGCCAACGAGCTGCTCATGCAGTTCCAGGCCGACCAGCTCGGGGTTCCCGTCGTCCGGCCCGTCGTGGCGGAGACGACGGCGCTCGGCGCCGCGTACGCCGCGGGTATCGCCGTCGGCTTCTGGAAGGGCGAGTCCGACGTCATCGCGAACTGGGCCGAGGACCGGCGCTGGACGCCCGCCGTCGAGCAGGGCGAGCGGGACCGGCTCTACCGGAGCTGGAAGAAGGCGGTGACCAAGACGTTCGACTGGGTCGACGCCGACATCGGCTGACCGCACCACCCCCTGTCAGACGCTCAGGTCACTCCCGTGACCTGAGCGTCTGACACGTTTCCGGGGGGCGTCAGGTCGCCAGGAACCGGCGCGCCGTCTCCACGAGCGTCGCCTTCTCGCCCTCCGCCGTGAACCCCTGGTCGACCGCCACGCGCCCCAGGAAGCCGTCGGTCAGCAGGTACAGCCACGACGTGACGCGGTCCGGGGTCAGGTCCGTCCGGATCTCGCCGGCCCGCTGGGCCCGCTCCACCCACGGCCGGATCAGGTCCTGCTGGGCCCGGGTGTCCTCGTCGAGCTGGGCCGCGACCTCCGGCAGGTGCATGACGCCGCCCACCGCGCGCACGAAACCGGGCATCCGGGGGTCCGCGGCGTCGTCCGCGCCCTGCCGGACGATGTCGAGGACCACGCCGAGCGCGTCCGTCCGGCCCGCGTACCGCGCCTCGGCGTCACGCACCTCCTGGGTGCCGAGCGTCAGGATCGCGAGCAGCAGCTCCAGCTTGGTCGGGAAGTAGTGGAAGAACGTGCCCGACCCGATGCCCGCCTGCCGGCAGATCGCCGCGGTGGTGGTGCCGTCGTAGCCCCGCTCCGCGAAGACGGTGAGCGCGGCGTCGATGATGACCAGCCGGCGGGCCTCGTGGCGTGCGGGATCAACGGTCCGTGCCACGCGCGTCCTCGGTCGCCGCGGTGCGGCGCACCTGGATCCGGTCGTCCCGGACCCGCGCCACCAGGCCGAGCGCGGCCAGGTCCTCGTCCGCCTGACGGCGGGCGGCGGCGTCCTTGCGCTCCTGGAGCCGACGGCGGAGCACCTCGTGCTCGGCGGCCGTGAACCCTGGCCGGCCGTCCACCCAGCGCTCGAACACGTGCTCGTGCGGGTCGCCGTCGCGCCAGGGCCAGCCGTGCCCGGTGAACGCCTGCCGCACCTTCTCGGCCGAGAGGGTGTCGGTGTCGAGGCGGGCGCGCAGGCCGCCGTCGGGCCGCAGCAGCACCAGGTCCTCCTTGTCGCGGAACGCGGCGCCGACGTCGGACCGCTCGACCCAGACCTCGCGCTCCTCCTGCCGGTGCTCGAGGTGGTCGTCGGCGACGGTGAGCTGCGGCGCCTCCCCCACCGTGATGAAGGCGATGAACCCGCCGCCCAGGAAGCCGAGCCCGCCCAGGATGCCGAGCGTCCAGGGCGGGGACAGCGACTCGATCAGGGTGAGCAGCCGCGGCACGGGCAGCGGTGTGGCGTCGATCAGGCCGGCGAGCCCGCCCGCCAGCGGCGCGGCGAACCAGCCGAGCACGAGGCCGAGCGCGAGCACGGCCAGGCCCAGTACGAGCGGGAGCGCGGGCGGCTGGCGTACCTCGGTGGTCGTCATGGCCCAATTATTAGAGCAGCCACTCCATTAATGCAATCAATATCGCGAACGCGGCGCTGCGACGGCCCGGTGTGCGGTCGTAGGCTCGGCCCGTGCCCATCAGCTACACGCTTCCCGGTGTCCATGTCACCGACCACTCCGTCGACGTCCCGCTCGACTGGTCCCAGCCCGACGGGTCGCCCACGATCTCGGTGTTCGCGCGCGAGCTCGTGGACCCGACCCGCCGCACCGAGGACCTGCCGCTCCTCGTGTTCCTCCAGGGCGGCCCCGGCGGCAAGGGTCCCCGCCCCACCGGCCCGGACGGCTGGGTGGGCGCGGCGCTCAAGCGGTTCCGCGTGGTGCTCCTCGACCAGCGCGGCACGGGGCGGTCCAGCGCCGTCCGCGCGGAGGCGCTGACCGCCCTCGGCACGCCCGCGGAACAGGCGGAGTACCTGACGCACTTCCGCGCCGACACCATCGTGCGCGACGCCGAGCACGTCCGGAAGACGCTCTTCGGCGGCCGGCGCTGGACCTCGCTGGGCCAGTCGTACGGCGGTTTCATCACCATGACGTACCTGTCGTTCGCGCCCGAGGGCCTCAACGCGAGCCTCGTGACCGGCGGCCTGCCGGGCCTGACGGCGTCGGCCCGGGAGGTCTACGAGCGCACCCAGCCGCGCGTGGTGGCCAAGAACGAGCGGTTCCGTGCGCGCTACCCGCACGTCACCAAGGCCCTCGGCCGGATCGCCGACCGGCTCTCGACCGGCGAGGTGACCGAGCCCGGCGGCGACGTCCTCACCACGCGGCGCTTCCAGACGCTCGGCATGGACTTCGGCATGCAGCCCGGGTTCGAGCGCGTGCACTGGACCATCGACGAGGCGTTCGACTCCCCGCACGGCGGCCCGCTCAGCGACACGTTCCGCGCCACGGTCGCGGCCGAGACGTCGTTCGCGACCAACCCGCTGTACGCCGTGCTCCACGAGTCGATCTACGCCCAGTCCCACACGGGCCCCACCGCGTGGGCGGCCCAGTCCGTGCGCGACGCCGACCCGGCGTTCGGCGAGGACGCCCGGCCGCTGCTGCTGACCGGCGAGATGATCTACCCCTGGATGTTCTCCGAGGTCAGTGCGCTGCGGCCGTTCGAGGCCGCGGCCGACGCCCTCGCCCAGCGGCAGGACTGGGGCGACCTGTACGACCTGCACCGGCTCGCGGACAACGAGATCCCGGTCGAGGCCGCCGTGTACTTCGACGACATGTTCGTCGACGCTTCGCTCTCGCTGGAGACGGCGGCGCACGTGGGCAACGTCGAGCCGTGGGTCACCAACGAGTTCGAGCACGACGGGCTGCGGCTCGGCGACGTCCTGCCGAGGCTGCTGGACCGCCTGGACGCCCGGGGCGGCCCGCTCCGCGACTGACCCGCGTGTCAGGCGTACAGGTCACCGGGGTGACCCGTACGCCTGACACGTTCGTCAGTAGGTGTACGTGTTCAGGGCCGCGACCGCCGCGGCCGGGTCGCCGACGTCGTAGCGGTCGACCGCCACGAACGTCGGCTTCTTGCGGGCCGCCGGCTGGCAGAACCGCTGGGCCCGGTCGAGCAGCCGCTCGTTGTCGGTCCGGGCCGTCACCTCGACCGGCACGTCCCGGAAGTGGTTCATCACGAACAGCGGCCGGAACCCCGTCCCCGGGCTCGTGAGCGGGATGTTCGTGCCGGCGTCGTACCAGCGGCTGTAGCAGGACCAGTCCGAGTCGCCGATACCCGCGCCCATGGACCAGTAGTTCTCCACGGTCCACTCGCGCTGGTACATGACGCCGAAGCTCTCCCGGGTCAGGCCCGCGCCCTCGTCGGCGGACCGGCTGTGGTCGCTGAGGATCAGCAGGCGGTCGTCGTCCGCGACGAGCCGGGCCATCGTCGGCCAGCCGTTCTCGCGGACGCCGGTGCGGTCCGGCCGGTAGAGCACGTCCGCCAGCCCGTCGACGCGGTCGAGCTCGGCACGCAGCACGGCGGGCTCCACGTAGTCCTCCAGGAACACCGTGACGAACTGGTCGGGGTGCGCCTCCAGGAAGTCGACCATCCGCTGGAGGTCCACCCAGAGCGCGACGGGGCTGCTGACCAGGGTGCAGCTGTTGTGGCACAGGATCGCGCCGTCGCCCGTCTGGTGGATGTCGAGCTGGAACCCGCGGACGCCGTCGGCGAGCTGCTGGTCGATCCCGCGCGTCTGGTTGGGCGCCAGGTTGACGAACGGGGGCGCGAAGCCGCCGTCCACCCCGTTCGCGTACGCGTTGTGCGCGGTGAGGAACGTCATCTCGTCCAGGGTGCGCTCGTCGGCGGGCGGCAGCGGTCCGGTGACCGGGCCGACCGGCGTGAGGTACCACTCCGCGAGCGCCCCGTCGCCGCCCACCGCGAGCTGGGCCGGGTAGTTCGCGCCGCCCGGCTTGGCGCCCACGGTGAGGTGGTCACCGGTGCCGGGAGCGCGGAGCAGGTGCCGGTCCCCGCCGGCGTCGAGCACCTCCCACGCGGCGTCGGCGCTCGCGCACCCGACCGTCCGGGCCTGCCCGCCCGAGCGGCCCAGGCACGTGCCCGCCGCGTCGGTGCTCTCCAGGACGTGGGCCGACCCGACGGCCCGCAGCGTCCACTGCTGGTGGTCCTCGTCGCCCTTCGGCCGGCGCTGCTCGACGGCGCCCCCGGCGTCCGCCGCGTTGAGCCCGGTGGTGGCGCTCTGCACGTAGTAGGTGCCGCCGGGCGGGGCGGCCTCGGCGGCCGTGGTGAGCGCGGCAGACACCGGCGCCACGCCGAGAGCGCCGGCGGCCAGGGCCGCGACGACGAGCAGAGGGCGGGAGGTTCTCATGGGTGGGACCTTCCTCGGGGATCGCCGTGAGCCACCGACCGGACGCGCGGTGCCGGGTGAAATCACACCAGCCGCGGGCGCGCCCTGTCATCAGTGGTTCCCCCAACGGTCCGACGCCGGCGGCCCGGACGCCGGTGCAGCAGCCATGCCTCCGCGACGACCAGCGGCACCGTCCAGCCCAGCCAGTTCGTGAGGGCCATCTCCGTCTGCAGCATCGCGACCTCGCTCCCCTGGAACCAGGTGTCCACCTGGGCCCCGAGGACCGGCCCCCACACGAAGTGCCACAGGCGGTTGGAGATGATCGACATCGTGAGCACGTAGCTGCGCACCATCCACTCGCGGTGCTCGTCGAACCGGCGCTGCCAGGCGGCCCGCAGCCCCGCGACCGTGCACGAGAGCCACAGCACGGAGAGGAACACATGGCTCACCGCCGACATCGGCCCGAACGGCGAGGCCGCCCCGATGACGCCCGCGAGGATCGCCGCCGGGATCACCCCGCCCAGCACGTACACCCGCCCGAGGCGCCGGTGCGCCATCCGGAACCGCTTGCGGAACCACGGCCACACCTGGAAGAAGCCGGTGGTCATCGCGACCGTCGCGAAGCCGATGTGGGCGACGAGCAGCACGTAGTGCCCGGGGAAGGTCGAGGGGACGAGCGTCTTCCCCGGGTCCAGGCCCAGGTACCGGGGCAGCGACACCGCGAGGAAGGCCAGGACGAGCACGCCCAGCAGCACCGTCCAGGGCCGGCGCCACCACGGCCGACGGCGCCCGGCGGACGGGGCGGGCGGGGTGGACCGTCGGGCGGTCGAGGGGGCTACGGGAGCGTCTTTGCGCAGGTCAGAGGCCATGTCTAGACCGTAGGAACCGGGCTGCGCCCAGCCCAGCCTGCACACCCCCCGCCGCCCGGTAGGGCCTGCCCTACCCCGGCCCCGCCCGACGCGCGGCCGGCCCTGCCCCTTCGGACCCCGCCTTGCTCAGCCGCGCAGCTCCGGCAGCGACGCGACCACGTAGCCGTCCACCTCGACGACGTCGCCGGTGGTGAGCTCGGGCTGACCCGCCGGGAGGCAGAGGGTCACCTGGAAGCCGTCGGTCTGCACGCGGGCGGCGGTGAAGGCCTGGCCGGTGCGGGAGACTGAGCGCTGCTCGATCGCGAGGACCACCCCGGTCAGGTGCGCGACGGCGTCGGTCGACGCGGCGTACGCGCCGGTGGGCTCGAAGACCAGGCCGGACACTGCGGCGTCGGCCCGCCCGATCACCTGGACGGAGTTGCCGAGCACGACGATCGACGCCGGACCCGTGACGGGGGCCTCCGCGGTGCCCAGCAGAGCGAGCTCCTCGAGCTGGCAGGCGATCTCGGTGATGACCTCGTCGTGCTGGTTCACGAGCTCGGCGAGCACCAGTCCGCCGTCGACCGCCTGCGGCTCGGAGATGATGGCGCCGGGCGCGGCGTAGAACGTGGGCGTGACCACCCGGACCAGGTCGCCCTCGGTGGTGATGATCAGGCGGGCGCCGGACACGTCGGTCCAGATGTGCACGCCGACCTCGCCGTCCTTGGCGATGGTCTCCGCCTCGGCGCGTGCCGAGGCCACCAGGTCGCGAAATTCGCTACGTCGCCAGACGTCCAGTCCGATGCAAGCCAGGTTCGATGCCACGGTCGCCTACGCTAACCCGACCACGGCGTCCGGACTCGACGGAGGGTCATACGTGCGTCAGTCGGGGGCGTGCTTGTCCAGGAACGCGTACACCTCGGCGTCGTCCACACCGGGGAAGGCGCCCCGCGGCAGGGCCGCGAGGATCTGCTGGTGCATGCGCCCCGACGGCCAGGCCTCGCCCGACCAGCGGTCGGTGAGCTCCGGCGACGGGCGCTGGCAGCAGGCCGGGTCCGGGCAGGTCGAGACGCGGCGCACCTGCGAGTCCCGCCCCCGGAACCACTTGGCGTGCGCGTACGGCACGCCCACGGTGATCGAGAAGGCGCCCGAGCCGCCGTCGGGCCCACCTGTGGGCGCCGTCGACCCCGTCTGGGTGGAGCACCAGAACGTCCCGGCCGGGGTGTCGGTGTACTGGTAGAACTCGGTGGCCCGGTCGCGTCGCTCGAACGCCTCGCGCGCCGCCCAGCGCCGGCAGATGAGCTGCCCCTCGATGGCGCCCGTGACGTCCTGCGGGAAGGGCAGGCCGTCGTTCGCGTAGCCGCGGAACAGCGCGCCGTCGGCCCCCACGCGCAGGAAGTGCAGCGGGATGCCGAGGTGGTGCGTCGCGAGGTTGGTGAGCCGCATCGCCGCCGCCTCGTGCGTGATGCCGAAGGCGTCGCGGAAGTCCTCGACCGCGAGATCGTGCTCCCGCTTGCGCTCCTGGAGGAACGGCACGGCCACGAACTGCGGCACGAGGCAGGCGGCGGCGAAGTACGTGATCTCGACGCGCTGCCGCAGGAACTCGCCGTAGGACCGCGGACGGTCGTGCTCCAGCACGCGGTGCGCCAGGGCCTGCAGCGCGAGCGACCGCAGGCCGTGCCCACCCGGGGTCGACGCCGGCGGCAGGTAGATGCGCCCGTTGCGCAGGTCGGTCACCGAGCGGGCGGACCGGGGCAGGTCGCCCACGTGCAGCAGCGTGAAGCCCATCTGCTCCGCCATCCGCGCCACGGTGCGGTGCGTCAGCGCGCCGCCCGTGTACCCGGCGGCCTTGACCATCTGCTCCGCGACGGCCTCGAACTGCGGGTAGTGGTTGTCGCGGGCCTCCCGTTCCAGGCGCAGCTCGGTGTTGGCCCGCCGGGCCTCCTCGGGCGTGGCGATGGCCAGCCGCTCGCGCCGGGCCAGCTCGTCGTGCAGGCCCACGAGCTGTTCCAGGACCGGCATCGGCAGCTTCTGGCTGGGCTTGACCGCGGGCACGCCGAGGGTGGTGAACAGCGGGCCGCGCTGCGCCCGGTCGAGCGCGATCTCCAGGGCTGCCCTGCGCGACGGCGGCTCGGCGCTCAGGAGCTCGCCCATCGGCACGCCGAGCGCCTCCGCGATCGAGCGCAGGAGCCCGAGCCGCGGCTCGCGCCGGCCGTTCTCCACGAGCGACAGCAGGCTCGGCGCCGAGCCCACCTTCTCGCCGAGCGCGTCCAGCGTGAGCCCTTGCGCGGTGCGCAGGTGCCGGATCCGGCGGCCCAGGGTGATCAGGTCCGTCTCGGTGTCCGACGGCTTCGGCTCGGATCCGGTGGGCATGTCGCGCTCCGTTCGTGCTCGCGGACGCCGGTTTGCTGCCCGGGACGGGCCAGCAGGAACCCGCTCCTTCACACTACGTGAAGATCGGCGATTCTTGACAGCTCGTGGGCTGGAATTCGGGGCGATCCGCACGTGAAGGTGGAAACAAGCCCGCCACCGTGGCCCGCAGTCTGACGATCGGAGCGCACATGTCCGTCCTCGCGAACCCCCGCCGAACCCGGCTCGTCGCCGAGCTCGTGGCCGACGTGACCATCGGTCAGGACTCCACCACGGCAGACACCTCGGCGTCCACGGCCGCGAACGGCATCCCTGCCGCCGGAGACCTCGACGTGCGCGACTGGGTCGCCCGCGTCGCCGAGCTCACGCAGCCGGACGAGATCGTCTGGTGCGACGGCTCCGCCGACGAGAAGCAGCGCCTCATCGACCAGATGCTGGCCGCGGGCACGCTCGTCGCGCTCAACCAGGAGAAGCGGCCGGGCTCGTACCTGGCGCGCTCCAACCCGGCCGACGTCGCCCGCGTCGAGTCGCGCACCTTCATCTGCTCGCAGGACGAGGAGGACGCCGGCCCCACGAACAACTGGGTGGCGCCGGCCGACATGCGCACCGAGCTGGAGGGCGTCTTCGAGGGCTCGATGAAGGGCCGCACCATGTACGTGGTGCCCTTCTCGATGGGCCCCGTGGGTGGTCCCATCTCGCAGGTGGGCATCGAGCTCACCGACTCGCCCTACGTCGTCGTCTCCATGCACGTCATGACGCGCGTCTCGGACGAGATCCTGCGCCTGATCGACGCCGGCCAGCAGTGGGTCCCCGCCGTGCACTCGGTGGGCGCGCCCCTGGCCGAGGGCGAGGCGGACGTGGCCTGGCCGTGCAGCGACACCAAGTACATCGTGCACTTCCCGGAGAGCCGCGAGATCTGGTCGTACGGCTCCGGCTACGGCGGCAACGCCCTGCTCGGCAAGAAGTGCTTCGCGCTGCGCATCGCGTCGGCGATGGCGCGCGACGAGGGCTGGCTCGCCGAGCACATGCTGCTGATCCGCGTCACCTCGCCCGAGCAGCGCCAGTACCACCTGGCCGCCGCCTTCCCGAGCGCGTGCGGCAAGACGAACCTGGCGATGCTGCAGCCCACCATCCCGGGCTGGAAGGTCGAGACCCTCGGCGACGACATCGTCTGGATGCGCCCCGGCCCCGACGGCACGCTGCGCGCCATCAACCCGGAGGCCGGCTTCTTCGGCGTCGCGCCCGGCACCGGCGTCGACACCAACCCGACCGCCGTCGCCACGTTCGACCGCGACACCATCTTCACGAACGTCGCACTGACCGACGACGGCGACGTGTGGTGGGAGGGCCTCACGGCCGAGGCGCCGGCGCACCTGACCGACTGGCAGGGCAACGACTGGACGCCGGACTCCGAGACCCCGGCGGCGCACCCGAACTCCCGCTTCACCGTGTCCGCCGCGCAGTGCCCGACCATCGCGGACACCTGGGAGGACCCGGCGGGCGTGCCGGTCGACGCGATCGTGTTCGGCGGCCGCCGCGCCAGCAACGTGCCGCTCGTGGCGGAGTCGTTCGGCTGGGAGCACGGCGTGTTCATGGGCGCCACCATCTCCTCGGAGCGCACCGCCGCCGCCGAGGGCGCGCTCGGTGAGCTGCGCCGCGACCCCTTCGCGATGCTCCCGTTCTGCGGCTACAACATGGCCGACCACTGGGCGCACTGGCTGGAGGTAGGCGCGGGCATCGAGGAGTCGAAGCGCCCGCGGATCTTCCAGGTCAACTGGTTCCGCAAGGGCGACGACGGCCGCTTCCTGTGGCCCGGGTTCGGCGAGAACTCGCGTGTGATCGAGTGGATCGTGGGCCAGGTCGAGGCCGGCCGCGGCCTGCGCGAGGACACCTCCGTGGCCACGCCGGTGGGCAGCCTGCCCGCGCCCGGCACGCTGAACCTGGACGGCATCGACGTACCGGACGCCGACATGGCCGCGCTCTTCGACGTCCCGACCGCCCCGTGGCAGGCCGAGGCCGACCTGACCGAGGAGTTCTTCGACCGGTTCGGCGACCACACGCCGGCGGCGCTGCGCGCCCAGCTCGACGCCCTGCGGGAGCGTCTGGCCCGATGATCTCGGGCGGCTGACGGCGCGATCCTCTCGGGTGGCTACCCGTCGTGCCGTCGGCCGTCCGAACAGATTTCCCCGGCCGGGTTATTGAGGCATCCCGGCCGGGGATCTCCTTTGTCCACAGGCCCGTTGTCCACAGACCTGTGGACTCAGTAGCGCATCCCCATCAGCCCGCGGACGTCGTCCAGCGTGCGGTCCGCGATCTCGTTCGCCCGCGCGTTGCCCCGGGCGAGCACCTCGTCCAGGTGGCGCGGCCCGGCCGAGGCGAGCTCCCGGCGTCGGGCACGGAGGGGGCGCAGACCCTCCACGACCGCCTCGGTGACCAGGGCCTTGAGCCGCCCGGCGCCTGCGGCGCCGACCTCGTCGGCGAGCGCCTCCGGCGAGGTGCCGGTGAAGTACGCGCCGATCTGGAGCAGGTTGGCGATCTCCGGCCGACGCTCCGGCTCGTAGGTGATGGTGCGCTCGGCGTCGGTCCGGGCGCGCTTGAAGTACGCCGCCGTGTCGTCCTCCGAGGCCCGCAGCTCGAGCGCGTTGCCCCGCGACTTGGACATCCGGCGACCGTCGCTGCCGAGCACGGTGGTCGACGGCGCGATGAGCGCGTCCGGCTCGGGAAAGTACGGGCGCGCGGCCGAGTACCGCTGGTTGAACCGCCGCGCCACGGTCCGGGTGATCTCCAGGTGCGGCAGCTGGTCCACGCCGACCGGCACGAGGTTGCCGTGGCAGAACAGGATGTCGGCGGCCTGGTGGACCGGGTAGGTGAGCAGCAGGCCCGAGATGCCACGCTTCTGCCGCAGCACGGCCGCCTCCGCCTCCGACTTCACGGTGGGGTTGCGCTCCAGCTCGGCCACCGTGACCAGCGACAGGAACGGCAGCAGGAGCTGGTTGAGGGCCGGCACCGCCGAGTGCGTGAAGACGGTGCTGCGCTCCGGGTCCAGGCCCACCGCCAGGTAGTCGAGCAGCACCTCGCGGACGGTGGCGTGCAGGTCGCCGGCGTCGTCGCGGTCGGTGATGACCTGGTAGTCGGCGACGATGAGGAACACCTCGACGCCCAGGTCCTGCAGGCGCACGCGGTTCGCGACCGTGCCCATGAGGTGGCCCAGGTGCAGGGCTCCGGTGGGCCGGTCGCCGGTCAGCACCCGGTACTCCCCCGGGTTCCGGGCGATCAGGTCCTCCAGGACGGCGGTGCGCTCGCGCGCCGCCTCGGCGGAGCGGGTGGTGCTGCGCTTCTCGCGGGCAGCTTCGAGGTCGAGCAGTGTGCCGGGGGCGGACGACGTCGGGGCCGCCTCGGGCGGCAGGGTCATGGACATGCTGGGTCTCCTTGGTCAGGGAGCCGCCCGCGCACGACGTCGGGCACAGAAAAGTCCCGGGCTGCGGCGAGCAGCTCGGGACTCTTCTGTGCGGTGGGCGCGTCAGGTCACGGCTGCGGGTGCAGCCGCCACCAGTTCAGCCCGTGCGTCATGTGGCCAGGGTAGGCGGGCGCGCGGCGGCGATCAAGGAGCCGGCGGGCACGGGGATGGCGGCCAGGGCCCTTGCTCTCAACCATGGTTGAGGTTCTAGCGTGGCCGTCCGAGGTGGGTCAGGAGGGCCGGCCGGGGCGAGGGAGAGCGACATGCGGGCCATCGAGGTACACGAGTTCGGCGGGCCCGAGGTGCTGGTCGCCCGGGAGGTCCCGGACCCGGTCGCGGGGCCGGGCCAGGTGGTGGTGCGGCTCGTCGCGGCCGACGTCATCTTTCTCGACACCCTCCTGCGCGGCGGGTGGGGCGGCGAGATCTTCCCGCTGCAGCCGCCCTACGTACCCGGGACCGGCGGATCGGGCCGGGTCGAGTCCGCCGGGAGCGGGGTGGACCCTGGCTGGGTCGGGCGTCCGGTCGTCGTGCACGGTCCGGGTTATGCCGAGCTGGTCGCCGCGGACCTCGGCGACGTCGTGCCGGTGCCGGACGGCCTGGACCTGACCGAGGCCGCGGCCCTCATGACCGACGGTGTGACCGCGCTGCGGCTGACCCGGCACGCCCCCGCCGGCGCCGACGGGGCGCCCTGGGTACTGGTCGCGGCAGCGGCGGGCGGCGCCGGTTCCCTGGCGGTCCAGATCCTGCGCGACGCCGGGGCGCGGGTCGTCGCGGCGGCCCGCGGCGACGCCAAGCTGAGCCTGGCCCGCGAGCTGGGCGCGGAGGTCGCCGTCGACTACACCGAGCCGGGCTGGACGGAGCGGGTGCGTGCGGCGACGGGCGGATCCGGCGTCGCGCTGGCCCTGGACGGTGCCGGCGGCGCCCTCGGCGCGGAGGTCTTCGAGACGGTGGCCGACGGCGGGCGGTTCGTCACCTACGGCACGTCCAGCGGTCAGTTCACCGCGATCGATCCCCTGGTCGCCGAACGGCGCCGGATCGAGGTGATCAACGAGCTCGCGGGCGGTCCGCCGGCGCCGGAGCTTGTCCGCGCGCTGCTGACGAGGGTGCTGGACCTGGCGGCCGCGGGCCGCGTGCGGCCCGCCATCGGCGCGACCTTCCCCCTGGCCGACGCCGCGGCCGCCCATGCCTCGCTGGCCGAGCGCAGGACGGTCGGCAAGTCGCTGCTGCTGGCATGACCGGGCGTTGGCCGGACGGCGGGACGACGCCCCGCCGTCCGGCAGCGAGAATGGACCCGTGCCGCACCAGTCTGACGCCCCCGCGCCGCCCGAGAACCCCCTCGCCCACATCGTCTACTTCGAGCCACGTATCCCCGGGAACACCGGGTCCGCGATCCGGCTCGCCGCCGTGACGGGGGCCCGGCTCCACCTCGTGGAGCCGCTGGGCTTCGACCTGTCGGAGGCCAAGCTGAAGCGCGCCGGCCTCGACTACCACGACCTCGCCGTCATGGACGTGCACCCGTCGCTCGACGCGGCCCTCGACGCGCTGCCGGAGGCCCGGGTGTTCGCGTTCACGACCCGCGCGACCACCCGCTTCACCGATGTCGAGTACCGGCCGGGCGACGTGCTGCTGTTCGGCCCCGAGCCCACCGGGCTGCCGCCGGAGGCGCTCGAGCACCCCCGGGTCACCGACGAGCTGCGGATCCCGATGCTGCCCGGGCGCCGGTCGCTCAACCTGACGAACGCGGCGTCGATCGCGGTCTACGAGGTGTGGCGCCAGGCGGGGTTCGCCGAGGGGGCGTGAAGCGAAGGCCAACCCTCGATCGATCGCAGAAGTGATAACCGGATGATCGCAGAAGTGATAACTACCGCCGGCAACACCAGCTACACCCGCCCGGACGGCATCATGTCGTCGCTCTCGGACATCTCGGCTCTAGCTGAAAGGCGAGGGCCTACGGCCGCACCACCAGCACACGCCCCGGGGCCAGCTCGTACCGCCCCGGCACGACGCCGAGGCTGGCCGGTCCCGACTGGGCGACCACGGTGACGGGCGGCTCGCCCACCGCGCGGTCCGACGTCGGGAACCACGTGCGGCCCACGCTGACCAGGATCAGCATGCCGTCGATGTGCCCCGCCGGGCTGAACGTCGCCGAGCCGGAGGGGTAGCGGCCGATCCCGGCCTCGGTGAGCCGGTCGGCCGTGCCCACGACGTCGGGCACCGCGATGCCCACCTCGCTCACGGACAGCAGGTCGCCCGCTCCGAACGGGACGGGCTGGGTGCCGGGCACGTGCGGGCTCGAGGCCTTCGCACCCGCCCCGCGCCCGGCACCCAGGTCTTGAGGGAGATCTCGGCGCGCGATGACCTCCAGGACCGAGCGGTCCGGTCCCGGGAAGTAGAGCGACCGCGCGTTCCAGGCGGCCTGCGCCTCGAACTCCGCGCGGTCGCCCTCGCTCAGCAGACCGGGTCCCGCCGTCAGGAACTGGCGGGCGGCGTCGAACCGCGCGTCGTCGATCAGGAACGCGTAGTGCTGGTCGCCCGCGGCGTCGGCGTCCTCGCGGAAGCGCAGGACCGTGCGCCCGACCGTGACCTCGACCGCGCCGATCTCCTTGCTGACCGGGAGCCCGAGGACCGTCTCGTAGTACGCGGCCGTCTCGGCGATCGAGCGGGTCACCGTGTCGATGCTGATGATCTCCATGCGGCCCAGCCAACAACCTCAACGATGGTTGAGGTCAAGCGGATCAGGAGATACCCAGGTGCACCCGCAGGGCGTCGTCGAGCGCCGACTCCTCCTCGGTGGACAGCTTGCGGACCCGGTTGACCAGGCGACCCATGTCGACCGCTCGCACCTGCTCTGCCTGCGCCTTCGAGTCGACCGCGAGCCCCGAGCCCCGCTTCGAGACGAGCACCTGGAACGAGAGCACGCGCTTCACGTTGCTGGTCAGCGGCACGACGGTCAGCACGCCGCGACCCAGCCGCCGGGCCGCCGCGTTGTACGCGTCGTTCGACACGATGACGAGACCAGGGCGTCGCACTCCTTGTACTACGACAGCAGCCAGGCCGCCGACCGGCGCAGCAGCTCCTGGTGCCCCGCCGAGGCGAACGAGCGGACGTCGTGGCCGAGCCCCGAGTACACGCTGCGGCCGCCGTGCGCCTCGTTGACCCACAGGACCGGGTGCGGGGCGCCGTCATCGTCCAGGGTCGTACCGAGCACCCGCGTGTCCGGGGAGACGCGGAGGTGGCAGTACCGCTCGTCGAAGGTCTCGACCACGCGCAGGTCGTCCGTGACCGGGTGGCCCTGAACCAGCTCGAAGCGGGCCATGCCGATCGGCGGGTGCATCGACTCGCCGGGGATCCAGCGGCCGCCGAGCACCGCCTCCCAGTCGGGCGCGTCGTAGAAGGTGTTCGCCGCCTGGTGCAGCCCGAGCACGGCGCCCCCGGCCCGCGCCCAGGCGGACAACCGGTCGTGGACGGGGCGCCAGTCGTCGTCGGACCCGTCGAAGTCGGCGTCCCGGCGGCCCGTCCCACCGTTGACGACCAGCAGGCCCACGGAGTCCAGGTCGTCCAGCGCGTCGCGGAACAGCCCGCGCACCTCGACGGCCCCCAGCTCACCGAGGATCCCGGCGGCCACGTGCGACGTCGCCGCGTGGTCGTGCCAGGGATCCTCGTAACGTCCACGGCCGGAGAGGATGAGGATGCGGCGTTGCGTCATGCGCCCGATCCTGCCACCGCGACGCCCTGGTGCGGCGCCCGTCCTGAGCCGCGGACGCCGGACGTAGGGCCCGTCGCTCGAACGGGGCTGATGCGCCGATCAGGCCTACGTTCGACGACGGCCCGGCTACGGGATGATCAGCAGCTTGCCGCGGGCCGCGCCCGACTCCAGGCGGCGGAAGGCCTCGACCGCGTCGTCGAGGTCGTAGCGGCGGTCGATCCTGGGCCGCACGGCGCCGGAGGCGAGCAGCCCGGCCAGCTCGTCCAGGTCGGCCCGCTGGTTCGGGCGCCACATGAAGGTTCCCATCCGGGTCCCGGTCATCCGGCCGACCACCGGGCCGAGCAGCGCCTTCTCCGCGTAGGAGCTGATCCTCCTCGCAACCAGCACGCACCGGCCGCCGGGGGCCAGGCAGCGGCGGAGCGCCAGCACGGACCGGGTGTCCGCGATGTCGAGGACCACGTCGAACCGCCGGCCCCCGCGCATGACGTCCTCCCGGGTGTAGTCGACCACCTCGTCCGCGCCCACCTCCCGGAGGAAGTCGAGCTTGTCGCCGTGGTCGACGGCGGTGACCACGGCGCCGCGGGCCTTCGCCATCTGCACCGCGAAGGGCCCCACGCACCCGCCCGCACCGTTGACCAGCACCCGCTCGCCCGGCCGGACCGGTCCGACGGCACGCAGGCTCTGGAGGGCGAGCGACCCGGAGTGCGGCACGGCGGCGGCGACGTCGAACGGCAGGTCCCCGGGGAGCGGCGACAGGGCCGACGCCGGGACCAGCACCCGGTCCGCCAGCGAACCGTGCCCGGAGTCGAACAGGTCGGCCCACACCCGGTCGCCGGGCCGGAACGCGGTCACGTCCGGGCCGAGCACCTCGACCGTCCCGGCGACGTCGACCCCGACCCCGCGGTTGGTCGGCCGGAACAGGCCCGTGGCGACGCGGGCGGCTCGGGGACGGCCCAGCAGGTGATCGAGGTCCGCCATGTTGAGCGAGGCGGCCCGGACCCGGACCACCACCTCGCCCGGACCGGGATCGGGCGGTTCGACCGTGGCGACCCGCAGGACGTCGACCGGCCCGTACTCGTCCCGGACGACGGCTCGCACGCCCCTCACCGACCGTCGCCCGCGGGGACCGGGGCCGGCCGCAGCACGAGGAAGTCGACGAGACCGAGGAGCCGCACGATCCGGCGGTTCCCCGCGGAGAGGTAGGGCAGCGCCTCCGCCAGCCCCACGACCTGCGGCGTCACCAGGTGCGTGCGTCCGTCGGCCCGCAGCTCCGCGGAGCCCGTCGCGCGGATGTTCCGCAACCAGTCCGCGTCGGCACCGTACGGGAGGAGCACCAGGAAGCCGTCATCCTTCGGGTACACCCCGATCGGGGTCGCGTACGGCTTTCCCGACCTTCGCCCCACGTGCCGGATCAGGGCGGCGTACGCGCCCGGCTCCCCGGCGTCCCGCAGCATGCTCCGGTTGGTGTACCGGCGGTGGAACCTGCGGATCACGCCGAGCCCCCGCGGGTTCTTGGTGCGCATGGTCACCACGACCGTGAGGGCCAGGCCGAGCCCGAGCACCACCAGCCCGACGGCGACCCAGAGAATCCAGACCCACATGACGCCCCGCCCTCTCGTAGAGACTTACGGCGTAAGCCTTACGTTGTAAGGTAGGGCCGTAGGACCATTCGGTCAAGCACCTCGCCGACGTAGGATCGCGACACCATGACTTCACCCCGGACGGCAGGCACGACGCAACGCAGCACCCTGAGCCGCGCCCAGGTGCTCGAGTCGGCCGTGGCCCTCGCGGACCGCGACGGCATCGGGTCCCTCACGATGCGCAGCCTGGCCCGCGAGCTCGGGATCGAGGCCATGTCGCTCTATCACCACGTGGCCAACAAGGAGGACCTGCTGGACGGCGTGGTCGACGTCGTCGCGGCGGAGATCCAGGAGGAGGTGGGCAGGCTGGAGCCCCTGGCCGACGACGCCGCGCCCGCCTCCTGGAAGCCCGCCATGCGCCGGCAGATCCTCACGGCGCGCGCGGTGCTGCTCCGTCACCCGTGGGCTCCGACCGTCCTGGGCAGCCGGACCACCCTCAGCCTGCACATCGTGCGGTACTTCGACTCGCTCCTCGGCCTGATGCGGCGTGGCGGGTTCGGCTACGACCTGATCCACCACGCCACGCACACCCTGGGCAGCCGGGCGCTCGGGTTCTCGCAGGAGCTCTTCGAGCCCGGCGGCGCCGCGGCGGGTGTGGTGGCTGACACGGCGGCCGGAGCGGCGGCACGCGGCGGCACCACGGAAGGCGCCGACGACGCCGCCACCGCGATGATCGTGCAGATGGCCGACCAGGCACCCCACATGGTGGAGATGCTGGCCGAGGTCGGGCACGAGGGTCCCGAGTCCACCCTCGGCTGGTGCGACGACCAGACCGAGTTCGAGTTCGGCCTGGACCTGATCCTCGACGGCCTTGACCGGCTGGCCGGACAGCAGGTCAGCGCAGCGGGTCGAACGGCCTGATCTCCTCGGGCGTCTCCCCCGTGGTCATCAGCGTCGCCAGCGCGCGGCCGGTGGCCGGGCCGAGCACCATGCCCCACATCCCGTGGCCGCCCGCCACGTAGACGCCGGGGGCCGCCGCACGGCCCACGAGCGGCAGCCCGTCCGGCGTCACCGGCCGGGAGCCCACCCACTCGTCCTCGCGGGAGTCGAGGTCGACGCCCTCGAAGAGGCCGCGCACCGAGTTCACGATGGCCTCGACGCGCCGGGGCTGGAAGGGCTCGTCAGGCCCGCGGAACTCCATTGTCCCGGCGATCCGCAGCCGCCCCTGGTACGGGGTGCAGGCCACGCGGCGGGCCGGGAAGTAGACCGGGTGGTCGATCGGCGGGCCGGACACGGGCACGCTGAACGAGTACCCCCGCCCCGCCTGCACCCGGGTGCGCACACCGAGCTGCCGGGTCAGGTCCGGGAGCCACGCGCCCGTGGCGACCACGACGGCGTCCGCCCGTAGCGCGTCCCGGCCGGCCACCTCGACGTCGGAACCACCGCCCGGCGCCGGACGGACGGCCGTGACCCGGGCGTCCGTGAGCACCTTCGCGCCCCGCGCACTGACCGACGTCGCCAGCGCCTCCACGTACGGCCCCGGCTCGATGTACCGCTGACCCTCCAGGGTCCAGGCCGACCGGACCGCCCGGGAGAGGTGCGGCACGCGGACGCCGTCGGGCACCCGGGACAGCCTGATCTCCTGACCAGCCTTCGCGACCGCCCGCAGCTCGTGGACGAACGGGCGGGACTCCTGCTCACGCTCGAACCCGACCACCCAGGGGCTGGCGTACGACGTCGCGTGCACGCCCCCGGCCTCCAGCTCGTCGTACGCCTCCAGCGCCATGCGGTCGATCGGGGTGAGGGCCGCCATCGCGCGCTGCCAGGCGCCGGTCGTGGCGTGGGTCATGAACCGGGCGAGGAAGCCCCAGAGCGCCCGGTCGAACCGGAAGGGGACGCTGAGGGCGGCGTCGGGATCGAGCATCGCCCGGGGGCCGTAGGCCCAGAGCGACGGGTCGGCCAGGGGCATCGCCATGCCCGGGGTGAGCCAGCCGGCGTTGCCCCAGGAGGAGCCGGCGGCGACGCCGTGCCGGTCGAGGACCGTCACCTCCACGCCGCGTTCCTGCAGGTGCCAGGCGGTGGACAGGCCGACCATGCCGGCCCCGACGACGATCGCGGACTTGGTATCGGTCACGCTGGTGCTCCTTCTCGCGAGTGCAGTACCCCGGTACCCCTCCCCGTCGAGCGGCGGACTCCCCCCATCGTCCGCCGCGCCGGTCGATTCGGCGCGACGTCCTCGTGAAGTGCGGTGGAACGGGGGGTGTGGAGCGGCCGACGCCGTCCGCCCCGGTGTGGTGCCCGGGGCGGACGGCGTCGAGCGGCTGTGCCGACAGGTCAGCCCAGCGGGCGCGCCAGCGGCTCGATCGCCACGACCTCGTCCTTGGTGAGCGGCCCCGCCGCGAGCGCCGCGACGTTGTCCTCGAGCTGCGCCACGGACGACGCGCCGATGAGCGCCGACGTGACGCGCTCGTCCCGCAGCACCCAGGCGAGCGCGAGCTGCGCGAGCGTCTGCCCGCGGCCCGCGGCGATCTCGTTGAGCGCCTTGGCGCGGCCCAGGTAGTCCTCGGTGAGGGCCCGGTCCGAGAGGAACGGCGAGTCCGAGCGGGCCGCGCGGGACCCGGCCGGGGCGGCGCCGGCGAGGTACTTGCTGGTCAGCAGGCCCTGCTGCAGCGGGGAGAACACGATGGTCCCGACGCCCAGCTCGCCGACGACGTCGAGCAGCGACTCGGTCTGCACGCCGTCGTACCCGTCCTCGTGGGCGGGGTTCTCGATGTGCCGGTTGAACATCGAGTAGGAGGGCTGGTGGATGAGCAGCGGCACGCCCAGCTCGCCGAGGATCCGGGCGGCGTCACGGGTGCGCGCGGGCGAGTAGTTGGAGACGCCCACGTACAGGGCCTTGCCCTGCTGGACCGCCGACGCCAGCGCGCCCATCGTCTCCTCGAGCGGCGTCGAGGGGTCGGGCCGGTGGTGGTAGAAGACATCGACGTAGTCGACGCCCATGCGGTTCAGCGACTGGTCGAGGCTGGCCAGCAGGTACTTGCGCGAGCCGTGGTCGCCGTAGGGGCCGGGCCACATGTCGTAGCCGGCCTTCGTGGAGAGGATCAGCTCGTCGCGGTACGGCTTGAGGTCGGCGGCGAGGTGCCGGCCGAAGTTCGCCTCAGCCGCGCCGTAGGACGGGCCGTAGTTGTTCGCGAGGTCGAAGTGCGTGACGCCCAGGTCGAGCGCACGGCGCAGGATGGCGCGCTGCGTGTCGAACGGGCTGGTGTCGCCGAAGTTGTGCCAGAGCCCCAGGGACAGCGCGGGGAGGTCGAGCCCGGAGCGTCCGGTGCGGCGGTAGGTCATGGTCTCGTAGCGGTTGTCGGCCGCGAGATACCGGGGTGCGAGAGGCATACGGCAATCGTGGCACGGGAAACCTGTCCGCCCGGACCACGGTTCCGTGCCACCATGCGCGTCATGCCTGCGCAGATCTTCGACCTGGTCGTCCGCCGGACGTGGCGGGTCCCCCTCACCGCGGTCTCGACCGGTGACGCCGCCTCGGTCGCCCGGCGGTTCGACGCCGTGCTCCTGACCTCGGGTTACAAGGCCTCGGGTCGGCTGCTGAGCTACCTGGGCACCCTGTCGCCGCAGGACGCGCGGCTGGTGGCGGTGCAGACCCTCGCCGTCGTGCACGAGGCTCTCGGCGCCCACGTGCAGCACAACACGTACTTCCAGGACTTCCCGCAGAACGTGCCGGACACGCTGGACTTCTGGGTGTCGTGCCTGCGGGACGCCCTGCAGGAGGTTCCGGGTGCCGTCAAGGTCTTCGCCGGACGCACTGGGATCGACCTGCTCGCCCTGCCCCGCTACGGCCGGTACCAGCACACCTACGAGGAGATGGTCGCGGCGCACGACGCGTTCGTGCCCGCGCTCGGCGACCGGCGCACGGTGCTCGACGTCGGCGGCACGCTCGACGAGGAGGCCCACCGCCTCTACCTCCACCTCGCGGGGAGCACGACCCCGCTGTCCGACGCCGACCTCGTCGCGCTCGCGCTGCTGGCCCAGCACTGCGGTGGCATGGAACAGCCCGCGACAGTGCCGACGCGGACGGCGCGCGCGATCGTCAACGCCACCCACGTGCTGTACGGCCGCGAGGTCCAGGCCGACACGGTCACCGACGTCCTCCGGCTGGCCTGCGCCCTGTCCGGCGGGGACGTGACGCTGGAGGCGGCCACCCGGTTCCGGTCGCTGCCGCGCCCCGTCCGGCGCGTGCTGCTCGGAACGCTCGACGCGGTCGTGGCGGCGTCGCCCGCGAAGCTCGGCGACGTCGCGGCGCACCGGGAGGCGTGGAAGCGGCTCGGCGAGCGGCTGCACCCGCACGAGCACCGTGGCCCCGGCGCTCGGGTCTTCGCCGTCGCCCGCGGCGACGAGGACGCGCCGTCCCTGGCCGCCCGGGTCGAGCGGTCGTTCGCCTCGGGTGCCCGGGCGGAGGCGTTGCGGCTGCTCGCCGCGGCGCCCGGCACGCTCGTGCGGCGCGCGGACCACCTGCTGCGTTCGGCGGCGGACGACGCCGAGGCGACCGCCGTGGCCGACGCCTTGGTGCGGGCGCTGCCCGGGGTGTCCGGCCGCGTCGTCCTCGGGCTGCGCGAGCACCTGGAGAACCGGCGCCGTCCGGACCGCGACCGGCGCGTCTTCGTCAACCGGCAGGGCGGGGCGTGGGCCGTGCCCGACGAGCGCGCGGACCTGCCCGCGGACGCCGTGGCGGCGCTGGCCCGCGCCTGCGACGCCGAGGTGCTCCGCCGGGTGCCGAGGCCGCAGGACCTGGTGGTCGAGCCCGACTTCCTCGACGTGGCCCTCCCGCTGTCGGCACGGGCCCGGCCCGACGGCGCCGGGGTGCTGCCCCGTGGCTCGCGGACCCGCGTGACCGATGAGCTGCTGCGGTTCTTCGTGCACTGGCGGCAGCAGGCCACGGACACCGACCTCGACCTGTCCTGCCTGCTGCTGGACCGCGAGTTCACCGACGCCGAGCACGTCTCGTGGACCCGGCTGCGCGGCGGCGGCTTCGTGCACTCCGGCGATCTCACCGAGGCCCCGGACGGTGCCACGGAGTTCGTCGACGTCAAGCTGTCCGGGATCCGGCGGGACGTCGTCGTGCCGGAGGTGCACGTGTACTCGGGTGAGCGGTTCGACGAGGTCGCCGAGGGCTTCTTCGGGTTCATGACGCGCGACGTCGCGCAAACCGGGCTGCCGTTCGAGCCGGCGACGGTCCGCCTGAAGTCGGACCTCGCGGGCCAGGGCCGGGTGGCGATCCCGGCGGCCTTCCTCCGGGGCGGGGACGGCTGGGAGGCGCTCTGGCTGCACCTGAACCTCCGCGGAAGGTCGAGGTTCAACACCGTGGAGGGGCATCGCGTCACCACGACGACACTGGTCCGGGACATCGCTGCGCGCCGCTACCTCACGGTGCGCTACCTGGTGGACCTGCTCCGGGCCGACGGCGTGAAGGTGCACCACGAGCTGCCGCAGGGCACCGGACCGGTCACCTACCTCGGCTTCGACGCCCCGGAGGACCTGCCGGAGGGCTCTCGCGTGGTGACGACCCAGAACCTGCTCGACCTCGTGCCGGCCTGACGTCTAAGGTGTGCCCCGGGCGAGGCCATGCGGCGGCTTCCTTCTCATACTTCGGATGAAACCTAGTCGCCGCGCTCTCCTCGCCCGCCTTCTTGCCCGGCGCCGACGGCGCCGACGGCGCCGCCCGGCGTCGCCGTCCGGCGTCGTCGCCCGGCGTCGTTGACCACAGCAGCTGCTGCCAGGACGGCCGTGCTCCTGGCAGCAGCTGCTGTGGTCAACGGATCTGGCCCGGTCGGGTCAGCGGGTCAGCGGTCAGCAGTAGAGGTTGCCGCCCGGGTCGACGCCCAGGGCGCTGGTGAACCGCAGGTAGGTGTCCACGCGGCTCTGCACCTGGGCCGGGTTGCCGCCGTTGCACTCGATGGAGCCGTTGATGCTCCGGATGGTCTCGCCGAACCCGGCGCCGTTCACGATGGCGTTGTGCGGCGTCATGGTGCCCGGGCCGTTCTGGGTGTTCCAGTACCAGAGGCCGGTCTTCCAGGCGATCGCCGAGTTGGTCGAGACCAGGCTGGGGTTGTTCAGCAGGTCGATGCCGAGGGCGTCGCCGGCGGCCTTGTAGTTGAAGTTCCAGCTGAGCTGGACGGGTCCGCGACCGTAGTACTGGTCGTTGCCGGCCGGGCAGCCGTAGGGCTGGGACGTGTCGCAGTAGTGCGGGTAGTTCGCGGTGTTCTGCTCGACGATGTGGACCAGGCCGCCGGTCTCGTGCGAGACGTTGGCGAGGAACGCCGCCGCCTCGCGCTTCTGGACGGTCTCGCTGCCGCTGTTGGCGAACCCGGGGTATGCGCTGAGCGCGTCGACGAGGCCCGCGTAGGTGTAGAACGAGTTCCGGTTGGGGAAGAACGAGTTGAACTGAGCCTGGCTGACCGGGAAGTCGTCGGTGCCGGGCGGGTCGACCGGCGGCTCACCGCCGTCGCAGGTGCCGACCCGCTCCCACACACCCCACTCGCCGGTGGTGCCGGGCGTCTCGCCCTGGGTCCACCACTTGGCGCGCCACGAGGCGCCGGCGTGCGTGACGAGGTTTCCGCCGACGTAGACGGCGCCGGCGCTCCAGGCGGGCGCGCTGCAGTCGGCGACCGCGGCGGGAGCGGCAGAGCCGCCTGCGGTGGCCGCCGAACCGGGGACTGCGACGACCCCGGTCGTCAGGAGTGCGGCGACAAGGGTTGCGACAAAGAGCGGTACGCGACGAGCTCTCACGGGGAACCACCTCGCTTCGGGTCCTGGGCCGTCGTCGACACCGACGGCCGATTTGTTCAGGAACCTAGCAAGATGCGTCCGGATGAGGCGTGAGGGATTCCCACACGCACGACCCGTACGTGACGGGTCAGGTCACGCCGAGTCGCGAACCACCAGGATGGGGCGCGCTGATCTCGACCAGGGCGCGACGGCACATCGGAACATCAGCCAGCGCTGAGTTTCCCACCCAAACATCAGCGGAACGGGCCTTCCGCTGATATCTTGCCGGGAGAATTCAGTTGCCGCTGACTTCCCCACTGCGACGACATAACTAGTCGCCTAGCCTAGCGGGGTGAAGATCACGAGCTTCAGCTCCAGTCCCGTCGGACGCCTCGTACCCATCTCAGGGCACGATCGTCGCCACAACCGCGCCTTCGAACATCACGCATTTGTCGCCAACCCGCTGGGCCAGGAACCGGAGCTCGATGGTGCGACGTGGAAGATGGTCGCCAACGCCGGCCGAGCGCTTGCCAGGCTCGATCAGGCATCGCGTCAGATCCCCAACCCGGGGATCCTGCGTCGACCGACGCTCCGGAGAGAAGCCCAGAGCACGTCAGCCCTCGAAGGTACCTACGCTCCGATTGAAGAGGTCCTCGCCGCTGAAGCCGCGGCACAACCGTCCGGGAGCGCCGAGCTTCGCGAGGTCATGAACTATGTGGAGGCTGCCGACCCGGCGTTCCGCTGGGTACACCAGTATCGCCAGGTTTCCGTCGCCCTCTTCGCGGAGACCCAGAAGACATTGGTCCGAGGCACGAGCGCCGATACCCACGACGCCGGAAGCGTTAGAACCACCCAGGTGGTCATCGGAAGCCCGAGTGGCCGCGTCGAGGATGCGCGCTTCATTCCCATGCCACCCGACTACGGGATAGAACCAGCACTCCGTGACCTGTCCGACTGGATCAACGATGGGAAGTCACGGGAGCCGGTGATCTCCGCAGCGACGGCCCATTATCAGTTCGAGACGATCCACCCGTTCAACGACGGGAACGGGCGGATCGGCCGACTTCTCATCGTCCTGCAGCTCATGGTCGACGGAGTGATCGACGAACCGCTCCTCACCGTGTCGCCATGGTTCGAAGCGCGCCGCAGCGAATACCAGGACCACCTTGCGCACGTCTCCGCGACCGGAGACTGGGTTCCGTGGATCCGCTTCTTCAGCACGGGGCTCGAAGCGTCCGCAACCGACACCGCGCAACGCATCGACCGGATGCTCAAGATCAGGGGTGAACACATCGAGCAGCTGAAAGGTGCGAATGTGCGCGGCGCGATCGTTCGTGACATCGTCGATCTGCTCATCGAGGTTCCGATCGTGACCGCACCCGGTATCGCACGACGACTGGGCAAGTCGCTCCAGGGCGTGAACCAGGCATTCGAGAAGCTCGTCGCCCTCGGCGTCCTGGACGGACCGATCGGCACCTACAACCGCCGGTTCATTGCCCGCGACATCCTTGAAGCGATCACCGCGCCACTGGAGGCGTGACCAGTTTCGCTGATCGCCAGGCTCTTGCGGGTCGCCCGCGCGTGACCCCTTGTGGGTATGGACGGCTCACGCCGAGTCCCGGACCACCAGGATCGGCTCGAAGATCGCCGAGCGCACGGCCGGCTCGTCGGCGTCGATCTGCTCCAGCAGCATCCGCGCCATCTCCTCCGCCATCTTCTCCACGGGCTGCCGCACCGTCGTCAGCCGAGGGCGGGTCTGCACGGCCACGGGGCTGTCGTCGAACCCGACGATCGCGACGTCGTCGGGGACGCGGCGGCCCTGGGTCTGGAGCACGTGGATGGCGCCCTGGGCCATGAGGTCGTTCGAGACGAAGACGCCGTCGAGGTCCGGCGCGGCGGCGAGCAGCTCGGCCATGGCCGACTCCCCGCTCTCGAACGTGAACGACCCCGCCACGCTGGGGACGAAGGCGTGCCCGCGCCGGGCCGCCGCGTCCCGGAAACCGTCGAGCCGGTCCCGGGCGGACGGGACGTCGAGCGGACCCGAGATCACGCCGAGCGTGCGGCAGCCCCGGTCGAGCAGGTGGTTCGCGGCCATCCGGGCGCCGTCGGCGTTGGCCAGGTCCACGTAGCTCGCCGGGATCGCGTGGCCGGGCCGCGCGAACAGGACGATGGGCCGGCCGGTGCCGATGAGCTCCTCGGGGAGCGGGTCGTCCGCGTACGTGGAGACCAGCAGGGCACCGTCTGCGTTGCCGAACCGCAGGTAGGAGGTGACCTGCCCCCGGGTCTGCGCGTCGTCGGCGAACATCAGCACCGGGTGCACGTCGTGCGGCCGGAGCGTCCGCACGAGCGACCCCACGACCCGGCCGAAGAACGGGTCGGAGAAGACGCCCGACAGGTCGAGCTCGCCCTCGGGGTCTGCGTCCGCACCCGAGATGACGACGGCGACCGTGCCCGTGCGCCGGGTGACCAGCGAGCGCGCCGCCCGGTTGGGCACGTAGCCGGTCTCCGCGACCGCCTCCAGCACCACCTCCTGGACCGCGGGCGCCACCTTCCGCTTGCCGTTGATCACACGGGAAACGGTCGCGCGAGAGACACCGGCGACCTTCGCCACGTCCTCCAGGGTCGGCGCCGCACGCCGTAGATCCTTGCTCACAGGCCGACGGTAACAGAGTAAGAGCGCTCTCCGAGGGAGCCCGTGCGGATGAGATGCGACAGATCTCGCGCCGTCCGGCGTCGGAATCAAAGTCAATCTTGACCGCCCAAAAGCAAGGAAACACCAGAAAACAGCAGGTGAAGTGTCCCGCGCCAGGCCTTGACGCTCCGCCAAGAACGGGTCAAGGATGGGCGACGTAAGAGCGCTCTCCCAACTCGCGGCGCACCGGAGCATCGCGAGCGCAGGCTCAACGACGAACCGCGCCACGGCCGCCGCACCTGGCCGCCGACGGGCGGACGGAGAGGAACACCATGACCACCACCGGATCACCCGGCGCACGCGCGGCCAGGCTCAGGCGCGGCACGCGCGCCGGGGCCGCCGCCCTGGCGACCGGCCTGCTGGCCGCGGCGGCACTCGTCGTGCCCGCCGCCTCGGCGCCCGCAGCGCCGACGCCCGCAGCGCCGGCGCACGCCGCCGCACAGGCGGAGCCGGTCCTGCTGTCGCAGGGCCGGCCCGCCACCGCCTCCTCCGTGGAGAACCCCGACTACACGCCCGCGGGCGCCGCCGTCGACGGCGACCTGGGCACGCGCTGGGCCAGCGAGTTCAGCGACCCCCAGTGGATCCGGGTGGACCTGGGCCGCTCCGCCACGCTCGACCACGTGGAGCTGGTCTGGGAGTCGGCGTACTCGACGAGCTACCAGTTCCAGGTCTCGGCCGACGGGTCGTCCTGGTCCACCGTGTACTCGACCACCTCGGGCGACGGCGGCACCGACACCTTCGACGTGGACGGCACGGCCCGGTACGTGCGGCTGCTCTCGACGGCGCGCTCGGGCGGGTACGGCAACTCGCTGTGGGAGCTGCGCGTCTTCGGCGAGGCGGGCGGCAGCACCGACCCCGGCGATCCGGGTGACCCGAGCTACGTGAACCCGGGCCACCCGAACGTCCCGGTGCGGGACTCGGGCGCGAGCACCGTCGAGGTGGTGGGTGGCAACGGCGACTGGGACCTGGAGGTCGACGGGCAGCCGTACACCGTCCGCGGCTTCACGTGGGGTCCGGCGTTCAGCACGGCCGACCACTACATGCCGACCCTCACGGCCATGGGCGCCAACACGATCCGCACCTGGGGCACCGGGGCGGACACCCGGCAGCTCCTCGACTCCGCGGCGGCGCACGACGTCCGCGTGGTGATGGGCTTCTGGCTGCTGCCCGGAGGCGGTCCCGGGTCCGGCGGCTGCATCGACTACCGCACGGACACGAGCTACAGGACGACCACGAAGGCCGACATCCTGAGCCAGGTCGCGGCGTACAAGGACCACCCGGGCGTGCTCATGTGGAACATCGGCAACGAGTCGCTCCTGGGCCTCCAGAACTGCTACTCGGGCGCCGAGCTGGAGGCGATCCGCAACGCGTACGCGGCCTTCGTCAACGAGGTGAGCGTCGCCGTCCACCAGGCCGACACGAAGCACCCGACCACCAGCACCGACGCGTGGGTCGGCGCCTGGCCGTACATCGAGCGCAACGCCCCGGACCTGGACCTGCTCTCGGTCAACGCGTACGGCGACCTGTGCAACGTGCCCGCGGCCTGGGAGGCCGGCGGCTACGACCGGCCGTACATCATCACCGAGGGCGGCGCGGCCGGTGAGTGGGAGGTGCCGGACGACGCGAACGGCGTGCCCGACGAGCCGACCGACCTGGAGAAGGAGCAGGCGTACGTGGACTCATGGCGCTGCCTGCGGGAGCACGACGGCGTCGCGCTGGGCGCCACGTTCTTCCACTACGGCATCGAGGGCGACTTCGGCGGCGTGTGGTTCAACGTCCTCCCGGGCGACAACAAGCGCCTCGGCTACTACTCCATCGCGCGGGCCTGGGGCGTCGACACCTCCGGCATGAACACCCCGCCGCGCATCACCGCGATGAACGTCGCGGGTTCGACGGCGGTCGCCGCCGGCGAGGAGTTCACCGTCAGCGTGGACGTGACCGACCCCGACGGCGACCCGATCGACGCCAACGTGATGCTGAACAGCAAGTACGTCAACAACGCGGGCGGCATCGCGCAGGCGGACTTCGACCAGACGGCGCCCGGCACGTTCCGGGTCACGGCGCCCGAGATGCTCGGTGTCTGGAAGGTCTACGTGTTCGCCGAGGACGGCCACGGCAACGTGGGCGTGGAGACGCGGTCGTTCCGCGTCGTCGCGCCCCCGGTGGACGGGACGAACATCGCTCGCGGCAAGACGGCGACGGCCTCCAGCTTCGACCCGTGGAACGGCGACTGGACGCCCGGTCGCGCCGTCGACGGCGACGCCACGACGCGCTGGGCCAGCGAGTGGGGCCCGACCGCCTGGTACCAGATCGACCTCGGCTCGGTGCAGTCGTTCGACCACGTGCAGCTCGTCTGGGAGACGGCCTACGGCAAGTCGTACCAGGTGCAGACGTCGAACGACGGGAACGCCTGGACCACGGTCCGCACCGTGACGGGCGGCAACGGCGGCGTCGACAGCCTGGACGTGGCCGGGACGGGCCGGTACGTGCGGCTCAACCTCACCGAGCGCGGCACGGAGTGGGGCTACTCCCTGTACGAGGTCGGCGTCTACCAGCAGTGAGCACGGCAGTGACGGGTCAGCAAGGCACACCACCACCGAAGGAGGAACCATGCGCACAGCACTCCGCACACCCCGCGACCTCAGACCTCGCGTCCTGGGCGGCCTGGCCGCCACCGCACTGCTCGCCTCGACCCTGAGCGCGGCGGGCGCCATCGGCGCCACCACCGCTGTCGCCGAGCCGAACACCCTGCTCTCGCAGGGCGCGCTCACGGCGGCGTCCAGCTCGGAGTCCGGCGGCCTCGGGCCGCGGTTCGCGGTCGACGGCGACCGCACCACCCGCTGGGCCAGCGCCCCCACGGACGACGAGTGGATCCGGATCGACCTGGGCCGGTCGTACGCGCTGGACCACGTGGCCCTGGAGTGGGAGGCCGCGTACGGCGCGGCTTTCACGCTGCAGGTCTCCGCCGACGCCCAGAACTGGACCACCGTGGTCACCGAGGGCGCCGGGACCGGCGGCACCGAGGTCTACGACATCACCGCCACCGGCCGCTACGTGCAGCTCGTCGGCACGGCCCGCGGCACCGGCTACGGCTACTCGCTCCTGGAGCTCCAGGTGTTCGGCGACGGCGAGGCCGGCGGGCCGGAGGACCCGCCGCCGTTCCCCGGTGACGAGGTGACGCACCACGAGTTCCAGGCGAACTGCGAGTTCTCGCACTTCCTGCCGGACGACTCGATCGTGTACCCGAACCAGCCGGGCCGGTCGCACCTGCACACGTTCATCGGCAACCGGTCGACGGACGCGTTCACCACGCCGACGAGCCTGAACGCGATGCCGGAGAGCACCTGCACGGTGCCGCAGGACCACTCGGCCTACTGGTTCCCCGCGATCACCAAGGGCGGCGTGCCGGTCGAGCCGAACATCCCCATGACCGTCTACTACAAGTCGGGCATCGACGACTACCAGGACGTGGTGCCGTTCCCGGAGGGCCTCCAGTTCGTGACCGGCGACATGATGGCGACGGTCGAGGAGTTCCGCACCGCGCCGGGCGCCGTCGAGGGCTGGGAGTGCGGCGACATCTCCAAGAGCTGGGAGATCCCGGCCCACTGCCCCGAGGGCACCCAGCTCAACATCCGGTACCAGGCGCCGAGCTGCTGGGACGGGATGCACCTGACGCCGGAGGAGTCGGCGCACATGGGCCACGGCTCGCACATGGCGTACCCGGAGGCGGGCCAGTGCCCCATGAGCCACCCGGTCGCCGTCCCGATGCTGGAGTTCAAGATCGCGTGGCCGGTGAGCGGTGACATGTCCGACGTCGCGCTGGTGAGCGGGTCCGACCAGTCGTGGCACTACGACTTCGTCAACGCCTGGGACCCCGAGGTGCTCCGCCGGCTCGTGGAGCACTGCATCAACGGCGGCCTGCAGTGCAACCCGCGCGGCTACGACCTCTACAAGCCGCACCGCGGCACCGTGCTCGACGAGAACTACGAGCTCGTGCCCGAGACCACGGCCGCACGCGAGGAGGTGGCTTCATGAGAGCGGGCCGGGTCTGGCTGGCGGCCGCGGCGGTCGCGGCCTGCGTGGCGGCGCCGCTGACGGCGGCGGCTGCGCCGGCTGCGGCCGCCTGCGGCACCACGAACGCGGCGCTCGGGCGGCCGGCCACGGCGTCGTCCACGGAGGGCCCGTTCGGCGCGGCCTCGGCCGTCGACGGCGACCCCGGCACCCGCTGGAGCAGCGCGGCCTCCGACCCGCAGTGGATCCGGGTCGACCTCGGCACGGCCTCGGACCTGTGCCGTGTCGAGCTCTCCTGGGAGACCGCGTACGGCAGGGACTTCCGGATCGAGGCCTCCGACGACGGCACCATGTGGCGGACGCTCAAGACCGTCACGGACGGGACCGGCGGCAACCAGTCCCTCGACGTCGCCGGTTCGGGCCGGTACGTGCGGCTCACCGGCACCGAGCGGGGCACCGGGTACGGGTACTCGCTCTGGGAGCTCAAGGTGTTCACCGGCGACGGCGGCACCGTGCCCGGCGACCCGATCCCGGGCGGCGGCGACCTCGGGCCGAACGTGCACGTCTTCGGCCCGGACACCCCGACGGCCCAGGTCCAGGCGGCCGTGGACGCCGTCTACGACCAGCAGGAGGCGGACCAGTTCGGCGACGGGCGGCATCAGTTCCTCTTCGAGCCGGGCACCTACCCGGTGCACGTCAACGCCGGTTTCCACACCTCGATCTCCGGTCTGGGGGCGAGGCCCGACGACGTGAACATCACCGGTGGCGTCTGGGCCGACGCCGAGTGGTTCGAGGGCAACGCCACGCAGAACTTCTGGCGTTCCGTCGAGAACCTGGCCGTGACGCCGTCCGGCGGGGACATGCGGTGGGCCGTCTCCCAGGCCGCGCCGATGCGCCGGGTGCACGTCAAGGGCAACCTCATGCTGCACTCGTCGCGGTACGGCTGGGCGTCGGGCGGCTACATCGCCGACTCCGTGGTCGACGGGCAGGTTCGCGCCTGGACCCAGCAGCAGTGGTACACCCGCGACTCGACGCTCACGGGCGGCTGGGCCGGGACGCTGTGGAACATGGTGTTCTCCGGCGTCGAGAACGCCCCGCCGACGTCGTTCCCCGAACCCGCGGTGACCACCCTGGACACCACGGGCATCATCCGCGAGAAGCCGTACCTCTACCTGGACGGGGACGACTACGCGGTCTTCGTGCCGTCGGCCCGGTCGGGCACGCGCGGCGCGACGTGGGACGGCGGGACGACGTCGGGCACCTCGATCCCGCTGGACCAGTTCTACGTGGCCCGGCCCGGGGACTCCGCAGAGCGGATCAACCAGGCGCTCGACCAGGGCCTGCACCTGCTGCTCACGCCGGGGATCTACGAGACCACCGGGACCATCGAGGTGGACCGCGCCGACACCGTCGTGCTCGGGCTCGGGTACGCCACGATCGTGCCGACGGCCGGCCAGACGGCGATGCGGGTGGCCGACGTGGACGGCGTCCGCGTCGCCGGCGTGCTGTTCGACGCCGGCGCGGCAGAGTCGCCGTCCATGCTCACCATCGGCGCCCCGGGGTCGACGGCGGACCACGCCGACGACCCGATCTCGCTGCACGACGTGTTCGTCCGCGTGGGCGGTGCGCACGCCGGGCGGGTGGACCAGGCGATCGTGGTGAACGCCGACGACACGATCGTGGACCACATCTGGTCGTGGCGCGGCGACCACGGCGACGGCGTGGGCTGGGACGTGAACACCGCGCGCAACGGCCTGGTGGTCAACGGCGACGACGTGGACGGGTACGGGCTCTTCGTGGAGCACTACCAGGAGTACAACACCCTGTGGACCGGGGAGCGCGGCCGCACGATCTTCTACCAGAACGAGCTGCCGTACGACCCGCCGAACCAGGCGGCGTGGAACCACGACGGCGTCCGGGGCTGGGCGGCGTACAAGGTCGCGGACGGCGTGACGCAGCACGAGGCCTGGGGTCTGGGCTCGTACTGCGTGTTCACCTCGGACGCCTCCATCACCTCGGACAACGGCTTCGAGGTGCCGGTCACGCCGGGAGTGCGGATGCACTCGCTGCTCACCGTGTCGCTCGGCGGGGTGGGCACGTACGAGCACGTCATCAACGGCGTGGGCCCGCGCGCGGCGGGCACGGAGACGATCCCGGCGAAGGTGGTGAGCTACCCGTAGCGTGCGCGTGGGCGTGATCGTCGCCTGTCTCAGGAGGCGATCACGCCCACCATGCCCGTCAGCTCAGGGTCTGCTCGCGACGGTCCACCGCGGCCTTGGCCTCGGCGAGGCCGTCGCCCGTGATCTCCCGGTAGCGCTTGATCGCCTGGATCTTGCGGTCGGCCCGGATCAGCATGTCGACCTCCGACATCCCCTCCGGCTCGGGCACGACCACACCGACCTGCGCCATGACGAGGTCGATCTTGCGGTCGAGCTTGTCCAGCGCCGCCTGCTGCGCACGCCGGTGCCCGCTGGCGGAGATCCAGTTGAGAACCAGCAGCACAACGACCAGCATCACGAGGATTTCCATACCCGGGACCCTAACCGCGGTCTCGGGCGCCCGGGATCAGGTGACGGCGCCGATGTGCCAGGGGATGAACTCCTCGGCGCCGATCTCCAGCTCCTCGCTGACGGTCTGCTGCCCGGAGGCGACGGCGAGGATGCGGTCGAAGATCTGCCGGCCCACGTCGGCGACGGTCGCGGTGCCGTCGACGATCACGCCCGCGTTGAGGTCCATGTCCTCGGACATCACCGAGTACATCGGGGTGTTGGTCGCGACCTTGATCGACGGGGTCGGGCGGCACCCGAACACTGACCCGCGGCCGGTGGTGAAGACGACGACGTTGGCGCCGCCCGCGACCAGGCCCGTCACGGAGACCGGGTCGTACCCGGGGGTGTCCATGAAGGCGAACCCGCGCTGGGTGATGGGCTCGGCGTACTCGTACACGGCGCCCAGGTCGGCCTGCCCGCCCTTGGCCACCGCCCCCAACGACTTCTCCAGGATGGTGGTCAGGCCGCCCGCCTTGTTGCCCGGCGAGGGGTTGTTGTCCAGCGTGCCGCCACCGGCGGCGACGTAGTCGCGCCACCAGTCGATCCGGTCCAGGAGCTTCTTCGCGACGGCGGTCTCGGTGGCCCGCGCGGTGAGCAGGTGCTCGGCGCCGTACACCTCGGGGGTCTCGGCCAGCACCGAGGTGGCGCCGTAGGCGACCAGGCGGTCCGAGGCCCAGCCGAGCGCGGGGTTGGCCGTGATCCCGGAGTAGCCGTCCGACCCGCCGCAGTTCAGCGCGAGGACCAGCTCGGACACGTCGCACTCGACGCGCTCCCGCTGGTTGACCAGGGGCAGCATCTCGCGGACCGCGGCGACACCGGCGCGCACCGAGGCCCGCACGCCGCCGGTCTCCTGGATGGTCAGGGACCGCACCACGGTGTCGTCCGCGATCGCGGCCAGCAGCCCGGACCGCGTGTCGTCGGGGGCGCCGATGCCGGGCATCCCGAGGTCGGCGACCTGCCCCGACCGGGCCGACAGCGCCGCGCCGGGGACCATCTCGCAGCCCAGCCCCAGCACCAGCAGGCCGGCGACGTTGGGGTGCGCGGCGTATCCCCGCAGGGTGCGCAGCAGGATCTGCCCGCCCTCGGAGTCCGGGACCAGGCCGCACCCGGAGGTGTGGGTCAGGGCGATGACACCGTCGACGTTCTCGAACTCGTCCAGCACGTTGCCGCGGAACTGGTCGGCGATCATCTTGGCCGTCGAGGCCGAGCAGTTCACGCTGGTCAGGATCGCCACGAAGTTCCGGGTCCCGACGCGGCCGTCGGCCCGGCGGTACCCGCGGAAGGTGGGCCGGGGCTCGTCGTCGGGCACGGGGAGGTCGTGGTGCGTGCCGCCGAGGGGCGCCTCCCGCGACCCGTCCTCGAACCCGAGGTTGTGGGAGTGCACGTGATCACCGGGGCCGATGTCGGTGGTGGCGACCCCGATGGCCTGCCCGTACTTGCGCACCCGGCCACCCACCGGCACCGACCGCAGCGCGATCTTGTGCCCCCGCGGCACCGGCTGCCGCACGGCCAACGGACCGCCCCCGGGAACCACGACGGCATCGCCGGGGCTCAGGTCGAGCGTGGCGACGGCGACGTCGTCGCCCTCCCGCAGCACGAGCAGATCATGTGACACCTGTGGCACCTCTCCTCTGAACCGTTTCATCCTACCGACGTCCGGAACGTGTCAGACGTACAGGTCACCCGGGTGACCTGTACGTCTGACACGTGGTGGGTGGCGTCAGTCTGCGATCGCCGCGTTGACCTCGTCCAGGAACTGGGTGGCCGCCTCATCCGGGGTGATGCGCTCGAAGAGGACCTCCGTGTTGATGCGCTCCATGATGTCGGCGAGCTCGGCGGAGCCGTGCGGCGGGACCGCCGGGTTGTCGACGATCTCGTCCTCGATGTCCGCCATGAAGTCGGCGACCTTCTGGTCCGTGGGCGACAGGTCGCCCAGGATCGCCTCGCGCACGTCGGTGTTCGCCGGGAGGCCGCGGTCGGTCAGCATGATCTTGGCGGCCTCCTCGGAGTTGAGCAGGAAGTCCACGAACTTCGCGGACGACTCCGGGTACTCCGTGTCGGCGGAGACCGAGTAGAACATCGCCGGCTTGTAGTACATGCCGGTGCGCTCGCCCTCCGACTCGCCCGGGAGCCGCAGCAGCTCCAGCCCGTGACCCGACGAGTCGGACAGCGCGCCGAGCTGGTTGGTCCACCAGACGCCCATGGCGCCCTTGTTGGTGCCGAGCAGACCGCCCTCGGGGCCGGCCGCCTGGTACTCGACGGTGCGGGCGGCGTCGGGCTGGCCGCCACCCTCGACCAGGTCGAGGGAGACCTGGAAGAAGTCGGCGACGGTCTCCTCGGAGACGCCCAGCTCACCGTCGGCCGTGAAGAGGGTCTCGCCGCGCTGGCGCGCCATCACGTTGAGGCCGGCCTCGTTGAAGCCGTAGTCCTGCGTGCCCCAGACGCCGTCGCCGGCGCCCTTCGCGACGGCGTTCGCCGTGGTGACGTAGTCCTCCCACGTCCAGGTGGTGTCGTCCGGCACGTCGACGCCTGCGTCGGCGAAGATCTCCGGGTCGGCGACGAGCGCGTAGGCGTTGATGCCGGTCGGGATGCCGTACTGGGTCCCGTCGATCTGGCCGCCGGCCAGCACGCCGTCGTCCACCTTCGACATGTCGATGTCGAGCGTGCCCAGGTCGGCGAGCACGTTCTTGGTCGAGTAGTCGGAGATGTAGCGCTCCTCCTGGGTGATGACGTCCGGGGTGTCGCCCGCGGCCACCGAGGTGGCGAGCTTGTCCCAGTAGCCGTCCCAGTCGGTGAAGTCGGGGACCACGGTGATGTCCGGGTTCTCCGCCTCGAACGCCTCGATGATCTGCTGCGTCGACTCGTGACGGCTGTCCGAGCCCCACCACGAGAAGCGGATCTCGCAGGGGCACTCCTCGGCGGCGGCCGGGCCGTCGTCGCCGCCCCCGCCGATGCCCGAGTCGCCGCCCCCGCAGGCCGCGAGGGTCAGGGCCACGGCCGCGATGCCCGCGGCCGAGCCGGCGAGCCGCTTGCCGCGCCTCGTGGGTCGTGGGTTGCCGGTGGTGCTCATGTATTTCTCCTTCGGTGACGTTGACGTCGTTGTCGCATCGCGGGTGGAGCTACTTGATCCCGGTGGTCGCAATGCCCTTGACCAGGTACTTCTGTCCGAACAGGAAGGCGATGAAGACGGGGATCAGGGAGACGATCGACATCGCGAACAGCGAGCCCCACGAGCTCTCGCCCGTGGAGTCGACAAAGGTGCGCAGCGCGATCGGCACGGTGTACATCTCCGGCCGCGTCAGGAAGATGAGCTGGCTGAAGAAGTCGTTCCACGTCCAGATGAACGTGAAGATCGCGGTGGTGGCGAGGGCCGGCATGGACAGCGGCAGCATGATCTGCAGGTAGATCCGCAGGTGGTTGCAGCCGTCGAGGGTCGCCGCCTCGTCCAGCTCGCGGGGGATGCCCCGGAAGAACTGGACCATCAGGAAGATGAAGAACGCGTCCGTCGCGAGCAGCTTGGGCACGATCAGCGGCAGGAACGTGTTGATCCACTCGAGCTGGGAGAACAGCACGTACTGCGGCACGATCACCACGTGGATCGGCAGCATGATCGACATCAGCATGATCGCGAACCACAGCCGCTTGCCCTTGAACTCCAGCCGCGCGAACGCGTAGGCCGCCAGGGAGCAGGACAGCAGGTTGCCCAGCAGCGAGCCGAGCACCACCAGCGCCGAGTTGATCAGGTAGTGGCTGAACGGGTGCAGCAGCGCGTTCCACCCGTCCGTGTAGTTGGACAGGTCGATGTCGGTGGGGATGAGCCCCGGCTCCCGGAAGATCAGCGCGTTCGGCTTGAACGAGCTGGCCAGCATCCAGAGCAGCGGGTACAGCATCACGAACCCGAAGGCGATGAGGCCCGCGTGCTTGAGCACGCTCCCCACCCGGGCCCTGACGCGCCGGCCGCGCGGCCGGACGGCGGTCGGACGGCGGTCGGACGGCCCGGCGCGCCGGGCGCCGGGTGCGGTGTCGGACGGCGGACGTACCGCCGTCGGCGTCGTGGTCTGTGCGGTCGTCGAGGCGTCAGTCATCGTAGAAGACCCAGTACTTGGAGGCGAGGAAGTTGACGACCGTCATGCCGCCGATGATCAGGAGCAGGAACCAGGCCATCGCCGAGGCGTAGCCCATGTCGAGCGAGCCGAACCCCTTGAGGTAGAGGTACAGCGTGTACAGCAGCGTGGAGTCGGACGGGCCGCCGTTGCCGCCGCTGACGACGAACGCCCGCGTGAACGACTGGAACGCCTCGATGAGCTGCAGCACGAGGTTGAAGAAGATGATCGGCGTGAGCAGCGGCACCGTGATGCTGCGGAACTGCCGCCACCGCGAGGCGCCGTCGATCGCGGCCGCCTCGTAGTACATCTGCGGGATCTGCCGCAGGCCGGCCAGGAAGATGACCATGGGCGCGCCGAACGTCCAGACGTTGAGCGCCATCAGGGTGCCGAGCGCGTAGTCCGGGTGCGAGACCCAGCCCTGCCCCTGTACCCCGAAGAGCGCCAGGACCTGGTTGACCAGGCCGTCCGCGCCGAAGATCTGCCGCCAGAGGATGGCGATGGCCACCGACCCGCCCAGCAGGGAGGGCAGGTAGTACACGGAGCGGTACAGGGCGAGCCCGCGCATCCCCTTGTCGAGCAGCAGCGCGAGGCCGAGGGCCGCGGCGAGCTGGAGCGGCACCGAGACGAACACGTAGGTGAACGTGACACCGAGGGACTGGAGGAACCGCGGGTCGTCGAACATCCGCGTGTAGTTCTCCAGGCCCACCCACTGGGGCGCGGAGAGCAGGTCGTAGTCCGTGAAGGACAGGTAGAGCGACGCGCCCATGGGACCTGCCGTGATGAGCACGAGGCCCACGAACCACGGCGCGAGGAAGAACAGCGCCCAGCGCCCGTCGCCCCTCCTGCGTGCTCCGGCGGACTGCTTGCCGCGCGAGAGCTCCTGGATCACTGACATGGGTTCACCCCCGCGCGGACGGGCCCCGTCAGGGCGGGTGGGGGCTCGGACCGCCAGGGTCCGGGCTCGCGGTTCGGGTGGCGCATCGCGTTGTCCTCCGGATCGTCGTCGATCCCCGGCTCGTCGGTGAGAAACCGGTCTCTGGTGGAGGAACGTACCACACGAGGAACCGGTTTCCCATGGTGTACCGTCACATCGGGAAACCGGTAACGCGGAGGCCACGCCGACGAGGGCGCGCGCCACGCGCGATCCGGTCGGACAAGGTCACGGACGGAGAGCACATGGGCAGCGGCAGCGTTCGAGGCGCAGGTCAGCGCCGTGCGGTCGCCACGATCGGCGACGTCGCGGCGGCGGCGGGGGTCTCCCGGGCGACCGTGTCCCGCGTGATGAACGGGCGCAGCACGGTCGACGCCGCGATCGCCGAGCGCGTGCGCGGCGTCGCGGCGGAGCTCAGCTACCGGCCGAGCAACGCGGCCCGCAGCCTCGCGCTCGGCCGCACGCAGACCGTGGCGCTCGTGGTGCCGGACCTCGGCAACCCCGTGTTCCAGCAGATCCTGCGCGGCGTCATGGACGGCGCGGCCGAGGACGGGTACCGCGTGCTCGTCGCGGACACGGTCGAGGACGACCAGCAGGAGGGCGCCATCGCCCTGGAGGCGCGCATGCGGTGCGACGCCCTGGTGCTCGTGTCGCCCCGCATCGGGGACGCCGAGCTCAGCGCGCTCATCGCCGACGTCGAGCCCGTGGTGCTGGTCAACCGCGAGACCGGCGGGACGGCGCCCAGCCTGGTCGTGGACTACGAGGACGGCGCCGTCCAGGTGGTGGAGCACCTCGTGGCGCTCGGCCACCGCCGTCTGGTCTACCTGGGCGGACCCGTGCGCAGCGCGTCCGACGAGCTGCGCAGGGCCGGCCTGGCCCGGGCCCGCCAACGGCATGCCGACCTCGAGATCCTCGACCTGCCCGCCGGACCAGACATCCAGGCGGGCCACGCCGCCGCGCCCGCCGTCCTCGCCACCCGCGCCACCGCGGCGCTGGCCTTCAACGACCTCGTCGCGTTCGGCCTGCTCGCAGGCCTGAACGAGGCCGGGGTGGCCGTGCCCGCCGACATCTCGGTGGCCGGCTTCGACGACATCGAACTGTCCCGCTACGCCACACCCGCGCTGACGACGGTCGCGGTGCCGCAGGCCGAGCTCGGCCGCCACGCCTGGAGGGAGCTGCACGCCGTGATCGACGACGACGCCCACCCCGCACGCTCTGCACGGTTCACGCCCAGCCTGGAGGTGCGCGGGAGCACCGGACCCGTGCCCCAGGGCCCGGAACGGGTGCACATCACGGACGACGACCTCGTCGTCGGGCAGCCGGAGGAGGTGCCCACCGTGCCCCCGACCGCCACGCCGGTCTGGTCCGTGCCCGCCGATCCTGCTGCCGACGCCGTCGTGCTGACCTGCGGCGACGGGCTGGAGCTGGTGCGCCGCGACGCGGGCGACCGCATGCCCAAGGTGCACGCGCGCCGGCCCTACCTGCACCCCGTCCACACCCTGGCGGGGGTCCCGCTCACCGACGTGAGCCCCGTGGACCACCGCCACCACTACGGCGTGGGCATCGCCGTGCCCGACGTGAACGGCACGAGCCACTGGGGCGGCCGTACCTTCATCGAGGACGTGGGCCCCACGCTGCTGAAGAACCACGGCCGGCAGACGTCGTCGGGGATCCGGGTGGAGCCGGGCGTTCCCGGCGCTCCGGGCGCCGTGGGCACGGCCGGCGAGACCCTGGTCGAGGAGGTGCTGTGGTCCGACGAGCACGGCGAGCCGCAGCTCCGCGAGGAGCGCCGCGTCTCGGCGCGCCTGCTCCCCCTGGCGCCCGGGGCCGACGCCGCCCCCGGCTGGGTGCTCGACTGGCGCTCGACGCTGCACGCGGACCACGGCCCGCTGGAGATCCGCTCGCCCGCCACGAACGGGCGGCCGGGCGCGGGGTACGGCGGCCTGTTCTGGCGCCTGCCGATCGCCGAGAGCACCACGGTGCTGTCCGCGGCCGGCACCGGCGAGAACCGGGCGCACGGCAGCACCTCGCCCTGGGTGGCGTTCGTGCAGCAGCAGGGCGGCCGGTCCACGACCCTCCTGCTGGTGCAGCCGGGCCAGGTGCGGCCGTGGTTCCTGCGTTCGGCCGAGTACCCCGGCGCCTGCCCGGCCCTGGCCTGGGACGCGCCCCTGCTCGTGCCCGACGGCGGCTCCGTGCAGCTCGACCTCGTGGCGGTGCTGCTCGACACCGAGCTCACGACCGACGCGGCCGAGGCACTGGCCGCCGACCTGACCGACGGCGGCCGGCGGTGAGCCTGCCCAAGGTGGCCGTGGTCGGCATCCACGGCCACGGCGGCTCGCACCTGCGGGCCGTCGCGGACCTGGAGGACCGGGGGCTGGCGCGCCTGAGCGCCGTCGTCGACCCGCGGGAGCCCGACAACGCGCCGGCCCTGTGGTTCGCGAGCCTGGGCGACCTGCTGTCCGCCGACACCGACGCGTTGCCCGACGTCCTGGTGCTCGCCACGCCCATCCACACGCACCTGCCGCTCGCGCGCGCCGCGCTGGAGGCGGGGATCGACGTGCTGCTCGAGAAGCCGACCACGGCGTCCCTGGCGGAGCACGCCGAGCTCGTCGCCGTGGTCGAACGGACCGGGCGGCTGTGCCAGGTCGGGTTCCAGACCTTCGGGTCGCACGCGCTGCCCGCCGTCGCCGACATGGTCGCGCGCGGCGAGGTGGGGCAGGTGACCGGCATCGGCGCCGTCGGCACCTGGGTGCGGACCGCTGCCTACTGGGCGCGCTCGCCGTGGGCGGGGCGGCGGCGCATGGGCGATCGCGCCGTGGTGGACGGCGTGGTGACCAACCCGCTGGCGCACGCCGTGGCCACCGCCCTGTGGGTGGGCGGCGCCCGGACCGCCGCGGACCTCGCGTACGTGAACACGGACCTGTGGCGGGCCAACCCCATCGAGGCCGACGACACCTCGTCCCTGCGCGCCGTCGGCACCGACGGGACCCGCTACGGGTTCGGCCTCACGCTGTGCGCGGCGGAGCGCACCCCGGCGCACGTGATCGTGCAGGGCACCGAGGGCGAGATCGAGCTCGGCTACGAGCAGGACCTGGTGCGGCTGCGCACCGGGCGCGTGGTCGCCGAGAAGCGGTACGAGCGCACCGGCCTGCTGGAGAACCTGCTGCGGGTCCGGGCCGGCGCGGGCGAGCGGCTCCTGTGCGACGTGCGGGACACCGGCGCGTTCATGCGGGTGCTCGACGCCGTGCGGACCGCACCGGACCCGGCGCCGATCGACGACGCGTTCGTGGACTGGGTGGACGGGGTGGCACCGGTCGTGGGCGGTCCGGGCGGCGTCGGGCAGGGAAATCCTGAGGGCGACGCGCGGCACCCGGTGGTGCACGACGTCGCCGCGTGGTGCGAGCGCGCCGCGCGCGAACAGCGCACGTTCACGGAGCTCGGCGCCCCGTGGACGGTCCAGCCGTAGCTCCCCCGGATCGTGAAATGGTGCTCGGGTGCTGCCCGTCCTGACTGCCATCGGTTCCATGGCCTGCGTGGTCGCGCTCGGCTGGGTGATCCAGCGGACCGGCCTGCTGGCCGGCCGCGGACTCCCCCGCGGGGTCGCCCGGGCCGCGGCGGGTGACGGCGGGGCGGGCGCCCGGCAGACCCTGGCGACGCTGTCGTTCACGATCTGCGCGCCGGCCCTGATGTTCAGCACGCTCGCCTCGACGGACCTGGCGCACGTGCTCTCGCGCGGCGCCGCGGTCACGTGGATCACGACGGCGGTGCTCGGCCTGGCGACGGCCGCGGCCGCGCGGTGGCTCCTGCGCCTGCCCGCGGGCCCCGCCGCCGTCACGACGCTCGCCGCCGTCTACGTCAACGGCGGCAACATCGGGCTGCCGCTGGCGGTCTACCTCTTCGACGACGCCCTCGCCGTGGTGCCGACGCTGCTGTTCCAGCTCCTGGTGCTGGCGCCGCTGACCCTCTCGGCGCTCGACCGGGCGACGGCGTCGGCCGACGGCGGGACTCCCGCGAGGTCGGGCTGGCGGTCGATGGGGCAGGTGTTCCTCGCGGCGTTCCGGAACCCGATCACGCTCGGCACGGTCGCGGGCCTGCTCGTCGCCGTGGTGGCCGAGCTGACCGGCGCGCGGCTGCCCGACGTCGTGCTGCTCCCGTTCGACCTGATCGGCGCCGCCGCGCCGCCGCTGGGCCTGCTCACGTTCGGGATGACGCTCGCCGTCCCCATGCCGGCCGCGGATGCCGACCTCGGCGTGACCGCCGGGCGCGGCCGCCGCCTGGTGGGCTGGGTGATCGCGATCGCCGTGCTGGTGCGCAACCTGCTGCACCCGCTCGCGGCGTGGGCCCTGGGTTCAGCGGTGGGGCTGGACGCGCCCGCCCTCGCCCTGGTGGTGACGATGGCCGCGCTGCCCACGGCGGTGAACGTCACGACCTACGCGACGCGGTACGGCGTGTTCGACGGCGTCGCGGCCCGTGCGACCGTCTGGACGACGGCGCTGTGCGTGCCGGTGCTGGTGGTGATCGGCGGGCTGCTGGTGTGACCCGCCCGGCCGAGGCAACCCCTGCGGCGGCGGTTCTCTTCGAGGCCCGGGTTTCTTCGCTTTGAGCCCTGTCAAAGCGAAGAAACCCGGGCCTCGAAGGGAATGATGCGGGCGGACCGCGGGTCAGATGCCCAGGTTGTCAGATGCCCAGGTTGAGGTCCTTGACCGGGACCGGGGCGCCCGTCTCCAGCGAGCGGTTGCCCGCGTACCCCACCGACGACGCGCGGACGCCGTCGACGTAGCCGGCCGCGCGGGCCAGCGGGTCGGGCTCGGCCGACGGCTTGAAGACGTCGGCCAGCAGCAGGGCGTCGCCGCCGCCGTGCCCGCCGCCGCCGCGCACGATCGGCCGCTCCTCGGCGCGCTCCCAGTGCCGCTGCACCACGAGCCGCTCGCCGATGGGCCGCACCAGGTCCTCCTCGAACACCTCGGTCGCGCTCGGGTCGAGGATCGCGGCCTTGTCACCGAACTCCACCGAGCCGCGCTCGGTGACCTCCAGCTCGGCTCGGCCGCGCGTGCCGTTGACCACCACGCGGTAGCCCTCCCAGGGCGCGTGCGCGGTGAGCGAGTAGGTGAGCAGCGCGCCGCCCTCGTACTCGACGACCAGCCCGAGCGTGTCCTCGGTGGTGATGCCCGCGTCGAACACCGAGCGGTTGCGCACGTAGCCGTCCACCGCCTGGGCCTCGGGCCCGTAGAGGGTGGACAGCCACTCGTTGTTCTCCACGGAGAGCTGCCACGGGTCGATGCCGCGCTCGTTCAGGGCGCGCTCGCCGGCCGTGGACTCGTAGCCGGACTCGTGCGCGCCGTCGTCGCCGTAGAAGCGCCGCCCGCCCGTGGCGAAGACGCGCTGCGGCACGCCGTCGATCCACCAGTTGACCAGGTCGAAGTGGTGGCTCGACTTGTGCACCAGCAGGCCGCCGTTGTTCACCTTCTCGCGGTGCCAGCGGCGGAAGTAGTCGGCGCCGTGCACGGTGTCCAGCGCCCAGTCGAAGTGGACCGACAGCACCCGCCCGATCTCGCCGCTCGCGATCACCTCGCGCAGCGCGCTGTTGCGGGGCGAGTAACGGTAGTTGAACGTCGTGACCAGGTCGCGGCCCGTCTCGGCCACGGCGTCGACGATCTGCCGGGCCTGGTCGGGGTGCGCGGCGATGGGCTTCTCCACGACCACGTCGGCCCCGGCCCGCAGGGCGCGGGTGACGAGGTCGCCGTGCGTGCGGTCGATCGACGTGACGATCACGCGGTCGACGGACTGCTCCGCGATCGCCTTCTCCAGGTCGTCCGGCCCGTACACGGGGCGGACGCCGCCGAACGCGGCCGCGACGCGCGCCTCGTAGGCCGCTGCGCGCACGGGGTTGGGCTCTACCCAGGCGACGATCTCGCCGTCGGGCGCGTGGGTACCGATCAGGGCGTCGACGTACATGGAGGCGCGGTGCCCCGTGCCCACCACCGCGTAGCGGCGGCGCCCCTCGGGCAGCGGGCCCGACGGCGGCACGGGCTCTTGGGTCGGACCGGTGATCGGCTCGGTGGTCGGCTCAGGCATCGGTGGAGAGCTCCTTCGGTCGTCGTCGACGTCGGGTGGATGGGATTGAAACGATACGACGCCGGGAAAGCGCTGTCCATGCCCGCCGCGCAGTTGCCCGCCCCGTCATCGACCGGCCGTCGGCCGGCTCACCGCTCCGGCGTCAGCACCACCTGGCCGGCCCACGCGAAACCGCCGCCGAACCCGAACAGCAGCGCGGGCGCGCCCGCCGGGATCCTGCCCGCATGCCACCACTTGGACAGCCCCAGCGGGATCGACGCCGCCGACGTGTTGCCCGACTCGGTGATGTCCGTGACGACCACCTTGCCCTCCATACCGAGCGCCTTGGCCAGCGGCTCGATGATCCGCAGGTTCGCCTGGTGCGCCACGAGCACCTCGATGTCGTCGAGGCTCAGCCCGGACGCCGCCACGACGTCCCGAGCCCGGTCCGCGGCGCGCGTGATGGCCCACTTGAACACCGAGCGGCCGTCCTGCTGGAACTTCACCTCGGGCGCCTCGATGCGCACCGCGGGCGTGAGCTCCGGCTCGGTGCCCCACACCACGGGCCCGACGGCGGGGGCGTCCGCCGCCTGCAGCACCGCGGCGCCGGCGCCGTCCGCCGTGAGGATGCACGTCGAGCGGTCGGTCCAGTCGGTGTATGCGGTGAGCTTCTCCGCGCCGATCACCAGCGCCGTGCGCGCCGCCCCGGTACGGATCGCCTGGTCGGCCACGCCGACCCCGTGCGCGAACCCGGAGCAGGCCACGTTGAGGTCCAGCGCGGCCGGGCCCACGACACCGCGCAGGTCCGGCGCCTCCTCGCCCTCCGGCGTGGAGGCGCCGGGCTGCACGCCCGTGTGCAGCGCGTAGGCCACCCGGCCGGCCGTGTTGGGCGACCGGTCGTCGTTGGTGGCGGTCGCGACGATCACCAGGTCGACGGCGTCCGCGGTCAGGCCGGCGTCGGCCAGCGCGTGCTCGGCCGCGGCGGTCGCCATCTCGGCGACGGTGACGTCGTCCGCCGCCACGTGACGGGTGACGATGCCGGTGCGCGACCGGATCCACTCGTCGTTGGTCTCGACCCGCTGGGCGATGTCGTCGTTCGTCAGCGTCTGCGGTGGCTGGTGGTGCCCCAGACCGACGATGCGGGAGCCGGCGGCGCCGGACGGGAGCGTGAGAGCGGTAGCCATGAGATCAACGTAGCGCGCCGAGGTCGAACGGCTCCATGAGGGTCCCTGCGGCGAGCTCCCGCGCCGCCCGCGCCACGCGCTCCTCGGCGCCCGGTCCCGTGGCCGGCACCTCGCCCACCTCGCGGAAGGCCCCGCGCAGCTGGGAGTCGTACCGCTCCCCCATCGCCGCGTTACGTCCCTTGTAGGTCCACGCGATGAGGTTGGCCAGGGCGAACCGCGGGCCGCACGAGCGGCAGGACATGATGCCCGGCGGCCGCCGGAACCGGGTGCTCCGGTGACCGTCCGGGCACGTGCCCACCCACGGCCCGTCGATCGACGGCGCCGACGGGTCCACGCAGCGCAGCCCCGAGCACCCGATCCGCACCGCCACCTCGCGCCATGCCGGGCCGTGCTTCGCCTTGTGACCCGCGAGCGCGTGCGCCACCTCGTGCAGGATGGTGTCCCGCACCTCCCGCTCGTCATGGATGCGGGTGAGCGGCGCGGACAGGCTGATGCGCCGCTTGCCGTAGCTGCACATCCCGGCGCGCCGGACGGCGTCGTCGAACTCGAACGTCCAGGCCTTCAGCCCGTGCTGGTCCATCAGTTCGCGCGCGAGGCGCGAGGCGGCGACAAGGTTCATGGGTACCCCTGCGGTGGTCGTTCAACGGTCAGATCGCGTCCGGCTGCACCGGACGCGATCGAACCTACGGGCTCTCACCCACACGCACGTGAAGTTATCCACAACCCAGCGTCACAAGGCGGACCTGTCAGGCATCGCTCCCCGAGGTGCCCTCGGCCGGACCGGCCGGCGGGATCGGGAAGTTCGTCCGGAACACGTTCGAGGGATCGTAGACCGCCTTGACCTCCCGCAGCCGCGTGAACGTCGGCTCCGGGAACGCCTCCAGCAGCCGCTCGGGCCGGCTGTCGGTGTCGAACGACAGGTACGAGCCGTCCATCACCGACCCGATCTCGTCGTCCCACGCCTGGTTGAGCCGGTCCTGGTCCGAGCCCAGGGCAGAGAGCGCGAAGTTCTGGTGCCGGTGCGCGTACGCCGTCGCGTCCGGGGCGACGTCGTTCCCCGCGCCACCCGTGGCCCGGATCGACGTGAAGTACGACTCCCCGGTGCCCAGCAGGCGCTCGACCGCCCGGCTCGTGCCCTGGTCCAGGTGCGTCAGCAGGCCGGACCGCGCCGACGGGTCGCCGCCGCCGGAGTGGTGGGCGTCCTCCTTGCGCACGACCCCCGAGTACGGCAGGAGCTGCGCCTGGTGCCCGAGCAGCGGGCCGGCGTCGGCCAGCAGCTCGAGCTGGGCGATCGCCTCGTCCGGGTCGGCGTCGGCGCCCTCGGCCGCGAACACGGTCAGGAGCTGTGCCATCGGCGTCTGCCCGCGCCGTCCGCCGCCCAGGATCATGAACGACGTGAGCCCGCGCGGCGCCGCCTCGACGGTGGCGCCCCAGCGCTCCAGCAGGCCGGCCGTGTCGGAGGCGTCCAGCGTCATCTGGGAGAAGACCACGGCGCCGACGGCGCCCGCCTCGATCTCCAGCCAGGTGACCACGCCCATGTTCCCGCCGGCGCCGCGGAGCGCCCAGTACAGGTCGGGGTGCTCGTCGCGGGACGCGTGCAGCACCCGCCCGTCGGCCGTGACGACCTCCGCGGCCACCACGTGGTCGACGGTCAGGCCCTGGAGCCGGCCCAGGAACCCGATGCCGCCGGTGGTGGCGAGCCCGCCCACGCCCACGCCGCCGTAGTCGCCCGACGTGATGGCCCAGCCGCGCGGGGCCAGGACCTCCGCGACCTCGCCCCAGGTGGCCCCGGCGCCGATCCGCACCCGGCGCGTGGCCTCGTCAACCACCTCGACGGAACGCATCCGGCTCAGGCTGAGCACCACGCCGCCGTCGTTCGTGGAGCGGCCCGAGATGCCGTGCCCCGCGGAGCGGACGGCGAACTCGACGTCCTGCTTCTGCACCCAGGCCAGCCCGGCCGCGACCTCGTCGACGCCCCGCGGCCGCAGCACCAGGCCCGGCGCGCCGGACCGGAGGTAGTTGTGCCGCACCGCGCCGTACTCGCGGTCGCCCGGCTCCACGGCGTGCGCCGCGAGCTCCGGCGGGAGCGAGTCGTAGTCGATCCCGCCGCGACGGGCGGCCAGCGCCGTCGCGCCCCGGCGGGCCGCCGCCGGCGCCGTGCCCGCGGAGCGCCGCTCCGCCGCCACGGCCTCGCGGACGGCGGGCGCCACCTCCTGGGCGAACGCGCGGATCTGGTCCGGGTCGTCGCCCATGGCGATGAACCCGCTGACGCCGTCCTCCAGCGCCATGAGGGTGAGCTCCTCGACCCACTGGTCGGCCGGGCCCTGGAGCGGGCCGGTGGACCGGTCGGCAATGGCCCCGCCGAGGTTCAGCAGGCGCCGGATCTCGCTCGGCGAGCGCCCGGCCTCCTCGGCCGCCTCGTCGATGGTCGCGTTGCTGCGCGCCAGGTCGCCGTCCTTGAAGTAGGGCAGCGAGGGCAGCCAGCCGTCGGCCTTGGCCCCGGTGAGCCGGAGCATGCGCTTCTTGTAGGCCCCGAGCCAGATCGGGATGTCGTGCGCGGGCGCCGGGCCGCGCTTCGCGCCGTCGACGTGGTGGAACTGCCCCGGCACCCGGAGCGGCGTCCGGTTACCGGCGTCCCAGATGCCGCGCATGATCTCGATGCCTTCCTCGAGGGCCGTGACGCCCTCGCCGGGGGTACGGCGCGTGGCACCCATCGCGACCATGGCGTCCCAGAAGCCGCCGGTGCCCACGCCCATCTCGAAGCGGCCGCCGCTCAGCAGGTCGAGGCTCGCGGCGGCGCGCGCCAGGTGGGCGGGCGGGCGCATGCCCAGGTTGAGCACGTTCCCGGAGAGGTGGATGCGCTCGGTCTGCGCGGCCACCCACGACAGGAGCGTCCAGGTGTCCAGGAACGACGGCTGGTACGGGTGGTCCTGGAACGTGACCAGGTCCAGGCCCAGCTGCTCGGAGAGCTGGGCCAGCCGCACGGGAACCTGCGGGTCCGCGTTGGCCGGGGTGATGAAGGTGCCGAAGAGCAGGTCGTGCCCGTAGTCGGTCATGCGTGCGGTGTCCCTCGTGTCGCTCTGCGCCTGCCGCGCCTCGCGGCAGATCGTCTGTCTAGCAGACGATATTAGTCACAACTCTTCTGAATCGCTGCACATTCCCCTAGGATGGGGGCATGAGCACCGCGCCCACCGAGACCCGCACGGGCCAGCACTCCCTGTTCGGCTGGTCGCTCGCCGCGCTCCTGCGGGAGTGGAGCGCCCGGGTCGACGCCGCCGCCGACGACCTGCCGCAGGGCACGCGCGGCTACCAGCTCCTCACGGCCGTGGTGCACGGCGACCTCCCGAGCCAGGCAGCGCTCGCCGCGTCGCTCGGCATCGACCGCACGGTGATGACCTACCTGCTCGACGCGTTCGAGGGCTGCGGGCTGGTCGAGCGGCAGCAGGACCCGGCCGACCGGCGCGCGCGTCGCATCGTCGCGACGGACCGCGGGCTGGAGGTGCTCGCCGCGATGGACGCGCGCGTGGCCGCCGCGGAGGAGGAGCTGCTCTCCGGGCTCGAGCCGGCGCAGCGCGCGGTGCTCCGCGAGCTGCTGGAGCGGGCCGCCACGGGCACCGGTCCGGACCACGACCCGTGCCGCACCGTGGTCCAGGCGACCAAGCCGGCGGACGTGCCGGACGCCCGGTGACGTGTCAGACGCTCAGGGCTCGCCCAGACCCGTCTCGCGGTAGAAGCCCTCGATGTGCTCGCGCATGAGGCGCTCCGCCTCGGCGGCGTCCTGCCGGGCGACGGCGGCCACGATCGCCTCGTGCTCCGCACACAGGCGCGCGGCGGTCCGCGGCCAGTTCTCGACCGCCTCCGCCCCGGCCGCCACGTAGGACGCGACGGCGGCCCGCATGCCGCTCAGGATCGCCTCGACGAGCTGGTTGCCGCCCAGCCGCGCGATCCCGATGTGCAGGTCCTGGTCGCCCTCCAGGAAGTCGGCCACGCCCAGCCCGGGCTCGGCCATCGCGGCGAGGTGCGCCCGCAGGGGCTCCAGGGCGGCCTCGTCCCAGCGCCCCTCGGCGGCGTCGCGCACGGCTCCGGTCTCCAGCAGCACGCGCGTGCGGACGACGTCGGACACGGGGAGGGTGCCGGAGGCCACGTGCAGGCGCACCGCCGCGCCCAGGCCGGCCGCGGGCCGGTCGATCACCGTGGCGCCCGCCGTGGGGCCGGAGCCGACGGCGGTGCGCACGATGCCCATCGCCTCCAGGATGCGGATGGCCTCGCGCACGGACGGGCGGGACACGCCGAGCTGCTCCGCGAGCGCCCGCTCCGCCGGGAGCCGCTCGCCGATGGACCACTTGCCCGCGGTGAGGCCCGCCTCGATCTGGGCCAGGACGCGCTCGTGGGTTCGCACGGTCGCCATGCTACTTCAGTGGTCTGTCCACAGTGGGCTATGGTGAGGACAGACCTCGAAGGAGAGTGCCCATGCGTATCGCCCTGGCCGCCACCTGTATCGCCGACGCGATGTTCCCGCAGGCCCCGAAGGCCGTCGTCACGCTCCTGGAGCGCCTGGGCCACGAGGTCGTGTTCCCGGCCGCGCAGGCGTGCTGCGGCCAGATGCACGTGAACACCGGCTACCTCGCCGAGGCCGTGCCGGTGGTGCGGAACCACGTGCGGACCTTCGCCCCGGTGGCGGACGGCGAGTGGGACGCCGTCGTGGTGCCCTCCGGCTCGTGCACGGGCTCGATCCGGCACCAGCAGAGGATGGTCCTGGAGCGCGCGGGCCTGAGCTCCGAGGCGCGGACCGCGACGGCCGTCTCCGAGCGCACCTACGAGCTCTCGGAGCTGCTGGTCGACGTGCTCGGCGTGACCGACGTCGGCGCCTGGTTCCCGCACCGCGTGACCTACCACCCCACGTGCCACTCGCTGCGGATGCTCGGCGTGGGCGACAAGCCCGAGCGGCTGCTGCGGGCGGTCGAGGGCCTGGAGCTCGTGCCGCTGGAGCAGGCCGAGGGCTGCTGCGGGTTCGGCGGGACGTTCTCGCTGAAGAACGCGGACACGTCGGCGGCGATGCTCGACGACAAGGTGGCCTCCGTGGTGGGGACGGGGGCGGAGGTGCTCACCGCGGGCGACTGGTCGTGCCTGATGCACATCGGCGGAGGCCTGTCGCGCGGTGGCACGGGCGTGCGGCCGATGCACCTGGCCGAGATCCTCGCCTCGACCCGCGAGGCACCGGTGCGCCCCGGCGACCGCCAGGAGGTGACCCGATGAGCACCTTCCTCGGCATGCCGGCCACGCGCGCCGGCCGCGGCCCCAGTCCCGACGCCGCACCCGGCACCCTCGGCGGCGTGGGCCGCCCGGAGGACCCGTTGCACTGGGGTGCGACGTTCCCGCACGCCGCGAAGGCCGCGCTGGCGAACGAGCAGCTGCGCCGCAACCTGGGGAACGCCACCTCCACCATCCGGTCCAAGCGGGCGCGCGTGGTCGGGGAGGTGCCGGACTGGGAGGCCCTGCGCGACGCCGGCTCCGCGATCAAGACCGACGTCATGGCCCGGCTCCCCGAGCTGCTGGAGGAGCTCGAGCGCAACGTGACCGCGCGCGGCGGCGTCGTGCACTGGGCGCGGGACGCCGCGGAGGCCAACCGGATCGTCGCCGACCTGGTGCGCGCCAAGGACACCGACGAGGTGGTCAAGGTCAAGTCCATGGCGACCCAGGAGATCGGGCTGAACGAGGCGCTGGCCGAGGAGGGCGTCGCGGCGGTCGAGACCGACCTGGCGGAGCTGATCGTCCAGCTCGCCGACGACATGCCGTCACACATCCTGGTGCCCGCGATCCACCGCAACCGCACCGAGATCCGCGACATCTTCCTGGAGCGCATGGCCGACGCCCCGCCGGACCTGACGGACGTGCCGCGCGAGCTCGCGATGGCCGCCCGGGCGCACCTGCGGCGCAAGTTCCTCTCGGCGACGGTCGCGATCAGCGGCGCCAACTTCGCCGTCGCGGACAGCGGGACGCTCGCCGTGGTGGAGTCGGAGGGCAACGGCCGCATGTGCCTCACGCTGCCCGAGACCCTGATCACCGTGATGGGCATCGAGAAGCTCGTGCCCACGTTCGACGACCTGGAGGTGTTCCTCCAGCTCCTGCCGCGCTCCTCGACGGGCGAGCGGATGAACCCGTACACCTCGATGTGGACGGGCGTGACGCCGGGCGACGGCCCGCAGGAGTTCCACCTGGTGCTGCTCGACAACGGCCGCACCAAGGTGCTCGCCGACGAGGCCGGGCGCTCGGCCCTGCACTGCATCCGCTGCTCCGCGTGCCTCAACGTCTGCCCCGTGTACGAGCGGGTGGGCGGGCACGCCTACGGCTCGGTCTACCCCGGCCCGATCGGTGCGATCCTCACCCCGCAGCTGACCGGCGAGAAGTCCGACCTGCCGTACGCGTCCACGCTCTGCGGCGCCTGCTACGAGGTCTGCCCGGTCAAGATCGACATCCCGTCGATCCTGGTGGAGCTCCGGGCACGTGAGGTCGAGCTCGCCGGTTCCTCGCCCGACGCCGCGGACCGCGTCTGGAAGGCGGCCATGAAGGCGGCGTCCTTCGCGATGGCCGACGGCGCGCGCTTCCGCCGGGCCGCCCGGGTACCGCGGGTGCTGCGGGCGATCTCGCGGCACGGCGTGATCCGGCGGCTGCCGTTCCCCGGCTCGCTCTGGACCCGCTCGCGGGACCTGATGGAGCCGCCGCGGCAGACGTTCCGCGACTGGTGGGCCGAGCGAGAGGACGACCGATGAGCGACGCCAGGACCGAGATCCTGTCCCGCATCCGCACGGCGCTGGGCACCGAGGCGCCGGCGCCCGCGGCGGTCCCGCGGCAGTACCGGTCCGGGGGCGAGCACGCGCCGGGGTCGGCGGAAGTGCTGGACCTGCTGGTCGACCGGCTGGAGGACTACAAGGCCCACGTGCACCGGGTCACGGCTGCGGACCTGCCGGCCCTGCTCGCGAGCCTGCTGGCCGAGGTGCCCGCGAGCTCGGTCGTCGTGCCGCACGGGGTGGAGGGCGCGTGGCTCTCCCGGCTGGCGGACGTCGAGGTGCGGACCGACTCGCGGGAGGCCCCGCTCTCCGCGACCGAGCTCGACGCGATCGACGCCGTGGTGACGGCCGCACGCGTGGCCGTGGCAGAGACCGGCACCATCGTGCTGGACGGCGAGACCGACCAGGGCCGGCGCGCGATCTCCCTGGTCCCCGACGTGCACGTGTGCGTGGTGCGGACCGACCAGGTGGTGCAGACCGTGCCGGAGGCCGTGCGGCTGCTCGACGCCGATCCCGGCCGGCCGCTGACCTGGATCAGCGGGCCGAGCGCGACGAGCGACATCGAGCTCGACCGGGTCGAGGGCGTGCACGGGCCCCGGACGCTGCACGTGGCGCTGGTGTCCTGACCTCAGGGGTGCAGCCGTGCGCCCTTGACCACCTTGTCGACGACGCGCCGCTCGCCGGCCACCGCGATCCCGACCAGGTCGAGCTTCTCGGTGGCCACGCCGGCGACGGCGGCCCGGTTGTCGACGTCGTTCCCCGTGGCGAACAGGTCGGCCGTGTAGACGCCGATGCGCAGGCCACGCGTGGCGGCACGCTCCCGGAAGGTGGCGAGCCGGCCGCCGTCGGCCACCATGACCATGACCGGGGTGCCGAGCATCGCGAGGTACTCCTGGCTGTCGGCGTCCCGGTAGGTGTCGCCGACGAGCTCCGGGTACGCGGCGGTCACGGCACTGGCCAGGAAGGCGGTGACGTTGTTCTCCTGCCAGCCGAGCAGGTCGTCCCGGAGCACGATCACGATCTTGGGCTGTTCGAAGGTCATGAGCCTCAGGGTGGCGGCGGAGCGTGCCGGGAATCTTGTACGTTCTTGATGTGCCCTCGCTCGATCGCTCCGCCGGTACGGCCCCGGACGTGGTGCGCGCCTGGCGGCCCGAGGTCCCGGGCGTCGCCGAGGTGCTGCACGCCGCCTGGCACGAGCACGCCTACCCGGCGCACACCCACGACACCTGGACCGTGCTGATCGTCGACAGCGGCCTGATCGGCTACGGCCTGGACGGTCACGAGCACGCCGCGCGACGCACCGGCGTGACCGTGCTGCCGCCCGGCGTCGTGCACGACGGGCGGTCGGTCACCGCGACGGGCTTCAGCAAGCGCGTGGTCTACCTGGAGCCCACGGTGCTCGACGGCGCCCTGGTGGGCCGGGCGGTCGACGCCCCGCTGGTCCCGGACGACCGGCTCCGCACGCGGTTCGCCGGCCTCGACCGGGCGCTGACCGTGCGCGAGGACGTCGCGGCAGAGAGCCTGCTCGCCCTGGTCACGGAAGGTCTGGCCTGGCACCTCTCCGGCCGCCCGACGCCGGCGCGCGAGCCGCCCGCCGCCTCCACGGCCCGGCGCGCCCGCGACCTGCTCGACGCCGACCCCGCCCGGCCCGTCCGGCTCGCCGAGGTGGCCGCCGCGCTGGACGTCACCGTGCCGCACCTGGTCCGCTCGTTCACCCGGGAGCTGGGCCTGCCGCCCCACCGGTACCTGGTGGGACGCCGTCTGGACCTGGCCCGACGGCGGCTGCTCGCCGGCGAGCCCGCGGCCGACGTCGCGGTGGCCACGGGATTCCACGACCAGGCGCACCTGACACGGCACTTCCGCCGCCTGCTGCGCACGACGCCGGGCCGCTACCAGCGGGGCTGACCGGGCCGGGCCGGCGGGGCCTGCCGGGCCCGCTCAGCGGGGCGCGCCGCCGTCGTCCCCTTCGAGGCCCGGCTTTCTCCGCTTTCGACCGCCTCAAAGAGGAGAAAGCCGGGCCTCAAAGGCGAGCAGCGTCACGCCCCGCACGCCCACGCACCGCAGCGGTGGGGCGCCGGGTGCGGGAGAATGGCCTCTCGTGACCGACCCCGCCCCCGAGCCCACCCTGTTCGAACTGCCCCCGGGTGCCCGGCGCCCCCGCGCGCGGGTGGTGCTGCTGACCGGCCCGTCCGGTTCGGGCAAGACCTCGCTCACGCAGCGGCTGGGCCTGCCGGTGGTCCAGCTCGACGACTTCTACCTCGACATCGACCACCCGGGCCTGCCGCAGCGGTACGGCAGCGTGGACTGGGACAGCCCGGCGAGCTGGGACGGCAAGGGCGCCCTGGCCGCGCTGCAGGAGCTGGCCACGGAGGGCCGCGCCGAGGTCCCGGTCTACGACATCCCGACGTCCCGCCGCACGGGCATGCGCCGCCTCGACATCGGCGACTCCCCGCTCATCCTGGCCGAGGGGATCTTCGCGGCGCAGCTCGTCGAGGAGTGCCGAGCCGAGGGGCTGCTCGCGGACGCGATCTGCCTGTCCCGGCCGCGCCTGGTCACCTTCTGGTTCCGGTTCCTGCGCGACGTCGCGGAGGCGCGCAAGCCGCTCGGCACGCTGCTGCGCCGCGGCACCTCGCTGCTGCGCGCGGAGCCGGCCATGATCGAGCGGTGGGTGGCGCTGGGCTGCCGCGAAACATCACCCGCTCAGGCCGAGAGGGACATCCGGAACCTCCTTGTGCAGAAGTCCTCGGATACGTAATCCTCGTGTAACCGAACTGCCATGTGATGCACATCCGCAGGGCTCACTCTGGGCGCAGGAGGTGGTGTCTGTGATCCAGCGCAACGGCTTGCGTGTGCTCTCGCTCTACGAGGGCTTCTTCAGCGGCGGGGCTCGTGTCCTGCACTCGACGGTGGTCGCCGGTCTGCATCAGGGCGGTCGTCAGCAGCATTCCGTGCTGAGCCTGCACCACGAGGTCCGGCGCGAGGCCACCCTCCAGCGGATGGAGGACGACCCCCGCTACCGCGCGCTGCGCGCCGCGGGTGTCCGGATCGGCTCCCTGGGCCGCAGCACCGACGCGAACCACGACCCGCGGGTGTTCACCGAGGCCGAGCTCCGGGCTGCGGCCCACCAGGCCGAGGGCTCGCACGTCATCCTGTCCCTCAAGGAGCAGCCGCTCCGGCTCGTGAACCAGGACGCGTTCCCGCAGCGCCCCGTCATCGCCTGCCTGCACCGGTCCGACCCGGAGCACCAGGGTGACGCCCTCGGCGACCTGCTGACCGCGGCGGAGCGCGGCCGGCTCGCCGCCGTCGTCTGCTGCGCGGAGTCCACGCGCGACGCGTACCGGGAGGCGGGCGTGCCCGCCGAGCTGCTGCGCGTGGTGCCCAACGGCATCAACCTCGCCCGGTTCCGCCCGGTCCAGGGCGCGCGCCGGCTCGCCCTGCGGGGTGCGGCCGGGATCCCGGCCGACGCGACGGTGGTGGTCTACGCCGCGCGGTACGACGAGATGAAGAACCCCGAGCTGTTCCTCCGGTCCGCCCGGCTGTTCCTGGCGCTCGAGCCCACGGGCCGGGTGCTGATGTGCGGCGCCGGCATGAGCTCGGCCAACCCCGACCTCCAGGCCGACCTGGAGCGGATCTTCGGCGACCGCCCGGACCTGCTGGAGCGCCTCGACCTGCTGGGTGTGCGACACGACATGGAGCTGGTCTACGCGACGGCCGACGTCGTCGCGCTCACCTCGACCTTCGGCGAGGCCGCGCCGCTGTGCCTCATCGAGGGCTCGATGTGCGGCGCCGTGCCGGTCACGACGCCGGTGGGCGACGCGCCGTCGATCGTCGAGCGGATCGGGTTCGTGACGTCGTTCGAACCCGACGAGATCGCCGCGACCTGGATCGAGGCGGCCGCCCGCCGCGAGGAGCTGGAGTCCGCGCGCACCGCCGTCCGGCCCCGGTTCAGCCACGTCCGGATGATCGCCGGGTACTCGAGCATCATCGAGCGCACCCACCGCGACGCGGGCTTACGCATGGCGCGGGTCTGAGGTCCCGACGCCTCGTGTGATCGGCAGGACGTCAGGTGGTCGGCACCCCGGGGTGCCGACCACCTGACGTTCTGCCGATCGTCCGCACTACGCGGCGGGCAGCCAGGTGCGGGCCGCCGTGACCAGGGCGGTCACGCCGTTGCGCAGGGTCGGGTCCGGGACCGGGGCGTAGTGCGGGGAGTGGTTGGACGGCACGGTCAGGAGCGCGGGGTCGCTCATGTCGCCGGTCGTGAACAGGGCCGGGTCGGTGCCGCCGAGCAGCCAGTACGACAGGGGCGCGCCCGCGCTCGTCGCCAGGATGCCCACGTCCTCGCTCCCCGCCCCCGCCCCGGGATCGAGCAGGTTCCCGGGGCCGAGCCACGAGCCGAAGGCGGCGAACGTCCGGGCGAGAGCGGCATCGTCGTTGACGACGACGGGGAACCGCTCGATCGGGGTGATCGTGGGCTCCTCGGTCGCACCGGCGGTGATCGCCTCCCCACGCACGATGCGCTCGACGGCGTCGAGGATCCGCTGCCGCACCGCCTCGTCGTAGCTGCGGATGTTGAGCTGCAGCTCGGCCTCGCCGGGGATGACGTTGGCGGCGTCGCCGGCGTGGATCGAGCCCACGGTGAGCACGGCGGTGGCCGTGCTCGGGATCTCGCGCGAGACGACCGTCTGCAGGCGCAGCACCGTCTCCGCCGCCATCACGATCGGGTCGACCGACGCCTGGGGCATGGAGCCGTGCGCCCCGCGGCCGGCGAGCCGGACCTGGAGCGAGTCGGAGCCCGCGTACGACGCGCCGGGATGCCCCGCGATCTTGCCCGCCGGCAGCGGCGCCACGTGCTGGCCGAGCACGACGTCGGGGGTCGGAAAACGGTCGTAGAGGCCGTCGTCGACCAGCGCCTGGGCACCCTGGCCCAGCTCCTCGGCGGGCTGGAACACCACGAGCAGGGTGCCGGCCCAGCTCTCGCGGGCGTGCGCCAGCACGTCGGCGGCGCCCAGGAGGCACGTGGTGTGCAGGTCGTGCCCGCAGGCGTGGTCGACCGGGACCGTCTTCCCGGCCGCGTCCGTCGCGGTCGCGGTGCTCGCGTAGTCCAGGCCCGTGTCCTCCTTGACCGGCAGGGCATCCATGTCGGCGCGGAGCAGCGCCGTCGGACCTGGGCCGTTCCGCAGGACGCCGACCACGCCGGTCTTGGCGACGCCCGTCGTCACCTCGAACCCGGACGCCGTGAGCCGGTCGGCGACGATCCGCGCGGTGCGATGCTCCTGGAAGCCGAGCTCGGGATGTCGGTGCAGGTCCTGGTACAGGTCCGTGAGCGCCGGGTCGAACGGGACGTCCTGATGTGGGGTCATGGCGGTCCTCCGTCGTCCGTCCCCACGCTAGGCGCAGCCCACGCGCCCCGCCCGCGGGGTGTCCGGCGGGCGGTATCCGCACCCTTGCCGAGCGCTCGGCGACCACGAGGGCGCCGGACACGGCAGGATGACCTCATGTCCGACGCCCCCGTCACCCTGAGCCAGGTCGCCCGCGAGGCCGGCGTCTCGCTCGCCACGGCGTCGCGCGCGATCAACGGGAGCGCCACGCGCAGCGTCCGCGAGGACCTGCGCGAGCGCGTCCTGGAGGCCGCACGCCGCCTCGCGTACTCGCCCGACCCCAGCGCACAGGCCATGGCCCGCGGCCGCACCACGGCGCTCGGGCTCGTGGTGCACGACATCGCCGACCCGTACTTCTCGACGATCGCCGCTGGTGTGGCGCGCGCGGCGGAGCAGGCCGGCCTCATCGTCACGCTCGCGTCCACGGAGCACAGCTCCGAGCGCGAGCTCGCCTTCGTCGAGCTCGCGCGGCGCCAGCGCTCGCGCGCGATCATCCTGGCGGGCGGCCGGCTGGAGCCGGCGGAGGGGCCGGCGGACGGCGGCGCGGCGGCGCCGAGCGGCGACGGTGGGGCGGCGGACGGCGGCGGTGCGGCGGCGGACGGCGGGGGCGGTGCGCCGGCGTCCGACGACGCACGCCCCGCCCAGGGCGCGCTGGAGGCCGCCCTGAACGCGTTCCAGGAGGCCGGGGGCGGGGTCGCGCTGGTCGGCCAGCCGATCGGCGGCCTGCCCGTCGTCGAGATCGCGAACGCGGCCGGCGCGGCCGACCTCGCCCGCGCCCTGCACGACCACGGCTACCGCCGGTTCGCCGTGCTGGCCGGCCCAGCGGGCCACCGCACGGCGGCGGACCGGACGAGCGGCTTCACCGGAGCCCTGGCGGAGCTCGGCAGCCCCGTCGCGCCCGACGGCGTGCTGGCCTGCCCGTTCACCCGCGACGGCGGGTACTCCGCGATGCGCGACCTGATCGAGCGCACCGGCGGGCTGCCCGAGCTCGTCTTCGCCGTCAACGACGTCATGGCGGTGGGCGCGATGGCCGCCGTCCGCGACGCGGGCCTGAGCGTGCCCGACGACGTCGCCGTGGCCGGGTTCGACGACATCCACACCCTGCGCGACGTGTCTCCCGGGCTGACGACGGTGCGGATCCCGCTCGCGGAGGTCGGCGAGCTGGCGACCGACCTGGCGCTCGGCAAGGCGGGCGACACGAGCACGCCGGTACGCGGCGAGGTCGTGCTCCGGGCGTCGACGCCGGCCCTGTTCGGCAAGGAGCGGAGCGCCTGACCCCAGCCGCTGCCGGAGGCTCGCACCCGAGCAGGTTGCGGGGCCGGGGGGCGCGGGCTGATCTCGGCACTCTGCTGCGGACGTTGCGCGCCGGCTGACATCGGCAGCCTGCTGCGGATGTCGTGGGCCGGCTGACGTCGGCAGTGTCCTGCGACGTCGGCAGTTTGCATCGAGGTCGGCACAGGCCTGTGCCGACCTCGATGCAAACTGCCGAGTCTGCGATGCAAACTGCCGACCCGCGGCCCCGCCTCTCACCCCGGCCCCCATGTACTCCCCCGGATCCGTGCGCTATTCTCGCCTGGAAAGCGCATTCCCACGACGATGGAGTCTCGCCCGTGACCACACTTCGCATCGCCATGAACGGCGTCACCGGCCGCATGGGCTACCGCCAGCACCTCGTGCGCTCGATCCTGCCGATCCGCGACCAGGGCGGCGTCACGCTCCCCGACGGTTCGCGCGTCCAGGTCGAGCCCGTGCTGGTGGGCCGCAACGCGGACAAGCTCAAGGAGCTCGCGGCCCTGCACGACGTCGAGCACTGGACCACCGACGTCGACGCGGCCATCAAGGACGCCGACATCGTGTTCGACGCCGCCATGACCAACCTGCGCCCTGCGACGCTGTCCAAGGCGATGCAGCAGGGCAAGCACGTCTTCACCGAGAAGCCGACCGCCGAGACCCTCGCCGAGGCCATCGAGCTCGCGCGGCTGCAGGCCACCACGGGCGTGACCGTCGGCGTGGTGCACGACAAGCTGTACCTGCCGGGCCTGGTCAAGCTGCGCCGCCTGGTGGACGAGGGCTTCTTCGGCCGCATCCTGTCGCTGCGCGGCGAGTTCGGCTACTGGGTGTTCGAGGGCGACTCGCAGCCCGCCCAGCGCCCGTCGTGGAACTACCGCACCGAGGACGGCGGCGGCATCACCACCGACATGTTCTGCCACTGGAACTACGTGCTGGAGGGCATCCTCGGGCAGGTCAGGACGGTGACCGCGAAGACCGCCACGCACATCCCGACGCGCTGGGACGAGCAGGGCCGCGAGTACGCCGCGACCGCCGACGACGCCGCGTACGGCATCTTCGACGTCACCACCCCGGGCGGTGACGACGTCGTGGCGCAGATCAACTCGTCCTGGGCCGTGCGGGTGTTCCGCGACGAGCTGGTCGAGTTCCAGGTGGACGGCACGCACGGATCCGCGGTGGCGGGCCTGCGCGAGTGCCGCGCCCAGCACCGCGCGCACACCCCCAAGCCCGTGTGGAACCCGGACCTGCCGGTCACCGAGCCGTTCCGCGACCAGTGGCTCGACGTCCCCGCGAACGCCGACCTCGACAACGGCTTCAAGCTGCAGTGGGAGGAGTTCCTGCGCGACGTCGTGGCCGGGCGCCCGCACCGCTACGACCTGCTGTCGGCCGCGCGTGGCGTGCAGCTCGCGGAGCTGGGCCTGCAGTCGTCGGCCGAGGGCCGCCGCATCGACATCCCGGAGATCACCCTGTGAGCGGGACAGGGAGCGGGGTCGCCGTCGTCCTCCCCCTGTTCGACGCCGCGGGCCGCCTCAGCGGCTCCGAGGCCGTCGAGCTGAACGCCCCCGGCCCCTGGACCACGCCGTCGGACCCGATCACCTCCCGCATCGCCTTCGCGGCCGCCCACGTGGTGCCGCAGGTCGGGGCGGAGAACGTGCCGGGCGCGCCCGCCGTCGTCGACTGGGATGCCACGCTCGCCTACCGGCACCGCATCTGGGAGCACGGGCTCGGCGTCGCCGACGCGATGGACACCGCCCAGCGCGGCATGGGCCTCGACTGGGCGGCGACCCAGGAGCTCGTCCGCCGCTCGGCGGCCGAGGCCGCCTCCGTGGGCGCGCGCGTCGCGTGCGGCGCGGGCACGGACCAGCTCGACCCCACGGTCGTCGCGGCGCTCGAACCGGGCGACGCCGGCCTGGCCGTCGTCGCCGACGCCTACCGCGAGCAGGTGGGCGTGGTGCAGGACGCCGGGGCGCAGGTGATCGTCATGGCCTCCCGCGCGCTGGCCCAGGTCGCCCGCGGGCCCGAGGACTACGCCCGCGTCTACGACGCCGTGCTGGCCGAGGCCGACCAGCCCGTGGTGCTGCACTGGCTGGGCACCATGTTCGACCCTGCGCTGGCCGGCTACTGGGGCTCCGACTCGGTGGACGACGCCACGAAGACGTTCCTCGACCTGATCCGTGCCCACCAGCCCCGGATCGACGGGGTCAAGGTGTCGCTGCTCGACGCCGCGCACGAGGTGGGGCTGCGCCGTTCGCTGGCGGCGCTGCCGGCGTCGGACGACGGGGTGCGGCCCCGGCTGTACACCGGTGACGACTTCAACTACCCGGAGCTCATCGCGGGCGACGAGCAGGGCCACTCGGACGCCCTGCTCGGCATCTTCGCGGCGATCTACCCGGCGGCCTCCACGGCCCTGCAGGCGTTCGACGCCGGGGACGCCGCCCGCGGGCACCAGATCCTGGCCTCGACCGAGGCGCTGGGCCGGCACATCTTCGCGGCGCCCACGTACTACTACAAGACCGGGATCGCGTTCCTGTCCTGGCTCAACGGCTTCCAGCCCGGGTTCTCCCTGGTGGGCGGCCTGCACTCCGGCCGGTCGCTCGCGCACCTGGTCGAGCTGGCCCGCCTGGCCGACGGCTGCGGCATGCTGCTCGACCCGCCGCTGGCCGCCGCGCGCCTGCGGGCGTTCCTGACGACGAACGGGGTGACCGCATGAGCAGGGCCTCCCTGAACACCGCCACCGTCAAGCACGCCTCGCTGGCCGAGGCGTGCGAGGCGGCGGCGGCGACGGGCTTCGGCGCCGTCGGACCGTGGCGCGACGTGGTCCAGGCCGTGGGTGCGCCGCAGGCGGCGCGCATCATCGCCGACGCCGGGCTGCGCGCGTCGTCCCTGTGCCGCGGCGGGTTCCTCACCGCGGCCGACGACGCCGGCATTCGCGCCGCGCTCGACGACAACAGGCGGGCGATCGAGGAGGCCGCGACGATCGGCACCGCGGAGCTGGTCTTCGTGGTCGGCGGCCTGGTGGGCTCGACGCCGGGCGGCGCCCCGACGTCGGACGTGGACCGCGACCTGGTGGCCACGCGCGGCCGGGTGGCCGACCGGATCGCCGACCTGGTGCCGTTCGCCGCCGAGCACGGCGTGCGGATCGTGCTGGAGCCGCTGCACCCGATCTTCGCCGCCGACCGGGCGGTGATCTCCACGCTCGCGCAGGCGCTCGACCTGGCGGCGCCGTTCGCGGCGTCGGAGGTGGGCGTGGTCGTGGACACCTATCACGTGTGGTGGGACCCGGCGCTCCGCAAGTCGATCGCGCGGGCCGGGCGGGAGGACCGCATCGCGTCGTACCAGGTGTGCGACTGGGCGCTGCCGCTGGCCGCGGAGCCGCTGAACTCCCGCAGGCATGTGGGCGACGGGTACATCGACTTCGCCACGATCACGGGCTGGGTGCGCGACGCCGGCTACGTGGGCGACATCGAGACCGAGATCTTCAACGAGGAGATCTGGGCCCGCCCGGCCGCGGAGACGGCGGCGACGGTGCTGACCCGCTACGACAAGCACGTGGCCCCGCACCTGTAAGGACGCCGAATTCTCTTCGAGGCCCGGGTTTCTCCGCTTTGAGCCCTGTCAAAGCGGAGAAACCCGGGCCTCAAAGGGAAGTACCGAGTCCTGTGACCGGGCGGACGGGTCAGCGGGGCAGCGTCGGCGCCGAGCGCGCCGACGGCGGCGCGGCACGCAGGACGAAACGGCAGACGCCCCAGGTCGCGAAGAGGAGCGGGGCGGCCGCGAAGCCCAGGCCCACGGCCGGGCGGGTCGCGACGACGCCCGCCAGCAGGCCCAGGACGACCAGGGCACCAGCCGACAGATACCAGCGCCGTACCCCGAGCACGAGCGCCGCGAGCAGCACGTCCCGCAGTCGTGCGCCCGGCATCTCGGGCACGGCGGCCAGCGCGAGGAGCGCGGTCAGCACCGCCACGGCGGCCAGCGTGACCAGCACGGGAATGGCGGCGGCCCCCGCCGTCCGGCCCCAGAAGAAGGCCATGTCGACGGCGGCCACCACCACGGCGCCCGTCGCGAGCGCCCCGATCGCCAGGCCGCGGCGCAGGTGCCGGCGCCAGGCGCGGGCGAAGGTGCGGACCACCGCCGTCGACCCGTCGGCGCTGAAGGCGCCGAACACCACGAAGGCCGCGACCAGGGCCGGGCCCAGCAGCGGCGCCGCCAGGGCGGCCAGTGGCCAGGTCGTGGCGACGTCGGTCGCCACGACCAGGACCACCAGGGGCAGGCAGGCGACCGCCAGGAGCAGGTTGGTCATGAGGCCCGTGTAGACGGTGCCGAACACCAGCTCGTAGGTCTCGGGCCCGAGCAGGGTCCGCCGACGGCGCGGCGCGGCCGCGCCGGCCGCCCCGGCCGCCGCTCCGGCGGAGCCCGACGCTCCCGCGATCCCCACGGCACTCACCCCTTCACGCCCGTCGTCGCGATGCCCTGCACGAAGTACCGCTGGCCGAGCAGGAAGATCAGCGCGATCGGCAGGACCGACAGCACCGAGCCCGTCATGATCAGCGCGTGCTCGGCGTTGTACTCGCCGATGAACGACTGGAGGCCGATCTGGATGGTCCACAGCTCGCGGTCGCGCAGGTAGATGAGCGGCCCGAGGTAGTCGTTCCACGTCGAGACGAACGTGATGATCGTCAGCGACGCCAGGGCCGGGACCGACAGCGGCATGATGATGCGCCACCAGATCCCGTACTCGGAGAGCCCGTCGATGCGCGCCGCCTCCGACAGCGAGTCGGGGATCGACTCGTAGTACTGCTTCATGAGGAACACGCCGAAGGCGCCGAACGCCTGCAGCAGCATGATCGCCCACAGGGTGTTGTTCAGGCCCCAGCTCGAGAGCATCTGGAACTGCGGGATCATGTACGACTGCCACGGCACGGCGATGGTCCCGATGTACAGCAGGAACAGCGCGTCGCGGCCAGGGAAGCGCATCTTGGCGAAGCCGTAGGCGGCGAAGCTGCCGGTCAGCACCTGCAGTGCGGTCACCGCCAGGGACACCACCAGGGTGTTGCGCACCCAGGTGACCATGTCGGCCTTGACCCAGATGTCGACGTAGTTGCTCCACTGCACCGGGTCGGGAATCCACTGCACGGGTGCGGTGAACACCTGGTTGTTCATCTTGAGCGACGAGATGATCATCCAGACGAACGGCAGCATGATGCCTGCCGCGGCGACGATCATCACCGCGTAGAGCAGCACCCGGCCAGACCTCTGCAGGGGGGACGTGCGGGCCGCCATCACGCCTCCTTCCGCTTGTTGTACAGGAACTGCACCACGGTCACGGAGATGCAGATGAGGAACAGGACGACGGCGACGGACGAGGCGTACCCGAGCTCGAACTGCTCGAAGCCCTTCTGCCAGATGTACTGGCTGAGCACGAGGCTCGCCTGACCCGGCCCGCCGTCGGTCATCACGAGGATCAGGTCGAAGACCTTGAAGCTCTGGATGGTGACCATGACGGTCACGAAGAACATGGTGGGCCGCAGGCAGGGCAGCGTGACGTTCCAGAACCGCTGCCAGGCACCGGCCCCGTCGATCCGGGCCGCCTCGTGCAGCTCGCCCGGCACGGTCTGCAGGCCGGCCAGGAACAGGAGCATGTAGTAGCCCATGTCCTTCCAGGTGCCCACGATGATCACCGCGGGCATCACCCAGTCCTTCGAGACCGTCCAACCGGGTAGGTCGCCCCCGACGAAGAGGCCGATGAACTGGTTGATCGGCCCGTACTCGGGGCTGAACAGCATGTTCCACACCACGGCGACCGCGACGATCGAGGTGATGTACGGGAAGAAGGCCACCGTGCGGAAGAAGGCGGCGCCGCGCAGCTTCTGGTTGAGCAGCAGCGCCAGGCACAGGGACACCACGATGGTCAGGGGGATGTGCAGCGCGGCGTAGTAGAACGTGTTGCCGAGCGCCTTGTGGAAGCTCTTGTCCCCGACCAGGCGCGTGAAGTTGTCGAGGCCGACCCATTCCGCGTTGCCGAAGATGTTCCAGTTGGTCAGCGAGAAGTAGAACAGCGCGAGCACCGGGCCGAGGGTGAGCACCGCGAAGCCGAGGAAGTTCGGCAGGATGAACGTCCAGCCGATCAGGGCGTTGCGGATCTTGAGCGACGTGCGAGGCGCCCGGAGGGGCGGGCGCCCGGGCTGCGTGAGCCCGAGCGTCCGCCGGTCGTCGGCGACAGGAGTCGCCATCAGCCGACCTCGTTGGCGACGCGCTCCTCGGCCTCGGTGATCGCCTCGTCCACCGGGGTGGACTCCGACATGATCGCCGAGTGCATCTCGCCGAGGATGGTCTGGATGGCCGCGGTCTTCTCGCCCACCGGGTTCTCCGGCAGCGTGTCGTGCGTCGTGTAGGCGAAGCGGGACAGGTCGTCCTGCGGCACGCCGTCGAGCGCGAAGATCGCGTCGGCCACGGTGTCGTCGATCAGGGCCGGCGTGATGCCGATCTCCGCGAGCGCGGCGGCACCCTCGGGGCCGGCGGCGAACCGCAGGAAGTCCTTCGCGGTCTCGATCTTGGACTCGTCGATGTTCGAGCTGATGCCCATGGTCGTCGGGTCACCGAACGTGGCCGGGGTGTTCTCCGTGCCGGTCGTGGACTCGTCGAGCTGCGGGATCGGCGCGATGCCCCACTCGAAGGTGTCCGCCGCCCCCGACGCCTGCTCGGCGACCAGCGTGCCGATGTACCAGGAGCCCATCGGGAGCATCGCTGCCTTCTGGGTGCCGAACTGCGACTGGTAGGCCAGCTCGTTCGTGGTGACCGTCGCGAACGACGGCTGCGAGCCGTTGTCCTGCAGCGCGAGCTGCCGCTCGTAGTACGGCGCCAGGTACGAGAAGTCGCCGCCGTCCAGCGTGGCCCCCTCGGTCTGCGCGAGCGCGAAGCCCTGCACGGTGGACTGCCAGCTGTGCAGGTAGGTGCCCGTGACCTCCTTCTCGCCGATGCCCTTGGTCAGCTTCTCGGCGGCCTCGGCGTAGTCGTCCCAGGTCCAGGAGCCGTCGGGCAGGTCCACGCCGGCCTTCTCGAACAGCGCCTTGTTGTAGTAGAGCAGCCACGAGTCCTGGCGGTAGGGCACCGCGTAGGTCTTGCCGTCGACGGCCATCGGCTCCAGGCCGCCCGTCGCCGGGTCGAGCTCGCCCGCCACGTCGGAGACGTCGAGCAGCGTGCCGCCCTCCTGGAACGTGATGTAGTTCTTGAGGTTCTTCACGATGAAGATGTCGGGCGCGGCACCCGCGGACAGGTCGGCCGTGAGGGCCGTGTCGTAGTCGTCGCCGGCCGGGTACTCCTTGAGCTCCACGGTGACGTCCGGGTTCGCCTCGTGATAGGCGTCCGCGAGCGTCTGGAACTCCGGCGTGGACGCGAAGTCCCAGCCGGCCAGGCTGATGGTGACCGGGCCCTCGGCGGCCGCGGGCTCGTCCTGTCCGCCGCACCCCGTCAGGGCCAGCGAGGCGGCGGCGGCGATGCCGAGCGCGCTCATGATCTTGCGGTTCATTCCTACTCTCCTTCGAGTGAGTCGTACTGCGACGCCCCGGTGACGAACCACCGGGTGCGTGTGGTCAGGGCAGGGTTGCCGTGGTCCGTTCCCCGTCCGGCCAGGTCACGACGGCCTGTCCGGCGGTGAGGTCGAGCTGCGGTGCGGCGGCCGGGGCCGTCGGCGCGTCCTGGTCGTCGGCGGAGGCCCGCCCGAGGCGGACGGCGACGCCGGTCCAGCCCTCCGGCACCGGGGCGTACCGCAGCCAGGGGGTGGTCGTCGGGCCCGCGAGCGGGGTCGCGTCCTCGGCCGTGGCCGTCCCGCTGACCGGCGCGATGTCGCCCAGCAGCGGTACGAGCGTCGAGTCGAGGCCGGGCCCGGCGGCCCAGCCGCCGATCCGGAGCGCCGTCGCCCGGGCGTCGACGCCGTCCGCGGCCCGGACCAGCCGGACCTCCCAGGCGCCGCGCACGATCGAGACGGTGGTGATCCGCCCGGCGGCGGTGGCGACCCCGGGCCGCCCGGACCCGTGGTCGGGCGCGTCCGGATCGGCCTCGACCCAGTGCGCGGAGGCCACGGAGGCCAGGGCCACGGCCGGTCCCGTCGTCTCGACCGGGACCGGTTCGAAGCCCGTGCGGTGGGTCGCCCCGTCCGCCGCGTCCAGGAGCGTCACCGACTGGTCCAGCGGGGAGCTCCAGCCGTCCGCGTCCAGCAGCGGGGACGTCGCGGTCGAGTAGCCGAGCCGCGCGTACAGGGGCGAGTCACCCCCGTCTGCCCCGGGCAGGGCGTGGTCGGTGCCGTGGTTGACCACGCGCACGATGCCGTCGTCACGCGTGGCGCTGATCGCCCAGCCGGGCGCGGCGGCCACGGTGAGCACGTCGCCGACGTCGACCGGGAGCAGCTCGGGGGCCGCCGTCCACACCTCGTGCGCGGCGGGCAGGGCGAGGCCCAGGAGGCCCTTGCTCGCCCAGTACGGCGAGCCGGTGCCGCTGTACCGCTGCGCGAGGGGGCGCCACGCGTGGTGCCAGCCGAGGGTCAGCAGGCCGCCGTCGCCGGGCACGTCGTGGTCGGCGAAGTGCCGCACGATGCGTGTCGCCGCCTCGCGGAGCTGCCCCGGCCGGCCCACGCCCGACACGGCGCCGGCCCAGAACGGCGCGGCGGCCGCGAAGCGGTACGTGAGGCTGCGGCCCTGCAGCAGCGGGGAGCCGTCGGCGCCCACGAGCGCCAGGGCGTCGTCGAGGTAGCGGGCCAGGTGCTCGCGGTCGGACGCCGAGCGCACGGCCAGGTCGTCGCCCGCCGCCGCCGCGACCTCCGCGGCCCCGGACATCCGCGCCCACAGCGCGGGGTACAGGTGCAGCGCCCAGCCGGCGTAGTGGTCGAAGCTGCGCTCCGGGCCGTCGGCGAACCAGCCGCCCGGACGGCGGAACCGGTCGTGCGCGGCGAGGTCGCGGGCCACGTCGTCCGCGGAGAACGGGCCGCCCACCGAGCGCAGGAAGGTCTCGACGACGATCCGGAACCAGACCCAGTTGTTGTCCGGGTAGTCCTCGTCGCCCACCACGGTCCCGAGGTAGTCGACCACGTGCTCCTGCGCGGCGGCGTCCATGCGGTCCCAGATCCAGGGCCGCGTCAGGTCGAGGATCAGGGCGAGCGAGGCGGCCTCGACCTTGGCCTGGCCGTGCTCGTCGGGCCGGGTCCAGCGCTCGGGGTGCGCGGGGTCGGTGCCCGCCGCGAGGCCGGCCGCGTACCGCTCGGCGAGGCCCGTCGGGTCGGCGCCGTCCTCCCCCGCGAGCCGGAAGCCCGCGAGCAGGAACGTGCGGGCGAAGCCCTCCAGCCCGTCGACGGCGGTGCCGTACCCGCCCGGGGTGCCGGGCAGCGTGATGAGCGAGCCGCTCGGCGACGCGTACGGCTCGACGGCGGCCAGCAGCCGGTCGGCGTAGGCCGCGAGCCAGGCGCGGGCCTCGGGGCCGGACGCGCCCGCGCCGGCCGGGACGGACGAGATGTGGTCGGTCATGCGACGAACTCCATGTCCTCGCGCGTCACGGCGCTGCGGGACGCCTCGCCCCGCGCGTACAGCTCCAGCTCGTCGAGCGCGGCCGCGGTCATGCGGCGCGCCTCCGTGCCGAGCGACCCCGCGATGTGCGGGGTGATCATGACGTTCGGCAGGTCGTACAGCACCGACGACGCCGGCAGCGGCTCGGGCTCGGTGACGTCGAGCATCGCGTAGATGCGCCCGGTCTCGCACGCGCGCTCCAGCGCCGCGGTGTCGACGACGGCGCCGCGGGCGGTGTTGATCAGCGTGGCGCCGTCCGGCAGCAGGGCGAGCTCGCGCGCGCCGATCAGGTTGCGCGTCGAGGGCAGGTCGGGGGCGTGCAGGGAGACGATGTCGGAGGCCGCCAGCAGCTCGTCGAGCGGCACCAGCCGCGCGCCGGCGGCGGCCACGGCGGCCGGGTCCGCGAGCGGGTCCGCCACGAGGATCTCGCGGGTCTCGGGGCCGGAGCCCGGCACGGTCAGGCGCGCCACCACCTGGCGGCCGGTCCGAGAGAAGCCGACGATGCCGACGACCCGGCCGCGGTTGGACAGCTCGCCGTGCTCGCCCAGGTAGGACCAGTCGTCGCGGCGCTTGCGCGCGATGTTCGCGAGGAACGGCGCCTTCTTGCCGGCCATCAGGATCGCGGCCACCGTGAACTCCGCGACCGGCAGCGCGTTCTCGACCACCGCGTTGGTGACGAGCAGCCCGCGGTCCCAGACCGCGTCGGACACGAGCGACCGGACCGAGCCCGCGCAGTGCAGCACGGCGCGCAGGTTCGGCGCGAGGTCGAGCACGTCGGCGGTGATCCGGGGCGCGCCCCAGGAGGTGAGGAGCACCTCGACGTCGGCCAGGCGGGCCTTCGCCTCCGGGGTGTCGTACGCGGTCACACGGGCGGGCTCGCCGAGCCGCGCGATCGCGCGCAGCCGGGAGTCCTCGTCCGGGCCGAACTGCATACGCAGTGCCCGATCGTCCATGACGAGCAGGGCCTCAGGTCGCCGCACCACCGCGCTCCTCTCCATCGAGTCCGCGTTCGCCTGACCGTTCAGACGAACAATTCCGATCACCTACGATCGAACGATGGCCCATTGAAGCCCACCCGGCTGGCCGTTGGCAAGCCCCTGGCGTTCGGGAAAGAGTTCCACTACGATCATTTTCGATCATAGGAGATACGCACATGACAGCACCGTCGCTGCCTGCGCCCGACGTCACGGCCCGGAGCCTCTGGGCCGGGCCGCGTGTGGCGGGCGCCCTCGCCCCCACGCTCGCCGCCGCCGACGCCGAGCGCGGTACCCCCTGGCCGCAGACCCTGGCCTCGCAGTACGCCCGGTTCTTCCGCGACGGCGTCCGCACGGTCTACGAGGCGCAGGTCGCGGCCCGGCAGGCGCGGCTGACCCGCGCCACGCTCGCGGCCCTCGTCGACCCGAGCGACGAGCGCGTCGACGAGGTGGTCGACGGCGTGCTGCTGCTGTGCGAGCAGTCCTCGTGGTGCTGGGCCGCCCACGACGACACGTTCGACCGGTTCGGCCGGATCACGCCCACCGTCACCGAGCCGTACCTGGACCTCGGGGCGGGCGAGGTGGCCGCGCAGCTCGCCTGGGTCGACCACCTGCTCGGCCCGGCCCTCGACGAGCGCGCACCCGGCGTGCGCTGGCGGGTCCGGCAGGAGGCGCAGGCCCGCGTGCTGCGGCCGTTCACGGAGCGGCGCGACTGGTGGTGGCTCGGCGTCGACCACCCGATCATGAACTGGAGCCCCTGGATCCAGGGCAACGTGCTCGCCGCCAACCTCGCGCTGGAGGAGGACCCGGACCGGCGCCGGGCCACCTCGGCGCTCGTCGCCGAGGGCATCGCCGCGTACTGGGCGTCCCTGCCCGCCGACGGCGGCGTCGACGAGGGCTACCACTACTGGTGGCAGGGAGCCGCCCGGGCGCTGGAGGCGCAGGACCTGCTCGCGTTCGCGGGGATCGAGCCGGCCCGGGAGGCGCTGGACCGGATCCGCGCCACCGTGGCCTTCCCGCACGCCATGCACCTCGGCGGCGACTGGTACGTCAACGTGGCCGACGGCGCCGCGCGGCCGCTCGCGACCTGGCCCTGGAACGTCGTGCACGCCTGGGCGCTGCGCGTGGGCGACGACGCGGCGGCGCAGCACGCGGCGTCGTACCGCGGGCGGCCCGGCGGGCTGTTCGACGAGCGCGCCTCCCTGCCGCGCGCCGTGGGCCTGCTGACCGGCTCCTGGGCGGACGGCCCCGCCGCCGTGCCGCCGCTGGCGGGGCGGTCCGTGTTCCCGGCGACGGGCATCGCGGTGGCGCGCTCCGCGCCCGGCTCGGCGCGCGGCGTAGCGGTGTCGGTCAAGGGCGGGCACAACGACGAGAACCACAACCACGTGGACGTCGGCTCGGTGATCGTGGCGCTCGACGGCGTGCCGGTCGTCGTGGACGCGGGCAAGCCCACCTACCGGGCGGGTACCTTCGGGCCGGACCGGTACGACCTGTGGGTGGTCCGGGGCGACTGGCACAACGTCCCGCGGGTGCGCGGGGTGGAGCAGGCCCCGGGCCCGGAGTTCGCCGCCCGCGCGTTCGAGGTGGCGGACGGCGGAGCCGGCGCGGCCGACAGCACCCACGCCGGTGCCGCGGCGGGCTGGCGGGCGCGCGTGGACCTGGCCGGGGCCTACCCGGTCGCCGGCCTGGAGCACTGGTGGCGGGACGTGCGGCTGGACCCGGACGCCGAGACGGTGACCGTCGAGGACTCCTGGCGGTTCGCGCCCGCGGAGCCCGGCACACCGGACGGTCCGACGGCGTGGCACTGGCTGCTCGCGGGCGACGTGACGCTCACGCCCGGCCGGGCGGTCGTCCGGTTCGCGCCGGACGGTGTCCCGGACGGGCCGCCCGGCCGTACGCTCGCCCTCACCTGGGACGTCGCGGACGTCGACGCCGAGCTCGACGTGCGCGTGCTGGACGACCGCGAGCTGTCCGCCGTATGGGGTGAACACCTGACCCGGTTGCGACTCACGGCGCGCGCAGAGGCGCCGTCGGGCACGTTCCAGGTCACCATGAGACCCACCGGGTCGGGATCGCAGGAGGTTGCATGACGCAGGAAGCGCCGCTCCCGAGCGAGCGTCGGGCGCGCCTGATCGCGCGGGTGCGGGAGACGGGTTCGGCACGCGTGAGCGACCTGTCGCGCGTGCTCGGCGTGACGCCCGTGACGGTGCGGCGCGATCTCGCCGTGCTGGTCATGGACGGCGCGCTGGAGAAGGTGCACGGCGGTGCGCGGATCCCGGCCCGCACGGCCGGGCGGCAGGACGTCGAGGACGCCGCCGACGCCGGGCAGCCGACGATCGGCGTGGTCGTGCCGTCGCTCGACTACTACTGGCCCGAGGTGATCCGCGGCGCGCGCGGCGCCGCGGACGGCTCGGCGCGGCTGATCCTGCGCGGCGGGTCCTACGACGTGGACCAGATCCGGCACCAGCTCGCGGCACTCGTCGGGGACGACGGCGGCCCGGGGGTCGACGGCCTGCTCGTGGCGCCGCCCGCCTCCGGGCCCGACGCCACCGAGCTGGGCGACTGGCTCGCCGGCCTGGACCTGCCGGTGGTGCTGATGGAGCGACGCCTCGTGGGTGGCCCGTACCGCGAGCCGCTGGAGTCGGTGGCGACCGACCACGCGCTCGGCTCGGGCACGGCGGCACGCCACCTCGCGGAGCGCGGGCACCGGCAGGTGGGCCTGGTGACGTCGCGGACCAGCCCGCACTCGGCCGCCGTCCGCCGCGGTTTCCTCGCGGCGGCACCGGACCTGGAGTTCGACGTGGTGCTCGACCTGGAGACGGCGCCGCTGGGCGACCCCGCGTGGGCCGCCGACGCCGCGTCCGTGCTGGACCGGTGCGCGGAGACGGGCGTGACGGCGGTGCTGGTGCACTCCGATCGGGAGGCGATCTCGCTGGTGGAGCTGGCGCGGGAGCGCGGCGTGCGGGTGCCCACGGACCTCGCGGTGGTCGCCTACGACGACGAGGTGGCCGCTCTCGCCGACCCGCCGCTCACCGCGGTGAGCCCGCCCAAGGCAGCGATCGGCGCGGCTGCGGTGGAGCTGCTGACGCGCCGGCTCGCGGACGCCGACCGCCCGGTGCACCGGATCGAGCTCAGCCCCCGGCTGATCGTCCGCGCGTCGAGCGCGGGCTCAGGGGTGTAGAGGCTCGGGGTCGTACCGGCGCAGGTGGGTGCTCGCGCGCACGACGTCGCGCAGCGCCGTCAGGTCGCCCGACAGCACCCCGACGGCGCGGGCCTGCACCAGCACGTTGCCGAGCGCCGTCGCCTCGACCGGTCCGGCGACCACGGGCAGCCCGGTCGCCTCGGCGGTGAGCCGGCACAGCAGCTCGTTCCGCGAGCCGCCGCCCACCACGTGCACGGTGTCCACGACCACGCCGGCCAGCGCCGACGCGTTCGAGACCGCCCGCGCCGACGAGGCCGCGAGGCTGTCGAGGACCACCCGGACCAGGGCGGGCCGCGCGGCCGGTCCGTCCGTGGGGAGGTCGACGCCGAGGCGCGCGACCGCGTCCGACACCCGGCGCGGCATGTCGCCCGGGGCGAGGAACTCGCCGCCGTCCACGTCGACCAGGCAGCGGCCGCCCGGCTCGGCGGCGGCCGCCGCCAACAGGCCGGGCAGGTCCACGGGCGCGCCGTCGTCCTGCGCCCAGGCCCGGACGCACTCGTCCAGCACCCACAGGCCCATGACGTTGCGCAGGTAGCGCACGGTCCCGTCGAGGCCGAGCTCGTTGGTGAAGTTCGCCGCGCGGCTCGCCTCGGTGAGCACGGGCGCGGGCAGCTCCAGCCCGACCAGCGACCATGTGCCCGACGAGACGTACGCGCCGGCGGCACCCAGCGGCGTCGCCGCCACGGCCGACGCCGTGTCGTGCGAGGCGACGGCGAGCACCGGCACCTCCCCGAGCCCGGTCGCCTCCCGCACCTCGGGCACGAGGTGCCCGACGACGGTGCCGGGCTCGACGAGCCCCGGCAGCCGGTCCCGCAGCCCAGCGAGCCCGGGGTACTCCGCCCCGAGCCGGTCCAGGAGCTCGCCCGACCAGGTGCGCGAGCGGGCGTCGAGCAGCCCCGTGGTGGACGCGTTGGTCACCTCGGCGACCCGCCGGCCGGTGAGCCGGTACGCGATCAGGTCGGGCACCAGCAGCAGGTGCCGGGCCCGCGCCCACTCCTCGCCGCCGACGCCGGTCGAGACGCCCGCGACGAGCTGGAACTCCGTGGTGAACTGCAGGTGCTGCAGCCCGTTGACGGCGTAGTGGTCGGCGAACGGCACGTGCCGGTACACGTCGTCGGCCACGTGGTCCGTGCGGGCGTCGCGGTAGCAGAACGGGTCCGCCACCAGGTCGCCGGCGTCGTCGAGGAACGCGTGGTCCACGGCCCACGCGTCCACGCCGATCCCCCGGATCTCGACGCCGCGCTCCCGCGCGAGATCGCGCGCGGCCCGCAGCCCGTCGAGGATCCCGCGCCACAGCGCGCGCACGTCCCACCGCAGGGCGCCGTGCTCGTCCGTCCGGGGCCCGTTCGGGAACCGGCCGCACTCGACGAGCTCGACGCTCGGCCCGGTGTGCGCGGCCGCGCCCGACGTCGGCCCGGCCGCCCCGTGCACCACACCAAGCATCACCCGGCCGCTCGTCGCGCCCAGATCGATCGCGACGAACCCCGGCTCGGCGGGGCCGCCCACCGCGTCGCCCACCGCGTCGCCCACCGCCTCGCTCACCGCAGGAACGCCGCTGCCACGCCCGCGTCCACCGGCACGTGCAGGCCCGTCGTGTGCGAGAAGTCGGAGGTGCACAGCGCGAACACGGCATTCGCCACGTTCTCCGGCAGCACCTCGCGCTTGAGCAGGGTGCGCTGGGCGTAGAACTCGCCGAGCTTCTCCTCCGGCACGCCGTACACCGCCGCCCGGTTGGCGCCCCAGCCGGAGGCGAAGATGCCCGAACCGCGCACCACGCCGTCCGGGTTCACGCCGTTCACGCGGATGCCGTACTGCCCCAGCTCGGCGGCCAGCAGCCGCACCTGGTGCGCCTGGTCGGCCTTGGTCGCCGAGTAGGCGATGTTGTTGGGCCCCGCGAACACCGAGTTCTTGGACGAGATGTAGACGATGTCACCGCCCATGCCCTGGTCCACGAGCACCCGCGCCGTTTCACGAGAAACGAGGAACGACCCCTTGGCCATGACGTCGTGCTGCAGGTCCCAGTCGGCCTCGGTGGTCTCGAACAGGGACCGGGACAGGGACAGCCCGGCGTTGTTCACCACGAGGTCCACCCCGCCGAACGCCAGCACCGCTTCCTGGACCGCCGCCCGCACGGCCGCCTCCGACGACACGTCCACGGCCACGCCGACCGCGACGTCCGCCGAGCCGAGCTCGGCCGCCGCGGCCGCCGCCTTCCCGGCGTCGAGGTCCGCCACCACCACGCACGCGCCCTCGGCCGCCAGCCGCGTGGCGATCGCCTTGCCGATGCCCGACGCCGCCCCGGTCACCAGGGCGACCCGGGTCGCCAGGGGCTTGGGCGCGGGCATGCGCCGCAGCTTGGCCTCCTCCAGCGCCCAGTACTCGATGCGGAACTTCTCGGCCTCCGCGATGGGGGCGTAGGTCGAGACGGTCTCCGCGCCGCGCATCACGTTGATCGCGTTGACGTAGAACTCGCCGGCCACGCGCGCCGTCTGCTTGTTCCGGCCGAACGAGAACATGCCCACGCCCGGGACCAGCACGATCGCCGGGTCGGCGCCGCGCATCGCGGGCGGCTCCTCGCCGCGGGCCCGGGCGAGGGCCGCCCCGCGCTCGTAGTACGCGGCGTAGTCGGCGCGGTAGGCCTCGTGCGCGGCCCGGAGCGCGGTCACGGTCTCCTCGACCGTGGCCGACGTCGGGACGTCGACGACCAGCGGCTTCACCTTGGTGCGCAGGAAGTGGTCGGGGCAGCTCGTGCCGAGCTCGGCGAGCGGCACCAGCCGCTCCCGGGCGACGAAGTCCAGCACCGGCCCCGAGTCGGTGAAGTGCCCCACCTGCGGGGCGTCGACGCTGGCCAGACCGCGGATCACGGGGGCGAGCGCGGCGGCACGGGCCCGCCGCTCGGCGTCGGGCAGGGGCTCGTAGCCCGGGCGCACCGCGCCGAAGGCATGGGTGTCGCGGGCCGCGGCCCGGGCCGCGATGAACTCCTCGGCCCGCCGGATGATGTCGAGGGACCGCTCCTCCGCCTCTGCCGAGGTGTCGCCCCACGCGGTGATGCCGTGGCCGCCCAGGATGCAGCCGACGGCCTGCGGGTTGGCCGCCCTGATGGCCGCGATGTCGAGGCCGAGCTGGAAGCCCGGCCGGCGCCACGGCACCCACACGACGTCGGAGCCGAAGATCTCGGCGGTCAGCTTCTCGCCGTCGGCGGCCGCGGCGATCGCGATGCCGGCGTCGGGGTGCAGGTGGTCCACGTGGGGCGCGTCGACCAGGCCGTGCATCGCCGTGTCGATCGACGGCGCCGCGCCGCCCTTGCCGTGCAGGCAGTAGTCGAACGCGGCGACCATCTCGTCCTCGCGCTCCTCGCCCGGGTACACGTCCACGAGGGCGCGCATCCGGTCCAGCCGCAGCACGGCCAGGCCCTGCTCGGTGAGCGTCCCGAGGTCGCCGCCGGAGCCCTTGACCCACAGCAGCTCGACGGGCTCGCCCGTCACCGGGTCGGTGGCGGTGCCCTTCGCGGACGTGTTGCCGCCCGCGTAGTTGGTCACCCGGGGGTCGGAGCCCAGCCGGTTCGACCGGCCCACGAGGTCCTCGACCACGCCGGCTCCGCTGACGCCGTTCATGCTCCCCATCCCGCCTGCGCGCCACCGACGCGCTCGCTCGCGATCTTCTCGGCATAGCCCGACGCCGCGAAGGCCGCGGTCGGGTTCGGGTCCAGCCCCATCTCCTCGCGCACCTGCGCGACGAGCGGCCGGACGTCGGTGTCGTAGGCGTCCATCAGCACGCCGTGCGCGCCGAGCACGTCGCCGGCCCGCTGGGCGGCCTCCAGCGCCTCGACGTCGACGAGCAGCGCCTTCGCCGTCGCCTCCTGGACGTTCATGACCGACCGGATCTGCGCCGGGATCTTCGGCTCGATGTTGTGGCACTGGTCGAGCATGAAGTTGACGCCGCTGTCCGGGGCGTGCGCCCCGGCGGACACGATCTCGTGCATGATCCGGAAGAGCTGGAACGGGTCCGCGGCGCCGACCATGAGGTCGTCGTCGGCGTAGAACCGGCTGTTGAAGTCGAAGGCGCCGAGCCGGCCCTGGCGCAGGAGCTGCGCCACGATGAACTCGATGTTGGTGCCGGGCGCGTGGTGGCCCGTGTCCAGCACGACCTTCGCCCGGTCGCCGAGCGCCAGGACGTGCAGCAAGGAGGTGCCCCAGTCCGGCACGTCGGTGACGTAGAAGGCAGGCTCGAAGAACTTGTACTCGAGCACCATGTGCTGGTCGTCGTCGAGCGCGGCGTAGATCTCGGCCAGCGACTCGGCGATCCGGTCCTGCCGGGCCCGGATCGAGTCCTGGCCGGGGTAGTTGAGGCCGTCCGACAGCCAGACCTTGAGGTCCTTGGACCCCGTGGCCCGCATGACGTCGATGCACTGCTTGTGGTGGTCCACGGCCTTGGCGCGCACCCTCGGGTCGGGGTGGGCGAGCGAGCCCAGCATGAAGTCCTCGTCCTGGAAGACGTTGGAGTTGATCATGCCGATCTGCACGCCCAGGTCCGCGGCGTGCCGGGCGAGCACCTCGAAGTCGTCGACCAGGTCCCAGGGGATGTGCAGGCTGACGCGCGGGGCCACCCCGGTGTACCGGTGCACCTGGGCGGCGTCGGCGATCTTCTCGAACGGGTCACGCGGCACACCCGGCTGGCTGAAGACCTTGAACCTCGTGCCCGAGTTGCCGAAGGCCCAGGACGGCAGCTCGATCGTCTGCTGCCGGAGCGCGGACCTGGCCGCCTCGACACGTGTGGATGCCGCCATGGCGTCCTCCCTCTCCGCGCACGCCTTCGTGCGCACCTTGAAACGATTCATTCGAAGCCTATTCCGCGACCGCCCAAGGGTCAAGACACCACAGGCCCAGACGAGGCGCGTGGGCGGTAGTTCGTCAGGTGATCGGCAGCCCGGGCTGCCGATCACCCAGCGGGCCAACCCGCCCCCCCCGCCCCCGCGGGGGGGAAGCCCGCGGGGGCCCCCCGCCCCGGGAGGGGTGGGACACCCACCGG